>NZ_MINN01000161.1 GCF_001877785.1 Rossellomorea aquimaris | reverse complement strand
CCTTCGGTACTTAATTCGAGGTCATGCATGACACTCTCTATCGTACCAAGGGGGCTTTTTTTATGCACATCGCAAAAACTTCGATATAAACGCAATTTACTTTATAACAGGAATGCTCCTCGTCGCTGCGCTCCTGCGGGGTCTCACCTAACTCGCTTTTCCCGCAGGAATCTGCGTCCTGCACTCCAATCAACGCTGGCATGGTAGCTTTATTTAAAATCAGACTGCAAGCTCCAAAACGCGAGGATGATTCGCAAGTCCCTTTTTCTTCCATAGTCAAAAAGTATCAAGAAAAGGTTTCGCGGCTTGTTGTTTCAGGGAAATAAAAAAGATGGAACACAATGCAGATTGACGGACATACTAAGTTTATTGACGATGAGAGAGTGATTCGAATGTGGTTAGTTTATGCGATTTTGATTATCGGGGCTTTGATCGCCTGGATGGTTGTCGATTTCAAGCTGGGGCGGAGCAGGTTCATACGCACCCGGACGAGAAGGAATTACGAAGAGCGTTATAGTGATATAACGTTGATTTCCCGCGGACCGGAATTGTTCGATAAAATGTTTGCGGACATTAAGAATGCGGAATCTTCCATTCATATTTTGTTTTATATTGTCCAGAATGATCATCTCGGCCACCGGTTTTTAGAGCTGCTTGAGGAGAAGGCCAAACAGGGCGTAGAGGTCAGGCTGCTTATGGATCAGATCGGAAGCTCGCAGGTGCCGAAGTCGAAAGTAAAGCTGCTGAAGCAGGCGGGTGCGGAAGTCGCTTTCGCCCAAAAGGTGAAGCTCCCTCATCTCTTCTTTTCCTCCCAGCAGCGAAATCACCGGAAGATTACGGTGATTGACGGAAAGCTCGGCTATCTTGGGGGATATAATGTCGGGAAAGAATACATCGATGAGAATGACAAACCGGAACTGTCCCCATGGAGGGACTATCATATGAGGATCGATGGCGAAGGTGTCCTCGATCTTCAGTCGGAGTTCTGTATCGACTGGCACCGTGCGACACAGAAGGAGTTAAGAAACGACCCCCTTTACTTTCCGCCTGCAGTCAAAGGCGGGATCATGCACCGTATTTTCCCGACGGAGGGTGTCAATATCGAGAAATTTTTTGGGGATTTCATCGATGATGCGAAGCATTCCATCGTCATCGGGACCCCTTATTTCATCCCGACCAGCCTTCTGATGGATAAGCTGCTCGGAGCTCTCGACCGCGGCGTAAAGCTGGAGATCATCGTACCGAACCAGGCGGATCATGCCCTTGTGAAAGAGGCGGCCTTCCCCTATTTCAGAACGCTCCTTGAAAAAGGGGCGCTGGTATATCAATTTATGAACGGTTTTTATCACGGGAAGCTCATGATTGTCGACGATCATTTCTGTGATATCGGGACGGCGAATTTTGACCAGCGCAGTTTTTTCATCAATCTTGAACTGAACAACCTGATTTACGACAAACATTTTATTGATATACTAAAAAAAGAAGTTGCAAAGGATATCAAGGAATCGGACAGGCTCACTGCCAGTGACTTGCAGTCCGTTTCTGTGTTCACACGCATGAAGGAAAAAGTGGCATCTGCGATTTCGATTCTTTTATAGGAGGGATTGAGCATGAAAGTGAGACTGGGATTCGTGGCAAATTCCCTTGCCCTTTGGGATTCAAGCCCCTCCAAAACAATGACTTACAGACGGTTCACCGAGCTTCCCCACGATGAACGCATGGAGAAGCTCATTGAAGTGACCCGAAAGAATCTGGAACACACAAAACGGATCCTCTACTATTGTGCCGCTCATGAAATCGAGCTGTACCGGCTTTCGAGCTCCCTCGTCCCCCTTGCGACGCATCCGGATGTCGAGTGGGACTTCCATTCTCCATTTAAAAAAGAATGGAAGGAGCTCGGGAACCTCATCAAATCCTTCGGCATCAGGGCGAGCTTTCATCCGAATCAATTCACGCTGTTCACAAGCCCGAAGCAGCATGTCACCGATAATGCCGTAAAGGATATGGTATATCATTACCGGATGCTTGAGTACATGGGGATCGAAAAGGAGTCGGTGATCAATATTCATATCGGCGGGACCTACGGCGATAAAAAAGCAGCACTCGAACGGTTTCATGAGAACTTGAATGCGATCCCGCCCGAGGTGAAGGAAATCATGACGCTCGAGAACGATGACAAGACGTACAATGTGGAGGAGACGCTTGCCGCCTGTCAAAAGGAAGATATTCCGATGGTGCTTGATATCCACCATCATGAAGCGAATCTTGGCAGTCTGCCGCTTGAGGATTGTCTCGAGGATATTTTCAAGACATGGGACAGGCGCGACCTTGTTCCGAAGATACATATTTCTTCGCCTAAATCGGATAAGGCGTTCCGGTCCCACGCCGATTATGTGAACCCCGATTTCGTGGAGCCATTTTTCAAAACCCTGAAGAAATTTGGCCGGGACGTCGACTTCATGATCGAAGCAAAGTACAAGGACCTAGCCATGCTGAAACTGACCGAGGACCTCGCCTCCATCCGGGGTGTCAAGCGGATCAGCGGGGGTGTGCTGGAGTTTTGAAGCAGAACCAACTTCTTCTGCTAATCCATTTAGTTTAAAGGGGGAAAAAATTTTGCTGGGGACAATATGAGGCTTTGCAAACTATATTGCATCGCCTTTTTTATTATTACTAAGCCTCCTTTAAAGGAATAACTCACCCCTAAGGACGAGGCAGCCTAATATACCTCAGAAAACTCAGTGAATTGTTGCTGCCGGCTTCAAAAGAATTTCAGAGGTAGTGGGACACCACAATCAATAAGGAAATCTACTAGGATCTTTATTGCTTCAATTTTTCTAATAATCCACCATCATCCACATTCCGTATGATTGAAATTTCACCATTTTCATTCAAGTTAATTCTTCCTGTTACATTAGCTGTGTTATTTTTTTCATCCTTATTGTAGCTCACTTTAACTTCATAATTGTAGGCAGCAGCATCACTGTCATCCTCTGTCTTCTGTATTTCAATGTTAGTTGGCTCTAATCGGTACCCATTTTCATACGCAAACCTTTGATATGTCATTACCCAATTTCTATTAACAAATTGTTCTAAGTCTGCAACAAGAGACTTATAGTTTTCTTCTGCATATTGTTGTAATTCAGGAGGATATGCACCCTCTTGCTCAAGGGCATTTATTAGTTCAACACTAGGTCCTGTGAATTCAATTTCCAAATAGGTTTGAATTGTCTCCACTTCCTCCTCATTTTCCTTTGTAGAATTACATGCTGACAATAAAAATGAAAGACATGTTAAAATCAATAAAAACCTAAAAAAATCAAAGTTATTTTTAATAATTACCTCTCCCCTCAAATTAAATATTTGATATTTCATAATTAAAGGTGACCACCTTATGGAGCAATCACCCTTCTAACTAATCCTTTGTTCTTACTGGAATGACTCGGCTATCTGCATCAATTCATTTTTATCAAGCATACTTTCTGATTTACCTGGATCATAATAAATATCGTACTCAGTTTCTTCATTTTCTGACCAATGAAAAGAACTTCTGTTAAGCTTATTATCTTTAAACAAAAGCCCGGAGTGATAATAACCAATGATATCTCCACTTTCTATCTTCTCACCACTGGAATGTTGATGTTTTTTTTCATTATCAGATTCAAAAAATAAAACTCTGAGGACTTGATCTTGCTCTCCCTCAAACCTTACACTAATCATTTCTCCATATGAATAGTCATCTCTTGTATTGGTTGTTACCCCTTCAACTATAAACGGGAGCTTTGTAGGAAATTTATAATTCTCACCCAATAAAGCTGGCTTCTTTATATCAACTTCATATAACTCTAAATTACTATTGCCATTTTTATTTTCGAGGAGCCTCAATTCTGTACTTCCATAATATCCAAAGATTGATATACAAGCTGCTACAAAGACAGTTGAGAGTAGAGGAGCGAATATAAATCTATTTTTGATTGCCTTTTTTTCCTTAGCCCCACTTTTTATCTGATGAAACATTTCCATTTTCCTCTCATTGCTCAAACTAATTTTATTCAAAGGTGATTCCTTGACTAGTTCTTTGATATTTCTCTCCATCCTCATTACTCCCTCCTTGTATATTTTTCTTTACTAGTTCTTTCGCTCGGGACAGCCTTGATTTCATTGTATTTTCGTTTACACCCAACACATCGGCTATTTCTCTAATTTTTAATTCTTGAAAATAGTAGAGATAAATAACTTCACGAAATTTTATTGGTAAACTCAAAATTTCTTTTGTCAGGAGATCTTTCTCGTTATTCTCCAAAACTAGATCCTCAGGTGTTTTGGTATTTCCTTTGGCAAGGGAAGATATTTTATCACTAAGGTATACATACCTTGAATAAGCACTTCTCAGATAGTCTTTGCATTGATTAATGGCAATACTTATGATCCACGTTTTAACAGAAGAGTTACCTTTAAAATCATCAATATTCTTATAGCATTTTATAAAAACTTCTTGTACTAAATCTTCCGCTATCTCTTTCTTTTTTACGTATGTAAAGATTAAACGATAAACATCGTCACTATACTCTTTGAATATATATGCGAATAAGTCATCATTTGGCGTAGGTCCGTGATAATTCATAGCAGTAACCCCCTTTCTTATTAATTATTCATTAGACGATTTCACTTTCACATTCGTTGAATAATTTACAAATTTTTTTTTTCATAATAAAAGACGATCACCCTTTTTATGGCAATCGCCTCCTCTTTAGAGAAATATTGGCACTCAAAAGAAACTATAAAGACTCGTCAATTGACGGTCATCTTTTTCTCTCCTTGAGAGGAACTTTTTCTTGTTTATGGACAATCTCTATGATTTCATTTACTACTTGTTCATGAGCTGCACTGCCTCTTTTAGGCAAAAAGAACATTAAGGGTTTAACTCCTTTTCCTTCATAAAATAAATATTTTTTGGGTGTAGAGATTACAACATATTTTTTATTGATAGTTTGCCTATTCTGTTTTGCCCCTAAAACAAACTCTAAGGTCTGTTTGTCAATTCCTACAATAAGTTGAGATGCACCACTCTTTTTTAAAGTTCTGTACAATCTTATTGCCAGTACTTTTTCCATCCCTTTCATAAGTATATGGACTCCGATTAGAAAAATCACGCAGAGGATAATCAAATTAATCAATGAGTCTTGGTTTGCCGGAATACTAATAGTGATGTAGTTGAAAATTAACACAACCGGCACTAATAGAAGTATAAAAAAATACGAAAACCTGAATGCTGGAAAATTTCTTATAACATCAATACAATCTTTCAACGAAACTTGAAATTTTGTTTGAATAACGTCCTTACTCACTAGACTTCCTCCATTCTAAGTAAATCCCTTATTAAAAACATAACATAGTGTTCTTAATAAAATGTAACTCACTTAAAAGGATATATTTTTCATTTTCAAACCATTACATCTGATTTTTCTTAAAATCTATAGGTTTCGAGGGGAGAATTTGTGCTGCTTTTCATCACCCAATCTTCTTGTTTTCTTCCACAGGCAGCCGGGACTCTCTCCGAAAAAATGAAGTGACAAAATAATATAATCCTGGTATGACGATGACCAGTCCAACAAACATATAGGTCTCTCTTGTACTGGAAACTGCTGAAGAGGCAAACAAGATCCCCAAAGGCATCGTCACCCTGATGAAAAGGAGTCTCACAGCACTCAACTGTGACAGGCGGTCTCTTGGGGATTCCTTTTGAAACTGAGCGGCATTCTGGGCATTGAACAAGGGAAAGATCAGGCCGCCGAATAATTCACAGAGCCACGCTAACGGGATCGAGTGGACGTAATACAAGAATACGAAGGAAAGGCCGCCGCCTATCAAGCCCACATACATCGTTTGCGCGTTTTTCGGTACACGGGTCAGTAAAAGCATGCCGAGGGCATATCCGACGGGAAAGGCGCCTGAAAAAATCCCATAGTGCCAGGTCTCGCCATTCAGAACGCCGCGAATGAAGGGGACACTCAACACCAAAGCTGCCCCTACTGCGAACTGTACAGCAGAGGAAAGAATGATCAGGCGCAGGAGATGGGGATATTGAAAGAAGGTTTTGTATCCCTCCTTCATCTCTTCCCACCAGAATTTCTTTGTCCATGCGGCCACTTTTTTTGTACTGGTTTGAGGTATTTGCGTCAGTGCGAAATAACTGGCAAGAAACATGACGCAGGAAAAACCATAGATGAAATGCATCGGGATGGCCACAAGTAATAAGGAAGTGGCTCCCGGGGCAAGAAAACTCATCAGCCTGATGGTGCCGTCGAGTAAGCCGTTTGCATCTGCGAGCTCTTCCTCCTTGCAAATATCGGGCAGTAAAGAAAAGGACAGGCTTGCGTAAATGGGCTGCATCATTCCCAGCAGGCATTGCAGCAGGACTAATCCTGAAATGATCCCGAGCTTGGAGCCGGTCAAATAGCCTGCCAGGGGAAGCAGATAAGCAAATGCACGGATCAATTGGATCCTCTTCAGCATCTTTTCTTTAACGATATGGTTAAGAAACGGGGCACTGATTCCCTGTAAAACCAGAGAAGGAATAAAGTAAACGAGCCAGAGGATGCCCATCCATTCTTTTGAGCCTGTCAATTCAAATAACAGCAATCCGTTAATGATCCCTCCGGCCGCCCCGCCGAATTCCGAAATGACTTCCCCTGCCCAAAGCGCCTTGAATGATCTGGAGTATTTCTTCATCTTTTGGAATCCAGGAATTGATTCAGTTTTTCTGAAAAAGCTCCGATCCTGTGCGGGTTCACTGAATAAACCCCTTTATCAGCCGCCACAAATTTTGCCGCTTTTAACAGTGAGAGTTGATGATGGAGCGATGTTTTAGACGTTTGAAACTGAACACTCAATTCCTGCAGCGACATCGGTCCTTTCATAAGCTGATACAGCAGCTTCAGACGGAGCTCGTCCCCCAGGGCTTTGTGGCCGCGGACTAATTCCGGTGAGGGCTCTCCCGGGGATGCAAGGTAATCATCTTTTAACGGATAGAAAAAAATCTTTGTATCCTGGGTCCGTTTTTCCAATATCCACGGTCTGTAGGCTGCATGGGGAATCAGTTTGACCTTCCATACCCCGGGTTCCGGGAGGTAGTTCACCCCGTCCGTCACTCTTTCAATTTCCTCTACAGAATTTCTTGCATCAAGGCTGCGATGCTGCTTACTCTCATAATCCAGTGCCTTGACCCACTTTTCCCAGTCTTCGTTTTGACTGATCCAGCTGTGCCATTCATCCAAGATGGTGATCAGCAGATCCCTGAGTACCTCATAGGAATACCGCCCAAGATGACTTATATATCCCCGTAAAAATTCATGACCTTCAAAATTTGCAGCGTATTGCTCAAACAGATCGAGTTTCGTATGCTGTTTAGCTGTTTCCGATCTCATCGTCTCAAGATTTCGGCTTTTATACGGCAGCACGGTTTTATAAAAATCAACCGCTGGAAGCTCCGTCAGGCTGTTCGAAAAATCTTGAACGGTCTCTGCGGAAAATTGATCTTGAAGCATAATGAGGGCGTACCAGAAGTTCGTTTTTTCGATTTCATTCAGGCTCTTCACCAAAGTTGGAGGCATGGAAGATGAGGCTTCTGCCCACTCCCTGTCCATGTCGAAGGTGTGCCTGAGCTGCTTATGTGTATATCCTGAGATGCCAAGGATGACTTCCCATACAGGTGACCATTCCACCTCCAGGGATATGGTTTCCACTTCATCTGATTGCAGTAAATGTTTCAAAATAAATAGCCTCCTTTTTTCTTCATTGACTTAATTCTAATATTTTCGAATATAATATTCAATATTATTTGAACAAAAAATTCAAAAAAATTACAAAAGCCCGGAGCCATCGGGATCCGGACTTTTACAACAGGGACACTTCTATTATGTAAAACTCACTTAAATACCGATTCAATCCACGGCTGAATCGCCATGAATGCCTTGAAGCCCAAGTATATCCCTACAATTCCGGCGATTCCTGCGAGGGCAGGCGGAGCGGGGATTGGAAGCTTGAACAGGGCAAAGATGAATCCTACCAAAAAACCGGTCACAATGGCCAGCACAACTGTCTTCATGAGGTACCTCCTAAACTATGTCTACCCATTATTATACGTTATGAGGAGGAAAATATTAAAAAGAAGGCCCGTCCTTCTCTGCGTTAAAGCAGCGAGGGATGGGCCTTCGAGCCATTACATTTTTTCAGGTGCAGCTACCCCGATAAGGGCAAGTGCGTTTTGAAGCGTGACGCGCACGGCTTTGACTAGTGCCAGGCGGGCTGTTGTCAGCTCGCGGTTTTCGTCATCCAGCACCTTGTTCGCATTGTAGAAGCTGTGGAATGCCGAAGCAAGATCGTTGATGTAGTTCGCGACACGGTGCGGTGTGCGCTTTTCGGCTGCATCAGCGATCATCTGCGGGAATTCACCGAGCTTCTTCAATAGATCGATTTCTTTTTCCGTTCCGATCAGGCTAAGGTCGATGCGGTCCTCGGAAGCAAGACCGGATTCTTCAGCCTGACGCAGGATCGAACAGATGCGTGCATGCGCATATTGAGCATAATATACAGGGTTTTCATTGGACTGGGACACTGCAAGATCAAGGTCGAAGTCCATGTGCGTATCCGCGCTTCTCATCGCGAAGAAGTAACGAACGGCATCGAGGCCGACTTCTTCAACCAGTTCACGCATCGTCACGGCTTTACCGGTACGTTTGCTCATCTTCATCTTCTCGCCGTTTTTGTAAAGATGGACGAGCTGGATCACGGCCACTTCAAGCTTTTCGCGGTCAAAACCAAGTGCCTCTACCGCCGCTTTCATACGAGGGATATAACCGTGGTGGTCCGCTCCCCAGATGTTGATGAGCACATCATGGCCGCGCTCGAATTTATCCTGGTGGTATGAGATGTCAGGAGTCAGGTACGTGTATGTTCCATCATTCTTGATCAGCACGCGGTCCTTATCGTCGCCAAGTTCGGTCGAACGGAACCAAGTCGCTCCGTCTTCTTCGTACACATGTCCGTTTTCACGCAGTTTGGAGAGCGCAGCGTCGATTTTTCCGTTTTCGTAAAGGGAGGTTTCTGAGTACCACACATTGAACGGCACGCGGAACATCTCAAGGTCCTTCTGAAGCTTGGACATTTCCACTTTCAAGCCGTAATCACGGAAAAATTTGTAGCGCTCGTCTTCGCTTGCTTCCACATACTTGGAACCGTATTCCTCGGCAAGCTGCTTCCCGATTCCGATGATGTCGGCGCCGTGATATCCGTCTTCAGGCATCGCCGCATCCTGCCCGAGCGCCTGGAAGTAGCGTGCCTCCACAGATTTCGCAAGATTATGGATCTGGTTCCCGGCGTCATTGATGTAGTACTCGCGCGTGACATTATAGCCTGCTTTTTCAAGCACGTTGCAGAGTGAATCACCGACTGCGGCACCGCGGGCATGGCCGAGGTGAAGGTCGCCTGTCGGATTCGCCGAAACGAACTCGACGTTGACGCGTTCGCCATTACCGGCATCAGACTGGCCGTATTCGTGATCCTGATCGAGGATCATCGGGATGAGATCCGTCAAGTAGTCATTGTTCATGAAGAAGTTGATGAAACCAGGACCGGCGATGTCCATTTTTTCAATGGAAGCCTTTGACTGATCGAAGTTCTTCATGATGTCTTCCGCGATCATTCGCGGAGCTTTTTTCGCGACACGCGCCAGCTGCATCGCCATGTTGGTGGAGTAGTCCCCGTGTGACTTATCCTTCGGCGTCTCCAGGATGATGTCTGGAAGCTGGTCCTCTGAAGCGAGCCCCGCTTTCAGGACCGCTGCCTTGATTTCGGATTTCAGGTTTTCTTGTACTTTCTCGACGATATTCATGCGCCTATTCTTCCTCCTTAAAATTGATCGACATCTCATAATCCCCGACCGGGCTGCCCTGCATGATCAGCTCATAGGAAAGGTTGAAATCCCCTTCCGTCCTGGAGAGATTTTTCGTATGTGAAAGTTTCTTAGTTTTTGTCGTCAGCAAGAGTGTGCCGAGCTCGCTTTCATAAGAGCCGTTCATCTCTTCCTCTTCGTTGAACACCATTCGCATTTTGACGGCACCGCTCCTCAGGATCAGTGCCTGGGTGTCGGTGACCTTGACGATCGTGTGGGTGGTCCCTTCTTCCTGGACTTCGTCATACTTAAGGAAAAAGGCGTCCCCTTTTTCATAGTATCGCCCGAATGAGACGAGCTCAAAAGCGTCGCTTTCTTCACCGACTGTGATAGTTGTTTTTAAGTGAATTTTGACAGGCGTGGATTCACTGTTGAAATCTGTCAAACCACTCACATCCTTTTCTTATTTAGGGTCCGATCTGGAATTTGTCCGTCCTGACTGGCGGACGGTCTTCCTCTAACTTATTAAGTATAAGAAGTATTGGGGGAAAATGCAATGAGTGGGGGTGAGTTTTGGGTTGGAAGTTTGTGAAAGTCAGGTTATATCACTCCTCAAAGACACAATTACCTCCCTTTGATTGCCGCAGTTTATTTCCGTGGAAGACTTCGCTTTCCGCGGGCGGTTGGTGAGCCTCCTCGGCTCCGCCTGCGGGGTCTCACCTAACTCGCTTTTCCCGCAGGAGTCTGCGTCTTCCACTCCAATAAACTGCTGGAGTCGGTTTACTCTAACCCTTCTGAAGGATGGTCATTTCCCCCCACTCCTTGTCTATTAGATAAGGGAAGGTCAATTGCCACCCCAACACCTTTTTAAAAATTGATAAAAGAAATAGGATCACCTTTCAAGAAGGCAATCCTATTTTTATAGAAATTATTTCACCCAACCAAGGAGCATTTCACGGATGAGTTTGCTGGCTGTGTTGGCTGTTTGTTCGGAGTTGTCGTAGATTGGGGCTACTTCGACTAGGTCGGCGCCTACTACGTTGATGTCGGAGTGTGCGATTGCATGGATGGATGCAAGCAGCTCCTTGGATGTGATGCCTCCGCAGTCCACGGTTCCGGTTCCGGGTGCGTGAGCCGGGTCAAGGACGTCGATGTCGATGGTGACGTAGACAGGGCGTCCCGCGAGCGTCGGAAGGATTCCCTTCAGCGGCTCGAGCACTTCGAATTTCGAGATGTGCATGCCGTTTTCTTTCGCCCATTGGAATTCTTCCTTCATGCCGGAACGGATCCCGAATGAATAGACGTTCTCGGGTCCGATATGCTCGGCGATCTTGCGGATCGGGGTCGAGTGGGAAAGCGGTTCTCCCTCGTACTCTTCGCGAAGATCCGTGTGGGCATCCATATGGATGATCGCCAGGTCCGGATATTTCTTCGCGATCGCCTTCATGACCGGCCATGAAACGAGGTGCTCCCCGCCCATGCCGAATGGGATTTTCCCGTCGCCTAAGAGCTGGTCGATGTAATCCTCGATCATATCGATGCTGCGCTGGGCATTTCCGAACGGAAGCGGAATGTCACCGGCATCGAAGAATTTCACTTCTTCAAGCTCGCGGTCTAGATAGGCACTGTATTCTTCAAGTCCGATCGACACTTCACGGATACGCGTCGGGCCGAAACGTGAACCCGGACGGTAGCTCACTGTCCAGTCCATAGGCATTCCGTAAAGCACGACTGAGCTTTCTTCGTATGAAGGGTGGCTCTTAATAAATACATTACCTGAATAAGCTTCATCAAAACGCATCATATTCAAACCTTTCTCTATCGGGGGCGGACATTTGGTGGACCGTCCCTCCTTTATTCAATACAAGACCGGGGGACCCCGGTCTTTGATCCGTTACTATTATTCCGTCAGGTCTTTGACGAATTTAGGAAGCACGAATGCTGCTTTGTGCAGTTCCGGTGTGTAGTATTTAGTCTGGATTTCGTGGAAACGCTCTTCCGGCACTTCGATTGGGTCGTGTTTTTTCGATCCGATCGTGAATGCCCACATGCCGCTCGGGTATGTCGGGATATTCGCTGTGTACAGGCGCGTAACCGGGAAGATTTCCTTTACATCACGCTGTACCTGACGGATAAGGTCCGCTTTGAACCAAGGGTTGTCACATTGAGCGACAAAGATCCCGTCTTCTTTAAGAGCTTTCGAGATTCCCGCGTAGAAACCTTTGGTGAATAGATTTACAGCCGGCCCGACAGGCTCAGTGGAATCGACCATGATGACGTCGTATTCATTTTCACTTTTCGCGATATGCATGAATCCGTCGCCCACCTGGACGTCGACGCGTTCGTTTTCAAGCTCGCCCGCGATTTCCGGGAGGTATTTCTTTGAGTATTCGATGACTTTTCCGTCGATATCGACCAATACGGCTTTTTTCACGCTTGGGTGCTTCAGCACTTCGCGGATGACGCCGCCGTCCCCGCCGCCTACTACCAGTACGTTTTCAGGGTTCGGGTGTGTGAATAATGGTACGTGTGCAACCATTTCGTGGTAGACGAATTCGTCTTTTTGGCTTGTCATGACCATGCCGTCAAGGAAGAGCATGTTGCCCCATTCTTCTGTTTCGGCCATTTCGAGGTATTGAAAATCCGTTTGTTCTGTATGTAAACTCTTTTTGATTTTCATTGTGATTCCGAAGTTGTCTGTTTGTTTTTCTGTGTACCAAAGTCCACTCATTGTTTCTACTTCCCTTCTTTGTTTTTTATAGGCCCTTAATCGCCGCTTATTGATTTCCGTGGAAGACTCCGCTTTCCGCGGGCGGTTGGTGAGCCTCCTGCTTTTTCATTTGGGAGGGACTGTCCAGCTGCGGGGCTTAGAAGCACATGTCATAAGTCAAACCGGCCAAGAAGGAAAAGAACGCCTTCGTGACCTCTTCGCCTTATGCCACACGCCTCTGAGCAAAGCCCCTCCGCTTTTCTGATAGGAGTCTGCGTCTTCCACTCCAATCAAAAGCTGGATCCGTTTAATTACTAAATAGCTATTATGTTTATTCTAGCTGAAAACCTGTTACTGCAAATTATCAAATATACTTAACCTTCCAAATGGAAAAGTCACTTAACATCACAGGTGTTGATTACAAAATAAATAACGTCACGGTCAGACGTCATTTTTATCCTTCCCTATCATGATAAATACAAACATGAGAAAAAGTATAGTGGAATCTAGCAAAAATTCAAGTGAAATTTTTTCTATCTGGTTCATGTTTAAAAACTCTTCAAACCTTTCATACTGAATATATATAGCTGAAGATTGCGGGAAGTCCTGTGCATCGTGACTGACGGGGCGGCGGAGCGGGAATGGATTTTCATAGAAAACTATTTTATAGAGAAGGCGGGATCGGGGATGGAACTGATGACTCGTGCTGGATTGGAGAAAACAAAAAAATATGTGAGAGCGGCCGTTATTTTGTCTCTTTTCTTATCTGTCCTTATGCTCATCGGGCTGATCGGGGTGCTGACGTACGCGAAGTTCCAGGGTCCCCCTCCGCTTGCGGTGCCTCAGTCCACGCTGATTTACGGGGAGGACGGCAAGGTGATTGGCGAGACGAATACCGGGGAAAAGCGCTACTGGGTGGATCTCGAAAAGGTTTCACCGGCACTTATCGAGGCGACAATTTCAATAGAAGACAAGAATTTTTACCAGCATTACGGATTTGATTTAAAGAGGATAGCAGGGGCCGCACTTGCCGATATAAAGGCGATGGGCAAGGTCCAGGGGGCAAGCACCATTTCCCAGCAGTATGCCCGAAATCTCTTTTTGACGCATGATAAAACGTGGAAGCGGAAGGTCTCGGAAGCCCTTTATACCCTCCGGATCGAAATGAATTACAGCAAGAAAGAAATCCTTGAAGGGTATCTGAATACGATTTATTACGGTCATGGTGCCTACGGCGTCCAGGCCGCAAGCCAGTATTATTTCGGGAAGGATGCCGACCGGCTGACGCTTGCCGAGGCGTCCCTGCTTGCCGGGATCCCGAAAGCGCCTTCCTACTATTCGCCTCTCAAATCAGCCGAGCATGCGAAGAGCCGTCAGGAGCTCATCCTGGATTCCATGAGAGAAGACGGATTCATCACGAGAGAGGAAAGTGAAATCGCGAAGGCAAAGCCGGTCAAAATCACCGGGGAACACGCCCATCAAACGGTGGAGACGGCCCCTTATTTTCAGGATGTGGTGAAAAATATCCTCCGCACAGAATTGGGGCTGGATGAGCGAACGATCGAGATGGGCGGACTCAAAGTGTTCACGACGCTGAACACGAAGCATCAGGAAATCGCCGAAAAAGTGGTCGATGAACAGATCGGGGAAGGATCCGACATTCAGCTCGGGTTTGTCTCGATGAATCCGAAGAACGGCTACGTCACCGCGATGATCGGGGGCAGGAGCTATGAGGAGAGTCCATTCAACCGGGCGGTCCAGGCGATCCGCCAGCCGGGCTCGACGATAAAGCCGCTCCTGTACTATTCCGCACTCGACCAGGGCTTCACCCCTGCCACAACGATGAAAAGCGAGCTCACGACGTTCACATTTGACGAAAATAAAAAATACGCGCCGCACAACTACAATAATAAATACGCAAATGATGATATCACGCTTGCCCAGGCGATCGCGCTTTCCGATAACGTCTATGCCGTGAAGACGCATCTATTCACGGGCCAGGATACCCTGGTGAAAACGGCGAAAGAGAAATTCGGTCTTACCACCCCGGTCAAGAAGTATCCGTCCTCCGCCCTCGGGACCTCTGGGGCAAGGGTGATCGACATGGTGAACGCCTACAATCTATTCGCGAACGGCGGCTACAAAGTGAAGCCGGTGTTCATCACCCGGGTCGAAGACTGGTCGGGGAAGGTCATTTATGAAAAAGAAGTGAAAAAGGAACAGGTGCTGGATCCCGACAAGGCGTTCGTGATGACGCATATGCTGAGCGGGATTTTCGATCCGAAACTGAATGATTACTCGACCGTCACCGGGATCCAGATCCGCAAAGACGCGACCAGGCACTATGCGGGTAAATCCGGGACGACCAACACCGACAACTGGATGATCGGCTTCTCCCCTCAGCTGACTGCGGGAGTATGGACCGGTTATGACAAAGGGAAAGACATCTCGATTGTGGACGATAAGCTATACGCGAAGAAAATATGGGTGAATTTCATGGAGGAAGCCCTGAAGGACGAACCCGTCAAGGCATTCAAGCCGACCAAGGGCGTCGTCGGCGTCGCGGTCAATCCCCATAACGGCAAGCTTGCCACCAAGGATTGCCCTGTCCAGCGCTTCACTTATTTCGTGAAGGGTACGGAACCGACCGAATACTGCAAGGAACACCCCGGAGAAAAAGAAGCACCGCAAGAAAAACAGCCGTCGAAAAAAGACAGTAAACCTTGGTACAAAAAACTTAAAGATTGGATTTTCTAATCTTGATAAAAGGCCCGCTCCCGCACCCGGGAACGGGCCTTCAGTCTGTCAGAGTTTCATTTTCAATCCTTCATGTGTCGCTCTGAACCCGAGGTTCTGATAGAACCTGAGAGCGTCGCCGCGCTGTTTGTCCGTTGTGAGCTGGACAAGGCTGCAGCCGCGTTCACGGGCACGTCCGACCGCCCAGTTGATCATCTTGGATCCGACTCCCTGCCCGCGTACCGCGGAAGACGTCCTCACGCCCTCGATTGTCGCCCGCCAGCTTCCCTGATGGGTAAGATATGGCGTGAACGTTATCTGCATGACACCTATGATTTCTTTGTCGTGACAAGCCACTGTCAGTTCATTGTGCGGATCTGACTCGATCGCCTGAAAGGCTTTCAGATACCCTTCCGGCAGGGGATCCGCATAACATTCCCTTTCTTTTCCCAATACATCGTCCGCAAGCATCTGGACAATCCGGTCCAAGTCCTCTGCTGCGGCTAATCTGAATGTAATCTCCCTCTCCACCTCTGCCACTCCTTCTTTGTAACAATCTACTACTATCGTACCCGGCAAGCTGTCATAAGTTAATTAGAATATCATTATCTTTATGCTTAAGTTTTCCTTATGTTTTCGCGTCTTTACGTTGAGGAGGTTTTTCCGGTCTTTAGTTTATCGCTTTTTTATGAGGGAATAATGGTGACAAGAAATCAAGGGGAGGTTTGGCGATGGTTAAAGTTCTGGGAACACGGAGCATTTACTCCGGACGGAATCTGTTATCGGGATTCCTATGCGGGCTCGGCCTGGTGGCATTCATTGATGAGACGGTCTTCCATCAGCTGCTTCACTGGCATCATTTTTATGACAGATCCACCACGGATATCGGCTTGGTATCGGATGGATTCTTCCATGCATTCAGCTGGTTTGCCACAATCGGCGGATTTTTTCTTTTTGCGGACCTGAGGCGGAGGAACGCCTATTGGCAGGCGAGATGGTGGGGCGGCATCCTGCTCGGCACCGGCGGATTCCAATTGTACGACGGTACGATCCAGCATAAAATCATGCGCATTCATGAAATCCGCTATGTTGAAAATGTGTTCGTTTACGATTTAATTTGGAATAGCATTGCCCTTGCACTGCTGATTGCCGGCATCATGGTGACGATCCGTACAGGCAGGAAGGCGAAGGCGGAACTCAGCCGATGAGCATGAATCACGTCCACGAAGAAGCTGCCCGCAGCCTTTTGGGGCCCGGACCTCAATTGATCTTGGCCCTTCCTTTTGTTTGTGCCCTCTTCCTTTATGTGTGGGCAGTAATCCGTTCAAACCGCCGCTTTAAAAAATGGCCATTATACCGAACGGTTTCCTGGTCCGCAGGAGTTTTTCTGGCCATTGCTGCCGTTGCCGGTCCCCTTGCAGAGAAGGCACATCATGATTTTCAGGCACATATGCTCGGCCATCTGTTCCTCGGCATGCTTGCTCCGCTCTTAATGGTACTGGCTGCACCGATGATGCTCACATTGCGCACCCTTCCAAGGGATAAAGCAAGAAAGCTCTCGCAGTTGTTAAAAAGCAGGCCGCTAAATGTTTTAAGCGACCCTTTTTTTGCTTCGTTCCTGAATATAGGGGCCTTGTGGCTTCTATACACCACGAGCCTGTACAGCGCCATGCACGAGAATATCCCGCTGCATATTTTCATTCATCTGCACGTATTCCTCGCCGGCTTCCTTTTCACGGTCAGTTTGATCTATATCGATCCAATCCCGCACCGTAAAAGCTATGCATACCGGGCTGCGGCATTGCTCTCTGCCCTTGCTGCCCACGGCATCCTTTCAAAGATCATTTATGCCCGGCCGCCTGAGGGAGTCCCGGCAGATCAAGCAGAATCCGGGAGCATACTTATGTATTATGGAGGGGATGCCATCGATATCATCCTTATTTTCATCCTTTGCCTGCAATGGTACAAGGCCTCAAGGCCAAAACCGGCTGTTACCAATCTATAAAGCTCTTTTCGTAAACTTTGTTGCTAAACAGACAAGAAAATACCGGAACTTGGGTATTTTCGGGTTGTCCGTCCTTCTCTGGTTTAAACTTGAGTCCGAAAAGAGCACGTCCACAAGCTGCATTCAGGTTACAAGCCTATTTACGAAGAGCAACAATCTTTTAGAAAACAGCCATCTATTAAAACGAAAAACCCCGGGCTTGTGCGAACCCGGGGTCTTTCATGTCCTAGTTTATGTGCAAACTGTGCTTTAAGTGTACTTTTTTTCCAACAGGAGTACAAGATGTGAAAGTCACTTTCAAATAAATGTCACAATTTGTTCACAAATTAAGAATTTTGTCGAAAATAAAAAGTCCGTCCCCCGCTGCGTTCCCGCAGTGAAGGACAGACTCTTCCATTTATTCAGCTTTCAGTGCTTCCTTCAGTTCAGGCTTGGAACGGTCCCACATGCCCTGGTCGTGATTTTTCAGGAAGTCTGTAAGGATTCCCTTTGACTTATCGTCCATATGATCGACGATGATGTGACGCTTGATGGATTTATCCATATGATTCACGTGCTCAGGCATCGACTTGTAGCCTCTGCGCTTTTCACGGTTCATGACCATTTCACAGGCTGTCACCCCTGCATAATAAGGGCCTTCATCGGTGCGGTCGATCGTAACCCAGATCAGCCAGTACGGCTTGCCGCCGGCCGAATCCTCGCGGTTGTTCGTGAATTTGATCCCTCGTTCCATCGGGCTCCGCGCATGCATCGCCCCGATCTCGATCGTCGCTTCCCCTTCTTCGACATCGATCATGACAGGAGAAACATTATCAAGGCTCAGCGATCCGACACCGAAGCCCCCGTGGCCGTCCGTCGGGTCACTTTTTATGATATTGAATCCGATGTTCTTTTTCTTTTCCATCGAAACTCACTCCTTTTAGCTAAAAATTGAAAAGATTGTTCCGTAAATCGTGCTGAATGCCTGACCGGTCGCACTCATGCCTGTATTCAGAAACGGCCAGATCGTGTATTGGTCAAGCGGTGTGATTACCAGGATCAGAAACAGCAGGATGCCGTATTGTTCAAACTTGCTCATTTTCACCCTCACATTCGGCGGCGACAGATCCTCGATGATCCGGTAGCCGTCAAGTGGAGGAAATGGCAGCAGGTTAAACACAAACAGAAGGATATTCAGTTCGACGATCATCTGAAGAAGGTCGATCACGAACGGAGGAATCCCGCCTCCCGTCACACCGACAAAGAAATAAAACAGGCCGAACGCGATGAAGGCAATCAGGAAGTTGCTCAGCGGTCCTGCAGCCGAGACGAGAATGCCCGCAAGCCGCGGGTTCTTGAAGCGCGAACGCATCACGGGAACCGGCCGCGCCCAACCGAAACCTGCAATCAGGATCAGGATTGTCCCGAAAGGATCAAGATGCTGAACAGGATTCAGCGTCAGCCTTCCCTGATCCTTCGCTGTCGTGTCCCCGAATTTATAGGCCACATACGCATGGGCAAACTCATGGACCGTGAAGGCGAGCACCAATGCAATGACCACAAACGGAAGCTCTTCAAGCGAAAAGACCGAAATAGATTCAAAAAAACTGCGAAAAGTATCCAAACTATGTACTCCTTTAAAAATGGTTTACTTTCTTATTCAATAGTATACAGAAAAAGTCCTGCTCATGACTTTCAACTTACGCTTGCTTCCCCGCCCCCGCAGGATTACAGTAAAGATGGGGTTCTACCCACGATTGTATCAAAATCAAGGATAAGGAGCGAATCATAATGCCTTACGTAACCGTAAAAATGCTTGAAGGACGTTCAGAAGACCAAAAGAAAGCACTCGTCGAAAAAGTCACCCGGTCCGTCAGCGAAACAACCGGCGCCGCCGAAGACAAAATCGTCGTCTTCATCGAAGAAATGACAAAAGGCCACTACGCCGTCGGCGGGAAGAGATTGAGTGATCAGTAGGTTTGTGAGACACCCTTGATTGGAGGGTGTTTTTATTTTGGACAGGGGATGGGCTGCGAAATTTCCAATTAAAGGTAAATTAAGCATATATCTTATTTTTTCAGCATAAAAAGAAAAAATTCAGCATAAACGAAAATTGTTCAGCATATCTTCCCGATTTGTCAGCATAAATAAGTTCCCAGCCCCTGCCACAAAACCGCCATCCATAAACGGCATCCGCCTGAGCTTCACTCCCCAAACCAAATAAAAAGACCGCCCTTCCTCTAAGAGCAGCCCTTCATCCAATTATTGAACAACCTTCAGCTTCTTCAACCCGTCGATATAGGCAAACGCCTCATCGATTTCTTCTTCCGTATACTTCTGCTTGCTCTTTAGCGTGAAGACCTTCTCGCAGACTTCTTCTTTAGTAAGATTATCAAAATATAAAACCGTTGAAACAAGCTCCAAAAAGCGTGCAGACTGCGTGTTCATGTCCGTAAGGCAATCCTTCAGGGACGGAATGTCCTTTTCATAGAGTGAAAGGAATTCTTCCCCTTCCTTCGTGACGGTGTAGCGGTACTGGTAATAGCCGCCCTTTTTCTCGCGCACCTCCGAGATGAACCCCATATTGCAAAGTTCCTCGACGCGCAGGGTCAGCTCCTCCGAATAAGGGCCGTAAAAATGAAATTGGAATTTTTCCTGAAACGGGAAAGCGAGCTTCTTGGCGATGAAGATCATCTTCTGCAGCTTCTTCCTCCCCACCACTTCGCCGGACGCTAAAAAGGCACTCATCAGTTTTGCATGTTCTTTCAACAATGTACGTCATCTCCTACTCCTAGTATTGCATAAGCGATTCTCCGTTGGCATAGGTGTCGGGGCTGTCCTGCAGATGATGCCCGCGCACCGATCGCGCGAGCCATTCACCCATACAGCCTTTTTCTAAGAAAGTTCCAGAATCGTCCGTATCTGTCTCTTTATATTCTTCTTCGTTGATTCGTCGTATAGTAAATCCACTGGATAGTATAATTTATGGTCGGTTCTGCGCTTGCCCGAGATGGAATCGACGATATCCGATTCCCTCGAGAGCTCCCGAAGCTCGTTGTTTCTCATTAAAAGATGAATTGGAAGTCGTTCCTCTTCCTCACCAGGCCGGTAGAAATCGTACGGAAGATCAGAAGATGAGTCCACCACCAGATAATACTCGGGGTCGATGCCTGCTTTTTTAAACAGGGTCTCTAGCTCACTGTGCTTCTTGTATTCCTTCGCCGGATCAAATTCCACGTATTTGAAGAGGTTGCGGTTCATGAATCTCTCGCATAAATCGCGCAGGATTCCGTCCTCTTCTTCCTGCCAGATTTGAAAATAATACATGATCACCGATTCATCGAGCTTCAAATAATCCTGAAGTGCGACGCTTCCTGTAAAAAGCGAGTAAAAATGAAGGGGCTTCTGCTTGAAAGAGTATCCCGTTTCATGAAGCTCCTTCGCTCTATGTAAAATCTTCGTCAGGATCACTTCCGCACTGCGTGTCACTGGATGGAAGTAGACCTGCCAGTACATCTGATAGCGGCTCATGATGTAATCCTCGACGGCATGCATCCCGCTCTGCTTGATCACGACCTGATCTTCACGCGGCCTCATCACGCGCATGATGCGTTCCATGTCGAAATGTCCGTAGCTCACTCCCGTAAAATAGGCATCGCGCTGCAAGTAATCCATGCGGTCGGCATCGATCTGGCTCGAAATCAGGCTGACGACAAGCTTGTTCTCATAGGTCTTTGCGATGACCTCCGCTACATGCTTCGGAAAATCCTTCCCGACTTTCGTAAGGACCCCATTCACTTCGGTGTCGCCCAAAATGATCGCCTGCGTGAAATGCTCATGATCGAGGTGGAACACCTTTTCAAACGAATGTGAAAAAGGCCCGTGGCCGAGGTCATGGAGCAGGGCTGCACACAGGGAAAGAAGACGTTCCTCCTGATCCCATTCCGGACGTCCATCAAAGACATCATCCACGATGCGGCGGATGATTTCGTAAACACCGAGGGAGTGGTTGAAGCGGCTGTGCTCCGCCCCGTGGAAGGTCAAATACGTCGTACCGAGCTGCCTGACCCGTCTGAGGCGCTGGAACTCCTTCGTCCCGATGAGATCCCAAATCACGCGGTCCTTTACATGAACATACCGATGAACAGGGTCTTTGAATACTTTTTCTTCATGTAATTTCTGCTTGGAATACTCCATCTTCTACCCTCTTCCTAAACTAGCATATTTCTATTATAGCGACTTTGTACCCGGCATTCATCTCGAATTTTGTCGAAAAAAATATAAAAATGTCCCCTGAACAACGCACACCGGGCACTCCGTCACCCTCAAAAAAATTTCAGCTTTCTAACCATCTTGACAAACATTTTCATGCTCTCTCCAATACTTCTCCATCCCTTAAATATTTCCTTCCAGGGGGACGCGTAAACCTTTTTAAACCAATCTCCGGCATGGACCTGAATCATCGGCCGTTTCGCGCATGTAATGGAGGGCTTTCACCGGTTTAAAAGGGAAAAGAAAAAACTCCCTCAAAGGAAGTTTGCTGTACCACGCATTTATTTCTTCAATTTCTTTTCGATCTTTTCCATTAATTCTTCTTCCGTCAATGCCGCTACCGGACGATTATTGACAAAGGCGAATGTCTTTTTGCGTCCTGGACCACAATAGGACTGACACGCAATATCGATTGGTGCGTCCGGGTCCATCTCTTTTAATTTCGGAATCAAAGTCTTTAAGTTCACGGCCTGACAATCATCGCAAACCCTGAATTCGTTTGCCACCTGCCAACAACCCTTTCTATCTATCGAATCAATTATTTTCATACAAACATCGATTTCTAGAATACAGTTTTCTGAAGCGATTTGCAAGAGAGCGACGTTTCCAGGTTGTGGAGACTATTCTTCCCTCCAGCAGGGTTTTATAGATGCATTTGAGAAGGAAGATATTTCATTATTATTTAAGGTGGACCCATTGTATCAAACGAATCCAGCGTTTGATTGGAGTGGAAGACGAAGACTCCTATTAGAAAAGCGGAGGGGCTTTGCTCAGAGGCGTGTGGCATAAGGCGAATCGGTCACGAAGGCGTTCTTTGCCTTCTTGGCCGGTTTGACTTATGACATGTGCCTCTAAGCCCTGCAGCTGGACAGTTCCTCCCCCGATGAAAAAGGCAGGAGGCTCACGGGTCACCCGCGGAAAGCGTAGTCTTCCACGGAAATCAATAGCGGCGATGTAAGGTACAATCAAAAAAATGGTGCTCACCGGCCGCCCGCGGAAAGCGTAGTCCTGCACGGAAATCAATAAGCGGCATTCAAAGAACCGCACAACGAAACTACCAACTTCAAAAAATTTTTAACATATTCGTATAAAAATCTATAAAACTGCCCATCCTTTTACCAACGAACAAATTTCAAGTAAAAGTTGGGAGTTGAGATGAGAATGATGAAAACAAGACAGGATGCCTGGACCGAAGAAAACGATCTGCTTTTAGCCGAAACGGTCCTGCGCCATGTACGCGAAGGCAGCACACAGTTGAACGCATTCGAAGAAGTCGGGGATAAACTGAACCGCACATCCGCAGCCTGCGGGTTCCGCTGGAATGCAGTGGTGCGCCACCAGTATGAAAAAGCACTGCAGCTTGCAAAAAAACAGCGCAAACAGCGCCACCGCCTGCTGGGGAAAGATCAGGGCGGAAAGAAGAAGCTATTATACAAGCCGCCTACACCTTCAATGGAAGAGCTTGATGCTATGTCTCTATCAATGGAAGAAGCGGAAGAAGAAATGGAGTTCCAATTCGAGGATTATGTACCGGCAACCGAGCAGCTTTCACAGCAAGCCGCCCAGGCAGAAGCTGAAGTTCCAGTGGAAGCAGAAGAGCAAACCGCCGCTCCGCAGGCACCAGCCAGTAAGCATATGGTGAATCCGTCAGGCCTTCGCGGGGAAGTCACACTCGAAAAAGTGATCGCTTTCCTGCAGAACATGGCACAGACGAGCGTGAACTCGGATATCGTAAAAATCGAGAATCAAAGATTGAAGCATGAAATCGCCGAGATTAGGAGAGAAAACAAGGAGCTTGAAAAGAAAGTCGCCGAGCTCGAAACCAACTCCGTCACGATGCAGGAAGATTACGAAACACTCATGCAGATCATGAACCGCGCCAGGAAGCTCGTCCTGTTCGATGAGGAGGGCGAAGCAAAAGCACCGCGCTTCAAAATGGACCGCAACGGCAACCTGGAGAAGGTCGCAGAGTAACTTATATATGTGAGCCCCCCTTTTAATAGGGTTCCCAAGCCAGTATGCCTTTTTTGAAAAAGGTGTGCTGGCTTTTATAGTGGAAGGGGGGGATTCCCTTTTGTTTCACCCTCACGACCCGGATTTAAATGCGGGAGCACCTAATATATGTGCGAGATATTAAACATAAGTGAGGACTGGCCCCATATATGTGGCGAATTGGTTTAATATAAGGGTGATAGCAGGTCAGGATACACCATTCGGTATACACCGGCACCTCACCCCCGCCTCCTCAAACTCTACCATTCTCCAATCCCGTCAGCTGATCAGTCCGATGATCGTGAATAAAACCACCGCTGCCCCCGCCAGGCCGATCACCGGAAAGGCGAACAGTTTCCTAAACCGCCCCCAGACCGGATTTTCCAGCTTTTTGTCATAAGGGACTACCGCGAAAAACGGGCTTTCCAGCATTTTCTGGAACAGGCTTTTCAGCCACGATTGGATGAAAAAAACGAAACCTGCAAAGACGATCCATTTCAGCCATACCGGCAACACGATGACCGCCGACAGCGTCAAGAAAAACATCTGGATATAAAGCATCAAATAGTTCCTTCGCAAAAAACCCTTCACCACGAGTTCCAGAAGACCATCTTCTTTTGAGCGGTCTCCTTTAAAAATCCGCTTCGAATCGCGGAACATAATGATCGGACTGTTCCTCTGGTCGACAGGTTCCTTTTCCACTTCCATCGAATACGTCAGAATCAGCTTGATATACCTGACCTTTTCGCGATTCTCGATTTCGATCTCTTTCATGAACCATCGGTCAGAGCGAGGCATCTGTTTCAAATGATAGAAAATGACCGCGGCCGAAATGAAAAGACTAAAAACGCCGGCCAATCCCGGTGCCGCGTTCGTCACCATAACGACTGCTCCAGCCGTGAGCAGAACGAACACCGCAAATATAACCGATCCCTTAGAAATGAACTTTTTCACCGTCATCAAAACTAGCTTCACAGCAAGCACCGCTGCCAACAAAGGCAGGACCTCCACAGCCGTCAACCCGTACTCACCAGCGAACAAAGGAAGCGCAATGACACCTGCAGCCATAACCCGGATCACCGACCCCGCCGCCGAATATAAAAACCCGAGACGTTTAAAAGGGACAAGAAGTTCTTTTTTCTGAAGGAGGTACAAAAGGTCTGCCTCCATTAAATAGGTCCTGAAATTCCCGCCGGCCGTCACCAGCAGAATGAGAACAAATAAAACGGTGAAGGGAAGCCGCCCGCTCCAATAAAGACCGCTGTGCTCCCACATATCCGCGTACAAAAAAGGAGCCGCGATCATCACCGGGATGACCAGATAAACGACGATCGTCCAGTCAAGGACCGTCTTCATAACGCCCCATTGATAGCCCCGCTCTGCAGTCAGCCTCCTCCTGAACAACGTGCTAGCCCGCATGACTGTCACGCTCCGTCAGCAGATCAAAACAATCGAACAATGAACCTTCCTCCAGGCCGCTGTCGCGCCGGACCTCTTCCAATTTCCCCTGCACCACAAGCTTTCCGTTCGAGATCAGGACAAACCGGTCGCAAATTTTCTCGGCCGTATCCAGCACGTGAGTCGACATCAGGATACCGGCTCCGCGCTTCTTTTCATGATCGATCAGCTGCAGCAGCTTCTTCACAGCATTCGGATCCAGCCCCATGAACGGTTCATCAATGATATACAGATCAGGCTTTTTCAAGAACGCAAGAATCAGCATCACCTTCTGCTGCATCCCTTTTGAAAAACTCTCCGGATAGTTGTGGATCCGCTGTGACAGCTGAAAAAACTCCAGCAGCCTCTTCGCCTCGAGCTTGAATTCCTCTTCCTGGACGTCGAGCGTGGAAAGAAGAAAATCGATATGCTCCCATAACGTCAGGCGGTCGTAAAAAACCGGCCGCTCCGGGATATACGCATAATCCCCCACCTCCACCTTTCCGCCCACATGTTTGAGGATCCCGATAATCGATTTGATCGTCGAGCTTTTCCCCGCTCCGTTCGGCCCGATTAGCCCGACAAGCTCCCCCGGACCGACCGAGAAACGGATATCCTTCAGTACATTTGTATTCCCTGCATAACCTGCTTCGTTTATATCAACTGTTAAATACACTGCATTCTCCTCCAGTATGAAGTACGATGTTTTTTACATGTACGAACTACGAAGAGGAAAAGTTTCAATTTTTTACCATATACCTATAAAAAAGACCAAATGCGCCCCACGGCCATTTGGTCTTTGCTTATTCGCCCAATACCTTCTCGTTCCGCTCCACGACTCTCTGGTAATACGTTTCGTACATCGTGTATTCTTCACCCTGAAGGGCACTGGAATAAATCCCGCCGAACGATTTCAGTGCTTGCAGAAAGCGGAGCATCACATCCTGCACGGTCAGCTCGACACCCAGGAGCTCCGATAATGAAGCCATCACCTCAGGACGGATCAACGGGAACGTGAACTTCGTCTGTTCTCCCTTCAGCCCCGTTTCATAAAAACGGCGGACCAGCTCCGCACGCTCCGAACCGCTTCCGTTCACGCAGAGATAGATCTGAACCGCCACACCGTTCCGGATCCGCCGCTGCGAAATCCCTGCAAATTTCCGGTCGCGGATGCTCAGGTCATAGCTTCCCGGACAGTACGATTCCGTGATTTCCTTCGCTTCCATTTCCGCATCGAAATCCTTGAACATCTCCTGAACGAGCAGCCACATCGCATCGTATCCTCTATTGATATCGATCCCTTTCTCCGAATCCGGGAACACGAGCGACAAATTCAGAACCCCTTCATCCAGCACCACGGCCAGCCCCCCGGAGTTCCTCACAATATATTGATAACCCGCTTCCTCCAACACGCCTAACGCCTCAGAAAGAAACGGCAATTTCGTATCCTGTATCCCAAGCACCACCGTCTGATGATGGACCCACGAACGGGCAGCCGGATCGGACTGGTCAGCCCCGACAGCCGTGCACAACGTATCATCCATTGCAAAAGACTGCAGCCCACCGAACATCGGCCCGAGACTCGACTGATCAATCACCCTCCATCGTTCCTGACGGAGCAGTGCATACGCTTTTTCCTTATCCATAACGCTTCTCCTTCACTGAAAACATGCGGGTTTATTATATCATAAATTGGTTGGGGGATGCCTGGGACTTGGCGGGGAGTGGGAGTGGGACTGAGACTGGGATCCGGGTTCGGCTGCGGGCGTGGGGATCGGTGCCTGGCATGGAGGGGGCGTTTTGTGCCAGGCACAGCAGGCGGGATTTGTTCCTGGCACAGAACGGTGATATTGTGCCAGGAACAATGGCACTGATTTGTGCCAGGCACAGATTCCCTTTTTTGAGCCTGGCTCAATCCGGCCAAAACGAGCCTGGCTCAGAATCCCCATTTTGACCCTGGCTCAAATCAACCCAATCGAGCCAGGCACCCCGCTGCACCCGGGTGATCGGTGTACCAGGTACAAATCCAGCCGCTTGTACCTGGTACATTCCCCCCGTTTTGTACCTTACCTGGTACAATCCATCAAACCTGTACCTGGTACAAACCACCCCCGTTGTACCAGGTACACCCCAAAAAACCTCACCACAAACAAAAAAGCGGGACCCCCATAAAAGGAGTCCAGCTTCCTTCAGCAAATTACAGCGCCTGAGCAGCTGTAATCAATGCCAATTTATATACATCTTCCTCGTTGCATCCGCGGGAAAGGTCGTTTACAGGGGCGTTCAATCCTTGGAGGATCGGGCCTACTGCTTCGAAGTTTCCTAGGCGCTGGGCGATTTTGTAGCCGATGTTCCCTGCTTCGAGGCTCGGGAATACGAATACGTTGGCGTTACCCTGGATGTCTGCACCCGGTGCTTTTTTCTCTGCAACGGATGGGACGAAGGCTGCGTCGAATTGGAATTCGCCGTCCACTGTCAGTTCAGGTGACTTTTCTTTTGCAATCGTCACAGCTTCTACCACTTTTTCAGTTTCTGCTGATTTTGCAGATCCTTTCGTTGAGAAGCTGAGCATCGCAACACGCGGGTCGATGTCGAACATGCTTGCAGTCTTTCCGCTTTCCACCGCGATTTCAGCAAGGTCCTGGCTGTCAGGTGAAATGTTGATCGCGCAGTCGGCGAATACGTATTTCTCATCGCCGCGCACCATGATGAACACGCCTGATGTTTTGCGCACGCCTTCTTTTGTCTTGATGATCTGAAGCGCAGGGCGGACCGTGTCAGCTGTTGAGTGGGCGGCGCCGCTCACTAGGCCTTGTGCCTGTCCAGTGTATACAAGCATCGTTCCGAAGTAGTTGCCGTCCAAAAGGATCTTCTTCGCATCTTCTTCTGTCGCTTTTCCTTTACGGCGCTCGACGAAACTTTTCACAAGGTCGTCCATGCCGTCGAAGGATGCAGGGTCCACGAGTTCACAGCCGTCAAGCTTCACGCCTGATTGATCTGCAACCGTTTGGATTTCAAGCGCGTTCCCGATGATGATCGGAGTCAGGATGCCGTCGCTTGCCAGACGGGATGCAGCGCGTACGATGCGTTCGTCTTTTCCTTCAGGGAAGACGATTTTCAATTCTTTGCCTTTGATTTTATCTGTCAGTGTCGTAAATAAGTTACTCAATAGAGGAACCTCCTTGATTTATACATATCCATTCTTAGAATACTCTACTCATATAGGAATTCAAGGAAAAGGGAAAATGTATTCGGTTACACTTGCAAAGTCTTTGTTTTCAAAAAATTCCCCTTCGCCACACATCATTCCTATACCCGGTCCGCCATGCAGACAATCCCTTATGTAACACCTTTTAGTGTGTTCCGTAAAAACGCTTCCTATCCTATAATTGTGCCATTTTAACGACATTTGGGTTTCACGTTCTTCTTCTTTGACCAAACTATGATATAGTGACATTGAAAGGGTTTTTTTAGAGTTGTTGCTTACGTACCTGTTCTGTTTTTTTATTTGGAGCGCTCGTGACGTGCTCTTTTCGAAAAGAACCTTGAACAGGATGCGGACGTATAACTGAACTACCATTCAAATATGTTTATAGCGGCAGCAATGCGAAAAAAGCTCAAATGGAAATAGAATTCAAGGAGTGATTGAACATGGCAGAACCAGCACAAACATTGGATGGTTGGTATTCACTGCATGATTTCCGTGCAATGGATTGGACTTCATGGAAGATGCTTCCGAGTGAGGAACGTTCAGCGGCAATCGCTGAATACCGCCGTTTCTTAGATAAGTTGAACACGACTCAGGCTGCAAAAGAAGGAAGCCATGCCCTATACACAATCGTCGGGCAAAAAGCGGACTTCATGATGATGATCCTTCGTCCTACGATGGAAGAATTGAATGAGCTCGAAAACGAATTCAACAAGCTGAAAATTGCTGAATTCACGATTCCGACATTCTCTTACGTTTCTGTCGTAGAGCTAGGAAACTACATGCCGACCGAGGGCGATCCTTATGAAAACCCTTATGTTCAGGAGCGCATCTATCCGATCCTTCCGAAAGCGAAGCATGTCTGCTTCTATCCGATGGACAAGCGCCGCCAGGGCAATGACAACTGGTATATGCTTCCGATGGAAGAACGCCGCGCGTTGATGAAGAGCCACGGCATGATCGGCCGCCAGTATGCCGGCAAGGTCAAGCAGATCATCACCGGTTCTGTCGGCTTTGACGATTACGAATGGGGCGTGACCCTGTTCACCGATGACGTTCTTCAATTCAAAAAGCTTGTATACGAAATGCGCTTCGACGAAGTCAGCGCACGCTACGGCGAATTCGGTGCATTCTATGTCGGCAACCTTTTAGAAGAAGATGGGATTGAAAAGTTCCTTCACGTGTAAAAATGAAAAAGCAGTCCTCCCGGGTCAAACCCGGGAGGACTGCTTTTTTCTTTATTTTATTTCAATCGTATTCAGCATCTTCAGCATTTCAGGAACGATCCCTTCCGACTCCTCCGCATTCCGGAAATGAATCGTAAACTTCAGCAGGACGCCGTCCACTTCTTTTACCACAATGTTCTTCTGTACGCCTGAGTCATGGGCGTGCATCACGAATTCCGACCCTTTGTAAAACGGCAGTGAATTCTCAGAAGGGAGTTCGGTCACCTTGCCGAGCAGGCGGAGCTCATTCTGCGCCTGTTTTTTCAAGGAGCTGATATCTGTACCGGCAAGGATGACTTCGACTCTTGTAAAATAATAATCGTCGTTGGATTGAAGGATGAATTTTCTCGGTTCCTCCGCCGTATAGTAATAGCCCGGACGCGGCGTCAAACCGGGAATGACCTTGTCGGCATCATAACCCGTCGATTTGTCCGATGTAACCTTATTCACTTTCAAGACCTGCCCGGTAAAAATGAGGCTGCTTTTCAAGCCGTTATTCCTCTTCAGTTCATCTACGGTCAAGCCGTACGTCTGGCTGATCCCCCATAATGTATCCCCCGGCCTGACCAGCACGAACGCCGGGATGATCAGTTTGTGTCCGGCATAGATGGTGTCGGATTTCAGTCCGTTCACATGTTTCAGCTGCCCGACTGTCGTGTGTTGCTTCTTCGCGAGGCTCCATAAGGTGTCCCCTTTTTCGATGGTGATCATTTTTTCAAAACGGAGCTTATCGCCCGCAAGGATCACGCTTGAGTTTAGGTTGTTGCTTTCCTTCAACTGGTCCATCGTCAACCCGTATTTCTGAGATAAGCCCCACAGAGTGTCCCCTTTTTTGATTAAATGGAATCCCGAGGCTCCTGCACTTGATGCACTCAGCGCCGTGATGATCAGGGCGAGTGCGGCTGATTTGAATAGACTGCTTTTTTTCATCTTCATCCCCCAGTATGTTTTCTCATGATGCTCATTGTTACTTCTTCCTATACTTCATTAGACGGCAAGAAAAATGTCCGGTTACGTAAGAATGAGCCCATTTTGAAAAATGGCCGGATCAGATGATTCATCTTTCACTCCCTAAATATAAGAATATCTTATTCCAAACAGACATAGACATGAATTAGTGAGACAGAAAGCATCTTCTAAAGTGAGGTGGGAAGATGGCTGTTGTTCCCCATAATGAGAAGGAAGTGAAGCTCCTCGCCCGATTGATGAGGGCCGAAGCCGAGGGTGACGGTCAGCTCGGGATGCTGATGGTGGGTAACACCGGGATCAACCGTGTAAGGGTAAGATGTCTGGACTTCAAGGACATCAATACGATCCAGCGCATGGTGTTCCAAAAGCCCGGCGGATTCGAAGCCACGCAGAAAGGCTACTTTTATCAGCGGGCAAGGGAGAAAGACATCAATCTTGCCAGAAGGACCATTAAAGGCGAGAGATTCCATCCCGCTTCAAATGCGTTATGGTTTTTCCGGCCTGAAGGAGATTGCCCGGCCCAGTGGTATAACCAAACCAACTCGGGCCGATTCAAATCGCACTGCTTCTTCATCCCGACCAGGGCGGATTGTCCGAGAGCCTATTAACGTGCCGGGATCCGAACGCTTTAAAATCCATGTTTTTCAAGGAGGTATATCACTTGTCAAATCAAGAATACAACCCTTATTACCAAGGGTATCAAGCGTATGATCCATATCGTCAGTACTATGCTGCCGGAATGCAGGGGCAAGGGCAGATGCAGGGCCAGCAGGGTCAATACGGCGGGATGCAGCAGCCGCCTGCACAGCAAAATGCCCCGGGACCGTCCCAGAACATTCCCGGCATGCTTCCTGTTGAAGAATCTTATATCGAGAACATCCTCCGCCTTAACAAAGGAAAAGTGGCGACCGTGTACACGACATTTGAAAATAACACACAGTGGAATGCAAAAGTATTCAAAGGCGTCATCGAGGCGGCCGGGCGCGATCATCTCATCCTGAGCGATCCCCAGTCGGGAACGCGCTACCTGATTCCGATGATCTATCTTGACTACATCACCTTCGACGAAGAAATCGAATACGAATATCCATTCAACGGCGGCGGACTTACAAACTATTCTCCGCGATAAGCAGATTCCCAAGTGTTCAAAATTTCATTTTGGACACTTTTTTTATTTTCAGGGACTTCTCTAGATCGACAAAGAACAGACGCCGAAATAACTGACCACAAAAAAAGACCGACTCCATAAGAGTCAGCCTCCGATGTTATTACATCGTCTTCGCTGCAAAAATGACAAGCAATATCCACCCTGCAAGGAAGCTCACTCCCCCGAGTGGTGTGATCGCTCCAAGTACCTTGATGCCGGACAGGCTCAGGACATACAGGCTTCCCGAGAACAGGATCGTCCCGATCACCATCAGCCAGCCCGACCATGATAATAGGGATGTCGGTGAGAAGGTTCCCATCAGGACACCGATGATGATGATGCCGATTGCGTGGAACATTTGATAAAGGACACCTGTATTCCAAGTATCTATGTATTTTTGAGAAATCTTGCCTTCGAGCGCATGGGCACCGAACGCCCCGAGGCCGACCGAGAAGAACGCACTGAGCGCTCCGATGATAATGAATGTTTTCATGGTTCTGCTCCTCCACTTGTATTAAGGGGAATAAACTCCTTAAACCCCGTATTTTTTAAAAATCGAACAATGAATCCCCGTTTGCTCCATCGTCCGTCTCCAGCGGTTCTTCCTTCTGGATCTGCACCGGCCGCCGTTCAGGCTGTTGCTGCCGGTCGGAGATGTATGGGACGGTCTGCTGTGATTGGATGGGAGCGGTGAAGCTTCCTGCCTGGCTGTTTTCCTCAAGCAGGACTTCGCACAGCACTTTGATCGAGTTGATATGCTCCCGGATCTGCTGGGATTTCTCTGCAGATTTCGCCTTTGCCAGCTCACGTTCCATTTGTTTGATGACGCTTTGATGAGGAATATTCATCCTGTGCTTCCTCCTTTCGAGCTTTCGTTCATTATCTATATCCTACTTCTAAATGGAAGCATAATCAAATATGTTCAGCGCCCTCACTAAGGTTTCCCGACAAACTTCAAACACGGACGTCCCGATGACTGAAGGACCACCGTTGACGGCATCGCTTTCGTCTTGAAGCCGTATCCCCTGCATCCCCTCGGGTGGGCGGGTTCCCATGTTGTATAAAAGTAACGGCACTTAAAGCAGTTGATCCGCTTTTCATTTTCCACCACATCAAAGCCTCCTTGCAAGACTAAAACCCCTCTCACGCTTGCCGGACGAGGGGTTCAGGAATGTTTCACGTGAAACAACTTCATTATTCAAGGCTGTTTAAAAGTTGTTGCTTTCGTAAATTGGCTTGTATCCTGAACATAGCTTTTGGACGTGCTCTTATCGAACTCAAGTTCAAACAACGGACGGACAAGCTGAAAATACTTCTTGGGTGGAAAGCAACAAAGTATGCGAAAAGAGCCTTATTCAATGCACCAGTCGATCTCATCCATCCCTTGCTCTTTTAAAAATTGATTCGCCTTCGAATACGGCTTGCTCCCGAAGAAACCGCGGTGGGCAGACAGCGGGCTCGGGTGCGGGGCGGTGATGATTTTGTGCCTGGATTCATCAATCAGTGCACGTTTCTTCTGGGCCGGTTTTCCCCAAAGTAGGAACACCATCGGCTTTTCGCGTTCATTTAACAGGGTGATGACCTTGTCGGTGAACGTCTCCCAGCCTTTGCCCTGGTGAGAATGGGCTTTCCCTTCCTCCACCGTCAGGACGGTATTCAAGAGCAGGACGCCCTGCTCCGCCCACTTGACGAGGGACCCGTGCTGCGGAATCTCACACCCGATATCATCGTGGAGCTCCTTATACATATTGCGGAGCGACGGAGGCACCTTGACGCCTTTTTTGACGGAAAAGCTGAGCCCTTCCGCCTGATTCGGCCCGTGATAAGGATCCTGCCCCAAGAGGACGACCTTCACATCCTGATACGGCGTATAATGAAATGCATTGAAGATATCGTACATCGATGGATGGGTGGCCGAATCTTGATATTCACCCTTCAGCCACTCTCTCAAATTCAAATAATAGTCTTTATGAAGCTCCTCCCCGAGGACTTCAGACCAGTCGTTTTTAAAAACAGCAGATGACAACGCGGAACATCCTTTCTAGTTCTCGTACGTGATGGTCACTTTATAGCCTAATTGTTCAAAGAAGCCTTTCAGCGACTTTTCGGCATTTTTCTCCGCAGCCTGCAGCAGCCCCTGATCCACCGCTTCCTGGCTGATCATATCCTTTGCCACTTCGGCAAGGGCGAAACCTTCATCCCAGTCAACATCGCTCCGGAAGATCCCCTCCACGGAAAACGTCTTGATATTGTCCGTGTCGAGTGACGGATCCTGGAGGATCGCTGCAGGCGGAAGTGTCAATTGGATTTCCTTCTTCTCTTCATCTACCACTATATCGTTTTTATCAACCTGCTGTAAATCAACACCCGCAAGCACCGTCCCGGGAACCACCATCAAAAGTTTCCGCTTCGTCCCGGGCAGATCCGCACTGATCTCTTTTCCAAAAATCTGATTGTCCTCCTGCTCGATGACCGCCTTCACAAACCCTTGAGCGGTCGCCAGCGAACTCATATCCTGTATCCGCTCGACAAACGAGCCCTTCTCCTCTGTAAAAGTGGAACCCGACAGCCACGTATACATAATGGCAGCGGTCCCTCCCACTGCTAAAATAATCACCAGCAGCACGAGCAGGATCCTGTTTTTCCAAAACGACAGAACCCCCGTCATCACCTTCCATGATTTCCTTTCGCTCCTGCTTCTATGTTGAACAGCCGCCGTCGCGCCTGTTTCCCTCTCACTCGCCTTCAACTCTTCCAAAATCCCTTCCATTTTCCTGATCTTTTCATATTGGGTGCTCAAGCCCTTCACCTTCCTCTATCTCTATTATATGAAAATATGTCGAATCTTGGAAACAATTATTCTTTCAAATCTTAATGCTAGATTATGGAAGTTTTAATTTGACTACAGCGGGAAAAGCAGTACCAAGCTAAAAAAAATTCAGGAGGTTGAGAAATATGTATAAAGTTGAAGTCGTTGAAAACGTAGTCGGAGCAAAAACGAAAATCGAATCACTGGCAATGGAAGGTTTCACGAAAGATGACATTTATGTCTTCGCACATGACAAAAAACGTTCAGAGCACATTACCGAAGGCACAGGCACCGAATCGATCGGCGTGAAAGAACAGGGCATGATCGAAAGCATGGGGAATTTGTTCAAAAGCCGCGGTGATGAACTTCGCACGAAAATGAAAGCCGTCGGCATGAACCAGACCGAAGCAGACACTTACGAAGAAGAGCTCGACAAAGGCAAGCTCGTCATCGTCGCTTCAAAAGAAGCGAGAGCGAACAACGCCAATCCTTTCTGATGTGACTGAAAGCCCGTCCCGCGATACCGGACGGGCTTTTTTCATGCGTCAAAAGATTGAACATTTGTAATTCCACCGGCAGTATTATATCCTTTATTCAGACAAAAAATGGACACGACAATAGGAGGTAATCATCCATGACTTTGAAAAAGACCCTTACAATCGCAGGATCCGATACGAGCGGCGGCGCCGGCATCCAGGCGGACCTGAAAACATTCCAGGAACACGGCGTGTACGGAATGACCGCCCTGACCACGGTCGTCACGATGGACCCGAACAACCACTGGCACCATAATGTCCACCCGCTTTCGATCGACACCCTGGAAGCACAGTTGGAAACAGTCCTTTCCGTCGGGATCGACGCGATGAAGACAGGCATGCTCGGAACGGTTGAAATCATCGAGCTTGCAGCAAAGAAAATCGACCAATTCGGCTTGGATAAAGTGGTGATCGACCCTGTCATGGTGTGCAAAGGGGAAGACGAAGTACTGAACCCCGAAACGACCGACGCCATGAGGGAGCACCTCCTTCAGCGCGCGACCGTCGTAACGCCGAATCTGTTCGAAGCAGGCCAGCTTGCACAGACCGGCCCGATTAAAACGATAGACGGCATGAAGGAAGCCGCCAAGAAAATCCATGACCTCGGCGCGAAGAACGTCATCATCAAAGGCGGCAAGCAGCTCGAACACGACAAGGCACTCGACCTGTTCTATGACGGTAGCGAGTTCACGCTGCTGGAAGAGGAAAAAGTGGAAACATCCTATAACCACGGCGCCGGCTGCACGTTTGCAGCGGCAATCACATCCAACCTTGCAAACGGCCAGGATGTGAAGGAAGCCGTCCAAAACGCGAAGAAATTCGTAACCGCGGCAATCAAACACGGTTTTAAATTGAACGAATATGTAGGCCCTGTGATGCACGGTGCTTATAATCGTTTTGAAAAATAATCGTTTGCTTTGAGGGTATGGGTGCCAGGCACAGATCGGATGATTTGTTCCTGGCTCCTTTTTTGTATGTGCGGGGCTGGGACCTGTTGGGGATAGCAATTTTTCGACAAGTGGCGCAATTAATTGGAATTCGGCGCAATTATCAAGAAAGTGGCGCAATTAATATTACTATATTAATATTCCAGGCTTTGAGGGGAGTTTTCACAGCCTGCTCAGTGTAGGAATAGTATTAAAAAGGCATTCTCTTAAGCAAAAAGGTACAGCTCGGTAAAAGAAAAGAAAATTTGTCAAAACCCTTTTAAAAAATGACTTTACATCCTTTCATCCCAGCTTCTCCAACCGCCCAAGCCGTCTCAGGAACTTCCCCCATCTCCCCATCTGAAAACGTGGCAGCCTCCTAAACAGACTTTTCGCATTCACCGAAAAACTTTAGTAAAATGGAACATAATACGTAATAGTCTTTTCTGTACCTAAGGAGGAAATGGAATGGAACCGATCAAGATCGATGACGCGCAGGGATTGATCAATCAATTCGCCCGTCAGGATGTCTACATACATTTGGAAACGACGAACGGGGCGTACGCCGCTCATTTCAACGAAGGCTTTTTCAATGCGGGCGCGTATATCCGCAATGCTAAAGTTAATTACGAACACGGGAAAATCATCGGGGACGGACCTTTCCGCGTCGGCCTGAAGATCGAGCTCGGCTGGATTTATGCAGAAGGCCTCACCCACTACGAAATGGATGAGCACGGCCGCCTGCTCATGGCCGGTCACGGTGCAGACGGAAAACTTGCCGTTGCACTTGAAATCAGCCCGACTCCGTTTAATTAAGAAAGGAGAGTCCAAAATGGAAAAAGAGAAAAGAGTCCTGGTCATCTTTCCGCACCCGGATGATGAAGCATTCGGCGTATCCGGAACGATTTCAACCCATATAAACAGCGGCACGCCTGTGACGTATGCATGCCTCACACTCGGCGAGATGGGGCGCAATTTAGGGAATCCCCCGTTCGCGACCCGTGAATCACTGCCGCTCATCCGGAAAAAAGAACTCAAAAAAGCAGCCGAAGCGATGGGCATCAAAGACCTTCGCATGATGGGCTACCGCGATAAGACGCTCGAATTCGAGAACGATGAGAAGCTCGCCAACATGGTGACGGAACTCATAGAAGAACTCAATCCGTCGCTGATCATCAGCTTCTACCCGGGCTACTCGGTCCACCCCGATCACGAAGCGACAGCGCGTGCGGTCGTACGTGCGGTGCGCCGCCTTCCGAAGGAGTCCCGTCCGAAATTGCACTGCCTGGCGTTCTCCAAGGACTGCCGCGAAGAACTCGGCGAACCGGATATCGTCAACGACATTAAACCGGTAAGGGACCAAAAGATCGAAACGCTGAAAGCCCACATCTCACAGACAGCCTGGATGCTGCAGGATCTCGAAAAAGGCCTGAAAACAAACGACCCGGAAGCCCTGAAATGGGTCACCACCGAAGTCTTCTGGAGCTATCAGTGGGATAACGATAAAGTAGATTGAAGTCTGAATGAACAACTGAACGCATACACCAAAGCATGGGACATTCGATAAATGTTTCATGCTTTTTTTATTTTGATTTCCAGTAGTTAAGCATAGGTATAAAAAGAAGTTCTCTATAATGAGTGATTACTCACTTTACAAAACCAACCAAACCCTTTATATTAAAAAGTGAGTAATCACTCACTACCCAGTCATCACCCACGAAAGGTGTGAAATCATGAACCCAATCATTCGATTAAACGATGTTTCAAAATCATTTAAAACACAGCATGTATTGAAAAATGTTTCCCTCGATATCGAACCCGGCGAAATCTACGGCCTCCTCGGTCCGTCCGGTTCAGGAAAGACGACGATGATCAAAATGATGATCGGCCTTGAGCTTCCTTCAGAAGGAACTGTCACCTTTAAGGGAAGCGAGCTGAAAGCAAGAACCTTATATCCTTCGATCGGTTATATGGCACAGTCGGATGCCCTTTATGAGGAGCTGACCGCCAGGGAGAACCTCGAATTCACCGCCTCGCTTTACGGTCAGAAAAAAGCGCAGCGGAAGCAGCAGATCGAGAAAGTGATGGAGCTTGTAGACCTCCTCCCCCACCTCGATAAGCCGGTGCATCAGTTTTCCGGGGGCATGAAAAGAAGACTTTCGCTGGCCATCGCCCTTCTCCATGATCCGGACGTCCTTTTCCTTGATGAACCGACCGTCGGGATTGACCCGGTGCTCAGAAAAGAGATATGGGATGGATTTCATAAACTCAAAAAGGACGGCCGGACCATCATCATCACAACCCACGTCATGGATGAAGCGGAGCGCTGCGACCGGCTGGGGCTCCTGCAGCATGGGGAGATCATTTCAAGCGACACACCCCAGGCCATCAAAGCATCGTACGGTGTGGATTCCATTGAAAACGTATTTTTGAAAAATGGAGGTGTTTCTCTTGAGAATTAGCGGTTTTGTCGTTCGTATCATCAGGCAGCTTTTCCGGGATAAACGGACGCTTGCGCTTATGTTCCTCGCTCCGCTTTTAATTTTGACGATGCTTTCGCTCGTGTTTTCCTCTGAGGATTATGAACCGAAAGTGGCCGTGTTCGATGTACCCCGGCCCCTCCAGGCAAAGCTTGACCTCGGTGATTTCAAGCGCTATGAAAATAAAGATGCGGCACTCTCTGCGATGAAGGACGGGGACCTGGACGGTTACGTCACGTTTGACGATTCTGCTGAACCGAAGATCACCGTCGAAGGAAGCGATCCGTCTGTCAACGGTGCCGTGTTGAAGAAGGCCCAGACCCTCTTCCCTTCCCAATCTATGAATCTCTCAGATCGGGTAACCTTTTTATATGGGAATGAAGACATGGGGATGTTTGATTCATTCGGGCCCGTGCTGCTTGGATTCTTCGTATTTTTCTTCGTCTTTCTGGTGAGCGGGGTCTCATTTTTACGAGAGAGGACGACAGGGACTCTCGAGAGATTGCTGGCTTCGCCGATCAAGATTTGGGAGATGGTCTTGAGCTACGTGATCGGTTTCGGGATTGTGACGTTGCTGCAGGCGGCACTGATATCCTGGTTTTCCATCTATGTTCTCGATATGATGATGGCAGGCAGCTTTTTTAACGTACTGATCGTGATCGTACTGCTTTCGTTCACCGCATTGACGCTTGGGATCCTGCTGTCTGCGTTTGCGAAAAATGAGCTCCAGATGATGCAGTTCATCCCGATCGTCGTGGTTCCGCAGCTCTTCTTTTCCGGACTGTTCAACCTTGATACGATTTCGGAGTGGCTCAGCTGGGTGGGGCCGTTGACGCCGCTTTATTATGCAGCCGGCGCGCTCCGGGATGTGATGATCCGCGGGTTCGGCTTCGGCGATCTGCTGTTCAATCTCTCGGTCCTTGCCGGGTTTTCACTGCTGTTCATGATCCTCAATGTTGCAGCGCTGAAAAAATACCGTAAAATATAAGGTACTACGACTACGTTAGGGGTTTACGCATGGCTGAGGAAAAAGATATTTTCAAGCAATTATTTGAACAAGTTGAACCGTTCACGGAGAAGCAGCAGAAGATTGTGGAAGCTGCGATCGAGATGTTTGCGGAAAAAGGCTATGCCTCCACTTCGACGAGCCAGATCGCCAAGAAGGCAGGCGTGGCCGAAGGAACGATTTTCCGTCATTATAAAACGAAGAAGGATCTGCTTCTGTCGATCGTATCACCGACCATGGCCAAACTGATCGCGCCGTTCGTGATCCGCGATATCAACAAAGTTTTGGACGCCAAATACGAGCGCTATGAAGATTTCCTGAAGGCGATGATCCTGAACCGTCAGGAGTTTCTGAAGGATAATATGACCGTCTTTAAAATCCTGATCCAGGAGATCCCGTTCCATCCAGAACTGAAGGAACAGTTCAAGGAGCATATCGCCCGCAAGATCTTTGAAAAGTTCACCGCCCTTGTCGATCACTACAAAGAGAAAGGCCAGATCATAGACCTTCCGTCACCTGCTGTGGTGCGCTTCTCCGCGACCAGCATCTTCGGCCTGCTGCTCGTCCGCTATGTGTTCCTGCCTGAGGAAGACTGGAATGACGAGAAGGAGATCGAAATGACGGTCCAGATGATCCTGAACGGTGTGGGAAAAGAATAATATGCATGAGCTCCGGCTGTGTCCGCGGCTCTTTTTTTATGCCGTTTTACGCCGGGGTTTCACGGGTAACATACATTACATAGTTAAAGGAGGAATTCTGATGAACTTTCCATTTCATGATAAAACGCTGGAAGGACAGCATATTTTAATCACCGGGGCGACCGGCGGGATTGGCTATGCCGCTGCAAAAGCAGCCGTCGCTGCCGGTGCCCGCGTGACGATCACCGGACGGAATGAAGGGAAATTGAGTGAGCTGAAGCAGGAGTGCGGGGACGACAATGTATTCGCGGTGAGGGCAGATCTGTCCAAGCCCCAGGCACGCGATCAGCTGGTCGAGTCCGCTGCGAACGAATTCGGCCCGATCACCGGCCTCCTCAATTCAGCAGGGATCGGCGGCGGTGACATCGTCGAAAACTTAACCGAAGAGGATCTCCGTGGCATCATGGAACTCAATTATTTTTCACTGGTCGAACTCACGCAGCTCGTTTATAAAGGCATGAAAGACAAGGAAAAAGGAGCGATCGTCAACATCGCCTCCCTCTCAGGCCTCCGGGGAACGCACGGCAACTCGGCGTACAGCGCATCCAAATTTGCGGTTGTCGGCTTCACGCAGGCGTTCGCCTTAGAAGCGATCGAACACGGCGTACGCGTCAATGCGGTATGCCCGGGATATGTGGACACCGAAATGGGCCGGAACGCCATCAAATCAAAAGGCGAACGGAACGGACGCAGCTACGAGGAACAGCTCGATCTGGCAAAAGAAAGCATCCCGTCCGGAAGGCTGACTTCTCCTGAAGAAGTAGCGAACACGATTGTATATCTATTGAGTGATGCTTCCGAAAACATCGTCGGGGAGTCCGTCAAGATCTCTGGCGGCAGTGTGATGAGGTGATTTTTTTGAATTGTGGCCGTTGTTTTCAAGAGCAGCGGCCACATTTTTGATGAAATGACGGGCTTTTATGTTCGGTGAGGCAGCAATTACGGCGATTTCGGCGGTCAAATCAGCGCCGGTTCTACGTTTATTATCAAAAACAAAGGTTTTATTATCAAAAATCCGATTATATTATCAAAACCGGACACTTTATTATCAAAAATCATAATATATTATCAAATCGCCCGCTAGTCCCAATCCACCTCCTCTGAACCGGCCGCACATCCAACCGTCCGAACTCCCATCTACATCCTCCCCGCCCAAAAATTAGTCCCTTCCGCCCTTCACAAAAATATCCATTCTATGGTTTAATGAATAGTACATTGGAACGATATTAATCAATGAGGTTGTCATTTTTTTGAGGAAGGTTTCTTTATATACTAAAAGCAGGAGAAGGATCTGCCGCTTTTTTTTTAAACTTTTAACCGAACATACGTTCTAATGGTGGTGAAAAAAATGGACTCATTGAAAGAGAGATTTTACCGTATCTACCCGGATTTGAGGGGAAATAAAGCAGTTGAATCGTTTATGACCAGGCCCGAACACCAGGAACTTTTGAAAGAATTTTTGACGTCGCCGAGTGCATCGTCGGAGGATTGCCTGAATGAAGCATTCAAGGCCCATTATTTCGGAATCAGATTCACTTCCTATGTCAGTTCATCCTTATATTTTCATAGTGTCAATTTTGATAAAAAAATCCGCCTTCACCGCGGCAGGCAGCTCTTGACACTCGATCAGCCGCTCGGCGGAGATGAGGACGGTACGTTCAAGGACATGATACCGGGACACGGTGACCCGATCCCTTTACCCGAACAAAGCCTGGAAGAATCCATCACTGATGACAGCCTCCTCCATGCATATAGAAAACTCACAGACCGGCAGAAGGAGATCCTTGACCTGGCTTATGTCAGGGAGCTGAGCGATACCGAAATCGCTGACATCCTGAAAGTATCACAGCAGGCTGTTTCGAAATCCCATAAAAAAGCCTTGGCAAAATTAAAAGAAGAATTACGGAAGGAGAACTGAAATGAACGCACTTTATGACATGGTAAAAGAAGCGCAGGATGACAGTCTTTACGAAGTGAATGTGGTGCAGAGCTTCGAGCCGAAAATCAAGAAGTCGCTGCGCCTGACGCATCAGGAGAACCGGGAAGACCTCGAACAGGAACTCAGGATCAAGGTGATCGGCTATGTGCGCACCTATTCACTCGAAGACGTGCCGGGATTGTTTGATTTGCGGAAATAAGCGCCACTCCCCAGCATAGAAAGGACCACTAAACACGTCTCCCCCCGTGTTTAGTGTTGACACCCCTCTCCTTCTTTATAAGGTGTAAGGCAAACAAAACAGCGTAAGTAGCGGCAGGGATGGCCGCTCTTATCCTGCATCCCTTTTGGATGTCTCACAACTCAATCAACGCCCGCAGCGCTTTAAACCGTATAACGGGCAATCCAAAAAAGGGAGATGTTTTGATGAACTGGACAAGAACAATGAGAAATGGTGATTCCGGCAGTGATGTAAAGGAACTTCAGATCCGTGTTGCAGGCTGGGCTGCAGATTCTCCTTCACAGACGAGAGTAGCGGTAGACGGGGCGTTCGGTTCCGGAACAGAGGCCGCCGTGAAGCGGTTCCAGCGTGCGTACGGGCTCTCAGCGGACGGAATTGCCGGTCCAGCTACCCACTCTAAGCTGAACGCCCTGGAAAGCAGCGATGGATCGACCGCCAACTTCAACTTCAGTGAATTTCATTCAAAAGACGGCAGCGGATTTTCCGGCGGGAAGGTCGGTTCCACACAGGTAAAAGAAAATGTCCGCCGCTTGATGTATAAGCTTGAAGCCCTCCGCAAGAAGCTTGGCAACGTGCCAATCACGATCAACTCAGGGTTCAGGAGCATCAGCCACAACAGCAATGTAGGCGGGGCATCGAACAGCATGCACCTGTACGGCGTGGCATCCGATACAAACCCTTCAGGAAAAACGCCTTCCCAGACAGCAGAAATCGCGAAGACATGCGGATTCAGCGGCATCATCAAATATAACACGTTCGTCCACGTAGACAGCCGCATCGAATATCCATACGGATCCCAATTCTGGTATTGGGCGTAGGAAGGGAGGATGATCAGTATGCCAAAGATTGTACTAGATCCTGGACACGGCGGGAATGATCCGGGAGCAGCCGGTAACGGACTACAGGAAAAACAGCTGACCCTCACGATTGCTTCAAAGGTAAAAACACTGTTGGAAGATCAATACATTGTTGACGCCATCATGACTAGGACCTCGGATGTCTATGTCGGATTATCAGAGCGTGCCCAATTTGCCAACGGGATCGGGGCTGATTACTTCGTCTCCTTCCACCACAACGCAGGCGGCGGGACCGGATTTGAAAGCTATATCTATCCCGGCACTGCGGGTACGGAAACAGGCAGGCGCCAGGACGTCCTCCATGCTGAAATCATGAAGTTTTACAGCGGCTACGGACTCCGTGACCGCGGCCAAAAGGAAGCCAACTTCGCCGTCCTCCGGGAAACCGCGATGCCTGCGATCCTGCTTGAGAACCTGTTCATCGACCATGAGGGCGACGCTTCCCTATTAAAGAATGCCTCGTTTATCCAGGGGCTTGCCGTGGCGATTGCCTCAGGGATCGCCAAAGCCGTCAACCTGCAGCCTTGATTTAGATTATGACCGCGCCCCGGGCAGGCACCACACACACCATCTTTAAGGAGGTCTTGCAAATGGAATATTCAGTGTTCATACAATTGCTGGGTAACTTCGGTTTTCCGATTGCAGTCACTCTCTTTCTGCTCGTCAAGCTTGAGAAGAAACTCGAACAGCTCGAGCTTGCCATCCACGCCTTGTCGAAAGCCTTCTCCAAACAGGAAGGCAAGAGCGATAAATAGTATTTTCCATTTTAAAAGAGAGGGAGCCGCTTCGGTTCCCTCTCTTTTTTTGTATTGAACAGAATTTAATAGTTAATAATTTCCTGTAAAAAATTATGGACGGGTAACCGATTAGATTCGTTTGGGTTTTTTATTTGTTATTGGAGTGGTAATTAGATTCAGCCTTTTCCAGCGGTTGATTGGAGTGCAAGACGGAGACTCCTGTGGGAAGAGTAGCTTATAAGAAAAGCGGAAGGGCTTCGCTCAGAAGCGGGTGATATGTGCCTCTAAGCCCTGCAGCTGGACAATTTGAAAAGCGGAAGTGGGCGTTTTGCTCCCTTTGAAAAATGTTCTTAGGCTTTAGAGGCGCTTTTTGCCTCAAAAGCCTAAGGTTAATTTTCAAACGGGAGCAGACCACTGCAGCTGGACAAGTGAGACCCCGCAGGCTTGCCAAGGAGGCTCACGGGCTACCCGCGGAAAGCGGAGCCTTGCACCGAAATCATAAGCGGTATTGAGAGCCCCTACTTAAATTGCTCCTATAGTAGAAGCATTTTTTAAAAAAAGAGACTATTAAGAAGGGTAAAAAGCACTGTTTTACTAGATTCCAGTACTTTCAAACAAGCGGATCTATCTTCTCTATCATAAAAAATAAGAGGAGGTGAAAACATGAAAAAAATAATATTATTTGCCGATACAGGCATCGATGATTCGATCGCGCTGATTTATGCATTGAAAAATCCCGATATCGATTTAAAAGCCGTCGTGGCAGGCTACGGCAACATCGACCGGGACAAGAGCGCCCGTAATGCCGCCTATCTTCTGAAACTCGCCGGCAGGATGGAGATCCCGGTTATTCTCGGAAGCACGCGGCCGCTGAGCGGAGAGGTACCGGTCTTTTTCCCGGAAATCCACGGGGAGGAAGGGCTCGGCCCGATTTCTCCTCCAATGTCCGCTGAACCGTTCGCCCGCAGGACGAATTTCACGAAATTATTTCAGGTGATCAAGCAGAATCCGGATGACATCACGCTCGTGAATGTTGGCAGATGCACGTCCCTTGCGATGGCGTGGTATTTGAGCCCCGGGGTGATGAAGCTTGTGAAGGAGACGTACCTGATGGGTGGCGCTTTCCTCGAACCCGGGAACGTCACCGAGGTGGCGGAAGCGAACTTCTACGGCGATCCGCAGGCTGCCGACTTTGTCTGCCGGAATGCGCCGAATCTGACGATCATTCCTCTCAATGTGACCCGCGACGCCTTGCTGACACCCGCTTTGATCGACTTCATCGACACCCGGGCAGACACTCCCCTTCAGAATCTCATCAAACCGATACTCGACTTTTATTACAATGCCTATCAGGAACTGGAGCCGGGGATCGCCGGCACCCCTCAGCACGATGTGTCCGCACTGGTTGCGGCTGCGGAAATCCCGGGAATGTTCTCGTATGTGAAAAAAAGAGTGAAAGTCGAGGATGAGGACGGCTATGCGGAAGGACTCAGCATGGCCGATTTCCGACCGGGCACACCTGAATGCACCGGCACAGGCTGCGCCAGGATCGCTTCCACACTTGACATCGAACGTTTCACTGCCCATCTGTTAGACATCTTGACAAGAGAATGACGCCGCCAGCTCCCCTCTGACCTGGCCGTCCAGTGCCTCTGCCGGGTTACCTGGACAAGCTGTTTTCAATACAAAAGCCTCTCCCGCTCATTAAGGGAAAGGCTTTTCCATCTTATTCTTCCAGCGTCAAAGCATTCATGTCCACTTGATACAGCTTGTCATCATTCTCTTTCGGGAGCCCCCTGCCGTCCGTGTTATTCGACACGAAATAAAGAGTGTCCCCTTCCACCAGCACGTCCCGGATACGCCCGAACCCTTTGATCAGAGTTTTGACCTCTTTCGTCCCTGGGTCAAACAGCTTCACGCTCTGGCCGCCTAGGGCCGCGAACACAAGCTTATTATTCCAGAAATCCGAACCCGACGGAGCCCACGAAGGTTCGCCCGAATGGACAAGCGGCGAGACCATGCCTTCGGCTTTTTCGTCACCCGTGATCTCCGGCCAGCCGTAATTCTTCCCGGCTACGATCAGGTTTACCTCATCGTAGCCGTTCGGCCCGTGTTCCGTTCCGTACAGTTTCCCGGCTTCATTCCAGGCAAGTCCCTGGGGATTGCGGTGGCCATATGTGTACACCGGGGAATCAGCGAACGGATTGTCATCCGGAATGCTGCCGTCGAGGTTGATGCGCAGGATTTTGCCTCCGAGGAAGGAAAGTTCCTGGGCTTTTTCTTCCTGCGTGGCGTCACCCGTCGTGATATACAGCTTCCCGTCGGGGCCAATCTTCAGCCGGCCGCCGTGATGGTACTGTGCCCCGCTCGGAATCTTATCGAGGAGTACACGGGTTTCATCCCACGCATCCCCCGACCTTTTCAGCACCACAACCCTGTTATAGGGGGTCCCGTCCTCCGCGTTGTACGTATAGTAGGCGAATGCCTGCTGATTTTCCTTGAAATCAGGGTGCAGGACGAGTCCCATTAAACCTGCCTCGGGCTGGCTGGCAAGCGGCTTGGAGAGGTTCACTTTCACCTTGGCCTTCCTGCCGCCCCTGATTTCAACGATGCCCCCGGTACGCTCTGTCAGGTAGAAATCGTCACCGTCCTTCACAATCGACCAGGGGATGGAGAGATTCTCTGCAAGTACTTTATGTTCGGTCTCACGCTTGCTGACCGACTCGCTCTCTTCTTCTTGTTGTCCTCCGCATGATGTGAGAATGAGCAGAAGTCCGATCATCGGGATCATTCTTTTCTTACTAAAAAAAGATCTCATCGGCCGCTGTCTCCTTTTTCTTTTTTCCATCAGTATGGACAATCATGGAAGAGTTCAATCTATTTCACTGGAGATTGAATAGCCTCCCTGATGGCTTTTGCCACACCGTCGTCACGGTTTGCCGCTGTCTGGTATGTGCAGAATTCCTTGATTTGATCGAGTGCATTGCCCATTGCGACCGGACGGCCGACCACTTTCATCATCGACAGGTCATTCAGGTTGTCCCCCATTGCCATTCCGTCTTCAGGGGAAAGTCCTTTTTCCTTCAATACTCTCTCCAGGGCAACGCCTTTCTGCGCATCGATGCTGTTCACTTCCAGGTTCTCTTTTCCTGATGAGCTGACCGCAATCCCCTCGATGTTCTTAAGCTTTCCGTTCGCTGCCTTCAGCTGTTCATCGTCAAAAGAGAAGACGAGGAATTTATAAACAAGCTGGGATTCATCATTGAATATCATTCCGTAGTCGTCGACAAGCTTGATATGGCCGTTTTCAAAACGTTCACGCGCCGACTGCCTCACCTGCTCCTCCGTCACACCAGGGTTCGCGGTCGTAAAGATATCCACGATCAGCTCGATCCCCATATCATAGTTTTCCGTGTACGTACCCTTGTCTGTGTAAACCTCAAAGTAAATGCCTGCCTCATTCAGTGCTGCTGCGATTTGCTTTGCATGAGAGGACTCTATGCCCGCTTGATGGACGATTTCTCCTTCTTTATTCCGCACTTCCGCTCCGTTCACGCAGATGATATCGCAGGAGATACCGGCATCTTTCAGCACGTGCCGCGCTTCTTCATAGGAACGGCCCGTTGCCACGATCACTTCGACCCCCTGCTTTTGGGCATCAAGGATCGCCTGTTTATTCGCTTCCGAGATTTCCTGGTTTTCGTTTAATAATGTTCCATCCATATCGCTTGTAATGCTCGTAATCATGATCCTACACCTTTCATTTCTGTATTTTTCACATGCTGTCATTCTATTCTTCTTTAGCATTTGCTCTCTGTGCATTTGTTATTTAGTCATTGTATCAGAACGCTCCTGTTTTTGACATTCTCGCGCCTTTTATACAGAAATATTGAATGTTCATGCATGACAGGGGCGTGGTTGGGGTATGAGAATAATAGTCAGGTGTGCAGAAAAAAACATAAGGAGGGATTCTTAATTTGGAGAATCGTAAAAATTTAAATAAAGTTTTTTGGATTTCGGCGGTTGCGATCGCCATTTTAGTTGTATTCGGGGCCGTCTTTCCCAAACTGTTTGCAAAAGGGGCCAATGCCGCTTTTGGTTTCACTACATATGCATTTGGCTGGTTTTATTTGTTATCCGTACTTATTTTTGTTTTATTTTTAGTGGCACTGGCCATAAGCAAATACGGGAAAATCAGACTCGGACGTGATGACGAACGTCCTGAGTATCCATTTTTCACCTGGATCGGGATGCTGTTTTCGGCCGGGTTCGGGATCGGGCTTGTCTTCTGGGGAATCGCCGAACCGATGAGCCATTTTTTCAAAACGCCTTACCCTTCGACGGAAGCACTGACTGAAGAAGCGGCGCGCCTGTCGATGGCGTATTCCTTTTTCCACTGGGGAGTGAGCCAATGGTCCGTCTTCACCATCGTCGGTCTGATCATCGCCTACTTCCAGTTCAGGAAAGGGGAAAACGGCTTGATTTCCACTTCCCTTTCTCCGATGTTCGGCAAACGCAAACGAGCTAAAGGCATAAAAAACACAATCGATATCCTTGCCGTCATCGCAACCGTGATGGGGGTGGCCACGTCCCTGGGGCTTGGGATCCTTCAGATCAACGGCGGATTGAACACCGTATTCGGGATGGATGACAGCACCCTCAGCCAGCTGCTGATCGTACTTGTGCTGCTGATCCTTTACCTGACCTCCTCGACAACGGGGCTCGACAAGGGGATCAAGTGGCTCAGCAATCTCAATCTGTCACTGGCGCTCCTGCTCATGCTCTTTGTCTTTATCGCAGGACCGACCGTTTTTATACTCAATACGTTCACACTCGGCATCGGTGATTATATCACCAACTTCATCCGCTACAGCCTGCGCCTCACCCCTTATCAGGGTGGATCATGGGTCCAGGACTGGACGATTTTCTACTGGGCATGGGCCATCGCCTGGTCTCCGTTCGTCGGTGCGTTCGTCGCCCGTGTTTCTAGGGGCCGGACCATCAGGGAATTCATCATCGGAGTGCTTGTCATCCCGCCGATGATCGCCCTGCTCTGGATCGCCGTCTTCGGCGGAACGGCCCTGCACTTCGACCTGTTCGGCGGCACATCGATCGCTGAAGCCGTCAATCAGGATGTAACCAAAGCATTGTTCACGACCTATGCCGAGCTGCCGTTCACGATGCTCCTGAATGTAATGTCGATTATTTTGATCTTCACATTCCTGATCACATCAGCCGACTCGGCCACCTATATCCTGAGCAGCATGACAACCGAGGGCAGCCTGAACCCGCCGATGCTCGTCAAAATTGTATGGGGCGTCCTCATCGCCGCCATCGCAGCCGTCCTTCTCCTCTCAAGCGGACTCGAAGGCCTGCAGACTGCATCACTCGTATCAGCCCTGCCATTCACCGTCATCCTGCTGCTCATGTGCTTCACCCTCTTCAAACTATTAAGAAAAGAAATACTGCCAAAACCAAAACCAAAAAAGAACAAACAAGCTCAATAATAATTTTTTCGGTCCTCTTTCAAAGGGGGCCGTTTTTTATTTCCCGATTGTTATTTACTGGATAATATCTTGTTTAATTTTATCTATATTAAAGTCCGGAGTGGATTGGAGCGGAAGGCATTTGACTCCGGCGGGAGATAGAGGAAAGGTCGAGACCTGTCCAGCTCCGGCGGTTAGCCCCTCGAGGTCATAAGCTAAATGGCCCAAGAAGGCAAAAAGCGCCTTCCCGGACCATTCATCTTATACTTGTCGGGGCTGAACGAACCGCCTGTGCATTTCCTCCCGCAGGAGCGCAGCGACGAGGAGGCTCGACTTCCTCCCCGGGGAATCTTATGCCTGGAGCGCAAAGGAACGGTCCTGAATTTTATCCAAACTAAATTATAAGAAAATTCGACATATTGAAAGGGTTTTCACTCAACATTATAGAAGTATAAGAATCGGGATGGTTTTATAAAGAAGGCTGTTTTCTAAAATATTGTTGCTTTTCGTAAATAGGCTTGTAACCTATATGCAGCTTGTGGACGTGCTCTTTTCGAACTCAGGTTTAAACTAGAGACGGACGGACAACCCGAAAATACCCAAGTTCCGGTATTTTCTTGTCTGTATAGCAACAAAGTATGCGAAAAGAGCCTAAAAGAAAAACACAAAGGGGAGAAAATGAATTGAAACCGTTAATTTCACTATCTAACAGGATCATGCAGCGCTATCTGCCCGATCCGTTTCTGTTTGTGGTCATCCTGACCCTCGTCGTCTTCGGGTTAGGCCTCATCTTCACAGACAGCACAAGCATCCAGATGGTCCAGTTCTGGGGAGAAGGATTCTGGGCGCTTTTGGCATTTTCAATGCAGATGGTCCTGGTTCTCGTAACCGGCTATGTACTTGCGAGCAGCCCTATTTTCAAACGCTTCCTCGGCTTCCTTGCTTCATTTGCAAAATCGCCGGGTTCGGCCATCGTCATCGTCACGGTCGTTTCCATGATCGCAAGCTGGATCAACTGGGGATTCGGTCTCGTCATCGGGGCCCTTTTCGCAAAAGAACTGGCTAAACGGGTCAAGAACGTGGATTACCGCCTGCTGATTGCAAGTGCCTATTCAGGGTTCGTCGTCTGGCACGCAGGATTCTCAGGCTCGATTCCATTATCGATTGCGACCGAGGGGCATCCGTTTCAGGATCTGATCGGCGTCATATCGACCGGCGACACGATTTTTGCTTCATTCAATCTTATTATCGTTGCCGTTTTGTTCGTCGTCCTGCCGATCACCGCACGACTGTTGATGCCGTCTAAGGATGAGACCGTGACGGTTGACCCTTCAATCTTCAACGAAACCGCTGCGGCAGTTGAAACAGAAGCGCTGACGCCTGCAGAAAAAATGGAAAACAGCATGGCCCTCTCCATGGTCATCGGAATACTCGGTGTGATTTTCCTTGGGTATTATTTTGTGAAAAATGGATTTGCCCTCAACCTGGATATCGTCAACTTCCTGTTCCTGTTCCTAGGGATCCTTTTCCACGGGACACCGAAGCGGTTCCTTGCTGCCGTTCAGGAAGCGATCAAAGGGGCAAGCGGAATCGTCATCCAGTTCCCGTTCTATGCAGGTATCATGGGGATGATGACGGCTTCAGGGCTGGCCGTGGTCATGTCAGAGGCCTTCGTATCCATTTCAAATGATGTGACTTTCTACTTCTTCGCATTCATCAGTGCGGGAATCGTCAATTTCTTCGTCCCTTCAGGCGGAGGACAGTGGGCGGTTCAGGCTCCGATCATGCTCGATGCAGCCCAATCTCTCGATGCTTCCGTGGCAAAAACGGCCATGGCGGTTGCATGGGGAGATGCGTGGACGAACTTGATCCAGCCGTTCTGGGCACTCCCTGCCCTTGCCATCGCAGGACTGAAGGCAAAGGATATCATGGGCTACTGCGTATTTATCCTTGTCATAAGCGGAATCGTCATTTCACTTGGATTGTTATTTTTATAAATCAATCGGGCCGGCTTTTGAAATAAGAGCGGCCCGGCTTCATGATTGGTATTAGTAACCAGTCGGTTTATTACGAAAAAAGATAGGGTAAATATCGGATTGTGTCGAATAATAAAGATGGTTTTCTTCAGCTATTAACCTGCTCATATGCAGCATCCAGTGACCAAGGCATGAATTTCCATCTGGACAAACTTATATGTATACACTAAAATGAATAATGTTTCATTCCAGCAAATGATCATCAGAGGTGAATCCATGAACCAGAAACGTTTTACATTAACCAGTCATTTACGATTTATCATTCCTTCATTGATAGGAATTTTTCTATTCATCATTCCGATTCCGCAAGAGGACGGGATCACGATTCCAATCGCCATTTTATCAGGATGGCTTCAGGACAGTATCGGTACGTTAGTTCCGGCGATCATGACCGGCCTGATTGTGTTGACCGTGATCGGGACATTCATCACGAAAGCAGCCCAGCCGGAAGCAATCAAGAAATCGCCATTTTTCTATAATCTTTTCAACGTACCGGCCGTTTGGGTAGTCGTAAGGGTATTGGGTGCCGTTTATGCAGTCATGACTCTTTTCAAAATCGGGCCTGAATGGGTATGGTCCGATGCGACCGGAGGACTTCTTCTGAATTCTGAAGGACTTCTCACGATTTTATTTTCCGTCTTTTTATTTGCAGGGCTGTTCCTGCCATTATTATTGAATTTCGGCCTACTGGAATTATTCGGGGCACTGCTCACAAAGGTCATGAGACCGCTGTTCGGATTACCGGGGCGTTCTTCAATCGACTGTCTGGCTTCTTGGCTGGGTGACGGGACGATCGGTGTCCTATTGACGAACAAGCAGTATGAAGAAGGATATTATACGAAGAAAGAAGCGGCCATCATCGGTACGACGTTCTCCGTTGTTTCGATTACGTTCAGCTTAGTCGTCATTTCCGAGGTTGGGCTTGGGGATTATTTCATCCCGTTCTACCTGACGGTGGCAGCATCCGGCTTGATTGCTGCGATCATCCTGCCGCGCATCCCGCCTTTATCCCGCAAACCGGATACGTATTATAACGGCCAGGAAGGAAAAGACACGATGGAGGTCATTCCTGAAGGATACTCGCGTTTCGGTTACGGTTACGAGTCTGCACTTGTGCAGGCAAAGAACAACAACAGCGTATCAAAATTCTTTGCCGACGGTATGAAGAATGTACTTGATATGTGGATGGGTGTGGCTCCGATCGTCATGGCGATTGGTACAACCGCGCTGATCGTTGCGGAAAACACCCCGTTCTTCGAATGGATCGGCATGCCATTCATCCCGTTGTTGGAGCTTCTTCAGGTTCCAGAGGCAACGGAAGCATCCAAATCGATCCTTGTCGGATTTGCCGATATGTTCCTTCCTGCCATCTTTGGCGGCGGAATCGAGAGTGAATTGACACGTTTTGTCATCGCTTCCCTGTCAGTGACACAGCTCATTTACATGTCTGAGGTTGGGGGATTATTGCTTGGTTCGAAGATTCCGGTGGATTTCAAGGACCTTGTGATCATCTTCCTGCAGCGTACATTCTTGACGTTGTTTGTGATTGTGGGTATCGCACATATTCTATTTTAATTTTAGAGAGTTTAAAACCAGGTTCTTTTTTATGGGGACCTGGTTTTTTAATTTAACTTCTCGTATACCTTTTGATATGTCTTGATATACCGCAGTTGATTTCCGTGGAAGACTTCGCTTTCCGCGGGTAGCCCGTGAGCCTCGGCCTTGGCTTTTATTGTCTAGCTGCAGGGCTTAGAGGCACATGTCATAAGCCAAACCGACCAAGAAGGCAAAGAACGCCTTCGTGGCCGATTCGTCTTATGCCACACGCCTCTGAGCAAAGCCCTTCCGCTTTTCTGATAGGAGTCTTCGTCTTCCACTACAATCAACTGCTGGAAACTATATGTTTAACGTGCCAAATCCTTCATCAACATAATTCTCAATAATCAAGACCCATCTTTCACTTTCCTAGAACTCAAATACTCTTTTACTAAGGATAATCTCGAACCTATGCCAAGATAAACAATTATCCCTGTAGTGATCCCCAGAATCGAAGTAATCAGTGCACGGTAATAGATACTCAGTGTTTCGGGCAGCAGGCTGCCGGCCATGTACTTGACCAGCCAGACTGTGAGTGACATGGCGATTACAAGCAGGAATACTGATCGCAGTGTCTTTAGCATGGGCAGGATGTCGAGCCGGATCGCTTTTTTGATAACGAAGACATTGTAGAGTATGGATACAGAGAATCCAATGTAGGTTGCCAGGATCGGACCAGTTTCACCTAAGTAAGGGGATAATAAATAATTCAAAACGATTTTAAGAATGACCCCCAATAAGACCCCGGTGATTAATGTCTTCTGCTTGTTTATCCCCTGCATGACGGCAGCCGAGACTGTAAACAGTGCGAAAACTATGGCTGCTAAAGAATACCACTGCAGGATCCCCCCGCCCAGATCCGGGCTGTTCTGCAGTCCAAACACAATCAGATAGACGGATTTTCCCAGAATACACAGACCCATGGCCGCCGGTAAAGTGAAGAACATCAGGAGCTGGATGCTTTGATGGATTCTATTTTTCACTTCTGTCATTCTTCCGCTTGTATAGGCAGACGTTACACCCGGTATTAACGACATACCAAAAGCTGTCGCCAGTGACACAGGGACCATTACGAGTATTTGAGCTAAACCGATGACTGAATTAACGGTTTCTGAATCATGTAATGTGTACCCTATCGATTGAAAGATCGGGTTTATGGTGAAGGTATCGATATTCTGATAGATCGGTATAGCGAGGCCCGCCACTACAAAGGGAAAGGCATATCCAAGCAGTTCCTTAAAAATAGATGCGATTTCGAGATCCATATTATTGGGGCTTTGATCCCGCTGCTTCTTTATCAAGTGCCTCCGTTTATAAAAGTATAAAAGCAAAACAAAGAACCCTGCCAGCCCCCCGATAAATGCAGCAAAGGTCGCGATTCCGACTGCATTTTTAAGAGATCCACCAAGCATGTGAATGACGATATAAGCACCTGCCAAGGATAAAGGCAATCCGCACTATCTGCTCAATGACGGTACTGACAGCTGAAGGCCCCATCGATTGACTCCCCTGAAAATATCCACGAAAAATACTCATCACGGGTATGATTAATAAAGCAAAGCTGACAAGCTGGATCACAAACTCGACATCCTCCACAGAATTACCCGTTTGATCACTCGGATCAATGACGAATCCTGCGAGAAATGGAGCAGACAGATATAATACCGCAAAAGATACGATCCCGCTTATGATCATAAAGTACATGCCATATCTTAATAGTGTCAAGCCCACCCGATAGTTTCCCAGTTCATTGTATTTCGAAACGAATTTTGATACAGCAAGCGGCAGACCTATTGTCGAAATGCTTAACAAAATGGTATACGGGCTGTATGCATACTTGTACAAGGCGTATCCCTGTGTCCCCACCAGTGCAGTGAAGGGTATTATATAAAGAAACCCCAAAACCTTGGATATAAGGGTGGACGCGGTCAAAAAGAACGTTCCCCTTATAAATTTATTTTCCACAGTAACACCCCGGCAAATTTGATAGAGTTAAAATCTCACTCTAACATATTAACATAAATATCCAATTTCAATCAGGTGACTCCTAATAAAAAAGCACGGAATTTCAACTAAAATTCACGTGCATTTTGGTATTATATATAATTTAACGAATTGCTTTTTATTCCTCACCCGTATACCTAGGAAGCAGCACATCCACCGTCGTCCCCTTACCCAGTTCCGACTCGATATGAAGGCAGCCTTTGTGGTCCTCGAGGATTTTCTGGCTGACGGTGAGCCCGAGCCCCATCCCTTTTTCTTTGAGGGTGAAGAACGGTTCGCCGAGGCGTTTCAGACGTTCAGGCGGTATACCTGTACCCTGGTCGGCCACGGAAATCTTGATATGCTTATCTTCTATTTTACAATCCATCGTAATATCGCCTTCGTCCATGGAGTCGATGGCATTTTTCACGATATTGATCAGCACCTGGATGATCTGGTTTTTGTCCCCGTACACTTTCATGGGTGTATCCGGACTGTTTTCATGGATAGTGATGCCTTTCAGAAGTGCTTCATGCCCCATCACTTTGGTGATATATTCAAGGACTTCCCGCAGATCGAATGGAGTGAATTCCCTCATTTGCGGTTTGGATAAGATCAGCAGTTCCCCTACGATTTGGTTGATGCGGTCCATCTCTGAAGACATGACTGAAAGATAACTTTCGGAAACGTGTTCGTTTTCTTCAAGCAGCTGGATGAAGCCTTTGATGCTTGTGAGAGGATTGCGGATTTCATGGGCGATGCCTGCAGCGAGTTCCCCTACCACAGAAAGCTTTTCTTTTCTTAAAAGCATTTCCTCGGCCATTTTCTGCTGGGAAATATCCCGTCCTATGATGACCAGGCCTTTCCGGCTGCCATCCTCATAAAAAAGGGGTACTTTGATGACATCGAAGGTCTTGAATTCACCATTCGGCAAATAAAATCCTTCTTCGCACCTCGTCACATCACCCGCCTGCCATGATTCTTCATCCGAATCAACACAATAGTTGAATGCGTCTCTAAAAAATGGGACAAGCTCACCCAGTTCGCGGTCTGTTTTCCCGATATAATCGATATCCTCCAGATTATAGAGCTGCCGGCCGAATTGGTTCACTTTGAGCCAGCGCCCCTCTCCGTCTTTGAAGCAGACGAAATCAGGAAGTGAGTGGAGCAGGGTGGATAATTGGTTTTTTTCTTCTATCAGCTCAAGATATTCTGTGAAGAGAGCCGCTGATTTCTTCTTCATGTTTAGTAGGAAGAATCCTCCGCCCACCATGATGATGAGGGAGATGACGATATCCCACGGGCCCTCAAAAAGCAGGACAGTGAAGACTTGGAGTATGAACAAGAGGCCCGTCATGGCCGCAAGACGATTGGATGTATGATTTTTGACTAGTCCCGATTTCTCTTTCATGACCCCACCTGCCGATCTTTTACTTATTATAGCTTTATTATTCTATAATTCTGTCGAATTTACAAATAGGAAAATGAACCTAAACAAAAAATTGACCACCTCTCGATTGAAGGTGATCAAATTTGTCATCATTTCGTTTTTAGTTTATCCAGCATATCTGCTGTCATCTTGGCCAGGTCGAAGTTTGCTTTGAAGCCCCACTCGGCTTTTGCAGCACTTGAGTCGATGGCATCCGGCCAGCTTTCGGCGATTGCTTGACGGACTGGATCGACGTCATAGTCGAGCTTGAAGTCCGGCTGGTGAACGCGGATTGCTGCCGCTGCATCTTCAGGTGCGATGCTCATCGCAGATACGTTGAAGGAATTGCGGTGGTCAAGCTTGGATGGATCGGCTTCCATCAGGTCGATGATCGCCTGAAGGGCATCCGGCATGTACATCATGTCCATATGCGTTCCTTCACCTATGTAGGAAGTGTAGGCATTGTTCTTGATTGCCTCGTAATAAATTTCCACAGCGTAATCAGTCGTCCCGCCGCCAGGCATCGTTTCATATGAAATCAATCCCGGGAAGCGCAGCCCTCTTGTGTCGACGCCGAACTTCTGGAAGTAGTAGTCGGAAAGGAGTTCCCCCGATACTTTATTCACTCCGTACATCGTCGTAGGACGCATGATCGTATCCTGAGGCGTCGAGTTTTTCGGAGTAGACGGGCCGAAAGCACCGATTGAGCTTGGCGTAAAGAACTGGCAGTCCAATTCCCTTGCTGTTTCAAGTGCATTCACCAATCCGCCCATATTCAGGTTCCACGCAAGGAGAGGTTTCTTTTCAGCCGTTGCCGATAAAAGCGCAGCCAGGTGAATGATGGTGTCGACGTTATTCTTTTTGGCGATATCGAACATCTTCTCTGCATCCGTCACGTCCAGCTTTTCGAATGGACCGTTGTGGACCACATGGCTGTCGGTTTCACGGATATCAGTTGCGATGACATTATCCGAGCCATACACGCTTCTAAGCTTTGCCGTAAGCTCAGAACCGATTTGGCCCAATGCTCCTGTTAGTAAGATCTTTTTCATTTATTATGTCCTCCTGCAAAAAAAGCGCATGGCCGGCGGACGGGAAACCCGTCCATCCGCCAAGGCACTCTATAGTAAATGTGTGGTTTAGATAATTCCAAGGTCTTTGCCGACTTTTTCATATGCCGCAATCGCCTGATCAAGCATCTCTTTCGTGTGAGCTGCTGACGGCATGTTTCTTACGCGTCCCGTTCCTCTTGGTACAGTAGGGAATACGATTGATTTCGCATAAACGCCTTCTTCGTACAGGCGCTTACTGAAGTCCTGTGTCGCCTGCTCCTCACCGATGATGACCGGTGTGATCGGTGTTTCACTTTTACCGATATCAAAACCGAGTTTCTCAAGGTTTTCTTTCAAGTAAGCACTGTTTTCCCACATCTTGTCCTGAAGTTCCGTGCTGTTCATGAGAATGTCGAGCGCTTCTGTACAAGCCGTCACGTCAGCCGGCGTCAGGGAAGTCGAGAACAGGAATGGACGGGAGCGGACTTTCAGCCAGTCGATCAGGTTCTGTGTTCCTGCGACATATCCTCCGACTACCCCGATCGCTTTTGAAAGGGTACCCATCTGGAAGTCGACCTTATCCTGCAAACCGAAGTGCTTCACTGTTCCGGCACCTTTTCCAAGGACACCTGAACCGTGGGCATCATCCACATATGTCATCATGTCGAACTCTTCCGCGATCTCGACGATTTCAGGAAGCTTACATACGTCTCCGTCCATCGAGAACACACCGTCTGTAATGATCATGATTTTATTGTATTGGCCGGATTCCTTCGCTTCCTTCGCCTTAGCGCGGAGATCTTCCATGTCAGAGTGATTGAAACGGATGATCTTCGCTTTTGAAAGACGGCAGCCGTCGATGATCGAAGCGTGGTTCAGCTCGTCAGAAAGGATGGCATCGTTTTTATCCATGACCGCTGAAATCGCCGCCATATTACAGTTGAAGCCTGATTGATACGCGATTGCCGCTTCAGTTCCCTTGAACTGGGCAAGTTTTTCCTCAAGCTTCACGTGCAAATCAAGCGTACCGTTGATCGTGCGGACAGCACCGGCACCGACGCCGTATTCTTTGACCGCTTCGATCGCTACCTTTTTCAGGCGCTCGTCTGTCGCAAGACCAAGGTAGTTATTGGAGGAAAGGTTCACGAGTTTCTTTCCTTTGATGGTGATGACAGGTCCGTTCGCACCTTCTAACGGATCGATTTCATTGTATAAACCGCGGGCTTTCAGATCTTCCAGGTTTTCCTGCAAAAATGCATCGAGAGTTTTGCTTGTCATGTGGATATCCTCCTTTGATATGTAAGCTCTTTTCGTAATTTTTGTAAGCGCTTTATAAACAATTGTCCACTCCATAAATACATTAAATATCAGATTTTTCTTTATTTTATCTTGTTTTTAATCTACTTTTTAGTTTAACATGTTTTTTCGTGATGGACAAAAATTTTTCAACCGAAATCATCCTGTATAGTGTTCCCGATATATGATAAAAAGTGCATAAAATAAAATATGGGGGCACTCTTTCAATAGCGGCCCGTTAAAGGTAGATAAATGAACAGTGCTTTTCGTATAGTAACTCACACTAAAATCCAGAAGCAAGAATCAAAATCGAAATATCCCTGGAGCCCGATCCCCCAAGCGATTTTCACAAATATATAATATTGCAGATAATACAAACGTCCAAAATAAGGGAAGAAATTTCTCTTATTGAGGAATTTGCATGAAATATGGAGTAAATAGAAGAAAACATTTCCCCTATTTACTCCAAAAGCATAAAGATGGACTATATCCCTCCCCTTAACGGAAAAAACTTCCCTTATATGCCCCGAACCTAGCCCGATTCTACAGGATAAGGGAAAAATCTCCCCTTATGTATCCAGTGCTCATTTAACCCTACATATTAATAAAAAAAGCAGTCTCATTCAATTACGAATAGGACTGCTGATTGGTTTGTCATTTAGTTTTTAGTATACGAAATCCGACCCGTTCTATTAAAGGTGGGCGTTTTCAATCATTAACGTTTGTTTTTCTTCTTTTTATTTTCTTTTAAATTGACTTCATACGTAAAGTCCACGGTTTCTTTGCTTGATGCTGGTGCAGCATAGGAAGTGATCATATAGTTTTTTCCGTTTTGGAACAGTTGGCGAAGATTCAATGCATCTTCCTCTGTTACATTGAACGGATCTACGGTTACAACTTTATGTTTCACTTCTTTACCTTTTTTGTTGCCAACTTCTCTTTCGTTAATGAAAGTTACAGTGTAGTTGACATATTCCCCTTTAACTTCTGCAAGGGACTTAAATCCATCCACTGAAGACCCGTCATTCGTGTAGTCGATTTCAGGGATTTCAATGTTATCAACGTACCAGCCTGTATCATTATAGCCCCAGTCGGTTAAATAGCGGAAAGATACTAACACTTTTTGACCTGCATACTCGCTTAGATCAAAGGTTTCTTGCTGCCAGTCTTCAAAGTGACCAGTGAAACCAGGTACGTTTTCCTTGATTTTAGGGTATCCTTCTTCTACTACATCGGAGCGGGTGTTTTCATTTTCAAGCGAATTCCAAGTTCCACCATTATCTGTAGATACTTGAACCACTCCGAAATCCCAACCTTCTTCAATATCAATGAAGTTGTCAAAGTTTAATGTAGCATTTTCAACATTTGAAAGATCTGCTTCAAAGATAATCGCTGAATCTAATTCATCCCCTTCGCCGGCCCACAGAACTTGCTCATCGCTTCCCTTTGGATCAGCCACTGATTTCCAAGAAGATGGAAGGAAATCTACTCCATCGAATGAAATCGAACGGATCTTATCCTGGAAATCTAATTCCTTAAAGTCGCCGCCCCAAGCCGGTACACCTTCTTTTTCATATGTTTTAGCTTTTTCATAATCAACCGTCTTCCCGCGGGTACCATCTCCAACAGGGAGTTCTCTTAAATCAATCAATTCAAAGTCATATTTTCCACCTTTACCGTCATCCATCGCCAAAGCAGTGATGAAGTTCTGATAAAGTTCAGTGAAATCTTCTTTTTCACCATACTTATCAAGCATATGTTTTACACTCTCTATGCCATGTGATTCGCCATCCGTAGCCAGATCACGAATAAATTCCTGTCCGTACTGTTCATACATATACGACGTGAACAATTGGACTTGTCCATAGTCGGCGATCGTTTCCGGCCCTGTGACTGCAGTTCCATGCTCATCCCAATTTACAATAGAGTTCTCAGGATGATCCAAGTAGAAGTTGATTGACCCGGAGTCAAAACCATAACCTCCAAGATACTCAGAGAATGTAGACATCCCTTCATTCAACCATGTTTCTTCTGCTCCATCATTGTCAGCGTGGATTAAATGCTGAAGTTCGTGGATAGTCGTTCCGTAGAAAGTACTTTCCAAACGTGTTTCCCAGCTGTTCGTATCAATTGTAATGATATTCCGGTCAATATAGTTTTCAAGTGTCTGCCAGAAGAAACCTGCTACGAAAAACGGATAAGACGGATCATAGTAGCCATCGTCCTTGATGTTATCTACCAGCATGATCACCTTGTCGCTTCCGTCTTCACTTTCATAGTATCCTTCAGGAAGTCCAACCATCTCAGGAAGCGGAGAGTGAGAGCCATTTAAAGAATCAGGTGTCCCAAAGAATTCTGTTGCAGTTGGATAGATTTTCTGATCAAATTCATTTTTAAGTTTGTCCACCTGCTCCTGTGTAACAACATGAGGGGGCCGATCATCAGGGAAACTTAAATCATTCGCTACCCAGATCTCAACATTATCTCCCACACTACGTAGTGTAAACTCCTTGAATTTTAACTCCCTATTTAAAAAGAGCTTAGTCCCTCCATCATATGTAAAGTCACTATCTTCAATTTCATTTGATTCGTTACCCTCTTCACCATCAAAATTAATTCCCTCAGCCTGCTTCTTCAAATCAGCCTCAGCTTTTTTCAGAAAATCTTCATCTTGGGATAAACGGTTCAAAACACCATCAATATCTACACGATCCCCGTAACGTTCAACATCCCAATTTGGAGAGGCTGCTGCTTTTGCGGCAGGTGTTGCTGAAGCGGGTGCAAATAGGCTCAAAGCTAAAGCACCAATTGAAAGAATGGATAAAAATTTTGTTTTCAATAGATGAATCTCCCTTCCTATTAAACATTTTATTAAGAACGAAATAATCTTAACATAAACAATTTTCAGAATAAATATAATAATATGTTGTACATTTCATAGAAAACCTCGGTTAAAGGTTTTTTCGACATTAACAGAGACAAAAGAACTAGTTAATCGACAAGAATATTAAACAAAAACTCCCATTCTCAATTGAGAATTCACTATTCTAGTCCTTTATACTCATTTAATAGACAAAAAATAAAAAAGCTGTCGTATAACAGCTTTTTTATAGTTTCGTATCAATCTTATCCAGCAGCGTATCAATACTCGCATGATCTTCGGGGGACTGGTCGATGTGTTTCCAGACGGCTTTACCTTTTTCGTTAAATAGGAAGGTGGCGCCCTGGATGTAGACGTCCTGGGTTTTCATCGATTTCTGGACAAATTTCTTTTGTCCTTGTTCGTCCGGCATGAAGTTCTTTACTTTTCCTGTCACGAAGCCGAACAGGGCTTTTCCGAGCAGTTTCCATTTCGGCATGGTGACGGTGCCCGCCTGTTTGTAGCCTTCGCGGGACGGATCGCCGTAGATCGTGAATGGAAACGGACCGAATTCACCAAGGAATTGTGAGACAAAGCTTCCTTTTGACGGAGCGATCACGACTAGCTGGATATTTCGTTTATCGAATTCTTCAACGCGCTCACGCAACTGCGTGAGGTAATTCCGGCAGATCGGTCAGCCAAGGTGGCGGACAAAGATGACTGCCGATTGCTTATCCTGAAGAAGCGTTTTGATGTTCACTTCTTCCTGTGAATCGGGACTCTGGAGCATGAAGTCCATAAGTATGACCTCCTCATCGTTCTTGTTCCTATCATACCTAATGAGGGGGTATCCATTCAAAACATTGAGCTCCCCAAACTCTCTTATTTCACTTTTTCGAGCCGCTCGATAGCTTTTAGCCCTTCCCGTTTGCTTAACGGCGCAAGGTTTTCCCTCTCGATGAACTTTCTTACTGCTTCCGGATTTGTTTTTGAATATTCCCGCAGCGCCCATCCGATTGCTTTCTGGATGAAAAACTCCTTCGATTCATTGTGCATGAGGATGTAACGGAAGAGACGGCTTTCATCCGTCTTGTCCTTGTACCTCAACTGGTGGAGGATCGATGTCCGGTTCAGCCAGAAATCATCAGCCTGTATCCACTTTTCGAGATACTCGTCAGCATTTTCACGTTCATGGATCCTGCCGGCAAGATGAGGAGCAATATGATCGACCGTATCCCACCATGATTTAGACAGGATCAGTTCCTCCAAAAGAGGCAGGTGCTCCCTCGTTAGAAGCTTTGCCTGCTTATCGAGCAGCGTCATCGCAACATACTGGCACTCGCGCTGCGGCTGATCCCAAAGGGTCCGCACAATTTCCGGCAGCTCTTGCACCGGAGGATTTCCGTTTTCTTTTAAAAATTCCCGCATGAGCGCATTCCGCTCCGGGGTCTTAATGCCGAAAAATGCAAATTGATTGCGCATATATTTTTCCATCGCTTCCCGGTTTTCCTCATTTTGATTTTCCTGCAGCAATGAAACCAAGCGAACCGCATACTCACGACCCATCCTTCTTCTCCTCCTCTTCATCACAGTCGAAACAAACGACCTTCCCGCTGTCTTTTTTCACCCCGTTGAAAAAACCATCAAGGCAGTAAACCGGCTTCCCGCACGATTCGCAGTGACCCACCAGTTCCCTCATGGAAGCAAGTCCCCTTTTTCCCGGAGATAATAGATATAATCCGTCGAGACGCCTTTTTCACCAAGCTGCCAAAGCATGGCAGATATATTCCCTCGGTGATAGGTACCGTGGTTGACGAGGTGCTTCAGGATCTCTTCTCTTGTATTTTCGTATGCTTCGCCTTTACTAGACCGATATCGGACGGAAACCGTACCATCCGCCATGCCGTCCAGCCAGTCAAGAATCTCGCTATGTAAATCCGAAAAATCCATCTCGCATTCTTCAAGTGTCTCAAACATCTTCTTATCCACCGGAGAAGGCTCACCCTTCAACCTTGAAAACCATAGTTCATCCACTTCATACAGATGAAAGAGCGTCCGTTCAACAGACGGGAACACGCTTTGAATCTCCTTCTGAAAAATGTCCCGCGGCAGTGTCTTCAAATGACCCAGCAGCTTTCGGGTCGCCCACACATGATAGCTAAACTCCATTTTCCATCCACTCCTTTACATTAGTAGTTCTCTCCCGGCGGTAGAAATCCTTTTTCTTAATAGTGGCGGGTCGGGGGGACAGGTACCTCGTCCCAGTCAGAAGCATGATTCCTGTATGCTTACATAAAACTTAGTTTGTCAAAACCCTTTTGAAAAGTAGTAAATTCAACTAAAATAGCAATGAAAAACGTGGATTTCAGGTTTTATTATGCGGATTCGTCTTTCTCCAACGCTTTTCCCCATCCATATTCGCCCATGGATCCCGTCCATTCCAGATATATTATCAAAAACGATAGTTATATTATCAAAAATCAGGATTAATTATCAAAACCGAACCTTTTATTATCAAAAAACCAAATATATTATCAAATCGCCAAAATGGCCGCTCTTCAGCTGCGGCCAAGCCTTAAATAAAAAACAATCCCCTCAGCTCGCAAGGGGATTGTTCCTTTTTGAAAATGGTCTTGCCAATACATAGTTCAGGAGCCGCTTGCTCTGCGGCAGGGAGATTCCGACGATCGAACCGAGTCCGAGCGCAATCACCACAGTGCCGATGCCGACCGGTCCGCCGAGCATCCATCCGAAGAAAAAGACGAGGATCTCCATTCCGTTCCGGACCCGCTGCACCTTCCAGCCCGTCTTCTCGACAACGAGCAGCATGAGGCTGTCCCTCGGACCCGCTCCTAGGTCTGCTGATACATAGAGCCCGATTCCGTATCCGAGTACAATGATCCCGATTGCAAACACGATTGCCTGTGCCAGGAGTGATTCCGGGTCAGGAATCAAATAATTAAATAAATCTATGAAAATACCAATTAAAAGCATATTTAGAAACGCACCAATCTTCGGGAATGACCTGGTTCCAAGACCGGTGATCAACAGGATGACAAATCCGGCGATGATCGACCATGTCCCGATCGTAAGACCGAGCTGTTTATAGAGGCCGTAGTGGAACACATCCCAAGGGCCGATTCCGAGGTCTTTTCCTTTGATCGTCAGCGTGATCCCGAGGGCCAGTACAAGCAGGCCGACAAAGAAAAACGCCCAGCGAATCACGAATTCTCTTTTCATGAAAATCCCTTCCCAATCTGTTGATTTCAGTACACCCGGATAACTGTAACACAGATGGGAAAACAAAAAAATTTCATAAAACCGATCGGGTTGGTGAGGTATTGGGGACCGGACAACTAGAGAGAACCGGCGTTGATCAACTCGATCAATTCACCATCCGGTCCTTTATAAAAGACTGCTCTCCAACCGTTATCCAGCTGGACCGGCCCTTCGACGGGTTCCAGCCCCTTCCGCGCGAGGCGCATTATTTCCACGTCCAAATCAGCCGTTTCCCATGCAAAGTGGACACGGGATTGTAACGATGCGCTATCCCTGTCTTGAATGAGCTCCAGCCACTCCTCATCTCTCTTTAAAAATACGATTTCCTCGCTCCCGATGACAGCCGTGAACTCTTCTTTAAAACCGAAATGAGTTTGATAAAACCGTTTTGAACGTTCCAGGCTGCTGACGTTGATGCCGATATGATGAAGTTTCATGATTTTCACCTGATTTCCTTTTCGTAATCGATGGCTTTGAAGCTGGATTGGGCATAGAAAAATGGTGTTGTGCTCGAAATGAACATATTTATGCTCGAAAACTATTTTTTTGTGCTCGAAACTTCTCCCGCTATGCGCGAAACCTCAGGATTTCTGCTCGACCTGTCGATTTTCCACGATATATCAGGTGACGCCGCCAGGAACTAAAGCTCCCCAACCAACATTCACAAAATCAAATTCATATCCCCGAACTCATGCCATAGATATCCCTTTGCAACTGCGGTCCTGTAGGCGCTCATTAAATAATCTCGGGGAACGAATGCCTGCAGAAGATCGAGGTGGCTTGCCTCCGGTTCGTGAAGCCCGGTGATCAGTCCGTCAACAACGCGGAGGGGGCTTTCTTTTGTAATATAAAGATTTGTCACGCCGCTCGCAGCAGCGACATCCCCCCCATGGCCGGCCGCCACGGCTTCAAGGGCCCTGACCACCGTCGTCCCGACTGCGATCACCCGGTTCCCTTCCCGCTTCGCCCGGCGTATACTGTCCGCCGTCTCCCGGGAAACATGATATTCCTCGGGGTGATTCACTGGATTAGGCCAGCGGTCATCTCCATAATAGCTTAGCCCGGCGTGAAGCTGGAGGCACACGACCTCGATCCCTTCCGCACGCAGCTTCGTGATCAATTTCCAAGAAAATGCCCTGCCTGCAGAGGCCATTTCCACAGATCCAGGAACGGACCCGTATACATTCTGGTAATAGTCGAGCGGCCACGGTGCATCGATATATTCGTAGCGGATCGGCTGTCCATTTTTATAAAGAAAATCATAGAACCCAGCTCCTTCCACACTAAAGGTGAGACGAACCAGGGGCTTTTCGCTCCCATTGCCGGACATAAACGCTTTCACTCCGTCAGCGAAGGTAATCGGCAGCCTGGCGTCATTCACCGGGCCCAGGATCAAAGCGTCCCATTCACGGCTGCTGACCTTCCTCGACAGCCGCACTTCCACTTCCCGGCTGCCCTGCGTTCCCCTCAGTGATGCCGGAATGGTCCTGCTGTTGTTTACCACAAGGACATCCCCTCTTTTCAATTGGGTGTGGAGCCGGTTGAAGTAGGAGTGCTCAACACCGCCCGTCTCCCTGTTCAGCACCATCAGTTTCACTTCGTCCCTGCCTTTCCCGCTGAGCTCTACCGGGGCAGAGGCATTCAGCTGACGGGGTATGTCAAAGACTGCCTCATTCATTTTCCCCACCCCGATTCCAAGTGAACTCCTGGGCTTCAAACCTTTTTCCTGAAACATCCTTCGCATCATCTGAAGCAAGATAAAGGAAAACATCCATATGTTCATGAGGCTCGGCTAACGGATAATCACAGTCCGGAACCGCTTCTTCATGCATGCTTGTGTTCATTTCACCCGGATCCACCATATTGATGCGGACCCCCGTCTCCTGAAGTTCATCTGCCCACGTCCCTGTGAGACCCTCTACCGCAAACTTGGAGACTCCGTATGCCCCCCACTCAGCGAATCCGGTTTTCCCAGCTTCGGATGTCAGATTGATGACGGACCCCTCATTTCTCATCAGCATCCCCGTCAGTACCCGTTTGGTGACGATGAACGGATTGAATGTGTTGATCCGCAGCACCTCCATGAAGTCCTCTTCAGGATAATCGGCCAACAGCCTCGGCCCCGGTCCGAAGATGGAAGCATTATTGATCAGCACATCGATCCTTCCGAACGCCTCCTCTGCCACTGAAACAAAACGGTCGACGTCCTTCGCAACCGATACATCCGCGACGACTGCTGCGACCTCTGCTCCCTGCGCACGCACTTCCATCTCCACTTCCTTAAGCGATGCCCCGTTCCGCGCACATATGGCAAGCCTCGCCCCTTCCCTTGCAAATTGAAGGGCCAATTCCCTTCCCAATCCTTTTGACGCTCCAGTAATCATGACCACTTTGTTTTTCAACATTTTCATTCCTCCCAAATTGTTTTGCTTGCTTTCATTTTATGAAAACGATTACCGCGGCAAATCGGCTATAAGGGAAGAGAAGATATAGAAAATTAGACCGGTATTCCATTCAGTCTTTTGGTGTAGTCCTGCAAAAAACACGAACAATAAGACTGGATATTTATTTTATATTCGTGTTATAATAAGTTTGAACTTAATTATTAGCAGTGACTGGCGAAAACGTGGAACGAACCACAGGGGAGCTGCGACTTTTTTTATCATCAGCCATCATGCCGATCGCCTGGGCAAAAGGCAAGGGTACACCCTTGTCTTTTTTTGTTAGGCTCTTTTCACAAACGACTTGCTTCACTGTAGAAAAAGGCGCTTTGCCTTCAGGAAGCAAGGAACTCGGGAGAACAGTCTTTAACCAATTACAGGAGGGATTGCAGTGGAACCATTGATTCTAGACGGTAAACGTGTTGCGACAGAAGTGAAGGAAAGCCTGAGATTGAGAGTGTCTGCATTAAAGGAAAAAGGGATTGTGCCTTGTCTTGCCACAGTGCTTGTCGGTGACGATTCCTCGTCCGAAACCTACGTGAAGATGAAAGGGAATGCCTGCAGAAAAATCGGCATGGAGTCCCGCCGCATCCATCTGCCGAAAGAAACGACAACAAGTGAGCTGTTGAGAGTCATCAACGAGTTAAACAGTGATGACGATGTACACGGCATCCTTCTTCAGCATCCGGTCCCTAAACATATAGATGAACGTGCCGCTTTCGAAGCGATTTCCATCGAAAAAGACGTAGACGGGGTCACAAGCCTCGGTTTCGGCCGGACATCCTTCGGGTTCGGCGAATATCCATCGTGCACACCGGCCGCCATCATGAATATCATCGATTACTACGATGTATCGGTTGAAGGAAAGCATGCCGTGGTCATCGGCAGGAGTCCGATCCTCGGCAAACCCGTGTCGATGATGCTGTTGAACCGCAATGCCACCGTCACGACCTGTCATTCCTATACAGAAAACCTTGCGGAGATCGTATCGCAGGCCGATATAGTCGTAGCGGCCGTAGGAAAACCGAACTTCATCAAGGGTGAATGGGTGAAGGAGGGCGCGGTGATCCTCGATGCCGGCTACAATAAAGGAAACATCGGAGACGTGGATTATGATTCCTGTTACGAGAAAGCAGGAGCCATCACGCCGGTACCGGGCGGGGTTGGACCTGTCACGATCTCCATGCTTCTGAAACAAACCGTCGATTCTGCAGAGAAGACGGCTGAGCTTTTAAAAAAATCTTCATAAATTTCGTCTTGCCTGGAGATTGGCCCTATTCAGGGTCAATCTCTTTTTGTGTTTAAAACTGTTGAATGTAAAAGCGAACCACCAAAAGTGGTCACTTCAGAGGATGCAGGAATGATCCCATCGGAACTGCATAACTTGAACGAAAAGCACATCAAAACTCGCTGGGATTGCATGGTGGGGACGGAGGTGAAAGTGTCATGAGATGGCGATGGCATTTCAACCTCCGTCCCTACTATTCACAACCCGCCTCACTTGACTTCCCGCTCCACCCGTACTAAGATAGGTACCGAAAACTCCATAGACATCAAAAGACTTTCTAGGGTTCCGCCATAACGGGTCTGGTCCGAGAGAAAGCGCAAAGAGCGATCTTTGTACACGGAGGGAGAAAAGCCCGGGAGATACCACTTTAACAGTGATATCTCCCGGGTTTTTTATTTTTCAATAGAAAAGGAGCGATTTTTATGTGGTGGTTTGTCACAGCGGTTGCGGCACTGTTTGAAATCGGCTGGGCGACCGGCTTGAAATATGCGCATGACGGATTGACGTGGACGCTGACAATCGCAGCGATTCTCGTGAGCTTCACAGGACTGCTGATGGCTTCAACACGCCTGCCGACAGCAACCGTCTACGCAGTCTTTGTTGGGCTTGGCACATTGGGTACTGTGATCGTGGATATGATCTTCTTTGAGGCTGGCATCAATGCAGGTGTGGTGTTCTTTGTCGTCATGCTGCTTACAGGCGTAATCGGCCTGAAATTTGTCACGGATGCTGACGGGAAGGAGGCGCAGGAATGAGCTGGATTGCATTAATCATAGCGGGATTTTGTGAGGTGCTTGGAGTAAACGGCATGCAGCGGATCGCAACAGGTAAAAAAATTAGCGGATTTATCTTTCTGATCGGCGGCTTTATAGCGAGTCTGAACCTCCTCTCATTCGCCATGACCAGCATTCCGCTTGGCGTGGCCTACGCCGTCTGGACCGGTATGGGTACAATCGGCGGCGTTGTCGTAGGTATGGTATTTTATGGAGACCCCGCAGACCGCAAGCGTATTTTCTTTTTAACGCTGATTGTAGTGGCGGTTATCGGGCTTCGGGTAGTGACGGGTTAAGTGAGGCGGCGCAGCGGGGACGGAGGTTCAGTGATTCATTTTTGTACTGATTCTATAAGTGAACCGGCTTACTCCGTCCCGGGTGACCGCATCAATTACTCATCCCCCGGCTGAGCGGCCAGCCGGGGGTTATTCGTGGTTTTAGACACAGGTATATCCATACTATTCAGCGAAGGTGGTGCATTTAGTTAAAAGCTGATTGTTTGCTGCCCCGACGATTGCTTTAACAGCCAGCTGCTGAATCATATTTTCATCACCGAATGCCTATGGTGGGATAGAAAAATCCCCCCACATCAATGTGAAAGCGACCCTGCACTCTCTCAATTAGAAAGTGTAAAGAATGAACAATTTGTGGTGATCTCATCAGAAAACGTCCTTCCGGGAAGCAGAATGGCTTATACAGTTGAAGAATTAGCTGAAGGATTTATAAGCATCCCGGCCCCTTATTTATGGTGGCCGGATAAAAATATAGTAGTTTGTGAAATACTGAACAAAATACTTGAATTCCATTCCAAAGCGTCGTATACTTAAGTCAAATAGTAATTGTGAAACATTTCACAATTGAAACTTAGGAGGAATTTCCCCATGAAAATCGCAGTAATCGGAAGTACTCACGCTGGAACAGCAGCTGTTACAAATATGGCAAGTATGTATCCTGAAGCAGATATTACAGTCTATGAGAAAAATGATAATGTGTCCTTTCTTTCATGTGGCTTAGCATTATATGTCGGCGGTGTAGTTGAAGATCCTCAGGGACTTTTCTACAGCTCACCTGAGCAGCTGAGAAATCTCGGCATTACAATGAAGATGCAGCACGCCGTCCAGGAAATTGATACTGCGCGCAAGCAGATCAAAGCGTTGAATCTGGTCACTGGTGAAGAAGTGAATGACAGCTACGATAAGCTCGTCATGGCAACCGGTTCATGGCCAACCATCCCGCCAATCGACGGTATTAAGCTGGATAACGTCCTGTTAGCAAAGAACTTCAATCAGGCAAATACAATCATCGAAAAATCACGCGACGCTAAGCATGTCACGATTGTCGGCGCAGGTTATATTGGCGTTGAGCTTGTAGAAGCATTCCAGCAGGCAGGCAAAAAAGTAACGCTGATTGACGGTGTGGACCGTATTCTGAATAAATATCTTGATCAGGAATTTACCGATCAGGTAGAGCAAGCATTCATTGACCGCGGCGTTGAACTGCGACTCGGCGAAACTGTTACTCGTTTTGAAGGTGAAACGTCTGTTGAAGCTGTTGTAACGAATAAAGGACGCGTTGAGACTGACATTGTGATTATGTGTGTCGGCTTCCGCCCGAACACAGAGCTCTTAAAAGGAAAAGTAGACATGCTGCCAAACGGGGCAATTACAGTTGATGATTATATGCGCACAAGCGACCCTGACATCCTTGCAGCCGGTGACTGCTGTGCAGTGAAGTACAATCCGACAGGTCAGGCTTCCTATATCCCTCTTGCAACAAATGCAGTCAGGATGGGTACACTCGTTGCACGCAACCTGATTGAACCGGTCATGAAAAACGTTGGTACACAGGGAACATCAGGTCTGCACATTTATGACCTGAACATGGCATCAACGGGCTTAACTGAAACGAGTGCAAGAGCGATGGACATTCATGTGAAAAACGTCACAATCTCTGAAAAGCACCGTCCTGAATTTATGCCGACAGCGGAAAATGTGCTGTTAAAAGTCAGCTATCTGCCTGAAAGCCGTAAAATCATTGGCGCGCAGGTACTGTCAAAAGCGGATGTCACCCAATCAATTAATACACTCAGCGTCTGCATTCAGACTGGCATGACGATAGATGAACTCGGCTTTGTCGACTTCTTCTTCCAGCCCCACTTCAATCAGCCGTGGAACTTTCTGAATAAAGCAGGACTGGCAGCAGCTGAGACACGCAAGCCGGCATTGGTTTGATTGGAACTGAGTCAGCGTTGATGAGTCAATACGCTGAAAAGCGCACTTTTAGGCAGTGCGCTTTTTGTCTGCGGTCTTTTAGAGGAGGTATTTGGTCTGGCAGACTGATGCGGCTAATAATGAATTGAATGCGCCGGATTCAGCCGAGCACCACTGACTGCCCCGCGTCAAAATGCTAACCTTGCTGAGATCGTATCGCAGGCCGATATAGTCGTAGCGGCCGCAGGAAAACCGAGCTTCATCAAGGGTGATGGGGTGAAGGAAAGCGCGGTCATCCTCAATGCCGGCTACAATGAGGGAAATATCGGAGACGTTGATTATGATTCCTGTTACAAGAAAGCAGGAGTTATCACGCCGGTTCCTGGCGGAGTCGGACCTGTCACGATCTCCATGCTTCTGGAACAAACCGTCGATTCTGCAGAAAAATCGGCAAAGCTATTATAAAAATCTTTATAAATTATCTACATGTCCTGAGATTAACTCTTACTAGGGGTTAATCTCTTTTTGTTTTCTTTTCCAAAAACCTGCTTATTCTTCCGGTAATAGGGAAAAATGTGTAGAGAAAATAACCGAAAAGGAGCAAATTCATGGACACTCAAAACAATCATACATTCAACCAGCAGCCCGAACCATTTTGGCGTGAATCCGTCCAGCTTCCTGTGTTTCCGAAGCTCGGTCAGAATATTAAAACAGATGTAGCCGTAGTCGGCGGAGGAATCGCGGGGATCACCACCGCCTATCTCCTCGCAAAAAGCGGTAAAAAAGTGACTCTGATCGATGCGGGCCGTCTGGTCAATGGCACCACCGGCCACACAACCGCAAAAATCACCGCCCAGCATGGATTGATTTATGATGAACTCATCAATCATTTCGGTGAGGGATTCACTAAGAAATACTACGAAGGAAATATGAAGGCTCTTTCTTTCATGGAAGAAACAATCAAAAATGAAAGCATTGAGTGCGATTATTCCAAGCAGGATGCGTACGTTTACTCCACCACCGATGAATACAAGAAAAAGGTGGAGAAGGAATTTGAAGCCTACCTGACCCTCGGCATCGAAAGCGAACTGATGGAGAAGCTTCCAATCGATCTCCCGATTAAAAATGCTGTCATCATGAAGGAACAGGCACAGTTTCACCCTGTAAAATATCACAAGGCCCTCGTTGACAGCATCGTCGAAAACGGCGGGCAAATTTTTGAAGAGACCGCAGCCAAGACCATCAATGAAGGAGAAAGTACCCAGGTGGTGACGGAGGAAGGGTATCACATCGACAGTGAATATGTGGTCATTGCCACCCACTTCCCTTTCTATGATGGGATGGGCGCCTATTTTGCCCGGCTAAAGCCCGACCGCTCCTATACAATCGCGGCGAAGACCACGAAGGATTTTCCAGGCGGCATGTATCTCAGTGCAGAGGACCCGACGCGGTCCCTGCGCTATACGGAAGACACAAACGGAGAGAAGCTCGTCCTGATCGGCGGCGACAACCACAAGACAGGACAGGGACAAGATACGCTGAAGCACTACGAGGCGCTTGAGGAATTCGGAAATACAGTCTTTGGAATACAGGATGTTAAATACAAGTGGTCAGCACAGGATCTCATCTCACTTGATAAAGTCCCGTATATCGGTCCATTGACAAAGAAACATCCGGCCATCCTCGTCGCCACCGGTTTCCGTAAATGGGGGATGACACTCGGCACACTTGCCGGACAGATCCTTTCCGATCACATTCTCGGAAACCACAATCTATACAGCGACCTCTTCAAGCCGTCCAGATTTAAAGCCGACCCGGGCATCAAACGATTCTTAAAGGAAAATGCCAATGTAGCCGGCCAGCTGGTAAAAGGGAAATTGGATATTCCTACAAAGAAAGCGGACGAAATCGAAAATGGCGAAGGTGCCATTGTCCTGGTGAATGGCAGAAGATGCGGCGGATACAGGGACGAAAAGGGGAAACTCTTCGTAGTCGATACAACCTGCACCCATATGGGATGCGAGTGTTCATGGAACCACGGTGACCATACATGGGACTGCCCTTGCCACGGATCGAGGTTTGCAGTGGATGGCACAGTGGTGGAAGGACCGGCAAAGGAACCGCTGACGAGGGTCGATGATCAGCTCGGATAACGTCGAAATATAGCCCGGGAAATATCACGGAAGAAAACGAAAGTTGTCAGTTTTTGACGGCGCACAGCAGCAAGTTGAAGGAATATTTCCATGCCTCATTTCCCACACTAATAAGGCAAGAGTACTTTTTAGGAGGGAATCGTATGGGCCGCACAAAGCAGGGAAACCGCAATGCACAGGCAAATACCAATGCTAAAAGAGGAAATCGCACGAGCTCCGAAATGGTGGAGTTCACAACAGGACGGGCAAAAGCCGAAAAGAACCGTCCACAAGACTAATCAACGCCAGGCACCCCTTGAATCCGATTCGAGGGGGCTTTTTTATGTAGAAGAAAGGGATTTTCTGCTTCTTTCCCGAAATATAGACTATGAATGAAACACTCGGGAGGGAATCAAGATGAATGAAAACGTACTGTTCAAGCAATTGGACTTTATCCGCCTTCGGACCCTGGCATTTTTAGATGCAACGACAGAAGAGCAGGCAGATGTGATGCCGCAAGGGTTCAGGAATTCAATCCGCTGGAACCTCGGCCATATCCTTTTGTCACATGAAAATCTACTTTTTTCTTTTTTAGGTAACCAGGACAAAAAAGCGATTCCGGCACATTATGACAAGCTATTCGGCTTTCATACGAGCCCAGATACGTGGAAGGAAGAAAACCTCACTCCTCCTTCGCTGTGCGAGCTCCGCGGCCTTCTTGAAGAACAGCCGAAGCGTTTGAAGGAAGTGTTCAGCGGCCGCCTGGATCAAGAGGCGGAAAAGCCGTTCAACCTCGGCTCAGTCACGTTGACCACATTGGCGGACGTATTTGCATTCGTTAATTGGCATGAAGGGCTCCATCAGGGGAGTATCACGACCCTCAAACGGGTGCAGGGAGTCGAGGATCTGTTTGCAAAGGCAGAAGAAAAAGCGAAATGATACGGACGTGTACGGGCTCATGCCCTGTACACGTTTTTCACTTAAAAGCTCTTTTCGCATACTTTGTTGTTTTACACACAAGAAAATTCCGGAACTTGGGTATTTTCTGATGCCCGTCCACCTATGGTTTAAACTCAAATTCGAAAAGAGCACGTCCACAAGCAGCATTCAGTCTACTAGCCAATTGACGAAAAGCAACAATCTATTAGAAAACAGCCTACTTAAATAAAATCAAAAAATCTCCATACCCTTCCGCTTCAAGCCGGTCCTTTGGGATGAACCTGAGCGCTGCAGAATTGATGCAGTACCTCAGCCCTCTGGGTCCGGGACCGTCAGTGAAGACATGGCCGAGATGGGAGTCACCTTCGCGGCTTCTCACTTCCACTCGCGTCGATTTATGCGAAAGATCATATCGCTCCTTTACGCTTGCGTCCATCACGGGCTTCGTGAAGCTCGGCCATCCGCATCCGCTGTCATATTGGGCCTTCGATGTGAAAAGCGGCTCACCGCTCACGATATCGACATATAACCCCTCTTCTTTGTTATCCCAGTATTCATTCTCATACGGAGGCTCTGTCCCGTTCTCCTGTGTGACATGATACTGCATATCGTTCAGCGATACGCGCAGATGCGAACGGTCCTCAGGCCAATATTCCTTCTTGAACGCTTCCCTTCCGGACCCTCTTTTGTACAAAGCATATCGGAAGGCATTTTTCTTATAAAAATCCTGGTGATACTCTTCCGCTTCATAGAATGGGCCTGCCGGAAGGATTTCCGTCACGATCGGCGAATTGAACTTTCCGCTTTCCCAAAGCTCAGTCTTCGATTGTATCGCCTGCTCTTTTTGTGATTCATTGTGGTAGTATATCGCCGCCCGATACGACGAGCCCCGGTCCTTGAACTGGCCGCCGTCATCTGTCGGATCTATCTGCTGCCAGAATAGCTCCAGCAGCTTTTCATAAGGGTATAGTTCGGGATCGAAAGTGATCTGTACCGCTTCTCTATGTCCCGTATCGCCCGATATCACCTCTTTATAGGCCGGGTTCTCCGTCTCCCCTCCCGTATAACCGGACCGGATGCCAAGAATGCCTTCCTGCTCATCGAACGGCTCGACCATGCACCAGAAACAGCCGCCTGCAAAGGTTGCGATTTCCTCAGTCATGCTTATTCCTCCTTCGTTTCACGTGGAACATAAAAGGTTCCCCTACCCTTCAAAATAAAGATGATAATGATTCCTGCACCCCGGATTGAAAGCAGACTGACAATGCGGACATACCGACTGGCAGTTCATATACTGCAGGATCGTCAATTCATTCCCGCACCCGCCGCACAATACGGCTTTGGTATCCCGCTCATCCCTGGTCCATCTAACCGGTTCATGACCTGCCTCCTCCTCGTGACAGAGGTGACAGGGATAATACGTATTGCAGCATTTGAATTTTAACGCGATGATATCCCGTTCACTATGATAATGGCGGCACCGCGTCTTCGAATCAACGTCGACTCCTTTCACTTCAACATCTTCAGGCACCATTTTCAGTCCATCTCCTTTTATATAAAGTCATATACGATTCTTTCGCCGCTAAAGACATTTTTTCCTTCCACATAAAAGCGGATACCAGCCCTACCGGCCGATATCCTTCACTTATCAGACATGCTCCATCAGCCCGCGCAGATCACTGTATTCATAGTCCGGCTTGACGCCGAGCTCGTCCATTTCTTTCCCTTGCCGGTTAATCCAGGCGGTATGAAAACCGAAGCTCGCCGCCCCGGCGATATCCCATGTGTTCGAGGACATGAACAAGACTTCTTCCCTTCTGACACCGAGCCTGTCAAGGACGTGATGATAAGCCATCGGCGTAGGCTTGAACTGTTTCACGTCATCCACTGAAAGCACCTCGTCCAAGAGAGGGCAGAATGGGGACTGGTCAACGAGCGGTGACAGCATATCGAATGATCCGTTAGAGAAGATGGCCGTTTTGTAAGATTGAAGCTTTTTCAATACCTCTTCGGTTTCATCGTAATGCTGAAGCTCCAAGTATGCCCTAATCAACTGATTTTCCGTATCCTCCGTCAACTTTGCACCTGCTTCTTTACAAGCATATCGGAGTGCGTCCCTTGTGATCTCCAGAAACGTCGAATACCTGCCCATCAGCTGGCGCAGAAAACTGTATTCAAGCTGCTTCTGCCTCCAGATTCCGCTGATATTCTCACCTTTGCCCGGAAACAATTCATTGCATTTCTCAATGACTGAGTGAACATCGAAAAGAGTGCCGTACGCATCAAATACAAATGCTTTTAACTTTGGATTTTTCACTGCCGTCCCCTCCTGAAATTGATTTCTTAACCCCATGATATAGCAGAGTTCCCTTAAGACAAACTGATAAACCTTATAAATTATTTCCGATGCCCTGACTAAATAGGATTTTATTACTACCGTTACGGGTATAGTAAGAAAAAAAACGAAGAACAGGGGAATTCAATTGAAAAAGAAGCAAAAATGGTATCAGAAAAAACAATGGTGGGCAGGCGGTGCTGTCATACTCATCCTTGCGGGGATCATGCTCTACAACCGCATTAAGCCCCTTCCGCCGGGCATATCCTTTGAAGGCAGTGAGTACTCGCTTCCCCAGAAGGACGTAGAATTTTTGTACGACCTTACATATGACAATAACGGCAAGGAAGTCTACGATCATAACATTTTCAAAGAAGTGTTTAAGACGATTGAAGAAGCTGATCATTTCCTTGTACTGGACCTCTTTCTTGTGAACGGATACACAGACGGTAAACGGCCTTATCCTAAATTAAGCGAAACATTATATAACAAAATCAAGGAACAGATGGAAAAGAAGCCTGATTTGAAAGTTGTCTTCATCACAGATCACGTCAATACAACCTATCGATCCCATAAAGCAAATCATATAGACCCCCTCGAGAAACTGGGGGCTAAAGTCATCTATACGAACCTGAACAAGCTCCGTGACCCGAACCTCATTTATTCAGGGGTATGGAGGGCGGCCCTCGGATGGTTCGGCCAGGAAGGGGACGGATGGCTGCCCAATCCGATGGCCCCCTCTGCCCCTAAAGTGACGGCGAGATCCTATTTAAAACTGTTGAATGTAAAAGCGAACCACCGGAAAGTGGTCATATCAGAGGATGAAGGTATGATTCTCTCAGCGAACCCGCATGACGCGAGCGGCTTCCACTCAAATATCGCATTCAAGGTAAAAGGGAAAATCCTGAAGGATATGGTAAAAGCCGAAAGGGCGGTTGCAGCTTATTCCGGCGGAGATGAAAGCAAGTTCCCGACCAATGAAGAGCTTGATAAGCTGATCAGCCCTTCCGATCCGGGTGAAGGACCACCCGTTAAAGCGCAAATAATCACGGAAAGCAAGGTTCAGGACCATGTCGTCAAAGCGATGGATGATGCAGAGGAAGGGGACGAGATCTGGATCGGGATGTTCTATCTGGCCGACAGGGATATCATCGATGCCATTGAAGATGCAGCAGAACGCAAGGTGGACGTCCGGATCGTGCTCGACCCGAACCAAAATGCATTCGGCCAGGAAAAGATCGGGCTTCCCAACCTGCCGATCGCATCAGAACTGCATAATTTGAATGAAAAGCACATCAAAATCCGCTGGTATGACACAAACAAAGAACAATATCATTCCAAATTTATCTACGTCAAAGGGAAGAAGCGATCAATCGTCATCGGCGGGTCCACCAACTACACATCAAGAAACCTGGACGACTACAATCTTGAAGAAAACATCAAGCTCGTCTCAACAACGGACAGTGCATTGATCAAGTCAGTCGACGACTATTTCAAGCGGATCTGGAACAACGAAGACGGCACCTATACCGTGAATTACGAGAAATATCAGGACAAGCTCCCTGCATTTAAATACATCATGTATGTCCTGCAAAAAATATTCCAGGTCACGACATTTTAAGGTTTTAAACATTGATAACACGGGAAAAGAAGCAATAACGATACATTACAAAAACAAACATTGGAGGTAATCATTATGGGTTTCATTTTATATTTAATCGTTGGAGGAATCATCGGCTGGTTAGCCGGCCTGATCTTAGGTAAAAACGTACCAGGCGGAGTCATCGGAAACATTATCGCAGGTATCATCGGTGCATGGATTGGCGGAGAATTACTCGGAAGCTTCGGCCCGTCGCTCGCAGGAATCGCTATTATCCCGGCCTTACTCGGAGCCATCATATTTGTATTCCTTTTAAGCCTGCTGCTAAGAGGAATGAGAAGAACATCACATTAATCGATTAGTAAAGAACTCCTTGAGATTCGTCTCGGGGAGTTTTTTTGTGTGGTTTATTTGCTTGTTCTTGAGTAACTGTTCTATATGGAGGCTGGAGGGTTTGGGAGGGTTGGGTTTGCGATTGGTTGCTGTTGTTTGTTTACCCATCTCTGCACGCAAATTAGAATCATTCTTAAAAGATCATATATTCGGAAAATGGAGCGTATTTTTTGTCGAATGGATCATATATTTCTGATTTGGAGCATAAATCTCCGAAACGGATCATTAATCCTCAGAATGGATCATATCCCTCCTCCTGCCCTTCAAAATACCACCCCTGGCAGCAGAATCACCCTGCTCTCCAATCGAAAGTCACTCCCAGCAGTCCTTGAACCCACAAAAAAACAGCCCGCAGGCTGCTTTTTCTATCAATACGTCATCGATTTTCGAGATTTTCTTTTATTCCGGTATTTCTTATACATCGGGTAGACGATAGGTCCCCATTTGATCAATTTTCTGATTAATCCTTTCATAAAAGGCAACCTCCTTTGTTATATATTGTTTACCCGCTGCTGTACCGGCAGAAACCACAAACGACAAGAAGGAATAATCTTCTACCCAGATGTATTCAAAAAATAAATCACGTCATGAAACAATTCCCACCCGCCCCCAGTTACATCTATAAAAGAATCCACAAGGGGGATGACCATGAAAAATAAAATAAGCGGAATCCTGCTCTCCGGCGTCCTGTTCCTTTCCTTGACTGCCTGCTCCGTTACGGACACCAGCACCGCCTCCAACTCAAGAGAAGAAGCAAACACGCCCGAAATCACTCAGGAGGAATTAACAAAGATCACAAAAGGAATGGAGCTCAAACAAGTAATCAAAATCATCGGCGGTGAAGGGAAACAGCAGGGCGAGTCGGGAAAAACCGGGACGAAGGCACACCAGGTAAGCTATGTATGGGACGGGACCGCTCCCAATTCATTTGTCTCGATCAGCTTCCGGAACAATAAGGTCAGTACAATCAACGCTATGAACATAAAGTGAAACTGAGGCCGCGACATGCCGCCCCAAACATAAAAAAACAAACGCCCGAAGTTCAAGCCCCCGGGCGTTCTTAATCAACTATATGATCATTTACTGCTCTTCGACTCGGATATCTTCCCCAGGAAGAATCCGTTGACTTCACTGAGCTTGCCTCTCCAAAGGATTTTCCCTTTCGAAGGAGTGGGCTTGTTGTCCCCGCAGTAGACTTTCGTGTTTTTCATATGAATGAAATTGGCTTCACTCAGGGCGCCGTCTTCCACCTGCTCGCCTGCCTTGGCAAGCTCTTCACTCAGTTTCTGCGCAACATCGCTGCCGTCTTCAAAGTTTTCGCTCAGCGCGTCGAAGTAATCTTTAGCAGAAATCAGTGTGCCTGTGATGACAGCCCCGTTTACATTCAGGGTGATGTCCAATGTAAAGTCATGCTTATTAGCTGCTTGTACAAAAAATTCCAGGATTGAATCTTTATTTGCACCAGATCCTAAGCTCATGTTCACTTTTCCCTCCTGTCTGTCTGTCTGCCTGTTAAGAATTAAGAAGATGTGTCGTCATCACTTGAAAGTGTTGTTTCTTCGTCTTCGTTGTCATCTTCTTTTTTAGATGATGATTTCTTAGATTTTGAAGATTTGCGTGTAGAGCGTTTTTTGCCTTTGGCTGAAGTTGATTTGCCTTTTTTCTTATCATCCTTATTGTCTTCATCTTCATCTTCTTCATTCTCATCTTCAGAGTCGTCTTCGTTCTTTGCCTCATCCGAATCATCATCTTCATCGTTATCATCTTGGTCTTCGTCCGTATCCTCTTCTTCGTCGTCCACTTTTTTCTTGGACGCTTTTTTCGTGTTCTTTTTGGATTTTGTTTCTTCTTCATCGTCTTCTTCGTCTTCTTCGTCTTCTTCGTCCGTATCCTCACCTTGTTCAGTGAGTTTTGTCAGCATATCCTCAAGTTTTTGAAGGCGGTTGTTAAGCTGTTCGTTTTCTTCTTTAAGAGATTCATAGTCTTTGTCGCTGTTAGTCTCTTGATCATCAGATTGATCTGAGCTTAATGTTGTTTCATTATCGTCTTCCATCTTTTCATTCTTTTCATCATTTTCATCCGAGTTCTTATCACGTTTGAACAGGCTAGCTGTTGAAGATCTCAACGAAGTGACCGCACTTCTTGATTTTTCTTTCGCAGCTTTACCGAAATCAAGGGATTTACTTTTCAGTTTTTCCTGGTCGATTGAACCAAGCAGCTTTTTCCCGTTTTCAGGAGTGGCCAGGTATCCGACTGTGGCGCCAAGGACACTTCCCGCGACCGTACGCTTGATCGGGCCGCTCATTCTTTTCTTTTTCTCATTTGTCGATTTGTTATCTTGATTTTCAACTGTTGTATCTTCAACTTTAGTGTTTTTTTCTGCCATGATTCAAAAACCTCCGATTATTTTAGTTTGATTGTTTAGCAGTATTTAAACGATTGGTTTCCATCTTTTTCTCGAGTGATTCGAGACGTTCCTGAAGCTTTTTATTTTCTTCTTCGAGAGCCCTGGTATTGTTGTCAGCTGCTTTGGAGCTGAGGTAAGGATCATTTTCCCACCAGTCCATGCCGATTTCCTTTGCTTTATCCACGGAAGCGACGATTAAACGGATTTTGATGGTTAACAGTTCGACATCGGCGATCCCGACCGTTATGTCTCCTGCGATGACAACCCCTTTATCCAGGACTTTCTCTAAAACATCCACAATTGTATTCGACTGCATTGAATGTTCCATAGCCATGTTGTTGTCCTCCTTTGAACCGGTGGGAATGCCTTACATCAAGCTCCCCAGAGGTCCGAGATCTATATTAAGGTCTTCTGCATCAAGACCGAAGATTTCTTTCAGCTCTTCCATCTTTTCCTCAAGATTCATCAAGGCAACGCCGAGATCCTCGACCTGCTGATCTGTCAGCGTGCCGCCTTCGACACGCCTCATCGCATGCCTTTCGACGATTTGCCTTACCAGTTCAATGACTGTGAGGACAAGCTGTGCCAAACCGTCCTCGGGATTATTTGAATCGAAGTTGATCCTGCTACGCCCATTTGTCTGGCTGACCTGTTGCATGAATCAATTCCTCCTTCTCTCTATCAAGTTTTTCAGAGTTGATTTCTTTGCGTGTTCCATTTTTATGCTGTACCAGTGTTTCCACCGAGGAAATTAATACTCTAAGATCCAAATAGACGAGATCGACACCTGCAATCGAAATCACAAGGTCTCCTTTGATGGCTACACCTTTGTCGAGAATCACGTCTAAAATGTCTATAAGTGCAATATCTTTGTTCTCAATTGATTCTCTTACAGTCACAGCTCACCATCCCTTTCCATTCTCTCTTATACTTCTTTTAATTCCCTCGGCGGAAGTTCCTGAAACAGGCAATTTTATGAAAAACTTGAGAAATGGTAAGGAGGCCAGGGACCCGAAGCTTCAAAGCTCCATCCTGATTTCCCGAGTTCTTCCTTGTACCGGTTCACTTCGTCGGTGAACTGATCGACTTTATCTTCAGCAATGAGGAACACACTATTCCAGGCCATGTTTTCCTTGCGCCCGGTCACATCCTTGCCCCAGTTTTTCTTGACGCTGCCTTCAATCGCCTTTTCCTTAAGCTTTTCATGGACTTCTTCACAAATCCGGTTTTTCTCGTTTTCAAGCTCTTGATCAATCAGCTGGTCGATCTTTTTCTTTTCAAAAAACTGCCTTCCTTTCGGCAATTCACTGATTTCTTTTCGTTTTTCTTCTATTGCAGGATTGCTGCTGCTCACTTCTTCCCTGAGTTCTTTATCATCGCAGAAAATCTTGAGATTCCATTCTTCATTACCCTTCAATTTGGAGAAGGTGCTCAAAAGCTTATTGCGGTTTCCTTCGATGGTATCCTTCAAGCTGTCCTCGCTTTTATAAAGCGTACAGAATTTTAACGGGACGATTGTGTACATCTTTGACACCATCAAGACGGTCTCATGATGATGGAAAGCCTTGGCCTGCAGCCATTCCATATCATTTTCGATCTTATCTTTTAAGTCTTCTTCCGAATGGGTTTCGGAATCGATCGAACATACGATGGCCGTCACATCCCCGACGTCAATTGTGAAAAGCTCTCCTTCTCCGTCAAACCCTTTGATTGATGGAAGAGGCTCCTCTTTTGCTTCATTCGCCGGAATCAAACCGTATAGATAAAGTAAATCGCTCATCCTGTCACCTTCATTCCCTCTTCTTCGTCATTTCTTCCCATTGTTCCATTTCGCGCTGCTTTGCGATTTCATATCGGGCCAGCAGTTCGTCTTCTTTTTCCTGAAAGGCTTCTTCAGGGATTTCACCAAGTTCATACATCATTTGCAGCTGAATCAGCTTTTGCTGGATGGTGGGCAGGTCGTACAGCTCTTTGTCGGCTTCTTCTTTGATCTTTTCCCCGACTTTGATGACCATATTGATCGGCGCACTGACCAGTTTATGGATCATCCCGCTTCTTCCACCTTCAAGCGGATATTCACGAAGTTATACGCCGGCCATGGTCCGCTGTATTGAAAGTCGACCTTATCCTTCCACTTCTCATGTGCTTCATTCACCTTTTGATCGAATAGTTCTTCCTTGTCACGGTCGATCAGGAAGGCGGCATTGAGAAGCATCGTTTCGCTTGAAGGATCATTTACCTTCGCTGCTTCAGCTGTTTCTTCAAGGGGCTCGAAGATTTCCTTCTTCATTTCCTCCTGAAGGGAAGTGAAGAGTTTCTGAGCCATCCCGCCCAATTTGATGCGGTCGTAATAGGCGGCTGATTCTGATTTTCCTTTTACAGAAGAAGACATCTTCTCCATTTCAGGATTCTCTTTCACCATTTTTTCAAGGTATTCTTTCTTTCCGATCACCTTAAGACCCAATTCAACCTTGCCTTTGATGGCCGGGAAGAGCTTTTCAAACTGAGGGTAAAGGTTTTCAAGCAGCGCCTCCACATCCTCTTTGCTCTGGAAGACATTCCCGAATGAAATGGGGATGACGGTGTCATTCTTGCTCATTACTTCCGATACGACTTTCTGGTGCATCATCAGATTGTCTTTCTTCGGGTGATAAATTTTCATCGGGACCTCTGCTGCCACCATGGCGGAATCTTTATAGTTGATTGTAAAAACGTCCCGCTTTTCACCTTCTAATTCAACTGATTCAAATGCTTCATCCTTATCTGTCTGAATCGCACAAAATACATAAATTCCGTTTTCCTGGCTCATAAGTCGACTCTCCTTTTTATCCATTCATGCTTTTGCATGCATCTATAATTAATTGTTCCGCTTTTTCTCTCGGATTATCGGCTTCAATGCCGCGTGTCATGCTGTTTCCTGCTATATCGATACATAGACGTCTGAATTCTTCATCGTTACCGTCTATGGGGATGTCAAGTTCAATGGCGAGCCTTGCAATGATCAGTGATGCACGCAAGCTCGGCCCGTGTTCGTTTTCTTTCGTGCATTGCTCCCGCAAATGCGAAATGAGCGAGGTAATGGTTCTTGCTTCCTCTATCACCAGATCCGCTTTCTCCGATACAATCATGGCTTCACGCTCACTGTCCATGAAATCTACCGGGATGGTGATCATCCGGTCCAGAAGGGCGTCCTGTGTATCATAGACACCTGCGTATTCAGCCGGATTGCTGGTGAAAATCACTGAAAACTCGGGGTGGACCTTCACAAAAGGCTCCGTCAGTTTCGTTCCATAGAGAGGTATGACCCCCTCTTCCAGGATTGATAAAAAAATATTATTTGTCGTTGGCTGCGATCTTGTAAATTCGTCATACACAAGCGTATAACCATTCTTCGCTGCTTCTAAAAGACGGCCGTCCCTCCAGGTTTCCGTCACGCTTTCATCCTTTTTGTAAACAGAGCGGACATATTGGTCGACGACCTTTTTACTCGTGTATCCCGTAAAATCACCGATCAAATCCCGGTTATTCAGTTCATGATTACCGTGAATAAGCATGACCGGACGTTTTCGTTTTTTGGCTAAAGCGAGTGCAAGGGAGGTTTTCCCGGCTCCCGATGGGCCTGTAAAATGCACAGGGTAACCGGCTGTCAGATAGTGAAGCGAACGAGTCATCAACTCCTTCGTCTCATCATCCTGCACGATGGCCCTGCTGTCTTTTTTGATTGTGTTCCGTAAGACTGTCAAGTTGATTCCCCCTTAGCCGCCTGCCGTTACGTTTCCTGCCCGATCGCACTTCTGTACCGGACATCGAGCCGCTTAAATGACACGACTTCTTTATCCTTGTCAAGAAGGGCTTCATACGTGCCCAGCATTTCGTCCTTCGCATATTTCTTCATATATTCTTTTTCCTCAATGACTTCCACAATAACCCGCCAGCCTTCTTCTTCCCTCACCTCGACTGAAGTGATCTTATGGACCGGCGCCACATTTTCATTGAAGAAATCAGACACATTTCCCATGATTTCTTTGATCTTCATATTGGCCTCCTTACTATGGACATAAAAAAAGGGAGAGGGTGATTCGAAACGAATCACCTCGGGGATCTAAATCGATCTCCTCTTTACTTTCCCCTAATGTTCAGCCATTAAATACTGAATTGTGAATTTCGCTCATTTTGTTGTGTGGCAAGGCCGTTCTCTTCCACATCGTCACGAAGCAGTCCGACTGCTTCTGCATAACGCAACCAAGTATCGACACTTGCGATGACGACCCTCGCTTCAATTGTCAGGATCTCAATTCCGACCACTGATACGCGGGCGAAGGCATCGATGACGATCCCTTTATCCAAGATACGGTCAATGACCTCTGCTAAACTTGAACTGTCTGTTGTCTTTTGTATAGCCATGATTAAAAAATCTCCTTTCAATGCTGTTATCTGGAACTGATCGTTTTGATGTCAGTTGATGATTTAATGTTGGTGGAGCTTTTGATATCAGTCGAACTCTTGATTTCCATCGAGCTCTTGATATCATTGACTCCCTTGATGTCAGAGACACCTTTAAGTCTGCTTTTGTCTTTTTTCGAGGAAGATATTTTTTCCTGGAATTCTTCACCGGCTTCCTTGGCATTTCCCAGCTTCTCCCGCACGTTCAAGAGAACTTCCTGTACTTTCTCCTTGGCTTCCTCGGCTTTGGAATGCACCTTATCTGCATTATTGTCTTTCGCATTTTCAAGTTTCTCCGAGGCTTCTTTTGCTTTGGACTGGATGCCGCCTTGGACTTTGTCCTGGACGCCTTCCACAAACTTTTCCTTGGCTTTTTCCTTTACTTTGTCTTTTACCTTATCCTTGACTGGTTCAGGGGTGTGTTCGACGATTGTTTCAGCCATTTTACCGGCTGCTTTTTTTGCTGCTGACTTACTCATGTCATTCCCCCTTTGGAAACGCCTGTTTCGTTACTTTTTTGATTCCACAAGGCTGCTGAGCATTTCTTCGATGCGTTCCAATCGTTCATTCAGGTTCTTGTTTTCTTCTTTGATCTCTTCAATTTCATCACTTTGCACAGAAGAAGAAGTATCTTCCTGCTCCTCTTGAGCTGACGCTTCTTCTTTTTTCTTAGTGAAAGGCAGCATGCCGTTCTCGTATTTGCCCATATAGCCTGCCGCAGTCTGTCTCAAGGTGATGAGTGCCTGTTCAGTGATAAATTCCTGCGCGCTCCTGCGGAGTTCATTTCCTGCCATACGCACCACTTCGGATTTCCCGAGGCTGCCCGCAAGCTTTTTCCCTGTTCCCGGATGGCTGAGCAATCCGACACCTGCGCCGACAACCCCGCCGATGATGGCGTAGTTTACGTTCACGCCGCGGCCGCCTTCATTCTGGCTTTTCTTTTCTTCTTGTCCGTTATTATTTTCTTCTTGATTTGTATTGTTTTTTTCCTGTTTTTCCTTTTCTGCCATTGTTCATCCTCTTTTCTAAAGCATTTTTTATATGAAAATTGTCAGCTCATTCAGTTACACGTTAAATGCTGATTGTTTGTTTCGTTCATTATCCTGTTGCGGAAGTCCTTCTTCTTCGACCTCATCGCGGAGGAGGCCGACTGCTTCCGCATAGCGCAGCCAAGTATCGACTGATGCTATAACGACTCTCGCTTCGACTGTAAGAATTTCAATACCAACAAGTGACACCCGGGCAAATGCATCGATTACGATCCCTTTGTCCAGGATCCTGTCGATTACTTCTGCTAGGCTGGAACTGTCCGTAGTCTTTTGAATACTCATCCTTTCACTCCTCTCTTAATGGAAGTTGTCTGGTTCTTCTGATTCACATCCAGACGGTTTCATAGGTCAAATTCACAACGGTTTGTTATTCGGTTTAGTCGATGTTTACCTCGATTCACGGACCTCGAAACCTACCATGGATAATATTTGAATTTAACTGGTATTTTTTATATTTGTTTCGGTGGAGAACGGCGGGTTTGTAATATATGGATGTCAGGACTTTCAAGGATTTTTGGATTTTTGGGTGAGTTGAGGAGTCAATTAAGACAAATCGATTACAGTTGGATGTTTTTTGTTTCATGGCGGATTAACGATCGGAGGTTATGCTAATCGGGTGAGCGGCTTCTTCAATGTTGTTGATTTCCGTGCAGGACTAAGCTTTCCGCGGGAGAGCGCTTAACCTCATAGTCCTGCGCTTCAATCAACTGCTGAATCAAACGAGTTACATTTATAAACATGCATTATTTTATATAATCTCCATAAAAATTGAAGATTTTCTGGATTTTACACCTTCTCATATGAGGATGTAGTAGAACAACTGCTGAAAAGCTATTCATTATTAGAGGAAAAAATTAAATTAAGAAGTTCACCTTTGCATTAATAAAAGCCATTTTATTTTATCGAAACGACCTTCTTATTATCGATAAAGCATTATTATCATCAATAAATCTTTATTATTATCGCCACACCTCATTCCCATCACAGTTCCTCCGATAAGCAATGCTGCTCAACCCTTTCTTACAAAAAGCCGACGCACTACCGCCGGAACCGCGAATTACCCTTTTCTTATACCTGCTGCCGATCAAGGATTTCCTTTAAAACAACCGCATGATTATGCTTTTCATCCTTTGCCCCGTAAATCAGGCTGACTCCCTTATTTTCTTCCTTCACAATCTTCTTCAGCTCTTCCAAGGCTTCTTGTTTGTCTTCGTCGTTATGAAGTTCGTCCTTGTATTTCTCTTTAAATTCATCAAACTTATCGGGGTCGTGGTCAAACCATTTGCGGAGGTCCGGAGATGGGGCCGCCTGTTTCATCCAGTGGTCGACCGCGAGCTCTTCTTTTGATTTCCCCCGCGGCCACAGCCTGTCAACCAGAACACGCACCCCGTCCTGCTCTGATTTTTCTTCGTATGCACGTTTTATTTTGACTGGCATCATTGATCACTCCTTTACAGTATTTATACCCACTGTCCCCTTTTCCATAACGATTTCTGCATTTAATCTGCATACTCCCCGGGTATACAAGAGGCATAGACGAGAAAACTTAGATATAGCGAGGTGTAAATATGTCTGATTCGAATTATAAAAAAGACAGCATCACCCTGACCGGGGCAGTCGGTCTCGGCACCGGGGTGATGATCAGTGCAGGGATCTTCGCCCTGCTCGGACAGGTGGCAGAGCTTTCCGGTGCCTGGTTCCCGCTTATATTTATTGCCGGGGGAATTGTGACCGGCTTCAGTGCTTATTCCTATGTGAAAATGAGCAACCAATACCCCTCAGCCGGCGGTATCGGGATGTATTTGGTGAAAGCTTACGGGAAGGGGATCCTGACTGCATCTGCCGCACTATTGATGGCTTTTTCGATGGTCATCAACCAAAGTCTCGTGGCAAGGACATTCGGCACCTACACCCTTCAGCTTGTGGATGGAAAGCAGTCTGATTACCTCATTCCCTTATTGGGGGTCGGCTTATTGACATTTGCATTCCTGGTGAATATATCAGGAAACAGCTTCATCCAGACCTTCACCGGCATCGCTTCACTCATAAAAATCGCAGGACTGGCCGTTTTCGCGATCGCCGGTTTATGGGTGGCCGGTTTTGCCTTTGAGCCTGCAGAAGGGGGAGCGAATCCGCCAGACCCCTCAATGGCCAGCTATGTCGCGGCAGTGGCACTGACGATCCTGTCTTTTAAAGGATTCACGACAATCACCAACAGCGGTTCGGAAATCAAGAAACCTAAGAAAAATGTCGGAAGGGCGATTACAATTTCAATTTTGATCAGCCTTGTTGTTTACCTGCTGCTCGCATGGGCTGTTTCAAGTAATCTGTCCCTTACTGAAATCATCAAAGCGAAGGATTATTCACTTGCTGAAGCAGCAAGACCGGCATTCGGCGATATGGGGCTCTGGTTCACCGTCATCATCGCCATCATCGCGACGATCACCGGTATCATAGCGAGTGTGTTCGCCGTTTCACGCATGCTTGCCATGCTGACGGATATGAAATTGATCCCCCATAAACATTTCGGCATGCCTGGATCGATCCAAAAGAATACGCTGGTCTACACAATCGCCGCTGCGATGATCTTGACGATTTTCTTTGATTTAAGCAGGATTGCATCCATGGGGGCGATCCTTTACCTTGTGATGGATATGATGGTCCACTGGGGCGTACTCAAACATCTTAGAAACAAAGTAAAGGCCAATCCGGCCATTGTCCTGACCGCTCTCGTGCTCGATGCCGTCGTCCTCGCAGCATTCATCTGGGTAAAAGCACAATCCGATTTGCTCGTTGTCGGTGTCTCCATCGTCTTCATGATCCTGATTTTTGCAGGAGAACATTTCTTCCTTAAAAATCATGGCCCAGAGGAAGATTCCGACACGGAACACGACCATTAAAAAAGGCCCGTCCTTCACCACTATATAGCAGTGAGGGACGGGCCTTCCGTTTGCCTTTTTCCGGCTTCAAGGACTGTATCTCTTCTATTTATTCATCTGCGAGAGGAAGTCGCCGAGCAGGTCTTCCATGCTTTCTTCCTTCGGCTCGTCATCCTCTTCCGGCTGACGTGATTTCATGGCACTTTCCCAATCAAAGCCGTCGAGGTCTTCATCAGTGGAATGAGATCGTTCTTCCACTTCCGGTTCCTGTACGTCATCCCCGATGACCGAATCAAGCGACCATTCACGGGAAGAATCCCGGCTTGCAGCCGTCTCCTCCTGACGGAACAGCACGTCGTCCACATCCATTGCATTGTTGTTGAGAGGAGTCAGCAGGGAAGCGGTCCTGACAGGGTTCGTCAATAACTGATAGACGATGCTTCCGAGGAGAGCTTCTGAGTGTTCATGCTTCAGCCAGTCTCGCTGGGATTTGTCGAGTGCCCTCGGCAGCGGGATGGTAATCGCTTCCCGCTGCTTCGAGACAGACTCATTGACCCCGTTTACGACAAGTTCTGCAATCTTACTCGAGAAATTCCGCTTCTCTGTTTCCTTCAGCTTCTGTAAATGCTTCAAAATATGATCAGGCGTATCGGAGGGGAGGCGGAACGTGATCGGCTGCCCCCTTGACATCCCCTTTTCTTTCATACAATCACCCTATTTGGTTTTCGCTAATTTTTTCTCGTCTTCTTTCTTTTGATACTGCTGTTGGTTCTTTCTTGAGAAATCAGCGATTAGTTTGTAGTACGCATTTGCCATCATCCAGATGCTTTCATTTTCGTCTTCGAAGAAGTCGATGTTGTAGCCGTCCAGGTTGTTATTAAGCGTCTTGATATATTCCTTAAGAACGCTGGATCCCCCGCCGATGAAGTAGCAGATTTCCGTCTGGGAGTTCTTCTGCCACATATTGCGGAGATGGCGGTACTGTTTCTTCGCAAGCTCGACAAGGATGCGGTCGACGATCTCATGAACGCTTGTACGGCTTCCCTTGACCATGATGTGGTTGCGGTCATTTTTCTTCGTGATGATTTCCACAACATCACGGCGGCTGTCGAGCTCGATGCCGTATTTCGAACGGATTTCTTCACGGATCAATTCAAGTGATTCAGACACACCGAGGTTGAAGCCCTGTGCTTTGTCATCATCCACCTTACGATTTTTGATCACGGCGATATCAGTTGAAAGGCCGCCGATATCCTGGATAAGGATGCGCTTATCGATAAGGTCCTTATTGATGATATTGCCGTTATTGTCCATCACAAGATTGATGAAAGCCGCGAATCCTTCAGGATACACCTTCACTTCCTCGAACTTGATATTCACCTTGATGCCTTGGTGGCGCGGTGTCACAAGGAATTCAACCTGGTGGACAGATCCAAGAAGTTTCGAACGGTAGCCGACGTCTTTTCCTTCTTTTACTTCACGAAGGGGAAGACCTGTACCGAGCGTATAGTTCGCTTCTATGACATTATTATTCTTTTTAAATAGTGAATCCTGCTCAGCAGCATCCAATGCTAAAGAAGCAAACAGCATGACTAGTGTTTGATCTTCTTCTGATTTACTGCTCCCCGGATCCAATTCAGTTGAGTTGTTGCTCTTCGTCGCCAGGTTACCGACACGGTAAATGGCGTTGTTGTCCTGAAGGGCAGGGGAGTGGACGCGGATATGTATGCCATCTAGAGGGTCTTGCTTGTCCAGTTCCTCAATCCCGATAATCGGACGATCTTCAATATCCCTTGCAATCACATTAGGGATATTCAGTTCACTGTCTAATTTTCCAAAAATACCTTTAAGGGAATCATTACCTACATCAATTGCAGCAATTCGAGAGTTCGTCAAAAAAATTCATCCTTTCATTATAGAAGTTAAAATTTATGAAAAATTTAAACTCTTAATCAAAGATTAAAACACTTCCGGCCTCCGGTCAATCCTACTTTCAACTCTATCACACAACTGTAATGTTCGGACTATTTGTATACAATTATGTATCTTTGTACACAAAACTGTACACATACCTATATAACAGAATGTGTACTCATTTGTATACTTGTATACATTTTTGTCTACAATTGTGTACGTAAATGTGTACAAGTGTACATTTTTGTAAACAACCATTATTTGGATGGAATATAGGACATTATGATTCTATTAGACTACCATCATTCAGGTTGTAAAATTTGGAATCTGTGTAGAAATCGGCTGTTTATGAAGAAGCAAACGGGGAAATAGGTCTGAAAGAAAACAAATGAGTGAAAAATAAAGAAAAACAAGGGAATAAAATAAATAGATGAGGATGAGGAGCAATGAATGAACGAAAAAATTATTTTCCAGCCGATTATGAACAATCGAGGAACACATTCCGCAGACACCTTCATAAAATCAAGGAAAAGTGGCCGGATGCGGAGCTGACGACGACTTCAATAGGGAAAGAAGATGACAATACGATTGACATGATTGCATCCGATGCGAAAGAAACAAATAATCAAGTATTATTCTTCACTTCAGGCGAACATGGAATAGAAGGCTATGCAGGTACTGCCATGATCCATCTCTTTGTAGAGGAATACTTGGACCGCGTGGACCCGAATACGACGGGCATCTGTTTCATACATGCCCTTAACCCTTGGGGGATGAGGAACTTCAGGCGGGTGACCGAAAATAATGTCGATTTGAATCGAAATTACTTGTATAACCGCTCTTCAGTGCCTGAAGATGTGAATGAGTATTACGAAAAAGAAAGTGAGTTATTCCTGCCTGACGGCAAGATCAAGGACTTAACAAAAGAAAAGATGAAACTGCAGGCGCAGCTGGTCAAGGCCCTTGCGGAAGAAGGCTACAGCGCCATCAAGGAAGCGAAAGGAATGGGGCAGTTCCAGTTCGAGCGCGGTGTCTATTATGGAGGAGAAAAAGAGGAAGAAACGGCAGTATTCCTTAAAAAAATACAAAATAATCTATTATCCGACTATCCCCGTGTCATCCATATGGACTGGCATACCGCACTTGGGCCGTCCAACGAGATCACAATGGTCGTTTCTTCTGAAGATAAACGGGAAGAAGAGGAGCTAAAAGCAAAATTCGACTTGCACAACATCCAAAAATTTACACCTAAAAAAGTGAAAGGCGATTCCACCAACCACTTTCACAAATTGAAGAACGAGCAATATCCTTCCACCTATTTATTTTCCGCCCTGTTCGAATTCGGTACATTCGGTACAGGGAAGAAAGCGGAACTCCGGGAATTCATGACCATCGTCCTAGAGAACCGACTCTTCTGGGAAGGAGCTGAAAAGCAGGAAGACCGGGAATGGATCCTCTCTGAGTTCAGGGAAATGTTCTATCCCCTGAGCGATGACTGGAAGAAGTCCGTACTTGCTGAAGGAAGACTCGGCATGGAAGCTGTACTGGGCGAAGAAGGAATTTTAACCTCAATCTGAATACATGACTTATCCTGATAGCAATCTGCAAAAGCTCCCCTCGGCAGCATACGCCGGCGGGAGCTTTTTTCAGGGACCTGACCACTTCCCTCTTTATCCCTCTTACGCTGACTTCCTTTGCTTCCTCCCCTCTTCCACCTCCCAATTCACCAATTTTTCGAGCAAGATCGAAACAAGAACACCGACGATGAATCCATTAGAGACGATCGGCTGGACGAAAATAGGCAGGCTTGTGAATAAAGCCGGGTCCATGTTCATGATGGATACCCCGATGAGCACAGGGGCCGCGATCCGATAGATCGTCACAGAATCGAACACGGTTCCCCGCAGGCTCTTGAGTGACGTGCCGAACAGCTGAAGATAGGCGGTGAACAGGACAGCGTTTCCTACTGTGACGGGCAGAGTGGCCAGGACGCCTCCCAGGAACGGTACGATCCCCAGAAGGGACATAAGGGCACCCCCGATGAGGAACGGCCGTATTTGGAGGATCCTCGTGCTTTCCAGGAAGCCGATCGACGACGCGAAGGGAGCATAGGAAACCAGCCCGGACAGCGCCCCGACGATCGAATAGATGCCGGACAATAAATATGATCTCGTATACCTCTTACCGCCGGGCTTTTCATCGTAAAGCTGCGCTGCTGCCTCAACCGATGCCAGCGTATTGCTGAGGTTAATCAGGCTTGCCAGGAACGTGATGAAAATGATGCCCGTATTCAGGTTGGGCGCACCAAAAGGGAACAAAATAAAAAAAGAACTCCCCGCTGCTGCACTCGCCGGCGTATCTGAAGGAAACAAAAGAAGATAGCCAATCCAGCCCGCTACCATCCCGATCAGGATTGAAAAATTGCTTAGGAGGGGCGTCCCTTTCATTTTCAACAGACTGACCAGCACAGCAACCGATATGGAAAATAGACTTGCCGGCAGGATTAATTCACCCTCCTCGGAAATGCTCAGCATCCCTCTAAAAAAGATTAGAATCAGCTGAAATGTCAATAGGAATAAATAGACGCTCATGACCATCGGCGTAAAAATCTTCGGTATCAGAGTCAGCAGCCCCAGTGCCCACAGCACAATGACCGCTGCCCCGGCCAGGAGCATACCGGTGGCGATCCCGCCCCCGACAGAAGGCAGGCTCATCCCGAGGGCCGGTGCGGCTGCACAAAGATTGAGCACGCCCCCCCACATGACCCCTGAATGTCCTTCCATCAGCGGATATTTATGTCCGATCAGCCCTTGCAGCATACAGGCAATCCCGGTGAAAATAAGCGAACTCCGGAGGATGACGGCGATTTCATGAGAAGGCAGTTCAAACGCCATCCCGACTGAAATCGGCACGACCACTGTATTGGCAAAAATAAAAAACAGCCATTGCACGGCTGAAAAAGCCGTTTCGGCAGTTGATAATGACCTCATAATATCCCTCCTTGAACCCTTGCTCTAATAAAACTTGTTATAATAAGTATTCTACGAAACCCTCCGGAATCCTATTTAGACTCACTAACTTTTCACAACCGTCCTGAAAAAACGGGCCCGCAACAAAAAAAAGACACCCGAAATCATCCCGGGTGTCTCCCTATTAAGTTTGAGGCGGCTCTTCCAACCATCCGTGCTTGATCATGATTTTCGCGCCGTCATGGGCGTATGCGAAGATTTCCTGCAGGATGAGGACCATTTTTGCAGGAAGGTCATTCCCTGGTTTTGTGTTTTATTTCTTCATTAATCGGGTTAAAAAAACGCAGGGGCACCCTGCGTCTTCTTTTAAATAAATAACAGCAAACTTACCGCCATGACTCCCATTCCGGCAATCGTACCGTAAATGGATAGGTGGGCTTCATCATACTGTTTCGCAGCCGGAAGCAGTTCATCAAGCGAGATGAAAACCATGATTCCGGCGACGGCGGCAAAGATGACGCCGAACATAATATCGTTCAAGTAAGGCAGGAGGATCAGGTAGGCGACAACCGCCCCGACCGGCTCGGATAACCCTGAAAGAAACGAGAGTTTGAACGCCTTTTTCTTACTTCCCGTCGCAAAATAAACTGGAACCGACACGGCGATTCCTTCCGGGATATTGTGAATGGCGATCGCCACTGCAATTGCAATACCCAGGGATGGATCCTCAATGGCAGACGTAAATGTCGCGATTCCTTCAGGAAAGTTATGGATCGCAATGGCCAGTGCCGTAAAGGTCCCCATCTTCAGAAGTTTTTCATTGCCGGGCTGGTTCATGTCCTCAACTTTTTTCAGTTCATGCGGATTCCCCTGCTTTGGGATGAATTTGTCGATCAGCGCAATCAAGAGGATCCCCCCGAAAAAGCCGCCGACCGTCATCCAGTTCCCCTGCGTGACCCCCATCGCTGATACGAGTGCATCCTTCGCTTTCACAAAGATTTCGACCATCGAGACATAGATCATCACCCCTGCAGAAAAACCGAGTGAGACCGAAAGGAACTTGGTATTTGTCGTTGAAGCAAAAAAAGCGATACAGCTCCCAATGCCCGTGGCGAGCCCTGCCATCAGCGTCAAACCGAATGCGAGCAATAAATTTTCAGTCATGTATTCTCTCCTTATAGGCATGTCATATAAGACCTATTGTACTTCCCCGCCTGTCTTTTTTAAAGATTAGATCAGCATCTGAAACTTCCGGCTGTTTATAGGTTACCTTCATGGAGGAGCACACATTGCAGCCAGCTGACACCCTGTTTCGTTTTTATATTATATGGTACCGGTGCGGCGTTATTCTTCTTGGATTTGACCTGTTTTCATTGGGCAGGCATTAAATCCGGCTTTCGTATACCCCGTTATGTATATCGAGTGCTGCAACTGTCGGTTGGTGTCGAAAAATCACCAGTTCGCTCTTATATCTGTGATTTCGCCCTTATATTGAAAATTTCGCCCTTAAACTAAGAAATTTCGCTCTTAAATCAAAAAATCCCGCCCATAAATCCGGCCGGATACCCCTGGCCCAACCCCAAACCACCATAAAAAACACCCGCCAGCAGACGCAAGCCATGGCGGGAGAGCTTTCTTCCCACAAACCACAAAAAAGCCCACTTCATCATCCAAAGTGAGCTTCAATACAACAAAATATCCAACTCCATCAACCGCTCCTCCATCAATGGGAGCTCAATCCCACAACGATCTCTTTCTTCGTCTCATCATCCACATAGAGCTTTTGTCCGAAAACCTTATACTTCTTCGAGCGGATTGTCGGCAGGATCTCCCGGTACAGATAGGCCGCACCCTTCACCGGAATACGGGAAGAAAGCGGATATTCCTGCATCGTTTTGAACGCTTCCCCGTACAGGGACTCGGCGTGTGCAGCAAGCTCCTCCCAGAGATTGATGAAGGAGTCCTCGACGACTCCTGCCCTCAGCATACATTCCGTTACGCCGTGCTTCCTCATCAGCTCCTGCGGAAGATAAATCCGGTCGCGGTCCAGATCCTCGCTGATATCACGAAGGATATTCGTCAGCTGCATGGCAAGCCCGAGCGATACGCCGCCATCCCTCAACACCTCGGTCTTACCGGGTGCAAGGATCGGCAGCAGCAGCAGTCCGACCGTGCTCGCGACATGATAGGAGTAGTCCAGAAGCTCATCAAGCGACTCGTAGCGATTGATCGTCAGATCCATTTCCTGCCCCTTGATGAGGTCGTGGAAAGCCTTGGCGTCCATCTCGTAGCGCCCGAATACATCATCGAGGGCAATCCATGACGGATTCGCCGCATCATACTTCCCTTTTAAAAACTGATCGAACTCCGCTTTGAACAGAACAAGTTCCGCTTCCGGATTCCTGCCTTCGTCCACGATGTCATCGACTCTGCGGCAGAAGGAATAGACGGCCCACACGGCGTTGCGCTCATCTTTCGGAAGCAGGGAAAAGGCTTTGTAAAAGGTTTTGCTGTGATGCTTTATGACGTTTTCACATTGTTTATACGCTTCATTCACACTATACATGCACATTCACTCCTTTTATAGCGGGATCTTTTTGATCGCTTAAAAGCTGTTCGGTCATCAGTTTAGCCCCCTGCATGACGAGCGGGATGCCGCCGCCCGGGTGGATCGATGCGCCGACTGCATACAGATTGTCGATGTGATATGGCTTGACCTGGGGCCTGAAGACGCCGGACTGGAAGAGAGTCGGTGCGACTCCGAAGCTTCCGCCTTTATGGAGACCGAATCTCTCTGCATCAAGCGGCGTCCGGATTTCCATCCATTCGACCGCATCGCGGAGGCCCGGGAAGGCCCTTTCTTCCAGGCGGTCGATGAGCCCGTCGATCCATTCCTGCTGATTTTCCCAGTCGATACCCGTACCCGATGGAACAGGGACGAGTGCGTAGAGGACGCCCTTCCCCTCGGGTGCCAGGCTGTCATCGATCTTCGACGGGTGGAAGGTGTAGATGGCCGGATCTTCCGGGATTTTTTTGTCATCGAACACATCCTTCATGTGACGGGAAAAATCCTCCCCCATGACATAGTGGTGGACGTTCGCTTCTTCATATACTTTATTCAGTCCAAAATAGAGGAGGACGCAGCCCGATGAAGGGTCGTACTTCCTCGTCTGCTTCCGCTTCACCAGCGGGCCGGCAGCCGGGAAGTCCCCGTTGAAAACGACAGAATCATAGGATGCAGTCCCGCCGTCGGTCCGGATGCCGGTCACCCGGTTCCCCTCTTTAACAATCTCTTTGATTTCACTGTTCAGATGGATGGTCACATTCCGGCTGTGCAGCTCTTCTTCAAGAAGCGGGACGAGGCTTGCATATCCGCCTTTCAGGTAGTGGATGCCGAATTGGTGTTCAGCAAAGGATACCAATGAATACATCGCAGGCGACTTGAACGGGTTCCCGCCGATGTAAAGGGACTGGAGGGCGTAGACCGCCTGCAGCCGTTCGTCCCTGAAATAGCGGGACATAAGGGAATGGATGGATTGATAGGGTTTCAGTTTCAACAGCTTCTTGAGGTTCGCCGGTTTCCAGAAATCGAGCGGATTGACGAATGACTCCTCGAGGAAGGCTTCCTTTCCGATTTCGAACCGTTCATTTCCTTCCTTTAAGAATCGCAGATAACCGTCGATTTCCCCAGGAAAAACCCTCTCCACTTCTTCCAGGTGCCGCTTATGATCAGGGTATTTTGAGAACGAGAGGCCGTCCGGAAATTCGAGAGAATAGAACGGATCGCAAGGGATCAGTTCATATCGGTCCCGGGAAATACCCGCTTCCTCCAGAAGGGCCTGGAACATGTCGGGAAGGAGGACGATCGTCGGTCCCTGATCGATCCGGAATCCGTCTCTTTCCACGAACGTCAATCTGCCCCCTAGATAGGATTCTTTTTCATAAATGGTGACGTCCAGGCCCTGTTTTGACAGGAGCAGGGCGCTCATCAGTCCGCCGACGCCGCCTCCAATGATGGCTGTACTCATTTATAATCCCTCCACAACGGGAAGCGGGGATACTGGGATCGATTCCTGCAGATCCTGTTCCAGGATGCCATTGGCTGTGATCCGGGCCGATTCAAGGATGGTCGGCAGTCCGCTGCCCGGATGGGTCCCGCCGCCGACGAGCCAGCAGGATTCCAGTTCTTCAAAGCGGTTATGCGGCCTGAACACCATCATCTGCGACAGCTGATGCCCGAGATTGAATGTGGCTCCCTGATAGACGTATACATCTTGTTCCCAGTTCTTTGGCGTGATCATTTTTTCCACCTCTATGTGAGCTTCAAGATTTTTGAATCCTGTCTTTTCTTCGACCGTTTTAAGGATGAGTTCACGGAACGTATCTTTTTCCCGCTCCCAGTCGATGCCGCTGAAGTTATTCGGCACCGGCGCCAGGATATAAAGGGTGGACTTCCCTTCCGGAGCAAGCGTCGGGTCGGTCACGCTTGCATTTTGAATGTAAAGGGAGGAGTCTTCAGAGAGGATCTTCTCTTTCGTGATTTCCTCGACGTTCCTTTTGTAGTCTTTTGAAAAAGCGATCGTATGATGGGGCATACCCTCATAAATTGTGTCGAGACCGAGATACAGCATGAAGGTCGAGCATGAATATTTCTTCTTCGCGAGCTTTTTATGCGAGTACTTCTTAAGCTGATTCCCTTCGACGAGTTTCGTCATCGCATGGGCGAAATCGCTGTTGATGACGACCTCATCCGCCTCCAAGCTCCGGCCGTCTTCAAGATGGACGCCCTTCACCTTTTTCCCTTCGATCCACAGGCTCTTCACCCCGCAGCCGGTTTGGATGGTGCCGCCATGCTCCTCTGTCACCCGTGCCATCGCCTTCGAAAGCTGATTCACGCCCCCGATCGGATGGAAGACACCATAGGCATGTTCCATGTAGGAGAGGATCGAGAAGGCGCCGGGGCATTCCCACGGCGACATGCCGAGATATTTTGACTGGAATGTGAAGGCAAGCTTCAGCTCCTCTTCGGTAAAATAACGAGAAAGAACATCATAGAGGGAGCGTCCGAGTTCAAGTTCCGGAAGTGCCTGGAGCACGTTGGGCTGAAAATAATGCATAAAGCGATCCATCTTCGACTGCAGGACCGGGGAGAGCGCCTCCATCTTCTTCGCCGTTTCCTTCATGAAGCGTTCGTACCCTTCGCCGTTGCCCGGATAATGGGTTTCGATTTCCTGTTTCATGCGCTCTTGGTCCCGTGACATGACGACTCTGCGGTTCTCGAAGATCAGCTCATACATGGATTTGAGTTCGACCGCCTCCATGTAATCCTCCGCTTTCCGGTCCGCAGCGGAGAATAACTCTTCGACAATATGAAACATCGAAAGGAAAGTCGGTCCCATATCGAACCTGTAATCCCCGAGCCGGATCTCCGCATTGCGGCCGCCGACATATTCCTGTTTTTCAAACACGCTCACATCATATCCCCTGGCTGCCAAAAGCATAGAAGCCGCCAAGCCGCCAGGGCCGGCTCCAACAACGATGATCCGCTTTTTCATTCGCAAGACCTCCAAGTCGTACAAAAGTTATACAATCATTATACATTCCTTAAAATTTAATTGCCACTCATAACCTCATGGAAATTGTAAAAAGAAAGTCAAAACCTTGTAACCAGGGCGTCCACCGGTTAAAAAAAGAGATTTTATTGTACAGACTTTCTGCATGCTTTCCTGACCGAAGTCATCCTGTCCCCCAGTCAAATGACCGGTTCTGTATTCCGTTAACACATTAAAGCTATTATCTAGAAAAGAAACCTGACTGTATCATAATTGACCGGCCAGGTTATTTTAACAAATTATATTTTCAAAAGGTTCATTTCGCGGATGACCCTCGAAACCTCAAAGTCATCTTTCATCACTTCGATCGGCCGCCACTTCACCTCTTGCCGCATTTGTTCATCCATTGCACATTCGGGTTCAATCCCGAGCTGCAGCATCGGAACCCATGATGTCAGCAGAAAAAACGCGGCTTTTTCCCATGCTGTAATCGTAGCTGAATAAGTGTCTTCCTGCCTTCACGGTAAGGTTTTTCTCTTCCTTCACTTCCCTCACAACGGCCTCTTCAAAGCTTTCTCCTTCTTCCAGACCGCCGCCGGGAAGCGACCATCAAACCTTTTCATCCCGCTGCATTTTCACCATGAGGGTATGACCGTCTTTAATGATGGCCGCGCAGGCTCTCGGTCGGTTTCGGACTATTGACGTTTTTTGCATTGGACACCCAGTCACCTTTTCTATTATCTTACCACAATTGTTAGAATTTTTTGGTAAAACAAAAAGGATGAACAATCAAATGTCTCATCCATATCATTTCTATTCTTTTTGTTTATTCTTATTGATCGACTTTTTTCTGATATACAGCCACATCACAATATATGCGGCAAACAGCAAAAGTAAAAAGACCGGCACGGAAAAAATGTCTTGTATCAGCATATCAGCACACCCCTGTTTATTTTAAACTTTCCATAGGGAACGGGAACATCAGATAAAATACAATCGCAAGAAGGATCGACACGCCAATGGCCCGCAGTGGATTCCGGTAATGCAAATACAGTACACTGAACAATACAAGGTTCAGCGGGATGTTCCACCAGCCGTTCCAGCCGTGGTCGTATACAAACATACCTTTATGAGCGAAAAGGAACTCCAGGGCTGCATAGAAAGCCGTCCATATCAGGATATAGATGATCTGCCCGCTTCTTCTCACAGGAAATCTCTGAAGATAAATGATCAGTCCAACCGGACAGATAAAAAAGGTGAACGCAAAGTTGATGATCGTGTGATTCAGCCATTCGGCCGTCACGCCCCTGAAAGCCCAGAGGGTATGATTAAAATAAAAGTAGTTATATAGAAAGTTGATCAGCATGAAAAACAACACCGTTGGATACTGTTTCCGCCACTGTGACCAGTCGACGAACTTATACGCAAACAGGGTCCACACCACGATTACGAGCAGCAAATACATCGGCACACACCTACTTATCATTACTAACAACATGATTGACTGGTTTTTTAACTTTTATACTTTTACTATTAAAATGAAACACTTAAGAGGAGGATTATCTATGAAAATCGCCATCATCGGCCTGGGGGATATCGCCAAAAAAGCATACCTGCCTGTCCTGTCGGAAAAAGAAGGAATCGAGCTTGTCCTTTGCACACGGAACGCGGACACGCTGGACAAGCTTGCAGGCAAGTACCGGATCGAGGAAAAAGTCCAGTCGGCGGAGGACCTGTTCGACAGGGACATCGACGCCGCTTTTATCAGCACGGCAACGGAGGCCCATTTTGAAATTTCGGAGAAGCTGCTCCAAAACGGGATCCACGTGTATATAGACAAACCGATTTCCATGACGTTAGAGGAAACCGAAAGGATCGTGGGGCTAGCGAAGGAACAGAACAAAATCGCCATGGTCGGCTTCAACCGCCGCTTCATCCCGCGTGTGAACGAACTGAAGGACCACGGTAAACCAAGTCTGATCCTGATGCAGAAGAACCGGTTCGCCTTCCCTGAACAAGTGAGAAGATTCGTGGTGGAGGACTTCATCCACGTCATCGACACGCTCCGCTTCCTGATGGATACGGACGTGCGCGATGTCAAAGTCGAATACCTGAAAGACGGCGGGCAGCTCCATCACCTCGTCGTCCAGCTGCTCGGTGACGGCTGCACAGCCATCGGCATCATGAACCGGAACGGCGGCGTGACCGAAGAAACGATCGAATACCACGCCGGCCACCATAAATATGTCATAGAGAGCCTTGTCGAAACGACCCATTACCATAATAAAGACACCAGCATCACGAAGTTCGGCGACTGGGAACCGACCCTCTATAAGCGCGGATTCTACCAGCTGTGCGACCACTTCCTGGACTGTGTGGCAAGCGGAGAAGCACCCGACCCGTCGATCGACGACTCACTAGTCACGCATGAGATCTGTGAGCGGATTGTGAAGGACATTGACGAACAAGCCTAAAACCATGAAAAGTGTCTGCGAGCTTGCGCAGACACTTTTTTTGATAATTGATTTTCAATTTTCCGGCATGATCCAGACAATCTCACAAATTCGTACAAAAAAGGATGAATCATGCTCCCGGACCACAGCATGATCAGGCTTTGCATCAACCAGCGTGCCGCTTACAGATCCCCGTGACGTGTCAATGACCACCCTCTTCCCGATCAGGCTCTTTAACGCAGCGTAAACATAAGGCTCCACAACGACCACCTGCATCGGTCCATTCGAAGCTGCCTGCGGGTTATTTCGATATGGATACAAACTGTACATTCGCTAACCTCCAAGTTGAATATTTTCACATCTTATATGTATGTACCCGCGTGCATGGCCCATTCCAGCATGTTTTTGCTTTGCTCTTTGTATTGGATTTCAGTCCGACCGGGCAGGGGTGCAGGGGGGTGCGAGAACATAATCCATTGTGGCAGCCGACTTTTTAAATTTGATGATATCCCGCTGTGTTAGATAATAAATGGCTGGAATTGATGATATAGCACCGTTTATGAAAAACAGCCTCAACGGAATTGATAATAAATTGTCTGTTTTTGATAATAAAACCTTCGTTTTCGATAATAAATCTTGGATTATTGATAATAAAACTTCCATTTTTGATAATATCCTGTCCCGAACTCCCTTTAAGACCCACTCCGCTTCCAAAAACGATGCTTTAGACGGGGGATCATCCTTAAAATAGTCAAAAAGTCACCAAACAAGCCCAATTTCAACCTGAAAACAACCGAAAATCCAAGAAAAATGACAATCCGGCAGACCCGCAGCTCCACAACATCATCCCCGGCGGCCAAAACAGGGTTGCGCCCATCCTGCGAAAACGTTTACCATGGTAAAGTGCTAATATTCTAAATTTTACACACATATCTGCTGTTGGAGTCCAATCCATACCATAAAAAATCTCTTTTCCAATCATGGATTCCAATGAGAGCAGCACATCCAAAAGAGCGTACATAAAAATGCAGACGCTTACACTCACATCAAGAAAGGAGCATCACACTATGTCATTAGAAGTGAACACAACCACTCCAAAAGCACCGGCATCCTTTAAAAAGCGGGCCGCCCTGATCGGTCCTGGATTTGTGGCCGCTGCCACAGGGGTCGGGACGGGGGATCTGGTCGCCGCCCTGGTCGCGGGGGCCAGTTTCGGTCTCGTATTTGTCTGGGCGATCGTCGTCGGGTCCATCCTCAAGCATTTTCTTAACGAAGGGGTCGGGCGCTGGCATCTCGCCACCGGAAAAACGATCCTAGAAGGCTGGCAGGAGATGGGGAAATGGGCGACCGGCTACTTCGGCGTGTATGCCGTCATCTGGGGATTCGTCTACGGGGCGGCGGCAGCTTCTGCCTGTGCGATGGCCATGACGTCGATGTTTCCCATCATGCCGTTCTGGGCGTGGGCCGTCATTCATGCGATTGCCGGCTTCCTGCTTGTATGGACGGGCCGCTATCTGCTGTTTGAAAAAGTCATGATGGTCCTGATCGGCATCATGTTTGTCACCGTCGTCGGATCTGCACTCTTGTTCCTGCCAAATCTGGGTGATTTCCTGACAGGCTTCGTGCCGAGGATCCCGGACGGTTCATTCCTGCTTGCCCTCGGACTCGTAGGGGGTGTCGGCGGTACGATCACGATGACATCGTATGGCTACTGGCTGAAGGAGAAAGGCTGGAGCGGAAAGGAATGGATCCCGACGATGCGTCTTGATTCCAAGGCTGCTTACACGATGACGGCTATCTTCACGCTCGCCCTCTTGATTGTCGGAAGTCAATTTTTATACGGGACGGGCATTGAGATCGAAGGAGAACAGGGCTTGATCAAATTGACGGGGCTTCTCGGCGAGAAATACGGGGCGTTTATCTCATGGATGTTCCTGATCGGATTCTGGTCGGCTGCGTTCTCATCCCTGCTCGGTGTTTGGAACGGGGTCCCTTATCTGTTCGCGGATTTTGTGCGGGTTGTAAAAAAAAGGACGGACCGCCCTGTCACGGAAAAGGATCCGGCATACCGCCTGTTCCTGGCATGGCTCACGTTCCCGCCGATGCTCCTGTTGTTCTTCGGGAAACCGGTGCAGCTCATCATTTTATACGGGGCACTCGGAGCACTTTTCATGCCGTTCCTGTCATTCAGCCTGATGTGGCTGCTGAATTCGAAAAAGGTCGACAAGGACTACCGGAACAGCCTTCTTGCCAACTTCGTCTTTGCAGCCTGCATCCTGCTGTTCGCCATCCTGGCCGTGACGAAATTGATCTCCATTTTTTAAAAATGCAGAAAAGCCTGGGATCCAAGTGGTCCCAGGCTTAATTATTGACGGCCATCCTTCCGAGCGGCCCGCTCTCCTCGATGATATCCTGCAGATCAAAGACAGAGACCGGGAACATCGGGAAACCGGCCACATACGGCGTGATTTCATAGAGCTGGAAATAGATCACCAGCGCCTTGTCCGCGATGTAGTAGTCCTGATCGGGGCGGATGCCGGTGAATTCGCCGAGCAGCGGAATGTCCCGCTCATTGATCTGCGCGGCCACCAGGTCTGACAGCCTCTTCACATAATCACTGCCCGGCTTGAATAAATCTTTCAAACTGCAAATCCTCTCTTTTTCCAGATCGAACGTCAGCGAACGGATGAACGTCATCCCATGGGCGGCGTGATAGTGGTACGTATAGTTGGAGAGTGATAGACTCAGAACCTCGCGCTGATTGTTCTTGATTTCAAAGGATCCCTGCATTTCCTCGACGGTCGACGGCATATTCCCGACCTGCTCATGAATCAGCTTCTGGGTCTCAGCGACAATGGTCCGGTTGATGGTGCGCTGAAAATCGCGGCTCCTCATTCGTACAGCTTTCGGGTAATAGACGACTTGTTTCGGACCGTTCGAAATCATCCTCGGCTCGATGCTTACCGGTAAAGTTACTGGCACCTTCATCATCCTCTGCTCTTTTTACCCCATTGTATTCAAGGGGATGCCCAGCGTGAACACCCTCCAGTTAAGGAAGGACGGTCAGCACGCCCTTGATGTTTTCATTCACATAGCCGTGATGAGGTTTGCAGGCATACTCATAGGTGCCGGGTTCCGGCGTGATCGCAATGAGCCCTGAGCGGCCGCGCTCTGTGTGAACACTGGCATCAAGCTCAGGGAAGTCCAGGATATGACAGTTATTTTCTGATTCGTTGATGATGTGGAGGACCACCGTTTCCCCTGCTCTCAATTCCATTTCGGAGGGCTCGACTGAATCAGGCTTCATGACGATGGTTGGCAGTTTGCCGACCGTTTCGGCGTTGATGCCCGACACCCAGTGGAGCTGCAGATACAGGCTGATGACCAGCCCCATCAGGACAGCGCCGACCATAGCCCCTTTCAGTACAGGGAACCAGGCAGCGGGAGCCGGTATTTTCTCCAGGTTGAGAAGAAGCCCTGCAAGAGACGAAAGAAAGACGAAAAACACAATCAAGGCACTGAGAAAGCTGATGCCGATGAACGGATTGCTTGCCTCGATCATCGCATTATATTCGGGATCGATATGCCTGAACATCGAGATGAAAAGGGATGGAACCGTCAAGATCGTGAAAATCAGCCCATAAATCACTCCTATGACGGGCGTCCACCTTTTCTTAACCACAAGAAGAATGACGGCAGCGAGAAGGGCAATTGCCCCGTTCGCCGCATGTATCACTGGAAAATGCCTTAAAATGAAAAAGCCGGAGCAAAGAATGGTCACCACTTGCATAAACAACAGGGTCGCCGCCAATTTAGTATACGAGTTCCTCATCTATTTTCCCCCTTGACACCCATCATACTTAGTACCTATTTCAGTCTATGTCGGGAGTGATGGTTTTTTAACAAAGAATACAATCTTGCGAGGTTAATAGAATCTGAAAAGGGATGTCCATCAAGACATCCCTTATGCTTTCATTACCAATTCCCTTTCTCTGACCCAATCACAGAACTCACCCTCACCGAGCGGAGGCGAGAAATAATAGCCCTGGATGTGGGGGCGCTCGATCATACCCGTGATGAAATCGATCTGTTCCTGGGTTTCCACTCCCTCGATGACAACCCGCAGATTCAGGGAGGAGCATAAGGTAGTAATCGCCCTAAGCAGCGCGGAATCCTTTTCGGAAAGCGGGACACCGTCCACGAATGATTTATCGATTTTAATCGTGGATATCGGGATTTTTCTTAAATAAGAAAGAGAAGATAATCCGGTTCCGAAATCATCGAGGGCAACGGAGAGACCCATTTCCCTGAAGCGCCCGACGGCCGTGATGGCATTATCGATGTCGTGAATGACACTCGTTTCCGTGATCTCAAGCTCGATGAAGGAGCTGTCGATGCCATACTTCCTTAATCCCTCATTCAGGACAGACAGCAGTCTCGATGACGTCACATACGGCCCCGGGATGTTGATGGACACACGCTTGAATTCGACATCTTCATCGAGCCAGCGTGAGACCTGCCGGAAAACCGTTTCGATGACCCAGTCCGTCACCTCGAAGATTTTCCCGTTCTCCTCTAGGACAGGGATGAAAACCCCCGGTGAGATAAACCCGTATACAATGTGCTGCCAGCGCAGCAATGCCTCCACACCCGTCACTTCCCCGGTGCCGGTCTGTACTTTCGGCTGATAGACCATGAACAGCTCATTGGTTTCGATCGCCCGGTTGATGTCCTGGACGATCTGCCTTTCAAAACTGTATGTATGAACGGCGGCATCATATTCAATCACTCCGTGCCGATACTGAATCGAGGAGTGCTGGAGGACAGCCATCGTATTGGCCAGCAGCTGATCGCAGTCCTCTTTATCACAATGGGAAACGGCACACGCCATTTCGATCACGACGCGGTAATCATCGATCATCAGCGGCTTCTTCAGCTCAGAAAGCACGGTCTCCATACAGGCCTTTAATTTTTCAAATTCATGCTTTTCACTATGGTAGACGGCAAAACGGTTCCCTTCGATCCGGTAGACTTTTGAAGTCCGCAGCTTTCGTTCTTCAATGATATCCCCAACCGCTTTTATCACGCGGTCTCCGAAGGTATAGCCATAGCCGCTGACCCATTTCTCAAGATCATGGATGTGGATGATGGCAAGGCTCCCGGCCGTCTTTGAGTTCTTCAAATCCTGTTCGAACTGCCGCTGATTTGGAAGAAGGGTGAGAGCATCGTAATGATGAAGGCGGTGGTCCACATAGCGGTCAAGAAGACCAGCAAGACCGGACACCGCCAGCAGGATGAAAATCCCTGCCGTCACACCCATTACCAGCAGAGACATGTCCATTTTATGCATCCCGTGCATACCGTTCACGGGAGTATCCGTATAAAAGACAACGGCCGCCATCCCTGTATAATGCATACTCGTAATCGCTAGTCCCATCAGGACAGATGTGAGGATCTTGATCCACTGCGTCCCCATAAACCTCTGCAAACTTGAAAAAATGAATAAAGCCACATAGGAGACGACAACCGCTATCATCACAGAAGCCGTAAGAATCAACGGCTTGTAGACATATTCCACCTCCATCTCCATCGCAGCCATCCCGATATAATGCATCGCGGATATTCCGATACCCATGATGAGACCGGCGATGATCGCCGGTACATGACCTTTCGTTTTCCGGCTGGAAAACGAAAACGCCAAATAAGAAGCAAACACAGCAGGAAAGACGGAAGCAGCCGTCAAATACGTATCATACGTCATCGAGACGGGCAGCATGAACGCGCTCATCCCGATAAAATGCATCGACCAGATCCCGAGCCCCATCGCCACCGAGGCCAGCACCAGCCAAAACGATTTATGAAAGAAACTGTTCTGCTGCATCCTCTGATTCAACGACAAAGACGTGTAAGAAGCACAGCAGGCAATCACCACAGACAACACCACAAGCGGGAGGGAATAATTCCCCTGAAGGATGGTGATGTCCGGTGATTCAGGTAATGAAAACATATAATAACCTCATTTAACGTAATGTTGGAATTAATATTTTGGGATACATGTTAAATTATACAAAAGTTGATGAAAAAAGATAGGGTTGGACTAGTAAACCGGCAAACAGATTAAGTTTGAATTTTCTGAAATTAAATAGGTGTTTTGTCCCGTTTCAGCGTATAATAGAATGACTCCACTACTAAAAAAGACGGGAGAAGATGATCTTGAAGAATAAAGGGATTTACCGTGATTTTTTCCTGCACCTCGACATTTTGATTATGGCCGGTATTTTTCTGAGTGTCCTGGCCTTTCTATTCACCATCGGGCCGACAGCTTTCACTCCGCTGTTCCTTGCGATCGGAATCGTCACCTACATGTTCAGCGAATACCTCACCCACCGGTTTGTCTTTCACATCAAAGCTCCGAAGAATAGCATTTTACTAAAATTGATCAAACGGCTCCACTATGACCACCACAAGAAACCCAATGACCTGAAGCTGTTATTCCTGCCCATCTGGTACAGCGCACCGAGCCTGTTCGCCCTGAGCCTCATCTTCTACTTCATCTCAGGCTCTATGCCGGCCACCCTGTCCTTCAGCGCAGGGGTCCTCACCATGTTCTTCGTCTACGAATGGAAGCATTACGTAGCCCACCGGCCGCTCAAGCCAAAAACGAAATTCGGCAAGTGGCTCAAAAAGACACACGTCCTCCATCACTATAAAAATGAAAACTACTGGTACGGCGTGTCGACTCCGTTTGTCGATGCCCTTTTTGGGACTTTGAAAGATGAGAAGGATGTGGATTCGAGTGAGACGGTGAAGGATTTGGAGAAGCGGGCATGACTGGCGGAACTTATCGAGGGCAGTTTCCGGGGTTTGGCATGGTACCTGGAGGTGGTGCGTGGAGGAAGGATGCGGAGTCCCACTGGGGGGCCCGGATTTGGGTTAGTTTGGGAACCGGGAGGCGGCGTGAATTTTGGTTAGCCTGGAACCGGGTGACGGGCCGGAACCATGGATGGCCTTGAAGTGGCCGAGACCTCCGATCCACGTCACCATTTTTTCTTATCCCGGTCTTTTTTACCAAAAAATCAACCTTTTTTCATTGAAAAACGGCTTTTTTTCAGTTCAGCAGCAAGTTTCGAGTCAAAATCCTCCGCTACCTGCCTTGACGCAGGCTAAAACCGGCCTCCCCGGGGCCCTGCGATGATTTTATTATCAAAAACGGGCAATTTATTATCAAAAATCCAATTATATTATCAAAAACAGAAATATATTATCAAAAACGGCCTTTTTATTATCAAATCCAAAAATCCCTTGGTCCGCGAACCCGCGCAGCGGATCAACTCCACTACTCAATCCGGCTCCTTTATTCATCTGCCCCTTTATACCGGTATCGATATTGAATATCTGCCGTTCTGCTGTCTGTATCGAGCGTAAATCGATTCCACGGACTCTTCCCGCTCTTGATTTCTGATTCAGGAAGGAAAGGAATGGCTTCATTCGCCCCGATTCTGATGGTGCCGGTTTCGATCGTTTCCATGACGTTTCCTGAAGAATCATAAAAGGCCATCTGGACCTGGACAAGCAAATCGCGGTCCTCAAAGTTTTTCATAAAGACGAGATTGGAATAATCCGTACTCCGGCAGCTGGAGGATCTGCCGTAACAAATCTGGTCTGAAAACACCAGGGTCATCCCGATCGGCTGATCGATTTTTCCCTCCATCTCATCGAAGGACCGGTCCGCACGCTTCATGGCGGAAGCATAGGTCGCCTTTTCCGATACAGGCAGCACAAAAACGAAAATCATCAGGATCGAAAGGCATAACAGGCTCATCACAATGAAAAGGGGTGAGCTTTGCACGATGGTCTTAATAAATTTCTTCGAAAACAGACCCATCAACACGACGACCAAAAAGACGATGCCAAACAGCAGGCCGCACACCAACAGCATGATCTTGATTTCCGATCCCGTTGGAAAGAGAGGAAAACTGTATTTTTCCAAGTAATGAAGGTTCACGATCAGGGTGACTGCAAAGATGGCCGCCCAGGTGCCTGCACTGAGCAGGGCATACCTCAGCAGGACCCGATAGTGCCTGTGTTGGTCCATCAAGGCAAACACATAAATGAGAAACGGAATGGTCGCGATCGGTATGATTAAGAATGCCATGATGCTTCGTTCCTTTCTTCTTCTTTGAAATCGATGATGAGATTTCTGTCCTTGATGGAAATCGTTTCGCTCAAAGATGGATCCTGTTCCTGTACGGGCAGGTTCATGTCAGCTGCCGGCTGATATAATGTCAGATACATATCTTCAAATCTGTCAGGGTTGGACTCCCATTTACTGAACAAATAGAAATAGTGGTCATGCCAGAAGTTGTAAACCTTCCATTTCATCATCTTCCATGACAGGACGGCGAAATAAATGACCTTGGCAGGTGAAATGAGTTTTTTGATTTGAGCTGACGGGAGCTTGGTCAATTCCCGGAAGACAGTAAAACACTCATGCAGCTCACCCATCACATGGAGGATGGTTCTTTTTTGTACTTCAGTGTTTTGGTAATTTCGATACACTACCCCTTCAGAACGGGCAGATCCTTCCTCGTATGCTTTCAACGAATTGAAGACGCTGTAGCACGCCAGCTTTTCATGCTGCGACTGACTGGTGACCGCAAACAGGTTCAGAAACTCAAGGAAAGCCTGCCGGTCTTTATCCTTGGTCTTTTCATTGAAAAAGACGGAGCAGATGGTATCTAGTATCCTATACTGATCTTCCCTTGCTTCGAAAGCTTCTAATTCTCCCTTTTGGGTTGTCACCGTCATACTGTCCGATGAGTGCACGATGATTTTATGAAATGGCTGTCCCTCACTTCTGTACGTGACCCGTTCAATGACCCGGTTGTCTAAATGATGGATGATTCTTTCCGCCGGATCCTGTGAAGGCTCGGTTGTTGAAAGTCTATCCTTGAGAATGTCTACTATTGTCAAAATGGTCACCTCTGAAATTTTCATGGTTTCTATTCACGGTTAAGCCGGCTTATATGTTTCACAAACCTGTGAAGATAGGGTTATTTTCCTATAAAAGGAAATACTCTCTGCATGACTCTATACCCAGATTATTTAAGTTCCAGTCCTTTTCTGGGATAAAAAGTGAAAATTTCGAATCCATGTTCTTTGGATTCGACTCTATTAAGTTTACATGATTGTAACATCATCGCTTTCAGACAAACGCACCCTTTAATTTTGAACCCCTTTCGCATGAGGCCGTCTACGCTAAGAGCCGAAGATTTTATTATTCGAAGGTAGTTAGTTAAACAATAGACAAACCCAACAGGGAACTTATGTTAAGATATTTTTACATAAATTTTCAAAAAATAATAGTAAGAGGTGTAAACATGTATAGTGGCACTGCAAAAGACATTAGGAAAGGGTTAACTGCTGATTGTTCCAAGTGCTTTGGCCTCTGCTGCACAGCACTTAATATTCTTGCTTCGAATGATTTTCCAATAAACAAACCTGCAGGGACTCCGTGCATGAATCTGCAATCTAATTACAGCTGCCAAATTCACAGCAAGTTAAGAGAAGAAGGGTTCAAAGGGTGTACGGTCTTTGATTGTTTAGGGGCTGGACAAATGGTTTCCCAGGTTACTTTCAAAGGTCAAAGCTGGAGAGAGCATCCAGAAATCAGAGAGAAAATGTTCCAATTATTTCCGATAATGGAACAAATCCATGAAATGATTGCTTATACTGCTGAAGCCTTGTCGTACGATATCCCAGCCGACTTATCCGCTGAGCTGCAAGAGAAATTAGAGGAACTTCAAAACCTGACTGAATTAGACGCGGAGGACCTATTATCGCTTGATTTGGTGGTGTACCGATTTACACTGAATGAATTGCTGACCGCTGCAAGTGATTGCATAAGAAAAAAAGTGATGGGAGGGCTGCCCCGTTCTAAAAATATCACAGAGTATGATTACGCAAGAGCAGATTGGATGGGAAGAAAAGCAACTGGCAAAGATTTGAGGGCCGTTGATTTCAGAGGAGCCCTGTTAATTGCTGCCGATTTACGGAACACCGATTTAAGAGCGGTCAACTTTATCGGTGCAGATTTACGGGATGCAGATTTTAGCGGGGCCGATCTATCTACCAGTATGTTTTTGACCCAAATGCAAATGAATTCGGCTAAGGGTGACAGTACTACAAAAATGCCTTATTATATCCAGCGTCCCCGTCATTGGATAAACTGAAATAATCTTACATATTCCCCTGTGACCACGCTGCTTTATAAGACAAAAAAGAGTATGAAATCATGTAAGATTCCATACTCTTTTTTGTTATCTTCCAGCAACTTGAGCCATTATCAACCGGCCAAGCCTCTTCACACCTTCCGATATTTCACGCCCATTCTCATAACTAAACGAAAGCCTCAAATACGCAAGACCCTCTTCCTGATCCAAAAAGAAATACTTACCCGGGACGTACGACACGCCTTCTTCAACGGCCTTTTCCAGCAGCTTCGATGTATCGACACCCGGAACCTTGAGCCAGACGAAGTAACCGCCCTGAGGGACGTACCAAGAAACTGATTCCGGCATTTGGTTTTCAAGCTCGGACAGAAGGAGTGAACATTTTTCACGGTATACTTTTCTCAAAGTGGTGTAGTGTTCTTCCCAGTCCACCTCGTACAGAAACTGGCTTACGCTTGCTTGTGAAAAAGGGTGATCAAGATCTTTTTTGAACCATGACAACGCCTCTATGAACTCCTTATCAGCAGCCACCCAACCGATGCGCAGCCCGGGTGCCACGACCTTAGAGAGAGATCCGATATACAGGACACGCGGATCATTTCCTCTCTTCAGAGACTTCAATGGTCTCGTATCTTGATTAAAGTATACTTCCCCGTAAGCATCATCCTCGATCACAAGGAAATCGTAATCCCTTGCCAGCTTCATGACATGCTCACGGCGCTCCTCCCTCATCGTAGTGCCTGTTGGATTTTGGAATGTCGGGATCGTATACAGCACTTTCGGAAGCTTTTCACCTTTCTCCCGGCGTTCCTTCAGCTCCTTTTCCAAGCGATCGGTCCTGAGTCCGTTTTCATCTATTTCAATCGTCATGAATCGGCTCGTATAGTTCTGAAAGATTTCGAGAGCCTCCATATACGTCGGTGATTCCACTGCCACGACCGTCTCGTCGTCAATGAGGACACGGGCGATCAAGTCGATCGCCTGGCACGCGCCGGATGTAATCAATAGTTCGTCACTTTTGATGTTCATATGGCGTTCCTTCATCAAGTTTTGAAGAATCCCCTTCAGGCCGTCCGCTTTTTTGCTTCCAATATAGTGCAGCGGCAGATCCTTCTCCTCTTCCAAAAGCTTCACAACAGAGTTCTTCAATTCCTCAACCGGGACAAGCCCGGGATCGGGGTAGCCGGAACTCAGTCTGATGCATCCTTCGGGAATGACGGGCATCCATCCCCCCGGGGGATCATTTTGCAATGCGGGTTTAATGTCTTTTGAAAAAAAAGATTCCGGATTCACGCGATCAAACACCTTTCCATTCATTGTTTAGTTTCATTTTATAGGAAGAACCCCCGGGCTTCTACCCGAATCCCCAATAAAAAACAGAAAGCATTGACAGCTGCCAATGCTTTCGTTTATCTGCACCTTTATTCAAATGTTCCACGTGAAACATTCCATTTAAAAGAAGGCTGTTTTCTAAAAGGTGGCTGCTTTTCGCAAATTGGCATGCAACCTGAATATAGCTTGTGGACATGCTCTTTACCCACTCAAGTTCAAACAACAGACGGACCGATAAGCCGACAGCACGCGAAAGCCTAAAAGAAAAACAAATGGGCCATCAATGCTGCGACCGGCAGGGTGATGATTGTACGCTGTAAAAAGATGATGAATAGCTGCACGAACGAAATTGGAATCTTTGACTTAAGCAATAGGATACCGATTTCAGACATATAGATCAGCTGAGATAAGGACATGACCCCGATCACAAAGCGGGTCAGCTCCGACTTGATCCCGCTTCCTACAACGGCAGGCAGGAACATGTCGGCGAACCCGACGATCATCGCTGGTGCCGCCGCTTTCGCTTCCGGAATCTGCAGCAGTTCGAGTAACGGAACGAACGGATAGGACAGGTAATCAAAGATCGGCGTGAACTCGGCAATCACGAGTGCCACCGTCCCGATGGCCATGACCAGTGGGATCAGTGCGAACCAAATGTCCACTACATTCTTGATCCCGCTGCCTGCTACACCGCGGAGACTTTTAACCTGGGCTGCCTTTTCAACGGCCGTCTCAAGGCCCCAGCGGAAATTGGAGACCCCTGCAGGCACGTCCTCTTCGATCTGCTTTCCGACCGGCTCGTAATAGGTTTCTTTTTTAAGAGAAAGAGGAGGGATCCTCGGACAGATGATGGCAGCGATCACACCCGTCACCACCACCGTCAGATAAAATTGGACAAACAGGTGGTCAATCGCCAAAAACTTGGCGATCACAAGGCTGAAGGCGATCGACGCAATCGAGAAGTTGGTGGCGACGACTGCCGCTTCCCGTTTCGTATAATACCCGCCTTCATACTGCTGCGTCGTCAGCAGGACTCCGACCGTCCCGCTTCCCATCCATGATGCCAGGGCATCAATTGAGGATCTGCCCGGCAATTTAAACAGCGGCACCATCACATTCCGGACCAGGGTGCCGAAGAAATCCATCAGGCCGAACTCAAGGAGCAGCGGCATGAATAAGCATGCGAACAAGAACCATACCATCAGCACGGGGATCAGATCATACAGCACGACCCCGCCTGTAAATTCAGACGATATGTATTCAGGACCAACTTTGAAAAATGTAATGATAGCGAATGCCGCCCCGATCCAGCGCAGTGTCAGCCAAAACGGCGTGACATCGTAGAGCGCCGTAAGGAATGGACTCTTTTTAACAAATTGAATATCCGTGAATTTTACCGCTAAACTCGCAAGTGCCGAAAGACAGATGATCCCGGTCATGATCGCCGGGATGTAATCGGCAATCATGGCCTGCAGTCCTTCCGCCAGGACTCCAAGCCCGATCGTTACCTTTCCATCTACCGATATCGGGATCAAAAACAGCAGGACCCCAATCAGGGATGGCAGCCAGAACTTCATATACTGCTTCGCCGTAAACTCTTTTTTTACCGTGATTTCCTCTGCATGCTGCAATTTTTGTGTCTGCATATGTAACCCCTCCATTCATATACCACGTTTTTATAATTTTCTGAGTATAAATAAGATAACATTCAAGTGAATAAATATACAACCCTATATGTGAAAAATGGTAGATTAGGAGCTTTTTTTATAAAAGGCTGTTTTCTAAAAGATTGTTGCTTTTCGTAAATTGTCTAGTAGCCTGAATGCTTCTAGTGGACGTGCTCTTTTCGAATTCAAGTTTAAACCACAGGTAGAAGTACATCAGAAAATACCCAAGTTCCGGTATTTTCTTGTGTGTAAAGCAACAAAATATGCGAAAAGAGCTTTATAAAAATAAATTAGGTGAACAGTGGAATAATACGTACAAGCATACATAAGGAAGTGTCGTCCCATGGACTTTTTTCAAAGTCAGGAATCACTGACGGCGGTTGAATGGATTCTCAGGGCAGTCGTCGGGTTCTTCTTTTTACTGATTGTCACCAAGGTCCTCGGTCAGCGGGCCATCTCCCAGCTCAGGCCGCTTGATTTCGCCATCGCTCTCGTAATCGGCAACATCATTGCCCACCCTCTTTCAGATGAACACCTCGCATTGAAAGGGTCGATTATCACCACCATTGTGCTGGTCGTCCTCTATGTCGGAGGTGTGTATCTTATTCTCAAGTGGCCGTGGTTCAGGAAGCTTCTTTCCCAGCCGCCGATCACTCTTGTTCAAAATGGCAAGGTCCTCAATAAGGGACTGATGAAAGCAAGAATTTCTCTAGACGTGTTACTGGAGGAATTGCGCGAGGATAAAATAGACGATGTTAAAAAAGTGGCCATGGCCATTTGGGAGGCAGACGGGAAAATTTCGGTGTTTCTCGATCCTAAATATGAGCCGCTGACCCCTTCTGCTCTCCAGATTGAAACAGAGCCTTTCGATTTTCCGAGGACGATCATCAAAGAAGGGAAAATGGATATGACTGTTCTCTCTCACATTCAGAAGGATGAACGATGGGTTCGGTCTAATCTGGAGAAACAGTATGGAACAGAGGTAAAAAATGTTCTTCTGGCCACCATCGACCGGAAGGATAACCTCAAGGTGTTTTTATATCAATAAAAAAAGAACCTTCGATCCTAAATCAGATCAAAGGTTCTTGGACCAAAAATATTTAGCTGTGGGCAAGCTCTTTTCCATTAAGACCAAGAGCCTCTGCCGTCGAAGCATGGATTTCCTTGAACAGCTCCGGATTTTCTGATAATGATATACCATATGAAGGAATCATTTCCTTGATTTTCGGTTCCCACTCATTCATGTGCTGAGGGAAACATTTATCGAGTACTTCCAGCATGACGTGGACCGCTGTCGACGCACCAGGTGATGCTCCGAGCAGGGCAGCGACCGAACCGTCGGAGGAACTGACGACTTCCGTTCCGAATTGAAGGGTGCCTTTTCCGCCTGCTTCCGTGTCTTTGATGACCTGGACGCGCTGGCCGGCCACGACGATGTCCCAGTCTTCGCTTTTTGCATTCGGGATGAACTCACGCAGCTCTTCCATCCTCTTTTCTTTTGAAAGGAGGACCTGCTGGATCAGATACTTCGTCAATCCCATGTTCTTCGCGCCTGCCGCAAGCATTGTCAGGACGTTGTTCGGTTTGACCGAAGTGATCAAATCCAGGTTTGAACCGGTCTTCAGGAACTTAGGCGAGAAGCCTGCAAACGGTCCGAATAACAGTGATTTCTTATTGTCGATGAAGCGTGTGTCAAGATGCGGCACCGACATTGGCGGAGCACCGACTTTCGCCTTGCCGTATACTTTGGCATGATGCTGGGCCACGACCTCCGGATTGTTGCACACCATGAAAAGACCGCTCACCGGGAATCCGCCGATGCGCTTGGACTCAGGAATACCTGTCTTTTGAAGCAGGTGAAGGCTTCCGCCGCCTCCGCCGATAAAGACGAACTTCGCCGTATGGGTTTCAATCCGTCCGTTGGCAAGGTCCTGCACCTTCACTTCCCATGAACCGTCGCTCGTACGTTTAAGGTCCTGGACACTGTGCCCGTAGTTGACTTCGACGTTCTGAGTCTTCAAATGGTCGAATAATAGGCGTGTCAACGCCCCGAAGTTAACGTCCGTACCAGAATCGATCTTGGTTGCCGCGATCGGTTCGTTCGATGTACGTCCATTCATGATCAGCGGAATCCACTCTTTCAGTTTTTCAGGATTGTCCGAGAATTCCATGCCTTCAAACAGCGGACTGTCTGACAGCGCTTCCAATCGTCTTTTCAAAAATTCCACATTTTTAGCGCCTTGAACCATGCTCATATGAGGAAGCGGCATGATGAAGTCCTGTGGATTACGGATCAGGTTGCTGTTGACCAGATGAGCCCAGAACTGTCTTGAAACCTGGAACTGCTCATTTACCTTAATTGCTTTTGTAATATCGATAGAGCCATCAGGCTTTTCGGATGTATAGTTAAGCTCGCATAACGCAGCATGTCCCGTACCCGCATTATTCCACTCATTCGAGCTTTCTTCCCCCGGTTCCGACAACTTCTCAAATACTGTGATTTCCCATTGTGGTGCTAACTCTTTCAGTAATGATCCCAAAGTCGCGCTCATGACTCCGGCACCGATTAAGATAACATCTGTTTTCTTCTGTATGCTGCTCATGATACCCTTCCTTACCTTTAATATTTTCACAAAAAAGAGCAGGCGCTCCTGCTTCAATTTCACAAAAAGCAAGGCGTCACTCCAGGAACACATCTCATTACTAAATATATCATAGTCTGTCATCCTGATTGGCAGATAAATATAAACTTCTGTTATCTAAATATTATAAACTATTTAAAGATAATAAAAAAGTGCAACCTGTTTCCACAATAACCAAGAAGACAAAAAAGGCTCACAGGCTTCGCACTTGGTTAAAGTTCTAAAAATTCTGTCATTTACGTCAAATCCCACTGTAAGTAATTACTATTCTTGTAAAACAGGCGCCGCTAAATCAATCCGGTTCGTCCATACCCCGCCGGTATACTCATCCGGCAGCCGCTCCAGATCCTGAGGTGTATCAAATCCTTCCGACCATCCTCCTTCGCCGGCAACAAGGATAACGCGCGTTCCCGCGTCTTCCATGCGTTTGATGAACTTATCCGGCCATCCCCACATCCATTTGGCATACTTCTCGGGCAGATGGATCTGTGTGTCCTCACAGGCAGAAGGGACATACCCTGTCCAACCGGCAGCGATATAAGGCAGCATACAGCTTTTCAACGTCGCAATCGACATGACGCGAATGTCCGGAAGTTTTTCTTTCAACGCTGCAATCGGCTGGTCGCCGCCGTATACCGTGAGTTCACTAAGACGATCCTCTGACAGTCCTGCAAGACGGCGGGCAAGCTGTTTTCCTTCCTCCGGGTCATCACTCTTGATATGGATCAAAAATGAACCCTCTGGAAAACGCTCCAGCACCTCATCAAGTGACGGCATCATCCCGACTCCCTTCCCTCGGAAAGGATAGGTCTTCCCGCCATCAGCCGTATATCCATATCCGACATCGAGCTGCTTCAGCTCCTCCATCGTGTGCTCCCTCGTCACCCCTTCACCGTCCGTCCGGCATTCCAAGGTCCAGTCATGGAAAATCGCAAACTTCCCGTCCTTCGTCTGCTGAACATCAAACTCTACGACATCCGCTCCTCTTTCAAAGGCGGCTTCCATCGATGGAATCGTGTTTTCAAGGTAAGGATGATCGGGCTCATGGATTCTCTCAGCCGTGCAGGTATCACTCTTGATCCCTTCCATCGGGAATGTCTGGGCCATCCCCCTGTGGGCAAGCAGTAAAGGCTTTTCATCTTCGGTTTTCGTAAATAGGGATGTGTTGTTTATGTACATGAACGCTGCCAGAATAACGATACCCAGCAGAGTCCTTTTCATGATTCTCTGAAACTTTTTCATCGTTCCTCCCCGGTACTCACAAAAATTGAATTCTAGTAAATTGTATCCCTTTTCCTGGAATGCCGCTATGGTTTTCGGCTTATTACCGGCAGCTCCGGCCAGCCCCTGCGCCTTATTATCTGCCACAGGGTATTTAGGGTTGTTCCAGCGGTTGATTAGAGTGTAAGAAGTAGACTCCTGCGGGAGAAACACGGGTCACCCGCGGAAAGTGAAGTTTTGCACGGAAACCAATAGCGCCATATAGAGTCGACAGCAATTCCGGTTTTTATCCCATTTTTTTCTATCCCAAGGGAAATCACCATGTATTGCTGCTTTTATGTGTGTGTATGAGAAAAGAAAGCTTGATTTCCGCTGCGTTTTGACTCTCCAGCTCGAAAATCCCTATGAGGTTTCGGCGGGGCGGGGGTATCTGGCTGGATTTAGGGGCGGAATTTTTAATTTAAGAGCGAAATCCCTGGATTTAAGGGCGAAATTTTCAATATAAGGGCGAAATCCTGGATATAAGAGCGAACTACCGATTTTTCGACAGATTCTCTAATATCATTCACCCAATATACACGTATGGGTATAATCCTAATTGAACAAAAAGAAGCCCAGGATCCATCCCGCGCTTTCATTAGTTCGGAAGGAGCATTTATTTCCTGTCCTTAAAACTCCGCTCATGCCTCAAAAGCCATTCCTTCCTCCATAAACCGCCTGCATAACCTGTCAGCTTCCCATTCGACCCGATGATCCGGTGGCAGGGGACGACGATGCTCATACGGTTCCGGCCATTGGAGCTGCCCACTCCCCTGACTGCCTTCTCATTCCCAATCGTGACGGCGATCTCTTTATAGGTAGACGTGTCCCCATATGAAATTCCCGTCAGTGCTTCCCATACCTTCTTTTGAAAAATGGTGCCATCAAGCTGATACGGAAACGTGAACGTACGTCGTTTGCCTCTGAAATATTCGTCGAGCTGCATGGCACATTCGTTCAGCACGCCGGGGCATTCACCCCCGCAGCCGTCTGCCTCAGATTCTTCAATGAACAGGATGGACGTAATCTGTTCATCCGTTCCTTGTATTTCTATCATCCCAATCGGCGACCGATACAGCTTGTTATATAGCTTCATCATACAAAGACCTCCATAGATAGAATGCGGCATATGCCTGCCAGCCTTCCCATTTATGCGAAAATGCCTCCATTTCCTTAAGCGCCGGTTTACGCTCGTACCCCAATGATGCCTTCAACGCATTTTGAAGACCGACATCCGCGGCGGGAAATGACGTTTTGACATGGAGACATTTCATCATGACATAGTCGGCTGTCCAGGCCCCAATGCCTTTATACTGCAGGAGCGCTTTCCTTGCTTGCTGCTCGTCCAGTTTCCTCAATGATTCTTTTGATAATCTGCCGTCCTTCATGGCAGCCGCAATTCCAATGATGTATGTTGCCTTTCTGCCGGTGATCTGCAGCTTTCTGAGATCTGCCTCCTCCAGCAGAGCAATCTCCTCAAACGATGGAAATAACCAATAGGTCTCACCATGAAACGTCAACTTTTCACCATACTCCTCGACCAGCCGCTTTTTCAATGTATAGGCAAAGGTCAGGTTGATCTGCTGGCCGAGGACCGCCCAGACGAGGGCTTCGAACAGATCATGGATGGCAATCCTCCGCAAACCGGTATAATTCCTTATGAGTTTCGACAGAACGGGATCGTCACTTCCCCATTTATAAAACTGATTGAGGTCCGCGTCCAAATCAAACCACTCCCAGATGTATTGCGCCGCCTTTTCCCGTGCCGCTTCAGAGGGAATGCCATTCAGAAATTCAACCTTCAGGGATTTGTTGACAGACTGCACCTTAAACAAGATCAACTCCCCATTCAGCCTGACCAGTTTCATTAAACAGCCTTCTTTTATGGTATGAAGGATTTCCCGGTCGTTCCTTCCGAGGAATATCAGGCACTCATCAAAGCTGAACGGGTTTGGCGGATGGATCGTAATGGTGGAATGCCCGTCAGTCCAATTCATTCTCTGCACCCCCTGTCATCCGCCTCCGGTATTCGCTCGGTGAACATCCTTTCAGCTGTTTAAACACTTTATAGAAATTGGAGGAACTCTGGAACCCGGCCTCATAACCGATTTCTAGGTTCGTGAGACCTGTCGTCACCAGCAGATGAGCCGCTTTATCGACGCGGATTTTTTCCAGATAGGTGCGAGGCGTCTCCTCGGTTTCCTGCTTAAAAACGCGCTCAAGATAATAAGGGCTGAGTCCCGCATGATACGCAATATCTTTTAGCTCAAGCGGCTTATTGGCATGATTGACGAGATAGGCGGTCACCCTCCTGACCACCTCGATATTCGGGGAATGCTCGAGTTCCGGCTGACATCTTTTACAGGCACGATAACCGGCCTCCTCCGCTTCATGCCGCTCAACATAAAATTCCACATTCACCTTTTTCGGTTTCCGCGACCTGCAGGAAGGACGGCAATAAATCTTTGTTGTCTTCACGGCCGTAAAGAACAGCCCGTCATACTTCCGGTCACACGCCATGATCTTCTCCCACATCTCTTCGAATGTCAGGTTGATGGCTGACATGGGCACACCTCCTTTCAGCAGTATTTGATGAAACAGCCGACCATCATCAGCTCTCCGAAAGAAATCACTCTTTGCTTTCTATTGTATCAAGACTGAAGCACGGGATACCTCCTGATTCTTGCTCTTATGGTCTAAGAGGTACTTCAAGCACACAAAAAAAGCTCAGGCTCAACACCTGGGCTCAATACATTATAGTGTAGGCTGCTTCTGCTTCTTCCTCCTCCTAATCAAAACAAAAATTGCAATGAAGGAAATCACCGCCAGCAGGATGATCGTATATACAATCAGGGTTGTATCTTCGTTGACATCCTCCGGAATGAAGCGGGTCGCAATCGGTCCGAGTGAAAGAAACAGCGGGATGATGATCGTGAACCATGTTTTTGTGTAGACGGCTGCCGCAATGAAGATGACGATACACGCAGCGAGGATCAGATTATTTTGCAGAGGTGTCGCTGTAAAAACCGGCTGGAAATCCTGGGCGTTGTACCATAGCAGGACGGATACACCTATCCCGGTGAAAATAAACATGGTACCAATCAACAGAACATAGCTCCACTTTGAATGGAACTTCGGCAGCACCTTGAATAATAACGCACCATAGACAAGCAAACCGGCGATTCCTGCAATCGCCACGATCAAGATCATGCCTCCCGTCAGCGAGAACTTCCCTTCAATGGCTGGCCCGAGACTGAAATAAGCAGCCAGCAGCAAGAGAAACAGCGGTACCAGTCCAAATATCTGACGGTAATCCGTCTTCATCGATTCCCCAATGCTTTTCATATACTGCTTCGGGCTTTCCCCTACGATATGCGTGACATCTTTTCCCTCTGCCTCTGCTTGAAGCAGGTGATCTTCCAATTCCTCCGTGATTTCATTGATTTCGCTGTCGTTTTTCCCCTTTGACATCAAGTGCATCCGAAGTTCGATCAGAAACTGTTCCGATTTTTTAGAAAGCATCTTTTTATATCCCCCTTTTATTCAACACATTGTTCACCGAGGAACTCAGCTGTTCCCAGCGCTTGATAAATGACTCCAGCTCTTCTTCCCCTTTTTCGGTCAGGGAATAATATTTCCTTTTCGGACCGGCCGTCGACTTCCTCAGCGTGGCAGTGACCAGGCCTTCCTTCTGCATACGGAGCAGCAAAGGATAAATCGTTCCTTCGCTGAAAGAAGTGAACCCATAAGACTCGAGTCTTGCCGCCAGTTCGTAGCCATAAATTTCCCCGTCTTTGATGATGGACAACAGGCAGCCGTCCAATATTCCTTTTAACATCTGGGTTGTATCCGCCATGGACGTTCTCCTTTCAGTACCTTGTAATGCAAGATATATTAATAGTATATTCACCACTACCTTGTATTGCAAGATATATTTGATAAATTTTTACAAAAAAGCATAGAACTGAAACTTTTCTTTCGTTTCAAGCGTATGTAAGTCAGAGGTGAAAAAGCATGTACATACATATAGATGAACCAACGGAAACCATATCAAAAAACGCCGCCAAAGTATGGAGGATCTCCAACACAATCGGACACACGATCGTCCTGATCATCATCGCGATCCTGCTGCTTTGCACGGAGAAATTCGACTGGTATAACTGGGTCGGCATCACTCTTTACGTACTCGGAGGCCTGTTCATTATTTCTGCCGTGTTTTCGATCATCATTGAACCTGTTTATTTACAGAAGACATGGCGCTATCAGGTGGATAAGGATTTCGTGCAGCTGAAGTTCGGGAGATGGGAGCAGCAGCATATCCTCATCCCAATGGAAAAAGTCGAATACGTCCGCACCGAACAGGGGCCGCTCATGAGGCGCTATGGTCTTTACGAAATTGAAATCGGCACGACGGCCTCGAATCATAAGATTCCTGCCATTCCGGCTGATACGGCGAAAACATTGAAGGCCGAGATCGCCACCTACGCGAAAATCAGGGACAATGAGGCAGAAAAAGGAGAGGTCGGGGCATGAATCATCCACCCAAGCGCTATCATCCGGCGTATATCGCCGTTGAGGTGTTCTCATCATTAAAGGGCCTGGCCGGATTTTATCTGCTTCTGTTCCTTTTGAAGGCGAACTCCACAGCGGCATGGGTCATATGGGGGCGCTACGCCCTGCTTGCTGCCACCGCCGCGTCCATCCTGTTCATCCTTTCAAGGTGGATGTTCAACCGCTATGAACTCGGCGTGACATCCATCGTCTTCAAGGAAGGCATGTTTGTCAAAAAGCAAAAAACCGTTGCCTGGGACCGGATCCACAGCCATCGGTCCAGTACGACCTTCATCCACCGCTGGTTCGGGCTGACATCCCTTACCCTGGAGACCGGCACGAGCGGGGAAAATGCCGAGTTTGAATTTCCGGTCATCACCCAGAAGGAGAAAGAGCGGATCCTCTCCTATATTGAAGTGAAAAAGGAGGCTGGAGAATACAGTGAACAAACGAGATCTGACCGGATCGTCCGCTTCCGGGCAACCAAAAAGGACCTGATGAAGGCATCCTTCACATCACTCAGTTTCCTTGCCATCTTCCCGCTCCTGAGTGCCATTTATTTCAACCTGGCCGATTTCTTTTCCATTGAGAAATCAGCGGAAAACGCCTGGTCCTATTTGTTGAATCATGTGTGGGTTCTCGTCATTCTCTTTATTGCGGCCATGATTATCTCGATTGTGATTGGTTTTGTGAAGACCACGATTAAATATGGGAATTACGTCATCAGCGACGATAAAGATCGGATTTATATCGAGAAGGGGGTCGGCAATGAAATCAGTTTCTCGATTGCAAAGGATAAAGTGCAGGCCGTAAAAGTCGAACAGACCCTGGTGAAGCGGTTGTTCGGACTCGTTTCGATCAAATTGATCAGTGCCGGCACGTCAGACGGGGAAGAGGATATCAGTTCCCTCTATCCGTTCATGCCAAAGCACGATGCATACAGCATGCTGCACTCCATCCTGCCCCAGTATCACATCCGGGAAGAGATGGAGCGCTTCCCGGTCAAGGTGCTGTGGCTGAAACTGATTCAGCCCTATTACCTGACGATCGCATCCCTGATCGGATTATGGTTTTTCAATAAAGAAAGGCTGTGGGCTGCGGCGATCATCTTCGGATTCTCCGTCTTCCTGAGGATCCTTGACTACTATTTCACAAGCTACATCCGTCACGGACACACCGTCCAGATCCGGAAGGGAGGATGGATGAACGAAACGTTCGTCACCCACCTCCACCGCATCCAGCAGGTGACCGTCAAACACAACTGGCTGCAGCGGAAATTCGGGGTCGCCACCATCATGTTCTCCAACCGGGCGGACCCCGCGCATGAAAGCCTGCTGTACGGGGTGCCGAAGGAGGAAGCTGGGATGTTTTATGAGTGGTATCACCGCAAAACCGTCTCGTGATGAGGCGGTTTTTTTATAGGTACATAACCCAAACCCCTGCATAGGATAAAATGAAAAAACCTGTGGAGGGAATGAGGAACATGTACAATGACCCGAATATGTATTCATGGCAGCAGCACTATCCTTACTATGCGAATGGACAGTATGTAAGACAGCCTGTTCAACCTGCTTACCCCAATGGCGGAGCGTATGTAAACCACTATTATGATCCAAGGTTTTTGTATGAAAATCGTGCTATTCCATTAAAAGACTACGGTCCAAATCCACTTGCGCTGAATATCAACGAAGCAGCCAAGCAGAACAATACTTACCGCACGGCCCTGTGGACGGGGAAACACTTGCAGGTCACGCTGATGAGCATCGACGTCGGCGATGACATCGGACTGGAGGTCCACCCTGATGTTGATCAGTTCCTTCGTATTGAACAAGGGCAGGGAGTCGTCCAGATGGGGAAAGACAAAAATAATTTAACCTTCAAACAAAATGTTGCCGATGATTCAGCCATCTTTATACCTGCCGGGACGTGGCATGATGTCACCAACACGGGCAGCACCCCGCTGAAACTTTACTCCATTTACGCCCCGCCGAACCATCCATTCGGGACGGTTCATCCGACCAAAGCGGATGCAGAGGCTATGGAAAGCGGAAACGGCAATAAGAAAGTATTTGGCAAGACCCCGGATGAATGGGTAATGCATACCGAATTTCTTGTAAATGAAGGCTTGGAGGACGTGAAACGAGGCATCAATGCCACGCATATCCTTCAGGAATTCATTCTCATGGGTGTCCTTGTAGGGAAAGGCTACACTCCTGAAGATGCGTACAAAACGGTTGAAGAATGGGAGCGTACGGGGGAATCGAAACTTCTTCAGCAAAGTAAAAACATGGGGCGATAAGAATCCAGCGGCTGCACTTTTGCCTCAAAAAGGGTCAGACACCCGGGGAAACTATTAAAGTTTCTTACGGAGAGCCTGACCCTTTTTTGTTATTTATATGCTATCTTCAAACCTTCATAGCTGTTAATCACCGCAGCGACCAGCAGCCCAACAGCCACTGTCAGGTAAAACCACTGAAAGTTGAAGGAGTTGTTGAAGAGCACCTGGATCCTGTCGATGAATGCCCCTTCCATCACTTCCATGTTCCGGAAGATAAACAGGAAGACAACTACAGGAACAAATTGATATACGGCATTCTCGATTGCCAGCCTTTTTGTCCAGACACCAGCTCGCCATTTCCGGAGAAGAAGGAACAGCTCCATACCAATCAGAATCACAATCAATGGCCAGTAACCGAGGAGAATATCCTGTTCGAAAAGAGGCGTGAACACCCTGCCGCCGTCACTTTTTTCGTACAATCCAACAATGTCAGAAGCTTTGAAATAACAGATGGACCAAATAACTGTCCAGACGAGACCGCCGAATATCTCAACCTTGCTGATCCGCTTTTCCTTCGGGATATACGGGATATCCTTCAAATCATCGGGTGTCCACTCTTTTCCTTTCATCGTGAGCGGCTGCTGCCTTTCCGGGGATACGGTCCGTTCGATGACGGCAAAGGTCACGGTCAGCCAGAAGAACACCTGCATCCCCGCGCTTAAAGCCTCGACAACCCCATTTCCTGCAATGGACAGGAACATTTCGACGGGATTGGAATCACCTGAATAGTTCAATACTGACGTTACAGCCAATACGAGGAACGTGATGGCAGCGGCAATCGGCACGATCAACTTCAACAGTGTGATATACAAATCGTAATAACGCGGTCCGATCAGGTGCATCGGCCTTTCCCGGTAATTGGAGGCCAGCACAGCGGGGTCACCCATTGCAGTCAGAACCTCTCTCACATCATCCTCTTTATAATCATCCGGCAGCATATCTTCAATTGTGGATCTCAACTCAAGTGCGATGTCGTCACGGTTCTTCTCAGGCAGCCTTCTCATCACTTCTTGAATATAAAGTTCAACAAGCTTCATTTTCCCTCTTCCTCCTTTAATAAAATCGCCAATTCCCCGGACATGTTCTCCCATTCCGCCTTTAACTGCTTCAGAATCTCATCTCCGTATTCACTCAGCACATAATACCTCCTCGGCCTGCTCTCCGACCGGTCCCAACTGCTAGTGACCAGCTCCTGTTTCTCCAACCTTCGCAGCAGCGGATAAAGTGTACTCTGCTCCATTGAAATCCCGCTCTTCTCCAGCAATTGGACAAGTGAATATCCGTACTGCGGCGTCCGCAATTGACTCAATACCGCCAGGGTCAGCGTCCCCCTCCGGAGCTCCGTCGTCAAGGATGTCAGCATTGACTTATCCATACCTTCACCTCTTTGCTTGAATTATACTGTGTGGCATTTACTGTGTGTCGTACACTATATGCTTTATACTATGTATCATACACTATGTCCGTGCAGAATAGAAACATTTTTTGTAAAAAAATTGCGTTCGAGCCCGGGGTAAGAGCTGGAGTCTCAACGCTTTATACTGAAATCCATGAAAACAACCGGAAACCACCTGCCCACGGGACTAAATGGTGTAAATGTAATTCTAGTGGCCGAATTTATGGATTTAGCTGAATTTGTGAGTGTCATTTCATCCAAGTGGGGTTCCATAATTTTACTAATCTTTTAAAATTGAATGATAATCTTCGAATTCGGGCCGTTAATCTTTGAATTCGAATCAAAAATCTTTTAAATTTGACAATTAATCTTTTAATTTCTGGGATAATTCCGTCACTTGGGAAAATAAGTAATTTTTTAAAATCCTGCCTGATCAGCGGATCAGAGGTGAATGACCTCTGATCTTCATTAATGATTTTCATAAAACACTGGTATGAGGGCTAGGATCGGTGGCAGGGAGTTACTCAAGGCAGAAAGATGTGTAGAGCAACAATAATTCAGCTGATTGCCTCAACCCCGATTAAACAATGTTAAAATATACCTATACCAATCTACTAAATTGAAGGGAGAAACAAAATGAACGAAATCCAACACCTGACAAATAAACTCAACCAATTCATAAATGAACGTAACTGGGGACCTTCCCAAACCCCTAAAGACCTCGCCATCTCCATTTCCATCGAAGCCGCCGAGCTGCTCGAAGACTTCCAATGGATCAGCAGCGAAGAAGCCCTGGAAAAGAACGAAGAAAACATCCGGGAAGAAATCGCGGATGTCCTGATCTACTCTTTAATGCTTTGTTCTAAACTTGATTTGGATGTGAAAGAGATCATCGAAGAGAAAATGGTGAAGAATGCGCGCAAGTATCCGGTACCAGGTAAAAAAGTGATGGCCGATTAGAGAAATGAAGCTGAATAGTTTGTTCCTTTCACGAAGGCAAAAACGGACGGTACGACTCATCTCAGGCTGTTCTGCCCTATACGGGGCCGCTGCTTTTTCAGACAGTCTGTTTCGGTATTCTGAGGTAAATATCAATGCCATCATCCTGACTATATGCACACTCTGTTTATTCTACGATTCTTTCCGGGAACCGGATAAAGTGGAGTAGAACGGCAAAGGGCAGTACTGCACACAGTACCGCCCCTTCCAATCAATCCCTGTCCCTAGCCACCTGCGTATCCCGGATATTTTTCTGAATCGTAATCGCCGCAAACAGGCTGAGGACAAATGACATACCATAAAATCCTTTTTCACTTAAAATGATGCTGCCGGCATTATAAAGACCGATTGCCATCAAGGCAATGGCGACAATGACGGCAAACCAGCTGAGGCCGTAGTAGATGCCCGAGACCGGGATATCCTCTTCCTTGTCCCTGACCGCTTTTTGCAGGGAAACCGCTGCATACAGGCCGAATACGAGGACAGCGAAATAATAGCCTTTCTCATTCAGCTCCATTCCCGCATTGAACAGGCCGATTAGATAAGCGGCCACCCCGATCACCAATGCTGCCCAGCTTGCCCCTTTAAATGCGGAAGTCGGTTCCCCTTCTTTTCTTTCCACTTTGATTTTAGGTTTCTTGTCATCGTTCTTCACCAATGGATTTTCATTGAAATCAGACATTCGCCGCTCCCCTTTACTGTCATTGTAATATAAGTGCAAATACTGCTTTTATAAAACTCATTATAGCAATTTTTTACATATATTGTTTGATTATGAAAAAATTTCTTTCGTTATGCCTTATATAAAGATATTGGTTGGCAGAATGACTTATGAAAGGCCATTGGCAGGAGATAGGCTCAGTCGCGACAGCTCTGACTATTGTCATTGCAATCCCGTCACATCCTGAAAAAACTCAAGAAGAAAATGGATGTCTGACCGGTTAAGATTGACCGCTTCCTATACTGCCCCTTCTAACCTCCCAGCACATCCGCCCATACCCCATGCATAAGATAAATGGATATGTTATCGAGAAGGAGGATACCCATGTATTTCAATCAACAATGGGCAGCTGAACATCGGCCCGCCGCGGATACCCGGTTGATCAAAGATATCAAGAAAGCAATCAACGCCGAGTACAGCACAATCGCATGCTACGATAAGTTAGCCGGGAACGCACCGACACAGCAGGAGAAGGACCGGATCCTTGAGATCCAGAAGGATGAAAAGAGGCATTTGAAAGAATTCAGCAGCATTTACGAGGCCTTGACCGGAAGCAAGCCTTCATACAAAATCACTGAAACCTGCCCTGATCGTATTATAAGGTTGACCAGAATTCTAGATATTTCTGGTTGACCTTTTTTTATATGGTCTTATTATAACAGTAGCCAGGGTAGAACGTCCCTGCCCATGGGACTTAGATCCCGTCAGTTAAACCGT
>NZ_MINN01000160.1 GCF_001877785.1 Rossellomorea aquimaris | reverse complement strand
TCGCTAACGGATCGGTATGGGTCTTCGAAATGTCCGCAATCTGGAAACGGGTTGGGTCCGTTTTATTGGCTGCGCCCATACTTGAGATAATTGGAATACGGCGGCTATAGCATTCTTTGATCAAATGTACTTTGTAAATTAATGTATCTGAAGCATCGATGACGTAATCAGGCTTATGGCTGAAAAACTCTTCATAAGTGTCTTCCGTGTAAAACATATGGAGCGTCACCACTTCACACTCCGCATTGACATCCAGAATGCGCTTTTTCATCACTTCGACTTTAGACTGGCCGACCGTAGAAAGATTGGCGACCAATTGACGGTTAATATTGGTGATATCGACATCGTCTTTATCGACGAGGATGATTTTTCCGACGCCGCTTCTAGCACACGCCTCGGCTGCAAA
>NZ_MINN01000159.1 GCF_001877785.1 Rossellomorea aquimaris | reverse complement strand
GTTCCCCCATTCGGAAATCTCCGGATCAAAGCTCACTTACAGCTCCCCGAAGCATATCGGTGTTAGTCCCGTCCTTCATCGGCTCCTAGTGCCAAGGCATCCACCGTGCGCCCTTCATAACTTAACCTAAATTTTGCTTTATCAGCTTCGAATCTCTTCGTCAGCTTCAGTCGATCACATCCTCACGCACGACTAAGTGCGCTCCGGTGTTCACTCCTTCGCTTCCTCGACCTTCTCGCTGCTAAATCAAAATTTGATTCACTTACTTACTAAGTTAGGATTAAACCTAAAATGGCGATACTCGGTAATTTCTTGACTATCAATTAACACTTTATCTAGTTTTCAAAGAACAAATAGATGGATGGTTCTTTTGCTTGCGCAAAAAACCTTATTAAACCATCAAAACTGAACAAAACTTCGACTGTCAAACGTTTCATGTAATATTCCTTAGAAAGGAGGTGATCCAGCCGCACCTTCCGATAC
>NZ_MINN01000158.1 GCF_001877785.1 Rossellomorea aquimaris | reverse complement strand
TTCTGTTATTTACGTAGTCGCACTCGATATCATGTATCCTGTCCTCGTGCTCTGTCTCACATGTCTTGCATTTCAGTCATCTACTTGCTCTTCTTGTCTACTCGTTACTTCTATCTACTGCTATGCTTTAGATGCTCTATGTCTTTCTTTTTTTTTTTTTTTTTTTTCTTGATTACAGTCGGCCAAACCAAGGTTATTTGCACGGCGACCATTGAATCGCGCGTTCCGGGCTTTTTGAGAGGGCAAGGCAAAGGATGGGTCACGGCGGAGTATTCCATGCTGCCACGCGCCACCAACAGCCGCAATCAGCGTGAAGCGACACGCGGCAAGCTCGGCGGCCGTACGATGGAAATCCAACGCCTGATCGGCCGGTCTTTACGCGCTGTCGTGGATCTAGAAAAGATCGGTGAACGCACGCTATGGATCGACTGCGATGT
>NZ_MINN01000157.1 GCF_001877785.1 Rossellomorea aquimaris | reverse complement strand
GGGTTGCTTGTGGAATGTCTGTGATGGTGTGGTGCACGGTTGGGGATATGTCGTGTGAGGGAGTGAGCGTGGTTGCGCTGCAATGTGGGTGAAGATGGTATCATTGTTACGATGTGTGGTCTGTGAGTTACGCCTGGGTTTCTTTGGCGATGACTATCATGTCTGTTGCGTCTGTGCTGTGCCACGATCCTTGCATTCATTTTACCAGTTGGTTTTTTTTTTTTTTTCTATCAACTCTACGACGGCGCAGACCCTGATAACTATGAAGTCACGCTCGAAATGACCGATGCGGAAACCGGGGAAGTGTTTGATACGATTGTGTATCCGGATGCGTTGGAAGAGATGGGTGAGGAATAGAATAACGATAAATAGAAAAGGGGCTGTCCCAAAAGGCCATGAAAAGTGATTTTTAGGGGCAGTCCCTTTTCGTCTTCTAAAGAAAAGG
>NZ_MINN01000156.1 GCF_001877785.1 Rossellomorea aquimaris | reverse complement strand
GTCCGCCGCTGATCTCAGGGAGCAAGCTCCCATCAATCCGCTCGACTTGCATGTATTAGGCACGCCGCCAGCGTTCGTCCTGAGCCAGGATCAAACTCTCCGATAAAAGTTTGAATAGCTCTTTTTGTAACGATTCAATCGTTGCGGTAAATCTAGAATTAACGTTGACGTAATTGTCTTGTTTTGTTCAGTTTTCAAGGTTCAATTTGTTAGGCGCCTCGTTTGAAGCGACTTTACAAGTATATCATCGACACAAGATAGTGTCAACAACTTTTTTCATGTTATTCACAAAAGTGAATTATGGAATATTCTTTTACTCCGCATACGCTGCGTAAAAGGAAAGATATTTTGCTGAAGCAAAAATCTTGGTGGAGCCTAGCGGGATCGAACCGCTGACCTCCTGCGTGCAAAGCAGGCGCTCTCCCAGCTGAGCTAAGGCCCCATTTTGAAGTGGTCGGGAAGACAGGATTCGAACCTGCGACCCCTTGGTCC
>NZ_MINN01000155.1 GCF_001877785.1 Rossellomorea aquimaris | reverse complement strand
GGTCGCGGGGGCTGGGAGATGTGGAGAAGAGACAGGTCGAGGCCTGAAGAGCCTTGTTTAATATGATTGATGGCAGCCTGAAGCGGGGCAGGCTTTTCTGCAGGAAGACTGCCCATGAACGGAGCTAGTTGTTCTTTTTGTTTTTTCTTTGGCTTGTTGATCCTGCTTAGCTATGTGGCGATATTCGCGAAAGTGGATGTTGTCGGGGGAGCGGATTTGCCGATGCTTGCTATCGGGGATGACATCTCGCCAATCCTTGGTATCATCATGGCGGTCGTCATTTTTGCCATGATTTACAATACTGCTGTCAGCATGTTGTTGTCATTTTCAGCACGTTTTGCAGAAATCGGCACAAAGAAATTCCGGATTTTCGTGATTATTGCCGGGTTAATCGCATTTGCGCTGAGCTTCG
>NZ_MINN01000154.1 GCF_001877785.1 Rossellomorea aquimaris | reverse complement strand
GCACCAGCCAGTGGCGGGCGTCAGGATAAGCCGAACGACACACCTGGAATGCGGCTTCGCCAGCGCGAAGCATCAGCTCATAGAGTGTGAGCCCCAGCGCATCTGCCGCCTCGCGTTCTCCGCGGCGGATATCGTCGGCGTACCAGACGGTGTGTGGTATACTTACGGGGTTTTTCTTCATTGTATGGTCCGTCATGTCAGAGCCCCTCGATCTCAATCAGTTAGCGCAAAAAATTAAACAGTGGGGGCTGGAACTGGGCTTTCAGCAGGTAGGTATTACCGATACCGATCTCAGCGAGTAAAAAAAAAATACCATGTTAACACGCACCCGATCTTCTACCATACATCAAACGTTACCGACGAACAGCGCCAGACCCGCTACCCACAATACCCCCACTGCAGCTGACGACTCCTCCCGCCTTAACACGTCAATACCCCTACCTCATGC
>NZ_MINN01000153.1 GCF_001877785.1 Rossellomorea aquimaris | reverse complement strand
GTGAAATTCGATCGTTATTTCTCATTGCGCTGGCGACAACAAACGACTTTCGCCTATCACTGGGTGCCGTTGATTGGCTATGAAGAAACCGAGGACGATTTGCTGCTGTATGTCCACGACAATGGACAAAAAAACCGCCCGAGCAATTTACGGGCGGTGTCGTTCCGGAAGAACCGAAGTGTTTTGAGTTTTATTCGGATTTCTCCGGTGCAACGATCAAATGAATGATTTTTCCAGGAGCCTTGCGAGCAAGCGGAATTCCCGCTCGTCGCAAATCCTCACCAAATCAGAAGAGTATTCCGGCACTGCAATTTCCTCGAGTGCCACATCTAGCTGGAGGTCATCTTTGATGACCGCCAGTTTTTTTGATAATGCGAGCATATCCTGATGTTCTTCGATTTTCTTTTTCTGTGCTGGTTTTAATTCTTCGAGATGAGCCAACACACCCTCAA
>NZ_MINN01000152.1 GCF_001877785.1 Rossellomorea aquimaris | reverse complement strand
TCTTGGTCTTCTTTGTGGGTGTGTATTGCTTGTGTTGTTTCTTGTTTGTTTTTTTTTTTTTTTTCGTCTTATGGCTTTACCGCCGCGAATTAAATGCAATGCTATTCGGCGAAGAACGTGCTCAGCATCTTGGCGTCGACGTCAAACGAAGCAAAATGGCGATTTTGATCGGCGGTTCGGTCTTGACCGGATCCGCTGTCGCCGTTTCTGGAACGATTGGCTTTGTCGGATTGGTCGTTCCGCATATTACCCGCCTGGTGTGGGGATCTGATCATCGCCACGTCTTGCCTTTATCGTTCATCAACGGAGCGGCACTGTTGATTGTTTGTGACTTGGTGGCACGGACAATCATTTCGCCAACGGAATTGCCGATCGGGGTCATCACCGCATTTATCGGGGCACCGGTCTTTGCATTTATCTTTTTCCGCCAGCGCAGAGGAGGGCTATAAATGTTGCAA
>NZ_MINN01000151.1 GCF_001877785.1 Rossellomorea aquimaris | reverse complement strand
CTCTTTTCGGCTTTGGCGATGGCATAGCCGCGGAGTGAGCCGGTTGCAAGCAGTGAATCGGCGATGTATTTGCCGCCAATGCCTGCGATAATCGCACCGCTCAAAACGCGTAGCGTAAACATCAAAGCGACGAAGGACGGCTCCAAGGCGGCATAACCCGATAGGAAGTAGCCGTAAATAAAACTGAAAATACCAGCACCTGCTCCTGCTAGCATCAGGATGGCTAATTGAAAATGACGATAGCGAGTCAGCGCGAATGCAGCTTCAGCAAAAAAAAAAAAAAAAACAGCAAAAAGAAAGAGATACGAACAAACACGAATAATAAATCAAAACATGACACTCGATACCACTATATACGTTCACAATGTCAATAGTACCGTAGACCAATAATGGCATGGAAGTGGCAATACAGTGACCTAATAATGTCAGTCATACACAACACGTACTAAACAGAAATA
>NZ_MINN01000150.1 GCF_001877785.1 Rossellomorea aquimaris | reverse complement strand
CCAGATATATTTAAATTTGGGTGTATCTGTTTGACCATGCCGTGTCTCTTATGTTGAACACTTAAGAAATCCCGAGAAAAACAAAGATATTCTAAGTAACCTGCCATTATCGTGAGGGAGGCTCACCGGCCGCCCGCGGAAAGCGAAGTCTTGCACGGAAATCATTAGCGCATAAAGAAACTATACTTTTATTGTTTGCCGCTATATGGAATTTTTTTAGTTTTATCCCACATACTTTTTATAAACTTATTTCCTCAAATCCCCATTCTTCTGGAATATATCTGCCTTTACCTCCTTCGGCAATAACGTGTACTTTTTTTCACAGGTAATGACCCAATAATATATTGCATATTTCAATAAAGTCTATTTTCCTGTATAATTTTACATACCAAATGAATTTCCAGAAAGGCTGATTTCTATGCCCATACCAACAAACCATTCTAAGCCTGTCCGCCAATCTGCCAAGGAAAACGCATTCAACCAGATTCAGGAGTGGATCATTGATGGAACATTGAGTCCAGGCGAAAAATTGAATGATACTGAACTTGCTAATGCGTTAGGAAGCAGCAGAACACCGATACGTGAATCGCTGCAGCTTCTGGAAGTGCAGGGGTTCGTTAAAATGTACCCTGGTAAGAGTACGGAAGTCACAGAAATCGAACGTGAAGCGATCAAGGATCTGCTCCCTCCGTTGGCTGCCTTGCAGTCTTTGTCTGCTGAGTTGGCAATCGGCCATATCACAGAGGAGCAGCTGAAGCAGCTGGAAGATATCAATGAGCATTTCGCAAAGTTAATCCATTCAAAGAATGCCTACGCTGCCTTGAAAATAGATGAAGAATTTCACCAGGTCATTATAGAAATAACGAAAAATACATATATCAAAAACATGGTAAAGTCCTTGCAGGCACATGTCCGAAGGCATTTTTTCCATAATTCCATTATCTTAACCGAGAGGTCGATCGATGAACATAAAGCCATTATTTCGGCCTTGAAACATGGTGATAAGGATAAGGCAGCAGCCATCATGAAAGATAACTGGCTAGGTACACTGGAGGATTTTCAGGCATAGACAAATGAAAAGCCGGTCCCCTCATTTTTATGAGGGGGCCGGCTTTTTTTATGAGGCCAACGCTATTGTCACTTGTTACTAAGCATGGACCGGAGCCTTTCTTTGGAAACGGCTGATCACACCGGTAACGATAATGACGGCAAGGGCCGGCAGCAGCCATCCAAGCCCTTGATTGTATAGGGGCAAAGTTTGTTCATAAAAAGCTACAATTGGCTTCATCCAGCTGAAATACTCGATTCCAAGTGAGTCACAAAGCGACTTGAGGCCATCAAAGATGCTGATCAAAAATGTCACAGCGATGGTTGAACTATAAACAATCGTTGCGTGATTAAACAATGGAGACAGAAATGTCAGGATGATCAGCACAATCGCCAGTGGATATAAGAACATCAGGACCGGTATAGAGTAGGAGATGATGTTTGACAATCCAAAGTTCGCAATCACGAAGGTGATTGTGGCAAAAAAGACAACAAGTTTCTGATAACTGATCTTCGGAAACAACGTATGAAAATATTCGGCATTGGCTACCGTCAATCCGATCGCTGTTGTCAGACATGCCAATATGATGGCAATCGCAAGCATAACGGAACCAAGTGTACCGAAGTAGTGGGAGGCAGCGTTACTCAAAATCGGTCCGCCGGTCTCAAAGGTTCCATAAATCTGTGCGCTTGTTGCCCCTAGATAAGCAATTCCGACATAAATCACAGCGAGCAGCAATATGGCAATACTGCCTGCTTTGACAGTTGCTTTTTGAATATCGGTATTCGAAGTTACGCCCATTGCACGGATCGCGTTAATCACGATAATACCAAATACCAATGAGGCAAGTGCATCCATGGTATTATATCCTTCCAGAAAACCAGTGATAAATGCGCCATTCGTATAAGCTTCCTGAGGTGCTTCCATGCTGCCCATCGGATTGGCTATTGCAGCCACAAGAAGAACGGCAAGCATGACCACCAGCCCGGGTGCCAAAAACTTTCCAATATTATCTACAAGCTTGGCAGGTTTCAATGAGAATAAGAGAACCGCACCAAAAAATAGTAAGGTGAAAATGAAGAGTCCCATTTGCTGTGAAGACTCATTTATAAAAGGGGCTATCCCTACCTCGTACGCAACGGTACCCGTGCGGGGAGACGCGAAGAACGGCCCGATGGTCAGATAAAGCAGTGACGTGAAACACACGGCATAAACCGGGTGTACGCGGCTTGAAAGTTCCTGAAGGTTACGGCTCCCTGAGAAACTCATTGCGATGATTCCGAGCAGCGGAAGTCCCACTCCTGTAATTAAAAAGCCAATGATGGACGGCCAGAGATTGGTTCCGGCATTTTGACCGAGCTGTGCCGGGAAGATCAGGTTTCCAGCCCCGAAAAATAATGCGAAAAGCATGACGCCTATGGTCGCGTATGATGAAAAAGTCAATTTTCCTTTCATGAAGTATGCCTCCTATGATGAAAAATATTTAAGAATAATAATTTCGATATGCAATATATCAATGAAATCTATCATACTCTCCTAATATGCATAATGCAATATATTTCAGAAAATTTTCATATGTAAATAAATGACGTTTAGAGGCTTGAAACAGTGATATTCCTCAAACATAGGAGAGGTAGGCGAAGCCGAAGTATTTTCAGGTGAGCGTATTGATCCTTAGAAAACTTTACTAGCTTGATATATCGGTTAGAAATATTGAATAATGAGCATTTAATAGAAAAGTTTGATGTTATAAAAGGTGTATAGTTCGGGAGTCGTTAGTCCAGCTGGCTCCATTAGGTATCACCTCGATTTCATGGTGCAATCGAGTTTAGTATGAGGAAACAGCCTGTTTATTATGCGATATGATAGCCGGGGAAAGAAGCTTATCATAAGTTGTAGAATAGTCTTTCATAAAAAAAAGAACCAGGCAAACCGCCTAGTTCCTCTTAGAATTAAAATAACTCACCGCTGTCATATGGCTTAGCAGCGCGACTGTAAGGATGGACAAAATCATGTGCACAGAAGATGTGACGGGGCTGAGTTCTTCCGTTTTGGTTATGAATCCGCCGAACGTTGCAAGTGCAGACACCAGGATTAATGATAAGGCCTGCATTCTCATCACATTGAACCTTATGGAAAGGAAGACGGCATAACCGATATAGAAAAGGGTGAGCAGTCCAAGGATTCCATGAGTAAAGTAGACAAAATTTGCGAGTGCGATCTCTGTGTGGTTCACTTCAAAAATCAGTTCGCTGAGCCGGAAATGTTTGAAGACAGCACCGATTAAGATTTCACTCATGAGGATGACAACACCGATGATCAACGGTTTTTTTATTTCCATATATTTGACGTGGTATGTCCGTTCGCTTAATCCTGCATAAAGGAAGACAAGGGAAATCAACAAAAACAGACTGAACATCACATCAAGAGTGGTGAATCCGGTAGGAGTCCCCAGCAATACATTCATCCCGCCAATCATCGCCTGCGTTAACAGGAGCAGCAAGGAAAGGGTCGAAATGAACTTCACCTGCTTCTCTGAAGTTTTTTTCCAGGCCAGGATGGCGTTGATTAAGATGAACAGACCAAGCAGGGTCGTGAATAACCGGTGGGAATATTCAATCACGATATGGTAGTCCGTGATGTCCGGAATGACCTTTCCATTACAGATCGGCCAATCTGTCCCGCAGGCGTCACCGGAGTTGGTGGCCACGACCAGATTGCCGAGTACCAGTGCTGCAATCGTCAGGAAGACCGTAAATAATGAGAATTTATTTTTCATTTCATAAAAAGTCCTTTCATGTTTGAATCGACTATATTGATTTCTGTTCATATACTATCAGCTTGGCCGGATTCCTACAAAAGATAGGTATAGAGTTCACATAACGTTCATCATTTATCAACTAATCAGAGCAAAACATTACCCTCATTTTTTTCCAAAATCAAATGAACGCATTGACACAAGAAGCATATTTTTTTATCATTTAATTATAATATATGAACACATTATCATATATAAGAATAGAATGGGAGTGTCAACATGGGAAAAGATAAAGATAAGAAGCATGAGTTGGACTCACAGCATCATGATGAAATAGAAGATACAAAAGGAACATGTGTTGAAATCGATGAAGAAACCCTGTTTATCGTGACACAGACGTTCAAAGCTTTATCCGAACCGACACGGGTGCGGATTCTGCACTTATTGGCTCAGAAAGAGCATTCAGTAAATGAGATTGCCGAGAAGCTGTCATTGCTTCAAACCACGGTCTCCCATCAGCTGCGTTTCCTGAAAAACCTGCGCCTGGTGAAATATAGACGGGAAGGCACGACATTGTATTATTCCGCTGATGACGATCATGTGATGAACATGCTCCAGCAAACCATGCACCATGCCAGACACCACTAAGTATCATGGGGGAGTTCAAGATGGACGAATATAAACTTCAGGGACTTTCGTGCGGAAACTGCGCGAGGGAAATGGAAGAAGAAATCAATAAGCTTGAAAACGGGGAAGGATCAAGGATCCTGTACAACAGCAGCAAACTGGTGCTTGCTAAGGGCGTCGATATGCAAAAGGTTGAAAAGATCCTTTCCTCGGATGGTGCTGTCATTGTCAAAGATCCTGATGACGGTGATGCCCGCGGACATGAACATGACCACTCCCACGTTCATGATAGCAGCACCGACATAAAGATCCTGCTGGGGATTTCCGCCATCATCTTTCTGTCCGCCATCTATGTCGATACCCAGTGGGATAATCTTGTCCCAGTCTTCATGTATCTCACTGCGGCCGCTACGAGCGGGTATCCTACGTTCATTAAGGGGGCTAAGAACTTATTAAAGTTTAAATTCAACATTGATACACTCATGACCATCGCCCTGATCGGCGCATTTTCCATCGGTGAATGGAAGGAAGGAACGCTCGTTGCGATCTTGTTCGGTGTCAATGAACTGTTGGAAGGCATGGGGATGGAAAAGGCAAGAAAATCGATGGAGGAACTCTTGAAGGTAGCACCTAAGGAAGCGATCCTTATTGAGGGAGAAAAAGAAAGGGTCGTTCCGATCGAAACCCTTAAAACAGGAGACCTTGTCCTGGTGAAGTCCGGACAGAAAATACCTTCGGAAGGAATCGTCGCAGCCGGGAAGAGCTCGGTCAATGAAGCAGCCATCACCGGAGAAGCCATGCCGGTTGATAAGGAGCCGGATGAGAAGGTCTTCGGGGGAAGTATCAACAATGAGGGTGTACTGAAAGTGAAGATCACGAAGGAATATAAAGATTCTTCCCTTGCAAAAATCCTTCACTTGGTCGAAGAGGCACAGGAAACGAAGACGCCGACAGAGCTGTTCATCAACCGGTTTGCCCGCTATTATACGCCGCTCATCATGATTGTTGCGGCTCTCGTGATGGTCGTGCCGCCGCTGTTCATGAACGGCGATTGGGGATCATGGTTTTATCAGGGCCTTGCCGTACTGATCGTTGGCTGCCCGTGTGCCTTGATCCTTTCATCACCGATTGCCATTGTTTCGGGAATTGCACGTAATGCCAAAAACGGCATCCTTGTAAAAGGCGGCGTATTCCTTGAACAGCTCGGTAAGATCGATACGATCGCCTTTGACAAGACAGGAACGCTGACAAAAGGCCATCCCTATGTGGAAAAAACAATTGTATATGATGAAGAGAATTTTTACCGGATTGCCGGTTCCATTGAAAAGACATCGTCCCACCCGATTGCTAAAGCGGTCATGGGAAAAATCGATCACGAAAACATCACATACACCGAACCTGAAGAGATCAATACGATTTCAGGGCAGGGGGTATCAGCGGTTATCGATGGAAGGACCTACAAAGTAGGAAATGAGAAAAGCCTCGGCTTCCCTTTATCCGAAAAGACGGAGACGGATATCGGCTCACTGAAGGATGCAGGCTATACCCTAGTGATCGTCTCAGATGAAGAAAAGGTATTAGGGGTATTCGGAATCACCGATGAGATCCGCGAAGAAAGCAAGGGAATCATTTCCAAACTTTATTCAGCAGGCATCAACAATGCCGTCATGCTGACGGGTGACCATCAAAAAACCGCAGAAAAAGTGGCGAAACAAGTAGGGTTGACGGACTATTATGCAAATCTGCTGCCTGATGAAAAAGTTGCCAAGGTGAAGGAACTGACCGCGAAAGGAAAGACTGCGATGGTCGGGGACGGCATCAATGATGCACCGGCACTCGCCACAGCGGATCTCGGCATTGCAATGGGGAAAGGAACGGACAGCGCGATTGAAACCGCCGATGTCGTCCTTATGCAGGATCACCTCGGCAAACTGCCGTCTGCCATCACGATTTCAAAACGGGTCAATAAGATCATCAAGCTGAACATTTCGCTGGCGCTCGGTCTCAAGCTGATTGCATTGCTGCTGACCATTCCGGGACTGCTGACACTCTGGATCGCCATCCTGTCAGACATGGGGGCCACCATCCTGGTGACATTGATCAGCCTCACGATTATGATTGGGGAAAAAAGAGATTCAGCATAGAAGAAAGAAACTGAACAACTAGCATATAAATTTAAAAAAGCTGGACCATCATTCAATAGGAGTATTTGAATGAGTCCAGTTTTTTTAGTTTGATTTTGTTTGAGCTTGTCTAAAGTTTGTAGTTTGTTCCAGCGTTTGATTGGAGTGCAAGACGAAGACTCCTATCAGAAAAGCGGAAGGGCTTTGCTCAGAGGCGTGTGGCATAAGGCGAATCGGCCTGGAAGGCGTTCTTTTCCTTCTTGGCCGGTTTGACTTATGACATGTGCCTCTAAGCCCTGCAGCTGGACAGTTAGTCCCCTTAAAAGAAGAGGAGGCTCACGGGCTACCCGCGGAAAGCTTAGTCTTGCACGGAAATCAATAGCGGTATGATGAAATTGTCACATAATATCCATATTTTCTTTTTTTAGTTTAAATGTGTATTGACGGAGTTTGAAGGGGTATGTAAAATCAATAAGTGAGAATAATTATCATTTTCAAATACATACATAAGGGTGGAAACAAGAGATGAACGTATCAAAACTGCTAAAGCCTATTATTGCAACAACGGCATTAACTCTTGCACTTGCCGGGTGCGGCGGACAAGACAATTCTGAGGGTGCGAAAGACAACGCTTCCAAAAAAGAAGAAAAGGTAGTCAATGTATACACTGCCAGACATTATGAAGCAGATGATCAAGTATATAAAGACTTCACCGAAGAGACTGGCATTAAGGTCAACGTTGTCAAAGGTGAAGCGGAAGAACTCATCGAGCGTCTGAAGCGCGAAGGGGAAAGTACGGAAGCGGACTTATTCATCACTGTCGACGGCGGTGTACTTGCCCACGCAAAAGACAATGATATTCTTCAAGCGGTTGAATCAGATGTGGTGAACGAAAACGTTCCTGAAACGTTCCGTGACAAGGAAAACAAATGGATCGGGATGGCGACAAGGGCCCGTGTCATCGTCTATTCAAAAGACCGTGTGTCAGAAGATCAATTATCAACTTATGAAGACTTAACAAGTGACAAGTGGAAAGGAAAAGTGCTTGCCCGTTCATCGACAAGCCTATATAATCAGTCGCTGCTTGCTTCTTTCATCGAATTGAATGGTGAAAAAGAGGCCGAAAAATGGTCAGAAGGCATCGTGAAAAACTTCGCCCGCCAGCCTGACGGCGGTGACCGCGACCAGGCGAAAGCCATTGCAGCCGGTGTAGGTGATGTAGGGATCATGAATACTTACTATGTAGGACTGATGGCTAATTCATCCGATCCCGAGGAAAAGAAAGTCGCAGAAGGCCTGGGCGTATTCTTCCCTAACCAGGATACAAACGGCACACATGTCAATGTCAGTGGAATCGGTCTGACGAAGCACAGTAAGCATCCTGAAAATGCCGTGAAGCTGATCGAATATATGACAGGCAAAGATGCTCAGGAATATTTAGCTGCAAACAACTATGAATTCCCGGTGAATGATGAAGCGAAAAAGCCTGAAATCCTTGAATCATGGGGCAAGTTCAGAATTCAGGATCTGGACTTTGATACTCTGGGGAAACATAATCAAAAAGCCATTGAAATCTTCAATAAAACAGGCTGGAAATAATTATGCGTATACAATCTGTTAAACATTTTTTCCGAAAAGATTTTAACGGATGGTGGCTGGTAAGCTTGATGGGGGCAGCAATCATATTGCTGCCCATCTTGTTTATCTTTTTTTCTATTTTCCAGGAACCGAATGAAAACTGGTATCAAATAAAAGAATATCTCTTGAAAAATTATGCCGCCAATTCAATTATCCTGGTTTTGTTGACAGGGATCTTTACAGCGGTTCTGGGTGTCAGCCTCGCCTGGATCATTGCCGCTTATGATTTCCCGATGAGACGCTTTTTCAGCTGGGGGCTCCTTCTTCCGCTGGCGATCCCGCCATATATCGCAGCTTACACCTACCGGACGATGCTGAGTTACACGGGAGTCGTTCAGGTGACATTGCGGAATCAGTTTGATTATCAAGTTGATCCTGATTGGCTCGCGATCTCCTCCCTGAGAGGAGCCGTCTTCATCTTTACGATTTTTCTATTTCCATATGTATATATCATGTGCAGGGCATTCCTCGAAAACCAGAGCTCTTCATTCCTTGAAAATGCAAGGCTTCTGGGGAGGAAACCGTTCTCGATATTTGTAAGGATCGTACTCCCGCTGTCTAGGCCGGCGATGGTGGCAGGTGCTGTGCTCGTGGTATATGAAGTACTGAGTGACTATGGTGTGACAAGTTACTTTGGCATTCACACGATCACAACGGCGATATTCCAGACGTGGTTCGGGATGTATGATGCAGACTCGGCCATGAGACTCGCTGCCTGGCTGATGGTCATAGTGGTTGGGTTATTTTTCATCGAAAAATGGCTCAGGCAGGGGAGAAGATATAGTATCGGCAGTAAAGCAAGGCCGCTGACACGCCAGCGCCTGAAAGGGCTGTCTGCCGCAGCCGCTTTCGCTTATTGTCTCTTGATCTTCCTGCTCGGCTTCTTCATCCCCGTGGTCCAGCTCTTGGCATGGTCCAAGCTTACATTTGCGAAAGTGTGGGATGATACATTTTTTACTTTATTGAATCAGACTGTTTATGTTGCACTGATATCCACGGTACTCATTCTGTTATTTGCAGTGATCCTCGCCAATGTGACGCGTTCGCAAGCCTCCGGGACGTACATCTTATCTAAGCTGGCTACAGCAGGCTATTCGATCCCGGGTGCGATCATAGCGATCGGAATCCTGGCATTATTCATTGAACTTGATTCATTGCTTGCACCATTTTACTCTTATATGGGATGGGGAACGGCCCCGCTCATTTTGAGCCTGTCCCTTTCCATGCTCGTGATCGGATATACGGTCCGGTTTATGGCAACGGGTTATAATGCGGTGGAAGTCGGATTTGAGAAAATCGGGCCTAAATATTCAGAAGCGTCAAGAATGCTCGGTTTCGGGGTGACGAAAACCTTTTTCAAGGTGGATCTGCCTTTGATCAAAGGGGCTTTATTCAGCGGGTTCATTCTGACTTTCGTCGAAATCATAAAAGAACTGCCCCTGGCTCTCTTGCTCAGGCCGTTTAATTTTGACACCCTTGCCACAAAAACGTACCAATATGCAAAGGATGAGATGATACATGAAGCAGCCATCCCGTCCCTGATGATCATTCTGTTAAGTGTAGTATCAGTGGCTGTATTCCAAATGATTGATAGGAAGGTGAAGAAATGAACATCCTTACGATCAATAACCTGACATTTTCGTTTCCAAAATCTCGGATCCCCGTGATAAAGGATTTTTCTTTTTCCATGAATGAAGGAGAAATCGTCGGGATCCTCGGTGAGAGCGGAAGCGGGAAAAGCACGCTCCTCCGCTTGATTTCAGGCCTTGAAATCCCGCGGGGAGGCACCATCGAAATCGCAGGCAGGCAAGTCGCCGGCAAGAAGACGTTCGTTCAGCCCGAAAATCGCGGAGTGGGCATGGTGTTTCAGGATTATGCCCTTTTCCCTCATATGACGGTAAGGGATAACCTCCTTTTCGGGTTGTCGCGGCTGCCGAGGAAAGAAAGGAATCCCCGTGTGAGGGAGATGCTCGAGCTCATTCAGATGACAGAGTTCGAGAAAAGGTATCCCCATCAGCTGAGCGGCGGGCAGCAGCAGCGGATCGCGCTTGCCAGGGCGCTTGCCCCCAAGCCGGAACTCTTGCTGATGGATGAGCCATTCAGCAATCTGGATGCAAGCTTGAAGGGTGCCATCCGGGATGAGCTCTGCACCATATTGAAGAAGGCAAACATGACCTGTATCATGGTCTCGCATGACAAAGAAGACGTACAGGCCATTTGTGACAGGAGCCTTGTTTTTGGAAATAAGGATGACCTACTGCAGCAGACACCCGACGACCGGGAGCTCACCTTTTTAAAGTAGATGTTATCCTTAGAAGCCCGCAGCCGTGCGGGCTTTTGCTTTATTTTGTCAGTCAGTTTCTGGCAAAGAGTAAAAAGCGTTGCTTCCTGCACCGAATATTGATAGAATCTCGTTGGTGGTATTGAAAACGCACACAAAAGGGGTAGAGACATGACGACTGCTACTAGCGGATACAGAATAGAAAAAGATTTCCTCGGGCAAAAAGAAGTGCCTGAGAATGTATATTATGGAATACAGACGCTCAGGGCGGTGGAGAACTTCCCTGTGACAGGTTATAGAATTCATAAAGAAATGATCGACGCGCTCGCTGTTGTCAAGAAAGCGGCAGCGCTTGCGAATATGGAAACGACACGCCTTTATAAAGGAATCGGCGAAGCGATTGTACAGGCTTGCGATGAAATCCTCGCGGGGAATCTGCATGAGCATTTCATCGTCGACCCTATCCAGGGAGGCGCAGGGACGTCCATCAACATGAATGCGAATGAAGTCATCGCCAATCGTGCGCTTGAACTGCTTTCCCATCATAAAGGGGAATACGGGAAAGTCAGCCCGAACAGTCACGTGAATATGGCACAGTCGACCAATGACGTCTTCCCGACGGTCATCCATATCTCCACATTGAAACTGTTGGATAAGCTCCTTATCACGATGGAAGATATGCTGGCTGTCTTTAAAAAGAAGGCACAGGAGTTCGACCATGTCATCAAGATGGGCCGCACCCATCTTCAGGATGCTGTTCCTGTCCGTCTCGGCCAGGAATTCGAGGCGTACAGCCGCGTTGTCGAGCGTGATATCAAGCGCATCGGCCGTACGCGCGAGCATCTGTATGAAGTAAATATGGGTGCGACGGCAGTGGGAACAGGGTTGAATGCCGACCCTGAATATATCAAGAGTGTCGTGAATCATCTGGCTGACATCAGCGGCCTGCCTTTGACAGGCGCCGAGCATCTTGTAGATGCAACGCAGAATACAGATGCCTATACAGAGGTTTCCTCTGCATTGAAGGTATGCATGACGAATATGTCCAAGATCGCAAATGATCTGCGCCTGATGGCTTCAGGTCCGCGCGCAGGACTTGGCGAGATTTCCCTTCCCGCGAGACAGCCGGGTTCGTCGATCATGCCCGGCAAAGTGAATCCGGTCATGCCGGAGCTCATCAATCAGGTGGCTTTCCAGGTGATGGGGAATGACCAGACCATTTCCCTTGCTTCTGAAGCTGGGCAGCTTGAACTGAATGTGATGGAGCCCGTCCTTGTATTCAACCTTCTTCAATCCATCAGCATCATGAATAACGCGTTCAGAAGCTTCACCGACAACTGCCTGAGCGGCATCGAAGCAAATGAGACACGCATGAAGGAATATGTCGAAAACAGCGTCGGCATCATCACGGCAGTGAACCCGCACCTGGGATATGAAGTCGTTTCAAGAATCGCAAGGGAAGCGATCCTGAAAGGGAAATCCGTAAGGGAACTTTGCCTGGAATACGATGTTCTTACAGAGGAAGAACTTGATTTGATCTTAAACCCTTACGAAATGACCAATCCCGGCATTGCCGGACGTGTACTGTTTGATCGTGAATAAAAAGGCAAAAAAGCTTGCAGACAAAAATCCTTGAATCGGATTAAGTCTGCAAGTTTTTTATTTTTGTGGGCAGCGCCCCTACAGTATCTTCTATAAGAATTGAAACCCGTACCTGAATAGGGACTTCACTAAAAAGAGTAATGATAGCTGTAATCTGTTGAATTTCTTCAAAGTTACATATTTGATTTTCTTGAACCAATTCATATTTATAAAATTGAGTCGGAGGCTGGCACAAAAGTGTTATAGCCAAATTTAAACCCGAACGAATTTACCTTCTTTGAAGCTGAATTCATACGGGTTTTATTTGTTCAAATGGACATGTAAGAAAAGCTCTTTCTAGCGGTTGATTGGAGTGCAAGACGAAGACTCCTGCGGGAGTAGTGGCCAATGTGAGACCCCGCAGGCGAAGCCGAGGAGGCTCACGGGTCACCCGCGGAAAGCGAAGTCTTGCACGGAAATCATTAGCGGTATTGTAAAGTTATTAATTAATTTGTCCCGTAATAGGAAGATATTTTTGAGTGAAGAGATCTTAATTATTTACTTTTTAAATATAAAAAACCATGTAGCTGTTTTTTTGGCTTCCCAGTAACAAACTTAATAATATAACTGTCACAATTAGCATTCAAATATCGGTATAATTCTGAATTATCAATCCATAAAACGCTCTCAATGCTATTCGGAAATAGTGTTGGGAGTCATTTTTTTGCCTCTCGAGCAATTCTTTCCAACATTGTTACCGTTTTGTGAATAACTTTCGTCTAAATTTCGAAAATCAGGTTACAGTTCGGTTAAAGGGGGGTACCTTCTTAAGAGAATTTGATAATATGATGCTACAACTGTTAAATACGAAGTAAAGGAAGGTGAACCCTTTGTTTGATAAATTCAAGCCATACTTGATTGTTTTGATAAGTCTGGTTTCTTTATTTTTCATCATCATATTCAGTTCGGGAAGTGAAATGATCATTCTCGATCCGAAAGGGCCTGTAGGGGTCATTCAGAAAGACCTGATCATGCTGTCGATTTATTACATGCTTGGCATCATGGTCGTTGTTCTATCATTCTTTACATTTATTCTATTAAGATATCGAAGCAGCCGGAAAGGTGATTACAGACCGGAGATGCATGGAAGCACGAAGCTTGAAATCATCTGGACGCTCATCCCTGTGTTGATCGTCATTGCTTTGTCGATTCCGAACACAAAGGCGCTATATGAGTTGCGGGAAGCCCCAAAAGCGACTGCCCATAAAGATCCCATCGTTATTCATGCCACGGCTGTCGACTGGAAATGGATCTTCAGTTATCCGGAGGAAGGGATCGAAACGGTGAACTATGTCAATGTGCCGGAAGATCACCCGATTCTGTTCAAGGTGACGGCTGCAGACTCCATGGCTTCGTTCTGGGTGCCGCAGATCGGCGGCCAGATTTACGGAATGCCTGGAATGGTGAACGATTTATACTTACAGGCGGATGAGCCTGGCACATACGACGGCCGAAACTCGAACTTCACCGGTGAAGGAATGACACACCAGCAGTTTGATTTCGTGGCCATGAAAGAAGGGAAGTACGAAGACTGGGTGAAAGAGGTTAAGGCAAGCGAACCGAAGCTTGATGAAAAGACGTATGAAAAGCTGATGCTGCCTGGTACGGTCGAAGAAATGACGTTCTCTTCCACTCACTTGTCCATTGTCGATCATGGTAAGAATTCCGAATATGCATATGCGATCCGTGAGAAATACGGTGTCTCTGATAATGCTCACGGTGCGGATGCGGAAGCAGAATCCGGCCACAGTGGACACGGGGACCATGGAAGCGGCAGCGGAAGCCATCAGGACCAGGAAGGTCATGATGGACATTCAAAAGACGAAAAAAAAGAAGAGGGACATGAGCATTAAGAAAGGAGGACCACTCTAGATGATTGATTTTATAAAAGATAACTTAATCCTCAATGATCCGTTGATTCTTGGAGCCAATATTTCGATTGTATTCACTGTCATCGGGATTGTCGCCACACTGACGTATTTTAAAAAGTGGAAATGGCTTTGGAACGACTGGATCACGAGTGTTGATCATAAAAAGATTGGTATCATGTATATTCTCGCTGCATTGGTCATGCTCTTCCGCGGAGGAGTCGATGCACTATTGATGAGGGCCCAGTTGACGGTGCCTAATAACGAGTTTTTATCATCTCAGCACTATAACGAAATCTTTACGACTCACGGTACGATCATGATCCTGTTCATGGCGATGCCGTTTTTACTTGGATTGATGAACGTTGTTGTACCTTTGCAAATCGGTGCAAGGGACGTTGCGTTCCCGTATTTGAATAACCTGAGTTTCTGGTCATTCATGTTCGGGGCGATCCTGTTTAATATGTCATTCGTATTCGGCGGGTCGCCGGATGCCGGGTGGACGAACTATGCACCGCTCGCGATTGAAGGAAGCCCTGGACCGGGTATCAACTATTACCTGCTCGGACTTCAGATTTCAGGGATCGGTACATTATTGACCGGTATCAACTTCGTCGTGACGATCATCAAGATGCGTGCGCCGGGCATGACCCTGCTTCGCATGCCGATGTTCACTTGGACGACTTTGATCACTGCATTCATCATCGTGTTTGCATTCCCGATCTTGACTGTCACACTTGCACTGATGACATTTGACCGTTTGTTCGGCACGCATTTCTTCACGCTGACTGATGGCGGGAACCCGATGCTTTGGTCGAACCTGTTCTGGCTATGGGGACATCCCGAGGTATATATCGTTATCCTGCCGGCTTTCGGTATCTTTTCGGAAATCATTGCGACGTTTGCAAGAAAGACATTGTTTGGCTATAGATCTATGATTATCTCGCTTGCTGCCATTTCACTCCTCAGCTTCATCGTGTGGGTCCACCACTTCTTTACGATGGGCGGAAGTGCGGCAGTGAACAGTGTATTCTCGATCACGACGATGGCGATCGCCATTCCGACGGGTATCAAGATATTCAACTGGCTCGGTACCCTGTATAAGGGAAGGATCGAGTTTACGACCGCGATGATGTGGTCTGTCGCGTTCATCCCGACATTCCTGATCGGCGGGGTGACTGGTGTCATGCTCGGTATGGCTGCAGCTGACTTCCAGTATCACAACAACTACTTCCTGGTTGCCCACTTCCACTACACATTGATCGCCGGTGTCGTATTTGCCTGCTTCGCGGGACTTGTTTACTGGTATCCGAAGATGTTCGGCATCAAGATGAACGAACGAATCGGGAAATGGGCTTTCTGGTTCTTCTCGATCGGATTCAACGTATGTTTCTTACCGCAATTCGTACTTGGATTTGCCGGTATGCCAAGACGTGTGTACACATACGGACCTGAAGACGGCTGGACAGCATTAAATGTCATCTCTTCTGTAGGTGCATTCGGCATGGGTGTCGGCTTCATGATCATCGTGTACAACGTATATTACAGCTACCGTTATGCAAAACGTGAGATGACGGGCGATGCCTGGGACGGCCGTACACTTGAGTGGGCGACAAGCTCAGCGATCCCTCCTCACTACAACTTTGCTCATGTACCGGAAGTGAAGAATGTCGATGCATTCCACTACATGAAACAGGAATGGAAAGAAAAAGGAAAGCCTGAAGAGCCTGAATACAAACCGATCCATATGCCGAACAATGCAGGAGTGCCGTTCATCATGTCCGCTCTCTTCTTTGTTGCAGGATTCGGACTTGTGTTCGAACTATTCTGGCTTGCGATCATTGCGCTTGTCGGGATCTTTGGAACGATGGCGCACCGCTCACTTACTTCGCACAAGTATGATAAAGGCTACTACGTAAGTGTGGATGAGATCGAAAAAACTGAAAATCGGTTCAAGAGGGAGGCGTGAGTATGGCACATAGTACAAATGTAGATCCAAACACGCCACTGGAATATCAATCGGAAATCGGGAAACTGAATATCTTCGGTTTCTGGATTTTCCTTGGAGCGGAAATGGCGCTGTTCGCTACGATCTTCGCCACGTTCTTTGCCCTTGAAAGCGGGACGGTAGGCGGCCCGATGCCAAGTGAAGTGTTTGATCTGAAGAATACAATCATCATGACGCTGCTGCTACTGATCAGTAGTTTCACGTCGGGATTGTCGATAAATGAATTAAGAAGAAGAAATGTCAAAGGGATGATGATCTGGCTGATCATCACACTGCTATTCGGTGCAGGGTTCCTTTACATGGAGATAGCAGAGTTCCTTCACCTCATTCATGAAGGAGCTGCTATGGGAACAAATGCATACTGGTCTTCATTCTATCTGTTGACCGGTACGCATGGACTCCACGTTTCACTGGGGATCCTATGGATCATCCTTGTGATGTTCCAAGTGAAGAAGCAGGGATTGAATCCTGATACTGCGAAAAAACTATTTGTATCCAGCTTGTACTGGCACTTCCTTGATTTCGTATGGATCTTCGTGTTTACAAGCGTGTACTTGTTAGGGATGGTGGGATAATAATGTCAAATAACACATCAAACCACAGCCGTATACCTTGGACTCAAATCATTGGATTCTTCTTGTCAGTCGGATTGACCTTCCTGGCAGTCTGGTGGGGACTGTACACTGACCTTGCCCGCGGAACCATTGTGGCCATCGTCTTTGTCCTTGCCTTCCTGCAGGCGGCAATCCAGCTGTTCATGTTCATGCACGTAACCGAAGGAGAAGGAAGATGGCAGGTCGGCAAAATGCTGTCAGCAGCCTTCATCGCCATCGTCATCGTAGCAGGATCCGTCTGGGTCATGAACAGCATGCACTAAAAATGGGACAGGGGGACAGGTACACTGTCCCGTTGATCGACCATATGAACCATAGAAAAGGAAGCTTCTATTTAGGAGGCTTCCTTTTTTGTGTGTTTTGTTATTTTCAGTGTCGAAGAAAGGTGTTGACATTGGAAGGTTCTTACAATAAAATAATGATTGATTGATCAATCAATTTTAAAAAGGGAGAGATTTCACATGTCCGCATCACTTTCACTCGAAGAAAAAAAGAGAAGGAAAAGGGCGTTGATCCTCGAGGCTGCTGTGAAACTGTTCAGCGAAAACGGATTTGCCGAGACCCCGATCGCGGCGGTAGCGAAGGAGGCAGGCGTAAGCTTTGGTACCGTGTTTACGTACTTCGAAACAAAGGATGTATTGTTTCAGGCATCGGTCCTTGAGCACCTCGAAGAAATAAAGCCTTATTTTTATGAAATAGAAGAACGTTACAGCGGCAATCCGATGGAGATGGTTAAAGAAATGATCCATTGTCAGGTGGATATGTTTTCAAAAAGCATGGATTATCTGCGTTTGATTCAACAGGTTCTTGCCAGACCAGACAGATATCCTGCGCTTTTCAAGGAGCTTGATGATTTCGTCAACGTATTTATCGATAAAATCTATCCGGTCATAGCCGAAGGCCAGGAGATGGGACTCTTCTATAAAGATGCACCGCCTTTGATCGCCCAGTCGTATTTATCTCTGATAAACGGGATGAGATTGACATTCATCGATGACTATACAAACCTCGTTTGGAACGATATGAAGATCCAGGCACTGCGGCTGTTTGGACCGGTTGCAGACGCAAGGGAGGAAATGCAATAAAACTCAGGGACATTCATCCCAACATTAAATTAAGGCTGGGCATTCAATTCCTGGGCGGGCTTGTATCCATGGCCGTCATTCCGTTCCTGGCCATTTATTTTTCCAAGAAAATCGGGGCCGCCGAAACCGGGATCATCCTTATATTGACCGTCATCAGCGGTGTGATCGGAGGATTCATCGGCGGGCATGTGTCCGATAAGATCGGGCGCCGGAGCATCATGATCTATTCGGAAATCGGCGTACTCGTCACCTATCTATTGATCGCTTTCTGCAACTCCCCGTGGTATGACCTGCCGTATGTATCCGCGGTGTTTTTCGTCTTCAATATGTTTGCAGGCGGGATGCTGCAGCCGGCTGCCCAGGCGATGATCATCGATGTGACGGATACCGAGTCCAGGAAGCTCGTATTCACGATCAGCTACTGGCTGGGGAACCTTGCCACTGCACTCGGGGGAATAATGGGTGCCTTCCTGTTTAAAAGCTATTTATTCGAATTGTTCATCGGGATATCGGCCATCTCGCTTTTATCCGTCGTCATCACTTTTTTCTTCATCTCTGAAACCTACACACCAGCTCCCGTCCAGCCTTCCACAGGGAAAAGCAAATCTTCACCATTCGATTTTTTCAAAAGCTATTCCGCCGTATTGAAGGACAGATTGTTCATGTTTTACATCATTGGCGCCGTGTTCATTTTCACCCTTGAGCAGTCATTGACCAACTATATCGGGATCCGCCTTGAAAGGGATATCCCGGAACAGGGCGCAACACTACTCGGCCTTGACTTCACGATCGACGGCACAAAGGTACTCGGATTCCTTAAAACCGAAAACACCCTGCTGGTCGTCCTGTTGTCCGCGGTTGTTTTATACCTTTTTAAAAAGTGGAAAGACAAATGGAACCTCGTTATGGGAATGTTCATCTTTTCCATCAGTTTCAGTGCACTGGCCTTCATCAGCAATATATGGATCCTCTTCATCCTCATCTTCGTGGGCACGATCGGCGAGCTCATGTATGTACCGGTGAAGCAGGCCATGATCGGCGAACTTGCCCCGTCCAACGCACGCAGTACGTACATGGCATTTTACAGTCTGACCTTTTATGGTGCGATGATCATTGCGTCGCTCTTGATCATCGTAGGCGAATGGATCAGTCCGGTGATGATGGGCGGGATAATGCTCATTCTCGGCTTAACAGGAACTTGCCTCTATTATCTGATCACCAGGTCGCTTGAAGGGCGGGAAGCGGTTACCGAGGAGCTGAAGTCGTCCGTTCCTTCTTGACGTGAAAAAAGGACACGGAGTTTTATCCGTGTCCTTAAGGTGCAGGCGATTCAAGCTGGACACGGAATTTTAGCCGCATGTCCTAAGAGTAGTCGATTCCTTACTGGGACAATGAACCTGTCCCCCTGTCCCGTTATTAATGGGGCATATTTCCCGGCTGCTGGGGTACGGTCGTATAGCTCTGCAGCATCTGGGCCATATCCTGGTCGTTCAGCTGCGGCACCTGATAGTATCCGTGTTTATTCTGATAAAGGAAAATCTCGTAGCTCATTTCAATGAAGTTCGGCACGCTGTCCGCAACGACGCGGCGCAGGACCGGATTGGTCATCTCAAGAGCCGTCATCGCAAACAGGGTAGCAAGCGATTTGGTCTGTCCGAGCATATAGGCAGACAATCCTTTATCGGACAGTTCATTCACCGACTGATTCGGTTTCTTTGGCTGCCCCGGTTTTATTCCGTAAACCGTATCATTGGTTTGGGTCATTTTATACTGCTGGGTAGGGACCTGAGGATCGCGACCGGTTGAAAAGCTGCCGACGATCGTGTTGTACATCGTCGTCACGAAAGCGGATTGGCGTTTGACGATCTCTTTCAGCTCGGGATCCTGGATATGCTGATCATACATTTGATACTGATCGAGCATGCTGATGATCCCTGCAATCACCTCGTGGGCATCGAATAGTTCATGGCCGCCGTGGTTTTTATTCGGCTGGTTCATGGTTTGATTATTCATTCCCTGCCGGGGAGTCGGATTCATATTAGTCTGGTTTGGCTGATTTTGTTGATTGAACATGATGTTTCCCTCCTGAATCGTCGTTGACATCCCCTTTAGATTTCCCGCAGTGACAGATAATCATGTAAGATTTTTATAAAAAACAGACATGCGCCTACTACAAGGCGGCCCGTCCGAATATACTAGGAAGAAGTTTTGTCAGGGGTGGTTTCGGAGATGAGCGTATTTATAAGTTATATCGTACTGGGGTTATCGCTGTCCGCACCGATGGGACCGATCAATGCCCTGCAATTGGACAAAGGGATCCGCCTTGGATTCTGGCATGCATGGCTGGTGGGGGTCGGAGGGATGGCCGCTGATGCGGTCTTCATGCTTCTCATTTATTTCGGGCTTGCACAGTTCGTGGACACGCCTATTGTTCAACTGTTTTTATGGCTGTTCGGATTCTTTGTACTCGTTTATACAGGGATTGAAAGTGTCGTAAAAGCGGGCGCCCCTGCCTATGATTCTCAGCAAAACGGGGGAGAGACGAAAGCGAGGTCGTTTCGCACTGGATTTTTAATGGCCATTTCCAATCCCCTGAGCATCCTTTTCTGGCTCGGCATTTACGGGTCGATCCTGGCAGAGACCACAAAGACCTATCATGGCGGCCAGATCCTGATTTACAGCATGGGGATCTTCCTCGGCATCACCCTCTGGGATTTAGCGATGGCATCAGTCGCAGCAGGAACCCAGAAATGGTTCAGCGGGCGTATCATCAGGTGGATCTCGATCATTTCAGGACTTATCCTCATCGGGTTTGGACTATATTTCGGTGTGAAGGCTGCAGGTATTTTGCTGTCATAGACAGACACCCGGCCGGGCGCCTCCTAATAGGATAGTGTGTAGTCCGTTAGGAGGTATTCGCCCATGTTACGTTCAAAAAGCTGGATTGACCGTCATTTTAATGACATGCCCTCTTGGGAGAAGTCAGCCTATACCCGGTTTGCACAAATGATGCACGGTGAACAGCATCCATATCCCTGCGTGCCGGGGATACAGGGTTTTCAAAAAGATATGCTCCGCTTTGGATTTGCAGGTGATCCGAGGACGGACCGATCAATTGGACAGCTCGCTTCCCTGCTGAAGGAGTACGGTAAAATCTCCCGTGATACCGGGAATTATGCTTCACTGGTCGTCTTCTTTCAATCAGAAGGGCTGCAATCTGCAGACATCAATGATTATCAGGATCTGTTCTGGTCCGTATTGAATAAACTTCATGAACGGGATGAAACCCCCTGGCCGGAAGGGATCGCGGAAGACCCACATCATCACAGCTGGGAATATTGTTTCAGCGGGGAACCGTACTTCGCTTTCTGTGCCACCCCTGCTCACATTAGCCGGAAAAGCCGGCATTTTCCCTGTTTTATGATTGCCTTTCAGCCGCGCTGGGTATTTGACGAGATCAATTCATCCACCGCATTCGGGCAGAAACTGAAAAAAGTCATCCGGAAGCGTCTCGTGGAATACGATGGAATCGATGCTCATCCGAGTCTTAAATGGTACGGCCAGGAGGATAACCACGAGTGGCAGCAGTATTTCCTCCGTGACGACGATTCGTCCCTGTCCAAGTGTCCATTTATGAATAGCCAGAAGAGGATCAAGAGTTGAGGCGCGGTGCTTTGGCTCTTTTTTTGTGCTGAGAGTAAATCTTTGCTGTACAGTGCGGGGTATTGAGAGGGTAGTGGGGCTGTGCACTTGTCGAATAATCTTTAATTAGCCCATATATTGTGAATTCCGCCCATAAAATCAAAATTCCGCCCATATATCCCGGATTTCGCCCATAAAACAGGAGTTCCGCTCATATCTTAGGCGAGATACCCCTCATAAAACAGAGATACAACATAATCCATGCAGGATACACCCCTCATAAAACAAAGATCCCACATAATCCAGGCAGGATATCTCTCATAAAACAGAAATTTCGGACTTAATCCAGCCTGGATCCCATTACGCCGCGATCTTACAACGCCGGAATGTTTTCCATCCAGAAAGGAAAAAGTAAAAGAGGAAAACAGAAGGAGGCCAGAGGATGCATAAGATTCAACCGAACTGCTGGAACGAGCATGATGAACTGAAGACGGTCGTGGTTTGTTCCCCGACTGTATTGGACGTCCCCGACCAGCGCACCGCCGATTATGTCGGCTGGGAAAAGCCCGTTCACCATGAAAAGGCGAAGGAAAACCATGAGAATTTGATAAAAGCTATTGAAAATGAGGGTGCACAGGTCATCGACTACTCCCATTACTTAAAAGGCGGGGATGCCGAATTGAATCCACACCTGCTCAACAGGGTGTTTGTGCGGGACCTTGCCTGCGTCTACGGGAACACAGTGATACCCGGGGATGCCGGCGCGACGATGCGGGAACCGGAATATATCCACGCTCACGGACTATTTAAGGAATGGTTTGACGAAGAGGTCTTCAATATCAAGGCCAATAACGTGATGAAAGCACTTGAAAACGGGGACGTATTCGTACTTGATAACGATACCGTATTCATCAACACCGGCCTCAGGACAAGCATTGAAAGCCTTGAAGCAATCCAAAAAAGGATTTTTGCCGCGGGATTTTCAGAGATCGGCATCATCGATCTGCCCAGGACAGGGGAGACGATGCATCTGGACATGAACTGCAATGTCGCAGGCCCTGACCTCCTTGTCGCGAAAAGCTATATGCGTTTATTCCCTGTGCAGGTCGTCACTGAAAAAGACTCCTCCTACACCATGACAGGCGACTTCCTTAAGCGGCACGGGTTTGAAGTGCTGTGGACGGACAAGGTGAAGCACACCGTCGCAGATATCAATTTCCTGAACCTGAATCCTGAAACGCTTCTGGTCAGTACAAAAATCAACAAAAGCATCCTTCAAGATCATCCTAAATTGAAGAATAAAAAGGTCATCGAGGTCGATGTGAATGAACTGGAAAAAGGCGGTGGAGGCATCCGCTGCATGACGCTACCTTTGGAACGGAGATAAGGATTGTTTGGGTGTCCACGCTGCCGGGGTGGCGCCCGGCTGACAACACATAAATGGACATGCCGGGGGCAGGTCCATTTTTTATACGCATATCATGGAAGAAATCAAATAGGTGCAGTCTGCTTTTGCCTGATTATATTATAAAGGGCAGTTAAGTCCTTTTCCGACAGGATTTTCGGCACCGGATAAAACGGATTCGCTTCACTCAGGGCCCGCTTGACCATCAGCGGGATATCGCTTTCGGAAATGCCGTCCACCTTGTCAGGGATTTTCATATCTGTATTGAGCTTCTTTATCGCAGCAATAAAGGCAGCCGCTTTCTCACCCGCCGGATCCGTTGGCGACCCGATCCCGGCTGCATCGCCCAATTCCGCAAGCGGCTGATGAACCGACTCTCCGTAGTACTCGAGTACATATGGGAGGATGACGGCATTCGCGAGCCCGTGCGGAACCGAATAGAATCCGCCGAGGGTATGGGCGATCGCATGGACGTACCCCACATATGCGCGGGTGAACGCAACTCCCGCAAGATACGATGCTTTCTGCATATTGGTACGGGCTGCAATGTTTTCCCCGTTGGAATAGGCTTCGTAAAGATTGCTGAATATCAGCTTCACTGCCTGTTTGCTGCACTCCATTGTCTCCCTTGTTCTGCTCCTGCCGATATAGGCCTCGACTGCATGGGTCAATGCGTCCATTCCGGTCGTCGAAGTGATGTGAGGCGGAAGTTTTACCGTAAGCAGCGGATCGAGGACCGCGATCTGCGGAATCAGCGACAAGTCGTTGATTGCATATTTCTCATGGGTAGAGGGGTTTGAAATCACTGCGGCGATCGTCGCTTCGCTTCCCGTTCCGGCAGTGGTCGGGACGGCGGCGAGGAGAGGGAGCTTCCTTCTCACTTTCAACTGTCCCTTCATCTCCGGTATGGTCCTGTCCGGCCTCGCCACCCTGGCCCCCACCGCTTTGGCACAGTCGATCGGCGACCCGCCGCCAAATGCGATGATCCCATCACACTTATTGAAGTGATACAATTTCAAGGCGTCTTCGATATTATCGATGGTCGGGTTCGGGACGGTCTTGTCATAGACGGAGTAACGAATATTGTTGTTTTTCAACTCTTTGAGGAGACCGTCCATCAATCCGAGTGAAGAAATACCTTCATCTGTAATGACCAGTACGCTCGAAATTCCGCTTTCTTTTAAAATACCAGGCAATTCGGCGAGACTGTTTTCCCCCTCGATCAACCGGGGTTTCCGCCACGGCAGGAAATACAATGCCCCCCGGTAAGCGGTTTGGTAGGCCCTGCAATACAGTTTGTACATGACAATCCCTCTCTCTTTTTTAAAAATATGGCATGACGGAAGGCCTGTCTAAGGTTGTCTCTGTTAATATGTATATGCGTTTCACCTTGTTTATAAGTTGCTTACAAATTTTTCTGCTAATTATCTATGATTCTATCAAGCAATCATGAGGGTGACCAGCGAAACTTTGTATAATCCTGAAAGGTTGTTATAATGGTATTTCATTGCTAAACGAAAAAGGAGATGAAACCTTTGAAATATATACGTTCCCAAATGAAGCGATTGATGAAGGATGAAAAAGCACTGCAGGACCGCCTTAAGAATTTGATGGATGAGCAGGGCTTGGAGAGAAGTTTTGCCATGAAGGCCCTGTATCACTCCGAAGTGGCTGACGGAGGAAAGTATCAGGCAAAGTACCAGGCGCTGGATGAGCAGGGGAAGTAAATCAGCCCGGTTTTATAAAAAGACCTGTATAGAGCTGTTCTATGCAGGTCTTTTTATCGTGGTTAAGGGGTTAAGTGCAGAATCATCCGGGTAAACAAGCTGAAAACGTGCAAAGGATGATACAATGCCATTCGATTATTCACTGGACTTCGACTCCACCGATTTCCGGGAGCATCCCGAACTTTACCGGGTCGGAAGGGGAGAGCAGGGTGTTCTGCTCGTTGAACCTTATAAAAGTGAAATCCTCCCGCATTGGCGGTTCAAGACACCCGATATCGCGAAGGAATCCTCGGAGAAAATTTATGAGATGTTCCTCGATTACAAAAGGCAGGACGATTTTGTCGGAATGGACATGGCGCGGAAATTCCTGCAGATGGGCTACACCAGATCCCGCCGCTACGCCAACTACAAAGGCGGCAGGAAGTATGATGAAAAAGGCGATGTGAAGGAAAGACAGATCGATTCGGAAAAAGCAGAATCTGCCGCCATCTTTGAAGAGAAATGGAAGCTTGCAAGGGAAGATGAAGACTATCTTTCCAGGAAAAAGGAACACCAAAAGAAGTATGGATGAAAAAGGCCCGGCCCTGAACTGCGTTAAAGCAGCGAGGGATGGGCCTTTACTGTTATCTTCTTCTCCGGCTGTCAATGAGGTGCATGACACCTTTGAAGATCAGTACGATGGAGAATAATAAAACTGCAAGAACCCCGATCACATCGACAATCGGATTGATCGGCGCAAGGAAGCCGGTCAGCGGCACCCTCAAGAGGGCAAAGCCTGACAGAATGCCGAAGAGGTATAACCAGATTGGACTATCCATTTTGATTCACACTCCTTTCTACTGATTAATTTATTCCGGATTGTTAAAAGCGTTTATGAAATGGGTAAAGTGCCCGGAATGACCAGGGACTGAGTAATTACTAACTTTTTCGGGAAAACAGTGGAGAAACATCTGAAACTTATAGAATATCGTCAAAATCTCATTGAATAATTAATCCCTCAAGTCCAGCAATATTTTTACGAGCATGCTTCTTATATCGAAGTGTGAATGAGCTCTCTTTTACAAAACTTTTACCGGCATTAATCTTACATAACAGAACGGCCCAACCCTTTTTTGAAATATTTATTTCATGTTAAGTTATAATAAGAAATATATATTTAATATCGGAGGTCTTACTTTTGCATCAAAATAAGCTCAATCCATTGTCCCGTCACACAAAGAATTCAGCGGCACTATTTGAAAAGGCCAAAAAGGTCATCCCGGGAGGAGTCACGGCGAATATCAAATATATGGCACCTCACCCGATCATGATGGAAAAAGGGCACGGCAGCAGGCTGATCGATGTTGACGCAAATGAGTACATTGATTATCTGCTCTGTTATGGAGCCCTGATCCTTGGCCATGGTCATTCGCGGGTATATGAAGCAGCGATGAATCAAATGAAGAAAGCGGGAACGACCATTTTCGGCACCCCGCACAGACTTGAGACCGTCCTTGCTGAAAAATTGATTTCTCTATTTCCAGGTATTGAAATGGTACGATACACGAATTCAGGTCTTGAAGCCACTTTACTTGCGATCCGGACAGCGGCGGCTTATACAGGCAAACCAAAAATCGCGAAGTTTGAAGGTCATTATCACGGCGGGTATGATCAGGTGCTCCTCAGCGTGAATCCTGAAATCGACATGGCCGGCGATGAAACTGAACCGGATGTGGTGCCTGAGTCACCTGGCATTCCTGATTACTATCGTAAAAATACGGTCATACTTCCTTTTAATGATATTGATGCGACAGAAACAATCCTGCGGAACAGAGCGCATGAGATTTCTGCCATCATCATGGAGCCGGTTCAAGGCGGATTCATTCCTGCTGATGAGATTTTCATGACAAAGCTAAGGGAGATAACGGAAGAACTTGGGATCCTCCTGATATTTGATGAAGTGAAAACAGGGTTCCGGCTTACCGTAGGAGGAGCGCAGAACCTATATCATATCAAACCGGACCTCACCGCTCTCGGTAAGGTGCTTGGCGGAGGATTTCCCGTAGGGGCGGTCGGCGGAAAAAAAGAAATCATGGAAATCAGCGCGCCGGATGGGGGAAGGGACATTCTTACGGCCGGTGCTGAAAACGGCAGCAAAAAAGATCCATTATTTCACAGCGGAACCTACAACGGCCATCCGACAGTACTGGCATCAGGACTTGCGACGATTGAGGTTCTCGAAGAGGAGGGAACGATGGAGGCACTTCTCGCTGACACAGCATTACTGAGGTCTGGGCTTGAAGATATCTATAAATGCCATGACATCCCGATGCAGACTGTGGGGAAAGGGAGCATCTTCAACATCATCCTGGCGGAAGGAAGCATCAGGAACTATCGGGATATGGCTAAAGCCAACAGTACCTTAAGAAGCAAAATCGACTATGAGCTATTGAAACTTGGAATCTACACAAAACCACTCAACCGTTATTCCATGTCTGCCGTCCACAGCCGGGAAGATATAGAAAGGACACTCGATGCACACGATAAAGCCATCAAAATAATCAGGAAATGAGTCAAAAAGAGGTGAAATATGAACATTGATGTCTACAAAGTCATTTCCGGAAAAATGCCGGAAATGAGTAAGGCGCAGGAGAAAATTGCCCGATATATACTCGAAAATCCCAATCAAATCCCATTTTTAACAGTCGGGAAGCTGGCGAAGCTAGTCAACGTAAGCGATGCTACAGTCGTTCGTTTTGCCGCGTTTTTGGGCTTTACGGGTTATCCCGAGTTTCAGCGCCACATCCAGTCTTCGGTTCAGCAGCAATTAACTGCGACTGAGAGACTGAAGCTGTCAAAAGAGGTATACGGGCATGAAGATCAAGGCATTTCCCAAATCATCGGAGGAGACATTGAAAACATCCAGCACACATTTAAGAACCTGGATGTTGAAAATTTCCGCAAAATGGTAGAGTACTTGTTGAAGGCAAGGAGAGTCTATATTGTGGCTAACAGGAGTGCAGAAGCCCTGGGGGTTTTCCTTCATTACTACCTGACTATGATTCTTGATGATGTCAAGATGCTCGATTCAATCGAGAAAAATGCAGACCGTCTTCACGATCTTGGTGAGGAGGATTTAGTCCTGGGTATCAGCTTCTCAAGATATACAAAAAGTACAGTCGACATACTCCGTTTTGCAAAAGAAAAAAAAGCAAAAACAGCTGCACTTACCGACAATCTGTTATCACCGCTCATTCAGCATGCGGATGTATCATTAACGGCAGAAAGCAAAATGCCTGCCTTCATCGACAGCTTCACCGCACCGCTCAGTGTCATCAACGCACTCGTCATCTATGCCGCAAAACAAAAGCAGGACGGTTTCGAAAAGCGGCTCGATGAACTCGAAGAAGTGTGGGAGAGGTTCGATGTATTCTATTAAATGAAAGGGCCCGTCCTTCACTGCTTTAATGCAGTGAGGGACGGGCCTTACACAATTATTCCACAGCATCCCGCTGTCTCTTCTTACCTCTAAATCGGTCAAATACCAGATAAAGTGCCGGTACGATCAAGAGCGTCAGGATCACCGAGAAGGCGATCCCGGAAATGATGGTGACCGCGAGCGGTGTGAAGAGGGCGTCTCCGCTGACGGCAACCGGGATCAGGGCGACGATGGATGTCAGGGCCGTCAGTACGATCGGACGCAGTCTTGCGCGTCCTGCTTCGATTACGGCATTCTTCACGTCCATGCCATCGCGCAGTCGCTGCTCGGTGAATTCGATGAGTACGATCGAGTTCCGGACGACGATCCCGGTCAGCGACACCATTCCCATGACGGCAAGGAAAGAGATCGGTGTCTGGGTGACGAACAATCCAAGGATGGCTCCCGCAATCGCCAGATAAACGGCAACCAATACCAGGAATGGCATTGACAATGAATTGAATTGCAGGGCAATCAACAGGTAGACAAGGAAAATCACAATCGTGAACAGGATGGTGATTTCCGAGAAGAAGCTGTCCTGCGCTTCATTTTCACCGCCGAGTGTCAAGCTGTATTCAGAACCTACGTCTTTCCCGGCGTCATCCACGATCTCCTGGACTTTTTCTTCATAACCTTCCTCATTTTCAGGGAATGCGCGAATTGTGATCGCACGTTCGCCGTCGACGTGAGGAATCTGCTGGATTTCTTCTTTCTTTTGAACATTCACCAGTTCATCAAGACCTACCAGTTTCGGCGGTCCGGCAGGGTTCTTCCCGCCGGCAGCCGGTAATTCGAGGGAAGAAAGATCGATTTCCCCGTCATTTCCGCCGAGTACAAGGTTCATATCGCGTTTCGTGACGCCGTTGTCAAAGGCTTTCAGAGGGATCCCCTCTGTTGCCAGGCGTATTTGCTGACTGATCTGGTTAACGGTGATGCCGTTTTCCTCGAGCGCTTCACGGTCAGGTACATATTCCTGGACAGGGGAGAGTTCTCCTACATTGTCGACGACCAGATTGGTCTCGAGCTTTCCGATATCATCCTTGATCGAATCCCTCAGTTCAAGCAGTTTCTCCATTTCAGGTCCAGATAAGGTTACCGTTACAGGCGCACCGGCAGGAGGACCTTGTTCGATTGTTTCCATGAAAAGGACGGCATCCGGGAACCCGGTGCGCAGCTTTTCAGTCCAATCGTCGATAAGCCCTTGGGCAGTCTGGTTTTCCCGGTCTACGCGGGCAACGATCTGACCTGTATTGTCCCCTGAGTTCTCAAGGGAACTATTGAATAGATTTGGCAGCCCGGTTCCGGCGAATACGCTTGTTTCGTAGACACCTTCATCCGATTTCAGTCTGTCTTCCATTTCTGCAAGCGTGTCGGATGTTTCTTCAAGTGTCGTACCAATCGGAAGGGTGACGTCGATCGTCACTTCTTCGCGGTCGGCGGACGGGAAGAATTCAAACGGCGTAAAGGCGATCAGGCCGAATATGGCTGTCGTGAACACCAGTCCGAGTATGGCGGTCAACAAAGGTTTCTTTGAAAATCTTCTAAGGACACCGTCTGCATACCAGTCGGCCAGTTTATCAAGCGGCTTCCCGAGCAGACCGGGGGAGTCAGAAATCTTTTTCTTTGTTTTACTGTAAAGCATGTAGCGGAGCACCGGTACGAATACCAGTGCTGCCAAAGTCGAAGCCAGGATCGTTGTGATCAAGACGGTCGGAAGCGCCCTGATGAATGCACCGTTCCCTCCTGATAAAAAGACGAGCGGCAGGAAAGTGAACACGATCGCGAGGGAGGAGGTGACAATCGACACCCACATTTCCTTCACGCCGTTCACAGCACCCCTCAGCGCAGAATCCCCGAGTTTGTAGCGGCGCTGGATATTATCATTCATGACGATCGAGTCATCCACAAGGATACCGAGTGCGATGATGGCCCCGATCACTGATATTTGGTTCAGGTCCACCCCTGCATATGGAAGTGGGATCAACCCTGCGAGCACCGAAATCGGAATCGCCAGTGCGACGACGAAGACCCCGGATCCGGTCAGACCCACCGCGGTCGTGACGATGACTGCAAGGACGGATATTGCAAGCGAGGTGAACAATCCTTTAAAAATATCAGTCACCAGGCTTGCCTGTGAATAATATGGAACGAGTTCTACGTCCCCCGGAAGATTATCCGAAAGTTCTTCGACCTTGCTGCTCACCCGGTCATCGACGGATGGGATATCTTCGCCCTGTTGTACAAAAGCAGTGAAGGATACGGCAGGTTTTCCATCGAAAGTAATGATATCCTCAGGCTCTTTGGGTGAGATCTTCACGTCTGCGATATCCCCGAGCAGGACGGATTCACCACCCGGATTCTTTCCGATGAAGACTTTTTCCATATCCTCCAGGGTCTTATAATGATCGACCGTCAACTGGACGACTTCATCATTGATTTCTTCTTTCCCCAGAGGTGAAGGATAGTACTCATCATTGATGGCGGTCATGACATCGGACACGTTAAGACCGGATTCCTTTAAATCCTCGAGCTTCAATTCAATCAGGATCTGTTCCTCGGGCAGTCCCTTGACAGCCACCCCTGAAACCCCGGATAATTCCTCGACCTCCGTTTTCCAGCGGTCGACCTCTTCCTTGATGTCCTGAAGGCTTTCACGGCTGTCGCTCGTGAGCTGATAGGAGACGATCGGCATCTTCACTGTGGATTCATTGATCTCCGGATCGAATACCTCTTCAGGAAACGATGTGGAGGCATCAGAAACGGCCTGCCGCACATCGCTGAACACTTCTTTTTTGTCTTTGCCATCTTCGACCTCTACAATGATAGTAGAGAATCCGGCAGCAGAAGACGAATTGAGTTCCTTGATCCCGTCGATCGACTGCAGCGAATTTTCAATCGGATTCGTGACGGTACGCTCGACCGTATCAACGGTTGCCCCCGGATATACCGTGGAAACCGTCCCGATATTCACTTCAGTCTCGGGAATTTCCCTTTGGGGGAGCTGGAAAAAAGTAAAAATCCCGATAATGGCAAAGAGCAGTACAAAAATCAATGTGATTTTCGATCGCTTCAAGATTGCTCGAATCATCAATCATTCCTCCTGTTCACTTGGTTTGACTCGTGGGTCAAAATGGTTTTGGCTATTGCTTTTGATGTATTGATATATCAAGTTTAATGAAAATTGACTCATAAGTCATTTTTTCACGGTCGTAAATTTTAGTCAAGGAATAATGTGCTAACCCGGGGAGGAGGGATGAGGGCATCGAAACTATGGTAAAATGGTTTAAAAATCAAATGAATCGGACTTTATATAGAAGACAGGTGATATCTATTGAACAAACGTAAAGCAATACTGGAAACAGCTGTCGATCTGTTTGCAGAACACGGATACAACCGGACCTCGATGCAGCAGATAGCTGACAGCATCGGGATATCCAAAGGTTCTCTTTACTCTTTTTTCCAATCAAAGGAAGATTTAATCATATCCATCTATGAACATTATCAGCAGCTCGTCTTCGAGCGGGCGTTTGTGGTCGGCCTTGACAGCAATATGGCACCAGAGGACCGCCTGGCTAAACAATTCCAGGTCCAGTTTGAAGGAATCCTTGAGTACAAATCGTATATGAAGATGCATATGAGGGGAGAAACCGCCAAGGACAGCGAAAAGCTCGCCGAGATGGAGCACAGGATGCGCGGGAGATTATTCAGCTGGCTGCAGCACAATCTCCACCGGTTATACGGGGATAGGATCGACCCCTATAAATGGGATCTGATGTGGATGACACAGTCCATTTATTCTTCTTATATGATGCTTCTGATTTCAACCGACAGCGATCTTGAACCGGCCGATCTCGGGAAGCATATTGTGAGACAGATCATGATCCTTGCAGACGACTTCTTTGAAGGGAAGAGCGCACCTCTCCTCGATGATGAAATGATGAAACCGTTTTCAGTTGATATGGACCGGGAAGGGGCCTTCATTTCTTTTGAAAAAAGGGAGGAAGCGTGGACGAATCTGTATGAGAAGATTCATTCACTCGGGAGTGATGAAGCAGGGGAGTATGTGAAATTTGCCGACAGGATTTCAGAAGAGTGCCGGAAATCCAAACCGGATGAGTTGATCCTAAAAGGGATGTTCAGGCTGCTCCGTGATGTGGAAGACTTAAAAGAAGAAGTGACGGAATTGGAAAAACAGCTGCTGCCTTAAGCGAAATCCGGGCAGCAGCTGTTTTATTATTCTGGCTTTAGTTTCGTCAATACATTGTATCCAAACAATAACACGGCAAGCGTCGTCAGCACTCCCCCGGCTGCGATCACCGGGATGATGACTTCATTGCCGGATGAAATGAGGATGAGCAGTCCGGCCATCATAAGCGGGAGACCGATATTGTGGAGCCAAAAATGAGCTTTTGCAAGCTTTGTCTGAGACACAGCCGGGAATAAATGATAGATGATACCTGCCAAAGTAAGAGCTGTCCAGCCCAGAAGATTGGTATGAGCGTGAACCGGTGTGAAGCTGTAATCATGCGTCATCGACATATACAATCCGAATAACACGCCGATCATAAAATAAACAACCGAAATCTTGATTAATCTGATACCCATTGTTATCCCTCCATTTCTAGAAAAAATATATGAATCAAATGAATTGGATAGAACAATATTAATAGTGCTTAAGTCACGACTGAAGATGAAAAACAGTAGTAAGGTTACACCAATTAAATTTACTATGTGCAACTTTTTTGACTTTAAGAGAGATAAATGGGGAAGGATAAAAAGGTTTCTATAGACCCACTCGCATGCCGCTTGATAAAATGTTCAGGCAGTTGTTTGGAGGTTGGAATCATTGGATGATAAACGATATTCAGATTTAAAATTGGGTGAACGGGGTGCGATCATCAGCATCATCGCATATATTCTCTTATCCATATTAAAACTGGTGATTGGCAATGTGAGCGGGTCGGAGGCATTGAAAGCGGATGGTTTGAACAATACGACGGATATTCTGGCTTCGGTTGCCGTATTGATCGGGCTCAGGTTGTCGCAGAAACCTGCTGATGATGATCATCTATACGGGCATTGGAAGTCTGAAATGGTCGCTTCGATGGTGGCTTCTTTCATCATGGCAGTCGTAGGGTTCGAAGTGCTGAGAGGGGCAGTCGTTACCCTGTTCGAGGGGCACTCGCACCCGCCGGACATGATTGCTGCCTGGACGGGGATTTTTTCAGCATTGGTGATGTATTTCGTCTACCGTTATAATAAAACACTTGCGTTGAAAATAAAGAGTCAATCGGTCATGGCCGCAGCCAAAGACAATCTTTCCGATTCGTGGGTAAGTATCGGTACGGTGGTCGGGATCATCGGTTCACAGTTCCACCTGGCCTGGCTCGATCCCCTTACGGCTTTAATCGTAGGGATCTTGATCATCAAGACGGCCTGGGGCATTTTTCGTGAAGCTTCCCATCAATTGACGGATGGATTTGATCAGGATCTGATACAAGAGTACATAGAAACGATCGACGATATTTCAGGTGTCGAGGGGATCAAAGATATCAAGGCAAGAACGTACGGAAACAATATTGTCGTGGACATCGTCATTACGGTGGATCCGGAATTGAACATCAATGAAGCCCATGACATCTCTACCAAAGTGGAGAAACAGCTGGAGAGAGAGTACGAAATTTATGATGTCCACGTCCATGTTGAACCGGAGTGACTTCATATTTGAACGCAAAGAGGGACGGGCCAATAAATTCTGCCCGTCCCTCTTTTGATATTAATAGACTTTATCACCATTGAAGATGGAATTCTTCACGACCACATAATCGACGTGGCGGATGCTGTCAAGATTAGTTCCCCCTGCATAGGAGATGGAAGACTGAAGATCCTGCTCCATTTCAGTCAGGGTATCCTGGAGTGCTCCTTTGTGTTCCACGAACATTTTCTTTCCTTCGACGTTCTTCTTTTCACCTTTTTGAAATTCGGACGCAGAACCGAAATATTCTTTGAAAAGCTTGCCGTCTTTCTCGAACGTTTCACCCGGGGATTCTTCGTGACCGGCGAACAAGGAACCGATCATGACCATGGACGCACCGAAGCGGATCGATTTCGCTACATCACCGTGCGTGCGGATCCCTCCGTCAGCAATGATCGGCTTTGTGGCGGCTTTTGCACACCAGCGGAGGGCCGCCAGCTGCCAGCCTCCCGTACCGAATCCCGTTTTGATTTTCGTGATGCATACTTTACCAGGTCCGATGCCGACTTTCGTAGCGTCAGCCCCTGCGTTTTCAAGCTCTCTTACGGCTTCCGGAGTTCCGACGTTGCCGGCGATCACAAAGCTTTCGGGAAGGTGCTTTTTGATATGCTGGATCATATTGATCACGGCATTGGAGTGGCCGTGAGCGATGTCGATTGTAATATAGTCAGGAGTAAGCTGCTCTTCTGCAAGCCCCTCCACAAATGTGTATTCTTCTTCTTTGACGCCTACGCTTATGGACGCGTATAAACCGCGTGACTTCATATCCTTGATGAAATCCCGTCTTTTTTCAGGTTCAAAGCGATGCATGATATAGAAGTAATTATTTTCTGCCAGGTAAACGGCGATCTTTTCATCGATGATGGTCTGCATATTTGCAGGAACAACAGGAAGTTTAAATGAACGGCCGCCAAGCGTAACCGATGTATCACATTCAGAACGGCTGTTTACCACACATTTTGCAGGAATTAATTGAATATCTTCGTAATCAAATACATTTTCCATGAATAACACTCCTAAAAACGAATATTAATTATATTTTAATTCGTGAATGTTCGTTCCTATCGTAATATACTACATTTATTGCCAGGGTGTCAAAGATTTTTCTGACATTTATCTTCCTCTGCAAAATAAAAAACGGACCTGCTTAACGCAAGTCCGTCTAATGGATCAACACTTCTCCAGATTCCCATTCATTTTCACAAGGACTTTCCTGTACATTTCCAGCTCATCTTCTGAGATGCCGGCGAGGATGTTTTCTTCCCACAGCGCTTCGATGACCGGGGTCAGTTCCTCTTTGAGCGTGTTCCCTTTGTCTGTTATGAACAGGATGAATGAACGGCGGTCCTCTTCATTTTTCTTCTTGATGACCAGTTCTTTCCGTTCGAGGATATCGAGGATCCTTGTCACGGTGGGCTGGTCCTTCTCTGCTTTATTCGCCAGTTCCTTCTGGTTGATGCCGTCATTTTCGGACAGCCGCTTAAGGACGGTCCACTGCTCGGGTGTAATATCGAAATTCTTAATGTTCACAGATAAGAAACGGATAATGTTCTTAACGGTATTGCTTGTAAAAAGACCGATTGCTTCATCGCGAGTATCATGCATGCTGTATCACCTGCCACCAATTTTAGTCTCCTTCTATCATACTACAAAAGTCACTGGAAATGAGAACGATTTCATATTAATTGTCATAACAAGTATTTACTTCTGTGCTTTCTGTATATATAATTAGTATGACAACTAATTGAATCGATTATACATCATCGCTTGAAAGGGGATTTACATGCAAAAATCGACACACAACATTTGGACAAAGCCTTTTCTGATGGCTTTATCGAATAATTTTTTCGTCTTTTTGGTCTTCTATTCGTTGTTGACCGTGCTGCCTGTCTACGTTATTGACGAACTTCAGGTAAGTAAAGCACAGGCTGGTCTCGTAACAACGATGTTTTTAATTTCAGCGATCATCGTCCGGCCGTTTTCAGGAAAGATCATTGACGCACTGGGGAAAAAGAAGACCCTGATGATATCCGTTTTCTTCTTTGGCGCTTCTTCCTTTTTTTATTTTGTGATCAGTGATTTTAATCTGCTGATCGCGCTGCGCTTTTTCCATGGCATCTGGTTCAGCATCGCTTCAACCGTATTAGTGGCAATCGCGGCGGATATGATACCGGAGCATAGGAAGGGGGAAGGACTCGGATACTTTGCCATGTCGATGAATCTGGCCGTTGTTGCCGGTCCGTTCCTTTCACTGGCCCTCGTTCAGTTCATCCCATATACATCCCTGTTCCTTCTGCTGGCGTCCATGATGGTGGCTGCCTTTATATTGACTTTCGGCATACAGACATCTTCCGCAGCGGCATCCGGCCCGAAAGCTTCCAGACGGATCACTGCGAAGGATTTGATCGAAGTGAGGGCGATGCCGATCGCGTTCGTGGGATTCCTGACGGCGTTTGCGTATTCCGGCATCATGTCATTCATTTCCGTTTATGCAAAATCAGTCGGCCTCTTTGAATCGGTCAGCCTGTTTTTCGTCGTGTTTGCGGCAGCGATGCTGTTATCCAGACCATACACAGGAAGATTATTTGACAAAAAGGGACCCGATTCGGTCATTTACCCGTCGCTGATCATCTTTGCGATCGGCCTCGCCGTGTTGAGTATCACACAGTCGACAATCGTCCTTCTTGCAGCAGGTGCACTCATCGGCCTCGGCTACGGTGCCTTGCTGCCAAGCTACCAGACGATGGCGATCCAATCTTCCCCGAGGGAAAGAACCAGCCACTCGACAGCGACATTCTTTATCTTCTATGACCTCGGAATCGCAGTCGGATCTGTCGTGCTGGGTATGATTTCAGGAGGCCTGGGCTTCACGAGCCTGTACCTGCTGTCCGGTGCGGTAGTCTTGGTGACACTGTTTGTTTATCGGTATCATTCTGTGCTTGCAGGTAAAAAAAGAAGTGGGGCGCGGGAGGCATTGGAATTATAATGGTAGAGAAGACCGTGATTTTTTGATGGTCTTTTCTATTGGTAGAAAATACTGTAAAAAATATGTCGAAATTGTGTTGACAACGTTTTCACCCTCCTGTACATTTGTAAGTAAGTTAACAGAAGCGCAAGAGATTGAGAGACTCGCGGTACTAGGTCCACTTTTCTATGGGGAAAGTGTATACATGTACGGGTGTCTCTCTTTTTTTGTGTTTTTAACTGGCCATGGTCGGGTATATTCCTGCTCTTTTGGCAAAATAATTATATGTGAATAGGCGAAGCCGTCTATTCCACTCATTAAAAAGGAGGGCAATCATGCTTAAATTATTCAAGCCGGCACCGCCGATTGAACGGCTGCCGGAAGAACGTGTCGATGCTGAATACAAAAAGCTCCGTCTTCAAGTATTCATCGGGATTTTCATCGGCTACGCGGCATATTATTTAATTCGTAAAAATTTCTCTTTGGCGATGCCGTACCTTACAGAAGAAGGCTTCTCAAAGGGTGAACTCGGTCTTGCGCTATCTGCGATTTCCATTGCATACGGAATCAGTAAATTCGTAATGGGGACCGTATCGGACAGGAGTAACGCCAGGTATTTCCTGACCGCGGGACTCGTATTATCAGCAATCATAAGCTTGGCTATGGGATTAATACCATTCTTTACTTCATCTGTTACCATCATGTTTGTGATGCTGTTTTTAAACGGCTGGGTACAGGGGATGGGCTGGCCGCCGTCAGGCCGTACACTCGTCCACTGGTTCAGTGTCAGTGAGCGTGGAGGGAAGACGGCCATCTGGAACGTCGCCCATAACGTCGGCGGCGGGTTGATGGCTCCACTTGCGATAGGTGGAGTATCAATCGTAGGCACTTATTTTGGGGCAGTTTATTCAGGATACGAGGGTGTCTTCATTCTTCCTGCACTCGTTGCCCTGGTTATCGCAGTGATTGCATTCATCCTAATGCGTGATACCCCGCAATCAGTCGGACTTCCACCGATCGAAGAGTATCGCGATGACTATCCTACTAAATCGAAAGTCACTCTTGAAACTGAATTAACAACAAAGGAAATCCTTTTTAAATATGTCCTGAATAATAAGTGGGTCTGGGTCATTGCTGTGGCCAATATTTTCGTGTATTTCGTCCGTTACGGAGTACTTGACTGGGCACCGACTTATTTGAGCGAAGAAAAAGGATTCGATATGGAAGCATCAAGTGTAGCCTATTTCCTTTATGAGTGGGCCGGTATTCCGGGGACGCTTCTGTGCGGGTATTTGTCAGATAAGTTCTTCAAAGGCCGCCGCGGCCCTGCCGGATTCGTCTTCATGCTGGGTGTATTGATCGCCGTTGTGATTTACTGGCTGAACCCTGCAGGAAACCCAATGATCGATAACATTGCATTGATTGCAATCGGCTTCCTTATCTATGGACCTGTCATGCTGATCGGTCTTCAGGCGCTTGATTATGTACCTAAGAAAGCAGCCGGTACCGCTGCGGGTCTTACAGGTCTGTTCGGATACCTTGGAGGAGCGGTCATGGCCAATGCTCTGATGGGCTTCATCGTAGAGGGAGCAGGCTGGGATGCAGGATTCATGCTCCTTGTCGGTTCATGTGTACTCGCAACCATCCTCTTTGCATTCACATGGAATGTGCGCGGACAGGAAGTTGTCAAAGGGCACTAATTTTTAGAGTAGTTTATAAACCCAATCGCCTTAGTGCGGTTGGGTTTTTTTATTGAGAATGAGCACCTTCCGAATCACCGGCCGTTCTCATTTCCATCTAGTCCAAACCTCCTTTTTTACGAAAGTCGGGAATGTTTTCAAAACAGGGAATCCAAGGTTGGATGAACTGCTGTGAAGGATGCTCGAACCCCAATACCACCAAAGCTTTTCCCGCATCAAACAAAACCAATTAACATCCCCTGCCAAAAGTAGTATTTATCCTGTTTTAACTGAGAACAGTTTTCAATTATTGTTGACATTGATAATCATTATCAATTACTATGACGTTGAAAGCAAAACGGAAACAATCAGTGAAAGGATGATAACGAATGACAGTTCAAACATTGACTTCAAATAAAGAATTACTAAGCCAGCAGGAGAAACGCGAATCCAATGCAAGATCCTATCCGAGAAGGATTCCTCTTGCCATCAGCGAGGCCGAGGGGATCCATGTTACCGATATGGAAGGAAAGAAGTATTACGACTGCCTGGCAGGGGCCGGCACATTGGCGTTAGGGCATAATCATCCTGCAGTGGTCGAAGCCATGGAGCAGGTAATCCGCGATAAACGCCCTTTACATACTTTAGATTTGACCACGCCAGTGAAAGAAGAATTCGTTAACGAGCTATTTGCTTCTTTGCCCGAAGGGTTCCGGGACCGTGCAAAAGTGCAATTTTGCGGGCCGACCGGTGGAGATGCCATCGAAGCAGCATTGAAATTGGTCAAAACGGCAACCGGAAGACAGAGCATCCTGACCTTCCAAGGGGGATATCATGGTGCAACGCACGGAACGATGGCGATCTCAGGAAACCTGGGTCCGAAGAAGAAAGTCGGCGGCCTCATGCCTGACACTCATTTCCTGCCCTACCCATATACATACCGCTGTCCGTTCGGGGTAGGGGGAGAAGAGAGCCACCGTATCTCGGCACGCTATATCGAGAACCTGTTGGATGATCCTGAAAGCGGGATCCTGCCGCCGGCTGCGATGATCTTCGAGACCGTCCAGGGTGAAGGTGGTTCTATACCGGCACCGATCGAGTGGCTGCAGAAAATGAGACGGATCACGGAAGAACGCGGCATCCCGTTGATCATTGACGAAGTACAGACTGGAATAGGACGTACAGGAAAGCTGTTCTCATTCGAGCATGCCGGAATCGTACCGGATGTATTTGTCCTCTCGAAGGCAATCGGGGGCAGTCTGCCGCTGTCCGTTGTCGTATATGACAAGGATCTCGACTGCTGGGAGCCGGGAGCGCATATCGGTACGTTCCGCGGCAACCAGATGGCAATGGCAGCGGGTACGGCAACATTGAAATATATCAAGGAAAATGACCTTGTTCAGCATGCAGACAAAATGGGACAAAGGCTCCTCCAGTCGTTATCCGGACTTCAAAGCGAATTTCCTGAAATCGGGGACGTGAGAGGAAGGGGCTTGATGATCGGAGCAGAAATGGTGGACCCGTCCCTCCCGCAGTCAACATCGAAAAGCCACCCGGCAAACCCTGAGCTTGCAAGCCGTATCCAGCAGGAGTGCTTCAAACGAGGATTGATCCTTGAAGTGGGGGGCAGACACGGGGCAGTCGTCCGATTCCTTCCTCCGCTCATCATTACTGGGGAGCAATTGGATGAAGTCTTCTCCATCTTCAAAGAAGCTGTCTCGGCTTCCGTTGTGAGGTAGGCCCTATGAGTACAGGCATAAAGCTAAAAAATAAAAAGACGGCGTTTGACTCCTTCTTCCTTCATCAGGGGGAGGAAGGGCTCACCGCTTTTGAAAAAGGAATGGAACAAGTCAGCAATAAACTTAAAGAAGTTTACAGCGATACCGAACAGCCTTTCATCGGAAAGACCCCGGCTGAAATCGAAAAGGAAATCGCGGGGATCATGAACTTTGCCGGGGAAGGCCGCTCGCTTCAGAAGGTCCTCGATGAGATTGAAGGTCCCGTCATAAGGAACAGCCTTCATATCTCACATAAAAAGAGCATGGCTCATCTGCATTGTCCGCCGCTGCTCCCGGGGATCATCGGCGAATGCATCATCGGTACATTGAATCAGTCCATGGACTCCTGGGATCAGAGCACGGCAGCTACATATGTAGAAGAAGGAATGGTGGAATGGCTGAAGGAAACGGTGGGTTATCCTGGACCCTCCGACGGTGTGTTCACGAGCGGCGGTACACAATCCAACTACATGGGGCTGCTGCTTGCCAGGGATTCATTCTGCCAAAACCAATGGGGCCATAACGTACAAAAGCAAGGATTGCCGCCTGAATTTCACCGGCTGCGCATCCTTTGTTCGGAAGATGCCCATTTTACCGTGAAGAAGTCCGCCTCACAGCTCGGTCTGGGTGAACAAGCTGTCATCACGGTGAAAACGGACGAGTACCACCGGATGTGCATGGAAGATATTCAAAATGTACTGAAGCGGCTTAAGGCAGACGACATGCTGCCCTTCGCCATCGCCGCAACATGCGGAACCACAGATTTCGGAAGCATCGATCCATTGCCGGAACTCGCTTCCATTTCAGAGGAAAAAGGACTTTGGTTCCATGTGGACGCAGCATTCGGGGGTGGGTTGCTCCTGAGTCATTCTCACTGCGATAAGCTTAAAGGCCTTGAAAAGGCGGACTCGATGACCATAGACTTTCACAAATTATTTTATCAGCCTGTCAGCTGCGGGGCATTCATGGTGAAGGACCGGCGGCATTTCGGATTCCTTTCCCATCACGCGGATTACTTAAATCCCTTAAAAGATGAAGATGACGGAATTGTGAATCTTGTGACGAAATCGACCTCTACCACCAGAAGATTTGATTCATTGAAGCTTTATCTGTCCTTGAAGACAGTGGGCATAGAAACCTTTGGTGAAATGATCGACCGGACCATGGAGCTTGCCCGCTATACAGCAGGATACCTGGAAGGTCTTGATACCATCGACCTCAAAAATAAACATCCAGAAATCAATACCATCGTCTTCAGGTATAAGCCGGAGACTGAAATCGGCATCGGCCTTGATGAACTGAACAGGGCGATTCAGCAGTCGCTCCTTCATGAAGGAAAGGGAGTCATTGCGAAGACAACCGTTGACGGTGAGACCTTCTTGAAGCTCACTCTCCTGAATCCGAGAACAAGTGAAGAAGATATCCACGAGCTGATGGATGAAATAAAGAAGACTGCAACTCAACTAATGAATGGAGGTTTAGCCCGTGTATGATACAAAGCAGCTGGCAGAAAACGCCACGATGCAAAGCTTTCTGAATTGTTATTTAAGGGAGACCGGGAATTTTGAAGAAGCTCCGGAGCTGATGGAACACCCTTTTTTTGTAAAAGAGGGGATGGACAAAGTGATTGTCTCCAAATTGATCCTGCAGAAAATCGAAGTGGTTGCAGGGGTTGGATACTGGTCTGATACAGACCGCCATTTATTTTCTTTCCCGATCTACTATCGCACCTCTGGCAGTGAAGACCTGCAGCCGATCGACTATATCACGCTTACTTCGCTCATAGTGAAAGAATTCCTACTGGATAAAAGCTTCAGGGGAGCCGAGGATGAACTCATTTACCGCGTCATCCTGAGCTGCCGCAGCATCAAAACGTACCTGGATGCCCGGGTGGAAGACGCAGAATCACTTTCTCAGGAAGACTTTGAATTCATCGAAGCGGAGCAGTCCCTATTATTCGGGCACCTGCTTCATCCGACCCCGAAAAGTAAACAGGGTCTGACTGAAACGGAGGATGCGATGTATTCCCCCGAGCGGAAAGGAGCGTTCCAGCTTCACTATTTTGCAGCGGAGAAGTCACTGGTTCTCCAGGATTCCAGCCGTCCGCAGTCTGCTGCTTCTATTATTTTCGAAGAATTGGAGAATGACAGCGAAGTTGATCAGGACTGGCTCGAAGAAATCATGAAAAAAGATGAAAAGGTATTGATCCCGGTTCATCCACTCCAAGTGAAGGAACTGATGGAGAATCCTGAAGTGCAAACGAGGCTAGCGGATGGTTCGCTTCAGTATGCAGGTCCCGCCGGCAAAAAGTTTACGGGTACTTCATCATTCAGGAGCGTGTACAGCAAAAGCTCTAAATATATGTATAAATTCTCTGTACCTGTCAAAATCACAAACTCCCTCCGCATCAACCAGGCAAAGGAGCTTGCCAGGGGAGTGGAGGTTTCAAGGCTTCTGGAGACGGAAGTTGGACAAAGTATCAAGCGGAATTTTCCCAACTTTCGCATATTAGAGGATCCAGCTTACTTGAATCTTGTATCGGAGACAGAACTCTCAGGATTTGAGGTCGTGATCCGCGACAATCCTTTCTATGAAAATAGCAAAAATGCCAGCCTGGTTGCAGGTTTGTGCCAGGATCATGCCTTCGCTGGAAAACCAAGGCTCTACAGTATAATCAAAGGGATTGCCAACCGAGAGAATCGTTCGGCGGAAGAAGTGAGCATCGACTGGTTCAAACGTTACCTGGATCTGACACTCGACCCGATAATCTGGCTGTTTAACACCTATGGAATTGCGCTTGAGGCCCATCAACAGAACTCGGTCATCAAGCTCGGGGGCGGCTATCCTGAAACGTTCTATTACCGCGACAACCAAGGCTACTACTACAGCGAATCGAAGGCGGACAAATTGAAGGAACTGCTGCCTGAACTCAATACAGTGAGTGATACGATCTGTGCTGATGACGTATCGGAAGAGCGACTGAGATATTACTTTTTCTTCAATCACCTGTTCGGTCTTATCAACGGTTTTGGAGTCAGCGGTCTTATCGAAGAAGGGGAGCTGATCCATGTATTGAAGGAACGGCTTAAGAAACACGAAGAAACGATGCCATCAGACCTTCTGAGCAGTCTGTTGTATCAGCCGGAGCTTCCATGCAAAGCCAACCTGCTGACCCGTTTCTATGACATGGATGAGCTTGTCGGCCCGATGGAATCGCAGTCCGTCTATACGATGGTGAAGAACCCGATCGCGGGAGAGGTGGAGATCCTCCATGCACTATGAGTTTTATGATGAAGAGATCGGAAGGAAGATTTCGTTTAGGAAAGCAGAGTTTGAGCGGGATGTGGACATGATCCACACCTGGATGATGGAGGACCATGTCCACCCGTTCTGGAATCTCAACATGCCTCTTAATAAGTTCAGGGAACATTTGAGAAAAGCATTGAACGATGATCACCATACCCTCTATATCGGATGTCTGGACGATGTGCCGATGAGTTACTGGGAGGCCTACTGGGTCAAAGGGGATGTGCTGGAAAAAATGTATAATGCCGTTCCCCATGACCAGGGCGTCCATCTCTTGATCGGTGATAAAGAATTTTTAGGAAAAGGATATTCATTGCCGCTGTTAAGGGAAATGGTCCGGTTTCAATTCCAGGATGACAGGACAGAAAAGGTCATGGCGGAACCCGATATCCGGAATGAAAAAATGATCCATGTGTTTACGAAATGCGGTTTCAAAAGAATCGGACCGATTGAACTGCCGGATAAAACCGGACTGCTCATGAAATGTGAGCGGGGAGAATTCGAAAAGAGGTGGACCCCATGAATGAAAATGAAATCCATGACGTGATCGGCATCGGGATCGGCCCCTTCAATTTAGGTTTGGCGGCCTTGCTTGATGAAGTTGGGGATATGAAGGCCCTGTTCCTTGAAAAGAAGACGGAATTCAATTGGCATCCCGGGATGCTGATCGATGGGACGACCCTGCAGGTACCATTTTTCGCGGACCTTGTGTCGATGGCAGATGTCAGAAGCAAATACACATTCCTGAACTATTTACAGGCTCACAATCGTTTGTATCACTTTTATTTCCTTGAGAAATTCCATATTCCGAGAAAAGAATACAACCATTATTGCCGCTGGGTCTCCGATCAGCTGCCGCAATGCCGGTTTGGGATGGAAGTCGAACGTGTTGTACCGGCAGTGCTGGATGACGGAGGGAACGGGTACGAGGTTTCCGTATGGAATGATGCGGCGCGTACTGAAGAGCGGTTCGTGACGCGCCACCTCGTGATGGGGATCGGCTCTGTTCCTTCTGTCCCGGAACACTTCAGGGAACATCTCGGAAGCAGCGTCTTCCATACATCCGAGTATCTGGAGAAAAAAGAGATCTGTAAAGAGGCGCGATCGGTGACGGTCATCGGGTCTGGGCAGAGCGCCGCGGAAGTATTCCTTGATGTGGCGAAAGAACAGGAGAACCACGGATTCACCCTGGACTGGTTCACCCGTTCCAAAGGATTCTTCCCGATGGAGTATTCAAAGCTCGGACTTGAATACTTCTCACCCGACTATACGGACTTCTTCTACAGCCTGCCGCAGGAGAAAAAGGATGCTCTCCTGAAGGATCAGGACCTCTTGTATAAAGGAATCAGCGCAGACACGATCGCGGAGATTTATGACTATCTGTACGAGCGTTCGATCGGAAGTGAATACCCTCGGATCTCTCTGCAGGCGATGACGGAAATCACCGGTCTTGAAGCCAGTGGCCGCGGTTACTCGCTCCGCGGATATCACCAAGTAAAAGAAGAAACATTCACTCAAGAGAGCGACGTCGTCATCTTCGGGACAGGTTACAAAACAGCGGTTCCGTCGTTTCTGTCCGGTATGAAGGATGACCTGGTATATGACGTTGCCGGCAGGTTCAAGTTCACGAAGGATTACCGCCTGGAGACCTTCATCGGCGAAGGCGGCAGCATCTTCGTTCAAAACGGGGAGATGCACACCCATGGAGTCGGGGCCCCGGACCTTGGACTCGGCGCACACCGGAATGCAGTCATTATCAATCAATTAGCCGGAAGGGAAGTATATCCGGTTCAGACGAAGAATGTGTTTCAGACATTTGGAGTTGAAAAACGGGCTGCGGCTGCCGTTCCAAGCATGTGAGGGTGACGGGGGAATGAAGGCGGACTTGGGTTGGGTAAGCACCTGCATTTTTTGATAATAAAAGTATAGGTTTGCTTATAAGTGTCGCGCTTTCGATTACAATAAAGAATCTTTAATAAAAGGCTTCGCAGTTTCGATAATAAAAGCTTGATTTTCAATAATAAAGCTTTTGATTTCGATAATGAAATTTCCGTTTTCAATAATAAAGCTTTCTGAGTATAAGGAAAGTAAGTTCAAATTTGAAGATTTTAGTTGGAAATACGTTTTTATAGTGGAAAACGAATGAATTATATAGCGGGTAGGATGAAAAACATGTTTTCCTATGGAAAATACACAAATTTCACTGTTTTTTGACGCTGGATTCTAAACTGGTTCGGGCAAGACGCAGACCCTTTCGGAAAGCGAAGTCCTGCACGTAACCCAACAGCGGTAATAAACCTTGAATCTCATTTATTAAAAGCAGCAACTAAAATAGACAGAAAGAAGGGATCCCATGCAATTTGCAAGCGAACTGCAAACCGTATTGAACAAGCACAACTGGAAAAAGGTCAACCGCAAACTGATTGCAAAAATGTTATCAGAGTATATGTACGAAGACATGATCCAGCCCAGCATACTCGATGAAAAGGGAAAGACCATCACATATGCCCTGCAGATCTCAGACGATAAACAGTACCGCTACCAGGCTGAAAAACGATTGTTTGACAGTTTTGATGTGAAATGGGAAACGATCGACATCACAGCAGACGGAGAAACAAAGCAGGCTGACAGCGCCATCGCACTGCTCATCGATCTTCAGGAACTCATCCCGATGTCACCGGAAACGGTCGGGCATCTGATCAAAGAGCTGAACGCTACCCTGATTGCCGACGCCCACCTGCTGGACAAAGAATCGAAATCATCTGATGAACTCATCCATGTAGATTATGCCGAGCTCGAAGGCTTCATGACCGGCCACCCGTGGATTACATACAACAAGGGTCGGATCGGCTTCGGGTACGATGACTATCTTACCTATGCACCCGAACACGGGAGGGAAATCCGTCTTTCCTGGGTTGCCGTCGCTAAAAAAATTGCTTCATTCCAATCGATCGAAGGCTTGAAGTATGAGGACCTGCTCGCCTCTGAATTGTCCGAAACGGAAAGAACTTCTTTTGAAAAAATAATAAAAGACCATGGAGAGGACCCGTCAGACTATTATTTCATGCCGGTACACGAATGGCAGTGGAAAAACGTCCTGATCCAGAACTTCCCTGAGGAACTTTCAGGAAAAAAGATCATCCCACTCGGGGAAGGAAACGACAGCTACCTGCCGCAGCAGTCGATCCGTACATTCGTGAACAGGACGAATAAAGGGAAGCACCACGTCAAGCTTCCGATTAGCATCCTCAATACACTTGTTTACAGGGGGCTGCCGTCCGAGCGCACATTGATTGCCCCGCAGGTGACGGAGCTCATCAAAGGCATAGCAGACAAAGACACTTTCCTGAAGGACGAATGCCGCGTCATCCTGCCGGGGGAAAATGCCAGTATGAATGTCGATCACCCCTATTACACCGGGGTGAAGCAGGCTCCATATCAGTATCTCGAAATGCTTGGGACAATTTGGAGGGAAAGCATCTATACGTATCTCGATGAAGGGGAACAGGCCATCACGCTTGCGGCTCTTTTATATGAAGATCATGACATTAAACCGTATGTACAAAGCCTGATCGAAGATTCCGGACTCCAAGCCGATGAATGGATGAAGACCTTCTTCAAGGTGGTCATGGATCCGCTGCTTCATTACCTATATCAATATGGAACGGTTTTCTCTCCGCATGGTCAGAATACGATCGTCGTGCTGAAGGATTCTGTTCCCCACCGTCTGGCCATCAAAGATTTCGTCGATGACGTCAATATCTCGGACCAGGACTTCCCTGAGCTGAGAGGATTGTCGAAGGAATTCAAAGAGGTGCTGAGAAGCGAGCCGCCGGAAGGCTTGACTCAATTCATCTTCACAGGTTTGTTCATCTGCCATCTGCGCTATATGAGCAATATCCTCGTCAATCATGAACTTATGGAAGAAGAAACATTCTGGGGCATGCTTGCAGAGGCCATCGGGGATTATCAGCACAGATTCCCCCAATTGAAGGAACGGTTCGAGCTGTTTGACTTCTTTAAGCCGGAATTGACCAAGCTTTGCCTGAACCGCAACCGCATGGTCGATTATGGATACGCAACCGGCGACGACCGTCCGCATGCTTCAGAGTTCGGAAAAGTGAATAATGCACTGGCACTTTTCAAGGTGAAGGAGACGGTTTAATAGCTGTGCTGCAAGCCTGCCGGGCAGGCTGCCATAATGCCAGGGAAAATTCCGTAAGTAAGATGAGCAAAAAAACGGATCATCCATGATCCTCGAAGAAAGAAGGTTTAGCAGGTGAGTATTATCGTACAAAAATTCGGAGGGACCTCTGTCGATTCTGCATCCGCAATTAAAAGGGCAGCTTCAAGGGTGATTGAGGAAAAGAATCTTGGACATGATGTCGTGGTGGTCGTCTCGGCCATGGGGGATACAACGGATACCTTGACGAGGCTTGCCTATGAAGTAACCTCGAATCCGCAAAAAAGGGAAATGGATATGCTTCTGTCGACAGGGGAACAGGTTACGATCGCTCTATTAGCCCTGGCCCTCCAGGAAAAAGGAGTGGATTCGATCTCCTTCACCGGCGGCCAGGCAGGCATCCAGACGGATTCGATACACGGCAACGCCAAGCTAAAAAGTATTGATCCCGATCCAATATTAAGGGAACTCGCTGATGGTAAAGTCGTCGTGGTGGCAGGTTTTCAAGGCGTGACAGAAGCGGGGGCCATCTCCACGCTGGGGCGCGGCGGGTCAGATACAACCGCAGCCGCCCTTGCAGCCCGTCTCGGTGCGGAACGCTGTGACATTTATACTGACGTTGATGGCGTATACACCTCGGATCCCAGGTATATCAAGAAAGCTGCCAAGATTTCATCCCTGACGTACGATGATATGCTGAACCTTGCAGCAAGGGGAGCAGGCGTACTGCATCCACGATCCGTTAAACATGCGAAAGAGCACGGAGTTCCGATGACAGTACGGTCCAGTCTTACTAATGAACGGGGCACGTACATAAATCATACTTCCAAGCGGTCAGACAGATACCCCGTCATCGGCATCGTCTTTCAAGACGAAAGAGCAAGCATTACTCTGAATGGAGAGGACAGGGACCGCGGACATGACAGGCAATCTGTAATCAGGTCGATACTTGCAGCCAGACATATCGAGTGTGATTTTTACAAAAATCAACAAGAAACTACTCTTCTCATTCCGCATTGTGACCTGAAGGAATCACTGGAGCTTATTTCAGAAAAGGAAGGACCAATCGCGTTTGAACGGTTGACTACGGACTGTGATCTGGCCAAATTGGCCGTCATCGGAAGCAACATCCGGACACGCCGGGTCATCCAGGGGAAAACCGCACAGATGCTGACTCGTGCACAGATCGATTTCCAGTTCATCGACGACGCCCCCGGGAGTGTGACGGTAGTCGTGAAGCAGCCTGATATGCACCGGGCAGCTGAAATACTCCATACAGGATTCGGCCTCGATGTTCCCGAAATGAGAAAAATTGCTGCAATTCATTAAAAAGGACACTTCCCTCAGCGGAAGTGTCCATTCATGTTCATTTTTTCAAAAACTCCAAGCTTCTCTTCACACTCTGGAGCGGCGGATTCCTGCACTCATCCTGCTCGACGATCCACCAGTCAACAGTCCCTGACCCGTTCCCGAATGAGAGCACCGACTCAAGATCGACCCCGCCGGCCCCAAGCTCCCCAAAAAAACGCTCCCCATCCGTCGTCATATCCTTTAAATGTACAAGCGGGGAGCGGTGTTTGTAACGTTCAAGCCACTCGGCCGGTTTTTCCCCTGCAAATGTCAGCCAAAAAATATCAAATTCCGCCTTCACCCACTCCGGGTTTGTTTCCTCGAAGATCGTCTCCAATGCTGAACGTCCATCACTTAGGGAAGTCAATTCAAAGTCATGATTGTGATAACAAAGTGCGATGCCTTCCCCGGCACATTTTTCGCCGATCTCATTAAGGTCATTGATCAGCCGGATATAATCGTTTTCCGTCCTTTCTTCAGGAGCGAGGTACGGGCATACAGCATAGCGGCTTCCCAGTACCTTTTGATCATCGATCACTTTTTCCGTTTCATCCCTTAACTCAGCAAGCGGGATGTGACTGGAGGCTGCTTTCAGCCCCAGATGATCGAGTACTTCTTTTAATTTTCTTGCCTCCAAACCTCCGTACCCGGCCAGCTCGACTCCTTCATAACCGAGCCCGGAAACTTTTTTCAGTGTGCCCGTAAAATCCTGTTCAGCTTCGTTCCGCAGCGTGTACATCTGCAGTGCGATGGGAATGTGCTTCATTTTTATGCAGCCTGCCTTTCAAAATCTTTCTACTATAAGAGTTCTGAAAGAAAGGGAGAAATCCTTTTTAATTAAGCTCTTTTCGCATACTTTGTTGCTTTACACACAAGAAAATACCGGAACTTGGGTATTTTCTGATGTCCGTCTACCTGTGGTTTAAACTGGAATTCGAAAAGAGCACGTCCACAATCAACATTCAGGCTACTAGCCAATTTACGAAAAGCAACAATCTTTTAGAAAACAGCCTTTAATTAAAAAGCCCAAACCGTTTATTGGCTGGGCAGGTGATATTATTTAACGGCCTGCGATTTAATCTTCAAGCACGAGAGCTTCTTTTCATTTTTAAAAACGGAATAGTGGGCTGCCGCGATTCTTTCCTCGACATAATCAAGTGAAAAGGTCCCGGATGGATCGGCAAGGCTGCCGATTGCCCTGGATAGATGGTCGACAACATGCTTCAAATCAACTTTTCTCTCCAATTCATTGCCGGCATTCATTTCATCCATGATCTCAAATGCAAGGTTCTGCACATGATACAAACGTCTTTGCTCCAACCTGATTCCCCCTTTGGCTTATTCGTATCTTTTCTGATTATATGGCGGAATCTGAATGGTTATGATAGTAAAGAACAGGGTATAGGGATTCTAACACCCCGAGGTATGAACAGATGAAATTTAGTGAACTCTAAAGATAAATGAGGAGGTGAAGAAACATGGCACAAGATGTACTATGTGAAGTAAGCAACTGCAAATACAACAAAGAAGGCAAGAAATGCTCAGCCGACCAAATCTTCGTAGTGAGTCACAAGGGGAACAAAGCCCACAACAGCGAAGAAACGGATTGTAAGACATTTGAACCTGGTATGTAATTGAATTTGATGACGAGATAGGAACTTTTTCCGTGAATGAAGTTCCGGCAGGCAGCCATTGGAGTGGCTGCCTGTTTTTATATAGTATTGATAATGATTGTCATTCTTATTCATGGGAAGGGTGGTTTTTTTGGGGGAGTAGCGTTAGAAGTTTGTCGTTTTTTTGTCGATAAATCGGTAGTTCGCCCTTAAACTTGTGCGTTCGCCCATATTTTAAAAATATCGCCCTTAAATCTCAGATTCCGCCCTTAAAATTAATGAATCCGCCCTTAAAAATAGAAGTGAAATCTTTTTACTGAAAATAAAGGATTTTCCTTCCAATTGTAGAATGATTTATAGATCATATAAGATTGGAGTGGTGAAATGATAATTAAAGATCGTGAAATTCCTCGAATTATCTTAAAACTGCAAGCTTTACTTCGTAGATTCCCCCTGCACCACCATAAAATTCAAATATTAGTGGATGAATTGAATAGAAGAACAGCTGGACATAAGGGTTAAGAAGCCTTGGATTATCCCCTCAGCCTTCTTAACCCTGAGAAATATTTGATATTCCATGGACTACGCCTGCAAATCGGCAATCATTTCTTTCAAATTGACACTTTAGTTATATCAAAAAACTTTATCCTCTTGATAGAAGTGAAAAACTTAGCCGGCACAATATATTTTGATCCAGTCTTCAGCCAGTTGATTCAAATAAAAGATGAGCAAAAGCAAGCATATCCAGATCCTCAAATACAGCTTCTCAGGCAAGTGGAACAACTAAAAAAATGGCTTAAGCACCATGGTTTTTCATCTATTTCTATATTTTCTTTGGTAGTAGTAAGCAACGACAAAACGATCATTAAAACTTCGCCTGAAAACCACAATCTTAATTCCTCAGTCATCCATCGCCATCTGCTTCCAACCCATATTAAAACGTTCGAAAAATCAACTCAATCAGAAGTATATGATCATAAGGAAATTAAAAAGTTGGTTCGCTTGTTGAAGAAAAAACATGTTGAGGCAGAACATTCAATTTTGGAAAGGTTTAATATATCACCAAGTGAAATCAAAAAAGGAGTATTTTGTGAGGTATGCACTCATAGTCCACTTGTCAGGAAACATGGATCATGGTTCTGTACAAACTGCAAAGCAAAGAATTTAAATGGTCATGTTCAAGCATTAATGGATTATTGCCTGCTTATCAAACCCATAATAACAAATGAAGAAGCAAGAAAGTTCCTCAATATCGAATCAAGGTATGTTACAAAAAGACTTTTAAAATCCCTCAACCTCCCAACCACCGGCACCAAAAAATCCACCACCTACGACCTCACCCAACTAACTAAACAAAACGTCCCCACAAACTCAAACAAAAAACCCGCCACCACCAAGTGACGAGTCCTTCATTCCTCCTCAATCCATTCCTGAGACCATTTTTCGATATTTTTCATCAGCGGTTCCAATGAATAGCCTTTTTCAGTAAGGGAGTATTCAATTCTTACCGGGGTTTCCGGGTAGACTTTGCGTTCGACGATGCCTTCTTCTTCGAGTTCTTTCAGGCGCTGGGAGAGCACTCTGCCGCTGATGCCGGTTGCATCTTTTATGGTGCAGTTGCGCTGCGGACCGGAAAGCAGCTGGTAAATGATAAGAGCGTTCCACCGCGGGCTGATGATGCTGATGGCTTTTTCGAATCTTGGACAAATTTCAGTAGTGTTCATCTCATCAGTCCTCCTTTTGTAAGAAAAATTATATCATATGTCATGATAAATTATAAATTAGTTACTTGACTAACTATAGTTATTAAAATAAAATAAGTTACATAAAGTAACCAACTTACATCCATAAAGGAGACAAAACCATGAACTTCCACCAACATCCATATACTCATATCAATCACGTGACCATAAATGTTCAGGATTTGAAAAGATCGCTTGATTTTTATCAAGAAGTTATCGGATTCAGTATTTTAAGCAAATTTGAAGATACAGTACAGCTGACGGCAGACGGGGAGACTCCTCTGCTCACAATCCATCAGCCGGAAAATGTCATCCCTAAACAGCCAAGAACAACAGGCCTTTATCATTTTGCCATCCTATTACCAGAGAGAGCGGACCTGGGAAGTGTCCTCAATCATTTTGCGCAGTTGAATATTCCATTGGGCTCATCCGATCACCTCGTAAGCGAGGCACTGTACCTCAACGACCCGGACGGAAATGGGATTGAAGTGTATTGGGATAAGCCTCATACCATTTGGACGTGGAATGGCGGACAGGTGGAAATGGCAGTCGATCCGATTGATGCCAGGGCCATTTTAGCTGAAGGAGAAGGGGAGCCATGGACAGGACTGCCTTCGAAAACAGTGATGGGGCATCTGCATCTGCATGCTGCAGACCTCGATGAAACAGCCGGTTTTTATACTAAAGGGCTTGGGTTTGAGGTCGTATCAGCTCTGGGGAATCAGGCGCTGTTCCTTTCAACCGGACGCTACCATCATCACATTGGGTTGAATACATGGAACGGTGCCGGGGCGCCAAAACCTGCGGAAAACAGCGTTGGCCTGCAGTCATTCAATGTTCATTTTCCGAATCAGGATGAGAGGGATGCAGCAGCAACCCGCTTGAAAAGCCTCGGATATCAAGTGGAAATTGACCAGGACGGCAGCATCTCAGCTGAAGACCCTTCAGGCAACAAGATGTTTTTAACGGTGTAAGGCTGCAAAGTTGCATGAATTGGTCTAATCCGGAAAATAACGAGACAGTATCTAACGGGTAAAATGATAAAAGCCGTCCCCATCACCAGGGGACGGCTTTTAACCATTTTTCATCCTTCGCTCGGATCGACCTCATCATAAACGAGCCGGGTCACCATCGTGGCCTCCCCGTTCTTCACTTCCTCTTCCGTAGCGTCCTCGCCAAAGGATTGTTCTTCATCATAAGTGGGAGCCACATTGTTTTCTTTTGAAAGGTTCGGGGTTCTCTTTCTCATGGTTATTCCTCCTGTCTTCTGTTTATTGTTTAGTGTAAAGAGAAACATGGAAAGTATACTGCTCAGGCAGATTTTTTTAAAAAGAAGCGCGGTTGGTGGGATACTATTCATATGAAAAGCTTATTGGAGGGGACATCATGAAATTGAGTGTGCTGGATCAATCGGTCATTACGAAGGGTCAGGATGCGGCAGCGGCATTCGAAGAGACTTTGAGGCTTGCCAAATTCACTGAGGAACTGGGCTATACCAGGTTCTGGGTGGCCGAGCATCATAATACGAACGGTATGGCAGGATCTGCGCCGCAAGTGCTGATTTCGCATCTTGCTTCTTTGACAAATCGCATGAAAATCGGATCCGGCGGGGTGCTGCTCCCTCAGTACAGCCCATATAAAATAGCAGAGGATTTCAAGGTGCTCCAGACCCTCTTTCCGGGAAGGATCGATCTTGGGATCGGTCGTTCGCCCGGCGGTTCTTATGAGACACGCCTGGCACTGACGGATGGCTTGAAAAAAAGCATGAATGAGTTTCCCGGTCAGGTGGAGAGGCTTCAGCATTTCCTTCATGGGGAGCCGGGAGTCAAGGCTTATCCTTACGTTGACACACCGCCGGATATATGGATTCTCGGGATTACCCATAGGGGCGCAAGGGTGGCTGCCGAGAACGGTACTGCTTTTACTTATGGACACTTCATCAATCCTTCGAACGGGAAGAAGGCACTTGACTACTATCATCATCAATTCCGTCCATCTGCAGGTTTAGAATCCCCGCTCAGCAATGTCTGCATATTCGTCGTATGTGCACCGACCCAGGAGGAAGCGGAACGGATCGCCAAAAGTCAGGATATCTGGTTATTGGAAGTGGAAAGGGGAATCGATACCCGAATCCCCTCGAAGGAAGAAGCGGACAGCCGGATATTCACCTCCAGGGAGATGGAGAAAGTAAGGGAGAATCGCAAACGTGCAATTGTGGGGACGCCGGAAAAAGTGAAAGAGGAGCTGCTTTTGCTTAGTGAGATATACCGGACCGATGAATTCATGATCATTACGAATGTGTCGGATTTTGGGGACAAGTTGAGGTCTTATGAATTGCTTGCTGATGCACTGATGGATCCGGGGCTTTGAACCAGTGCGGACAGGACCGCACCGACAGCCTGGATCCAGCTTCCGATTACATTCAAATCCCCGCTGTCTTCGTTGTTTAATTCCAAGATGCCTGAAATCGCCTGCAGGGAATTTCCGATGACCTGAAGTGCATTGCCGTAAATTGAAAGCAATTCATCCAGGGTACGTTCTTCATCCAGGGAATCAGCGACTGCAGCAGATCCGCCAAGTGCCTGCAGGAGATTTCCTTTGATATCAAGTTCCTGCTTGGTCACTTCATTAAAATCTAAGACTAGACCTGATAAAACAGTTAGATTTCCTATTGATTGAACTTGATTTCCGATCTTTGTCAAATCGAAAGGGTTTTTAATGGCATCAGCTTCAAGGGCATTTCCTGTAGCCTGCATTTCATTTCCGATAATGTCAAAATTGGTGAGTGTATCGTCTGAAAGAGATTTGCTCGGAGTATTTCCGATTGCGGAAAGGACCGTACCGACAGCCTGGACCCACGCCCCCAACGTTGCTTTGAATTCATTACCCATGGAAATCGCCTACTCTTTAAGTTCTACGATAGTGTATACAAATAGGGCATGTAAGGTTAATCCACACAAGAAAAAGACAGGAGACGCAAATGGTCTCCTGCCTTCTCTTATTATCTGTCCAGTTTAACTAAATCTGCATCCTCATTAGGACGGCCGAGGATCAGATCCCTCAGGATCCTGCTCCCGAGCATGCTGTATACCGTCCCGTTCCCGCCGTAGCCCAGCAAATAGTAGATCCGCTCTTTATCGGGATGCCTCCCTATATACGGAAGATGATCGAGGGATTCACCGAAGCTTGCCCCCCAGGCATATTCCATTTCAACGTTGAGGCCGGGGAACATCTTCTGCACCTCTTTTTCAATCTTTTTACCATGTTTTTCGATTTTTTCCATGCTTTGCGGAGCTTCCGCCGGGTCTTCATCGAGGCCTCCGGCAATGATCCGGTTATCCACGGTGGTTCGCAGATACAAATAAGGCCTGTCCGTTTCCCAAATAAGTGCCCGTTCATGCCACTGTGACAAATCATCGACGGGCTTGGTGGCGATGGCATAGGAACGATTGATTTCGGTCCCGATGTTTTCGCTTAGCGGAGGAGTTTCATAACCGGTAGAATGCACGACGTGAGAGGCGGTCAACGTCCCCTTGGTCGTTTCTATGATGACCTTTTCACCGTCTTCCTTTACTTCAATCGCTTCTGTTCCTTCGAAGGCTGTCGTGTTATGTTCCTTCAAATATTCGAACATCCCATTTACAAACCGGAATGGATTCACTTCCGCGTCCCCGTGGGTGATCAGCGCCCCGGATTTGGAGAACGGGAGGTGTTCCTTCATATCTTTCTTGGACCAGTATTCCACCGGGAAACCGTGCTCCTTCAAAGTTTTATATTCTTTTTTCAGCTTTGGCAGATGCAGCGGCGAGCTCGCATAATAGATGCTCTTCCTGCGGGTGAATTCCGGTGAGACGGGCAGGGTCATCGCCACTTCTTCCAGGTGTCCGACCGCTTCCTGACATAATTTATAAAAACGGACCGCCTGCTCCTCCCCGATCTCGTCGATCAATTCATGGAGCATGATGTCATTTGAAAATTGCAGAAGCCCGGTGTTTGCAGACGAACTGCCGGATGCAAGCTGCCTTTTTTCAATGATGGCCACTTTTAATCCTTCACGGGAAAGCACATAGGCACAGAGAGCCCCGGACATTCCTCCGCCGATGATTGCGACATCGTAATGAGTATCGAACTCTTTTTCTGAATCATTATAAGTGGTGGGCCAAAATAATTTCCCATTATGTAGTTCCATTTTCTTTATCCCCTAACTGTCAGCTTCTTTGTGACTATTGCATTCCCTCTTATAGAATTGTTGAAACGTTATGTTTCAACAAAACAGGGGGAGGCTGTCAAAGAGCCTCCCCGGTAGTCTTAATGTGTGGATGTATTCAGTTTGACTTCGATATTATCTCTTGTGGCTTTTGAATAAGGGCAGACACCATGCGCTTTTTCCACAAGCTGTTTCGCTTCATCCAATTCTAAGCCGCCGACTGAAACGGAGAGGACGACTGCCAGTTTGAATCCTCCGTCTGTATCTTTTCCAATCGAAACTTCTGCAGTGACTTCCGAGTCTATTTTCTTTTTCTCCTGTCCTGCCACGAGGTTCAAGGCACTGTCGAAACAGGCTGAATATCCTGCCGCAAAGAGCTGTTCAGGGTTCGTCGCTCCTTCAGCCCCGCTTCCCCCGAGGGATTTTGGCATGGCAAGGTCAAATTCCAATACCCCGTCGCTGCTTTTTACCTTTCCCTGCCGGCCGCCGTTTGCGGTTGCTTTTGCTGTATATAATGCGTCCATTCTGATCACTCCTATTTAAGATTTGTTCACTCTTACTTTTTACTATTCAGGTTCGGGCTAAACCTGCCAATGTGCTCCTCATTCCACGATCTCCCGCTGTCTCCGGTATGCGAGGAAAGTGGTCTTTAACGAAGCATAATTTCCGATAGCGGCATATCCGTAAAAAAAGCCCATGAAGATTCCGACTACGAGATGTCCTTTATGGCTGATGAAAATGGAAATGAGCAATCCCAGAATGACCGCGATATTCGGGACGAGGAATGCCGGGGGTCTGAATGCAAGCTTTATGGCCTGGGTGATGAGAATGATGATGGGGATCGCGATGATCGCATCCCATATGTTTGTATGGATTGTCGGTAAATTCATGTCGTGCCTCCGATGGTTGGTATAATCATAATGTTTCCAATTGAAGGCTGAATAAACAAAAAAGGATGATCCCATGGATCATCCTTCACTGCAATTGTGTTCAGCTTTATCAAATCTCAGGGCTGAACTTCGATGTTATTTTATCTGAACAAAGCGTTCCAGCGCTCCGCCTTTTCAAGCGCGGCAAGGTCGGTGGCCACTTCACCAGGGCGTACGCCGGCACCGATCATATAGTCTGCGAATTCCATGTTCACGAATTCAAAGATGTAATTGAACTGCTGAACAAGCGGAAGTCCCTTGATGCGGGCGCTTGGTCCGCCGCTGATGACGACATAAGCTTTTTTCTTGGTCAGTTCTTCTTTCAAGTTGAACCGTTCATCGCGCAAGTATTGACTCCAGCGGTCGAAGAAGTTTTTCATCGGCCCGCTCATACCGTACCAGTAAAGCGGAGTTGCAAACAGAAGGATGTCGTGTTCCTGAATCAATTCAACGAGTTCCTCATAATCATCTTCGACAGGTGAGAATCCTTCTTCTGTATGTCTCATATCCACGATTGGCTTAATATTCAAATCTGCAAGCGACACAATGGTATGGTCGGTCCCCTCGACGATTTTTTTCGCAAGGTATTCGGAGTTCCCGTCTTTTCTCGTACTTCCGAGCAGCGCTAATACTTTCATCTGTAACTCTCCTCCTCTTTTGGTTGGGCAGTTATCCCCAGTATATTCATCCATGGGCAAACAGGGAATGGCAACGGATTCCCCGTGGGTTGTTTGTTATTGATATGACTGGGTTATTTTGAAAAAAATATTATCGGATCTTAAATCCTTCTTCCCTCAAATACAAAGCAGCTTCATCATATCCGCCGAAGCTGTCCTCAAGGTTTTCATCGGCATAGATGTTCCAGCGGTCGTCTTCTTCCACGAGAAGAAGGGTGTGGCCTTCGGAATCTTTCCATGTTTGTTGGGCAGCAGGCTCGATTTCTTCTTCCTGGGATAAATAAGTGATCGAGGCGGTGATGATGGTACGGATCTCTTCTTCAGAATAGTCGCGGATATTCACAAGACCCTTTGCATTAGATTCATATTGGGGAAGCTCCCCGGTGTAGACAAATCCGTTTCCATTCGGATGCAGGTGGTATACAACGACTGTTTTATCATAAAGGCTGTCCTCAAAGTGAAAATTCACCCGGTTGAGAGACACCTCTTTTTTGGTCAGTTCATCGAATGTTTCAATGATATCCAGTTTTTCCTGGAAGGTCAGCATGCTCATTCCTCATTTCTATTACAACGATTTTTTCATTATAGCACAGTGCCCTATTTTTATAGAAAGGATAGGGGTATAATGAGGGGGAAGAGGTGACCATATTGAACGATTTCACATCCTTGGGGATTCAGCCCAAGTACACAGAAGCATTAAAAGAACAATCCATTACAGAACCGACACCGATCCAGGTTGAAACGATACCTGTTTTATTAAATGGCGAAGATGTTATTGGACAGGCACAGACCGGCACGGGGAAAACAATGGCCTTCCTGCTGCCGATGCTTGCGAGTATCGATAAAGAAAAAGAAAGCATCCAATCCCTTATCGTAACTCCGACAAGGGAACTGGCGATCCAGGTGACGGCTGAACTCAACCAGCTGCTGGCTGCATCAAAAGAAGACATCAATGTGCTTGCGGTCTACGGCGGCCAAGACGTCGAGAAACAGATCAAGCGTTTGACAAATAAGGCGGTCCACATCGTCATCGGAACACCGGGACGGATCCTTGATCACGTACGCCGCGGGACGGTCGATTTCACTGAAGTGTCATTCCTGGTCTTGGATGAAGCGGATCAAATGCTCCATATCGGCTTTTTCGATGAGGTCGAGGCAATCATCCGCGAGACGCCTTATACGAGGCAGACCGCCCTATTCTCGGCGACGATGTCAAAGGACATCCGGAAAATAGGGAAGCGCTATATGAACAACCCTCATAACGTTCAGATCCGGGAAAAGGAAAAGATCGTCGAGGAAATCCAGCAGGAAGTCATCGAAACGACCGACCGTCAGAAACTTGATGCCCTCAGTCAAACGATCCACGACGTCCAGCCGTTTCTCGGCATCATTTTCTGCCGGACGAAGAGGCGGGTAAGCAAACTGCACATGGATCTTAAGGCAAGGGGATTCCTTGTCGATGAGCTTCACGGTGACCTTTCCCAGGCAAAAAGAGAAGCGGTCATGAAAAAGTTCCGTGACGCCAAAATCCAACTATTGATCGCCACGGATGTTGCGGCCCGCGGCCTTGACGTTGAAGGCGTCACGCACGTCTTCAACTACGATATCCCGGAGGATGTGGAAAGTTATATCCACCGGATCGGCCGGACGGGGCGTGCCGGAAATGACGGACTCGCCATCACGTTTGCGGCATTGAAGGATAAGCAGGCACTCGAAATGATTGAAAAGGGCATCGAGCGTTCGCTGCCGAGGCGTGAGGTGGAAGTGGCGGCTGCTGCTGAAAGCAGCCCGTCCCCGTCCCGCGGTAAAGGGAACAATGAAAGTGCCAAGGATAGAAGGGAACGTAAAATTCAGGAGAGCCGGGAACGCAGCAGGAAAAGCGGACGCGGATCAGGCGGCCGTGACGGTGAACGGACATCCTCCGGAAGAGGCAGTGGACGAGGTTCGAGCGGACGTTCGGCTGCCGGCTCTGACAGCAGACGCGGGCCGAGCGACCGTTCAGCTGGCAGGTCTGACGGCAGAAGTGGAACGAGCGGACGTTCGGGTGATAGACCTGATGGCAGACACGGATCAAGCAATCGTTCAGCTGCTAGATCTGATGGCAGGAATCCATCTGGAAGAGGATCGTCATCGGCTGGCAGAGGCGGCGGCCGTGGACGCAGCGGCAGCTCAAGCAAGGGTTCAGGCGGTAGAAGAGGCCGGTCTTAAATTGAAAAAGCATGGCTGCGCGATGGTGCGAAGCCATGCTTTTTTGTCTTTATTTTATGGATATTATTGGTAAGTGGCGGAATTAATCGCAGAATCGAAAGAATAATTGGGTAAATTCGAAGAATAAAGATGAAAATTAAAAGATTATCGACTGAATTCGAAGATTACGCCACGAATTCAAAAGATTTCCCATTTCAATTCCAATTCAACCTGTCCCAATCCCGAATTTCACTCTATACGGATACCCTAAAAAAGCCCCCAACCACCAATTTGACTAAATATACCCCTTCACATAGCTTCAACCCAGCAATTTTAACTAATCTGACTCCTCAATACACCCCAATTTCAAATCCATCTAAAAAAGTTTCATATACAAATCTTCACTCATCATTTATCAGAAAATTGACACAACTAACTTGATATCTCTCCCGCATTCCCTTTAAAATAAAGTAAACGCTTTACTAATTTGGGAAGGGGATGGAATGACAGCATGCATGTACCTTTAGTGTTAACGGACTTTCTTGATCGGGCGGTGGAGCAATACGGTGATAAGACCGCGATCATCGATGATGAAAAAAGACTTACATATAAACAGCTGAATGCCCGTGTAAACCAGTTATCCCGGGGGCTGCAGGAACTTGGCATTGAAAAAGGGGACAAAGTCGCATACCTCGCGCCGAACACGACGGAGATGCTAGAAGGGTTTTGCGGGGTATACGGAGTCGGCGGTGTGATGACCCCTCTGAATACTCGCCTCAAGCCTGCGGACTATCAATTCATTTTGACCCACAGTGAAAGTAAGGCATTGTTTGTGGATGAAGAACTGTATCCGCTCGTCCAACCGATCCTGTCGAAAGTATCAAACCTGAAACACGTGATCATCCACGGCGATTCTCAGGACGATTACCCTGGATATGACGAGTGGAGGGGGAAGTACAGTACCGAACTATTCGACAGGGTGCCGCTCGAAGAAACCGACATCGCTTCCCTTCTGTACACGAGCGGGACGACCGGGGATCCGAAGGGAGTTCTCCTCACGCACCGGTCTAATTATCTTCACGCTCTGTCCAGCATGCACCACCTGAAGGTTTCGGATCAGGACACTCTCCTTCATGTGCTGCCGATGTTCCACGTGAACGGCTGGGGATCGCCTTTCTACTATACGGCGAACGGTGCGACACAAGTGATGCTGAGGAAGGTCGATCCGAAAGTCATTTTGGAAAAAGTGAAAAGGCACGGGGTGTCGGTCATGCATATGGCCCCGACCGTCCTCAATATGATCCTTGAACAATATGAATCTGAAAAGCCGGGTATCGATCAGCCTTTAAGGGTCGTCATCGCTGGTTCGGCACCTCCTCCTGCTTTTGTGAGAAAAGTGGAAGAGGACCTGAAGTGGGAATTCATCCAGGTGTACGGGATGACGGAGATTTCTCCGCTCATCACGACTTCTGCAATCCGTTCCATGGAACAGGAAAAAACCAATGAAGAGAAGTATCGGCTAAAGGCCAAGGCGGGATACAGCATGATCGGGGCCAGGGTCAAGGTCGTAGATGAGTTAGGGAATGAGGTCCCTCATGACGGGAAAGCAATTGGGGAAATCGTGACCAGGACGAACACGGTCATGGAGGGATACTTTAAAAATCCGGAAGCGACGAATGCAGCGATCAGGGATGGGTGGCTTCATACGGGGGATATGGCGGTTGTCGACGGAGACGGTTTTATCGAGATTGTAGATCGTATGAAAGATGTCATCATCAGCGGCGGGGAAAATATTTCCTCAATCGAAGTAGAGGGGGCGCTTTATGAACATCCGGGCGTCCTCGAAGCAGCGGTGGTTGCCGTACCGGATGAAAGATGGGGGGAAGTCCCGCACGCGGTGGTGGTCCTCCGTGACGGGCACAATCTTGCTGAAGGAGAGCTTATCACTTTCTGCCGGGAGAAGCTGGCCCATTTTAAAGCGCCAAAAGGCATTACTTTTGCGGAGGAACTTCCGAAGACCGCCTCCGGAAAAATCCAAAAAGTCGTGATCCGGAAAGAATTTTGGAAGGACCGGGACCGGATGGTTCATTAATTAGTAAAAAGACGTGTGCATGCACACGTCTTTTTTTATGGAAACGGGGGAGGGTGTATGTAAACAAATTATTTGAAAAATTTTTTATAAAGAGCAAGTCGCGTCCTATTGGGAATCGGAGAAATAATGAAAAAATTATTCCACATCCCCATGTTTATATTTCCAATAAGATGGTAAACAAGCAAATGTAACATTAAAAATCGAAGGAGGATTCTTACAGAATGGCATTCTATTTTAAGAGAAAAGACAAGCCATAGTGAAGGCGAACATGGCATGAGAATTCTGCTTAGGTTTTGGGGAAAGTCATTGGAAACATCATTTCTTAAGAGTCATTGGTCATCACACTAATTACACTTAAAGGAGAGGAAACAAAATGGCAAACAATAATAATAGTAATAACAACAATAATAGTAAAAACAACAATAACAACAGCAACGGAAACATGAGCCGCGAGGAAAGAGGACGTAAAGGCGGGGAAGCTACATCACGCAATCACGATAAGGAATTCTATCAGGAAATCGGAGAAAAAGGCGGAGAAGCGACTGCCCAGAATCATGATAAAGAATTCTACCAGGAGATCGGTGAAAAAGGCGGCAGAAATTCCAGCAACTCAGGAAATTCAAACCAATCAAGAAGCAATAACTCAAACTCCGGATCCAATGGTTCAAATTCCGGTTCCAACAGCTCTAATTCAGGATCCGGCAACTCAAACAACAGTTAATACTTAAAAATCATGTCATAGAAACGTCATTTCCGGTAAACGTCATGGAGACTAATTACATTTAAAGGAGAGGAAACAAAATGGCAAACAATAATAATAATAGTAATAACAACAATAATAACAACAGCAAAAACAACAATAAAATGAGTTATGAAGAAGCGGGGCGCAAAGGCGGAGAAGCTACGTCACGCAATCACGATAAAGAGTTCTATCAGGAGATCGGAGAAAAAGGCGGAGAAGCCACCTCGAATAATCATGATAAAGAATTCTACCAGGAAATCGGTGAAAAAGGCGGTAGAAATTCCAGCAACTCAGGAAATTCAAATCAATCAAGAAGCAATAACTCAAACTCAGGCGGCTCCAACCGTTCAAACAACAATTCAAATAACAACAATTAATATTATCTTAACAAATAAAAGGGATCCTTTGCAAAGGGTCCTTTTTATTATGAGGAGACTGGCTGCAATATAAATTTCCAAGGTTTCATCCCTTACCAAACGGGGAATAGTCCTCCGTAATGAAAAATTTTGGGAGGTAAAAAACCCTATGAACCTGTCTAGAGAAACAGTTCAGGACAATGATGTGAATTGTCCTTCTGAATACGGAAAATTAAAAAAGGTATTGGTGGTTTCGCCTCAAAACATGAGAATTACGGAAATCATCAATGAAACACAAAAACATTTTATGAAAGATAATATCAATATAGATGAAGCCGTGTACCAGCATGAGCAGTTTGTGAAAATCCTTGAGGAAAACGGCGCTGAGGTGCATCACCTCGCACCCCAAAAGGAAATGAACGAGCAGGTATTCACAAGGGATATCGGATTCTGCATCGGGAATGAACTCATCGTTTCATCGATGAATACTGAGCTTAGAAAAGGAGAAGTGAAGGTTCTTCTCGGGTGGCTCGAAGAACATAAGATCCCGCATACCCATCTGGCTGCTCATTCAATCGAAGGAGGGGATGTGCTGGTAGACGGTAAAGATGTCTGGGTAGGTATAAGCGGCCGCACAAACCGTCTGGCAGTCCAGGCCCTGAAAAAACTGCTCCCCGACTATACCGTGCATGCACTTCCTTTGAGGAGTGATATCCTGCACCTTGATTGTGTGTTCACGATCATTTCGGAGGAAGCGGCACTCGTTTATCCGCCTGCTTTTTCGAAAAAAGATCTGGAAAAAATCAAAGAGCACTACAACATCATTGAAGTAAGCGAAAAGGAACAGTTCCGTATGGGACCGAATGTCCTTGCCATCGGTGACAAAACGATTGTCAGCCTCCCGCAGAATGGAGAGTTGAATGGAAGAATAAGAGAAAAGGGCTTCAAGGTCATCGAAACCGACTTCTCGGAAATCATCAAATCAGGCGGCTCCTTCAGGTGCTGCACCCTGCCTCTTGTAAGGGAATAGACAAAGGCCCGCCCCGCGTTCCGTAAAGGAATGAGGGGACGGACCTTTTTGCATTTACAAATCTTTTACAAGATTGTCGTCTCTTTGAAAATAATTCTTTATAATTCTCTATTATCCTAGTAACTGTATTCATAATCTAGGAGGTTGCGACATGAAAAAATCCATGAAGAAGATCCTTCCTTTGGCAGTTGTTTCATCATTGGCAATCGGAAGTGTGATCGGTATGAATCAGGACAACCCTGAGGCGCAAGCGAAAGAATCTAAAAACGGGAAAGCCAAAAATGTCATCTTCATGATTGGTGACGGCATGGGTGTCCCTTATACAACAGCCCTTCGTTATATAAATGACAATCCGGATACACCGGAATTCGAGAAAACGGCATTTGATCCGTATCTTGTGGGACTGCAGTCCACTTATCCTGAAGACGAAAAAGAAAATGTAACGGATTCAGCGGCAGCAGCCACTGCGATGAGCGGCGGTAAAAAAACGTATAATAACGCTATCGCCCTGGATAACGATAAGACAGAAATCAAAACGGTTTTAGAACAGGCAAAGGAAAACGGTATGTCGACGGGTATCGTTTCGACTTCCCAAATTACGCATGCCACACCTGCTTCTTACGGTGCGCATGATGAACACCGTGACAATGAAAATGAAATCGCAAATGATTACTTCGATGAAATGATCAATGGCAAGCACAAAATCGATGTTATGCTTGGCGGAGGGACAAAGTTCCTTGAACGCGAAGACCGCAACATTGCAGAAGAATTCAAGAAAGACGGATACAGTTATGTAAAGACAGCAGATGAAATGAAGAAAGACGATAATGAACAGGTTCTCGGACTTTTTGCTGAAGAAGGAATGGACAAGATGATCGACCGCGATGAAAAACAGCCGAGCCTTGCCGATATGACTACTTCAGCTCTTGACCGCCTGGAAGGGGATAAAGACGGATTCTTCCTCATGGTTGAAGGAAGCCAGGTCGACTGGGCTGGCCATGACAATGACGCAGTGGCTGCCATGAGTGAAATGAGGGATTTCGAAAAGGCATTTGAAAAAGTGCGTGATTTTGCCAAAGAAAATGGTGAGACCCTGGTCGTCGTGACGGCCGACCACTCAACGGGCGGATTCTCAATCGGTTCAGATGGCGACTATAACTGGGATCCAAGTGTAATTGATGCTGCAAAACGCACGCCTGACTTCATGGCAGAAGAAATCGCGAACGGCGCATCTGTAGAAGAAACTCTTTCACAATACGTCGACCTTGAATTGACAGACGAAGAAATTGCATCCGTAAAAGATGCAGCGGCCGCGAAGGATAAAGTGGAAATCGACAATGCAATCGAAAAGATCTTCGATACGCGTTCAGGTACTGGCTGGACGACGGATGGACATACAGGGGATGACGTACCTGTTTATGCATTCGGTCCTCAGAAAGAAAAGTTCGCAGGGATGATCGACAATACGAACCAGGCTCAGTTGATTTTCGAAATTTTAAAGAATAAAGGTAAAATCAAAGAGAATAAATAATGCTAAAAAAGCCACGCGGATCCTTTCCGCGTGGCTTTTCCAATTGTGCTATCAGCCTTCCTGGAGATCCGCAATGCTTACCTGTGATCTCTCTTCAAGCGGACCGCGCAAGTGTACCACTGCTGTCTGTCCGTCTTCCATCACTTCATCGATCCAGACAGAAGCGTCTTGAAATTTCACTTCTATGTCTGCAGATGAAGATAAAATTTGCTTCGCACGTTTAAGCTCCATATTCGGCATCCTCCTTATGTTTAACCGGTGTAAGTTCTCAGTCAGTCTTATTCTTTTGGTCCTTGTTATGTTTGTTGCCCTTGCTGTTATCCCCGCTTGTCAGTTCCGAAGCGAATTCAGTGGTCCCCCGCTTTGGGGAGTTCTGGTTGCTGCTTCCTTTATTATCTTTTTTCGTCATTGGTCATTCCTCCTTCGTCTAGTCACTTTAGTTTTGGAAAAAAGGGTGAGGGATATGCATGGGGATGAAGTCCCTATTTAAAAAGATGGAAGCCGATTAAAGGATTTCAGGTGCGGGATAAAGAAAAGAACTATAAATAGAAGGGGGCGGTTTTATGATGGAGTCTCTAAATTCCCGTATGTCATCGGGCACAGCGGGTGAAACCATTCCGGGAAGCTGGTATACGGGGGAAGAGCCTGACGAAGTAAAGCCCGGCAGCTATCCTATCCTTTTCATTCATGGTATAAACACGACATCTGCAACATGGAGCGTAGATGGGAATGATATCCGTGAAACAGCGCGGGCAAAAGGATACCGGACAGCGTTCATCAATCTTTCAGGGACGGCAGATATGTGGTCGAATGGACTGCTGCTGGCTGAAAAACTGAAGGAGATTTTTGTATCTTTTCAAAAAAAAGTGGTGATTGTGGCTCACAGCAAGGGAGGGATCGATGCCCAGACGGCAATGGTTTATCATGATGCCTCGCAGTTTGTGAAGCGGGTGATCACCTTATCGACTCCTCATCACGGATCCCAGCTTGCAGATCTGGCATTCAGCAAATGGGCAGACTGGATCGCGGATACGCTCGGCAGCAGGAGTGAAGCGGTTTTTTCCCTGCAGACGGGCTATATGAAAGCCTACCGGAAACGGACGGATGACAACATGGAGCGGGGGCATTCATCTTTTTATACATTCGGCGGTACGGGCTGGGGCAGCATGGGATCAGAATTGTTTTGGGGCGGTTTGTATTTGAAGCGGTTCGGTGCAAGTGACGGTGCGGTGACGGTGAAGAGCTCACAGCTTCCTTACGGGGAGGAAGTGATGGTCGGTGACTGGACCCACAAGACAATCAAACTGGGAAATGAAATCTTTCCTTATATAGAAAAATTGGTTCTTGAGGAAGTGGAAGAACTTCCTGGAGCCATTGCCGCGGAATCGACTGAAGAGGAGTTGCCCGTTACAGTCCTCCACAAAGGAGGGGTTTATACGGGTGTCGCAACAGAACGATTCTATGTGGAAGATGGGGTGGATGAGCTGACGGTTGATTGGATCAGTTCATCAACCGATGCCTCCTATGTATTGACGGACCCTGATGGCAGGCGGCATGTCCGTTTTGTCACAGTGGGTGATGAGACCGGCTTCTTTCCGGATGCACTTCACCATTCGATCATCATCCCGTCGCCGGCTAAGGGCAGATGGGTGATGGAGGCAAAGAATGATTCACGGGAGTCCTATTTGCTGAACGTCATCTTTTCAGGCGGTGCGAATGTGGGGATGGATGAATTCATCAGCGGTAAAGTGTCTGAGTCCGAAAGCAAGGAAGTGAAGATGACAGGGATAGTGGATATTGAAAAACAATTTCATCTTTCCCACTTCCCATCAGGGAAAAAGGATCAACCGGCGGATCTCAAACCGGAAACCCTTGCAGGATATGGTGAAGGCATCCATAACATCACGATTGACTTAAAGGGAACGACCGCACAGGGGGATCGGTTCCAACGGACGGTCATCAGAACCGTTACGGTCGATGAGTATGGAAACGTTCATGAGTAATTCATCCAATCCTGCTAAAATGCTTAAAGCCCGTCCCGCCGTAAAGCGGAGGACGGGCTTTGTCATTATAAGGATTCCAAGAAGTCTGTCACCTGATCAGGCGTTTTTGCATTCGCACTGTGAAGATGGGCGGCCTTTTCGCCGTTTTTCCAGACTAGCAGGCTTGGGATCCCCATGACGTCATACTTTTCCGCAATCTCTGGAAGTTCATCCTTGTTGATATCATACCATTTATATTGATCGTATTGTTCCATGATTTCATCAATGAACATGTCCATGCGGCGGCAGTCAGGACACCAGTCTGCATGGAATTTTACGATTACGGGCTGTGCTGAAGAAATGATTTCTTCGAACGTTTCTTTATTTTTGATCGATTGCATTTGTAACCCCCCTTTCCCTCTTATTTTAACCCTATGTGGAACTTTACGTAAACTGCAAGATATCAGATCCCGTCCTGCAAAGCATTTCCCTGATCTGTACAGGACATGATAGTATAATGGATACATTCTATAGAAATTCAGGTGATAAAATGAAACCGATCAACGTTGGACTTGCCGGCTACGGATTTTCAGGACAAAGCTTTCATCGTCCTCTTCTGCAGCACTCCAAGGACTATCATATACATACAGTCTTGTCTTCTAACGAAGAGAAAGTCCGGAAAGACTTAGAAGATGCAAGGGTCGTTCAAACATTGGGTGAACTGCTTCAGGAAGACATCGAGCTTGTCGTCATTACAACACCGAACCACCTCCATTACAGAATGATCAAGCAGTCCCTTCATGCCGGGAAACATGTGGTGGTGGAAAAACCCTTCGTCACCTCAAGTTCCGAGGGAGAAGAGCTGATCTCACTGGCCGAAGAAAAGGGCCTTCTGTTGTCCGTTTTCCATAACCGCCGCTGGGATGCTGACTTCTTGACGATCAAAAAGATTTTAGAAGAAAAGCGGCTGGGGGAAATTGCGACATACGAAGCTCATTTCGACCGTTACCGTCCGCAGGTGAAGGATCGTTGGAAGGAGAACAAAATCGAAGGCGGTGGCGTGTTGTTTGACCTCGGTTCACATTTGATCGATCAGGCGTTATGTCTGTTCGGTACGCCTCAATGGGTATTTGCAGATGTATTTTCACAGCGCGATCCGGATAAGGCGGAGGACTATTTCCATATCATAATGGGGTATGAAGGGATGAGGGTTTCCCTCAATTCCCGCTCAATGGTACTTGATCCCGGACCCCGCTATCAGGTACACGGCCGCAGCGGGAGTTATATGAAATACGGTATGGACCGACAGGAAGCAGACCTGAAAGAGGGTCTCGATCCATATTCGGAAACATGGGGACAGGAGAAAGAAAGTGCTTGGGGGACGCTATCCGTTGCGGACGGAGAAAAGGTGGACACCGTAAAACTTCCTTCTGAAAAAGGAGACTACACTCTTTTTTATCAAGGAATCCTTGATGCCATCAGGAATAATGATGCGTCACCGGTAAAAGCAGCAGAAGCCCTTGAAGTCATCAGGATCATTGAAGCCTGCAAGGAAAGTTCGTCCGATGGAAAGGTAGTCCAACTGTAAAAGCAAGTGAATAGAAAAGTAGACTGGGACGAAAGTGTTACAGCCTATGTGAAACCCGAACTGATTTGCATTATAAAAAGTAAATCAAATCGGGTTTTTAGTTGAATTGTATAATTGGGTGTGAAATATTACCAGCGTTTGATTGGAGTGCAAGACGTAGACTCCTGCGGGAAAAGCGAGACAGGTGGAACTTGTCCAGCTCCAGCGGCTAGAGGCTCGAGGTCATAAGTCAAGCAAGCCAAAAGGCAAAGTACGCCTTTCCGGCTTGCTCGCCTTATGCTTGTCGCCTCTGGGCGAGCCGCTTCCGCTTTTCTAACCCGCAGGAGCGCAGCGACGAGGAGGCTCACCGGCCGCCCGCGGAAAGCGAAGTCTTGCACGGAAATCATTAGCGGTATTAAGAGCCTTTACTGAGATTTTTCGTCTTTTTGTTGAGCTTTTGTCCCAACTGCTTTTTTCAGTCTTCACGAACCTATTCTACAGTCCCTGACTCAAGTATTTCCACATCAGGTTTAATATCGAACTGGACATTCGGATATAATGACTTTTCCCATTCCTTTATATTAAACCCGCGCATTCCGTGTTTTTGCAGCTGCCCGATGCCGATGGGGTCTATACCCAGCTCCTGGAAACGGGCGAGCAGTTTCTTTGAATGGTCCACAATATCCGAAGACATCTTTTCTTCTATTTCTTTTATTTTTTTTGGTGTTAAGCTTTTTCCTGTGTATTCTTTTATGATCCCGCGAATCGTGATTTTGATGGTCACCTTTACTGGATCCGTTTTATTCACTACTTTGATTTTATGCTTCGATTTTATGCTCGTTACCGCTGCTTCGACTCTTTGCTCCGTGCTTCCGTCTTTGCCCCCAAGCTTTACCACATGGCTTCCCTCTGAAAGCTTATCCACCAGAAGTTTGAAAAAGAACAGATCATCGGCTGCAACCCTGTCGATCATCTTGTCATCATCCATCAGGGCTACCCCCGTCACTTCCAGGGTATTGTCGGAAACTTGTTTGATGATCGGCAGATAAGGAGTCTGCCCGTCTTGATAATAATCAAAGAGGAACATATGTAAATTGGTTTCAGGAAGCTCCCGCCTCTTGATGTTCTGATGAAGGAGATTCGAAATGAACATCCCGTTCCCCCTGATTCCGTAATTGCCTTTCAGAATATCTCCTGCATTTCCCTCGGTTATGGCCAGCATTACCCGCGCCCCGATGCTTGCATCTCTCTGCAGTGAATCCGCCACATCCAGGATCCCTTTCTTCGCCAACTCGTCTCCGATAAGCACGACATCCAGGCTTCCCCGAACGAGGGGCTGCTGTGACTTCCTGGATAATGTCTCCAGTACTTCCCGAGTGGAAGGGGCTTCGGCAGACAAGGTTCTGTTTTCAATTGCTCCGTCTTTGATATATACAGGAAATAATGCCGTTCCCCTGATAGTATTCTCACCTATCAGGTCATATCCTTTGGCGGTCTCGATATTCAAGTCATCAAGGATTTCCCTTTCGACACAGCCTGTCAGCACTAATAACAGTGTAATACATAATGTCAGTTGCTTTCTCATGATTTCCTTTTCACCTTCTTCATGATGATCACCAATAAGAGGAGAAGAGGGATGTATCCGTAGTTGATATAGAAACCGACTTCTCCGGAAAGAGTATTCAAGAAGTTCACCTGCTGGCGGTTTGTCAAGAATGTCAGGATGCCGATGACAATTGCCGATAGAATCCATACAGAATGACGCTGTTTGAGGAAGGTAGTCCTCTTCATGATCCTGCTTCCGCACCATAAAGAGATACAGACATTCGGCAGGATGATCAGGCACCAGTTGGCTATCCCGATATATTCGAACCGTTCAACAAATGGCATCTCGACGATTTTCCACATCGATAAAGTGGCCCAGACCGTCTTTGCAAGCTGCTTCTCACTGAAGAAGGCAAACGAAATAAGTGCGATAATGACATATACCGTTGTAGTGGTAAACAGCCCCCATTGTGCATATTTCTGGGACTTCTTCGCATTTTTTATGAAGGGATAAAGCAGCAGGATCGATTCATAGCCAAGAAACGTCAGCGACATTTTTTTTGTGGCCAGCATGATTTCCTTAAACGAATGATCAAAGACGGGAAGCATATTCCGGAAATCGCTGAACGGGAATGTGAATGCGAATGTCAACAACAGATAGCTCGGAAGGATCGTCCCGAAAAAAGCCACCCCTGCAATATTCCTTACCCCGCCCGAAACGATATAATAAGCCAGGATCATAAAGCCAAGGGCGAAATAAAAGGTACTGAGCCTTGGATACATCCATACCTGGACGACCTCGATATAGGTTCTCAAAATCGTGACGACAAGCAGTGTGAAATAAAGGACGAATATAAGGTCCATCACTTTCCCTAACCATTTTCCAAAAACGAGGGCATGGGCTTCTATAAGGTCGCCGCCGCCTTTGTCCAATAAAAGATACATGATGAACATGAGGATATGGGTGGTGATTCCGGCGAGTATTACTGAAATCCATCCATCATACCCTGCAACCTGAGAGATGATCCGCTGAAAGCCCAACACTCCGGCTCCGACCTGGATCGCATGTATAAGAAAGAATACGAGAAAAGGGGAGACTTTTCTGCTTTCAGGAATCGGCTGCATTACAGCACCTCCAATCATTCGTCGATATCAAGCTTTTTCTTCCCTTCGGAGGGATTGAATCGCGTAGATTTATTTGTCCGCAGGAATGAAGGACGGTCCGGCTGCTTGAAAAACGGAAACCTTATGAGAGCGTCCTTCAAATCCTTTAAACGCGGCGGGTATAAAGGCTCCAGGAATGGCCGGCCGAGTGAGGTCAGATTCATTAGGTGCCCCAGAAGGAAACAGAAACAGAAAACAATTCCGAGGAGCCCCCACAGCTGTGCCAATAGTAAAAATGGAAAGCGGAGGATACGGATTGTATTACCCATCCGGTAAACCGGCGTTGTGAACGAAGCCAGTGCGGCAAGGGCAACAAGGATGAGCAGGACGTTACTCGTAAGGCCTGCTTCAACCGATGCTGTCCCGATAACGATACCGCCCACGATACCGATCGTCTGGCCGACCTTCGTCGGGAGCCGCGCCCCTGCTTCCCGCAGCAGTTCAATGGTGAGTTCCAGGAACAGTGCTTCGAGTATCGGAGGCAGCGGGATTTCCTGCCTCGATGTGACGAGTGTGGCCATCAAGTCCTTCGGTATCAGCTCGTAATGATACGTAAGGGCCGCTACATAGATTGGCGTGATCAGAATCGAGAAGGCAACCGAAAATACACGTACAAGACGGAAGAAGGATGCGACTATAAAGTTAAGAAAATAATCTTCATATGCGTTGAAAAATTCAACAAGTGTGGTGGGCCCGATCAATGCATGAGGCGATCCGTCCACCAGTATGGCAATTTTGCCTTCTATCAACACGGAAGCGACGCGGTCCGGACGTTCCGAATCCAATAGCAATGGAAAGGGTGATAAGGTATTATCCGATATCAGCTGTTCTATGAACGAGCTGTCCATAATCTGGTCGAAATCAACGGCATCCAACCGCTGACGGACCGTGTTTACATTCGCTTCATCTGCTAAACCATCAAGGTAAATGAGGGCGATTCTTGTATGAGTGATGGTACCGACACTCAATTCTTCGACCGTAAGCTCCTTTACCGGGACCCGTTTACGCAGGAGGTTCAAGTTGTCGCTCAGTGATTCAACAAATGCCTCTTTAGGACCGACTACACTGAATTCAACTTCCGGCTGTGACACTTTGCGTCCCATTTCATTTTTGGTCGCGATGAAAGCGAATTTCCGATTGGATTTGTCCATCGTCAACATGGAATATCCGTTCAAAAGTTTCTGTTCGATGACGGCTTCGTCTTGTGAGATTTCTATATCCATAATCGGGACGATAGTTTTCAGGTCGTCAAGGTCATTGAAATCCTTTGACAGCACATAGGGAAGAACATCTTCCTGCAGTATTTTTCCGTCAATCAAAGTAGTGAAATAATGAAGGCTGAATTTCACCCCGGTAAAGGGATTCAGGTAATAAGAATGCTGATAATCAACTGATTTATCAAAAGCGGATTTGATGCTATTAAAGGACGGCTTTTTTTTGTTCTTATCATTGTTATTCTTAAAGAAAGAAAACATAGGAATCCCTCAAGTTCGTCTTGGTGTATCCTCTAGTGTTTCCGAAAAAGGGAGAATTATGAAAAGTTGAAGGGGAGCTGGGATGGGTTTTTTAATCAAAAGAGGTTGGACCAAAACTAAGAAATTGCCATATAAAGACGAACAATACGAACAATATCAATATAGGTTCTTTATACCGCTAATGATTTCCGTGCAAGACTTCGCTTTCCGCGGGTAGCCCGTGAGCCTCCTCGGCAAGCCTGCGGGGTCTCACTTGTCCAGCTGCAGGGCTTAGAGGCAACTGTCATAAGCCAAAACGACCAAGAAGGCAAAGAACGCCTTCGTGGCCGATTCGTCTTATGCCACACGCCTCTGAGCAAAGCCCTTCCGCTTTTCTAATAAGCTACTCTTCCCGCAGGAGTCTTCGTCTTGCACTCCAATCAACCGCTAGGAAAGGCTGAAATCTGAATATATTTTTAACAAATTAAAAACCCGAACTAATTTGCCGCATAGTGTGCAAATTAATTCGGGTTTTACTCAGACCAAAACAATTTTGTCCCAGCCTCTTTCGTTGCTTCTTATTCTTTGTCCAAGAAAATTTTCTCGATGTCGTCGAGCATTGCGTTAGCAGCCATTACGCCGCCTGCGGTGTTCCAGATTGCGTCGCTTACTTCGTGGACGTTTCCTGATTTGGCTGCTTCAAGGTTTTTGAACAGTGGATCATTGATCCATTCTTCAGCCAATTTGTTTGCTTCGCCGTCCCCTGTTTCATATGTGAAATAGAAGAGGACATCCCCGTCCATTGCAGGGATACGTTCTTTCGTTACACCATTTTCGGCAAAGTCATCTTTATCCTGCTCAGCAGGTCGTGCGAATCCCAATTGATCAAGGATGACGCCCGAGAATGAATCTTTGTGATAGATGCGGACATCGCCTGCAAGGAAGCGTACCATTGAAACTTCCTGATTCAGCTTATCGCCCAATTTGCCTTTCAGGTCTTCAATGCGCTGATCGTATTCAGCCATTACTTCTTTTCCTTTTTCTTCATTATTCAATGCTTTTGCATACAGTTCGAAGTTTTCTTTCCAGTTGCCTTTAAGTGTTTCAGACATAACAGTCGGAGCGATTTCTTTCAGTTGGTTGTACTGCTCTTCCTGACGGAGTTTCGTACCGATGATCAGATCCGGCTGAAGCTTTGCGATCGCTTCGATGTTCAATTCACTTTCAGTTCCCACTACTTCAACGTCTTTCATATCATCAGCGATGTGATCATACCAAGGATCACCAGTCCAAGATTGGACAGCACCAACAGGAGTCACACCCAATGCAAGAAGTGCTTCCGTGCCTTCATTTGTCAGGATGACGACCTTTTTGGGAGTGCCTTTTATTTCAGTCTTACCCATTGCGTGTTCTACTGTGTATGTTTCTTCTTTTTTGTCATCATTACTTGCTGATGAATCCTTTTCTTCCTCTTTGTTCCCGCAGGCTGCCAGGAAAAGAAGGGAAGAGATCAACAGTAAAGACAATAAACTTCTTACTTTCATATGTATGAATCCTCCTAAAAATAGTTTGGTTGATAATGATTATCATTCACAAACATAATCATAATTGAGAAGGTTTTCATTGTCAACAACTAATTGATAATGATTTTCAAAGTCATTGACGGCACTCCCAATCTTCTCTAAAATAGGAAGTGGGTAAGAAGGATTATTCTACCCATTACGTAAACTGTGACCTGAAAGGTAAACATATGATTAAAACGCAAAAACAATTCATTTTATTTCTAGGGACGGTCTTTTTCCTTATTATATGTATCGGAATGAGCATCGTATACGGATATACGGATACATCCTGGAAAACGGCATTGGAATCGTTTATGAATCCCGACCAGTCCACCGAACATCTGGTTCTGCAGACAATCCGGCTGCCAAGAGCGCTGATCGCTGCCGTTGTCGGGGCTTCACTCGCCATTTCCGGGGTACTCATGCAGACGTTGACGAAGAATCCGCTCGCATCACCGGGCATATTCGGCATCAACGCAGGGGGTGGTTTCATGGTGGTGGTCGCCGTGACTATGTTCGGGATCACCGACCTGCAGACCTTCACCTGGCTTTCCTTCTTCGGTGCGGGGATCGCCGCTTTTGGCGTATATGCCATCAGTGCAGCAGGCAATAACGGTCTTACACCGATGAAACTGACCCTTGCCGGGGCTGCGATCACAGCGATGTTCTCGTCCTTTACGCAAGGCCTGCTCGTACTCGATGAATCGGCGCTTGAACAGGTTCTGTTCTGGCTTGCCGGTTCGGTACAGGGCAGGAAGCTGGAGATTTTGACAGGGGTTTTCCCTTACATCCTGACAGGGTGGATCGGGGCGCTCATACTCGCAGGCAAAATGAATATATTAGCAATGGGTGAAGACGTAGCCAAGGGACTTGGATTGAAAACCAACCTCATTAAGTTCCTGGCGCTCTTGATCGTCGTCCTCTTAGCAGGTGGTTCCGTCGCAATTGCGGGACCGATCGGATTCATCGGGATTGTCATTCCTCATCTGGCCAGGAAGCTGATAGGAGTCGATCACAAGTGGCTCATCCCTTACGCAGGTTTACTGGGCGCGGTCCTTCTTTTGACTGCCGATATAGCTGCACGCTACATCATCATGCCCCAGGAAGTGCCTGTTGGTGTGATGACCGCTGTCATCGGTGCTCCATTCTTTGTGTATGTGGCCAGGAAGGGGTTCTAAAATGAATAGATTCATAGGGAAACGCTGGTTTAAAGATAGAATATCTTTTTTGATCGATTTGTCCGCATTAAAAAAAGTGACGATACTTGGTGTGCTGACTGCCCTTGTATTGATTGTAAGCACCGGGATAGGGGATATGAAGATCGCCCCGTGGAATGTCGTCAGCGTCTTTTTCGGAGGCGGAACGGGCCTTGAAGAGCTCGTCGTGAAATCATTTCGTCTGCCCCGTATCATCATCGCTCTCCTTGCAGGTATGGCCCTTGCAGTTGCCGGCGGAATTCTGCAGGGAATGATCAGAAACCCCCTGGCTTCTCCGGATATCATCGGGATCACCGGCGGGGCGGGAGCCGCGGTCGTGGCATTTTTAACGATTTTCAGTAATGAGGACGGCACGCTTCCGGTCAGCATCCAGTGGATGCCGGTCGCTGCTTTCATAGGGGCAGCCGTTGTCGCATTCCTCGTTTATTTTCTTGCTTGGAGAAAAGGCGTCTCGCCAGTAAGACTAGTCTTGATCGGTATCGGGATTTCAGCTTTGACCCAGGCAGTCACAACGCTGTTGATGATCATGGGTCCCATATACAGGGCCAGCCAGGCAAATATCTGGATCACCGGTACTGTCAACGGGTCGGACTGGCAGGATGTTTCGATCCTCCTTCCATGGAGCATCGTGTTCATCCTGATCAGCTTTTTCATCACACGTCAATTGAATATCCAGGAACTTGGTGAAGAACTGGCCAAGGGAGTGGGAGGGCATGTCCAAAGGCAGCGCTTCTTCCTTCTCATCATGGCGACGGTATTGGTAGGCGGAGCGGTTTCCTTTGCAGGGGGGATTGGATTTGTCGGCTTGATGGCCCCTCATATGGCGAGGCGGATGGTAGGCTCATCTTACGGCGCACTGCTTCCGGCATCTGCTCTCATCGGCGGGATCCTTGTGATGCTCGCTGACTTGATCGGACGGACGCTGTTCCTGCCCCTCGAGGTTCCTGCAGGAGTATTTACCGCCGCAATCGGTGCACCGTATTTTATCTATCTTCTATTTAAAACAAGAAATTCTTAAGGAGTTGGCTGCGTAATGAGCATGCTTGAAACGAAAGACTTAACCCTGGCTTATGGTGAAAGGATTATCATCGATGAACTGAATATTGAAATTCCCAAAGGGGAAATCACCGTATTCATCGGTGGAAACGGATGCGGGAAGTCGACATTGCTCCGCTCCATCGCGCGTTTATTGAAACCGAAGCAGGGATCTGTCCTTTTAGAAGGCGATGCCATTGCCAAGCTGTCCACCAAGGAAGTGGCGCGCAAGATGGCGATCCTTCCTCAATCGCCGACGGCACCCGAGGGATTGACGGTACTCCAGCTGGTTAAACAAGGGAGATATCCGCATCAGACATGGCTCAAACAATGGTCCCATAAAGATGAGGAAATCGTCCAGAATGCACTTAAAGCCACGAAAATGGAAGAACTGCAGCACCGCAAAGTCGATGAACTGTCGGGAGGGCAGCGCCAGCGTGCCTGGATCGCGCTCACCCTTGCCCAGGATACGGACATCATCCTGTTGGATGAGCCCACCACTTATTTGGATATGACCCATCAGATCGAAATCCTAGATCTGTTGTTTGAATTGAACGAGACGGAAGAGCGCACGATCGTCATGGTCCTTCACGATTTGAACCTTGCCTGCCGCTACGCGCACAATATCGTGGCTATCCGGGATCAAAAGATTTATGCACAGGGGAAACCTGAAACGATCATCAGCTGCCAGTTGGTGAAGAATGTCTTTGATATGGACTGCCAGGTGACGAGCGATCCGTTGTTCGGAACGCCGCTCTGCATCCCGTTCGGAAAAGGCAGATGCATCCTCAATTCTATAGGTGAGCCTGTATGAGGACTTCTTCACTGACTCAAGATCAGTGGTCACTTCTGGAGCAGTACCGCTTTTTGAAGGGGGTCCCGTCTGGTTCTGGAGGCACTGAAGCATCGCGGCTTATTTTCGATGAAGGGGAGATGGTCCGCTATCTTGAAGACAGGTTTGCACTAATGGGATCCAGCGAGTTGAAGACAGCCGGATCCCTTTTCATGAAGCGTTATGCGTTTGTCGCAGCTCTTGGGATACTTTCTGCAACCTGCTGGAACCGGAAATTGAATCTGTCACCAGAGAATCTTGTGCTTGTCGATCATGTAAATGATCAGGGACTGTGGCTCCCTCAATTCTATCTGAAAGATCTTGGCGTCGGGGAATTTACTTCCCCTGCTGAAAAAGAAGAATTCATCCGCTCCCTGTTCGCAGGACACGTTGAAAAAATGATCGGAGTGTTGAAACGCTCCGTTAAGCTGCCGGGTCTGATCCTGTGGGAGAATGTTGCGGTCTATCTTTTCTGGATTTATGAAAATGAGGCATTCACTTCTGAAAGGGAACAGAAGCAGCATGATTTTGCCCAATTATTAAGCGACGAAAACAGCAGCTGGTTCGGTGAATATAAGAAGAATCCTTTGAAGAGATATTATACTGAAAAAGTAAAAGTTGAAGGTCTGGACGATGAAATCCGGGTCCGGAAGACATGCTGTTATTCCTATCGATTGGAGAACGGCGAACAATTCCGCTGCAAGAGCTGTCCGCAAATGTGCAAGGTGAAGCGGACGGTTTGCGAATCAAACTAAACTGGAGGTGCTGAATATCATGAGCGAATTTCAGAAACAATTTGATGCACTCCTTGATAAATACACAGAGCTTCTTATCGGCGACACGTCCCCAGAGAAAAAAGAAATGGTGACCCAATATGCACTTTACTCATTCGTCGCCAAACAAATGCCTGCACTCGTGAAGCACTGGAACTCCCTGTATCCAGAGGGCAAAGAAGAAATAAAGAAAATCATCGGTGAGATCAAAGAGCTGAACGAGGCCCACCGGGAGGAAATGAACCGGAAGAAGAAGGATGAATAGATGATTTTGGCTGATAGGTGTTGAAAGTACCCTGGGATGGGTGCTTTTTTTGTGGATTGTATGAGGCTGGAGCAGTGGATGGAGTGTTAATCTGGGTCTGGGTATGCGAGCACGGCACCCATAAAGAAAATTCGACATGTTGCTTGAAAAACGGGGAAAGTGGCTCGTATTTCTGAAAAGTGGCACGTGAATTTGGAAAGTGGACTGTATTTTTCAAAAGAGGCTTGTAAATCTGAAAAGTGGCACGTATTTTACACACAAGCCGAATGCTGCGGTGAAAGACAGGCTGGTTTTTATAAAAATGAGTCAATTTCCATTGAAATCCACGGGAATCCTGCCAAATTCATTAGTAAATCGGGCCCGAAGAGGTCCATTTCTTCTCCATCAATGCATCAAACACCACCCTGAAAATAAACCCGGCCTCTTGTTTTTTCGTCAATGCTGAAAAAGGCCCGAGCCCGTTCCTTTCATCCGCGCGCGCCCACACGAAAAAGCGGTCCCCATAAAAGAGACCGCACCATCAAAAACAAACTATTGAAGCTGTCCGCCTGCACCTGTCCCGTATGGGAACTGGGAAGAATACTGCTGGTGCTGCTGATAGGACTGCTGGATTTTCTGGCTGTCAGCTGCTTCGAGCTTGTACCAGCCTTTGCGGAACATTTCATTGTACAGTTCGCGCTGGGCGTTCTGTGTTTCGTTGAAGATCGTAAGCAGATCTTGATACAGCGCCTGGTGGCTTGCCTCATTAAGAGCCGTGCAGTATGAAGCGGTCATGTATTTTTCGTGAGTCAGTACATCGGTGATGAAATCACGGTCGTTCATTTGCGGAGTTGATGGTACCTGCGTCTGCGGATTTTGGATCTTCTGCTGATTTTGATTTTGCTGATTCATGCGGTTCAGTCTCCTTTCTACATCATGCCCTGATTAGTAGTAGTCGTGTTCAAGTGCACCAATAATTGCTCATAATGACGTTGATGCATCTGCCCGCACTTATCCAGCTCTGCCTTGATTTCCTGGTCCTGGCACTGGGTGGCTGCAAAATGACATTTCTTCATCGCCGTCAGATTCCATGCAAGCATATCATTCAAATACAGTGAATCCTTCGTCGTTAACATTTGAGGGGGCTGCGTATACGTTTGCTGCTGGCTGCCCTGCTGGGGTTGCTGCTGCATAAATGATTCCTCCTTAAAGTATAAGTATTTTGACCTAATGTATGTTTTGAAAATAAAACCATGCTCAAGCTCCAACAACCGTTATTGTGCCTTTTTTCATGCACGTTATGCACCTTCAACAAATTTCGATAATATTCTACTAAGAAAGTAACAAAAGTATATTCAAAACGTTTAATAGGTGATAAAATGTTGGTAAACAGAATACTACACGAAATCTTTTCTTTTTATCAAAAAAGAAAACGTTTTCATAGTATGACATATATGTTCTTTTCAGGGAGGTAGCAACATGGAGCAAGCAATGCGTAATTTCTTTTTATTCCTTTCTAAAAATAAGCCGATAACCAAAATGGCCAAAAAGTACGGCCTGCGTTTCGGGGCGGCCAGATTTGTTGCAGGTTCTTCAATAGATCAAGCAGTAGAGGTCATTCGCGAATTGAATAAACAGAATCTTGTGGTAACAATAGATTATTTGGGTGAGTTTGTCGATAACGTAGAGGAAGCCAATCAAATGGCCCTTGAATGTGTAGAAGCAGTCCGTGCGATAGGCAGAGAGAAATTACGTTCCCAATTATCGCTCAAATTGACATCGATGGGGCTTGACCTCCAAGAGGATGTTGTAACGAAGAACATGAGGATGATCCTTGAAGAAGCAAGGAAGCACGATGTCTTTGTGACAATCGATATGGAGGATTACTCACGCTGTGAGAAGACCCTCGAGATCTTCAAGACACTGAAATTGGAATATGACAATATCGGTACGGTCATTCAGGCGTACCTTTACAGAACAGAAAAGGATATGGAAGAGCTGAATGCCTATTCCCCGAATCTGCGTCTTGTGAAAGGTGCATATAAAGAGTCATCGAAAGTTGCATTTCCTGAGAAAAAAGATGTAGATGATAACTTCAAAAAAATCATCAAGATGCATATGCTGAACGGTAACTATACGGCGATCGCCACTCACGATGACAAAATCATCGACTATACAAAGAAACTTGCTGAAGAACATAACATCCCGCGCGATCAATTCGAATTCCAGATGCTCTTTGGGATCTGCGTTGAACGCCAGCGAGAACTGGTGGAGGAAGGCTACAAAATGCGAGTGTATGTCCCATATGGCACTGACTGGTATGGCTACTTCATGAGACGTCTTGCTGAACGCCCTGCAAACGTCGCATTTGTGTTGAAAGGTGTTATGAAAAATAAATAAGAATGAAAAACTCCACGGCTATCCTTGTGGAGTTTTATTTTTTTAAATTATTTTGAAAAAAGGGGTATTGATTGTGACCTTATTCACAATATAGTATAATAAACCATAACATAAATACTTTCTACGGGGCGATTAAATGGATTTTTCTATTGAAAATGTTTCATTCCTTCTTGCACTCCTGCTTCTTATCGGAGTCCTTTTTGCCAAGTTTTCATCAAGTCTTGGCGTTCCATCTCTTGTTCTCTTCATTGCTGTCGGTATGATCCTGAATTCATATTTTTTCTTTGATAACGCTCATATCACTCAATTCATCGGTACAATTGCACTTATCATCATTTTGTTTGAAGGCGGACTTCAGACTAAATGGAGCGATATAAAAAGTGTCTATAAACCGGCGTTATCACTTGCTACTATCGGTGTCGTTGTTACGACCCTGTCCATAGGGGTCGCCGCAAAATATATCCTCGACCTGACCTGGCTTGAAGGGATGCTGTTCGGTGCCATCGTCGGCTCTACTGATGCAGCAGCCGTATTCTCGGTACTGGGCAATAAGAACATCAAGCCGAAAATTTCAGCTACATTGGAAGCAGAATCGGGTAGTAACGATCCGATGGCAATCTTCCTGACTGTAGCGTTTCTGCAGCTGCTCCAATTCCCTGATTCAAATCCAATCAATCTGATTTTGAACTTTTTCTGGCAGATGGGGATGGGAGCTGTGTTCGGGATTTTATTTGGACTTGCTTCCGTCTGGATCATAAACCGCATCAATCTTGATTCTTCCGGATTATATCCGGTTCTCTCTGTATCATTGGCCATCCTTACTTATTCTCTCACCACCATTGCCGGTGCCAGCGGTCTGCTCGCTGTCTATGTAATGGCGATACTAGTAGGGAATGGGGAACTGACCTACAGACAGTCCATCATCCGATTTAATGAAGGATTTGCATGGATGTTTCAAATCGTCATGTTCATCCTGCTTGGCCTGCTCGTATTCCCGCAGCATCTGCCGGGAATCGCGCTTCAGGGCATCATATTATCTGTTCTCCTCATCTTTGTTGCCCGTCCGCTTGGCGTCTATATCAGCCTTGCGTTCGGTAAAAGCTTCAATATGAAAGAAAAGTTCTTCATATCCTGGTCCGGCCTGAAAGGGGCAGTTCCGATCGTACTTGCCACCTTCCCGATGGTGGCGGGGATTGAAAACAGTGAGATTATCTTCAATGTGGTGTTCTTCGTTGTCCTTTTATCCGCTTTGGTGCAAGGCGCAACGATCACCCCGCTTGCGAATTATCTCAAGCTTGCCGGCAAGGACCGGCCGCCGCTTGCCCACACGATCGAACTTGTGAGCATCGGTAAGACCAATAATGAGATGATTGAAGTCCACATCAATGACGAAGCATTTATTACAGGTAAAGCCATCAAGGAGATCGAACTCCCTGAGAAAACACTGATTTCAGCGGTGATCAGGGAAAATGATCTCATCACCCCTACAGGGGACACAATCATTAAAGCAGACGATACGTTGTATGTGCTTGCGAGTAAAAGTCAACGAAAGCATATTCATCAGCTGTTGAATGCGAAGAAAGATCCTGAGGAGACTGGCGAAGGTTTTGTGAAAAAAGATGAGAGTCCTGGTCTAGCTGAACAAAGCGACGGGATTAAAGAAGATTGTCAAGATGAATGCAGCGGCTCCAGTGAAGCCGGGATTGAATCCACTGAGGACTCCCCTGAACTCGGGGAGGTACACGAAAATCCCCTTCATTCAGAACCTGAATCGAATAGCAGCTCAACAAAAAAGGACCTTTGACGGGTCCTTTTTGTTATGAATTCATTTTCACTTCATGGCGATAAAATAAAAAGCCGAACAGTGAGGCGAGCACCTGCTGAAAAAGCATGCCGATCACGACAGGGACTGCAACGGCAGCGGGAAAGTATTGAACGGCGATGACAGCCCCTGCACTGATGTTCCTCATCCCCCCGGTGAATAAAAGGCTTGCTTTGGTATCTCTTGTTTGTTTAAGCAGGCTGCCAAGCAGCCATGCCAGTGCGAACCCGGAGATGGCGATGAAAAGCACGGTGAAAGCAATCAGGAAGAGTTTAAGACTGATATCTTTTAAATAAGGAGCGACAGCCGAACTATTGATGGCAACCACCACTCCGATTCCGATTTTAGTAAAAGGGGATAACTGTTTCCCGACTGTGTCCTTGATGCTTCCTTTTGTCAGGTGATTACATAGCATTCCAATGATGGATGGAATCACGACCATCCACAATAAACCGCTCATGATACTCCAGCTGTCCATTTCAACCTTTTGTCCGACAATCAGAGACAGGCTGGCCGGCACGATGAAGGGGGAAAGGATTGTATCGACGAGAATGATGGAAAGGGCGAGACCGATATTTCCCTTATAAATGGTCACCCATACGAAGCTCGTGATTCCGGTGGGAATGACCATCGCCAGCAGTAAGCCCGTCACTGTCAGCCCATCCTCAGGAAAGACGATGCTTCCCATCCCGAACGCCCAAAGCGGCATGATGATGTGAAGGATGAGGAGGGAAGCCAAAAGGGGCACCGGGAATTGAACGGCCCGCTTAACGGAATGGAAATTTGAGCTCAAGGACCCCGAAAATGTCATAAATGCGAATACCCAAGGCACAATGAACGTCAAAGGTGATAAATATGGAGCAAACAATACACCGAGCAGAACGGCTGAGGGTGTAATGAAGGGCATAAGCTTCTCTAATTTCTTATTTAATACCTGCAGCATAAAAAACGCTCCTAATAATGAAATAGAATAATAGAAACATCATATCATTTTTGGGCTTGGTTTTGATGAAAAAGGTATTATAAACCGGAGTTTATTGTACCGATGTATTGTCAGCGATGAACTAACAAACAATAGGGAGGGAGGAGAGTGCATAACGAGAAGGAGTGTAGCTGGGTGGAATGGAAAGATATACTTTTTAAAGCAGAAGAATTGAATTATCTGGAATTGTTCATACGTACGACAATTTTATATTTTGTCCTTTTCCTGGCTGATAAATCATTAGGCTTTAGACAGCCGGGAATTATGACACCTTATAATTTCCTGGTTGCGGCGGGAATCAGTCATATTGCAGCTTCACGTATGGTGCAGCCTGAATCCCGTCCAATCGATGCCATCTCGATCATAACCGTTTATATCATCATCATACTCTTGCTTTCCTACAGTTATTTAAAACTGTCACCTTATTTTGCATCAAAAAGAGAGACTGTCATTGTAGAAAAAGGAAAGGTACACAAAAAGAATTTGAGAAAGACGCTGCTTACCATTGATAATTTATTTTCAATCCTGAGGCAGAAGGATGCCTTTGATTTGAAAAATGTGGAATATATGATTGCAGAGCCTAACGGGGATTTCAGTGTGGCTAAAAATAGTAACAGCCTGCCGGTAACAAAGGCAGCCATGGAAGTTCCGATGACTACAAAGCAGTTATCAGATATCGTCATATACGAAGGCAGGATTGACAAGGAAGTATTAAAAAAAAGGAAGTTGGATGTGAACTGGATCATGGCAGAATTGGACAGACAGAACGTTACAGGTTTGGAGAAGGTTTATATCGGACTTCTGACTCCAGCAGGTGAACTGTACATTAATTAAAAGGGAGGTATAAAGATGCCTGAAGTATTTGGAAGGATTGAGGATATCACATTGGCGGGGTTTCTGATCAGAACGGTTATAGTAGGGTGCGTAGGGTATCTGGTCGGAAGAAATGTATATAAACGGGCAGTAAATCAGCTGACCACCTATGATTTTGCACTTATATGGATCCTTGGTGCCATTACGGTATCACCCGTTCTTGACGGAAAGGTTTCTTTCACTTATATGTTCGTACCTTTACTTACCCTATTTTTCTGGCATACCGCATTCAGCTTCATCTCATTGAAAAATCGAACGTTCAGCTTCTTCTTTAATGGAAAACCAGCCATTTTGATTGATAATGGAAAAGTCGTAGTGAAAAATCTGAAACGGCAGTTTATCAGTGTTGATTTGCTTTTATCCGAACTGAGGATACATAATGTTTTTGACGTGAGCGAAGTGAAGTATGCAATTTTGGAGCCGAATGCACATATATCCGTCATGAAGTTTGATGCCGGATCAGCTGTTACCCCTGCCGACATGAACCTGCCAGTCAAGCCTTCACACATCCCGCTGATTATCATAAACGAAGGCAAATTCATCCCTGAAAACCTTGAAAAAGCGGGGGTGGATGAGAGTTGGGTGCTGAATCAACTGAATATGAAACATGTAAAGGATATCAAATCCGTCTTTCTTGCTACTATGGACAGTTCAAAAAAAGTATATCAATTAAAAAAAGGATGAAACTCTCAAAGTCTCACCCTACCCAGCCTTTATTCAGTTGGAACCGCCGCTTTAGAAAACGATTTTTTCTCGAATAACTGTTCAAAAATCGGATACATATATTGTACGACGAATCCTAATAGAACCGTTACAAGAATTGTGCCGATCCCGATATCCCCCTTAAATAAGAAGGCAAGTGTCAATGCAAATCCTTCTGAGAGGATCCGTGAATTGCGCAGGTTCAGCCCGAAGCGGGTATGAATTGCCACCATAAGCGTGTCCATTGGACTTGCAGGGAATTTAGCCTGAAGGTAAATGGAAACACCTAATCCTACTGTCAATATTCCGAGTCCAAGAGCAATAAATTGATTGACCATCATCACTGGAGCAAAGTCAGCCAACACAATCAGCAGCCAGAAATCAATTAACAGGCCAATAACAAAAATCGTCAATGTCGCCAGAACATCTGGACGTTTTTTCATAATAAGGGCGTTGAGAACGATCAACACGATTCCATTAACGAACACCGCGGTACCGACCGTGATGCCGAACATTCTCGACTCGCCCACCGCGAGCGCATCCCACGCAGAAGCCCCAAGCCCCGATTTAATGATCAATGAAACACCCATCGTCAAAATGAATAATCCTATAGTAAAAAATACTGATCTACGAATCATCATCGTATTTTCTCTCCTTATCTGTAAACGTTATCAAAAGACTGTTGGTTGTACCCTCTACTCTGTTGAAGTAAGAGGTCTGACAACCAAACACAATACTTTTAGTTTACTTCATAACGTACAGGGAAGCAAAGTTAATTTTTGCATTTCAGCATATTTTATTTATTTTGTCTGGGGTTTGCACTTTAGTGCGTTATTGAAGCGAGGGATGGGCCTTAAGGGGAAACGGCTGTCATTGCAGAAGAGGAATTTGTTTCCGTTTTTTACTAAAGTCAGCATAAATCTAAATAATTCAGCATAAATAAAAATTTGTCAGCATATATCCGAAAAAATCAGCATAAAAGGATATTTTTAAGCATTCAGCATAAACCAAATCCGGTGGTGAAGTAGTTGGTCCTTGCCGCCGAATTCCCTACCGTTTACTCCTTAAAATCACAACTCAACATAAAAATGGACCAAAAACAATCACAGGAGCCTGCAAAGACGCCTGTGATCATCTCTTATTGCTTTTTAAATTGATTGTTTTGACTGTTTACTTTTCCGCCGCCGTCAGTTTCAACTGTCGGACCGGCATTCCCTTTTACACTGGCAGCGCTGACGCCTGCTCTTGAAGGATCTTTTTTGCGTTTTGCCATGAAAAACACCTCCATTCTTAAAATGTCCTTATGGAGGAGAGTTTATGACATGGGAATTAAGGCACTAGAAAAACTGAAAAAATTTCACAATTTTAAACGTTTAAATATTGCGATATTTTAGAATATCCGATATATTATAGATAACAGAAACTCATTCGGATCTTTTTTTTGAGGAAAAAATGAATGAGTATTCATTCAAAGTTGTCCGGACCAGACCAAATCAGGCCGGTTATCCAATGAAAACACAGTGCAAACAAAGGGGGAGAACACATTGACGCGCAGAATTCAAAAAGCTGCAGTATTGGGATCGGGAGTAATGGGATCCGGGATTGCGGCACATTTAGCGAACATCGGTATTCCAACACTATTATTAGACATCGTCCCGCGTGAATTGACAGAAGAAGATAAAGCAAAGGGTTTAACATCAGAGAGCAAGGCATTTCGCAATCGCATGAGTGAAAACGCTTTAAAAAAGCTCCTTAAGCAAAAACCTGCTCCACTCACTTCCAAACAAAACTTATCGCTGATCACAGCCGGTAACTTTGAAGATGACATGAAAAAAATCAGCGAGTGCGATTGGGTCATCGAGGTCGTAGTTGAAAATTTGGACATAAAAAAGAAGGTATTCGCACAGGTTGAACAACACCGTAAGCCTGGAAGCATCATCAGCTCCAATACATCTGGCATCTCAATCGAAGCAATGGCAGAAGGCCGTTCGGAGGATTTCCAGAAGAACTTCCTCGGCACCCACTTCTTCAATCCGCCGCGCTACCTGAAGCTTCTTGAAGTTATCCCGACTAAGAAGACTGATCGTGACGTCGTGGACTTCATGAAAACATTCGGTGAAGATGCACTCGGGAAAGGTGTCGTCTTTGCAAAAGATACACCGAACTTCATCGCAAACCGAATCGGGACATACGGACTGCTCGTGACAGTGCAGGAAATGCTGAAAGGCGGTTACAGCGTGGGAGAGGTCGATTCCATAACAGGTCCGTTGATCGGCAGACCAAAGAGTGCAACGTTCAGAACGCTTGACGTCGTTGGTCTGGATACGTTCGCGCATGTGGCTAAAAATGTCTACGATCAAGTGGACGGCGATGAAAAGAAAGTATTCGAAGTGCCTGCATTCATGCAAAAGATGCTTGAAAACGGCTGGCTTGGAAGCAAGAGCGGCCAGGGCTTCTTCCTGAAGCAGGGCAAAGAGATCCTTGAACTGGACCCGGCAACATTGGAATACGGGCCGCGTAAAAAGCTGAAAACCGCTTCAGTTGAAATGAGCAAGAATGAAAAGGGACTCCGGAATAAAATCAAGTCCCTTGCCTATGCGAAAGATAAAGCAGGTTCCCTCCTATGGAACATCCTGTCCCCGGTCCTTACTTATTCAGCGCAGCTGCACGGTGAAATCGCCGATGATATCGTGGCGATCGACCGCGCCATGAAATGGGGATTCGGCTGGGAGCTAGGACCGTTTGAAACATGGGATGCGATCGGGATTGAAAAATCCGTCACACGCATGAAAGAAGAAGGCGTGACCGTGCCTCAGTGGGTGGAAGAAATGCTTGAGGCGGGGCATACCCATTTTTATAAAGAAGAAGAGGGAGAGCTGTATTTCTACCATAATGGTGAATACAAGCTTGTAGAGCGCAACCCGAAAGTGATTGACTTGAAGCTGTTGAAAAAACAAGGAAAGCTGATCAAGAAGAATTCAGGTGCAAGCCTGATCGATATCGGGGACGGTGTTGCCCTTCTTGAATTCCATTCTCCGAACAACGCAATCGGCCTTGATATCATTCAGATGATCAAATTCGCGGTTGACGAAGTGGAGAAGAACTATAAGGGACTTGTCATCGGAAACCAGGCCAAGAACTTCTGTGTAGGTGCCAACCTCGCGATGATCCTGATGGAGGCCCAGGATGACAATGTGTTTGAAATCGATATGGTCGTCCGCCATTTCCAGCAGGCAATGATGAAAGTCAAATATTCATCCAAACCGGTCGTTGCAGCGCCATTCGGCATGACGCTCGGCGGAGGAAGCGAAGTCTGCCTGCCGGCTGCACATATTCAGGCAAGCATGGAAACCTATATGGGGCTTGTGGAAGTCGGAGTCGGCCTGATCCCGGGCGGAGGCGGAAACAAAGAACTTTATATGAAACATCTGGCGAACCTTCCGAATGGAGTGGAATTCGACCTTCAGAAAATAGCGAATAAAGTATTCGAAACGATCGCCATGGCAAAAGTGTCGACTTCTGGCGATGAAGCAAGGGAAAACAACTTCCTCAGCAAGGCTGACGGAGTGAGTGTGAACGGCGACCACTTATTATATGATGCGAAACAGGCTGCTATCGCCCTTTATGAGAGCGGCTATAAAGCACCGATCCGCAAGAAAGTCCCGGTAACAGGTGAAACAGGATACGGTACGCTGCTGCTCGGAGCACAATCGATGTATCAATCAGGCTTCATCTCAGAACACGATCTTTTGATCGCCAAGAAGCTGGCGTACGTAATCGCCGGCGGAAAAGTGCCGTTCGGAACCGAAGTCGATGAGCAATACTTACTAGATCTTGAAAGGGAAGCATTCCTGAGCCTGATCGCTCAGCCTAAATCACAGCAAAGAATGCAGCACATGCTTGTCAAAGGAAAGCCATTACGCAACTAATCATATAAATCAAACCAGAAAGCGGGGGAACATCATGCGTGAAGCAGTCATAGTGGCTGGTGCCAGAACACCAGTCGGAAAATCAAGAAAAGGGTCATTGGCGGGAGTGAGACCGGATGACCTTGGTGCCCTTGTCGTAAAAGAAACATTGAAACGTGCCGGGAACTATGAGGGGAATATCGACGATCTGATCATTGGATGTGCCATGCCGGAAGCCGAGCAGGGCCTCAACATGGCGAGGAATATCGGAGGCCTTGCCGGGCTTCCGAGTTCGGTTCCCGCCATCACGATTAACCGTTACTGCTCATCAGGCTTGCAGTCCATTGCCTATGCAGCTGAAAAAATCATGCTGGGCCATTCCGACACGGCGATTGCCGGCGGTGCGGAATCGATGAGTCTTGTACCAATGATGGGGCATGTCGTACGACCGAATTCAAAGCTTGCTGAAACGGCTCCGCAGTACTACATGAGCATGGGTCACACGGCAGAAGAAGTGGCGAAGAAATTCGGCGTATCGCGTGAAGACCAGGATGCATTTGCGGTGAGAAGCCATCAGAAAGCGGCAAAAGCGATAGCAGAAGGAAAGTTCGACGATGAAATCGTGCCGGTTGATGTGGTGCAGCGTTCTGTGAATGCCGAGAACAAACTGGTAGAAAAGACGTTTCAGTTTGCGAAGGACGAAGGGGTCCGTGCTGAAACAAGTGCACAGGTACTTGGCAAACTGCGTCCCGCATTCAATGTAAAAGGGTCTGTCACGGCAGGGAACTCTTCTCAGACAAGTGACGGGGCTGCAGCGGTGATGGTCATGGACCGCGAAAAAGCGGATGGACTTGGATTGCAGCCGATGGCGAAGTTCAGAAGCTTTGCCGTAGCAGGCGTGCCGCCGGAAATCATGGGGATCGGCCCAGTCGAAGCGATTCCGCGCGCACTTAAAATGGCAGGTCTTGAACTGTCCGATATCGGCCTATTCGAACTGAACGAAGCATTCGCTTCCCAGTCGATCCAGGTCATCCGCCAGCTTGGCCTTGATGCAGACAAAGTGAACGTAAACGGCGGAGCGATCGCACTCGGTCACCCGCTTGGATGCACAGGTGCAAAATTGACCCTGTCACTCGTCCACGAAATGAAACGCCGCAACCAGCAATTCGGCATCGTCACCATGTGCATCGGCGGCGGAATGGGAGCAGCCGGGGTGTTTGAACTGATCGGTTAAGAGAATGAAGATATCGAATTTAAAATCGTCTATTTTCATGGAGCTTAATTGGATTAAATGGATCTAGCTGTTGATTGGAGTGGAAGACGAAGACTCTTGCGGGAAGAGTAGCTTATGTGAGACTTGTCCAGCACCGGCGGCTAGCCCCTCGAGATCATAAGCTAAATAGGCAAAAAGCGCCTTTTCAGCCTATTCATCTTATGCTTGTCGGGGCTGAACGAGCCGCCTCCGCTTTTCTTCCCGCAGGAACGAAGTGACGAGGAGGCTCACGGGCTACCCGCGGAAAGCGAAGTCTTCCACGGAAATCAACAGCGGTGTTTATAGAACCTTTCAAAAAAACGTTAAGGGGATGTCAATAATGGCAAATCAAACTGATAAATTGATTAAGGGTGGAAGTTTTTTAATCGAAGATGTGAGCTTTGATCAAGTATTCACACCGGAAGAATATTCCGACGAACAAAAAATGATCGCGAAAACCACTGAAGATTATGTGCTGAACGAAGTGGTTCCGGTCATCGATAATCTTGAAAACCACGAATTCGATCATTCCGTACGCTTATTGAAAGAAGCTGGGGAACTGGGTCTCCTTGGAGCGGATGTCCCTGAAGAATACGGCGGACTTGGTCTTGATAAAGTGAGCTCGGCTTTGATTGCTGAAAAAATGTCCCGTGCAGGCGGTTTCTCCATCTCCCACGGTGCCCATGTCGGAATCGGATCACTTCCGATCGTCCTTTTCGGTAACGAAGATCAAAAGCAAAAGTACCTTCCTGCACTTGCAACAGGTGAAAAGCTTGCTGCTTATGCATTGACGGAGCCGGGTTCAGGTTCAGATGCACTTGGTGCGAAGACGACAGCGAAACTGAACGAAGCGGGCACGCATTATATTTTGAATGGTGAGAAGCAGTGGATCACAAACTCGGCATTCGCTGATGTATTTGTTGTGTATGCGAAAATCGACGCCGAGCATTTCTCTGCATTCATCGTTGAAAAAGATTATCCAGGCGTATCGACTGGTCCGGAAGAAAAGAAGATGGGAATCAAAAGTTCTTCCACACGTACATTGATTCTTGAAGATGCAGAAATCCCTGTGGAAAACCTTCTCGGCCAGGCAGGAAAAGGGCATATCATCGCCTTCAATATCCTGAACATCGGGCGCTATAAGCTTGGTGTAGGTGCAGTCGGTGCAAGTAAACGTGCGTTTGAAGTAACGGTACAATACACAAATCAGCGCCAGCAGTTCAAGACACCGATTTCTTCTTTCAACCTGACTAAAGAAAAATTGGCGACAATGGCAGCGAAATTGTATGCAGCCGAAAGCTCCGTATACCGTACTGTAGGATTATTCGAAGACCGCATGAGCAAGCTTACAGATGAAGAAGTCAAAAATGGAACGGAAGTGGCGAAGTCGATCGCTGAATATGCCATCGAGTGCTCACTGAATAAATTCTTCGCGACGGAAGTACTGGATTATGTAGTAGACGAAGGCGTCCAGCTTCACGGCGGATATGGCTTCATGCAGGAGTATGAGATTGAAAGAATGTACCGCGACTCCCGCATCAATCGTATCTTCGAAGGAACGAATGAAATCAACCGCCTGCTTGTACCGGGCACGTATCTTCGCAAAGCAATGAAAGGCGAACTGCCGCTCCTTCAAAAAGCGCAGGCTCTTCAGGAAGAACTGATGATGCTTATGCCTGAAGAAGTGGGCGACGAGCCGTTGGCACAAGAAAAATATCTTGTGAAAAACGCGAAGAAAATCGGTTTGATGTTAGCTGGATTAGCAGCTCAGAAGTTCGGAAATGCACTCGAAAAAGAGCAGGAAATCCTTGTGAACATCGCGGATATCGTATCGAACGCATATGCCATGGAATCCGTTGTCCTTCGTACAGAAAAAGCGCTTGAGAAGGGCGGAGCTGAAAAAGCGAAACAAAAGCTTCTTTACACGCAAATCTTCTGTCAGGAAGCGTTCAATGAAATTGAAGCACATGCAAAAGAAACCCTCGTGGCAACAGAACAGGGCGACACTCTCCGCATGATGCTTTCAGCACTCCGTAAATTCACGCGCCACACACCGATCAACGTGATCGCAGTGAAGCGTGAAGCATCTGAAAAGCTGGTTGACGCTGAGAAGTATGTAGTTTGATAAGTGAATGGTTGGTGAAAGGAACGGACCTCTTATTTAGTTGGGGGTCTGTTTTTTGTTTTGGGTTTAATTTTGGTAAGGAAGTTAGTAAACCTCAATATTGCAGCTGGAGTAAATGCCGCTTACCTATTGTCTTGACATAACGCTGAATAATAATTATTATATGTTTAAACGTTTAAGTGTTTAAACATAAAGACGAAAGGCGGTTAATATAAATGAACAACAAAACAGTTCTGATCACTGGGGCATCAAGCGGGATAGGTCTTTCCTTCAGTCACAAATTTGCTGGAGACGGACATGATCTTGTTCTTGTTGCCCGCAGTAAGGATAAGCTTCTTTCACTTGCAGAGGAATTAGAAGGGAAATACAGCGTTAAGGCACATGTCATTGAGGGTGACTTAGCGGCCCCAAGGGCTTCAAAATCTATATACGAGCAGGTTACTGCGAAAGGCATTGAAGTCCACACTCTCATCAACAATGCCGGTTTCGGCTTGTTCGGCGAATTTGAACAGACAGAAATCAGGAAAGAAGTCGATATGATACAAGTAAATATAACCGCTCTTACTGAGCTCAGTAAGTATTTTGGCAAAGAAATGGTGAAACGGAAACAAGGACAGATCCTGAACGTCGCTTCCACTGCAGCTTTCCAGCCGGGACCATTAATGGCTGTCTATTATGCAACCAAGGCTTACGTCCTTTCATTCTCTGAGGCTCTGGCAAATGAATGGGAGTCTCACGGAGTAGAAGTTATGGCCCTATGTCCCGGTGCAACCTCTACAGGGTTTAAAGAGGCAGCCGACCTTCAGGAATCGAAACTTTTCCAATCAGGCGTCATGACTGTTGAGGAAGTTGTGGACGAAGCATATAAGCAAATGATTAATCAAAAGAAGGTTGTCATCATACCGGGAGTGAAGAATAGATTGCTTGCAGGGTCCATACGGTTCCTCCCGCGCAGGATGGTCACTAAGATTGTGCGCAAAGTCCAGGAACGGATATAATAATAGCTGAAAGAAAGAGAAGGGTGAACATTATGGGGCAAAAATCCATTGAAATATTTCGTGCTTGCACACCTTTATTTCAAGCATTAAGCGACTCTTACAGGCAGGATATCATTGTCCTCCTCGCCGAAAAGGAACCTCTGACTGTCAACGAAATCACTGAGCATCTCACACTTTCAAGGCCAGCTGTCTCGCATCACTTAAAGATACTGAGAGATCAAAAGCTTGTGTCCCTGGAGCAGAAAGGAACTCAGCGCTTCTATTCGCTTGAGCTTGATCATGCGGCTGCACTGCTTAAAGAGCTCGTCGGGACAATTGAAAATCATTGCGAATAAACCTCCTGCAAAAGAAGGAAAATAACGAAGTCTGTCGAATGTAGTCTAGTGGAGAGAAGCAGCCTTCCGTCGTGAGATGATGGAAGGCAATCTATATGGTTTCAGCAGAAGAAAACCGGGCAAAATCGAAAGGTGGTGGTAATATGTCATTGTCATTTTACTCATATCCAAAATGCGGTACATGCCGCAAAGCCAAGAAATGGCTTGAAGACAATAACGCTGACTTTAATGAAATACATATCGTTGAAAATCCCCCGTCCAAGGAAGAACTTAAAAGCCTTTACGAAAAAAGCGGCATGCCGTTGAAAAAGTTCTTTAATACAAGCGGGAAAAAATATCGTGAGCTTGGATTGAAGGATAAAGTGAATACTGCTTCCGACGATGAACTGCTTGAGATCCTGTCTTCAGACGGGATGCTCATCAAACGTCCGATCACGACTGACGGCTCGAAAGTGACTGTTGGATTCAAGGAAGAAACATTTGAAGAAACATGGAAATAGATCCCTGTCAGGACGGAGTTGGAAGGTTCTGTAACAGTGTATAAAAAGTTTTATGGGAAACTTTTTGTTTTCTTGCTTTTTCATTTAAAAGTGTGTCAATATTAGGTTGTATAACAAGGATTTGGAGGGATTTGAAATGAGTACACCGAAAGATCTTCGATATTCAGAAGAACATGAATGGGTCAAAACAGAAGGGGAAAAAGTACGAATTGGAATTACAGCATTTGCACAATCCGAACTTGGCGACATCGTATTCGTTGAACTGCCGGAAGTTGGAGACGAAGTAACCGCTTCAGAACCTTTCGGAAGCGTTGAGTCCGTTAAGACTGTTTCTGAACTGTATGCTCCGGTTTCAGGTAAAGTCGTGGAAGTGAACGAAGAACTTGCTGACAGCCCTGAATTCGTGAACGAGTCCCCTTACGAAAAAGCTTGGATGATCGTCATTGAACCTGCTGATGCCGGTGAAGTGGACAAGCTTATGACTGCAGAACAATATGATGAAATGATTAACGAAGGTTAATCCGCGGACACCTTGAGTGAATTCTCAAGGTGTTTTGTTTTTTATTTGGGGCATTCTAACGTTAGATACCAATATGGAAAGGATGACCCTTATGACGCTGGAACCGAAGAAACTCGATGTCACCGACCGTGTGACCGGAAAGTTAAAGAATGGAAAGTTGGAATTGTACCTTGATAATCAGTCGATCGGCAGTATGGCTGTGCCGCTTGACGGAATCTCCATGGAACCTAATTTTGAAGCCAAAGAAAATAAAATTTTTCAAAGCTACACCGCCACTGAAGGGTCCGATACACGTTATACGGACTGCGATGAAGGCGGCTGGTGTTAATATTGCCAAAAAGGGTGCAGGACTGACAGCCGGCACCCTTTTGCCTATTATAAAGATGATTCAAGGTATGTAAATATAATTCAAAGATGCTGTCTCAATTGCTTAGTTAGTAAAAATATGTATAAGCCGGTTCCAGCTGTTGATTGGAGTGCAAGACGAAGACTCCTGCAGCTGGAAAAGGGAGACCCCGCAGGCTTGCCGATGAGGCTCACAGGCTACCCGCGGAGGCTCACAGGCTACCCGCGGAAAGCGAAGTCTAGCACGGATATCAACAGCGGGGTTTAAACTAGCCTTTTTTCTTTCTATTTCCTGAAAAAAATGAGAAGATATGAGTAAGTAGTGGACATCATCTCTAAATAATTGAATATACTATCCTAATCTTATTTTCTGAAAGATAAGGTGATGACAATGTTTGAAATTGGTGATGAAAAAGTAATTATCGTCGAAGGTACCACAGATAAACGAAAAGTCGAAGTGATCATAAAAGAACCGATTGAAATAATCTGTACAAATGGGACCATCAGCATCGCAAAAATGGACGAACTGATTGATTCGCTTGAACAGAGAGATGTTTATATACTGGTAGATGCCGATCATGCAGGAGAAAAGCTGAGGAAACAATTCAAGCGTGAATTCCCGGAGGCAGAACACTTATATATCGATAGGATGTATAAAGAAGTGGCATCTGCACCCGAGTATCATCTTGCATCTGTCCTGGTCGGTGCCAATATCGATGTACACACGGAATATTTGGAAAAAAGGATGAGTTAAGTTGAACGAGGTAAGTAATGAAAAAGCGCTGCACGATGCAATCAACACATATGAACTGGCCGCCGTGTATCTATACACCCCGATGTGCGGGACATGCCAGGTAGCCGGGAGAATGCTGGATATCGTAGAAAATCTTCCCCATTCCTTTCATTTTGAAAAAGTCAATTTGAATTACTTACCGAAGTTTGCAGAAGAGCAGTCCATCGAAAGTGTTCCTTGTCTGCTCCTATATAAGAATTCGAAGGAAGTTGAAAGGGTTTATGCCTTTCAATCAGTCCCATATATATACGAAATGATGAAGAAAGTTGAGACCTTTACAATATAAAGGTCTTTTTCTATGGCTTTTATTAGAATAAAGTACGATCACGCGAAGAAAACCTTTCTACAAACAAGGACATATTTCTTGGGAAATTTTTAGAGAAATTGCTCGGAATTTATATTCTGAATATTCAAAACTGTGTATTTCGACAAGAATGCGACATTCCTTCTGAATCATGTCGAGCGACTGCGAGAGGATAAAATACCCAGAAGTAGAATGTATTAGTAAGAAGATTCGCGGGAGGGTATGTATGATAAATCACTTAGAAACTCTAATTGAACAATGCCGTTCGAAGTACCATCTGCAGCTTTTATTTCCATCAAATCCATTCATCCTGGATTTTCAATGTGAAGATCAGCGTTACACCATTTCCCTTTCAAATAAGGAGTGTAAGATCGTGGAAGACCCAATGGCACATGACCCCCAGTTCGTGATTCAAGGGAATGAAGACATGATCGCATGCCTGCTGGAAGGAGAGGAGCTATTATCACGAATGGTTGAAAATAATCAACTGGATATAAAGGGAGGATACCGGCAGCTCCTTTTCATCGAATCTGTATTATGGCTGACAAGACCGGTTGTAAAAGAAACTGTGGAAATATAATGAAAAATGTAATCTTCTGAAAAAAATAATTGACACCCCCTTAAATGTGATGATAGAATCACTTTTGTAATGAATTTTCTGAGACTTTTAAATCTTTAACTTAATATATTTGACTTACTCTTATTAAGAGTGGTGGAGGGAAGTGCCCTATGAAGCCCGGCAACCGTCAATGCAAATTGAAATGGTGCCAATTCACTCAAAGCAGATGCTTTGACAGATAAGAGGAAGGATAGTCATTTGATTATGCCTTTCTGCTTATCAGCGGGAAGGTTTTTTTATTGCCCTTTTTCACAAGGGGTGCACGCTTAATAGGAGTGTTAATTCTTATTAGAACGATTGTTTTACTTAATAGAAGGAAGGTGACCGACATCATGATTACCATCTCAGACGTGAAGAAAATATATCAATCAAAAGCAGGACCGATTTCAGCAGTGAACGGAGTTAACCTTTCTGTTAAGGAAGGTGAAATATTCGGGGTGATCGGCTACAGCGGTGCCGGAAAAAGTACGCTGATCCGGATGCTGAATGGCCTCGAGGTACCGACAGAAGGGACTATCAATGTAGGCGGCCAGGCAGTATCTACGATAAAAGGTAAAAAGCTCAGGGAAGCAAGGCAGTCGATCGGAATGATATTTCAGCATTTCAATCTGCTGTGGTCACGGACTGTCATTGATAATATTCAATTTCCCCTGGAGATAGCAGGGGTTCCGAAGAAGGAAAGAATTAAAAGGGCAAACGAACTGCTGACGCTTGTCGGACTTGAAGGAAGAGGGGATGCGTACCCTGCACAACTGAGCGGCGGGCAGAAACAGCGTGTCGGCATCGCAAGGGCACTTGCGAACAACCCGAGCGTACTTCTGTGTGATGAAGCTACTTCGGCACTTGATCCGCAGACCACCGACTCCATTCTTGATCTGCTTGTGGATATCAACAAGCGCCTGGGACTGACCATCGTCCTGATCACGCATGAAATGCATGTCATCAAAAAGATTTGTCATCGTGTAGCCGTCATGGAAAATGGGAAGGTTGCCGAACTAGGGGATGTGCTCGAAGTATTCCGTAATCCGCAGCAGCAGGTGACAAAACGGTTTGTGAAGGAAGTATCGCAGGATCAGGATTCTGATGAAGTGATCGAGCAGCTGATCAAAGAGTATCCGACTGGGAAGGTTTTGAAATTCACTTTCGTGGGTGAATCGACCGGGCAGCCGCTGATCACCTCGCTCATCAGAAAATTCGACCTTGAAGTGAATATTCTGCAGGGACAGATATCACAGACACAAAAAGGGGCTTACGGCACATTATTCGTCCATCTGGACGGAGAGGAATCCCAGCTTAAGGAAGCGCTCGCGTTTGCCGAAAGCCAGCTGGTGAAAGTGGAGGTGATGGCAGGATGATCGAAACGGTCTTTCCGAATGTCGATTGGGAAAAGCTTTGGGAAGCAACACTGGAAACCCTTTATATGACAGGGGTTTCGGTACTTATTACCTTCGTATTAGGCATCATACTTGGGATTCTTTTATTTTTGACTTCAAAAGAAAATCTGTGGGAAAACAAGCTCACCTATACGGTTACAAGTGCGGTCGTGAATGTATTCAGGTCGATCCCGTTCATCATCTTGATCGTCTTGTTGATCCCGTTCACGAAGTTCCTGCTTGATACCATCCGCGGAGCGAACGCAGCCCTGCCGGCGCTCATAATCGGGGCAGCCCCGTTTTACGCAAGAATGGTTGAAATCGCCCTGAGGGAAGTAAACAAAGGCGTAATTGAAGCAGCAAAGGCAATGGGTGCAAAGACAAGTACAATCATTCTGAAAGTCCTGATACCCGAATCGATGCCGGCACTCATTTCCGGTATTACGGTGACGGCCATCGCCCTTGTCGGATATACCGCTATGGCAGGGGTCATCGGGGCAGGCGGACTTGGCAACCTTGCCTATCTGGACGGCTTCCAGCGCAGCAGGGATGATGTCACGCTGGCATCGACCATCATGATCCTGGTGATCGTGTTCGGGATTCAATTCATTGGAGATTTCTTTACAAAAAAATTAGATAAACGCTAAAAGGAGAGAACAACATGAAAAAATGGTTAGCAGGAGCAGTAGCAGCAGCAAGTATTTTTGGATTGGCCGCTTGCGGTAATGATTCAGGAGCGGGAAGCGATGAAAAGGAACTGGTCGTGGGTGCCTCGAATGTACCGCACGCTGAAATCCTTGAACAGGTAAAGCCGATTTTGGAAGAGAAGGGAATCGACCTTCAAATCGAGACGTATCAGGATTACATCCTGCCGAACAAAGATCTTGATAACGGCGATATTGATGCAAACTATTTCCAGACGATCCCTTACATGGAGCTTCAAATGAAGGATAATGAGGGTTATGATTTCGTCAATGCGGGCGGAATCCATATTGAGCCGATCGGAGTTTACTCCAAGAAGTATAAATCATTGGAAGATCTTCCGGAAGGTGCAACGATTTTGATGAGTAACTCTGTTTCCGATCATGGACGCATCCTGAGCTTATTGGAAAAGAAAGGTCTCATCACATTGAAGGATGGAGTGGAGAATACTCAGGCTCAGATTGAAGACATTGAGGAAAACCCAAGAAACCTGAAATTCGATTATGAATATGAAGCAGGCATGCTTCCTCAAATGTACGAAAATGAAGAAGGCGATGCCGTGGTCATCAACTCCAACTATGCCATCGATGCCGGACTGAAGCCGCTTGAAGATTCAATTGCAATCGAAGATACTGATTCTCCATATGTGAATGTAATCACTGTCAACAAAGGCGACGAAGATAAAGAAGAAGTGAAAGAACTGGTCAAAGCCCTGCGTTCGAAAAAAATCCAGGACTTCATCAATAAAGAATGGGACGGAGCGGTTGTTCCTGTTTCAGAAGAATAAGTTTTAAGAAACCCGATGCTTCCATCGGGTTTCTTTTATGAATAAATTTCAGTCATAAACCATTCCTGATTGGCTCATACTATCTTCGATGAATCTAAATCGAAAATGGAGTTGAACAGGATGCAAATGGAACCAAGAAACACAACCGAAGCGGCACTTCATGACTATAAAATGGGACTCGGGATCTTCACTGAGAAAATGCCTGAGCTTGCACAGCATTATAATACGTTCACTGAATACTGTTTCAGGGAGGGTGTCCTTTCTAAAAAAGAAAAGCAGCTGATCGCCCTTGGAATCAGCCTCTATTCACAGGATGAATACTGCATCATCTACCACACAAAAGGATGCCTCGATGAAGGATGCTCTGAACAGGAAATCCTTGAAGCTGTCGGAGTCACCGCGGCATTCGGCGGAGGAGCAGCAATGAGCCAGGCTGTCACCCTGGTACAGCAATCCGTGCAGGAACTGAACCAGCTTAAACAATAACTAAGAAAGCGGAAGGTCTCGGTTCGGAGTCCTTCCGCTTTTAGTTTCTTCTATTATATATAGGACTTTAGTTCATGAGGGTAAAAAATTTTGATTTGCATACAGGGCCATGGAGGATGCCGGCTCCGACTGCATTAAGATAATCCGACAAGTTGCAAGTAATTGTGAAAAGCGGAATGTATTTTCGAAAAGTGAATTGAAAATCACATATTTGGTTTGTATTTTTAAAATATGGAACGAAAAAGCAGGAAACTGGAACATAAATAAAAAAGGAAATGAACTTACATCCGAAAATCCAGGCTGCCGGTCCATTTATAACCACCCCATCAATGTAAGTGCTTCATCTTTATACACTCGCCTGGATATTTACTAACTTACCTATCATTTGCCAGTATGGTGGCGGAATTTTGTGAAAACTTAATGATACCCTCCTGTAAAAATCTTCTGAATATGTTTTTTAAGAAAAAATGAAGAAATTCGGGTTTTGTGTTCAGAAGGAGGGGGTAGTATAGTTATGAATATAAAATTTGAAAGGAATGATTCATTATCGACTCTCTTGAGGGTTTGTCGTACACAAGTGAAATGGAAAAGGCGATGCATAGTGCCCATGGAATTGGATACGAGGTGTACAAACGAAAGCATGCAGTGAGGATGCAAGTAGAGAAGCAAAGAGAGCAGGATTACAAGGAAAGCCGGAGAATGATTGCCGCACTTGATAGAAAAGTGCATGCTAATATATAATAAATACAGAGGAAAACCAGTGTTGATTCAGACACTGGTTTTTTTCATTAATGCGGTACAAAGTACTGCAGATAATACATGATTATGTTTTATTTTCATTGAAATCTTTAATAAAACTTATAAAAGGTTAGGCATGTAATTAGCCTGGGAGGCTCACACGCTACCCGTGGAAAGCGAAGTCTTGCAAGGAAATCGGAAGTGGGAATAGAAATACATCATTATCATCATGTAATTTCTTCCTATTTATATAAGAAGAAACCCGGACAGGCTCCTTCGCGGCAGGGTCTACATTTTTCTGATTGTTTAAGCACACAATAGAGAAGGATTTACGGGCCGGATAACCGAGTCAGCAGGCTCTGAAAAAGTTGATTATACCTTTTATTTGTTATAAGATTGTAATGATAATAAATTGAGAATGAGTAAGGGAGTAAACTCTTACATTCATTTTATAAAGTCACGGAGGTATTTACACATGGCAGGTTCTACTTTAACAATTAAAGATCTTCATGTTGAGATTGAAGGCAAGGAAATCCTGAAAGGGGTTAACCTTGAAATTAAGGGTGGAGAAATCCACGCGGTAATGGGACCGAATGGTACAGGTAAATCTACTTTATCTTCTGCTATCATGGGTCACCCTAAGTATGAAGTAACAAAAGGAAGCATCACGTTCGACGGCGAGAATGTACTTGAAATGGAAGTAGACGAGCGTGCGCAGGTAGGTCTATTCCTTGCTATGCAGTACCCAAGTGAAATCAGCGGTGTTACGAACGCGGACTTCCTTCGCTCTGCAATCAACAGCCGACGCGAAGAAGGCGATGAGATTTCACTGATGAAGTTCATCCGTAAAATGGACTCTGAAATGGAATACCTTGAAATGGATCCTGATATGGCACAGCGTTACTTGAACGAAGGTTTCTCCGGCGGTGAGAAGAAGCGTAATGAAATCCTTCAGTTGATGATGCTTCAGCCTAAGATTGCAATCCTTGACGAAATCGATTCAGGACTTGATATCGATGCTCTTAAAGTTGTATCAAAAGGGATCAACAAAATGCGTGGAGAAGATTTCGGCTGCTTGATCATCACTCACTATCAGCGTCTTCTTAACTACATCACACCAGATCACGTCCACGTTATGATGCAGGGCCGCGTCGTGAAATCAGGCGGTGCAGAACTTGCTCAGCGCCTTGAAGCGGAAGGGTATGACTGGATCAAGGAAGAACTCGGAATCAAAGACGAAACTGTCGGCCAAGAAGCGTAAGTGTTAGGGGGATAATAATGACTGTAGAAACGAAACTATCAGTAGATCAGGACTATGTCAGCTCCTACTCGAAGCAGCTTGGGGAGCCGGAATGGCTGACGAACCTTCGTACAGATGCGTTCAACAAGATGAAAGATCTCAGCCTGCCGGTTGCAGATAAGACGAAAATCACGAACTGGAATTTCACTTCATTCAAGAAGCATGCAGTTGACAGTGAATCGTTCTCATCATTGAATGAGCTGCCTGAAGAAGCAAAGGCACTAGTTGACTTAGAAAGCAAAGATCAAAGTTTATATATTCAAAGAAATAATACGCCTGCTTTTCTTTCATTATCGAGTGAATTGAAAGACAAAGGTGTCATCTTCACCGATATCTTCACTGCGGTGAAAGAGCACAGCGACCTTGTTCAAAAGTATTTCATGACAGAAGGCGTTAAAACAGATGAGCACAAGCTTACTGCTCTTCATGCTGCATTGATGAACGGAGGGGCGTTCCTTTACATTCCTAAGAATGTGGAACTGGCTGATCCGATTCAAGCGGTTTATGTTCACGATGATGCTGAAGTTGCGATGTTCAACCACGTATTGGTTGTGGCGGAAGACAACAGTTCAGTGACATATGTAGAGAACTATATTTCTACTGCAGATGTTGAAGACGGTGTCTACAACATCGTGACGGAAGTTGTGGCTAAGAACAACGCCAAAGTAGCTTACGGTGCAGTGGACAATCTTACAAGCGGCTTGACGACTTATGTGAACCGCCGCGGTGTTGCAGCAAGAGATGCACGCATTGAGTGGGCACTTGGCTTAATGAACGATGGAGACACTGTCTCTGAAAACGTAACGAACCTGATCGGAGACGGTTCTTATGCTGACACGAAAACGGTTGTTGTCGGAAGAGGAAAGCAGAAGCAAAACTTCACGACCAAGGTTGTTCACTTCGGTAAAAACTCTGAAGGTTACATCCTTAAGCACGGTGTCATGAAAGATGAAGCTTCATCAATCTTCAACGGTATCGGTAAAATCGAACACGGTGCATCCAAGTCGAATGCAGAGCAGGAATCACGCGTATTGATGCTGAGTGAAAAAGCGCGTGGAGATGCCAATCCGATTCTTCTGATTGATGAAGATGATGTAACAGCAGGACACGCAGCATCAGTCGGCCGCGTCGATCCGCTTCAGCTTTACTACTTGATGAGCCGCGGTATTCCGCAAAAAGAGGCTGAACGCCTTGTTATTCACGGTTTCCTTGCTCCTGTGGTAAACCAATTGCCTATCGAAGGAGTCAAGAAGCAGCTTGTCGAGGTAATCGAAAGGAAAGTAAACTAATGGATGTAAAAGAGATTCGTAAGCATTTTCCGATTCTCGACCAGGAAGTCAACGGACATCCGCTTGTTTACTTGGACAGCGCTGCGACTTCACAAAAACCGATTTCCGTCATTGAAGCAGTCAATGATTATTATAGAGGATATAATTCGAACGTTCACCGCGGCGTTCACACACTTGGTACAAGAGCGACGGATGGCTACGAAGGAGCCCGTGAAAAGGTTCGCAAGTTCATCAACGCTCCGTCAACCCAGGAAGTGATTTTTACCCGCGGGACGACAACGTCGATCAATACTGTGGCAGCAAGCTACGGACGTGCCAATCTAAGTGAAGGCGACGAAATCGTCATCACCCATATGGAGCACCACAGCAATATCATCCCATGGCAGCAGCTTGCCAAGGAAACCGGTGCAGTATTGAAATATGTCCCTCTTCAAGAGGATGGGACGATCACCCTTGAAAATGTGAAAGAGACGGTCACATCTCAAACGAAGATCGTTTCGATCATGATGGTATCGAACGTGCTCGGCACGATGAATCCAATCAAGGAAATCACGAAAATCGCACATGAAAACGGTGCGGTCATGGTCGTGGACGGGGCACAGGCTGCCCCTCACATGAAGATAGATGTTCAGGATCTAGACTGTGATTTCTTCGCCTTCTCCGGCCATAAAATGGTCGGGCCAACCGGTATCGGTGTCCTTTATGGGAAGAAGAAACATCTGAATAAGATGGAACCGGTCGAGTTCGGCGGAGAAATGATCGATTTCGTAGGCCTTCAGGAATCCACGTGGAAAGAGCTTCCGTGGAAGTTTGAAGGCGGTACGCCGATTATTGCAGGCGCAATCGGCCTTAGTGCGGCGATTGATTTCCTGGAGGATATCGGACTCGACAATATCGAGGCATACGAGCATAAACTTGCTGCATATGCGCTCGATAAGATGAATAATGTTGAAGGAATGACCATTTACGGTCCGAAAGATCCCGGTCAGCGTGCCGGACTTGTGACATTCAACATTGATGATGTCCATCCACATGATTTGGCGACTGTATTGGATGCAGACGGAATCGCTGTCCGTGCAGGCCACCATTGTGCGCAGCCGCTGATGAAATGGCTGAATGTCTCATCGACTGCACGTGCCAGCTTCTACCTGTATAATACAGAAGAAGATATTGATAAACTTGTAGCAGGCCTAGTGAAGACAAAGGAGTTTTTCAGCGATGTCTTTTAATAACTTAGATCAGCTGTACAGACAGGTCATCATGGACCATTATAAGAATCCCCGTAACAAAGGGTCTTTGGAAGATGGAAGCTTTACGATTGATATGAATAACCCGACCTGCGGAGACCGAATCCATCTAACACTTAAGGTGGAAGACGGCATCGTCCAGGACGCCAAGTTTGACGGCGAAGGGTGTTCCATTTCGATGGCATCTGCCTCCATGATGACACAAATTGTAAAAGGTAAAGAAATTGACGAAGCATTGAAGCTGTCGAAGATTTTTTCTGATATGATGCAAGGAAACGAGTATGATGAAGATGTGGATTTAGGAGATATTGAAGCACTTCAAGGAGTCGCGAAATTCCCTGCCCGCATTAAATGTGCGACACTGGCATGGAAAGCGATGGAAAAAGGAGTGAAAGAAGAAGAGCAGGAGTAAGCTCTTCTTCGGCACTCTATCAAAGAATGGAGGAATCAACATGGCAAAGAAAATGCCTGAGATCGGGGACTATAAATACGGTTTTAGCGATAAAGACGTATCAATTTTCCGTTCTAAACGTGGTCTGACACGAGAAATCGTAGAAGAAATTTCTCGTATGAAAGATGAGCCTAAGTGGATGCTTGATTTCCGTTTGAAGTCACTTGAGCATTTTTATAATATGTCTATGCCTCAATGGGGCGGAGACATGCAGGAACTGAACTTTGATGAGATCACTTACTATGTTAAGCCTTCTGAAAAGTCAGAGCGCAGCTGGGATGAAGTACCTGAAGAAATCAAGCAGACGTTTGATAAATTAGGTATACCGGAAGCTGAGCAAAAGTATCTTGCAGGGGTTTCTGCTCAGTATGAGTCAGAAGTTGTATACCACAATATGCAGGAAGATCTTGAAAATATGGGAATCGTATTCAAAGATACAGATTCTGCCCTTAAAGAAAATGAAGAGCTTTTCCGCGAGCATTGGGCAAAAGTCATCCCTCCAACGGATAACAAGTTTGCTGCACTGAACTCCGCGGTATGGTCAGGCGGATCGTTCATCTATGTCCCTAAAGGAATTAAGGTTGATACGCCGCTTCAAGCGTACTTCCGTATCAACTCTGAGAATATGGGTCAATTCGAACGTACCTTGATCATTGTTGATGAAGGAGCAAGCGTACACTATGTAGAAGGTTGTACAGCACCTGTCTACACAACGAACTCGCTTCACTCAGCGGTAGTTGAAATCATTATCAAAAAAGATGCTTACTGCCGTTACACGACAATTCAAAACTGGGCGAACAACGTATTCAACCTGGTAACGAAGCGTGCTGTGTGTGAAGCAAACGCAACAATGGAATGGGTAGACGGAAACATCGGATCTAAACTGACGATGAAATATCCGGCAGTAATCCTTAAAGGAGAAGGCGCCCGCGGTATGACACTTTCCATCGCGCTTGCAGGTAAAGGTCAGCACCAGGACGCAGGAGCTAAGATGATTCACTTGGCACCGAACACTTCTTCAACAATCGTATCGAAGTCGATTTCCAAGCACGGCGGTAAAGTAACATACCGCGGCATCGTCCACTTCGGACGCAAAGCGGAAGGTGCACGCTCGAACATTGAGTGTGACACGCTGATAATGGATAATCAGTCAACTTCCGATACGATTCCTTATAACGAAATTCTTAACGACAACATCTCGTTAGAACACGAAGCGAAGGTATCGAAAGTATCTGAAGAACAATTATTCTATCTGATGAGCCGCGGAATTTCAGAGGAAGAAGCAACAGAAATGATCGTAATGGGCTTCATCGAGCCATTCACGAAAGAACTTCCAATGGAATACGCAGTTGAAATGAACCGCCTGATCAAGTTTGAGATGGAAGGTTCAATCGGATAATACTATAGTTTATATGATTTCCCCCTTGCTGCTTTAATTGCGGCCAGGGGGTTTTTCTATTTCTGAAGTCTGTTTTCTAAAAGGGTGCTGCTTTTCTTAAATTGGCTTGCAGCCCTAATATAGTTTGAGAAGGTGCTCAAATAGGCGGACGGATAAGCCGAAAATACGCAAATGCCGGTATTTTCTTATGTGCAAAGCAAGTTAGTTGCCGGATTAATGCTTTTTTAGCGGTGAATCCAGTCACATTTAGGAGCAGGACTTTGTTAGATGGCCATTGATCGAGTAAATATGAGGGTGACGGCAACTGTAATTGGAAATGAATTGGTTATTCTTTCGATATTCGGTGATAATCTCTGAAAATGGGTCGATAATCTTTTAAATTCCACCTTTTTTCTTCGAATTTAGCTGGTTATTCTTTCGATTTTGTGAATTTCCACCAAATACCAAGTGTATCCAAAATAATAGCATGTCTGTGGAAGACCAGGAAGACTGAACTCACCACGGGGACAGATACAACGGCAGAGCGGGACAGGTTCCCGTTCTTTCTAAACAAAAATATGTGAAAAGAGCCTTTCAGAAAGAGCCGGCAGAAGGGGTATCTGTTTATTTCAGACAGTTATCGGGAATTGATTTTATATTGAAATTTCAAAAATAGTACCAATCACTACGAATCCATATATCCCTATGATAAAATGAAAAACAAACTGAAAGAAGTTCATCACTGCAAAAGAAGGTGAATACGGATGATTTATATTGGAGTGACCGGATGGGGCGATCATGATACGTTGTATGATAACGTCTCCCCGCGGGACAAGCTGAAAGAATATGGTGCGCATTTTCCGGTTGTGGAAGTGGATGCGAGCTTTTATGCCGTCCAGCCTATACGCAATGCCGAGAAGTGGGTGAGGGAGACGCCCGAAGATTTTAAATTTATTGTAAAGGCATATCAGGGCATGACCGGCCATCAGCGCGGTGATATCCCTTTTGACACGAAAGAGGAGATGTTCCGTGCTTTCAGGGATTCACTCTCTCCGTATCTGGAAGGTGGGAAACTCGCTATGGTCCTTCTGCAGTTTCCTCCCTGGTTTGACTGCAACAGGGATAATGTCGCCTACATCAGATACTGTAAAGAACAGCTCGATGATCTGCCGCTGGCACTCGAATTTCGCCATCAAAGCTGGTACTACCCTCAGTTCAAGGAAAAGACACTTGAATTCATGAAGGATCAAGGCTGGATTCACAGTGTTTGTGACGAACCCCAGGCAGGGGAAGGGTCGATCCCGAGAGTGACGGAGGCGACTCATGAAGGTGCCACGCTCATCCGGTTCCATGGCCGCAACGTCCATGGGTGGAATAAGACCGGCAGCGGGGATGAATGGCGTGAAGTCAGGTATTTATATCGTTACAATGAAGCAGAATTAAAAGAGTGGATCCCCCATATCCACAAGCTCCATGATGAGTCGAAGGATGTGTATGTCCTCTTTAATAACAATTCCGGCGGAGACGCGGCGGACAATGCCAAGCAGCTGATTGATATGCTCGGGATTGAATATGAAGGGCTTGCACCGAAGCAGCTGGATTTATTCCAGGAGTAAGTGCAGCCGGGGAACGTTTTTGAAATAAGAATTGGAGATGAGTGGCAGTGGAATGGATCGTATTGATATGTATCGGTTTATTTGCCGGGACACTCGGCTCCCTTGTCGGCCTTGGCGGTGGAGTCATCGTCGTCCCTGCATTGATTTATTTTGGTACATATACTGGCTGGCTTGAAAACATCACTCCGCAGACTGCAGTCGGCACATCGCTCTTGGTCATGATCTTCACGGGGCTGTCTTCTACTCTAGCCTATCTCAAGCATAAGACCGTCGATTATAAAAGCGGATTGATTTTCTTTGCGGGAGCAGGCCCGGGTTCGATCATAGGAGCATGGGTAAACAAATATTTGAATATGGAAGACTTCAATCTTTATTTTGGGATATTCATGATAGTGATGGCTGTCATCTTGATGGTCAGGGATAAACTGAAGCCGATTGAAACGTTTAAGAATGCCTCTTTTCAAAGGGAATTCACCGATCCGTCCGGGAACACCTTTCATTACGGCTACCCGCCGGTGATCGGCGCGATGATCGCACTCCTTGTGGGATTCACTTCAGGATTGTTCGGGATCGGCGGTGGATCTTTGATGGTGCCTGCCATGATCTTGGTCTTCCTATTCCCGCCTCATGTAGCTGTGGCGACATCGATGTTCATGGTGTTTCTATCAGCACTCGTCAGTTCGGGCACACATGTTGCCCTTGGGAACGTTAAGTGGCTGTATGCACTTGCGCTGATTCCGGGGGCATGGTTCGGGGCGAAGATCGGTTCATTCGTGAACACCAAGCTGGAATCCAAGGTCCTTGTGAAAGTACTGCGGATCATTTTGATATTTATAGGATTACGATTGATTTATCAGAGCATAACGGGATAACCTCCATCGGGAGAGTGAGAGTAACATGAAAGAAACCATTCATATCTACCATACCAATGACCTTCACAGTCATTTTGAACATTGGTCAAGGATTCGGGATTTTTTGAAAAAAAGAAAAGAATGGCATGTCACCGAAGGAGAAGAAGTATTTCTTTTCGATATCGGAGATCATGCAGACCGCTGGCATCCATATACGGAAGCTACATTGGGAAAGGGAAATGTCGGCCTTCTTAATGAAGCGGGCTATGATGCCGTCACGATCGGGAATAACGAAGGGATCACTCTCGAATATGAAGATCTGGAAAGTCTGTATAAAGACGCTGAATTCGATGTGATAGTAGGGAATCTGTTAAACAGTGATAATGAAGTTCCCAGCTGGGTTAAACCCCATCATATTTATGAAACAGGGTCTGGACTGAAGGTTGCAGTCCTCGGTTTGACGGCTCACTTCCTTCCTTTTTACAAGGCGCTGGGCTGGAATATCACCCCTCCGCTTGAGGAGCTGAAAAAGCAGGTGGAACTCGTAAAAGATGAAGCCGATGTGCTGGTACTCCTGTCGCATCTCGGGATCAGGGACGATGAACTCATTGCCTCTTCCTTCCCTGAAATCGATGTGGTCTTGGGTGCCCACACACATCATATCCTGCATGAAGGGAAAGAAATAAATGGTGTGATGCTGGGGGCTGCTGGGAAGTTTGGACACTATGTCGGGCATATGATGATCGAAGTGGATCCCGCCAAAAAGATGGTTCTGTCCAAGAAAGCGCGGCTTTACGCACACGAAGATCTTCCGAAGTCAGTTCATGAAGTGGAAGAAAGGGAGCAATGGTACAGAGAGGGAGAACATTTACTGGAGACAGAAGTTGCCCGTTTGCCGGAACCTTTACAGGCTGAATGGTTCAAACCTTCACCGCTTCCAGGTCTTCTGTGCGATGCCCTGAAGGAATGGTGCAGCGCGGATTGTTCGTTCCTGAACGCGGGACTTCTCATTGAGGGATTGAGTGAAGGGGCAGTGACCAGGAGGGACCTTCATCATATTCTCCCTCACCCGATCAACCCCTGTCTGATCGAACTTTCTGGAGCGGAATTGAAGGAGCTCATTAAAATGACTTTTAATGAAGAATGGCCGCATCTTCAGCTGAAAGGTCTCGGCTTCCGGGGGAAGATCATGGGAGAGTTCGTTTATAGCGGGATTGTGTTTGAAGAAGAGAAACAAAAGATTTATATAAATGGAAGTGAAATCCTTCCAAAAGAAACATATAAACTTGCCATCCCCGACATGTTCACATTCGGTCATTTTTTCCCCGACCTCGCGAGGCTGGATAAGAAATACTTCATGCCTGAGTTCCTGAGGGATGTCCTTGCCTGGAAATTAGGCGGGTGAATGGTTCACCGTTCTTCGGCTCCTCTCATACATATGAGTTGAGAGGAGTGATGCAGAATGATGAATCTTTCTCCAGTTACGATAGAAGGACATACCTTTTTAGCCATATCCGTTGCACTGCCGAAAACCAACCTGCTTGTTGTCACTAGTGATAAGGGATATATCATGTGCGGGGCGCTGGATGTGGGGCTGCTCAATGAAAAGCTGAGTGACAGAGGAATCATTGCCGGCAGGGCCGTGGGTGTGAAAACAATCGACCAGCTTCTCGATGCACCGCTTGAGTCAGTGACGATTGAAGCGGAAAACCGCGGAATCCTGCCCGGTACCGTCGGCCGCGATGCGCTGTTGAAAATGCTATGATTTTAGTTGGATAAAGCTTCTGTGCCGGTTGCATGGGAGCTTTTTTGTTCTTTAGGAACCGGCGGGCGTCTTTTTATGGTGGAATTACGGCCGGGGAGGGGGTATTATCGGACACTAGAAAATTATATTATCAAAAACAGCCCGGTTATTATCAAAAATCATGATATATTATCAAAAACCAGCCATTTATTATCAAAAATAGAAATATATTATCAAACCCATTATTTTGTTTCCGTAAATACCTATTGCCGTATCGAACACCCCCCCCCAACAATTTTACCTTTTTACACATGAAAAGCACACAAAACAAAGTTCCACCAACACCAATTAAACTCCATTCCAAAAACAACCCCTAACAATATTCTTTCGTGAATATTTCCTGTTTTTTGCATAAATTCAGCTTGCAACCCACTTTTTATCCTTTATAATGGAGGTACTAGTAAAAAATGTCGAAAATTGAAAGATTTACATAGGAGAATTCTATGAGGCTGATATCAACTAGGGCTTTGAAGCCTGGAATGGTTATGGCGACAACTGTATATAATGTAAGGGGTCATGCACTGATCCAGCAGAACGTGGCAATTACAGAGCGGATGATTCACAGGCTGCAGGAGCTTAACATCAGGTATGTCTATATTGAAGATGCTTTATCCAACGGGATTAAAGTGACTGAATCGGTACCTGTCAAAGTCAGGCAGGAAGCGGTCGCCAATATAGAAGAAGTACTCAGCCGGATCAATGATGCCAAGATGCCCAGGAGTTTGAATGTCATAGAGGAAAGTGCCAGGCAGCTTAAGAGTATAATTGATGTCGTTTTGAAAGAAGTAAAAGGAAATGATGAACTGCTGACTGTCCTTACAGACGTCTTTTCCTATGATTCTTACGTATTTCATCACTCATTCAATGTGACGCTGTATACGTTATCGATCGGTATCGAATTGAATCTCTCACCGAAGCAGCTGGAAGAGCTCGGAATCGGCGCGATCCTTCATGATGTGGGAAAAATGCTGGTGTCGGAAGAGATACTCATGAAACCTGGAAGATTGACAGAAGAAGAATTTGTGGAAGTCCAGAAACATACCGAGCACGGTTTTGATATATTAAGAAAGCTGCAGACCATTTCCCTGCTGGTGGCCCACTGTGCTTATCAGCATCATGAAAGGCTGGATGGATCGGGTTATCCCCGCGGACTTAAGGGTGAAGATATCCATCCTTATGCAAAGATCATCGCAGTCGCTGATGTCTTTGACGCGATGACATCCAACCGGGTTTACAGGGAAGCCATGCTCCCTCATGAAGCGCTTGAAATCCTCTACGCTGGTTCAGGGTCCTTATTCGACCCGAATGTGGTCGAAGCGTTCAGGAGAGCGGTCGCGATTTATCCTAACGGGATGATCGTAGAATTGAATGACGGGAAAAAAGGGATTGTCACGGGTCAAAACAGAGGGGTGACGGACAGGCCCGTCATAAGGGTGATTGAAGAGAACGGAGAAGAGTTATATACTCCTTATGAATTGGACATGAGTACGGAACTTGATAAAATCATAACAGGTTTTGATGTCGACTATGAGCCGTCACCTAGTAAAATAAAATAAATTTTTTGCGTTAAACCCTCCTTAGGAAGCATAAGAATAGCTTGTAAGGGGGGATTTTTTTGTCTAAATTCAAAACACACACACCCCGAAGAGGAGGACCCTTGCCTTTTCGCCATGTGATGGTCATCACCATTATTTTCTTCATGTTTTCCACAGGGGCGGGTCTTTGGATCGTCAACCTGGGCTTGAAGCCGACCCTGCTTGCCTATGCAGAAACACAGACGAGCAGAATCGGGACGATGGTCATCAATAAAGCGATCAATAAAAAGGTGGCCGGATCAATCGAGTTGGAGGAAATAACAGAAGAAGTGAAAAATGCAGAAGGGGAGGTGGTCTCTCTCAGGTTCAATACACAGAATATCAACAGGGTTCAGGGAGAAATCACTAATTTGGTGCAGTTATATTTAAAGGATGCCGAGAAAGGGAATATCGAGAATCTCGAATACATCACGGATATTGATATAGACGAGGAAGGGACGAAAGCTGACGAAGGCATTGTCTATTCGGTGCCCCTTGGTCAGGCTACCAACAATGCATTGCTCGGGAACCTGGGGCCAAAAGTTCCCATCAGGTTCCATTCGATCGGGGACGTGCGTTCGGATATAAAGCACACGGTCGAGGAGTTCGGCATCAACAATGCCCTCGTCAAAGTATATGTCACGCTTACAGTCAACGTCCAGATCATCATCCCGTTTGCCACCAAAACCGAAACCATCAAACAGGACGTACTGATCGCCATGGATACCGTCCACCTCGATGTACCGCAATTCTTCAATAACAGCGGCGACGGTCCATCCCCATCCATCGAAATGCCGACGAATTGAAGCCGCCCGCGGAAAGCGAAGTCTTGCACAGAAATCAACTGCAGTAATATAAGCTGGAAAAACCTGCCCGTACCCCATCTCGAATTAAAAGTTGTCAAATAAGTGATAGTTTGATATATTTAAAAAGGAAATTTTAATATTATAACCACATCATCAATCCGATGGGGTAGAGGTGCAGGGTTCAAGAGTAAGCTGTTTGAGGATGACAACTGAGACAACAGATGAAAGGGAACCTTTGCCGAAGCAGATATGTTTGTCAAAAGCATATGTGCTGGGGTTATCTTGAAAAAGGGTAACACTGTCATTATGGGGGATACTCTATAATGGGGAGCTACAGATCGTGATGGAGCACTTACATTACTCATTAAAGGTAATGATAGGATCCTCTATCATTACCTTTTTTATATTCCTCTGTCATGCTAATGGTTCCCCCCTATCAAATAGGAGGAGGACATTATGGAAAACACGATTTATTCAATCATCCCGCCCCTTTTAGCCATCCTGATGGTTATTCTGACGAGACGCGTACTGCTCTCACTGGGTGTAGGGATCATCGCATCAGCACTTCTTATTACAGATTTCTCTATCACAGGTACAGCCGCTAAGATATGGGAAGCCGTCAAAGGAATTTTCGTCGCAGACGGCGGATTGAACACCTGGAATGTGTACATCATCTTTTTCTTATTGATTCTTGGCGTCATCACTGCATTCGTCAACATCTCAGGCGGAAGCCGCGCATTCGGCGAATGGGCGATGAAACGCGTAAAGACCAGGAGAGGCGCTCAGCTTCTCGCAGCCGTTTTAGGTATTATTATTTTTATCGATGACTATTTCAATGCGCTTGCGGTCGGACAGGTTGCAAGGCCGATCACGGACCGTCACAAAATTTCACGTGCGAAACTTGCTTATATCATCGATTCGACATCAGCTCCGGTCTGTGTCGTATCACCTGTATCAAGCTGGGGGGCATACATCATCGGGATCATCGGTTCAATCCTTGCCACTCACAGCATCACCGAGTACACGGCATTCTCTGCGTTCATTCAAATGATTCCGATGAATCTTTATGTCTGGGCAGCGCTTCTGCTTGTATTGGTTGTTGCGTTTAAAGGCTTTGATTTCGGTAAAATGAAAGAGCACGAAGACAGGGCAGTCACGACAGGGAATCTTTATGATCCCGATAAGGAAATCCCTGGTGAACTGAAAAATGATCTTCCTGTCAGTTCCAAAGGGACAGTCGGTGATCTGGCATGGCCGATCATTGCACTGGTCGCCGGAACAGTCGGCATGATGCTCTGGACAGGGTATAAGGCAGTCGGAGCTTTTGACATCATTCCTGTATTTGAAAACACGGATGTAACAAAGTCATTATTATACGGCAGTTTATTTGCACTGGCGATTGCGCTTATTCTTTTCTTCCGTCAAGTAAGCTTGAAGGGTGTGGAGGGGAGTGCAGTCGGTACAGCGGTAGTAGAAGGAATCAAATCGATGCTTCCTGCCGTGTATATCCTTATTTTTGCATGGGCCATCGTCACACTGATCGATGAGCTTCAAACAGGCACGTACCTTGCAGGGCTGGTTGAAAAATCAAACATGCCAGTCGAGCTGCTTCCAGTACTGTTGTTCTTGGTGGCCGGCATCATGGCCTTCTCTACAGGTACTTCTTGGGGCTCATTCGGAATCCTGCTTCCGATCGCTGGTGAAATTGCAGCGGCAACCGACGTAAGTGTATTACTTCCTGCGATGGCAGCCGTATTGGCAGGTGCTGTACTCGGAGATCACTGTTCACCGATTTCCGATACGACGATCCTGTCCTCGACAGGAGCCGGAAGTAATCACATCGACCACGTATTGACACAGCTTCCGTATGCTCTTATCGGAGCACTGGCGGCTGCAATCGGATATCTCGTATTAGGCTTCACAGGAAGCACACTGCTTGGTCTGATCGCAGTGGTTGTGATCATCGCGGGACTTGGTTTACTGAAAGGAAAGAAAACGGAATCAGCCGTTTCATAATGAAAGTACAAAAAAACCAGAGGCAGAAAGCTGCTTCTGGTTTTTTTGTTGGCTAACAGAAAAGAAAATAAGCCTTTAGCCCATATTCTACCAAAGATTCTTTTCTCATAAGAATAGGAGAAAAGGGGGCAGTGATATGCTGACAGAGGTGGAAGGCTTTAACGATTTGATCTATCCCGATGACTTGTTATCAATCATCATAAATGGTTTTAAACATTCGTCCAAGCCGAAGAAAGTGCTGATATTCGGAGCTGGACTCGCTGGTTTAACGGCTGCATCCCTGCTTAAGAGGGCAGGGCATGAAGTCAAGGTCCTGGAGGGGAATAACAGGGTGGGCGGAAGGGTTTATACAGTGCGGGAACCTTTTACTTCAGGTAATTACATTGATTTTGGAGCGATGAGAATTCCTGAGAACCACGCTTTGGTTTTTGAATACATCAAACGCTTTAACCTGCCGATAAACCCCTTCATCAATTCATCGCCGAAAGATTTGATCTTTGCGAACAATGTCCTTGTCACAAAACGGGACTATAAAAAAAATCCTGATATCCTGGGTTTTCCAGTTGAAGAACATGAAAAAGGGAAAACTGCCGCAGAACTTTTCCTTGAGTCGACGAGACCATTCTTAGATCTGTATATGAGCAGTACACCGGAAGAACAGAAAGCTTTAAGGGAGGAGTATTCAATCTACTCGATGGGCGACTACCTGGCTTCCAATCCGCTTGGAAAACCACTTTCCGACAGTGCCATCAGAAAAATAGGTGTCATGCTGGGCATTGAAGGATTCCCCGGTTTTTCGTTCATTGATATTTTAACCGATATCATTTACCCGATTTTCAGTGAGGAAATATCCTTTTATGAAATAACGGGAGGCAACGATCAGCTGCCCCGGTCTTTCATCAGTGAGCTGCAAAATGAGATCAAGCTCAATCGGAAAGTGGTGAAGATCATTCAGAAAGAAGATGGTGTCTGTGTACGAACGTTGAATCCCCTTTCAGGCAAGATGTCGAGTTACACGGCAGACTATGCTATTGTCACAATGCCGTTCACTGTCTTTCAGTTTGTGGATGTAGTCCCTCATGAATCAATTTCATTCAATAAATGGAAGGCGATAAGGGAAGTGAATAATGTCCAGGCAGTAAAGATCGGCATCGAATTTAAGACCAGGTTCTGGGAAAAAGCGGGATTTGGAAATGCCGTCACTGACAGCCCATTGAAGTTCAGTTATGTTCCGAGCCATGGCATCGGCTCAGGCGGCCCGGGGGTGATGCTTGCAAGCTACAGCTGGGGCAATGATGCTGTGTTATGGAATAGTCTGCCCGATGAAGAATTGGTGCGGATTGCTTTAAGGGATTTAGCCAAAATATATGGAAGCATCGTCTATTCTGAATTCATTCAGGCAGTATGGTTCAATTGGGGGCAAAATCCTTACTCAGCCGGTTGTTTCACATTATTTACGCCTCAGCAGCAGAAAAATTTCGATGAAATCTCGCGGGAACCGGAAGGGAGGCTACATTTTGCAGGGGAGCATACTTCTTCTTTCCATGGCTGGATGGAGGGGGCGATTGAATCCGGGGTAAGGACGGCTTATGAGATCCAGCACCGGCAGGATCCTTAACTTATTTAATAGAGGATGATAAAAAATATTCGACAAAAACCGCGCCGTATAGTCATTTTGGACCAATTTAAGTGCAAGTGCAGCTAAAACAACGAAATTTTGCTTTGACAATTGTCCTAGAACTAGCTATACTGACTTTAGATTAAATAATCTGAAAATAAAAAAATTTCAATTACCTTATTTCGGGTAGTTGGAAAGCTTGGGGGGACCAACATGGAAAAACGTGCCCAGTTTGGAACACGTGCAGGATTTATCCTGGCAGCAGTAGGATCAGCAATCGGGTTAGGGAACATTTGGCGTTTTCCGGCCGTAGCGTATGAAAATGGCGGAGGAGCATTCTTCATTCCTTATCTTTTTGCTCTCTTGACTGCCGGTATTCCTTTATTAGTATTAGAATTCACGATAGGTCATAAGTACCGCGGATCAGCACCATTATCTTACTTCCGCATGAACAAAAAGACGGAATGGCTCGGATGGTGGCAGGTACTTGTTGCTTTTGTCATCTCGACCTATTATGCCGTCATCATTGCATGGGCAATGTCTTACAGTGTCTTCGCCTTTAACAAAGGCTGGGGGGACGACACGGAAGGATTCCTGTTTGGGGAATATCTTAAGCTTTCTGTCGATCCTGGACAAACCGGCAGCATCGTAGGTGGAGTTTTCATCCCGCTGGTGCTTGTGTGGGTCATCACTCTCGGAATTCTGTTCAAAGGTGTAAAGAAAGGTATCGAAGTCGCGAACAAGATCTTTATTCCCGCACTTGTCATTTTATTCTTGATCATTGTGGTTCGCGCCTTGACTTTACCAGGGGCACTTGATGGATTGGATGCATTCTTCAAGCCGGATTTCAGTAAGATAGCCGACCCGGGGGTATGGGTGGCTGCATACGGGCAGATCTTCTTCAGCTTGTCAATCGCATTTGCCATCATGATTACGTATTCAAGTTATCTTCCGAAAAAATCGGATATTACCAATAACGCCTTCATCACAGGGTTCAGTAACTCAGGTTTCGAGCTTCTTGCCGGTATCGGTGTATTCGCGGCTCTTGGATTCATGGCTCAGTCCCAAGGAGTCGGAGTGGAAGAAGTGGTTAGCGGCGGAGTGGGCTTGGCATTCGTTGTCTTCCCTCAGATCATCAATGAATTCCCGGCAATGAATGGTTTGTTTGGATTCTTATTCTTTGCATCCCTCGTTCTTGCAGGGCTTTCATCACTGATTTCGATTTCAGAAACATATGTGGCTGCAGTTCAGGAAAAATTCGGATTATCACGTAATAAAGCCGTTGCGTTAGGCGGGGGTCTCTCAGCTGTTATCTCCCTTTTATTTGCAACGCAGGGCGGATTGTATTTCCTCGATGCTACAGATTACTTCATCAATCAGTTCGGTGTAGCGTTCATCGGCTTGGTGGAAGTCGTTGTGGTGGCATGGTTCCTGCGCAAGATCAATTCGTTCAGAGATCATTCAAACGGCATTTCTGATATCCAGCTTGGCGGCTGGTGGAAAGTCTGCCTGGGCGTCATTACTCCAATCGTGCTTGGCTGGATGATGTTTGGATTATTCAAGATGAATCTTCTGAAAGAGTTCGATACGGAAACCGGAAACTATGAAGGTTACTCAAATGCTTTCATCCTTTACAGCGGATGGTTCGTAGCAGCCTTCGCATTGATCGTCGGTGTGGCATTAACCTTTAAGCGCTGGCATTCAAAGACAGAAGCTGATAGCTATAAGGAGGTAAGCTGACATGAGCGGTAGTGCAATTGTAATGTTGGTTGTAGGTGTCGTCATCATTTGGGGAGGCCTTGCAGCAAGTATCGCAAATGCGGTATCAAAATCCAAAAAAGCATCCTGATTATAAGAGAAAGCAGTCGGTTGAAATGTCAACCGGCTGCTTTTTTGGTTTGTAAACCATATAGAGGGGATCCTGAATCCCCGCTTACCTCTTCCTGCTTTTCATTCGGTCCTGGCGCTCCCATTGACGCAGATGCGGATATGGATCGAACGACCATTCTGTCAATCCGTTATCCTTATACATACCGTAGTGGAGGTGAGGAGGGAATTTACCGGATGTTCCCGGCGGCCCGTATCCCGAGCTTCCCACTCCGCCGATCATCATACCCGGTTCAACGACCTGGCCGACTTTTAGATTTTCAGAAAAACCGCTTAAATGTGCAAAATAATGATAGGTATTATTGATGTCCCTTATCCCTATTCTCCATCCCCCATAGCGGTTCCAGCCTTTCATTTCGATTATTCCGTATGAGGTGGCTCTTACTGGTACGCCATAGTCTGCAAAAAGATCCGTTCCTTCATGGATCCGGCGTCCGCCCCAACCGCGTGCATCACCCCATGTATTCTTGTAGCTGTAGTTGAACCGCAGCGGCAGAGGGAAGGCTTTCTCATTGAGGTGAATCGTGCCGAAATGTTTATATATTTTGGCTTTTCCCATAATGATGCTGACTGTCTTATCGCGTTTATAATAATCCCATAAGGCCAACTTGAAGTTATCGCGGTCAATCCCGTACTGCAATACATAATCTGTAAAGGCGGCAAGGATGTCTTCATCGCTTTTGATGTTTGCCTTCCCGTCCATATCCCCGTCCCTGCCGAAACCATTAAATAAGGTGATCGTCCTCGGATTGTCATCTTCAGGATTTGGATTCAGGGGACCTGTCCATTTTTCGGGATCAATATAGATGGAAATGAAAGAAGTGGGCTTTTCTCTATCTTTCCGGGCAAAGCGCAGGCTGCGCTCATACTGATCGACTGCTGCAAGATAATACCAGGGAATATGAGTAAGTGCTTCACTTTTTTGAAATAATTCCATTCGTTTTGTGTGTATTTGCTCTTCTGACATCTTCTCTTCTGCATGTATCTTTAATGGAGCTGTAAAACCAAAGAGCAGGATCAGCGCGAGAATCGATCGTATATACAAAGTGAATCACCCCAACTTAGAGTTCTATCATTAGTTTGCGACAAGCATTTGGGATTCATAATCATCAATAAATGGTAAAAGGGTAACATGCTTGTTTTCATATTTTTAGTATGATAAAGTGACAAAAGGAGTATATTGATGATGGCTTTTTCTACATAGAATGAACGATCAGTAAGCGTTTCACTCTTACATAAGGCTGTTTTCTAATTACTGTTGCAACTCGTTCATGATTGCGGGGACTGAATAGTGCGTGTTTACGTGCTCTTTTCGAACTCAAGCTAATAAGAAAGAGGGACGTACATTGGAAAATACCCAAGTTCCTGTATTTTCCTGTCTGTAAGCAACAGTGTATGCGAAAAGAGCTTTGCCTAAATCAGAAATTGTTAGGATTGGAGATGAGGGGTATGACGAAGAAAGACGAATATATTCGTAAACCGGATTGGCTTAAAATCAAGCTGAATACGAATGATAACTATATGGGCTTGAAAAAAATGATGCGTGAAAAAAATCTTCATACCGTGTGTGAAGAAGCAAGATGCCCGAATATCCATGAATGCTGGGGAACCAGAAGAACCGCAACATTTATGATCCTTGGGGACATCTGTACACGTGCCTGCCGTTTCTGTGCGGTCAAAACAGGGCTGCCTAACGAACTGGATCTTAAAGAACCTGAACGCGTAGCCGATTCAGTCCAATTGATGAACCTTAAGCACGTGGTCATCACTGCGGTTGCCCGTGATGATCTGAAAGACGGTGGATCTCAGGTATTCGCTGAAACGGTGCGTGCCATCCGCCGTAAGAGTCCTTTTACTTCCATTGAAGTACTGCCTTCCGACATGGGTGGTGTGTTTGATAATATCAAGACATTGATGGATGCAAAACCGGATATCATGAACTACAATATCGAAACGGTGCGCCGGTTGACTCCAAGAGTCCGTGCACGTGCAACATATGACCGTACGCTCGAATTCCTTCGCCGTGCTAAAGAACTGAATCCTGATATCCCGACGAAGTCCAGCATCATGGTGGGTCTTGGGGAAACGAAGGAAGAAATTCTTGAGACTTTCGATGATCTTCGTGCCAACAACGTGGATATCGTGACACTCGGTCAATATCTGCAGCCGACAAAGAAACATTTGAAAGTACAGAAATACTATCATCCTGATGAATTCGCAGAGCTTCGTGAAGCAGCGATGGAAAAAGGATTCAGCCACTGTGAAGCCGGGCCGCTCGTGCGTTCTTCTTATCATGCCGATGAACAGGTTAATGCAGCTGCAAAAGCGAAACAGGCAGCAGGGGAAGAAGAGCTTAAACAACAGGTATAATAAAGCAAGGACTGACTTTTTAGTCAGTCCTTTTTCAAACTGCATCTAGTCCGTCATTGTCTCGGACTTATCAATGCGTTTTTGATTCGTTTTATTGATTTGATGAACGTCATCTTCAGCCATATATTGTTCGTCCTTCATCTCGCCGTTGGCATTTTCGCCGGTACTGACGTCTTCCCCCTGAGGAGAAGCCTTGAGCATTTGGTCGATCGTGTCATCTATGGACGTATTGACATTTTTGCTGTCGCTGTCCATTTTTGCCAGGTTCTCGACATTCTGCATCAAGTTAGGGTCATCCGTCACATAAACATGGTACCAGCGCGGAACGACTGACAATGCGGTTTTCTTCACTTGATCCGCAACATTGAATCGCTCATCCTTGCCTTTCTTATCCGTTTTATACGAAATCAACACTTCTTCATCCGTGACAAGTGTTGCGCAATCATCTACATTCGGTATGGCCACGCTCATTCTGCTGATGCTGTCGGCAACCTTCTCCCTGTCTAAGCGATACATATTTTTATTTGATATGGCCTGCCCCTGTACAGGACTTTTTTGCTGTCGGACATAACCGAAATCTTCTCCATTTTTCTTGGCATTGTTGCTGACATTCTCATTAAAAAGTTCTTCCTGGTCATTTACATTGATGGTATTGCCGTTATCATGGAACATTTCTTCGTTCGCAGTATCGATGCCGCTGCAGGCTGCACCAAACAATGAAAAGGTTAATACAGTCGTGCCGAGAATATATTTGTTCAATTAAAGCACCCCCTACTTGTTAGGGTGGCCAACTCAAATTATAATTTTTCATAGTAATTAATGGACAATCCGTTATAATTTAAAGTAAGGATAGGCATGAAAGAGGGTGGATGAAATGATTTGTGTGCAAAACATATGCTATGAAATCGTCGAGGAATCCAGGGACGGATTCAATGAGGAAGCATTCAAAGAACGGTACAGTGACATTTTAAATAAATATGACTATATCCTCGGAGACTGGGGATACGGGCAATTGCGCCTGAAAGGTTTTTTTGATGATCAAAATCAAAAGGCTTCGTTCGATACGAAAGTAAGCACCCATAAAGATTATCTTTATGAATACTGTAACTTTGGCTGCGCCTATTTTCTTTTAAAGAAAGTAAAAAAGTAAGAGGGGGAGGGGACATCTCATCGTGAAGAGATGTTCCCTTTAATTATTTGTTTTCATTCTCCGTGTAGGGTGGTTCTTCATTACGGTCTGGATCGGCGTGAACGGGGTGTGCCCCAGGCTCCTGGCGCGGGATATCCTGGTGCAGGGTTTTATTTTCATAATTGAACGCACTGTAATATCGCTGCCCTTCTTCCCATTCCGTACTCTTGTTTTCAACAGGAGAGTATTTACCCCGCGGTGATCCGTAAGGCCCCTCAGGAAGTGTCTCCGGTACAAGGAAGTTGTCTTGAGTCTCTACATTTGAGAAATCACTGTATACTTCTTCTTCTTTGTCGCGATGTTCTTCTTTCATCTTATCTCCCACCTTTCATAAAAGTAGTATGTGAGGGGAGGGAGATGTTCATTCCCGCGATGTTAAAGAATCGTTTCGCTCAAAAATTCTCGCAGTTCTGCTGCTTCTTCTTCCGTAAGCTTATATACGCTTTCCAGGTAGCCCGGCTCATCCAGGTCATCGCGTCCGATGATGGCGAAGCGGCTTCCCTGCAGGTCGAGTACGAGCGATTTCCCATAATATCTTTCGGTTTGTGTAATGGCCAGGTCATAGCGCTGGTTTTCACCCATAAAACTTACAAACCTCGTCTTTGTCTGTTCAGTATCGTCATATAAATAAAATCGTTCTGTCATTACGATTTCCTCCTTTGATTCTTCACCTTTCTTCATCATAACAAACTTCTGGCCGGGTTTGCAGTGAAGATACCGCTATATAGACCGCCCGAAAATTATGTTAAACTATAAGTGGATGTTATTCAGAAGAGGTGAACGGAATGTATTTCGTGGACAGAGAAAAAATTGAAGAACGGCTGGTGTATATGAATGACCAGTTAAGCGTACTTAATGCAGGTTCCAAGTGGGAATCCACCATTGAAAAGCTCGCCCTTGAGAGGATCGGGCATACCCTGATTGAGACGGTCCTTGATGTAGGGAACAGCATGATTGACGGATTCATCATGAGGGATCCCGGCAGTTACGAAGATATCATTGATATTCTGCTTGATGAAAAAGTCATCAGCACGGAGATGAACAAGGACCTTAAACGATTGACTGAAGAGCGCAAGACTCTCGTACAGGAGTATACAAGAGTCGATTGCGATGAGCTGTATGGGATCCTGACTGAAGTTAAACCTACACTCGAACAATTCCCGGTTCATATCCGCCGCTACCTGGAAAACGAACTCGGACCCGTATCAGCTTTTAAAAATTAATACATTCAAAAGCGCTTTCTTTCAGGAAAGCGCTTTCTAATTGCGCGGAGATAATTTAATGCTACACACTAATACCAATAATATGGAGGTACATCATGAAACAATACAAAGGTTATTTAATCGATCTTGACGGAACTATGTACAAAGGGACCGAAGTCATAAAAGAAGCCGGGTATTTTGTGCGCCGCCTGCAGGAAAAGGGGCTGCCTTATCTATTTGTGACCAATAATTCTTCACGCCGCCCTGAACAAGTGGCTGAAAAGCTACAGGCATTCGGGATCCCGGCATCAAGAGAACAGGTATTTACCACCTCAATGGCCACTGCCCAATTCATTGCTGACAAAAAGCCAGGCAGTACAGCTTATGTCATCGGGGAAGAGGGGATCAGGTCTGCTCTTCAGGAAAAAGGCATCACGCTTCAGGACGAGGATCCCGACTTTGTCGTTGTAGGGATCGACCGTGATATCAATTATGAAAAACTTTCCCTTGCCTGTCTCGGGGTACGTAATGGAGGGACATTCATTTCAACAAATGGGGACATCGCCATCCCGACAGAAAGAGGTCTTTTGCCTGGAAATGGATCGTTAACTTCCGTTGTGACGGTATCGACTCAAGTACAGCCGATTTTCATCGGGAAGCCGGAATCAATCATCATGGAGCAGGCATTGGAAGTACTGGGAGTTTCAAAAGAAGATACATTGATGGTCGGCGATAATTACGATACGGATATCAAAGCAGGAATGAATGCAGGTCTGGATACCTTATTAGTGCATACGGGAGTGACAACGAAAGACATTTTGGAGAAGAAGGATGAGCAGCCTACTTATGTGGCCGATACGCTGGATGAGTGGGATGTATAGAAAGGGTCAGGGTGATGGACACTTAGTCTATCGCCGTTTTATTATGACTTTAAAAATGGGATTCGAACATTTCCAGGTTAGACATATCTTTCCTAACTAGGTAAAATAGAACAGGGAAATGAAAGTTATTTCCTGAATTCTTTAAAAAAGGGGTGTAAAGTACATTAAATCGTAAAATGAAGTTTTAATTATGCTGTGTAGGGTAGAAAGGGAACAAGGATATGTATGCATATCCTATCCTATTGACTCTGTTAGCCGGGGAAAATGCATAAAGGTAGTGTGAAATATGAGTATTACTGAGTTGGTTGGAAAAAACATCAGAAGGCACAGGCGCGCAAAAGATATCACGATTCAAGAACTCAGCAAGAGAAGCGGGTTGACTGTAAACTATATCTCTTTAATTGAAAAAGGAGATGCAAATGCATCTATAAACAAGATTCATGCCCTGATTCAAGGATTGGGACTGCAGTGGGAGGATATCATTCCCACTCGCGAAGAAGAGATGACGCTTCGGGCCCCTTCTTCTGACGAGTTGACGGAATGAGGTTTCTCTGAGACATCTCCAGCTTGATCATTTGGATGAATTCTTTGTCAAGTTGTAATGCATTTGCTTTTTTAAACGCTTCTACCAAGGTTTCATCACTGAGTAGTTTGATCTTACATTCACCTCAGTCCGATTCATTGTTGCGACCAATGAACAGGAGGAATTAGCCGTACTCGTGATAGCCTTTATAAAGTGGAAAAGTCATAATATTACAATTATATTTTTAATAATTACAACTATATTTGTAATTATATCGGATATTTTTTGTGTGTGCAACTTTAAAGTGCTGAAAAAAGAAAAATTTACCAAACGAAAAACAGACCTCCAAAGAAGGAGCGTCTGTTTTTCGTTTGTACTTATTGCTGTCCTTCATTCCGATGGGCAAGCCGGCTTGAGGCAGCTGCAGCAATGGCGCCGACGATATCATCCAGGAAAGTATGGCACATGCCGGAAGATTTATCATTCAGCTTTTGCAATATGCCTGGTTTTTGTTTATCGATGAAACCGTAATTCGTAAAGCCGATTGATCCGTAAACATTCACGATTGAGAATGCAAGAATTTCATCCACTCCATATAAGCCTTCATCCACTTCTACAATTGCCTGGAGCGGTTCTTCAAGCATTTTCTTTTCTGCCAGCCGGTCCAGTTGTATCCCCGTGAGAATGGCATTTTGGACTTCCCGCTTCGTCAGGACCCTTTCCACGTTATAAATGCATTCTTCCAGTTCCAGGTCAGGATGGTATTTCTGCTGAAGGTACATAACTAATTTGGCGATGTCTTCAATTTCGACCCCTCTTTCATGGAGCCATCTCCTTGAAGTCTCTTTTAATATGTCCATTGATTTTTTGTCCTTCATCCTATTCACCTTTTCTGTTTATAAATAGTATTCAAGCAGCAGAGCCTTGTTTTTTACTCATATGATTCCATTTTGAAAAATAGACATAATAATAGCTTCTATCCCCATTCATGCCCATCAGTATAAGGTGATATTCCTTGAAAGGGACGAATTCATATAAATATGCAGATACGAAGGCAGCGGCTGCGGGAAGGTTGCCGCTTTTATACAGATAGGAGAGGGTACTATGTCATATGACCTTTTAGCAAAACATTTCGGTTTGACACCCGAGCGCGCTTTCTTTGACGGTGTGATGGACCGCTACATGGCGGGCGGATTATTATATAGTATTGTCAGCGTTTCTAATGTGGAACAGGAAACATTGGTCGAAATGTATAAATTGACGGAGCATATGAAGACACAGGGAGACCGCTATGTTTCATCGTTTGTCCAGAGTAAGGAAGGGCGTTTTCTTGTAACGGAAAAAAATCAGGATTTTGTGGTGGTCAGAAATGAAAATCTGCCTCCTGTTGCTGACGGCAAAATAGGCAGGAAACTAGGGAAGTTCCATTTCCGCGGAAGGCTTTTCGAGGAAAAGGTGGAGAAGATCAGCAGGATGGGGCAGTGGAAAACGTTATGGGAAAGAAGGCTCTCACAGCTCGAAAAAGCCTACTACTCGGTGATTGAGAACCAGCCCGCAGATGAGTTTGAAAAAAGATTTGTAGAAAGCTATCCTTATTACAATGCATTATCGGAAAATGCCATTCAGTATCTGGTCGATACAGAACTTGATGAAGACCCTAAACCTGAAGATGCAGGTACCATCTGTCACGAACGTTTCCAGAACACGACCTGGGGCACAGAAAGCTGCATTCATTTCCCGTTTCACTGGGTATTTGATCATGCAAGCAGAGATCTCGCTGAATGGATCAGGGAACAATACCACTTGAAGAACCAGACCTTCCATCCCGGTCTGCAGGAATTCTTAAGGGAATACGGATCAGTGGCACCGCTCTCGCCATTTGGGTGGCGTCTGCTGTATTCAAGGATCCTGTTCCCCCTCCATTATTTTGAATGTATAGAAGAGTACTATATTTCACAGTCCGACGGGCAAAAGAAAGCCGCAGAGGATAAGCTTGATCGCTATTTGAAAAACTCCAATCATTATGAGGCCTTTTTATCTGACTTTTATCACCTGTCAGAGGTTCCGGTGAAAAAATGGGGAATCCCATTGGTAGGCTGGCTTTAAATCCTTATCCCCCTTCATGAAAACCCTTTTATGATACACTAAAAAGAAACATGAGTGAAGGAAGGGAAAAGGATGAAACCATCTATATTTATCACGAGGAAGCTGCCCCAGGCTGTCATCGAGCCTTTGAATGGGGAATACCAGGTAGAAATGTGGGAGAAAGAAGACGTGCCGGTTCCCAGGGACTTCTTGTTAAAGAAAGCGGGGAGTGCCTCTGCTTTGATCACCATGCTGTCGGATCAAGTGGACGGGGAACTGCTTGAACATGCTCCCTCCCTGAAGGTGGTTGCGAACCTTGCAGTCGGGTACGATAATATCGATCTTCATGCCGCAAAAGAAAGAAGCGTCATCATATGCAATACACCCGATGTCTTGACTGATACAACGGCTGATTTGACCTTTGGGATATTGATGGCGGCCGCCCGCAGGATCGTCGAGGCAGATCGCTATATAAAGGAGGGCCGATGGAAAAGCTGGTCCCCGCTCCTTCTTGCCGGGTCGGACATCCATCATAAAACGATTGGGATCGTCGGTATGGGGAGCATAGGCGAAGCGGTGGCAAAAAGGGCGAAAGGATTTGATATGAACATCCTTTACCATAACCGTTCAAGAAAGCCGGAAGCTGAAAAAATGCTGGGTGCTGCATATGTGTCGTTGGATGAACTCCTGGCCCAATCGGACTTTGTGGTCGTCCTTGCACCGCTGACGCCGGAAACGGAAGGTTTATTCCAAAAAGAACAATTCCAGGCTATGAAAAAATCTGCCTTTTTCATCAATGCTGCACGCGGTGCGATTGTGAATGAAGAGGCATTGACAGAAGCGCTTAAAAAAGGTGAAATCGCAGGAGCGGGACTCGATGTGTTTGTTAAAGAGCCAGTCGATTCCGATCACCCTCTCCTGCATCTTGACAATGTGGTCGCACTGCCGCACATCGCCAGCTCGTCGATTGAAACCAGGACGGCTATGATGAATCTGTGCGTACAGAATGTAATGGCTGTTTTAAAAGGGGACGAGCCCCGTACCCAGGTGAAATAACATATAAAAAACACGCATGGCGTCATGCGTGTTTTTTCGTTCCTTATGCAGGAACCGACTCTTCTTCCACAGCCTTATAATAGGGAGCAAGCGACTGCCGCTCAATCTCTTTAAGGAATGCTGGTGCAACATCATAAAGAATCGTGCGGGCAAACTTCCATGCATTTTCCTCAATCCGAAGCATTAAGCGGCTTCTTTCTTCTATATCAGCTTCATCCAGTCTGCCGGCCAGTACCTCCAGCTCCTTGTCGTGGGCATGGCCCAATTCATGTGCAAGGACTACTCTAAAATATTCAGGCAGGCATTCAGCTTTCCCATACATCCTGAAGCATTGCTCGGTGACATTATCAGTGAACATCGTAATCGAGTGGGTGCTCATGCTGTACTTCCCGCCTACAAGGCGCTTTCCTGGAAAGGTACGCTCCAATATCACATTCAATTCAGAATCCAAACGGCCTAACAACTCATCGACTATCTGTTGATATCTCTCTTTAGTCACTTTCTCACTTTCTCCCCTTAAAAAACAAATCTGAATCATTATAAGATGTATATGAAAAAAAGAAAACGGCATGCATTAAAAATATGCTGGAATTGATGGTGTTTATTGGTTATTATGCCCGATTGAAGGCCTGGGCATTCACCGGGGGAGAACTTTGAGGGCATAAAAAAGATGACTCAAATGCATGAGTCATCAAGTAAGTTTGAATTAGAAAACTTGTTCTACTTCTACGATTCCCGGTACTTCTTCGACTAGTGCGCGTTCGATACCGGCTTTAAGTGTAATTGTTGAACTCGGGCAGCTTCCGCATGCGCCTAACAGACGCAGCTTCACGATGCCGTCTTCCACGTCAACCAGTTCACAGTCCCCGCCATCGCGAAGTAGGAACGGACGTAATTTATCTAGTACTTCCTGTACGGAATCAAATTGTGCTTGATCAGCCATCATTATCTACTCCTTTCCTTACTCTCTATTATAATGACATATCTGTAAAAAATCTATCAACCCGCAAACAATTGGGAATTTCTTTTTTGGGGGTGACACAGTTCTTAACACCGCTGCCCGATTCCGTGAAAGACTTCGCTTCTGCGGGCAGCCCGTGAGCCTCTTGATATGAACGAAACTGTCAAAATACTCACCCAAACTAATTTTTGTTTTTAGGCAACCTAAAATAGAGAAGCTCTTTTTGACTTCTCAACTTTTTTGATTCCTCTCATCGACGCTAATGATTTCCGTGCAAAACTTCGCTTTCCGCGGGCGGTTGGTGAGCCTCCTCGGCTTCGCCTGCGGGTTAGAAAAGCGGAAGGGCTTTGGTCAGAGGCGGGTGGCACAAGGCGAATCGTCCACGAAGGCGTTCTTTGCCTTCTTGGGCAAGTTGACTTATGTCATGTGCCTCTAAGCCGTGGAGCTGGACAAACAGAAAAGCGCAGGCGGCTCGCCCAGAGGCGACAAGCATAAGGCGAGCAAGCCGGAAAGGCGCTTTTTGCCTTTCTGGATTGATTGTCTTATGACCTCGAGCCTCTAGCCGCCGGAGCTGGACAAGTCTCACCTAACACGCTTTTCCCGCAGGAGTCTACGTTTTGCACTACAATCAATCGCTGGATCCGGTTATGAAAATGGATAAGTGCACACCATTTCATCCTGAAAAGGTGGGGTGCCAAATATTTATAGTCTTTAATCCAACCTTTTTTTGGTGTTTTCGTATAAAGGTCCGGTCCACTATCCTCATTTATCAAAAACTTGCTGTGAAACCTCATTTTTATTTCCACTTTGCTAATTTTTTTGTAGAATGATGGTATGAGGGGAAATGAAGGGGGAGATGAGTATGGAACGTAAACCGGTTGAGATTCATGTGTACGGGGCTGAGATCATTTGTCCGAGTTGTGTGAATATGCCGTCATCTAAGGAAACTTATGAATGGCTTGAGGCTGCAGTGGGCCGCAAATATCCGGATCAGCCATTCATCATAAAATATATAGACATCTACAACCCGCCGGAGGATGAAGCCGTCAGAAGCTTCGCCGAAAGAGTGATTGAAGAGGATATGTTTTATCCGGTTGTCCTCCTGGAAGGCAACGTGGTCGGGGAAGGGAATCCCCGTTTGAAGACAATTTACACGGAGCTTGAGAAGTATGGGTATAAGGCTGTTTAATTAAGAGTATAGAAGACTTTCCTTTTAGGGAGGGTCTTTTTTGTTAATAAGCAAACAAAAAAGAAACCGCCGGTCAGAGGCGGTTTCTTCGTCCATTCATCCATTATGATACTTGTACATCCATAAAACACCTGATTTTAGAAGGCGCGCGACGCGTCCTGTGATGGAGCGCTCGTTCACCAGGCCGAATCCGTGCTTTTTACCAAGTGAGCCAAGAATCCCCTTCAGTTTGATCTTGGGCAGTTCTTCCGGCAAAGGCTCATCCTTCCAGCGCTTCAACAGGATCTGGACGATTTGTTCCGCCTGTCCCTCTGCCAGCTGTGCACTCGGCGCCTGTGGGAGGCTCGCGCAGTCCCCGACGACATAGACATGTTCATCGTCCGGAAGGTTATGATATTTAGAAATTACAACGCGGCCGCTTGAGTCTTTTTCCACTTCCATCTCACGGACAACGCGTGTCGGCTGTATGCCGGCGGTCCAGACGATGGCATCGCAGTAAATCTGTTCTTCGTGGTTATGAAGCGTGTTGGGCTCTACTTTTGTGATATTTGAATTATTCACGATTTCTACATTGTTTTCTTCGAACCAGCCGTGTACATAAGAGCTCAAGCGTTCCGGGAACGCATTCAGGATCCGGGTTCCGCGGTCAAAGAGCTTGATCTTAAGATCGGAGCGGCTTTCACGCAGTTCACTGGCAAGCTCGATGCCGCTGAGTCCTGCCCCGACGATCCCAACGATTGAGCCGGCGGGAAGATTATTAAGTGTTTGATAGGTCCTCCGCGACTTGTCGATCGTTTGGATGCTGTATGTGAATTCATCGGCACCGGGCACATTATGATATTTATCTTCACAGCCGAGGCCGACGACAAGGTCATCGTACGGAACGGCATCCTGGTCCTGAAGATGAACAAGCTTATTTTTTGTATCAATCTTTGAAATCTCTCCGTACACATAGGATAATCGATCATGCTCCGGGAAAGATACGCGTACATGGTGATCGGATATCGTGCCTGCTGCCAGAGCGTAGTACTCCGTTTTCAAGCTGTGGTAAGGATTGCGGTCAATTAACGTAATGGATACATCATCCGGGAGTTGGTTCGGTAACAAGCGGAGAAGGACTCGCATATTGCCATATCCTCCGCCAAGCAGCACTAGTTGTTTCATGATCATTTCCCCTTTTTGGCTCTCAGCAATTTTGATAGCGTATTTATGTAAGGATCTCTACCTGGTAGAGTCAGGGCTCTACCTTGGTAAAGGTAAAAGGACGGGTGTCCTGAAAAGTAAGCATTTTCAATATGATTCACATTTAGAACATTTATTCAATAAATAAACCTATTAACATTAAAAGTATATCGAAATAACCTCGTTTTCACAACAGAAATAAGGGAAATAGTTCACAATCTGTTATACGGATATACCATGCGCAATGATTGACGGGGGAAATAAAAAAAGGTAGCATTACAGAGAGTAGAGAGGTGATGAAATTGCTGCCTATTATCGAATTTTGCATCAGTAATTTAGCGAGCGGAGCGCAAAAAGCGCTTGAAATATTAGAAAGAGATCCGAATCTCGATGTCATCGAGTACGGCTGCCTGGGCTACTGCGGTAAATGTGCTTCATCTTTTTACGCATTAGTGAATGGTGAACCTGTCGAAGGGGATACACCAGAAGAATTGGTGGAAAATATCTATAAGCACCTAGAAGAAAATCCGATGTTTTAATATGCAGAAGCTGATCCTTTGGGTCGGCTTTTTTTGTTTTCAGGAAGGAATTGGAAGAGTTATGGTGAATTAGAAAAGTATGATAAGGAAAGGGTGAGGATATGAGTGTTTTCCTGGGTGTCATGCAGACCAACATAATGGTGACCAATATTGGGGCAGCTAAGAATTGGTACAGTGATGTACTGCAGTGTAAAATAGAAAAAGATTACGGTAAGACGGTCGTACTTTCATTCGGAAGGGGTTCTCCCTTAGGGACCCTTTGTTTAATTCAAGACAAAGAAGCAGCAGGTAAAAATCATTCAACTTATCCTGTGCTGCAAATTTCTAGGAAATACAAAGGTACTCTCTATGACAAGCTGCGCGAAAAAAAGGTCAAAGTAGAAGAGGCCCCGGCTCACCAAAGCCACTTTAAGTTTTTTGACCCAGATGGTAACATGCTTGAGGCTTACAGTCCAGGCATATATGAAGAAAGCTAGAGCGGCTGCTCCGGCTTTCTTTTTTTAGCTTATTAAGCGGGGGTGTTCCGTTTCTGATCCTTGTAGCTCTCCCTCATTTCATGCCAGCGTTCCCTGGCCATTTCCACAATCTTCGGCTCAGTTGAAAGATGCTGTTTTTCAATTACTTTTGAAAGATATTTTACAGCTTCATCAACTTTATCCTGACGGCGGAGGAGTTCTGCAATCAGATAGAGAAGTTTCGTTTCGGACATAGCTGTCCCTTTGAAATCATCGTTCAAATAGGACTCGATATATTCATGGGTGGCCAGATTGATGAATCTTCTTTCCTGTTCTGCCTGATTGAGTTTTCGGTACAGCCATGCCGTCCGCAAATAGAGTCCGGCAACCATGATTTTCTTTTCCTTTTTAATCAGTGCGCAATAGGCAGCGAGTTTGTATGTTTTGATTGCATCTTCCAAAGTACGGATATCGCCGTAGTCCTGGGGCTCCCATTGCCGGCTGATTTTCTTCTCGAGGTCTTTTTTTAATACCGGTACAATGTATTTGCTGAATTCATCTGTAAAAGAAAATCCGCATCGGGGGCAGACGGTTACATTGTAGAGTAAAGGGTTGATTTCATTAGAGCTGTATAGGGGACAGAAGTCGCTTTCATGGCCTTTGACTTTGACGAAACGGGAGCGGATTTTGGTAGTGGAATAGGAATGCCTGCATGCGAGGCATTGGATTTTTTTATCGTAGTAAGGAGTTACTTCAGTCATCAATCTCACCTTGTGAAGGGGACTATTTTCCTTATTATACCTTGTTTGAGCGCGTGGAGACTAGTCTTTTCTTCAGGGGAGTGGTTGATTGTTGGGTACTTATACTTGGTGGGAGGGCGGGGGCTGGGTGCCAGGCACAAAGGGGTTGATTTGAGCCAGGCATCATACCACCGGCACCGTCAACAAATGAAATTAATTCAGAAGGGGCAGATGTCATTCACATAGTTCCCATCTGTTGAGTAGTAAAATAGAAAGGAGTATACTAATAGTAAGAAGAGAAAAGGTTGGAGGTGTAGTGAATGAGTGAAGTTGTAATTCTTACGGAAGCTGCTGCCCTTCAGATTAAAGATATGATGAAGGAACATGATGAGGCAGATGCCATGCTTCGCGTATCGGTTAAAGGGGGAGGCTGCAGCGGCCTTTCATACGGAATGGGTTTCGAACATGAGGTGCAGGAAGGCGATGAAGTCCTGGAACAGTTCGGACTGAAGCTGGTTGTTTCAAAGGAAGATGCACCCATTCTAAATGGTACAAAAATTGATTATAAGCAGTCCATGATGGGTGGAGGCTTTACGATCGACAATCCGAATGCAATCGCTTCATGCGGATGCGGATCCTCGTTCGTGACAGCGACGAATAAAGGGACTCCTGAGAACTGCTAAAAGATAAATGAAGAAGGACCCTCCCGATTCCCGGGAGGGTCCTTTTTTTGGTTTTATACCCTTGTCAAAGCTTCTTCAATCGGTGTTTCACCGCTCAGTATTTCAAATACCTTATGGTTCGTATCCGGTGCAGTCAACGATTCCACCAGAACCTTGGCCACATCTGCACGCGGGATGTCACCGCTTTTGTCTTCTATTGATGACTGTGCGATTATTTTTCCTTTCGCATCATCATGTGTCAGTGCACCGGGACGGACGATCGTATAGTTCAGTCCGCTTTCTTTTAGATGTACATCTGCATCATGCTTCGCCTTTAAGTACACTCCCATGCCTTCCGGCGCGTTTTCCGGCTGGTCGGCACCCATCGAACTGAGCATGACAAAGCGTTCGATGCCTTTTTCCTTTGCATAGTCGACCGCTTTTTTTGCACCTTCCTGATCGATCGTGATGGTTTTGTCTTCTCCTGTTTTGCTGCCGCTTCCGGCAGCAAAAATAACCGCATTCACGTTTTCAAGTGCATAAGAAAAGTCCTGTTCAAGATCGGCAACAATCGGTCTGGCGCCGAGATCCTCCATATCTTTAGTCTGTTCCGCTTTACGGATCATCGCTTTGGAAATGTGCTGTGTGCTGTTCTTCAGTTCTTCCAATACCAGTCGGCCGGTATGGCCGTTTGCTCCAATAACAAGTACATTCATCTTTATTCAACATCCTTTGTAAGATTTTTGCCTTTATTATTGGTCTACCCATTCCTTGCTAAAATAAACAAACGGTTAGGTTAGCCATCTGAATTCTCTATTTTCTGCCGATGATTTGAGTCGGCAAAATAAAAACACTTACTTATGTTAAATATCGTGGTATGACCTTTAATCACCGCTAATGATTTCCGTGCAAGACTCCGCTTTCCGCGGGTAGCCCGTGAGCCTCCTCGTCACTGCGTTCCTGCGGGGTCTCACATAAGCTACTCTTCCCGCAGGAGTCTGCGTCTTGCACTCCAATCAAACGCTGGAATGAGCTAAATAACTAAAGGTTTGTTTGTAAAAAACTATAAAAACCCGAACTAATTTGAAATAGTTCGGGTTTTACTTTACTAAAGTAATCTATCCTAAATTCTTTCTTTCTGATCAATCCGTAAACATCGATGTACTGTGCATCGGCTGGACCCGTGCTTTTGGATCCATGTAGGCTTTTGCGTTGTTGACGGCGGTAGGGGCTTCACCGAAGCCGCTGGCAATCAGTTTTACTTTTCCGTCATACGTCGAGATATCCCCGGCTGCATATATGCCTTCTATGTTCGTTTCCATACGGGAATTGACGACGATGGAGTTTTTCTCGATTTCGAGCCCCCAGTCTTTGATGGGGCCAAGAGAAGAAACGAATCCGAAGTTGACAATCAGCTCGTCGATATCCAGAATTTCCTTTTCATCCCCGCGGACTTCTTCAAGGATCAGCTGATGGATTCTTGATTCGTCCTCGACGATTTCAGCTGGTACGTACGGAGTTTTGAGTTCGACTGATGAATTGTGCAAATTCTCCACACTGTGTTCATGGGCGCGGAATTTATCCCTTCTGTGGATGAGATAGACCTTTTCTGCAATCGGTTCAAGCATGAGCGCCCAGTCGACCGCAGAATCACCGCCGCCGCAGATTGCGACTTTCTTTCCTTTGAATTGTTCCATATTGTCGACAAAATAGTGAAGATTCTTTCCTTCATATTGAATGGCATTTTCCAGCTCAAGGCGTCTCGGCTGAAATGCACCGTTCCCGGCCGTGATGATAATCGTCTTTGAATAGTGAACTTCTTTATCAGTAGAGAGCTTGAAACAGCCGTCTCCCTGTTTTTCCACTCCTTCAACTGCCTGCTCAAGGCAGATCGTGGTTTCGAACTTGGCCATCTGTTCCTTGAGGTTGTTTACAAGGTCCTGAGCCTTCACCTTGGGGAAACCGGCCACGTCATATATGTATTTTTCGGGATAAAGGGTGGATAGCTGACCGCCTAATTGCGGCAGACTTTCGATGATCTTTACTGAAGCTTTTCTCATCCCGCCATAGAAAGCAGTGAATAACCCTGTCGGGCCTCCTCCTATGATCGTAATATCGTAAACCTTTTGGTCTTCCTTCAAGTAGATCCCTCCCAAATTAAGTTCCTTCTCAATAACTTTATTCTATCATAGAGGGTTCAATCCTTCCCAAAATTTAGATTGTTTTTTGGAATGTTCAGTTATTAACGGTGGAGGTATTGTCGCAATTTTCCCAAGAATGATTATTTATCCGTAATACCTTGAAAAGATGAGGTAAAAAGAATATTATGTAATGTAGGCATATTGTTAAGAATTTATGACAATTTTTGCGTTCTGGAATAGTACGTGAAGAATGTCACAAACTTATTTTTTGTTTTTATTTTATTCTTTATTAATCACTTTCTGTTCTACAGAAAAATCCCGCTCCATTTGTTTTGGTTCCTTCAAAAGGGGAAAGAGATAGTAGCAGCAGATTGACGGGATAAAAAAGACTGATGTGGAGGACTCTAAGAGTATCCGACGCAAATACAATCAAAAAGGTGGATGTGATTCAGTTGAGAAAGCCAAGAATCGTTGTTTTAGGTGCAGGTTACGGCGGGCTTATGACAGTAACTCGTCTTCAGAAGCAATTGGGTACGAACGAAGCGGAAGTCATCCTTATTAATAAAAATGACTACCACTATGAAACAACATGGCTGCATGAAGCTTCTGCAGGGACTCTTCATCATGACCGTGTACGCTATGACGTCAAGGACGTTGTGAATACAAGCAAAGTGAACTTCTTACAGACAACTGTCGATGACATTAAAGTTGAAGAAAAGAAAGTCATTACAAGCCAAGGGGAAGTCGAATTCGATTACCTGGTCATTGCACTTGGTGCAGAATCCGAAACGTTCGGCATCCAGGGTTTGCATGAGCATGCTTTCATGATTTCTAACGTCAACTCTGCCCGTCAGATCCGTGAGCATATTGAACTTCAATTTGCTACGTATAAGAATGAGGAAGTGCCTAAAGACGAACGCCTGACAATCGTAGTGGGCGGCGCAGGCTTCACTGGTATCGAATTCCTAGGTGAACTCGGTAACCGTGTTCCTGAACTTTGCAAAGAATATGATATCGACCGTTCCAAAGTACGTATCGTATGCGTGGAGGCAGCTCCTATGATCCTGCCTGGCTTCGATCCGGAACTTGTGAAATATGCACGTGCCACACTTGAGAAAAAAGGCGTGGAATTCCATATCGGAACACCGCTTAAAGAAGCAAAAGCAGGCAGCGTCCTCATTGCAAAGAGTGAAGATGAAGTGGAAGAAATCAAAGCCGGAACAATCGTATGGGCAGCAGGTGTCCGCGGTAACCGTGTCATTGAAAAAGCAGGCATTGAAAACATGCGTGCCCGCGTCAAGATCAACAGGGATCTTCGTGTGCCTGGACATGATAACATCTTCATCATCGGGGACTGTTCATTGATGATCAACGAGGAAACTGAACGTCCATATCCTCCGACTGCCCAGATTGCGATGCAGCAAGGCGAAGTATGTGCTCGCAATATCGCAGCTCTTCTTCATGGAAAAGATGATCTGGAAGAATTCACTCCAGATATCAAAGGTACAGTATGTTCACTTGGTGAAAACGACGCAATCGGTGTCGTTTACGGAAAAAAACTTACTGGTACGAAAGCGTCATTCATGAAGAAAGTAGTAGACAACCGTGCATTATACATGGTTGGCGGACCTTCACTTGTATTCAAAAAAGGTAAATTCAAGTTCTTTTAATATGAAGTGAGTAAAAGCAGAGTGGATCCCACTCTGCTTTTTTTAGTTTCTTTGTTACGAGGCTAGTTTATCAACGTTTTTTGAATGGTTATCAACCAAAATGAGGATTTACCAACGAAAATTCACTTTTATCAACAAAAATTCGAGTTTATCAACAAATTCATTTATGTTACCGACAATCCTTTGAAAATCGATAAATTCCGCATATCTTCCAAAGAGCCTTCCTTTCAGCTGCATTGAAACCAAACCCTCAAAGCCGGGCCTGGCTCAAAATAGGCATTATGAGCCAGGCTCACTGGGCATTATTATATAGACCTTCCTTCCTGAAAATCCACACATGCCTTTCCTATCTTCCCATCCTGTAGTACCTTAAAGGAAAGAGAAAACGACAAGAAGAGGAGGAGCAGATTGAAAAGGGGAAAAGTATGGCTGGCTGTTGCCGGACTTGTTATAGATAAAGAAGGAAATTGGCTTGTAGTTAATAAGAGATACGGCGGATTGAAAGGCATGTGGTCATTACCGGCGGGGTTCGTCAATGAAGGTGAAACAGTGGATGAAGCCGTCATCCGCGAGGTTAGGGAGGAGACGGGGCTCACAACAACCGTGAATGGCATCATCGGGGTGCGTACGGGGGTAATCGGCAATGAAATCAGTGATAATATGATTATCTTTCATTTAAATCATGTCGAAACCGATCAAATAAAAATAGAAAAAAATGAATTGTTCGATGTGCAGTGGAAATCACCCAATGCCTTGATGATTGATGGGAAAACCTCCGTGATGATTCATGAGATGTTGAAACAGGGTGACTTACTGCAGCGTCACCAGGCCATAGAAGGATTGGACCCCGGCGAACAGTTTGGGTATACAAGTTATAAATTGTTTATGTAAAAAGGTGATGGAGGCATTTTGGTGCTTCCATCACCTTTTCTATTAGATTTCGCTGTCCAATTTAGACATGATATATTTGAGTCCGACATTTGAATGACTGAACGTAACAATTCCTTTAAACTCACCGATCCGGATGGCAACTTCGGGGGTAATCCCGACGATGATGCATTCGACCCCGATCAACTTCAGGCAGTCATATAGGTTTTGGAGATTTTGTCTGATGCTGTCATCAAACCTGTTGATTCCGCTGAGGCTGATCATGACGTATTCGGTGCCGCCTGAGACACACTCCTCAAGTACCGTGCTGATCACCTTTTCTCCCCGTTCATGGTCCAGTTCTCCTTTGAGCGGCAGCGCGATCGTCTTTTCCCAAATATGCAAAATGGGCACCGACAGCTCCGCAATCATACTCTCTCTTTTCTTTTCCTCTTCAGCCTTGGAGGTAACGTCCATAAGCATGACCATATAGCCCTCTACTTGACCTGAATGGGCTGCACTCGTGATGGGACTGATGACAATATCTGCAGCGAACTTATTCCTGATATTGATCCTTGCCCGATGTGCTTCTTGAAGTCCTGACATGATCCTGCGCTGATACTGCGGCATCCTGTGAAACTCGTCCATATTCATCCCGATGATTTGTTCAGCCCCCTCCAGGCCGAATAGCGGGGCAATGGCTGTCATGGACTTGACTGCTGTTGCATTCATCCATGTGACGTTATAATCCTTGTCGGCGATAATAATATTTTCTCCGATGCTGTTTAAGGCATCGGTACTTGTAATATTGATAGGAATGGAACTGTTCATTTTTGGTACTCCACCTTGTTTATGCGATTTATACATGTATTTCTAATACAAGTATATAACAAACAAGAAAAATGTAAAATGAAATGGATAAAGAAGGGATTGGACTGCGGGGAAAGACTTAACATTCAGGCAAGCATTCGCGTTATTATAATTTATTTAAAAATTCAGTAAATTATATGAAAAAGAGAGATAATAAAAGATAACAAGCAATGTATTCGCTTTCTTAGAGGTACATCCTCTAATATGTCCCTTTTCATTGTAGAGGATAGATGGTATATTATCAGAAAATTAAAAAAACAAACCCAAAGGAGAGGGAATCATGAGAGCTACTGCAAGTACGAAAACAAAATTTTGTCTATACTGTTCAGGAAAAGGATACTTTCAGTTAGTGTTGGGTGGTTCTGAGACTTGCCCTTGCTGCGGTGGCAGCGGGAAACAGAAATAGAACTTACGATTATGTTAAAAAGAGGCTGGAACAAAAGTGTTTTAGTCTAAATAAACCCGAACAAATTTGTCTTAGAGCAGGCAAATCTGTTCGGGTTTTTGTTTAGTTTTATAGGTGTATGGAGGTTCTCTCCAGCGGTTGATTGGAGTGCAAGACGAAGACTCCTGCGGGAAGAGTAGCTTATATGAGACTTGTCCAGCTGCGGCGGCTAGCCCCTCGAGGTCATAAGATAAATGGTCCAAGAAGGCAAAAAGCGCCTTCCCGGCCCATTTATCTTATGCTTGTCGGGGCTGAACGAGCCGCCTCCGCATTTCTATTTTTGTTGATTTTGTGAATACGTCTTCCAAAAGATTGACGCTTTCATAAACATTGAGTACACTAAGCTTTAGTGTTTATGGAGGTGCAGACTGTATATGCCTATACATGTAATGATCATTTCGATGCTTCTGTTCCTGGTTCTGTTTTTTGGAATCGGATTCTTGCTGAATATGTTATTGCGAATGACTTGGATCATGGCGGTCATCTATCCGCTTGTTGTCATTTTTATAGTAGATGATGTCCGCTTTATAGAATATTTCCGGAATGCGGGTGAGTCATTGTCGGAATTGGGAACCAAACTGAGCAGTTTAGCCCTGGCTGATCTTCTGATTTTGGGCAGCGGCCTGACAGGAGCGATTCTATCAGGGATTGTGATGCGGATTTTGAGAGCAAAAGGATACAGAATGTTTTAATTTTCTGCCGTTTAACCGTAAGATATCGGGTTGAACGGTTTTTTATTTGCATCTCTCAGAAGCAAGCCTAAATTCCTTTTTCCGAGGAATTATCACAATCTATTATTTTCCAAAAAATGAAACTATTCGATTTTTTTATCAATTTATGAATAATTCCCAAACCCTTGGGGAAGGAATAAGGGTGAGAGGAGTGAATTCATGAATTTGGTAAGTATATGGACGAAACGAATCATCATGACCAGTTTATTTTTGCTGGCATTAGGCACCACCTTTCAAGCGGTATCGGGGGTGGAAGCCCAGACGTTTAAGTCCTGGCTGAATGACAATCGCGCGCATCAGTCAGAACGTTATACGGAAGATCATAAAACCAATCATATATCATTGTCTTTTAAATTTTTGAAGAGACTTACCGGAGTAAAAACGTTGATTTCATCAAAACCTGTTGAAGGGAAAGCTCCGACGCTCGAAAATTCGGTCAACTGGGATCAGTATCCGAGTAACCGGGTTGTGGCAACCGGCTATACAGCCGGAGTCGAATCCACAGGGAAAAATCCGGGGCACCCAGGTTACGGAATTACATATTCAGGCGTAAAAGTGAAACGGGACCTCTATTCTACGATTGCGGCAGATACATCCGTCTATCCGATCGGGACGATTCTTTTCATCCCTAACTATGGATACGGGGTCGTGGCTGATACAGGCAGCGCAATTAAAGGGAACAGGCTTGACTTATACTACGATACCGTTGAACAGGTCTATAACGAATGGGGAAAACAAACCCTTGATGTTTATCTCGTTCAAGTGGGGTCAGGAAAACTGACAGAAGAGGAATTGGTGAAGCTGAACAGCAACGAGTCCATGCAGGTGTTCAGACAGCAGATATTATCAACAAAGGAATGACAAAAAGCTCGTATTCAGTACAGTCTGAGTACGAGCTTTTCTTATGTCGCATTTAAATATCCAATCCTTCGTATACTTCAGGGTGGAGCTCCTTCGCCAGCTGAACGGCACCTTTTAAAAGAAGCGGGGACGGCCTGCAGTAGAGTGCTTCTTCGAGGACAAGGATCCTATTTCCCTGTACGGCCTTCATTGTGTCCCAGCCGGGGCGCTTCTTTACAATTCCGGGGTTCACCCGTTTCTGCTGAACACCTACCCAGGCAAGGCAGATATAGTCTGGGTCTCTCTTTCTGACATCTTCCCAGTCAGTCTGGACACTGGCAAGGTTGACATCCCGGAAACAGTTCTTTGCGCCTGCCATTTCACTCAGTTCTGAAAGCCAATTGATCTTACCCGGGGTGAAGACGGGCTTTGGCCACCATTCCCAGTATAGGGTCGGAGTACGGCCGATGGTCCTGCTCAACCGCTTCAGTTCTTCAACCGTATGTAAGAACATGTGATGCCTATTCACCGCGGTTTCTTCTATTCCGCATGCTTTCCCGACCGTTAATAGGTCCCCCGCGATATCATTGAAGCTTTGGGGATTCAGTGTGATGTGGGGGATTTCCCGTCTACCCAATTCTTCGATATTCTTTTCCATGCCGGGTACGCTCAGCGAGGATAAGACAAGATCCGGCTGCAGTGACTCGAGCTTATCCATATCGATGGACAGGTCGGGTCCGAGCCTGGGAAGCGACCGGACCTCCTCTGGATAATCGGAAAAATCGTCCACCCCGACCAGATTGGATGTAAGGCCGAGATAATCAATGATTTCAGTATTGCTGGGGCAAATAGAGACAAGCCTCACCGAATCACTCCTACATAAATAATAAATAGTGCAGAATAATGGTCAGGACGATTCCTGAAAGCCCGCCGAAAAAGACTTCGATCGGTTTGTGTCCAAGCAGTTCCTTTAACTCTTTCCTTTTTTCCTGCTCGGGTTTATTCTGCCAGCCTTTGGCTTCGGTCATGAATCGCTGGAAGTCTACCGTCAGCCGGTTCAACACGATGGCTTGTTCCCCCGCCTGCCTTCTTACCCCTGTGGCATCAAACATCGTAATGATGGCAAAGATCGCCGCCACGGCAAAAATAGGGGAGGAAAGACCGGTTTCAAGTGCAACGCCTGTCGATAAAGCCGTCACTGCGGCAGAGTGGGAGCTCGGCATTCCGCCTGTAGAAGTGATTAATGACCAGTTCAATTCCCTCGTTGCAATAAATTGTATGGGCACCTTCACGAACTGTGCAAAGAAGATTGCAAATAAAGAGGCCCACAAAGGAAAATTCAAGAATACTTCCATGCTGTCACCTGCCATCTTTTTTTAAAAGTCTGAAAATAAAATAATGTTCTTATTATATCATACCCGAATGAATTCAGAACTAACTTGCACAGAGCCGATGCCCCCATGTCGAAATCAGCTGACATCTCCGGTATAATGGGAAATGGAGGTGTCAGGGGAAATGAATTTTACAATCAATCAGAAAAACATAACAGAAGCAGATAAAGAATGCCTGGTGGTCGGTGTTTATCATCAGCCGCAATTTGACGGCGAGCTTAAAGAACTTGACCACGCGTTTGAAGGGTATCTTACTTCACTGGTGAAGGATGGGGATATATCATCCAAACCTAAGAAACTATCAAAAATACATACATTCGGGAAAATCGGCAGCAAACGGATCCTGTTCGTCGGACTCGGCAAACAGAAGGAACTGACATTCGATTTACTGAAAGAGGCGATGGGTGTGGCCTCGAAAGCACTGAAAGAAATGAAAGTGTCCTCATTTTCAGTGGCGCTTGATACTTTTTCATCGGAAGAACTGCCTGCAGAAGATGCGGCACATGCTTTCACAGAAGCATTCACGATGTCTACATATCAATTTGAAGGCTACAAGCAAAAATCAAATGAACCTGAAATTTATGTAGACAGCATTGAATTCATGACAGTTGAAGACGAAAAAGAAGTCAAAACGGCGCTTGGAGTGGGAGCGGCTTTCGGAAGAGGAGTCAATTCAGCACGTACGCTTGTGAATACACCTGGAAATCTGCTTACATCCACTAAGATGGCAGAATACGCACTGGAGCTTGCAGAGCGCTATGATTTCGAGGCGGAAATACTTGATAAAGAAGAAATGGAAAACCTCGGAATGGGCGCACTGCTCGCTGTCAATCAGGGATCGGTTGAACCGCCTAAGATGATTGTATTGAAATACAGCGGAAAAGATGAGTGGAAAGACGTCATCGGATTAGTCGGAAAAGGGATTACCTTCGATACCGGCGGCTACTCCATCAAGCCGAAGGACGGCATTGTCGGCATGAAAACGGATATGGGAGGCGCAGCTGCAGTCCTCGGAGCGATGGAAATCATCGGTGAAACAAAGCCTGAGCAGAATGTGGTAGCCGTGATTCCATCAACAGACAACATGGTCAGCGGCTCCGCTTTCAAGCCGGATGACGTCATCACGGCGATGAGCGGGAAAACGATCGAGGTGCTGAACACGGATGCGGAAGGCCGCCTTGCGCTTGCAGACGGTATGACGTATGCAAAACATCACGGAGCGAATTACCTCGTGGATGTCGCTACGCTCACCGGCGGAGTCATCGTCGCCCTGGGTGAGGATAAAACTGGTGCGCTGACTAATAATGAAGCATTCTTCGAGCAGGTGCTTGAAGCGTCGAGCGAATCAGGTGAATTCATCTGGCAGCTTCCTTACACGGAATATGATAAAAAACGTGTGCGAAGCAGCAAAATTGCAGATCTCAATAATTCACCGGGCCGTGCAGGACATGCCATCATGGGTGGTGCCTTCGTAGGCGAGTTTGCCGAAGGGCTTCCATGGGTGCACCTCGACATCGCGGGAACCGCAACCACCAAGAGCCAGTATGATCTTGGCCCTTCCGGTGCAACAGGCGTCATGGCGCGCACACTTGCACTGCTTGTGGAACGATTCCAGCCGTTGGAAAAATAAGTTTGATAAAAGGATTGTTAAAGCCCTTCCTGATCCAGAGAATTGGATCAGGAAGGGCTATTTTATTTAGTTTACTTTTAAAGGATATTGTCAATCTTAAAAAGAAATTAGGGCATGGAGGTCCTGGAGTAAATAAATTTCTGAATACAGTGGCCGTTCCAGCTGTTGATTGGAGTGGAAGACGAAGACTCCTGCGGGAGATGTGGCCAATGTGAGACCTGTCCAGCTGCAGGGCTTAGAGGCAAATGTCATAAGTCAAATCGACCAAGAAGGCAAAGAACGCCTTCGTGGCCGATTCGCCTTATGACAAAGCCTCTGAGCAAAGCCCCTTCGCTTTTCTTCCAGCAGGCGAAGCCGAGGAGGCTCACGGGTCACCCGCGGAAAGCGAAGACTTCCACGGAATCGGGCAGCGGTATATAAAGCCATCTCCCCCTGTATTCAGACATACAAAAACTTACCAACAAATATTTTAACGATTCATCAGACTAAAGTATTGACAACCTCTCTTTATCTTGTTAAAGTTAAAAACGTTGTTTTATTACTCTACCAATTTAGCGAACTAAAGCAAATCTATTGAACAATCAAACATAAACAGTACAGCCTTATTGAACCAGGCTGTACTGAAGACATTTTTTAAGGAGGAATGAACGATGAACGCAGTTGTCATTGCTGTTCTGGTTATGCTCATATTGAGTCTCGTGCGCGTCAACGTCGTGTTTGCGCTCATCACGGGTGCGCTTGTCGGCGGACTTGTCGGCGGCATGGGCATGAGCGAGACGATTTCTGTCTTTTCTGAAGGATTATCAGGAGGGGCCAATATCGCCTTAAGTTACGCATTACTTGGGGGATTCGCCGTGGCGATTTCCTACACAGGGATTCCGAATCTGCTCGTTGATTGGGTATTGAAAGTTGTCGGGAAGAAAGGGGATTCAAGAAAAACAGCTCTTTCTAAAGCACTTATTGTTTTCTCTATTTTACTCATGGCTGTTTTTTCCCAAAACCTGATTCCTATCCATATCGCGTTCATCCCGATCTTGATTCCGCCGTTATTGAAAGTCATGACGGAACTTGAATTGGATAGACGATTAATCGCTTCAGTCATCACATTCGGTTTGACTGCACCATACATCCTGCTCCCAGTGGGATTCGGCCTGCAGTTCCACGAAATCATTGCGCAAAACATGGCAAGCAGCGGCATGGACGTTGCAATGGGTGACATCCCTAAAGCGATGCTGATCCCTGTCGGCGGAATGGTCGTCGGATTATTGATTGCGGTATTTGTAAGCTACCGCAAACCAAGAAAGTACAGTGAAGCAAAAGAAGTCATTTCAGAAGAAAAAATGGTGTACAACAAAAAAGCGATGATCTTTGCTTTTATTTCCATCATCGTTGCGCTGTTTGTACAGCTTCAGCTCGAATCCATGATCTTCGGTGCACTTGCCGGGATTGCCGTTCTTTACCTTTCCGGCTCTGTGAAGTGGAAGGAAGCTGACGGCCTGTTAAATGAAGGAATGAAAATGATGGCGTTTATCGGGTTTGTCATGATTGCCGCTTCAGGATTTGCCGAAGTCATGACAGCAACTGGTCACGTTGAAACGCTTGTTGAGGCAACTGCGGATGCAATCGGCGGAAACAAGGCGATGGCGGCACTCATCATGCTGGTTGTGGGCCTTCTTGTCACAATGGGAATTGGTTCATCATTCGCGACGATTCCGATCATTGCGGCGATTTTCGTGCCTCTTTGTATGGAACTCGGCTTCAGCCCGATGTCGACGATCGTCATCGTCGGAACGGCAGGCGCCCTTGGTGATGCAGGATCTCCTGCATCAGACAGTACGCTCGGCCCGACAGCCGGATTGAACGCAGATGGTCAGCACAATCACATCTGGGATACTTGTGTGCCGACATTCCTGCACTATAATATCCCGCTTATCATCTTTGGATGGATTGCGGCGCTGGTATTTTAATAGGTTGAATGAAGCAGGGGGTCTACGGGTCCTCTGTTTTTTTATGGGCTTCGCATCAGGAATTGGGGATTTTATATGAATATTAGATTAATAATGAAGGATTATGTTCCAAAACGCTGATTTCGGGGCTGTATCATTGTCTGCAATGAATATTGACAGCTGGTTATCGCCCTGGTTTTGAAAAATACGGTCCACTTTTCAGATTTACGAGCCACTTTTCAAAAATACGATCCACATTTGAAATTTACGATCCACTTTCACTAAAATACGAGCAACTTGTCGAAAAACCTTTACAGCAGGATCCTGCCCCAACCCGTCCAGGCCCGGCCCAGAGCCCCTGAGGATCTGCAACTCAGAAGCAGCCACCGCCGGAATAGAACTGACCGCCCACTCCAAACCGTCTCCACTCGCATAAAACAGTAGGGAAGCCTATAAAAATAGACGGCTGTTTATATGAATTTGACCAAGAGGGAGGATGCGGGAATGAATAATCAGTTTATGTATAGAAGAAGGCCTTACGGAGGAATCGGGAGAAGGCCGTTCTACGGCGGTGGATTTTTTGGCGCTCCATTTGTCGGCGGTGTGTTAGGCGGACTGCTGGGGTCGGCTCTCTTATCTCCAGGACCATATCCGTATTATCAACCGTATGGGTACGGCTATGGATATCCGGGATATTACCCATATTATTAATCATAGATAAAAAGGGGCTTCAAGGTTACTGTCTTGAAGCCCCTATTTTCCTTTGCACCCCGATGCCTTAGTCCCTGATGAAACCAAAGGAAAAGGACGTATTTGATGGATTTTACATCACCCTCCATCTCACCTCTACAATCAGATGGCAGCAATCGATTTCTCCGATTTTTTCATCAAACACCATATGGATCCCGTCAGGATTGAAAGAAACGACCGGCACGACCTTTACGCCGGTTTGGCGGATAAGCTTAAGGACCTCTGCGGTATTTGACTGCTGGGCAAGATCCATCAGCTTATGGGCAAATGATGTATCATTTTTTATCTTCGTCAACACGAAATGGGCGCTGTCCATTAACGACAAAGTTTTGTCTGCAGAGGCCATAAATGTCTGGGTTTCTACCGGGGGGAAGTTATTCCGATAAGGGCTGGCCGGATACTGCGGGTAATTTCTCCTCATGTGGTGCTGTTGATAGGGGCTCTGGACTCCATGGTAAAATGGGTGATAGCGATTCATGGAATACCTCCTTATATCCTTGCAAATAGACTCTAAGGAAATGTATTCAGCTCGCAAAGAGATTATTCTTAACCCCGGCTGTCCGGATCGCTTCAAAGCTAATTCATTAAAGGTTATTTCCCATTTTTGGCGAAATCCTACTATATAACGACTTAATGAGGTGAACAGAATGAAAATGGAGAATACATTAATCAGTGCGCTTGGTATCGATTTTGTGGAACTGGGGAAGGGAAAGGTGATCGCGACCATGCCCGTCAACGAGGCGACACGCCAGCCGTTCGGGTTCCTCCACGGGGGGGCGTCGGTGGCACTTGCAGAGACGGTTGCAAGTGTCGGGGCAGTGGAATTGATCGATCTTGATAAAGAAATTTGTTTCGGACTCGAAATCAATGCCAATCATATTAAGGCAAAACGGGATGGACTGGTTACCGCCACAGCAACGGTTATTCACCAGGGGAAAACGACGATGGTGTGGGACATCAAAATCACCGACGAGGAAGACCAATTGATCTGTGTATCACGCTGCACGATGGCAGTCGTTCCGAAACGCTAGTCCTCCCCTCTCACGGTACATAGCAAACGTTTAAAAATCCTTACATTGGGAAATCAATAAGTAACCAATTGAAGGAGGTTTACACGATGCCCTGGAGTAAAAATGATTATCCCGCATCATTGAAGAATCTGCCGGCGGATGTCCGGAATAAAGCGATCGAAATCGGCAACGCCCTTTTGGATGAAGGATATGAGGAAGGAAGAGCAATCGCGATTGCGACTGACCGTGCCCATAAATCCGAGGAAGGCACGGATGCGGATAAGACCGAATATCATGTGAAACCTCATGACGATGGCTGGCAATTGATAAAGAAAGGAAGCAGCCGTGCCATTATGGTGGAAGACACAAAAGGGGATCTTCTTTCTAAAGCGAAGGACTATGTGACTGACCACTCGGGGACGCTTGTCATCCATAAACAGGATGGCAGTGTGGAGCAGGAATTATATGATCAATAAAAAAAGCTTGACCAGGATGGGAATAACCCGCCAGGTCAAGCTTTTTTATTGGTTTTATGAAGCTCAGCTCGATGAATTCTGCTTTTCATATTCCTCTTTCCCTTTTAAATCATCCTGTACGCTGTTTTCCGACAGTCCGACGCCGGAATTATATGCGGCACGTGCAATGAGATGGCCGGCTACAGGGGCCGTCACAAAGATGAAGATGATGGCCAGAATCAAGTTTGAGTTGAAATGGCCGTGCTCCTGATAAAAGTAGAGGAATGTCCCAAGCAGAATCGACATGATTCCTAGTGTCGCCCCTTTTGAGGCTGCATGGTTCCTCGTATAGATATCCGGAAGGCGAATCACCCCGAATGTGGCAACCAGGCTTAGAAATGCCCCAATCAGTAACAATAGTGCGATGATCCAACTAATGATTACGCTCATGTTCGATAATCTCCCCTTTCTCCAAGAACTTTGAAAAGGCTACCGTCCCAAGGAATGCGAGGATTCCGAGGAGGAGAATCACCGATAAGAAAGCATACGTGTCGATAATCATCGAAATAAGGGCGACGATCGCGATGAGGTTGATGCCGATTGCATCCAGCGCGACGACCCGGTCAGGGATTGTCGGTCCCTTGATGACCCGATAGATAAGGCCAAGCATGGATAGGGAGACGAGAAGCAGGGTGATTTGAATGACTGTATGCAGCATCAGCGGCTCACCTCCATGATTGCTTTTTCAAACGAATTCTTGATTTCATTGATTGATTCATCAACATCCGGTATATCGATTGCATGAATGTAGAGAATCTTATTATCGAACGATACATCCACTACCAGTGTCCCGGGGGTCAAGGTAATGAGATTTGCCAGAAGGGTGATCTCCCAATCTGTTTTTAATTCAGTAGGAAGGGCAAAAATGCCCGGTTTGAAATCAAGCTTCGGCCTCAGTACCACTTTTAACACTGAAATGTTCGCCATGATCAACTCTTTGATGAATAAGAACAATAAGCTGACCACTGCCCCCACCCTCAAGAGATAGAAGCGGGAACTGAAAAATCTTCTGAATGCAAAAATCACGAGCAATCCCAATATGAAGCCGATCAGAAATGACTGTGCAGTAAAGGATACTGAAAGAAACATCCAGACAAAGGCTAAGAAAAAGTTTAATAAGATTTGAAAGGCCATTCTACATTACTCCTTTAACACTGCGTCTATATAGAGATCCGGGTCCATTAATACTTCTGCCGCCTGTGAAAACAGCGGGCGCAGGGCTTCTGCCCCTAAGCCGTAGAAGACTGCGAGTACAACCAGTACGGCCGATGTCATCCATAAGTATCGGGCGTGTCCTTTGGTGATTCCGTTGTATTCCTTCGGAGTGCCCCAAATTCCATTCAGGAATATTTTAATGACGGAATAAAGGACAAGAAGACTGGAAGCGAGGATGACACCCGCTCCGAGATACGCTTCCTCACTGAAACTTCCCCTCAAGATCATCAGTTTACCGATGAATCCGCTCAAAGGAGGGATACCGGCGAGAGAGAAAGCTGCCACTAAAAAGGTCCAGCCAAGCCAAGGATATTCCTTTATGAGTCCGCCCATCTTTTTCAGATCCGTTGTGCCGGTGATTTTGATCATGACCCCGACAAGCAGGAACAGGGCAGCTTTGATGATCATGTCATGCACAAGATAATAAACCGAACCTTCAAGTGCGTCCGGATTCATCGTCGAAACTCCGAACAAAATGACCCCGACTGCAATGATGATATTGTAAATGATGATTTTCTTGACGTCCCAATAAGCAATGGCCCCGATGCACCCGAACACGATTGTAAGGATGGAAAGTACTCCCAGGATCTCATGCGTGTAGCCGATATCATGAGGGAAGAACAGCGTATAGGTCCTTGTGATCGAGTAGATCCCCACTTTTGTGAGAAGGGCGCCGAATAAAGCCAGTACCGGTGTCGGGGGTGCATAATAAGAACCCGGCAGCCAGAAGTACAGCGGGAATATCGCACCCTTCAATCCGAAGACGACAAGGAACAGTACGGCGATCGCCGTGATGATACCCGGCTGGTTCACTTCCGAGATCTTCCTTGAAATATCCGCCATATTCAGCGTGCCTAACACAGAATAAAGATAGGCGACCGTGATGACGAAAAGCGCGGAAGAAATCACGTTCACCAGGATGTATTTTATCCCTTCGCGAAGCTGTGCCTTGGTTCCGCCAAGTACAAGGAGAACGTAGGAACTCATCAGCATGACCTCGAAGAAGACGAATAAGTTGAATATATCACCTGTTGTGAAGGCGCCGTTCACCCCGACAAGCAGGAATTGTACGACCGGATAAAAATAGAAACGCTCCCTGTCGATCCCTATCGACTTGATCGAATAGAGAAGGACGATCAGCGTGATGATACTCGTTGTCGTCACGAGCAGTGCCGACAGCATGTCTGATACAAGTATGATGCCGAATGGGGCTTTCCAGCTTCCGAGCTCGATCGTCTGGATGCCGTTCCGGTGTATTTTATTGATGAGTACAAGGGATGCTGCGACTGTCGCAAGTGTAGAAACGACTGAGATCCCTCTCTGCACTTTTACATATTTGCTGATAAACATTAAGATGACCGCTGTGAACAGCGGAATCAATATCGGTAAAATCAATAAGTTAGTCATTGCCTTCAGTTCCTCTCATCTGATCCACATTATCCGTTCCAAGTTCCTGATATGCCCGGTAAGCAAGGACAAGGAAGAAAGCCGTGACCCCGAAGCTGATGACGATGGCTGTCAAAATCAATGCCTGTGGAAGCGGATCGACATAAGATTCAGCGTGTTCGCCCAACAGCGGGGCATCTCCGCCTTTAAGGCCGCTGACGGTAAGGATAAGCAGATGAGCACCGTGGCTCAACAACGCGGTCCCTATGATGATCCTGAGCAGGCTCTTAGAGAGCATCAGGTACACAGCGCTTGTAAATAGTATTCCAACGACAATTGCCATAAGTATTTCCATTATTCACTCACCCCTATTGTCTGAATAATGGTCATCGTTACACCGATAACGACGAGATACACCCCTGTGTCAAACAAGACTGCGGTGTGAAGGGAGGTTTTTCCCAAGAGGGGCAGGTGGAAATAATCGTATGCATGAGTGAGGAAAGGGACATTGAATAGCAATGCGCCCGCGGAAGTCCCCACTGCAAACAGCAAGCCGATAGCCGTCAAGATTTTATAATCCACCGGCAGGATGTTTGCAACTGTCTTGATATCATAAGCAAGCAGCAGTAAAACGATTGCCGCTGAAGTCATCAAACCACCGATGAATCCTCCCCCCGGAGTGTAATGCCCGACGAAGAAGATCCTCAGGGAAAACAAGATGATCAAGAAGGCGACAACGTTCGTTACGGTCTGTAAGATGACGTCATTTGTTTTTGTCTTCATCCTTCTTTCCTCCTTGTCAGACGCAGTTTGATCATGGAATAAATTCCGAGCGAAGCAATGGCAAGCACACAGATTTCAAATAATGTATCGAATCCGCGGAAGTCAACTAGGATGACGTTGACCATATTTTTACCGCCTGCTTCTTCATAAACATTTTCAATATAGTAGCTTGATATCGAATCAAACAGCTTTGTGCTGTATGAAGAAATCGCGAACAATGTCACCACGACACCGACCCCGATCGAAATCAAGGCGTTTTCCAGCTTGAACTTCATTCTTTCTTCATGCCTGCTGAGCTTAGGCAGGTGATAGAAGCAAAGAAGGAACAGTGCAACAGAAACCGTCTCGATCACAAGCTGGGTCAATGCAAGGTCAGGTGCCCTGAATAGAACAAAGAACAGGGAGACCGTATAACCTGCAGCCCCGAGTGCTATGATCGAAGTCAGTCTTGATTTTGCGAAAAGGATCGTCACTGAACTGATGACAAGCAGAAGGGCGATTGCAATCTCATATATGCCGATCGGTGCCAGTTCATCAGTGTTGATCGTGAACGCTCCCTTGAACCATAAGCTGAACATCAGGATCCCAATAAAGAATACGAATATATAGACGAGATAGCTCCGGATGAATCCGGTCATATATCCCCTTGTAAAAGAGAATGCGGCCCGTTCACCGAGGACCAATCCGCCGTCATACATGGAATTCAGCGTTAAACGCTCAGGAATCCATGAGTAGATTTTCCTCCACTTTGGAAGCAGCTGATAGAGAAGGATCCCGAACAGGATGACGCCCAATGTCATGAAGAGCTCCGGTGTAAAGCCGTGCCAGAAGGTAATATGCGTTTCAATCGCATGACCTTCTTCAACCAGGCTCGGCGTGATTGCGGCAACGGCCGGCGCGATGATCCGTTCAGACAAGATGTTCGGGAAGAACCCGAATACAACCACAAGCGATGCAAGGATGATCGGCGAAATCAGCATGCCGAACGGGGCCTCATGCGGTTTTTTCTCCAGTTTTTCAGGCTGATGTTCACCCGTGAATGTCTTGAACACGAGGATCATGCTGTAGATGAACGTAAATACGCTTCCCACCCAGGCAAGGACAGGGAATAGGATGCCGACTGTATCAAGGCTGAAAATATCCATCTCAAGCACCCGGACCATTCCTGTAAAGAACATTTCCTTGCTTAGGAATCCGTTGAATGGAGGAAGACCTGCCATTGAGAAGGCACCGATGACCGCAACGGTAAAGGTGATCGGCATAAAGCTCATCAGGCCGCCGAGTTTGCGGATATTCCTTGTCCCCGTTTCATGGTCGATGATTCCGACAACCATGAACAGGCTTCCCTTGAAGGTTGCGTGATTGATCAAGTGGAATACGGCGGCAAGCGTTGCCACCAAATAAATATTGTCGTCCAAGTGAGCATAGTGAAGGGCAGCTGCCCCAACTCCGAGGAGCGACATGATCAGACCAAGCTGGCTGACGGTCGAAAAGGCAAGGATTCCTTTTAAATCTGTCTGCCTGACGGCGTTGAACGAGCCCCAGAATAATGTGAAGATCCCGAAACCGCCTACGAGCCATAACCATAGGCTTGTCTCTGCAAATATCGGACTCATGCGGGCAACAAGATAGATCCCCGCTTTTACCATCGTAGCCGAGTGCAGATACGCACTGACAGGGGTAGGTGCTTCCATCGCATCAGGAAGCCAGATATGGAATGGGAACTGAGCAGACTTCGTAAAGGCACCGAGCAGGACGAGAATCAACGCTGGTATGAAAAGGGCGCTCGTCATAAGCTGGTCCGATTGGGCAATCAATTCCCGGATACTGAATGTCCCGCCCATGATGTAAAGGAGGATGAAGCCCCCAAGCATCGACAATCCGCCGAAGACGGTGATCAGCATGGATTTCAAGGCACCATACCTTGAGCGCTCACGATGATACCAATAACCGATCAATAGGAAAGATGAAATAGACGTAAATTCCCAGAACATATAAAGGACGATCAGATTATCAGACAGGACCACGCCGAGCATGGCTCCCATGAACATCATCAAATACACATAAAAGTTATGTAATTGTTCCTTTTTCTTATCGAGATAGTAGATTGAATAAAGGACGACGAGCGAACCGATCCCGGTGATGAGCAGTGCGAATAACAGCCCGAGTCCGTCAATATATGCAATGAAGTCGATGCCGAATGAAGGCATCCACTGCGCTGTTTCTTTTATTTCATTTCCATCCCTCGTAATCGGCATGAATTGAATGAAATAGCTGAATAAAGCAACCGGCAGAAGCAGTACGAACCATCCAGTATGGACCGGTCGACATGCTTTATACAGAAATGGAATAAGAACTGCAAATAAAAAGGGCGAAAGGATTGCCCAATGTAACAATGTCATAAAAAACCCCCCTCAACTAAAAGTCATGTCATGTATTTTTCAATATTTCCTATGTAGATAGTTTCATCTTCTGGAGATTCTTCATCCGTTCTTCAAGTATGCCCGGAAATCCTGACCTAAAGAGCATTATAACGTAAAAAAACAATGCTTGCATTCCTCAGCCTTCAGCCTCAGGCGAATCTTTCCTGAAGTATTAAATATGTAGAAACGCGGCGGAAAACAGCGAAAATTTTTAAGATTTTCCTGTTGGATTTAAGGTTAATAAAGAATAGTTTTGGTCATTTTGGAGAATCCTATCCATAGGGTGGTGATTAAATTGAAAAGGAAAGCAGTGGCATTTACCGCGATTCTTTTTGCATTTATCGGTGTCGGGTGGCTGGTTGAATCACAGGACCGCTTTAACAGGGGCATCATCGAAACGGATGACCCGTCAACTGCCAATTTACAGCCTGTCCGTTACGGCGGTACAGGGGATATAGAGGAAGTACCGGCGAATAATCAGAGGATCCGTCAGCCGTTCAGGTCGAGGGAGTATATCCGGGTTGTGCCGAGCAGGAGCCCTTTAACCAATGAAGCAGTGGAGTGACTGTCTTTTTCATGTCCGCATGGGAATGGCAGTCATTTTCATGTGCTTAAATCCCTTGTGACCAAGTACCCAGGATTTTCTTATTAATACCCTTTTCAAGATTCTCATAAACGATTATGATGAAAGTGCTGCATGGAATAATCGTTAGGAGAGTTATCAATTGAAGAATACATATTTAACAAGCTATCTTCCGCTTTTTGCCATCCTGTTATTCAGTTTGACTTTTTCCGTTTACGGGGTGGATGTGCTGGTCAATTTATTTAAGAAAATCGGAGTTTATCCCGGAATGCGGGAATTCCTGTCTGATATTCAACTGAAATTTGTCTTGCTGATCATGCTCATGATCGTCTTTTTCATGGTTTTTGCAGCCCTGAAGCTGATTGCGGAAACGATCAACGGCGTCTCCATGCTTTTTTTCTCGAAAGATTCGGAGGGACAATTATATAACCGCGTCAGGTCCGGCTCGATGATTTATTTTATCGGCGGTCTCGTCTCAAGCGTAAGCATGAAGTCTTTCATGGGACTGGTCGTCATTTTTACCGCAACCTCGATTGTGTATTTTGTGTACTTTGTTTATAAAATCAGTGTGACGGTCTCGAAAGCCGGGATCATCGGTGTCATCAGCCTGCAGTTATTCACTTGGTCCTCATTGTTCATGACGGTTTTTCTAGTGATTTTAAAATTATATAACGGTGTCATGGCCAGCCTGCCGATCATGTCGAAGGTGAAGCTGTGATTGGAGCTTGAGGAGTATGAAACGGTGGTTTTGTACTCTTTTTTATGCGGTGGAAAGAGGCATGGCTTTGTGAATGTTTGAGAAGAATAATCGACAGTTCGAGCATATATTTCGGGTTTCGAGCATAAGTGGAGAGGATTCGAGCGGAAACTTGGTATTTTCGAGCAAAAGGGAATGAAGCTCGAGCATAAAAACTTGATTTGGCGTGATGCATCCTTCCGACTGTTCATTTCATTGGCATGACAGCATCAATTTGACTATCCTGATTCAAAAATAACGCCTGGAGGTGCTCTCCGGGCGTTATTTCATGATTTTCTGCCATATCTTATGGCTTGGCCTCAGTTGTTCGATCCGGCTCATGTTCCGGGGGATGTCGTGGCCGACCCAGACGCCGGTTGTGTATTCGCTGGTCAGGCCCATCACCCAGTAATCATGATAATTATTGGTGGTGCCTGTTTTGATGCCGACATAGGGCTTTGAGACATAAGCTTCCTTTCCTGTTCCGTTCACCGCGGCACCTGCGAGCATCTGCCTCATTTTTCTCGTTGTATCCTTTGACCAGACTTGCTTCGGTTTTTCCTTCCACCTATAAAGCACTTTTCCATTTCCATCCGTCACATTCACGATTGCACGGCTTCTTGTGTAACTTCCGTCTATGAAGGAAGTGTAGGCATCCGTCATTTCGAGCGGACTTAAGCCATTGGTGAATCCTCCGATTGCAGCCGCATACGTCCGGTCTTTTCCACTCAGGCGTTCGAATGAAAAGGCAGAAAGCTTGTTGAATGCCTCATCAACACCGACTTTCTCCATCAAGCGGAGAGCAGAGGTGTTGTAAGACTGGGCAAACGATTGACTCAGCGTGACAGTCCCTGCCTGGATACCGCCATAATTAATCGGGCAGTACTCTTCGATACAATAATTATCCGCGCTCACCTTTTCATAAATGGATGCGCCGGACTTCTCCAGATACGGTGCATAAACGAGGAGCGGTTTGACGGAAGAGCCGGGCTGTCTGTAAGCTTGAAACGCATGATTGAAATTGTATTTCTGATACTCTTTACCGCCTGTTAATGCAGCGATCCTTCTCGTTTCGTTATCGATCGTGACTGAGGCTCCCTGGAGTTTTTCAATGTTCAGCCCGCTGTTCAAGGCATTAACGCTTTTCTTCTGAAGTGCAGGATCCAGGGCAGTCTGGATCCTGACGCCGGAAGCAATCACGCTGTCCACCCGTTGATTGAGCTTTTTGATGATCTGCTCCTTTTCCTGCGGGGAGGACGCCTTTGTCAGCATTACTTTATAACCTTCCTGAAGGGAAATCAGTTCTTTTAATTCCTCTTCCACATAAAAAGCGTAATCAGGAAATCGGTCGATTTTCTTTCGGATATTCAGCTTGATCGGAACTTTCTTCAGCTTGTCCGCTTCATCGCTGGAAAGTTTCTTCCCATCCACAAGAATATCAAGCAGGCGTTCCTGACGGATTTTCGTCTGATCGAAATGATCAACCGGATCGTATTTTCCCGGATTATTCGGGATCGAAGCAAGGAACGCCATCTCTGCTTTATTCAACTCGGAAACACTTTTTTGAAAATAGTACTGTGACGCCGTTTCGATCCCGTACACGCCATTGCTGAAATAAATCACATTAAGGTACAGCTCCAGAATTTCATCTTTGGACATGGAGCGTTCGATTTCGTGAGCATAAAAAAGTTCAGTCAACTTACGGTTGTACGTTTTTTCCTGACCTAAATACAGGTTTCGCGCAAGCTGCTGGGTAATTGTGCTTCCACCCTGCTGAATATGGGTGAAGACCAGATTCTTCACCACCGCCCTTAAGATGGCTCCTGCATCGAAGCCGACATGCTCATAAAAGTGCTGATCCTCTGAAGCGACCAGGATTTCTTTTACAAAGGGGGGGATCTTCTCATCTTCTGCATATAATCGAAAAGGACGGTTCACTTCTGAAAATACGTTTCCGTCCTTATCCAGCAGAAGACTTGTTTTATTAAGGTTCAGCTGATCCGTATTCACGGTATTTTCAAGTTCATTCTGAAACCCCTGCACTTTGTCGACTTCTTCGGTCGTAAAGAACAGTGAGGTGAAGAACAAAGCCATAAAACTAATCACTGTCAGAAATCCTGCAAACACTCTCATACTTCCACTCTACTTTTCTAGTAATCTTGATTCACATGACCGTCAACTTCTGAATGTCTTATACTCCACCATAATAATCCAAATGCCCCCAAGAATAAAGCACCAGTTACATAAAAAACGGAAGAAATTCCAATATATCCGGAAACTGTCCCGCCGAATGCAGGTCCTATCACATTCCCGAGGAACCGGAAACTCTGGTTATAGCCCAATACTTCCCCCTGCATGCTGAGCGGCGCCTCCTGACGGATATAGGCCGTGACACAGGGGATCATGCCGCCGATGGCGATACCGAACAAGAAACGAAGGAAAACGAGCTGCCAGAGCTCTGTCACAAGCGCCTGCGGTACAATCAGGATGGAAGCAAACACGAGCAGGATGGAGAGGACCTTCTCATACCCGATCTGGTCGCCGAGCTTTCCCCATTTCCGTGTCGCGATGAAGTTCCCGAAACCGGTAGCCGAAAACGCAAGACCGGCTAAAAAGGCAAGATTTGAAGATGAAGTCAGTTCATTCACATACAGAGCCAGCAGCGGCTGGATGCTGAAATTCGCGACTTGGATGATCATAGAAAGAGTGATCACGGTCACAAGGAGTTTATGACTGAATATGTGCCTGAGCACCTGCCTGCTTGAATATTTGCTTTGCTTATTCCTCTGTTCCTTATTCCTCTGCTCGTTTATGCCGAACAGGACCACAGTGGCCGCGATGGCGATTGAAATCGCCGTGAAGATAAAAGTATAAGAAAAACCAACATTATCAGCAAGGATCCCGCCGATGACAGGACCGAACAACCCGCCGGATACCGTTCCCATCTGAAGTGTGCCCAATATTTTGCCGGCTTCTTTCTTGGATGTCTGTGAAGAGATAAGCGCCATCGACGTAGGGATGAACCCTGTGACCGCCCCCATCACCATCCTGAGGATGAACAAGCCGTGTACCGATTCCATAAAGCCCATTAAAAAAATAGATGTTGCAATCCCATAGCCTGTGATCAAGAGGATGGGCTTATAACCATAACGGTCCCCGAATCTTCCCCATAAAGGTGAAACAAAGAACGCCGTCAAAAACGTGACGCCAAAAACAAAACCGGACCAGCGCTGCACATATTCCGCGCTGTAGTCGCCGAACGTCTCAATATAAAGAGACAGAAACGGAAGGACCATGGTGGCGCTGGCAGCAACTAAGAAATTCGCCGTGACCATGATGACAAGATTCTTTTTTTCTATTGTAATGATGAACACCTTCTCAATTCATATTTATTTCGGATTACTAAATATCTATCTTATAAGAGATCCCCCCATGAGTCCACTGAATGAAATCTTTTCTGGCTGTTTAAAAGGATTTAGTCATAATTTCCAAGGGGAACATGATATAATATAAGAATAAGAATTATGTTCACCGGCCATACAGGCCCTGCATTGTGAGTGGACATAAACTCGTTCGTTTTCACAATAGTAATTCACCGTAAAAAATTGGGGTCTGTACAAGATTGAGGAGGGAGTTACGTGGTAAAAGCAAAGCAGCTTGTGTTCATTGACTTTGAGTTTTCAATGCCTGAACGAAATAGAGTCCCCAAAGGCTTTTTCCCTGAGATCATCGAAACAGGTGTAGTAGTGGTTCAGAATGGGAAGGTGACAGATACGTTTTCAACCTATGTAAAACCATCTGCCTTTCCCAGACTAACCAATCGATGCAAACGATTTTTATCGATCACGCAAAATGAAGTGGACGGAGGCATCTCCTTTCAGACCCTTATCGATTATTTCAATCAGCTGAACTCAAAAGGCATTGAGAAAGTCGTGACATGGGGCAACATGGATATGAAAGTGCTGAGGGATAACTGCGCACAGTCCGGCATCGATTTTCCCTTTCAGGCCCAATTTGTCGATTTATCGATGGAATATAAGCGGTTTTTCGGCGACCAGAATCAAACGGGGTTATGGAAAGCAGTCCAGGAATATGGCAGGGAAGGGGTCGGCAAGCATCACAAAGCTCTGGATGATGCGATGACCACCCACCACATCTACAATCTCGTCGAAAAAGATAAGAAATATCTCGATAAAGCGGAACCTACCACCATCGGCGACCGGATCGATTTAAGCAAGTTATATAATCAGCTTGCTTAATATAAAAAACGTGCCGCTCATATAATGCGGCACGTTTTTTGGTATGATCAGAGTTTAAGATTGAAACGTCAGCCCATACATCAGTTCGTACTCCCTCTGCACGCCGGCCAGGGCTTCAAGGCTTTTCAGCGCATGCGGGGAACCGTCTGTTTCCAATTGCTTCTTCATGTCGCTGAAAGCAGTGAGAAGGGTCTCGTTGTAATCAGGGATCTCCCCATCATAAGGCTTTACCATCTTCTCGGGCATATTGGCTTGTTCCCGGTGAGCGAGTGCCTTCCTTTCATGAAATAACGGAACAGCGATGTCGGCAGGATTATGCAGATCACCTTGCCGGGGGTGCTTTAGTACAGCGAGGATCCTTACGACATAAGCGCCAGGACGTTCTCCCGTTACCTCACCGATGTATTTTCCCGTTTTATAAAAAGCCGTGACTTTATCCCCTATTTCAAAATTTTGCAAAAAAACCCCTCCTCTTCATTGTCTAAGTCTATTATAATGGAACACAAAGTGATTTTGATGGCACTTACAATAAAAGTAGCATGTGGAGGTACATAAATGAAGCGATTGGTACTATTATCCTTGTGTCTGATAGGTTTAATCCTGGCCGGATGTGGACAAACAGAGAAAGATGAAAGCAGCTCAGGGAAACCTGCAGAAAAAGAAAAAACATCTGAAGCAGAAACTGGAGGAGAAGAAAACATGACATACCCGCAATTGACAACAGAAGTTGCTGAAAATGAAAAAGTAGTGGATATGAAGACATCGATGGGCACCATTAAAATAAAATTATTCCCGGAACAGGCACCTAAAACGGTTGAGAACTTCATCACTCACAGCGAGAAAGGTTACTATGACGGATTGAAATTCCACCGCGTCATCAAAGATTTCATGATCCAGGGGGGTGACCCGAACGGTAATGGAACAGGCGGGGAAAGCATCTGGGGAGAGTCTTTCGAAGACGAATTCTCCATACAGCTATTCAATATCCGCGGAGCGCTGTCAATGGCGAACTCAGGTCCCGATACAAACGGAAGCCAGTTCTTCATCGTCCAGAACGATGAAATGAACCCCGGATTCGAAGAGAAGATGAAGGAAGCGGGATTCCCGCAGGAAATCATCGATGCCTATATGGAACACGGTGGAACTCCTCATCTTGACTTCAAACACACGGTATTCGGCCAAGTCATCGAAGGCATGGATGTCGTTGACAAAATCGCGAACGTCGAAGTAGGAGAGAATGACGCTCCAAAGGAAGACGTGGTTATTGAGAAGATTACTGTTGTGAAATAACGGAGAAAACCGGACGATCAATATCGTGTGCGTGTAACGCATATCGCGCCCCGATATGCCGGCTCTCACGGTAAGTGAATATGATTTGTTGAAAAGAACCTTGATGATTCAAGGTTCTTTTTATCTGAATAATATAGTTTACCTTACTGGGGATTTTGATGGAACCTGTCGCTAATTTCCCCGGAAATTGTCGGAATGAGAAGGCCCTTCTCTTTGGCTGCTGTCGAGAAATAAAGGAGGGGCCTGCTTGTTCAAGGAATCGTTAAATTATTCTTACATGGTATTGGTTTCTGCTTTTTTATCTTGGTATAATGGGGGAAGAGTTTGTTGCCAGACGAAAGGAGCTTGTTATGCTTTCTTCATTTGTATTAAATTTGTTTCTGTATTTTCCAGAAGATAAGACAGAGTATATCCCGGCCGCGATTTGGATGGCGATCTTTTTTATATTGACAATCTTGACTTTCCGCTTGATCAAAAAGGTTTCGAAGAAGGAAGAGCTTAAGACGAAAGCGATCGAGGAAGAAATCAGGCAGAGGAATCGGGGAACTGAATAGTCATGAGAGCACGCCGGCAAGTGATGCCGGCGTGTTTTTTTATTGACGGGATTTGGATGTGACGGTCGGCGATAGTGGTGGAGTTTTTCAGTTTTGTGTCGATATTTGTAGAATTGCCGGTAAGTGGTTGTTTTTTGTTGATAAAATCAAATTTTCGTTAATATTTATTTAAAAATTAAAGTTAGTCTAAAAAGTGGACACACAAAGATGATAATAGGGCATAACTATAACTATTATTAATAAGGACGTGTATCCATGGGAAAGTACTATACAAACGAATATAAAGAATACGTAGCTAAAATG
>NZ_MINN01000149.1 GCF_001877785.1 Rossellomorea aquimaris | reverse complement strand
TGTTTTTATGCAGAAGACGTAATACGTGATAGCAGTTCGTTTCGTTGGGTCGGAGATGTGTATTTTTTTTTCCTTGCGATTGCCAGCAATATCATCAAAGCACATTCAGGAGAAATCCGCGCCGAAAGTAAATTTGGCGAAGGCACTTCGTTTATCTTTACCTTGCCATTGAAGGCAATGTAACTTTTCTGTTGTCGAAACGACTAATCCAAGGAACGGGGGGAGTTGCGTGAACGACTCCGTGTTTCATCGGCTGTACGATCAATATCATCAGGATGTCTTTCAGTTTTTGGTATATTTAGTGAAAGATCGGCATGTAGCGGAAGATTTAATGCATGAAGTTTACGTGAAGGTGCTGCGCGCTTATGACCGGTTCCAAGGAAAAAGTTCAGAAAAGACCTGGCTTTTTTCGATTGCTAAAAACGTCGCCATCGACCATTTTCGAAAAAATGCGGTAAGAAAAAAG
>NZ_MINN01000148.1 GCF_001877785.1 Rossellomorea aquimaris | reverse complement strand
TTTGGAGATAGGGATCAGAGAAAGGGGTGGTATACGGAGTGTTTTTTATGCAGTAGTAGACGAAAAAATCACCCGTGCAGTGGAATTGGCTACCAAATTAAAAGTGCCATTTTTAATCTTTACGGCGAGTGGCGAGGCGCGCATGCAAGAAGGCGTATTGTCGCTTATGCAAATGGCAAAAACAAGTGTTGCACTTAAACGCCATTCGAACGAGGGCTTGTTGTTCGTGTCGATTTTGACGCATCCGACAACTGGCGGCGTGTCCGCGAGTTTTGCATCTGTCGGGGACATCAATTTGGCGGAACCAAAGGCATTAATCGGCTTTGCCGGACGCCGCGTTATCGAACAAACAGTCCGTGAGAAATTGCCGGAAGACTTCCAAACAGCAGAATTTTTACTAACTCATGGACAGCTGGATGCGGTCGTACATCGGTCGAAAATGCGTGAGACATTATCGACGATTGTGCAAC
>NZ_MINN01000147.1 GCF_001877785.1 Rossellomorea aquimaris | reverse complement strand
ATGTCTGTGCGGCCGTCTTTTAGCGGAATCTCCACCACATCGATTGATTGGCCTAGCGCATACGTCCGTACCACATCTCTTGACTCTGGATGGACAGCACGGGAGACAAGAATTTTCTTGCGGCGCGTTTGTCCAGCTGCCAGCATGCCGGCTTCCGCCAGTGCTGTGCCACCGTCATACATGGAAGAGTTTGCGATATCCATGCCGGTGATTTCAGCGATCATCGTCTGAAACTCGAAAATGGCTTGCAACTCCCCTTGAGAAATTTCTGGTTGGTACGGCGTATAGGCTGTGTAGAATTCAGAACGAGAAATGACGTGATCAACAATGATTGGCTTGTAATGATCGTAAACGCCTGCGCCTAGAAAAGAAGCGTAGCGTGCCGAATCTGCATTCTTGCCAGCCAGCTGTGCCAATTCTTTTGTCAAAGCCGATTCAGACTTGGCAGGCTTGATATTGTATTCGCCTTTAAAACGTACTTTTTCAGGAATGTCTGAAAACAATTCGTCGATTGATT
>NZ_MINN01000146.1 GCF_001877785.1 Rossellomorea aquimaris | reverse complement strand
GTCATGTGGGGGTAGCCGTCATATTGATGCTGAGAATCATCCGGGTATCCTAAAATCAAACCGTATTTATGATTCGCAAATTTTGAGTTGCTGATCGTGATATAATCTGCGGATTTTCCGATATACACGAGTTTATCCAAATCGCTTCCGCTTGCATTATAGCTATGACCTGAGAATGTGACGTGATCAATCCAATAGTTCATACCGGAATCTAAATAAAGCTGGATATCATTATTTCCGTTAATCTGCGGACTGTGTTCAAACGTTAAATTTTGAAAAATGACATTTCCAGAAGCTGATGAAGTTGTTAAATAAATATTTTTCAGCGTTTTTTTCGCGTAAAAAAAAAAAAAAATCCCATCCATAATACCTGCTTTTTACTTAACACATACAAAATACTCAACAAACTGTTGTAAGTAGTCTACATACCATAAAGCCTGCCAATATTGTCTAGTGACCCAATCACAACAGCCAATCA
>NZ_MINN01000145.1 GCF_001877785.1 Rossellomorea aquimaris | reverse complement strand
ACTTCTAGTGGTGCCAAGCCGCCGATTCTCATGAGCACCAGCGAAATGACGGTGATGATGCCAGCCACGAGAATGCGCAAAATTTTCGGCGGTTCATTTTTACTCATATCGAGTGTGCTCGTATAGGCCGCAATCGTATAAGTCGTTGAATCGAGTGTCGTCGTCAGGAAAATCAGCGCGACGATGATGAAGACAACGATCGCGAGCCCGCCAAGCGGCAAGGTCCCAAGTATCTCAGGGATCGCCCCCATCCGGTTGTCCTTCACCATATCCAAAATCGGCAATTCCCCTGTCAAGTAGCGATGAACGAAAAAAAAAAACACTGCAGCAAATACGCCCTCCATACATACTGCGCCATATACACCTTTCCCACTCCAAGACCACAACACCCATCTCACATGCCATTCTCTGTTACATACAGAAACACACAAATACACAACTGCTAAACACACATAGCATATCGTACATTCACAGTATATATCA
>NZ_MINN01000144.1 GCF_001877785.1 Rossellomorea aquimaris | reverse complement strand
CCGATACCCCAGGACAAGACAACTTCAGGCAACAAATTTCCGAGCCGCCGTTCGATCAAATCCAGGAAGTTAATTTGGTTTTCCTGCCCGCTTTCAAGCGGCTTTTCTAAGAAAATGATCAAATACCCGTCGGCATAACCGGTGATCACCGCACGTTTCATGGCATGCGCTGCGTAATGGACTTCTTCTTCGATATAAGCAACCATGCTTTTCGACCACTCTGTAAACGAGCTGTACCCATTTTTCTTGCGTTCGAACAATTCCCGGAAATTCTCTGGGCTGCCTGCCAGGCTAATATAGGAAAGCTCCAGATCATAGAAAAAAAAAACCAAACATACCACCTAAACACAAAGATCAAGCATAACATCAGTACAGTCCAAACACGATCAAACCCCGTCAACACCCTCCGCTACCACACTAGTCAACCAAACACACAACCAGATCTCTCAACCTCCAGCACACTTAGATCACTCCAGACCACAAAAA
>NZ_MINN01000143.1 GCF_001877785.1 Rossellomorea aquimaris | reverse complement strand
TTGTGGTGATTGGTGGTAGTACGGTAGTCGGTTGTGTGGTTGTGAGTGGAGTAGTGGTGATAGAGTGGACGAGGTGGTGGATGGGTTGAGGGGTGGTGTATGATGGAGAGATGTGGATGATGTTTGTGTGTATGTTATATTATAAAATTATGGATTGGGCAGTGCGTGTTTTGGGGATTTTTTCTAGATACAGGTTACTGGGTTCTTATTAATTTTTTTTTTCCTCATGACATTCGCCATTTTGATTGTTTTGCTGCTGGGCAGGAAAATTGGCCTGCGGGGACGGATTTTAATCCAGCAGTCGTTCAACCAGTATTCACTTGGCGGCATGATCCGCCTCGTACAGGTTCTGCTATTTTTCGCATTTGGCATCGAATTATTGGCCACAGCGATTTTAGCGGTTCGCTGGGTTCCGGAATACGGCTGGACATACGGGCTTTTCACCAGTGCTTTCCACGCTATTTCCGCATTCAATAATGCAGGATTCTCTCT
>NZ_MINN01000142.1 GCF_001877785.1 Rossellomorea aquimaris | reverse complement strand
GATCAAATACAGGTCGAAATAATCCAGTTGCGCGCGGAATAGCGATTCCTGGATCGCCACTAAGGCTTTTTCGTACGTGTGGTAGCGCCCCGGCAGCTTGGAAGTCACCCACAGCTCGTCGCGAGGAATGCCGCTGCGCCGAATGCCTTCGCCAACTGCACCTTCGTTTTCATAATTATACGCCGTGTCGATCAAACGATAACCGGCATTGATACCGCTGCTGACGGCGTTCGCCCCGGCATTGCCCCACAGTCCGTATGTAAAAAAAAAAACAACAAACTCCTTCACACCCCTGTGTTTCGCAACATCGTTAATCATCACCATCGTTCCTGTCGCTTCTTTCACCCAAACGGCGAAAGGCAACATCGTTACGAGACTTACGCCCCCTCTGCTGTAAACTGTCGCTCCCATACTTCAACACCGCCCTCAATCCTTTACCACCAATCATCGCACTGTTACAACAAATCCTGAGCCGAGCCTTTACTTCACGTTACAGT
>NZ_MINN01000141.1 GCF_001877785.1 Rossellomorea aquimaris | reverse complement strand
AAGTAGTGCATAATGGTCGATTGTGTAAGCATTAAGTGGTAGGTACAAGAAAAAGAGTGGAATCTTAAGATATGTAGGCATAGAGAGCAGTTAAGCAAGATGCAATGAACATGAGAAACAAATGTGCATATGTTGATGTACTATGTACAATAGGTCCTATTATTTATCATTCTTTTTTTATTTTTTTTTTTACGCAGCGCGCAAGATGGTCATCTTGTCCTCACTTGCTTATTCAACAGAAGTCAAACTCGATGATGTCAATATCCGTGGCATGGAGACAATCCAAGACGGCGATGTGGAAATGGGCGAAAGCTTGGGCTATACGATGAAGATGGTCGGCTCTTCGACGAAAGACGAAGACGGCATCGACGTTTCGGTGGAACCAATTTTCCTGGCAAATAGCCATCCTTTAGCTTCAGTCAATAATGAATTCAACGCCGTTTATATTTACGGGGATGCAGTTGGCGAAACAATGCTTTATGGTCCGGGTGCCGGATC
>NZ_MINN01000140.1 GCF_001877785.1 Rossellomorea aquimaris | reverse complement strand
AGCTGCTTAATAATTGTCGTTTTTCCGCTCCCGGTTTTACCTGCAATCCCGACAGTCTGCCCTTTTAGCACCGTAAATGAAATATCCTGAAGATTGTCACTTGTTGAGCTTGGATATGTAAAGCTGACATGACTGAAAACGATATCTCCAGGCTCTTTAAGATCAGCGGGCTGTTTTGGATCTGTCACATCCGTTTCATAAGAAAGAGTTTCATTTACCCGGTCTAATGACGCATTGCCGCGCTGCATCACGTTAATGAGTTCACCGATTGCAAACATCGGCCAAATCATCATGCCGAGATAAACGTTAAAGGACACTAACTCTCCAAGCGTCAGCTCGTTCCGGAATACAAGAAACGCTCCGTAGAAAAAAAAAAAAAAACAGATCATCAAACAACAGACACTTTATACTACAGCACAATAGACTACACGCTGTACTTATGTACGCACACGAGTTGTTAATCTCTGACAGTAGTAGGTGCCTGTCATTGTGTCAAGG
>NZ_MINN01000139.1 GCF_001877785.1 Rossellomorea aquimaris | reverse complement strand
TCCAGATATATTTAAATTTGGGTGTATCTGTTTGACCATGCCGTGTCTCTTATGTTGAACACTTAAGAAATCCCGAGAAAAACAAAGATATTCTAAGTAACCTGCCATTATCGTGAGGGAGGCTCACCAACCGCCCGCGGAAAGCGGAGTCCTGCATGGAAATCATAAGCGGTAATAAGAGAAGTTTCTTTTAAAAAAATCGTTGACTGAATGCTCATTCATTATATAATGGACATAAGGATATTTTTCTGAATATTAATTTGGTTTGTAAAAGTTTGAACAAAGGGGACGTTCATTTGCGAGCCGAAAAAGGGGGAGAGACTTGAGATGAATGGATTACTCATTCTCAATTGGATTGCGTTCATTTTTGTAACCGTTTACGCAGTGAGTCTGTTTGTGTATGTGGTCAAAACGAGAATTGAATATATCAAACTCGGAAAGAAAGTCGAATTCGATAAACGATTCAAAGAACGCTTCGAAAAAATCATGGTCAACGTCTTCGGACAGAAGAAGCTCTTGAAGGATAAGAAAAGCGGAGCGATCCACGTCATGTTCTTCTACGGCTTCATCTTAGTACAATTCGGGGCGATCGACTTCATCATCAAAGGGCTTGCTCCGGGGAACCATCTGCCGCTTGGACCTCTGTATCCGGGCTTCACGTTCTTCCAGGAACTCGTCACACTGATGATCCTCGTCGCTGTCGTGTGGGCATTCCACCGACGTTACGTGGAAAAGCTCGTCCGTTTAAAAAGAGGCTTCAAATCAGGACTCGTTCTTTTATTCATCGGGGGCTTGATGCTTTCCGTGCTTGTAGGGAACGGAATGAGCCTTATCTGGCATGGTGAGGACCTTGCATGGACCGAGCCTGTTGCGTCACTGATCGGGGGAGCACTCGGTGCGATCGGTGAAACGGCATCCATCGTCATATTCTACATCGCATGGTGGATCCACTTGATCTTCCTGCTCGCATTCCTGGTGTATGTGCCGCAGTCAAAGCATGCCCACTTGATCGCAGGACCGGCCAATGTATTTTTTAACCGCTTAGACAACCCTGGAAAACTGAAGCCGATCGACTTCGAAGACGAATCGGCAGAAAGCTTCGGGGTAGGAAAAATAGAAGAATTCACCCAGACACAGATGATCGATTTCTACGCCTGCGTGGAGTGCGGGCGCTGTACAAATATGTGTCCTGCAACCGGCACAGGTAAAATGCTGTCGCCGATGGATCTGATCGTGAAACTGCGTGATCACCTGACAAATCACGGTGCTGCCGTGACACAGAAAAAACCGTGGGTGCCGACATTCGCATTCAACGGGACAAAAGGAAACCAGCTTGCGATGGCAGGTGCGACACAAGCAGCCGAAGAAGCGGCAGCAGGTGCGGCATACAGCCCGTCCTTGATCGGGGACGTCATCACGGAAGAAGAAATCTGGGCATGTACGACATGCCGAAACTGTGAAGACCAATGCCCGGTCATGAACGAGCACGTCGACAAAATCATCGACCTTCGCCGTTATCTGGTCCTTACAGAAGGAAAAATGGACGCCGATGCCCAGCGTGCAATGCAAAACATCGAGCGTCAGGGAAATCCATGGGGACTTAACCGAAAAGAACGTGAAAACTGGCGTGAAGCAAGGGAAGACGTCCACATCCCGACGGTGAAAGAAATGAAAAAAGCAGGGGAAGACTTCGAATTCCTATTCTGGGTCGGATCCATGGGTTCATTTGATAACCGAAGCCAAAAAATCGCGCTGTCATTCGCCAAGCTTATGAACGAAGCCGGCGTCAAGTTCGCGATTTTAGGAAATAAAGAGAAAAACTCAGGCGATACGCCGCGCCGACTTGGAAACGAATTCTTATTCCAGGAGCTTGCGACAAACAATATCGCCGAATTTGAAAAGCATGAGATCAAGAAAATCGTCACAATCGACCCGCATGCTTATAACATCTTCAAAAATGAATATCCGGACTTCGGACTGGAAGCGGAAGTGTATCACCATACCGAGCTTCTTTACGACCTTGTGAAGGAAGGACGTCTGAAGCCGCAGTACGAAGTGAACGAAACGATCACATTCCACGATTCGTGCTACCTCGGCCGTTACAACGAAGTGTACGATCCGCCGCGTGAAATCCTTAAATCGATTTCCGGCGTCAAACTCGTTGAAATGGAACGTAATAAAGAAAAAGGAATGTGCTGCGGAGCCGGTGGAGGACTCATGTGGATGGAAGAAGACACAGGCCACCGCGTCAACGTATCCCGTACCGAACAGGCACTTGCCGTCAGCCCATCCGTCATCAGCTCCGGCTGCCCGTACTGCCTGACGATGCTATCAGATGGAACGAAAGCGAAGGAAGTCGAAGAAAACGTCTCTACACTCGACGTTGCCGAGCTTCTTGAAAAAGCAGTCTGCGGTGATCATAAAGATGAGGTCGTTGCTTAAAAAACAGAGGAATTGATCTTAGTAGAAAACGTTCTTAAAGCTGATATTAATTGCTATGAGAAGCTCGATTTTTATACAGCTCTAGCTTTTGATTGTAGTGGAAGACGAAGACTCCTGCGGGAAAAGCGAGACAGGTGAGACCTGTCCAGCTACAGGGCTTAGAGGCAAATGTCATAAGTCAAATCGTCCAAGAAGGCAAAGAACGCCTTCGTGGCCGATTCGCCTTATGCCAAAGCCTCTGAGCAAAGCCCTTCCGCTTTTCTACCCGCAGGAGCGTAGCGACGAGGAGGCTCACCGGCCGCCCGCGGAAAGCGAAGTCTTCCACGGAAATCAAAAGCGGTGATAGCAGAATTAACCTAATACAACTTACCTGAAACAGAGTGAAACTAAATAACTAATATGTTTCACTCCTGTTTATTTTTCTAGAATAATAATTTAAATGAAAAATAAAAACTTTCTAAAAAATCATTACGTTTTACACAATTTTGAAGTACAATGGAAATAGTGGAAAGGGACGGAATCTGTCCCTTCCTCTTTTGGCATTCGGTCGAGCGAGCGTTCAGTCAAGATCGCTGCAGCCGGTAGGGAAAGCCATTTAACACTCTGCATGACGAGTTCATGAAGAACAAGGGAACCACCTGATACTTAGAATATTTTTTGAAAGCGTATACAAAATGAAGTACTCAAACTGAAAGAAAGAGGAGAGGGATTTACATGGGGAAAACGGTCATTCTAGATGGAGCCAGAACTCCTTTCGGCAAGTTTGGAGGCGGATTGAGCAGTTTTACAGCTTCCGAGCTCGGCGGTTTTGCAGTGAAGGAAGCATTGAATAGAGCAGGTGTCAGCGGTGAAGACATTGACGAGGTGATCCTCGGCACGGTCCTTCAGGGAGGACAGGGACAGATTCCTTCCCGCCAGGCATCGCGCCACGCAGGAATTCCTTGGAACGTAAAAACAGAAACAATCAATAAAGTGTGCGCGTCCGGTATGAGAAGTGTCACGATGGCCGATCAGATCATCCGTGCAGGAGACGGGGAAGTCATCGTGGCCGGCGGAATGGAATCAATGTCGAATGCGCCATACATCCTGCCAAAAGCACGCTGGGGATTCAAAATGGGCGACTCAAGCGTGAAGGACTTGATGGTACACGACGGCCTGACTTGCTCCTTTAACAATGTCCACATGGGCACATACGGAAACGAGACAGCCAAAGAATTTGAACTGTCCAGGGAAGACCAGGACAACTGGGCATTCAGAAGCCACGAGCTTGCGGTGAAAGCAACTGAAGACGGGAAGCTTGGTGAAGAAATCGTGGCAGTAGAAGTGCCGCAGCGCAAAGGCGATCCGGTAGTGGTCGACCGCGACGAAGCACCTCGTAAGGATACATCCCTTGAAGTATTGGCAAAACTCGGTCCGGTATTCGGATCGGACGGCACGATCACGGCAGGTAACGCGCCAGGGGTCAATGACGGGGCAGCCGCCATGATCCTGATGAGCGAAGAACGTGCGAAAAAAGAAGGCAAAAAACCATTGGCGGCAATCCTCGGTCATACAGCAATTGCAGTGGAAGCAAAGGACTTCCCGCAGACACCGGGCCTTGTCATCAATGAACTGCTGAAGAAAACAGGCAAATCACTCGAAGAAATCGACCTGTTCGAAATCAACGAAGCATTCGCGGCAGTAGCACTTACAAGCGGCAAGATTGCCGGTCTCGACCCTGAAAAAATCAACGTGAACGGGGGCGCCGTAGCACTCGGCCACCCAATCGGGGCAAGCGGAGCGCGCATCATCCTCACACTCGCCTACGAACTGAAACGCCGCGGCGGCGGTATCGGAATCGCATCCATCTGCTCCGGAGGCGGACAGGGCGATGCGGTTATGATCGAGGTGCCGAAGCAGTAGGCTTGGGTTGTGGATTGTCAGATTGAGAGAGTTTTAGGGTTGGGCTGGGTGCCTTCCAGCAGTGGTGGTGCCTGGCTCGATTTGGTGGTTTTGAGCCTGGCTCAAATGTGGTGTTTTGAGCCAGGCTCAAATCGGGGCATCTGACCCAGGCACCATTTGAAGGATTAACGGTGCCAGGAACAAACAGACCATATTGTGCCAGGAACAATCGAAGCAATTTGTGCCAGGCACAAAACAAGGCTTCTGTGCCTGGCACCACAACGGGAATGCCTGTGTACCAGGTACTATCAACCCAAATGTACCAGGTACACCAAACCGGAATTTCTGATAAAACATTTATTGAAATATTACTTGTTCCAGCGTTGATTGGAGTGCAAGACGAAGACTCCTGCGGGAAAAGCGAGACAGGTAAGACCCCGCAGGAGCAACGCGACGAGGAGGCTTACCGGCCGCCCGCGGAAAGCGTAGTCTTGCACGGAAATCAAAAGCGTTGTAATCAGAAACATCTCAAACAAAGGGGAGAAACAAAATGAACATAAAAAAAGTCATGGTCATCGGAGCCGGTCAGATGGGTTCCGGAATCGCCCAGGTATGCGCACAGGCAGGGTTCGACGTGTTCCTGAATGACCTCAAAGAAGAGTTCGTCCAAAAAGGGATCGGCGTCATTACAAAAAACCTTTCCCGTTCGGTGGACAAAGGCCGGATGAGTGAAGACGAGAAGGCAGCGACGCTGAACAGACTGACGGCTTCAACGGATCTCAACGATGCCAAAAGTGTGGATATCGTGATCGAAGCAGCGGTTGAGAATATGGAGATCAAAACGAAGATCTTCGCTCAGCTGGATGAAATTGCTCCCGAGCATGCGATCCTTGCGACCAATACTTCTTCTCTTCCAATCACGGAGATTGCAGCGGCGACTAAGCGTCCCCAGCAGGTGATCGGGATGCATTTCATGAACCCGGTACCGGTGATGAAGCTAGTTGAGATCATCCGCGGGCTTGCGACGACGGATGAGGTGTATCAGGCGATCGAGGATATGACGAAGTCACTGAGCAAAGTGCCGGTCGAGGTGGAAGACTTCCCGGGATTCGTTTCGAACCGTATCCTGATGCCGATGATCAACGAAGCGGTCTACACGCTGTATGAAGGGGTGGCAAGCAAGGAAGCGATCGACGAGGTGATGAAGCTCGGCATGAATCATCCGATGGGGCCGCTGACGCTTGCCGATTTCATCGGTCTCGACACTTGCCTGTACATCATGGAAACACTCCACGAAGGCTTCGGAGACGACAAATACCGTCCATGCCCGCTGCTCAGAAAATATGTCAAAGCAGGCTGGCTCGGTAAAAAGACAGGAAGAGGTTTTTACTCTTACGAATAAGTGGATGTCACATAAGGATTTCGTTAAAGCCGATTGATGATATTACCACTAAGTTGATTGAAGCGGAAGGCATTTGACTCCGACGGGATAAAGAGGAAAAGTCGAGACCCCGCAGGCGGGACGCCGAGGAGGCTCGACTTCCTCCCCGCGGAAAGCAAATACCTGCAGCGGAAATCAACGGCCTTGTTGAAAGGGCCATGAGAAAGATCCTTGTAGTGCATGCGAACATCCGGGAGGGGACAATCATGAATTTACGATTCACGGAAGAACAGCAGATGATGCGCAAGATGGTGCGTGATTTTGCTGAAACAGAAATACAGCCTTTCGTTGAGAAAATGGAAGAGGGGCATTTTCCGCGGGAGATTTTAAATAAAATGGCGGAGCTCGGCCTGATGGGGATCACGATCCCTGAAAAGTACGGCGGCTCAGAGATGGATTTCACCTCCTACATCATCGCGATTCACGAGCTGTCAAAAGTAAGCGCCACCATCGGGGTGATCCTGTCCGTCCACACTTCGGTCGGGACGAATCCGATCCTCTACTTTGGGAATGAGGAACAGAAGCAGAAGTACCTTCCGAAGCTTGCTTCAGGTGAATATTTAGGGGCATTCTGTTTGACGGAACCGAGTGCGGGGTCGGACGCGAAGAGCTTGAAGTCAAAAGCGGAAAAACGCGGCGATCACTATGTCCTGAACGGTTCGAAGGTTTTCATCACGAACGGGGGCGAGGCGGATACATATATCGTGTTCGCCGTAACCGATCAGACGAAGGGAAGCCGCGGGGTATCGGCATTCATCGTTGAAAAAGGTACACCCGGACTGATCATCGGGAAAGACGAACACAAAATGGGGCTGCACGGTTCAAGAACTGTACAGCTGACATTTGAAGACATGAAAGTGCCTGTTGAAAACCTCCTTGGCGAGGAAGGGGAAGGCTTCAAGATCGCGATGGCGAACCTGGATGTCGGCCGCATCGGAATCGCAGCACAGGCCCTCGGGATCGCTGAAGGAGCGTTCGATTACGCAACGGCTTATGCAAAAGAACGCGTCCAGTTCGGCAAACCGATCGCCTCCCAGCAGGGAATCGGGTTCAAGCTCGCCGACATGGCAACCGCAGTCGAAGGGGCAAAGCTTTTGGTCTACAGAGCGGCTGACCTCCGCGGGCAGGGCATCTCCTGCGGAAAAGAAGCCTCCATGGCAAAACTTTTCGCCTCAAAAACAGCCGTCGACGTCACAACCGAAGCCATCCAGGTATACGGAGGCTACGGCTACACAAAAGAATACCCGGTAGAGCGCCTGTTCCGAGACGCCAAAGTAACCGAAATCTACGAAGGCACCAGTGAGATTCAGAGGATGGTAATCGGGAAGAACTTATTGGTTTAAAAGTTTTCCCGATAGAAGTTAGTTTTAATTAAGATGATGGGATTTAGGGGTATTCCAGCTGTTGATTGGAGTGGAAGACGAAGACTCCAGCGGGAAGAGTAGCTTATGTGAGACCCCGCAGGAGCGAATGCGACGAGGAGGCTCACGGGCTACCCGCGGAAAGCGAAGTCCTCCACGGAAATCAACAGCGGTGATTACACTTGTGTCTGAGAAATAACCACATTTTTAAAATAAATATCAAAATAGATTCCAACAAAGATAGGAGAAAAAATCATGAAATTTACGTTGTCTGAAGAACATGAGATGATTCGCAAGATGGTGCGCGATTTTGCACGCAATGAGGTTGCTCCTACTGCCGCTGAGCGTGATGAAGAAGAGCGCTTCGATATGGATATCTTCAAGAAAATGGCGGAGCTCGGCTTGACCGGGATTCCTTGGCCTGAAGAGTACGGCGGGATCGGAAGCGACTATCTTGCTTACTGTATCGCAGTCGAGGAGCTTTCAAGAGTGTGTGCTTCTACGGGTGTTACGTTATCCGCCCATACTTCACTGGCAGGCTGGCCTGTGTACAAATTCGGTACGGAAGAGCAGAAGCAGAAGTATCTCCGTCCGATGGCGCAGGGTGAGAAAATCGGCGCGTATGGCTTGACTGAGCCGGGATCAGGCTCAGATGCAGGCGGCATGAAGACGACTGCGCGTCTTGAAGGCGATCACTATATTTTAAACGGATCTAAAATTTTCATCACAAACGGCGGAATCGCAGATACGTATATCGTGTTTGCACTGACGGATCCGTCATCGCGCCAGCGCGGTACGAGTGCGTTCATCGTGGAGAAGGACTTCGAAGGCTTCTCTGTCGGTAAAAAAGAGAAGAAGCTCGGCATCCGTTCGTCTCCAACGACGGAAATCGTGTTCGAAGAGTGCAAGGTGCCGAAGGAAAACCTTCTCGGCAAAGAAGGGGAAGGCTTCAAGATCGCAATGATGACGCTTGACGGCGGACGTAACGGGATTGCCGCACAGGCTGTCGGGATTGCTCAGGGAGCGCTTGATGCGTCAATCGACTATGCGAAGGAGCGTGAGCAGTTCGGGAAGCCGATCGCTGCGAATCAAGGCATTTCTTTTAAAATTGCCGACATGGCGACATCCATCGAAGCTTCCCGTCTATTAACCTATCAGGCTGCGTGGCTTGAGTCGGAAGGCCTTCCATACGGTAAAGAATCGGCGATGTCGAAATTGATGGCCGGGGATACGGCGATGAAGGTGACAACGGAAGCGGTCCAGATCTTCGGCGGCTACGGCTACACGAAGGATTACCCTGTCGAGCGCTACATGCGTGACGCGAAGATCACTCAAATCTATGAAGGAACGCAGGAAATCCAGCGCCTTGTCATTTCAAGAATGGTCACGAAGTAAGAGCGGCAATGTAAAGGGGCATGATTACCGTATAGATCCGCCTGCCTCGTTGGGGGATGAAGCAGGCGGGGAACAGCAGGGACAATGGGAGAATGAAATAAAGGCGGTCGGTAGATGTGGAGAACAAAAGGGAAGTGCATGCTTCTGTCAAAGATGAACGTTTGGTGGAGAAAAGGCGCGATCAGATGATCCGGGGAGCCGTCTCTCTTTTTAAACAGAAGGGGTTTCACCGCACCACGACGAGGGAGATTGCCAAGGCCGCAGGGTTCAGCATCGGCACGCTTTATGAATATATACGGACAAAGGAAGATGTATTGTATCTGGTCTGTGACAGCATTTATGAGCAGGTGAGACTGGAGCTTGAGGAGCTGGATATCGATCAAGGCACGGTTGACAGCTTGAAGCTCGGCATCGCCCACTATTTTCAGGTGATGGACAGGATGCAGGACGAGGTCCTCGTCATGTATCAGGAGGCGAAGTCGCTTTCTAAGGACGCTTTGCCTTACGTCCTCCGGAAAGAGCTTGAGATGGTCGCGATGGTCGAGAAGCTGATCGTGCGCTGCGTCGAGACGGGGGAACTCGAACTTGATGAACATCAGATCCATATGCTCGCGCAGAATGTATTCGTCCAGGGGCAGATGTGGGGATTCCGCCGCTGGGCCCTTCAAAAGAGGTATTCGCTCCAGGAATACATCGATCTGCAGGTCGAACTGCTTTTTGCAGGGGTCACGGGTTTTGAAAAACAAAGGAGAACAGGGGGAGTAGTATGAGCACGGTTGAAGTATACAAACCAAAGCACCATGTCCGATTCGTGACGGCGTCGAGCCTTTTCGACGGACATGATGCATCGATCAACATAATGAGACGGATTATCCAGGCGAGCGGTTCAGAGGTCATTCACTTAGGTCATAACCGCTCCGTGGAAGAAGTGGTGAACGCTGCGATCCAGGAGGACGTTCAAGGGATTGCGATTTCCTCCTATCAAGGCGGCCACGTCGAATATTTTAAATACATGTATGATTTGCTGAAAGAAAGAGGGGCTTCCCATATCCGTATTTACGGCGGTGGCGGCGGCGTCATCATCCCGCGCGAAATCAAGGAGCTCCATGAATACGGGATCGCCCGCATCTTCTCGCCTGAAGACGGCCGTCAGCACGGTCTTCAGGGGATGATCAACCAGATGATTGAGGAATGTGATTTCCCGACGATCAAAGACAGCGTCAACTCTGAAGTTGAAAAGCTTTCGAGTGGCGACGTGAATGCCGTTTCCAAGCTGATCTCACTGGCTGAGTATCAAGTAGGGGCGAATGAAGAAGTCGCGGCTGCTGCACAGACGGTTTTCTCTGAGATCAAGACACTGGCTAAAAAGGTACCGGTCCTTGGGATCACAGGAACAGGTGGAGCAGGGAAAAGTTCACTGACGGACGAACTGATCCGCCGTTTCATTAACGAGCTTCCTGAGAAAAAGATCGCGGTGCTGTCGATCGATCCGACGAAACAGAAGACGGGCGGGGCGCTTCTTGGCGATCGTATCCGCATGAACGCGATCTTCAATCCGCGCGTTTACATGCGCAGTCTTGCCACACGCGGTTCGAAGACGGAGCTTTCACTTGCGATCAAGGATGCGATCAATGTCGTCAAGGCGGCCGGCTACGATCTCGTTGTCGTCGAGACGAGCGGAATCGGTCAGGGGGATGCGGAAATCGCTGAAATCTGCGATATGTCCATGTATGTGATGACGAGCGAATTCGGTGCTCCTTCACAGCTTGAAAAAATCGATATGATCGATTTTGCCGACCTGATCGTCATCAACAAATTCGAACGCAAAGGCTCTGAGGATGCTCGCCGTCAGGTCCAGAAGCAGTATCAGCGCAGCCACATGCTGTTTGACAAGGATCTTGATGAGATGCCGGTTTACGGCACAATCGCGAGCCAGTTCAACGATCCGGGTACGAATGCGCTGTTCGCGGCAATTGTGGAAACTGTGAATGAGAAGATGAAGCTTGACTGGAAGACAAGTTTTTCTAAAAACGTCGATGTTGAAAAGCAGAATGTGATCATTCCGAACAACCGCCGCTATTATTTAAGGGAAATCGCGGATACCGTCCGCAATTATCATAAAAAAGCGGAAGAGCAAGTGAATCTTGCGCGCCGCCTGTTCCAGCTTGAAGGGGCGATGGAAGCCCTCCGTGAAAAGGAACAGAACGATGAAGTCCTGACTTCACTCAACACGTTGAAAGAAGAAGTGGAAAACAAGCTGACAGCAGAATCCAAGGATATTTTGGCTAAATGGGAAAACCTGAAGGATACGTACAGCAAGGACCAGTTCGTCACGAAGATCCGCGACAAGGAAATAGTCACCGAGCTGAGTACGAAGAGCTTGTCAGGGCTCAATATTCCTAAGGTGGCCCTGCCTAAGTACAAGGATTACGGGGAAATCCTGAAATGGGTGTACAGGGAAAACGTACCGGGTTCATTCCCGTATACGGCCGGTGTGTTTCCTTTTAAACGAAAAGGGGAAGATCCGAAGCGCCAGTTCGCAGGCGAAGGGACTCCGGAACGAACAAACCGCCGATTCCATTATCTTTCGAAGGACGATGATGCGAAGCGCCTGAGTACGGCGTTCGACTCGGTTACATTATACGGTGAAGATCCGGATTACCGCCCTGACATCTACGGAAAAGTCGGCGAGAGCGGCGTCAGCATCTGTACGCTTGATGATATGAAGAAGCTGTATGCAGGCTTCGATCTGTGTGCTCCGTCCACGTCTGTTTCGATGACGATCAACGGTCCGGCGCCGATCATCCTGGCGATGTACATGAACACAGCGATCGACCAGCAGATCCGTGCCAAGGAAGAAGAGCTTGGCCGCGTGCTGACAGTCGAAGAGTATGTAGAAGTGAAGGAACAGACGCTTGGAGTCGTGCGCGGAACGGTTCAGGCCGATATTTTAAAAGAAGATCAGGGCCAGAACACATGCATCTTCTCGACTGAGTTCGCGCTTCGCATGATGGGTGATATCCAGCAGTACTTCATCGATCATAAAGTGAGAAACTACTATTCAGTATCGATTTCCGGCTACCACATCGCGGAAGCGGGAGCGAATCCGATTTCGCAGCTTGCGTTCACGCTCGCAAACGGCTTCACGTATGTTGAGTACTATCTGAGCCGCGGAATGGATATCAATAAGTTCGCGCCTAATCTGTCATTCTTCTTCTCGAACGGACTTGATCCTGAGTATACGGTCATCGGCCGCGTGGCCCGCCGCATCTGGTCGACGGTCATGAGGGATAAGTATGGTGCGGATGAGCGCAGCCAGAAGCTGAAGTACCACATCCAGACGTCCGGCCGCTCGCTGCATGCGCAGGAGATCGATTTCAACGATATCCGTACGACGCTTCAGGCATTGATGGCGCTGCAGGATAACTGTAACTCGCTTCACACGAATGCGTATGACGAAGCGATCACGACGCCGACCGAAGAATCCGTCCGCCGTGCGATGGCGATCCAGATGATCATCACGAAAGAACACGGTCTTTCTAAAAATGAAAATCCGCTTCAAGGGTCGTTCATCGTTGAAGAATTGACCGACCTCGTGGAAGAAATGGTGCTCACAGAGTTCGACCGCCTGAATGACCGCGGAGGCGTGCTCGGTTCCATGGAAACCCAGTATCAGCGCGGAAAGATCCAGGAAGAATCAATGTATTATGAAATGAAGAAACATAACGGCGAGCTTCCGATCGTCGGCGTGAACACGTACCTGAACCCGAATCCTCCATCAGAAGAACAGATGGACAGCATGGAACTGGCACGTGCGACGAAGGAAGAGAAGGAAACGCAGATCAAGAACCTGCGCGACTTCCAGGCGAGAAACGAAAGTGATATCGAAGAAGCGCTTAAGCGCCTGAAAAAAGCGGCAGTCGACGGCGGCAACATCTTCGAAGAACTGATGGAAACCGTCAAAGTCGCAAGCCTTGGGCAGATCACGCGTGCTTTATACGAAGTCGGCGGCCAGTACCGCCGGAATATGTAATAGAAAAAGAGAAGACTGCTGTCGTTGTGGACGGCAGTCTTTTCTTCACTTATTAAACAAGAAACAGACAGGAAAGTATTTGGGTGTGAAATTATCGCTATTTTACATATAGGTGTCTAGAATGGGAAGGTAATAGGTAAAACGAGTATTAACAACAGGAGAGAATTTAACTTCGCACCGTGTTCTTAGCTTCTGGTCCATCAAAAAAGGAGGATCTAGAAAAACCTAAATAAATTACAGTCCATTTAATAAGGATTAAGTTGTGTGAACTTATTCATATTCAAAACCGTTACAGCGGTTGATTGGAGTGCAAAACGCAGACTCCTGCGGGAGAAGCGTGTAAGGTGAGACCTGTCCAGCTCCGGCGGCTAGAGGCTCGAGGTCATAAGACAATCAATCCAGAAAAGCAAAAAGCGCCTTTCCGGCTTGCTCGCCTTATGCTTGTCGCCTCTGGGCGAGCCGCCTGCGCTTTTCTGTTTGTCCAGCTCCAGGGCTTAGAGGCACATGTCATAAGTCAACTCGCCCAAGAAGGCAAAGAACGCCTTCGTGAACGATTCGCCTTATGCCACCCGCCTCTGACCAAAGCCCTTCTGCTTTTCTAACCCGCAGGCGAAGGCCGAGGAGGCTCACCTACCGCCCGCGGAAAGCGAAGTTTTGCACGGAAATCATTAGCGTGATACATGGAATCAAATGAGTTAAGAAGGCTAGAATGAGCTTCTCAATTTTTGGGATTACTCATGGGTCACCCGCGGAAAGCGAAGTCTTCCACGGAAACCAACAGCGTTGTTTAGAAACGAAAAAAACTGTCCACAATGAATATACAGAAAAGTGACAATTCTTTACCGTAACGTAATAGTAGAACGCATCATTTTCCTATATAATGGGTATTGGATAATTAGACTTTTAGACGACTTATACTGGATGTGAAATTGTGAGGACATTTATTCGCTATATGCTCATTGCGGCCGGTATCTACGCTGCTGCCCTTCTTTATCATTATCAGCTCGGGGCCATCCCCTTCCTTCTGCTCTCCTTCTACTTTTTCTATGAAGCATACAAGGTGATCAGATCTGATGTGAAGCGGGAAAGGGAAGAGGAAAGCAGCCTTCTGAATTCACAAAAATAAAAAAATGATAGAAATGCCAGATAAAGATAGCATAAAGTCTCTTCAATTGTTTATAATGGGTAATATGCTTAAAATGATAATGGCAGGATTGTGCCATTTTTTTTCGAATGATTTAACGGCTCTCCAAGCAGAGTCTGAAATAGAGAAAGGAAGTGCGTAACGTGAGTCTAAAACAGTTATCGAAGGAAGAATTGCGCCAAACATCTTTTATTGAATTGGCACATGAAATCATGACGGACAAGAAGCAGGCCGTGACGTTCCAGGAAGTGCTGAACGAAATTAAGAGTTTACTTGAAATCTCTGATTCAGAGGTTAAAAGCCGCATGGTTCAATTTTATACAGACCTTAACATTGACGGCCGTTTCATTGCGCTCGGCGAAAACCGCTGGGGGCTTCGTGAATGGTATCCGGTTGATCAAATCGAAGAGGAAACCGTCCCTACGATGAAATCTACCAAAAAGAAAAAGGCGAAGAAGAAAGTCGACGAGGACCTAGATCTTGACGACTTCGATGATCTTGAGGATGAGGATCTCGATGACGACCTGGATTACGACGATCTGGATGATACGGAAGATGAAGATCTGACGGATGATGACGACGAGGACATCGAAGAGGACATTGATGAAGACCTGGATGTTGATGACGATGAAGAAGAGTTGGAAATCGATGAGTTGGATGATCTTGATGACGATGAAGAGGAAGAAGAAGCTGATGAAGATGAAGAGGAAGAAAATCGCTAATTTTTCAGTGAATTAGGAAGATTTACCCGACCCCATTCTATGCTTGACTTCTTTCTTTCAGGAATGTAGTATTTTATTTGGGCTCCTTAAAAAAGGACGGATAGAGTATTCAAACGCTCCCCTTGCCATTCGGCGAGTGGGGCGTTTTTTATTTTTTGCGGGCCGGAACCTGCACGGGATGCAGGCCGGCCGGGACTTCTCTTCCCCCTACAACTCACATTCATTTAGAAATAAGAGGCTGTCTTTTAGCAGATTTTTGGCCATGAAGTTTATTAGAAGGAATGGACTTCTCCTTCTTTGAACAAGATAACTTCATGACAAGGATACATAGGAGACACCCTCTACTTTTTTTGAACCAAATCATATTAAAAGGGGGACATATACATGACTAAGTATATTTTCGTAACAGGCGGCGTTGTGTCGTCACTTGGAAAAGGGATCACAGCAGCGTCCCTTGGAAGACTATTAAAAAACCGCGGGGTTTCGGTGACAATCCAGAAATTCGATCCATACATCAACGTGGACCCGGGAACGATGAGCCCGTATCAGCACGGTGAAGTATTCGTGACGGATGACGGTGCGGAAACGGATCTTGACTTAGGTCACTATGAACGTTTCGTCGACATCAACCTGACAAAATACAGCTCCGTGACGACTGGGAAAATCTATTCCACAGTTCTGAAAAAAGAGCGCCGCGGCGACTATCTTGGCGGAACGGTCCAGGTCATCCCGCATATCACAAATGAAATCAAGGAACGCGTCTACCGCGCTGGCCGCGAAACGAATTCGGATGTTGTCATCACAGAAATCGGCGGAACGGTAGGGGATATCGAGTCTCTTCCATTCCTTGAAGCAATCCGCCAAATCAAGAGTGATGTAGGCCGTGATAATGTGATGTACATCCACTGTACATTGGTGCCTTACATCAAAGCTGCCGGCGAAATGAAAACAAAGCCGACCCAGCATAGCGTAAAGGAACTTCGCAGCCTCGGGATTCAGCCGAATGTCATCGTCGTTCGTACAGAAATGCCGATGACGCAGGATATGAAAGATAAAATCGCGCTGTTCTGCGATATCGATAAAAATGCCGTCATCGAAGCAATGGATGCTGACACTCTTTACTCAGTGCCTCTGTCCCTTCAGGATCAGAAGCTTGATGAGATCACTTGCCGGCACCTGAAATTGAACTGCCGTGAAGCCGATATGACCGAGTGGAACGAACTCGTTTCCCGCGTGACGAATCTGTCCCGCAAAACGAAGATCGCCCTCGTCGGAAAATATGTCGAGCTTCAGGATGCGTATATCTCAGTAGTGGAAGCTCTTCGTCATGCCGGCTATCAATTCGACAGCGACATCGAAGTGAAATGGCTGAACTCAGAACTTGTAGACGCAGAAAATGTTGCCGAGAAACTTGGCGGCGTTGACGGGATCCTTGTGCCTGGCGGCTTCGGTGACCGAGGTGTCGAAGGTAAGATCGCTGCGACTCAATATGCGCGTGAAAACAAGGTGCCTTTCCTTGGAATCTGCCTCGGCATGCAGCTTGCATCCGTTGAATATGCACGCAACGTGCTTGGACTTGAGGGTGCTCACTCTGCAGAGTTGAACCCTGATACGCCTCACCCGGTCATCGATCTGCTTCCTGAACAAAAGGACATCGAAGATCTTGGCGGAACCCTTCGCCTCGGCTTATATCCATGTAAGCTGACGAAAGGTTCAAAAGCATATGCAGCCTACGACGGCGAAGTGGTATACGAGCGTCACCGCCACCGCTTCGAATTCAATAATCACTACCGTGAGCAAATGGAAGACGCAGGCTTCATCTTCTCCGGTACAAGCCCTGACGGACGCCTTGTGGAGATCATCGAACTCGAAGATCACCCATGGTTCGTGGCATCCCAGTTCCACCCGGAATTCACATCACGCCCGACACGTCCGCAGCCGCTGTTCCGCGACTTTGTTGAAGCAAGTCTTGCGTTTGGTGAGAAGTAATAGAAGAGATTTTGGTTTTGGTTTGTGGCCGCTCTCCTGGTTTGGGGGGGCGGTTATTTTGTGTAGGGAATTTCGATGTTATATACAGGTGCGGGTATGAAGATGGTAGGGGTGTCGAATATTGTCGTTAAATCGGTAGAAAGCCCTTATATTTGATATTTAGCCCTTATAATCAAGATTTCGCCCATAAAATTTAGAATATCGCCCATAACATTGCAGATATCGCCCATAAAAATTGGGACCGCCATTGGTGGAGGAATAAATTATTCGACAGTTCGAGCATAACGAGGAAGTTTTCGATCAAAAACAACTGGAGTTCGAGCGCAAAGTGGCTGCATTCGAGCAAAAGCTACCCGATTTCGAGCATAAAATCAAAACCCAGGCCATGAGATGCTTCCCAATACCCAGGCTTGTATACACAACCAAAAAAATCAAAAAAGAATATTGACAATTTTTCCACAAATAAGTAAGATATCGTTTATACGCATGCGAACAGTAAATAAATTTCATATTTCTCTTATAAAGAGTTGGCAGAGGGACTGGCCCGATGATGCCCGGCAACCTACCGTTTCGACGGAAAGGTGCTAAGACCTGCAGGATTGATTTCCTGAGTGATAAGAGCACGTTTATTGATACATAAACCTCTTTTCCCTCGGGAAAAGGGGTTTTTTGTTGTTCACGGGAACCATCCCGTTATTGCTCCTCCCCAAGAGCGAGTGCACCGCTCGATGAGAGAGGCAAATTTTTTTAAAAAAAACAAATCACAAGAGGAGAATCATTTATGAAAAAGCCGTTATTATTTCTTATCATCATCACGCTTGTACTGAGCCTTATGGCAGCGTGCCAGCCAAAAGTTTCCGAGGAATCGAATGGTGAAGCGGGGGCAGTGAAAGGGACATCCGATCATGCGCTTGCAGGAAAGAAAATCGCCTTGATCATGCAGATCAATCTGGGTACGTTTTCAGCCCAATACATTGAGGGTGTGAAAGAGCAGGTCGAGAAGTTCGGAGGGAAGGTCCAGGTCTTCACTTCTGATGGAGATCTGTCCAAGATGTCGTCGAATCTGGATGCTGCCATCAATCAAAAGTTCGATGGGATATTGATCGACCACGGAACGAAGGAGGCGCTGCAGTCAGGCGTCGAGAAAGCGAAAGGCGAGGGGATCCCGGTCGTCGTATTTGATGCTGATGTAAAAACTAAAGGTGTGACCGTCCTTGAACAAGGGGACAGGCAGATGGCGGATCAGACACTTAACGCCCTTTCCGAAGAGCTAGGCGGAAAAGGGGAAATCGTCAAGATATGGGTGGCGGGGTTCGCCCCGATGGAAAGGCGCCAGGCAGCGTATAAAGAATTCCTTGAATCCAACCCGGACATCAAAGAAGTGGCGGCTTTCGGAGCTGCGACCCAGAATACGGCACTCGATACCCAGGCACAGATGGAAGCGATCCTGAAACAGTATCCGAATAAAGGTGATATCGATGCAGTATGGGCGGCCTGGGATGAATTTGCCAAGGGTGCTGTCAGGGCCATTGAAGCGGCTGACAGGGATGAGATCAAAGTTTACGGGATCGATATGAGCGATGAAGATCTCCAGATCATCCAAAAGGATGGCAGTCCGTGGGTGGCGTCGGCTGCGGTTGATCCTAAAGATATCGGTCGCGTACAGGTCCGTTTCCTTTATCAAAAGATTTCAGGGGAAGAAACACCCCAAACGGTGAAGCTCGAACCTGTCTTCATCGAACAGGATCAACTTCCGGATGAACAGATCACAACCGCCCAGCTTCACAAGCATGTCGAAGGCTGGGGAGCAAGCGAGCAGGGATATACAGATGAATTGAAGGAGCTTGAAGACTCGTTCAACGATTAAAGAGAGGAGGATGAAGATGGCCGCTTTACTGGAAATGAGAGATATCTCCAAAGCTTTTTCAGGGGTGAAGGCCCTGGACGCAGCAAGGTTCGAAGTGAATGAGGGGGAGATCCATGCCCTGCTCGGAGCGAATGGAGCCGGAAAGAGTACGCTCATGAAAATCCTCTCCGGGGCGTACACACCGGACAGCGGGGACATCCTTCTCCGCGGTGAAAAGAAACGCTATCAAACTCCGAGAGAAGCGAAGCAGCACGGCATCCACTGTGTCTATCAGGAAGTGGATACAGCGATTGTCTATCAGCTTTCGGTTGCCGAGAATATCCTGCTTGACCGCTTATCAGGCGGCGGATCTTTTTTCGTGAACAAAAGGTTGCTTGAGAAAGAGGCAGGAGCCGTTCTTCACAGGATCGGGGCTGGAAACTTGTCACTGGGTTTACCTGCTTCATCATTAAGCCTGGCGGAAAAGCAGCTCGTCCTGATCGCGAGGGCACTGCTTCAGAAAGCGGAAATCCTGATCCTCGATGAGCCGACAGCCCCTCTCAGTCTATCGGAAGCCGACAGGCTGTTCGAGGTGATGGAAGAGTTGAAGAAAGAAGGCGTCGGAATCGTGTTCATTTCCCACCGGCTCCCGGAAGTGTTCCACGTGTCCGACCGGATCACAGTGATGAGGGACGGCAGGACGATCGGCATCCAAGAAAAAGAGGAGACTGCACCGGAAGAAGTCGTTGAAAAGATGCTTGGGCGTTCATTTAAGGAAGAATTCGTGAAGAAGCCTGCTGAAAAAGGAGGGCTGCTTTATGAAGTGAAGGGGCTGGATGACGGACGTAAGCTCCGTTCGATCGACCTTCATGTCAGGGAAGGGGAGGTCGTCGGGATTGTGGGGCTTGTCGGAGCCGGTAAAACAGAGCTGGCAAAAGCACTGTTCGGGGCATCAACGGTGGCGAATGGCTCCTGTTTATTGAAAGGAAAAGAAATCAGGGTCCGAAGCCCGCGTGACGCCGTGAAGAACGGAATGGCGCTCGTACCTGAGGAAAGAAGGAAAGAGGGACTCTTCATCCATGAATCTGTCCAGCATAATCTCAGCTTTGCTTCGTTACGGGATATTTCAAAACGACTATGGATCAACGCGAGGGCAGAAAGAGAGCTTGCCAGGGAAAGGATAAAAACACTCGGCATCCGGACGGCACACGAAAGGGTCGCGGCAAATGACTTGAGCGGCGGCAATCAGCAGAAGGTATCAATCGGCAAATGGCTGACGGAAGACGCTTCGCTGTTTTTATTCGATGAACCGACGAAGGGTGTGGATGTAGGGGCGAAAAAAGAAATCTTCTCATTGATTCAATCGCTTGCTCAAGAAGGGAAGGGAATCCTTTATTTTTCGTGTGAAATCCAAGAAATTCTGGCCATTTCAGATCGGATCCTTGTCATGTATGACGGCCAAATCGTCACTGAAATGAGGGCAGCGGAAGCTACACAAGAAACCATTTTGCTTTATGCATCAGGAGGGACGGCAGCGAATGAAAGCAAAGACGTTAGACTTACTGTTTAAATACGGTGCCATTGCATTGATGGCGGTTATATTGATTTTTTTCAGCGTTTATCATCCATTCTTCTTCACATACGGGAATCTGTCGGATATTTTAAGGTCCATTTCGATCGTGACGCTCGTCGCACTCGGTGTGACTTTCACGCTGGTCGTCGACGGGTTTGATTTGTCCGTCGGTTCGACCGTTTCACTCTCCACGGTGGTGACGGCTTCTCTGATGGTGTGGTATGAAGCACCGTTGTGGCTCGTGCTCCTGATCCCGCTGCTGGCCGGCGCGGGAGTGGGGCTCTTCAATTCCCTCCTGATCGTCAAACTCGGGATCCCGGATCTGCTGGCGACGCTCGGTGCGATGTACATCATTTCAGGGATCCACCGTACATATACAGAGGGATACTCCATTTATAACAATATGCCGATGGCAAGCGGCGGGACGGCCCCGGGAACGTTTTCTGATGCGTTTTTATGGATCGGCCAGGGAGAACTGCTCGGTCTGCCTGTACCCGTCTGGATCATGCTCGTCTTTGTCGGGTTGATGTATGTGATCATGCATTTTACGCGCTGGGGACGGATCCTTTATATGACGGGAGGGAATGCGGAAGCATCGCGGTTGTCTGGGGTGAACATCAAGCGGGTGAAACTGATCGCCTATGTCCTGTCGGGGGTGTTTGCTTCCATCGGCGGCATCCTGTTTACCGCCAGAGTCGGTTCGGGACAGATGGATGCCGGGGCACCTCTTCTCATGGAAGCGGTGGCCGCAGTGTTCGTCGGTTTTTCGGTACTCGGAGCGGGGAAACCAAACATCCTCGGAACCTTCTTCGGTGCCGCGCTCATCGGAGTCCTCCTCAACGGGCTCACCATGATGAACCTGCCGTACTACGCATTCGAAATCATCAAAGGAAGCGTGCTCGTACTGGCCCTCGCCGTTACGTATATTCATGCGAAAAAAGTAAAATCAGCATAAAAAAGCCCGTCCATCCCTGGACGGGCCTTCCTATTATTCATACTCCTCAAGCATCTCCCGGATCACAAACCCGATCGCAAAATAAATATAAAGAGCGGCCATGCTCGTCGGCATGCACACCCGCTCGCCGATTTCCTCACCCGGAAGCATCCCTTTGATCACTTTGGTATCAAGATGAAGGTCGGCAAGTCCTGCAAGTCCTTCGTTGTCCGGGACAAGCCCCGATATGCCGACAAACGGAACACCTTCATCCGCCAGGCCGCCCGCAAATCGGGCCGCTTCCTCATCCGATGACAAACGGGTCACGACAAGGACGCGGTCCGCTTCCGTCAGCACGGTGGACTCCTCGAATTTTTTAACAGAAGGCAGGCGTTCAGCACCATAGAGCGCCTCTGCCGTCACCGCCTCCATCTCTCCGAATGCCTTGATGTAAATCGAGCCTTCTCCGACAGCCGCCTGGGCCAGCAGCCTTGCCGCATCCTCGATCTCAAACTCCTGCTTTTCAGATATGCGTTTAAACAGACCCGATAACTGGGTCGTGAACATTTTGATCATCTTTCCACTCCTCCATCTGTCGAACATTAGCCTTCGACAATCTTTGCTGTATCGCTTATTATAAAGGAAAATGAACCTAAGTAAAATAATGGAGAATAAGCAGGAATTTTCACCGGAAAAAGAGAAGTATTAGAAGTGGGAAATAAGTAGATACGTTAAATTAATTTTGAACATTGTTTGAAGTTGTTGCAGCGGTTGATTTCCGTGCAAGCGCCCTGCGTAAAGCGGAGGCTTGCACGGAAATCAAAGAGGAGTATGACAGGGGACAAGACAACAGACGTTCAAAATCCATCGGTTGATTTTTTATGTTCTTAAGCGAAAATCAGATTCTATTTAAAAAGGGGATAAGTCACATGAATGAAAAGATTCTTATTGTTGATGATCAGTTCGGTATTCGAATTCTATTAAACGAAGTCCTGCAAAAGGAAGGCTATCAAACCTTCCAGGCAGCGAATGGCGTCCAGGCACTTGAAATCGCGGATAAGCATTCCCCTGATCTCGTCCTTCTGGATATGAAGATTCCCGGCATGGACGGAATCGAAATCCTGAAGCGCATGAAGAAGAAGAATCAGGATATCCGCGTCATCATCATGACCGCCTACGGGGAACTGGATATGATCCAGGAAGCGAAGGATCTGGGTGCATTGACGCATTTCGCTAAGCCGTTCGATATCGATGACATCAGACAGGCAGTAAGGCAGTACATTCCGGTTTGACCCAGAATTTAGAATAGTGAAAATAGTAGTATTTTTTACAATTTGCCTCATCAGTTGGTAAAATCATTTATGTTTTGGTATGATACAAGTGAAATTGTTAACAATGTTAATCAGTGTGAACACACTTCCATTATCATACCAAAAATGGCGCACTGACTGAATAAAAGGAGGAAAAATAATGCCTTTAGTTTCAATGAAAGACATGCTTATCCAAGCAAAAGAAAACAGCTATGCTGTTGGTCAATTCAACTTGAACAACCTTGAGTTCACTCAAGCGATCCTTCAAGCTGCAGAAGAAGAGAAATCACCTGTCATCCTTGGTGTTTCTGAAGGTGCAGCGCGTTACATGAGCGGATTCAAAACAGTAGTGAAAATGGTGGAAGGTCTTATGGAAGACTTGAACATCACGGTCCCTGTTGCAATCCACCTTGACCACGGTTCAAGCTATGATAAATGTAAAGAAGCAATCGATGCCGGTTTCACATCAGTTATGATCGACGCTTCTCACGGTCCTTTCGAAGAGAACATCGAAATCACTTCAAAAGTGGTTGAGTATGCTCACTCTAAAGGTGTTTCTGTTGAAGCTGAGCTTGGTACTGTAGGCGGACAGGAAGATGACGTAGTGGCTGACGGCGTAATCTATGCTGACCCTAAAGAGTGCCAGGAGTTGGTTGAACGTACTGGAATCGACACACTTGCACCTGCACTTGGTTCAGTACATGGTCCTTACAAAGGCGAACCAAACCTTGGATTCAAAGAAATGGAAGAAATCGGAGCTGCTACAGGAGTACCACTAGTACTTCACGGCGGTACTGGTATTCCTACAAAAGATATCCAAAAAGCGATTTCTTATGGAACAGCTAAAATCAACGTAAACACTGAAAACCAAATCGCTTCTGCGAAGAAAGTACGCGAAGTGCTTGCTGCAGATTCTGAAGTGTACGATCCACGTAAATACATGGGTCCTGCACGTGAAGCAATCAAAGCGACTGTTATCGGTAAAATGCGTGAATTCGGTTCTTCTAACCAGGCGTAAGCGGATAGAGGTAATGTCTGGAAAGTGACTGGAAACAGATTAGATCTTTTCAGGCGTGGTAGAAAAAGAATGAAGCAGTTGGAGAGGACTGGCACCAGGGAAGGTAATGCCTTTTTGGGTCAGTCCTCTCCGTTCATTATAAAAAGATTGAAAATTTTGTCGAAAAGGGGTAGGAGACTTGAAATTTTTCATCGATACAGCAAACATGGACGAAATCAGAGAAGCCTTTGAATGGGGAATCGTGTCGGGGGTTACGACGAATCCGTCACTCGTGGCGAAAGAAAAAGGCGTCACCTTCGAAGACCGCCTGAAGGAAATCACGGAGCTTGTACCGGGCTCGGTCAGTGCAGAAGTCATCGCCACAGATGCGGAAGGCATGATCAAGGAAGGACGCGAGCTTGCAAAAATCGCTCCGAACATCACGATCAAGCTTCCGATGACTCCTGACGGCTTGACTGCTGCATCCACTTTTTCAAAAGAAGGGATTAAGACCAATGTCACGCTGATCTTCAGTGCGAACCAGGCCCTGCTGGCAGCCCGTGCCGGTGCAACGTATGTATCACCTTTCCTTGGAAGACTGGATGACATCGGCCATGACGGCCTTGAACTCGTTTCGAAAATCGCTGAAATCTTTGCGATCCACGGACTTGAAACGGAGATCATCGCTGCATCGACACGCCACCCGCAGCATATCACAGAAGCTGCACTTAGAGGCGCGCATATTGCGACCGTCCCTCTTAAAGTATTGAAGCAGTTATTCAACCATCCTCTTACTGATAAAGGGATCGAAGCATTCCTTAATGACTGGAATAACCGATAAACTCAGGGTCAATTGGACCAGTGAGAATAAAATCGAAAATCCTATACATGTTTTGACGAAATATGTATAAACTAGTAGACAATAACACTTCTTAGATCGTCTTCGTATGGAAAAATAATCCTTTTTGTCCGGTTGCTGGATTGAAGCCGCCACCGGGACAGTGGAAGGGAGATTAAAATGGAAAAGCTTAAGATTGCAGGTGGATATCCACTTGAAGGTACCATTAAAGTCAGTGGTGCAAAAAACAGCGCAGTCGCATTGATCCCGGCAACGATTCTTGCCGACTCGCCGGTAACGATTGAAGGACTGCCGGATATATCAGACGTCCGCACACTTCAGGATCTGCTTGAAGAAATCGGCGGAACGGTCAGTTTCGAAGATGGAGAAATGAGAGTGGACCCAAGCACGATGGTGTCCATGCCGCTTCCGAGCGGAAAAGTCAAAAAGCTCCGCGCGTCCTACTATCTGATGGGTGCGATGCTCGGCCGCTTCAAGAAAGCCGTCATCGGCCTTCCTGGCGGATGTCATCTCGGCCCCCGTCCGATCGACCAGCATATCAAGGGATTCGAAGCCCTCGGTGCCGAAGTGACAAATGAACAGGGTGCGATTTATCTTCGTGCCGATGAACTAAAAGGCGCGCGTATTTATCTTGATGTTGTCAGTGTAGGTGCTACCATCAATATCATGCTGGCAGCCGTGCGCGCAAAAGGCCGCACAATCATCGAGAATGCGGCGAAAGAGCCTGAAATCATTGATGTTGCGACTCTCCTCAGCAATATGGGAGCAAAAATCAAAGGAGCCGGAACAGACGTCATCCGCATCGACGGAGTCGATGAACTTCATGGCTGCAGGCACACGATTATCCCTGACCGCATCGAGGCGGGAACGTTCATGATTCTTGCAGCGGCTGCAGGTAAAGGCGTCCTGATCGACAATGTCATTCCGTTACATATGGAATCAGTGATTGCGAAGCTTCGCGAAATGGGCGTCCCTGTGGAAGCGAATGATGACCAGATCTTTATCGGAAAAGCGGACAAGCTGAAATCCGTCGATATCAAAACGCTGGTATATCCAGGCTTCCCGACGGACCTTCAGCAGCCGTTCACGGCACTCCTGAATAGAGCGGAAGGTTCCGCTGTCGTGACCGATACGATTTATTCCGCCCGTTTCAAGCATATCGATGAACTGAGACGCATGAATGCCACGATTAAAGTGGAAGGGCGTTCAGCCATCATCAACGGACCTGTCCAGCTTCAGGGCGCAAAGGTAAAAGCAAGCGACCTCCGTGCGGGAGCGGCCCTGGTGATTGCCGGCCTGATGGCGGAAGGGATCACCGAGGTGACAGGCCTTGAGCACATCGACCGCGGCTACAGCGACCTGGTCGAGAAGCTTGAAGGACTCGGTGCGACAATCTGGCGTGAAAAAATGACGGCGGAAGAGCTGGAACAATTAAAATCATAATCTGATTTGAAATAATTCTCAGCATTGAGAAGGATTGGACCCGCTTTTTTTGAAAAAAAGCCTCTCTGAACCGATAAATGTGTTACAATAAATCTGTTAATATGTTATACAATTTAAATTTATTGCAGATAATGTTCCTTTTCGGGTGCTGCGGGCATGGGGCCTGCAGGTGAAGGGACTCACACTAAAGGGAATTCGGGGAGGCTGTATACATGGAAAGAAGTTTATCAATGGAACTGGTTCGTGTAACGGAAGGAGCGGCGCTTGCATCAGCGAGATGGATGGGCCGCGGCAAGAAGGACGAAGCGGATGATGCCGCTACTTCTGCCATGCGTGATGTTTTTGATACTGTACCGATGAAAGGGACCGTCGTGATCGGTGAAGGGGAAATGGACGAAGCACCGATGCTGTATATCGGCGAAAAGCTCGGAACGGGTTACGGACCGCGCGTCGACGTGGCAGTGGATCCCCTTGAAGGGACGAATATCGTTGCATCCGGCGGCTGGAACGCACTTGCGGTCCTTGCTGTTGCCGATCACGGGAACCTGTTGAACGCCCCGGATATGTATATGGATAAAATTGCGGTTGGACCGGAAGCAGTAGGCAAGATCGATATCGATGCTTCCGTCATCGATAATCTGAAAGCAGTGGCCAAAGCGAAGAACAAAGATATTGAAGACGTCGTGGCAACGGTGCTGAACCGTGAGCGCCATGAGCACATCATCCAGCAGCTGAGAGAAGCGGGTGCCCGCATCAAGCTGATCAATGACGGTGATGTTGCCGGTGCGATGAACACAGCATTCGACCACACGGGAGTCGACATCTTATTCGGATCCGGCGGTGCCCCTGAAGGTGTCCTTGCCGCAGTGGCCCTGAAGTGCCTAGGCGGGGAAATCCAAGGGAAACTGCTCCCTCAGAACGATGCCGAGCTTCAGCGCTGCATCAGCATGGGGCTTGATGTAGACAAGGTATTGCGCATGGAAGACCTCGTCTGCGGAGACGACGCCATCTTCGCCGCAACCGGCGTAACCGACGGCGAACTCCTGAGAGGCGTCCAGCTGAAAGGCTCACACGGACTGACCCACTCCATCGTCATGCGTGCCAAATCCGGAACCGTCCGCTTCATCGACGGCCGCCACAGCCTTCAGAAAAAACCGAACTTGGTTATAAGATAAAGTAGTAAGTTTTGGTGGGGAAAGTGCAGCATTCTGAGCGTAACTTTGAATGATACTTTCCAGCGGTTGATTGTAGTGGAAGACGCAGACTCCTATCCGAAAAGCGGAGGGGCTTTGCTCAGAGGCGTGTGGCATAAGACGGACCGGCCACGAAGGCGTTCTTTGCCTTCTTGACCGGTTTGGCTTATGACATGTGCCTCTAAGCCCTGGAGCTGGACAGCTTCCTCTCAAAGTTTGTAGAGGCTCACGGGCTACCCGCGGAAAGCGGAGTCTTCCACGGAAATCATTAGCGGTATATCAGCACCATTCAAAAATAAAAGAGAAATCTTCAAAAAGATAGAGAAGGGGAAAGCCAACTTTCCCCCTCAACATCTTATCACCCACACCTACCCTTCAAAGGTGACGCTGCCTTCCTATTTTTCTCAAACACAAAACAATTCACCGAAAAAGCAAAAAGTCATGAACAGTTATCAACAGATGAAAAGGGTACCTTGCGCTTTTTCAGTAAGTATGGTTAAAATAGATAAGGTTTTTTCTTCAGATTCTCTTGCTTCAACAGAATTTCTTCATTTTATTTACAGGGTCATTTTACATAGATTGTTTTGTCCTCAGGAAGGGTAAACAAGACAACGTGCAAATCCCCTAAACTCAATTCACTCAATCAAAGCAGCAATCAAACTAATAAAGCGTGGTGTCATAATGGAAGAATTAACAATCTCCAACTTAGAGAACATGAAGCTGAAAGAGCTTTATGAGTTGGCTAAACGATACAAAGTTTCTTATTATAGTAAATTAACAAAAAAAGAATTAATTTTCGCCATCCTGAAAGTAAGGGCGGAGCAGGAAGGCTTCTTCTTCATGGAAGGTGTACTTGAAATCATCCAATCTGAAGGATTCGGATTCCTGCGCCCGATCAATTATTCCCCAAGCTCTGAGGATATTTATATTTCTGCGTCCCAGATCCGCCGCTTCGACCTTCGTAACGGTGACAAAGTATCCGGTAAGGTGCGTCCTCCGAAAGAAAATGAGCGTTACTTCGGACTTCTGCATGTTGAAATGGTCAACGGTGAAGAGCCTGAAGCAGCGAAGGAACGCGTTCACTTCCCGGCTCTGACGCCTTTATATCCTGACCGTCAAATCACACTGGAAACAACACCGAACAGGATTTCAACACGGATCATGGATCTGATGGCACCCGTCGGTTTCGGGCAGCGCGGTCTGATCGTGGCACCGCCTAAAGCCGGTAAGACGATGCTTTTAAAAGAAATCGCGAATTCGATCACTACAAATAATCCTGAAGCGGAATTGATCATCCTTCTGATCGATGAACGTCCTGAAGAAGTGACCGACATCGAACGTTCAGTGGATGCGGAAGTCGTTTCTTCTACATTTGACGAAGTTCCTGAAAACCACATCAAAGTGGCCGAGCTTGTCCTTGAACGTGCGATGCGCCTTGTGGAGCACAAGCGTGACGTCGTGATCCTGATGGACAGCATCACCCGCCTGGCTCGTGCATACAATCTTGTCATCCCGCCAAGCGGACGTACATTGTCCGGCGGTATCGACCCGGCTGCGTTCCACCGTCCGAAACGCTTCTTCGGTGCGGCGCGTAATATCGAAGAAGGCGGCAGCTTGACGGTCCTTGCAACGGCACTTGTCGACACCGGTTCACGCATGGATGACGTCATCTATGAAGAATTCAAGGGAACGGGTAACATGGAACTTCACCTTGACCGTTCACTTGCCGAACGCCGTATCTTCCCGGCCATCGACATCCGCCGCTCCGGTACGCGTAAAGAAGAGCTTCTTATCCCGCAGGAACATCTGGACAAACTATGGGCGATCAGAAAGGCGATGTCCGATCAGCCTGATTTCGCAGAAAAACTTATGCGCAAGCTGAAGCAGTCGAAGACAAATCACGAGTTTTTCGAAGTGTTGACAGAAGAAGCGAAGAAGCGTTAATCTATTGTTCGGGACGAAATTTATTGTCCGCCGTTTCCAATTTATTAGGTTGCAAAAACGGCATGTCCTTGTTATAATGTAATCAATGTGTTTTTAAAAATGGATGCGGTAAGGGGCTGGCTATTACTACCATGCTTATGCTCATATCGCATATATCTTCGTAATAAATTACTCTGTTTCAGATGATTCAGGGCGGAAGGAGATGAAAGTAATGAAATCAGGAATTCATCCTAAGTACAACACAATCAAAGTTAGTTGTGCATGTGGTAACGAATTTGAAACTGGTTCTGTAGCAGAAGAAATGCGCGTTGAGGTATGTTCTGAATGCCATCCATTCTACACAGGCCGTCAGAAATTCGCTGACGCTGGTGGACGTGTTGACCGTTTCAACAAAAAATACGGTCTTAAACAAAAACAACAATAATGAAGAGTCAGAAGATCGGGGACGCCCAATCCGTTTACATGCCTTGCATATAGGCGGGAAGGGCTCCCGCTGTCTTCTCTTCACTGCATAAAAACAGGCAAGGACATTCTGCTTGCCTGTTTTTTATTACGTAAAGACAAAATCGAGGCGGTTTTTTTATAAGACCTGAGCCTCTTTTTTTCTGTCAAATTCACATTCAAAGAGCATTTTTTCCGTACATAAAGGAATGCTTTATACTAATAGACAATCAGCGGCAGATGTCCTTTTTTGTTAGAATTCAGTCAGGGATTTTGTTTACTGAAAATTGCGAAAAAGGGCAGTTGAGGTACCGCTTTTTAAATAAGATGCTACTGCCTAAACTTGCCGATCTAAATGATTTGGATCCAGCGGTTGATTGGAGTGCAAGACGAAGACTCCTGCGGGAAGAGTAGCTTATGTGAGACCCCGCAGGCTTGCCGAGGAGGCTCACGGGCTGCCCGCGGAAAGCGAAGTCTTGCACGGAAATCAAAAGCGGTGTTAGCAGGATTTTTAAAATGAGGGGTTAGAAAGGAGAGGCGCTTTCGTGTATGTCATGAAGCAAACCGGATGGGTGGAAGTCATCTGCGGCAGCATGTTCTCTGGCAAGTCAGAAGAACTGATCCGCCGCGTAAGACGCACTCAATTCGCAAAGCAGGAAATTGCTGTGTATAAGCCAAAATTAGATAATCGCTACAGCGATGAATCGGTCGTATCCCACAATGGTACCTCGGTCATTGCAAAGGCAGTCGAGGGATCGGCGGTCATCCTTGAGGATCTGAATCCAAAGGTGGACGTCATCGCAATAGACGAAGTCCAATTTTTTGACGAGGGCATAGTCGAAGTCGTGCAAAAGCTTGCGAATAGCGGATACCGTGTGATCATTGCGGGACTTGATCAGGATTTTCGCGGTGAGCCCTTCGGTCCGATGCCGGCGCTCATGTCCATTGCGGAACAAGTGACCAAGCTCCAGGCCGTCTGTGCCGTCTGCGGCTCCCCGGCGAGCAGGACCCAGCGCCTGATCAACGGCGAACCGGCAGGCTACGACGATCCGATCATCCTTGTCGGCGCATCCGAAGCCTACGAACCAAGATGCCGCCATCATCATGAGGTTCCAAAGGGCCTCAGTGTATCGCCTGATATGGTGAAGGAATTATAATATAGTATTTGATTTATGTGAAGCCGCTATCCGTTTGGATGGCGGTTTTTTGGTGAAGTTTTGCCTTCGATTTTTTACGGGACGGGTGAGCTGCCAGCCAAATTTCACCTTGTATAAGCACCTTCCTGAAGGAAAAAGTAATTACAGGAGGTGTTTTTGCATGATGAAAAGAATGATGCTTGCTCTGTTGTTCACAATGATTTTTATCATCGCCACTGCATGCGGTGTAAATCAGGAGTCCGAATACGGGGCTCACAACGACAGCGGCGGTGCGAAATTCATTGACAACCGCAAGCCTAAAATGGACAATCAGGACAATCCGCAAAACGTGGATAAAGGCGAAAGCATGAATCAGAATCCCAATCTGCCGAACCTGACAAACAATCAGGAGAGCACATCGACAACGATGGGTGTCTTTGAAGATAAAGCAAGGGAAGTCGTAAGAGAATACTCACCGTTCAAACCCGACGAAGTCTGGATCAACGGCGAACAAATGTGGGTCACAGCCCATACGAAGAAAGAAATGAGTTCCAAACAAACAGCGCAGGAAGAAGCAAAACTAAAGAAAAAACTCCAAGAAGCAATTCCCCGGTACGACGTAAATGTCAAAATTACCGAAAGATAAATAATCATATTAAGGCGAGTGGAAGATGGATTCTGCTTGTCTTTTTGTGGTGATAGGAGTTGGAATGCTGTTTGTCTGAATTCAACTGTATTGGATTTATCAGTATGTTCACCTGCTGACTTTAGGTGGAAAATAAGCAGGTGAATCCTAGCCCGATTTAACCAAAATTCAGCAGTTGATTGGAGGGTTAGACTCACCTTCTGATTTTTAATGTAAAACCAGCAGCAGAATGCATGCTCAATTAAAGTTTGAATCCAGCATTTGATTGGAGTGGAAGACGAAGACTCCTGCGGGAAGAGTAGCTAATGTGAGACCCCGCAGGGAGGTACGACCGAGGAGGCTCACGGGCTACCCGCGGAAAGCGAAGTCTTCCACGGAAATCAAATGCGGCAATAGAAGTCCCACATTTCCCGGAAATAATTTTACATAAAAGCAAACGGCAGCTGTTCCCGAACCTTCTTGTTTTTACCCACCCCATATAATATAATTAGACTGTTATGGATTAAAATTGAGGTGAATAGCTGTGTACGATCGTTTACAAGCAGTGGAAGATCGCTATGATAAATTAAATGAACTTTTAAGTGATCCGGAAATTGTGAATGACCCAAAGAAGCTAAGAGAATATTCAAAAGAGCAGTCAGATATCCAGGCGACGGTTGAAGCATACCGCGAATATAAAGACATCAGCCAGCAGTTCAAGGACGCCAAAGCGATGCTGGATGAGAAGATGGATGCTGACATGCGTGAAATGGTTAAAGAAGAAGTATCCGAGCTTGAAGAGCAGATTCATGCACTGGAAGAGCGTTTGAAAATATTATTGATCCCGAAAGACCCGAATGACGACAAGAATGTTATCATGGAGGTGCGCGGAGCAGCCGGCGGAGACGAAGCCGCTCTATTTGCGGGTGACCTGTACCGCATGTACAGCCGCTATGCCGAGTCCCAGGGCTGGAAGATCGAAGTGATGGAAGCGACATCCACGGGTGTCGGCGGTTATAAAGAGATCATCTTCATGATCACAGGAAGCGGAGCATATTCAAAAATGAAATACGAAAACGGTGCGCACCGCGTGCAGCGTGTCCCTGAAACTGAATCAGGCGGCCGTATCCATACGTCCACAGCGACAGTGGCGTGCCTTCCGGAAGCGGAAGAAGTCGAAGTCGATATCCATGAAAAAGATATCCGCGTCGATACCTTTGCGTCAAGCGGACCTGGAGGACAGTCTGTCAATACGACAATGTCCGCTGTCCGTCTGACCCACATGCCTACAGGTGTCGTAGTTTCCTGTCAGGATGAAAAGTCACAGATCAAAAACAAAGAGAAAGCTATGAAGGTATTGCGTGCGCGCGTATACGATAAATTTCAGCGTGAAGTTCAGGCTGAATACGATGCAAACCGTAAGTCTGCCGTCGGTACGGGTGACCGTTCCGAACGTATCCGTACGTACAACTTCCCGCAAAACCGCGTGACCGACCACCGCATCGGCCTGACGATCCAGAAGCTTGACCAGATCCTTGAAGGGAAAATGGATGAAGTCATCGATGCACTGATCATCGAAGACCAGTCCAAGCTCCTTGAAAGAATGGAAGAAGTATAAAATGAACGTGACTGTATTTGAAGCCCTGAAGTGGGCTTCTTCTTTTTTAATAGAACGTAAACGGGACGAAAACGCGGGCGAAATCTATTTGCGGCATCTGCTGGGCGTATCGCGTTCGCAATTGTTTGCCGAACAGCGGATGACGGTTCCTCAAGGTACATGGGAAGAGTTCCAGGAAGGTATCCGGCAGCATGCATCCGGTGTGCCGATTCAGCATATCATCGGGGTTGAGGAGTTTTACGGCCGCGAGTTCAAGGTGAATGAGCATGTGTTGATTCCTAGGCCTGAGACGGAAGAGTTGATTTATTACGGACTGGAGAAGATGAAGCGGCTGTTTCCCCGCGGCGTTGAGCTGCGTGCTGCGGATATCGGGACCGGCAGCGGGGCGATTGCCGTGACGCTGAAGCTTGAATGTACGGATCGGCAGCTTGAAGTGATGGCCGTAGATATTTCGGAGAAAGCTCTTGAAGTCGCGAAGGACAACAGCCGCCGGTTGGGAGCCGAGGTCGATTTTTACCAGGGAGATCTCCTTAAGCCCTTGGTGGATAAGGGCGTGAAGCTCGATATCATGCTATCGAACCCGCCGTACATCCCTTTGGGTGACCGCGAAACGATGTCCGAAGTGGTCGTCGACCATGAACCGCAGCTCGCTTTGTTTGGCGGTGAAGACGGTTATGATCTGTACAGACGGTTTATGGAAGAGCTGCCTTTAGTGATGAATGACACGTTCCTGATCGGGTTCGAAGTCGGCGCCGGCCAGGGTGAATCTGTACGGGACATGCTTCACAGTGCTTTTCCTGACGCCGAAGCTGAAGTAGTGTTTGATATTAACGGCAAGGACCGGATGGTTTTTTGCTGGAGAGAATAGAATTTGATTGAAGAGGCTCCTTTTTATATTGAAAAGGGGTCTTTTTTTTCCGAAATCTGCTGAGAACCAGCTTCATTTAGTGAAAAATGAGATGCTGAAGCGTAATTTAATAGAATAATAGAAGGTGAACGAAGGTCCCGAGAACTTATATTATCAAAAACAAGAATATATTATCAAATCGCTTTTTGAGTGTCTTCAGCTTAAAAAATTCAAACTTCCTGAAAAAATATCAATTTACTAGTTTAAGATTCCCCCGCCTTGTCCAGACTATGTTACTGAGGGGAAGGTGGAGAGAAAAATGAAAACAAAACACGCGGTATTATCTTATATTCTGATTCTTACTTTAGGGACAATCGTAAGTTTATATATTCCGAAACAGGAAATCACGGCCCAGGAGCCGATGGTCATTCCCCAGGAAGCGATCCGGCTTCGCATCCTGGCAAACAGTGACCTGGAAAAAGACCAGAACGTAAAACGTCTGGTGCGGGACGAAGTAAACAAAGAAATCACAAAATGGGTCGGCAATCTGACATCTCAGGAAGAAGCGAAGAAAATCATCAAAACGGGTCTTCCAGAGCTTCAAACAATCGCAGAAAACGTGGTGGCGGCAGAAGGTCTTGATCAAGAAGTAAAAATTGATTTCGGCAAAGTGCAGTTCCCGACTAAACTTTACGGAGAATATCTTTATCCGGCAGGAGAATACGAAGCGGTCCTGATCACACTCGGAGAAGGCGAAGGAGCCAACTGGTGGTGCGTCCTTTATCCGCCGCTATGCTTCCTGGACTTCTCAACAGGCAATGCAGTCAGAAGCCCTGGATTTGAAACCACTGTAGAAGCAAGCGGTGAAGTGGTCACAGAAGTAGATTTGGAAGATGAACTGGCAGCAGAGCAACCGGCGGAAGAAACGGCGGTTGTGGAAGAGAACGTCGAGCAGGTTGAAGAAACACCGGCAGCTAAAGAAGTAGTTGAGGAATCAGTGGAAGAAGCAAAGTCCCAAGCCTCAATCGTCAAAGAAACCAAACTAATCAACGATTTCAACACACAAGAAACGCCTCAACAAGAACAAACGGCTAGTGAAAAGGTATTCGTAGAAGAAGGCGACCAAGAAGAAGTAGAAGTAAGATTCTTCGTAGTAGACCTCGTAAAAGGATTGTTTAACTAGTACCATGGCTCTGTCGATATGACGGAGCTTTCTTTATTATGTGGAATTTTTTCATTGTATAAGCTGATCCAGCGGTTAATTGAAGTGGGAGATGAAGACTCCTGCGAGAGAAGTGGCCAATGTGAGACTTGGCCAGCTCCGGCGGCTAGAGGCTCGAGTTCATAAGTCAAGCAAGCCAAAAAGGCAAAGAGCGCCTTTCAGGCTTGCTCGCCTTATGCATGTCGCCTCTGAGCAAGCCGCCTCCGCGTTTCTATTTGTCCAGCTTCAGGGCTTAGAGGCACATGTCATAAGTCAAATCGTCCAAGAAGAAGGCAAAGAACGCCTTCGTGGCCGATCCGCCTTATGCCACCCGCCTCTCTTCAAAGCCCATACGCTTTTCTTCCCGCAGAAGCGCAGCGACGAGGAGGCTCACCAACCGCCCGCGGAAAGCGAAGTCCTGCACGGAAATCATTAGCGGTAATTAAAACCTCTTCACAAAATTACTACAATGATATTTTCTACTAAACAACCAATTCTATCAAAAAACAGTTCTAATCTTCCCTCCCTCTCATAAAGTTAAAGTAAAGATACTAGAAAAGGGAGGAAGAAAAGATGACGAAAACAATCAGGCAGGCCACTCACGAAGATATCTATAAAGTAATCGGTTTTCTCGTAAAAGCGGGATTGAGCACAGAAGGGGTCAAGAATACAATAGACTGCTTCCTGCTTGTCGAGGACACAGAAGGGAATCTGATCGGGACGCTGGGAATCGAGATGAGGGACGGGACGGGACTGCTCCGGTCGCTGGTTGTCACGCCTGCATTTGACAGTGAAGAAATCTTCACCCTCTTTCAGGAGATTTTTAAACTGGCAAAGGAAAAGGACTTATCCAGACTCTACTTGATCACGAATCGGCGGGCTTCCTTGAACTTCTTTGAAATGCTTGGTTTTCAACAGGAAGCACAGGGGCTTGTGGATGAGCTGAAGGATTTTGTCCATGCCAAACAGTTATCCACAGTGGATAACCTGCTGACCATGAGCCTGCATTTGCAGTCTTAATCCCTAAGTTTCGACAAAATGCTTGTATGATAAAACAAAATAGGTTTATTCCGCGAGAAGGATCATTTTCTATAAAATGGTCCTCTTTTTCATATTCGCATTCGACAAAAATTTTGTTGGACGTGTATCTATGTCGAAATGTCTCTTTTTTCAGAATTATTCACACTCGTCCACAGGGTTATCCACAGTCAGGTTTGATTTATACACGTTTTGTGGACAATACTTGAGAAAATATCAGGATTCTTTTATACTTTCAAATGGGTATGATTGTGGAACACTTGTTAATTCTGTGTTTATCCACATATATGTGAATAGATGTATGTTTGAAATAAAAAGGTGGACGAATGATATGATAAAACGCTGGATTGTGGAAAATGATGTGGATAACAAAGAAAGTTATCCACAAATTGTGGATGCAGCCCGGATTTTGCAGCAAAATGAGGTTGTGGCTTTTCCTACTGAGACGGTTTATGGACTTGGAGCAAATGCAAAAAGTGATGAAGCCGTGGATAAAATTTTCAAGGCAAAAGGAAGGCCGTCCGATAATCCACTGATTGTCCACATTTCAAATAAAAAACAATTAAAAGAGCTGGTAGAAGAGATCCCGGAAGCGGCACAGAAGTTAATGACTGCCTACTGGCCAGGGCCGTTGACGCTGATTTTTCAAAAAAAAGAAGGCGTACTTTCAGAGAAGGTTACGGCAGGTCTGGATACTGTCGGGATCCGGATGCCGGACCATCCCGTGGCGCTTGCCATCATTGAGGAATCCGGCCTGCCGATTGCGGCACCGAGTGCGAACCGGTCAGGAAAACCGAGCCCTACTACGGCTCAGCACGTGATTGAGGATCTCGAGGGCCGGATCATCGGTGTTGTGGACGGCGGTGAGACGGGCGTCGGTGTGGAATCGACGGTCGTCGACTGCGCGGGATCAATTCCAGTTATCCTCCGCCCGGGCGGCGTGACGAAGGAGCAGCTTGAGGAAGTCGTAGGGGAAGTGAGTGTTGATCCTTCCTTGAAAGAAGGGAAGGGTGCACCAAAATCACCGGGGATGAAATACACGCACTATGCGCCGGACGCCCCTGTCTGGCTCGTCGATGGGACACGGGAAGATGTGCAGAAGCTTGTGGATGAAAAAAGAAGCGAAGGATTGAAGGCCGGAGTGCTTACTACGGATGAATTTGCGGGTGATTACCGTGCCGATGTTGTGTTTTCAGTCGGCCGGAGAGACGATTTGAATACGGTCGCCCACGGACTCTACGATAAGTTGCGCGCCTTTAATAACAGTGATGTGGATATTATTTTCGCCGAAATGTTCCCTGAAGAAGGGGTCGGCCTTGCAATCATGAACCGGCTTCAGAAAGCCGCCGGATACCGGGTGATTAAGCCCTGACTAATTAAGAATCAGCAAACCCCTGTATGGTCGCATGGATGGCGGCCGTCAGGGGTTTTTATATGAAACATTTTCATTCTATTTCACTTTGGACGTGCATACATTTTTCTTGAAGGCACGTCCAGAGGAGGAAAATGGAATGACGACACTTATCGGAGAACTGATAACCTTGATGTTGATGGCATTTGCTCTTGGGATGGATGCCTTTTCGATTGGAATTGGAATGGGAATGCTGCAGCTTCGGCTGAGGCAGATTTTTTACATAGGATTGACGGTGGGGTTATTTCACGTCGTGATGCCGCTCTTCGGCATTTTGACCGGAAAATTCCTCTCGGATACATTCGGGTCATTTGCCACGTACGCAGGGGGAATCCTCCTGATTGTTCTCGGAATTCAGATGTTCATGGCCAGCTTCAAAGAGGAGGAAACCACGCTGATTTCCCCGGTTGGATTCGGTCTTTTGCTGTTTGCGCTTAGCGTAAGCCTGGACAGCTTCTCAGTCGGCCTGACTCTCGGGATCTTCGGGGCGAGGACGGCTGTTGCGCTCGCTTGTTTCGGAATTGCCGCCACCCTGCTGACCTGGGTCGGCCTCCTGCTCGGAAGGAAATTTCAAGGCGTACTCGGCACCTACAGCGAGGCCCTCGGGGGCAGCATCCTTTTCGCCTTCGGGATCAAGCTTCTGCTGCCGATATAATAATCGAAATCGATCCCTCACTGCTTTGTGTAGTGGGGGATTTTTCATGAATAAAAGATTGCCGCATGTTTCTTGTTAATCAGATATTTGACATTGATAAAAATAACTCCAGCTATTGGTTGGAGTGCAAGACGAAGACTCCTGCGGGAAAAGCGAGTTAGGTGAGACCCCGCAGGAGCGCATGCGACTAAGAGGCTCACCAACTGCCCGCGGAAAGCGAAGTCTTGCACGGAAACCAAGAGCGGTATTGAAGGGTGATTCTTTTGTCCAGCTCCGGCGGCTAGAGACTCGAGACATAAGCCAAGCTTGCTCAAAAGGCAAAAAGCGCCTTTCGTGCAAGCTCGTCTTATGCTTGTCGTCTCTGAACAAGCCGCCTCCGCTTTTCTTGTCCAGCTCCAGGGCTTAGAGGCACATGTCATAAGTCAAACCGGCCAAGAAGGCAAAGAACGCCTTCCCGTCCGGTTCGCCTTACGCCACCCGCCTCTGAACGAAGCCCTTCCGCTTTTCTTTTTGTCCAGCTCCGGCGGCTAGAGACTCGAGACATAAGCCAAGCTTGCTCAAAAGGCAAAAAGCGCCTTTCGTGCAAGCTCGTCTTATGCTTGTCGTCTCTGAACAAGCCGCCTCCGCTTTTCTTGTCCAGCTCCAGGGCTTAGAGGCACATGTCATAAGTCAAACCGGCCAAGAAGGCAAAGAACGCCTTCCCGTCCGGTTCGCCTTACGCCACCCGCCTCTGAACGAAGCCCTTCCGCTTTTCTTTTTGTCCAGCTCCAGTGGTCTGCTCCCGTTTGAAAATTAACCTTCGGCTTTTGAGGCAAAAAACGCCTCTAAAGCCAAAGAACATTTTTCAAAGGGAGCAAAACGCCCCCTTCCGCTTTTCTTTTTGTATTCTTTGTGAATGTCCTATATGCTAATTGGAAAATATTTTATAATAGGCGTAAGGAGGATGAGATGATGAAAATCTTGTTTATTTGTACGGGTAATACATGCCGCAGTCCGATGGCGGAAGCGGTATTGAGGCATAGAGGGAAAGAAAGTTTTGAGGTGAAATCGTCCGGTGTGTTTGCGATGGACGGCAGCGATGCGTCATTTCAGGCTAAAGAAGTGTTGAAAGAGAACGATATAAAACATGAGCATGCATCCAGCACACTGAGGAAAAAAGATATCGACTGGGCGGATTATGTGTTCACGATGACCGCGCACCATAAATGGGCGATCATGGACCAGTATCCGGAAGCTTCGGATAAAGTATTCACCCTGAAGGAATATGTGCTCGAGGATCCTGAAGACATGGATGTATCCGATCCGTTCGGGGGAAGCATCGATATTTACAGACATACATACAGGGAGCTGGAGTCGCTGATCGGGCAATTGATCGGCAAGCTTAGTAAAGAGTGATTTTTGAGGAGAGAAAAGGGATGGGGACAGAGAGAAGGTATAAGACGGGTCTGAGAAAGAAACTGGTTTTCTTCACGACGATCCTGGCACTGGTGACGTATTCGACATCGGCATTTTTCATTTATTTTATCAAACCGGCATTTGCGCCGGACATGAATGAATTCCTGTTTACAAGCCTGACGCTCGGGATGGGTGTGTTCTGGTCCGGGCTGCTAGCGTTCTTCGCGGCACGGATTATCGTCAAACCGTTGCAGCGCCTGGAGCAGGCAGCTCTTAAAGCGGCTGAAGGTGACATCGCAGTGGAAGTGGACGTGCCAAGGTCGGATGATGAAATCCGTTCGCTCGGACTTGCGTTCAACCGCATGCTCCACAACCTCCGTGATATGGTGTCGAGCATCGATGAGAATTTCACAAAAACAAATGCACACGTCGTGGATCTGTCGAAGGCATCAGAAGTGGCATCGCATCAGGCGGAATCCATTTCACGCACGATCAGTGAAATATCAGCGGGCGCAGAAAGCTCGGCGATGTCGATCCAGACAACTGCCGAATCGGTGGAGGATGTCATCGCGATCGCCCAGGAAGTTCAGAATCATTCCAAGTCTTCCGAGCAGCTTTCTAAAAATATGGTCACCGAGCTGCAAGGCAGCATGGAGGTCATCCATTCGCTCGTGGAAGGGATCACGACGCTTGCGAAAGGAAATGAAGAGTCACTGACGGTCGTACGCCGTCTTGAAGATAACGCGAAAAAAGTGGAGCAGATCATCCAGCTTGTCGGCGATATCGCGAAACAGACGAATCTTCTCGCACTGAATGCTTCCATCGAAGCAGCGCGTGCCGGTGAACACGGAAAAGGCTTCGCTGTCGTCGCAGAGGAAGTCCGCAAGCTCGCAGATGAGAGCGGGAAAGCGGTCCAGGGAATTTCCGAGCTGATCAAAAACATTCAGAATGAAGTCGGAAATGTGGTCGGACAAATATCAAACCAGGTGACGACTGCCAATAAAGAAGCGGAAAAAGGGTCGAAAACGAACGAAGTCTTCGAAACGATGACGAACACGATCCATGAAGTGGCGGACTCTGTACAAAAAATCTCGGGACTCGTCGACAGGCAGATGGAAAGCATCAGGGAAACGTCCCAGCAGTCTCAGGAAGTTGCGGCGATTGCAGAGGAAACGTCCGCAGGAGCGGAAGAAGTGTCGGAAGCGACCCGCGAACAGGCGTCGGTCATGGAGAATGTCGAGGAACTGGCGCTGAATCTGAAGAAGCAGGCGGAATCGTTGAAGGGAACGATCACTCGTTTTCATTTATAAAAAGGTATGCAGGTCGGCACGGGCTTTGGGTCCGTGCTGTTTTTTTCAGTGAAAGGCCCTATCGGTGCGGGGTACCGCGTTAAAGGGGCGATGGACGGAACTCGAAAACGACTTTTTTCCTAAGATGATTAACTTTATCTATTCACAAAGGTATGTCAAAATAAAAGGAAACAAACACTAGTCAAAAATGGGGAGTGAAGTTGGATGAAAATCGCAATCGCGTCTGATCACGGCGGAGTAAATATTCGTGAAGAAATAAAATCATTATTGGAAGAGCTGGGTCTTGAATATGAGGATTTCGGCTGTGAGTGCGGCACTTCAGTGGATTATCCTGATTTTGCAGTACCGGTTGCCGAGAAAGTGGCTGCCGGCGAGTTTGACCGCGGCATCCTGATCTGCGGTACCGGCATCGGCATGAGCATTTCCGCCAATAAAGTGAAGGGCATCCGCTGTGCGCTTGTCCATGATGTGTTCAGTGCGAAAGCGACGCGCGAACATAATGACAGCAACATCCTGGCGATGGGCGAACGCGTCATCGGACCGGGACTTGCCCGTGAAATCGCTAAAACCTGGCTTGGGACGGAATTCGAAGGCGGACGCCACGCCAACCGCATCGGTAAGATCACGTCATACGAAGACAAACACTAGGGAGCGGTTTTCATGGAAATCACTCAATTGCAGGAGCAGCTCCGAAGTATCCTGACTGAATTCAAGGAAAAGGTCACGCTTAAAAAAGGACAGGTCTTTGTGATCGGTTGTTCCACCTCGGAAGTCATCGGGGAACGAATCGGGACAGCCGGAACCTTTGAAGTGGCCGAAATGATTTATGGTGAATTAAAAACGTTCGCAGATTGCCTAGGAGTGTCGCTCGCGTTCCAGTGCTGCGAGCACTTGAACAGGGCGATCGTCCTTGAAAGGGAAACGGCTGAACGGCTGCGGCTCGATGAAGTAACCGTCATCCCGGCCCGGTCGGCCGGCGGTGCAATGGCGACCCACGCATACCGTTCATTTGATGACCCCGTCATGGTGGAATTCATCAAAGCGGATGCCGGGATCGACATCGGTGACACCTTCATCGGGATGCAGCTGAAGCATGTGGCCGTGCCGGTCAGGGTTTCTCAGAAGAGCCTCGGCGGTGCGCATGTGACACTCGCCAAGACCCGTCCGAAGCTGATTGGCGGGGTTCGGGCTGTTTATGAATAGGTTTGGGGAGGAGTTCCGTCTTCAATGCATTAGTGCGTTGGGAGACGGGCTTTTTTATTGGTTGAGGTGGTGTTCATCTCTGACTTTGGAAGACATTTATGTGCGGTATCTCCTGATTTAAGTGCGGAATTTTCCGGATGAGTGCGAAGTCTCTTGATTTCAGTGCGCTATTTTTTATATAAGTGCGAAATTCCAGTTTTAAGTGCGAACTGGCGATTTTTCGACACAGCCGGACTTCAGCCAGGGTATGATTCTTAATTGAGAACCGAACCTTCACCCAACAAAACCGGAACAGCAAATTATTTCCCGCTTCAACCGCGCCCCCTACACCCCAAAACACGAACATTCCAATTTACCCACACGTTCTTATTTCGCGTTCTGCTTAATCATGATAGAATGAGATTGAATGAATCAAGATGGCGCAGCTTAGAATGGGCCGATGAATAAAAGGGGGATATGTATGAGTAAGATTGCCAAGCAAGATCCGGAAATTTATGCAGCGATTCAAGATGAATTAGAGCGTCAACGCACGAAAATCGAGTTAATTGCATCTGAGAATTTTGTCAGTGAAGCCGTTATGGAAGCGCAGGGTTCGGTCCTCACGAACAAGTATGCAGAAGGGTACCCAGGTCGTCGCTATTATGGCGGGTGTGAGCATGTCGATGTAGCGGAAAACTTAGCGCGCGACCGCGCGAAAGAGTTATTCGGAGCGGAGCATGTGAACGTGCAGCCTCACTCGGGGGCACAAGCCAATATGGCAGTCTACTTCACAATCCTTGAGCAGGGTGACACGGTGCTTGGGATGAACCTTTCACACGGAGGACATCTCACGCACGGAAGCCCGGTCAACTTCAGCGGGATCCAGTACAACTTCGTTGAATATGGAGTCGACAAGGAAAGCCACCTGATCAATTATGAAGATGTCCGCCAGAAGGCAGTTGAGCACAAGCCTAAGCTGATCGTAGCGGGAGCAAGTGCATATCCTAGAAAGATCGATTTTGCAAAATTCCGTGAAATTGCGGATGAAGTGGGAGCGTACCTGATGGTGGATATGGCTCATATCGCAGGTCTTGTGGCGGCTGGCCTTCACCAGAATCCGGTTCCTTACGCAGATTTCGTGACGACTACGACTCACAAAACACTTCGCGGTCCCCGCGGCGGGATGATCCTTTGTAAAGAAGAATTCGGCAAGAAGATTGACAAGTCCATCTTCCCTGGTCTTCAAGGCGGTCCGTTGATGCACGTTATTTCTGCAAAAGCTGTATCGTTTGGTGAAGCGCTGCAGGATTCTTTTAAAGATTACGCCCAGAACATCATCGACAACGCAGCGCGTCTCGGTGAAAGCCTACGAAAAGAAGGAATCGACCTTGTTTCCGGCGGTTCGGACAACCACCTGCTCTTGATCGACCTTCGCTCACTGGGACTGACTGGTAAAATCGCTGAAAAAGTCCTGGATGATATCGGAATCACGGTCAACAAAAACACCATCCCATTCGATCCGGAAAGCCCATTCGTCACAAGCGGTATCCGCATCGGAACAGCAGCCGTTACGTCCCGGGGTTTTGCTAAGGAAGAAATGGACGAAATCGCGTCCATCATGGCCCTTACCCTCAAAAACCACGAAGACGAAACCAAGCTTCAAGAAGCTCGTAAACGTGTGACAGATTTAACAAGCAGATTTGCTTTATATCCAGAAAGATAATAAATAGTAGAAACCTCTTCAAAAGACATGATCTTTTGGGGAGGTTTTTTATGAGGAAGATAGATTGATAGTATTGCTGGTAACAATGATTGAAGTTGTTAGACAGGTTAATTGGTTTAATAAAATGGGAAGTGAAAGTTAGGATGGTTCCAGTTATTCTAAATTATGATTGAATGGAATCCAGCGGTTGATTGGAGTGGAAGACGAAGACTCCTGCGGGGAAAGCGAAGCTGTTGAGACCCCGCAGGCGAAGCCGAGGAGGCTCCACGCCCGCCCGCGGAAAGCGAAGTCTTCCACGGAAATCATAAGCGTCATAAAGAACTCTATCTTTTTGCGAAAAAAACCTGCCCACAAAAAATAACGATTTCATTACACCTCCCAACTTTTATTGCCCTCAAAACTTCTTTTATGTACAATAGTCAGAGGTGTAAAACAGTAACTATCTATTTTTTACATAAATCGAAACCAAAAGGAGAGAGTCGAATGGGCAAAGTATACGTATTTGATCATCCATTAATCCAGCATAAGCTGACATTCATCCGTGATAAAAACACAGGTACAAAGGAATTCCGCGAACTTGTCGATGAAGTATCAACACTGATGGCATTTGAAATCACGCGTGAACTTCCGCTTGAAGATATCGAAATCGATACTCCGGTAAGCAAAGCGAACGCAAAGACACTTACAGGTAAAAAACTGGGAATCGTTCCGATCCTGCGTGCAGGTCTTGGCATGGTCGACGGAATCCTTAAATTGATCCCGGCAGCGAAAGTCGGTCACGTCGGGTTATACCGTGATCCTGAGACTCTTAAACCAATCGAATACTACGTCAAACTTCCAAGCGACGTGGAAGAGCGCGACTTCATCCTGGTGGATCCGATGCTTGCAACGGGCGGTTCAGCAGTTGAGGCAATCAATTCCCTAAAAAAGCGCGGGGCAAAAAACATCACGTTCATGTGCCTTGTTGCATGTCCTGAAGGAGTGGAAGCAATTCAAGCCGAGCACCCGGACGTAGACATCTACATTGCGGCGCTTGATGAAAAGCTGAACGAAAAAGGCTATATCGTTCCTGGACTGGGCGATGCCGGTGACCGTTTATTCGGAACAAAATAACAAGGCGGTGTGAAAGTATGAGTACTCCCATTAAGGTAATGACGATTTTCGGAACAAGACCGGAAGCGATCAAGATGGCTCCGCTCGTTCTTGAGTTAAAAAAATACCCAAAAAGCTTTGAAACGATTGTGACCGTTACGGCACAGCACCGTGAAATGCTTGATCAAGTACTTTCTATCTTTGATATCACACCAGATTACGACTTGAACATCATGAAAGACCGCCAGACTCTGATCGATGTAACAACACGCGGGCTTGAGGGCCTTGATAAGATCATGAAGGAAGCGAAGCCTGATATCGTTCTTGTCCACGGCGATACGACGACTACATTCGTTGCGAGCCTTGCAGCATTCTATAACCAGATTTCGGTCGGACATGTGGAAGCGGGACTTCGTACGTGGAATAAGTACTCTCCATTCCCAGAGGAAATGAACCGGCAGCTGACTGGTGTCATGGCGGATCTTCATTTCGCTCCTACAGAAAAGTCGGCTCAAAACCTGCTGAATGAAAGCAAGAAGGAAGAAGGTATTTTCATCACGGGGAATACAGCGATCGATGCGCTGAAAACAACGGTTAAGGACGAGTACAAGCATGAGGTTCTTGAGAAGGTTGGGAGCGACCGTCTTATTCTATTGACTGCTCACCGCCGTGAAAATCTCGGCCAGCCAATGAGAAATATGTTCCGTGCAATCAAGCGTTTAGTCGAAGAACATAAGGATATCCAAGTTGTTTATCCGGTTCACTTGAATCCTGCCGTCCGTGAAGTGGCGGATGAGGTGCTCGGCAATGACAGCCGCATCCACCTGATTGAACCGCTTGATGTCATCGATTTCCATAACTTCGCTTCAAGGGCACACCTGATCCTGACTGATTCTGGCGGAGTGCAGGAAGAAGCTCCTTCACTCGGTGTTCCAGTCCTTGTCCTTCGTGACACGACTGAACGCCCGGAAGGAATCGAAGCCGGCACGCTGAAGCTTGCAGGAAACGAAGAAGAAAATATCTACAAGCTGGCAAAAGAGCTGCTGACAGACGAGCAGGCTCACAGCAAGATGTCCAAAGCAACAAATCCATACGGCGACGGACAGGCATCCTACCGAATTGCCCAGGCGATCCGCTATCAATTCGGTCAGCTGGATGAGCGTCCGAAATCGTTTAAACCGGAATAAAATAGTAGACTTGGGAATAAAAGCCCGTTCCTCGCTGCAATGAAGCAGTGGGGGACGGGCTTTGTTTTAAATAAAGCGGGTAATTCTTATGGAAAGTTAACTTTCTATCAAATTCCCTTGAAAAATTAGCTTATCTAAGTAATTTTTTGGTAAAAATGCAGTTTCGTTGGGGTGAACCGCCTTGAAAGGAGAGTGGAGGGTGTATTTTAGATGTGGTTGGGAGAGGCACCCAACGATATATGATCCATTGTGAAGATTTATGATCCATTTCGAGATTTTATGATCCATTCCGGAGAATTATGATCCAAAATCAAAATATATGATCCATTTCGAGATTTTATGATCTTATAAGAATTATTCTAATCTGGATGCAGCAACCCGAACTCCGATATAATCCTCCTGCAGCTTGATCAAGAGTCAAAACAGCGATACGGGCGTATCAATAGGTATATGGATATATTTACATTAAAATGCAGGGTTTCTCGCGGGTGGCGGTTACTTTATAATGGAAGATGTGCGAAGAAGAGAGTCAATTTTTTTGTTCAGCTGTGTCTTTGTTTAGATTTTACATATAATATGTTGAACGGTTTGCCGTGGGGCACCTCCGCATTTTTTGTCGGTGTCTGGATCTGCCTATATCCGTGCCGCCTCCGCATTTCAAGCGGTGTCCAGCTCCAGGGCTTAGAGGCACACGTCATAAGTCAAACCGAACATGAAGGCAAAGAATGCCTTCCAGCCCGGTTCGCCTTATGCCACACGCCTCTAACCAAAGCCCTTCCGCTTTTCATAGCGGTGTCCAGCTCCGGCGGCTAGAGGCACATGTCATAAGTCAAACCGCCCAAGAAGGCAAAGAGCGCCTTCCAGCCCGATTCGTCTTATGCCCACACGCCACTGACCAAGCCGCCTCCGCTTTTCTAAGCGGTGTCCAGCTGCAGGGCTTAGAGGCACATGTCATAAGTCAAATCGCCCAAGAAGGCAAAGAACGCCTTCCAGTCCGCTTCGTCTTATGCCACACGCCTCTGACCAAGCTGCCTCCGCTTTTCGGATTGTCCAGCTCCGGCGGCTAGAGGCACATGTCATAAGTCAAACCGGACCAAAAGGCAAAAAGCGCCTTTCAGCCCGATTCGCCTTATGCCACACGCCTCTAACCAAGCCGCCTCCGCTTTTCTGGTAAATGTGTAAATAATGTGAACTTTCGACATACGCGTGGCAAGGTTGTGAACTTTTTAACTTGAACGCATTGACATAGAATATGCCCTATTGTATGCTTACAAAGGATGTAAAATGATAAGGTTTTCACAACTTTCAAAACCTTGTAAACTCTGATTTCCTTCCATTTTACACAGCTTGCCTCACGTTCAAATTTCTTTTTGAATAGGAAGGGTTGAAATGGGTCAAAAAAATCAAAGCCCGTATAAGGCGATGGCGATTTATTCAGCGATTTTGTCGCAGCTTGTCGGCTCCATATTAGTGGGGATCTTCTTGGGCAGGTGGATTGACCAGCAAGCAGACTCTGCACCACTCTTTTTAATCATCGGATTACTTCTCGGGTTAGCGACGGGGATTTATGCGATGCTTCGTACCTTACGACATTTATCTTAGGAGAATATTAAGATATGCCGGAACTCCATCAAATGTTTAATAGACAGCGGAAGTACATAATTTATTTGCTGGCTATTTACGTCCTGGGTTGGGGATTTACCGACCACAAATCAGTATTTTTAGGGTTGACGCTAGGAACGGCTTTGAGCCTGTATATGCACTGGGGCATGACGAAGAGAGTCAGCAAGTTCGGCGAGGCGGTGGTCCAGGGGAAGAAAGTGAGATCCCTCGGAACGACGTCGCGGATGGCTGCAGCGGCCCTTGGCGTGATCATCGTGACCCGCTATCCAGAAATGTTTCATCTCCTAAGTCTAATTATTGGATTAATGACAGCTTATATTGTCATTATGATAGATTATTTTTTCAGCAGTTTCAAAATAAACAAATAGCGGGGAAGAGAGGTGAAGTATTTTGAATCATGAAGCACCTTTAGCCGATTTTATGGGCCTTACGTTCAACCTGGCCAACGTGATGATGATCACGATAGCATCTGCCATTGTGTTTCTCATCGCAGTTATTTCGACACGACGCTTAGCCCTGAAGCCTACCGGGATGCAGAACTTTTTCGAGTGGGTCATGGACTTTGTGAAAGGAATCATCAAGAGCAACATGGACTGGAAAACGGGTGGACGTTTTCATATCCTCGGGCTCACAATCATTATGTATATCTTTGTATCAAACATGCTGGGTCTTCCATTCTCGGTTGTGTATGATCACCAACTATGGTGGAAATCACCTACAGCCGATCCGGCGGTCACATTGACTCTGGCGGTTATGATCGTGGCGCTGTCCCATTTCTATGGAATCAGGATGAAAGGGTTCGGTGCATACGGTAAGGACACCTTTTTCTCACCTATGTGGTGGCTATTCCCGTTGAAAGTCATTGAGGAGTTTGCAAACACTCTTACATTGGGTCTTCGTCTTTACGGGAACATCTATGCCGGTGAAATCCTGCTGGCACTTATCGCGAGCATGGCCGTTAACGGCGGTATCGCTGGAACACTTGGGGCAATCGCTCCAATGCTTGCTTGGCAAGGGTTCTCGATCTTTATCGGGGCAATCCAGGCATTCATTTTCTGTATGTTAACGATGGTCTATCTATCTCATAAAGTTAGTCATGACCATTAATATATACCTGTTCATTCCTATGGACAAACATATATATAAAAATATTTTCTTATAAATTAAGGAGGAACTTTAGAATGAGTCTTATCGCAGCAGCAATCGCAGTTGGTTTAGCAGCACTAGGAGCTGGTATTGGTAACGGTCTTATCGTAGGTCGTACAGTAGAGGGAATTGCACGTCAACCGGAATTAAGAGGTACGCTTCAAACAACAATGTTCATCGGTATCGCACTAGTTGAGGCACTTCCAATCATCGGTGTAGTTATTGCCTTCATCGCTCTTGGAAGCTAATAGAACCGGCTACATGTTAAATGGCGAAGTTTCGTCTTGACGATTATCTTCGCCATTCCTATGTACTGAAAAGTTTTTAGCAAGTATAGATTGTTCCATTTTATAAAAATAAGATCCGATCGATTCTTGAAGGGAGTGAATCGAGTATGTTAACGAACGCATTCGTTTTAGGTGCAGGCGGCGGTTTCAACAGTGGGGATATCGTATTCCAGCTGATTATGTTCCTTATCCTTATGGCGCTTCTTAAGAAATTTGCCTGGGGACCGTTGATGGGAATCATGCAGCAGCGTGAAGACCATATCGCCGGTGAAATCACAGCGGCTGAAGCAAGCCGTGAAGAAGCAAACAAGATTCTTGAGGAGCAGCGTCAACTTCTTAAAGAAGCACGCACAGAAGCTCAAGCTATGATCGAGAATTCTAAAAAGCAAGGCGTGGAGCAGCGTGAAGAAATCATCGCTTCTGCCCGCCAGGAAGCTGAACGTTTGAAGGAATCTGCGAAGCGCGAGATCGAAACGCAGAAAGAACAAGCGGTTGCGGCACTTCAGAAACAAGTTGCATCACTATCCGTACTTATTGCTTCTAAGGTCATCGAGAAAGAACTTTCTGCCGACGATCAACAGAAGTTAATCAATGATTATATTCAAGAGGTAGGGGAAGAGCGATGAGCTACTCTACAGTTGCAAAGCGCTATGCGTTAGCTCTTTTCGATATTGCCAAAGAACATAATCAGCTTGAAGCGATCGAAGAGGAGCTGCGTACAGTAAGAGCGGTTTTCTTGGAGAACAGGGAGCTTAACGCTCTTTTCGAGAATCCGAAGTTTACGCTGGCGAAGAAGAAATCCATCATCCAGGAAGCTTTTCAAACGGCTTCCCCGTTTGTCCTGAACACTCTGATGATCATGACGGACCGTCACCGTACGGGCGAGATCACAGGTCTTGTTGAGGCATACATCGAATTAACCAATGAAGCACGCGGAATCGCAGATGCGACTGTGTACTCCGTGCGTCCATTGTCAGAAGATGAGAAGTCAGCACTATCATCTTCTTTTGCTAAAAAAGTCGGAAAACAATCATTAAGAATTACCAATGTGACAGACGAACATTTACTGGGCGGCATCAAGGTTCAGATCGGAACCCGCATTTATGATGGCAGCCTCCAAGGTAAATTGACTCGTCTTGAGCGTGAACTAATTCGTTAACTTTCGTATAAATGAGGGGTGAAATTCATGAGCATCAAGGCGGAAGAAATCAGCGCGCTGATAAAAAAGCAAATTGAAAACTACCAGTCTGAGATGAAAGTAAGCGACGTAGGTACAGTTATCCAAATCGGTGACGGTATCGCTCGTGCTCATGGCCTCGACAATGTCATGGCTGGAGAGCTTGTTGAATTTTCTAACGGTGTCATGGGTATGGCACAGAACTTAGAAGAAAACAACGTTGGTATCATCATTCTCGGACCATTTACTGACATTCGTGAAGGCGATGAGGTTCGTCGTACTGGACGTATCATGGAAGTTCCAGTAGGAGAAGAACTAGTAGGTCGTGTAGTAAACTCACTTGGACAACCAGTTGACGGGTTGGGCCCGATTGCCACAACCAAGACTCGTCCAATTGAAAGCGGAGCACCTGGTGTTATGGATCGTAAATCCGTACACGAGCCGCTTCAAACAGGTATCAAGGCGATCGACGCCCTTGTGCCGATCGGCCGTGGTCAACGTGAATTGATCATCGGAGACCGTCAAACAGGTAAAACATCTGTTGCGATCGACTCCATCTTGAACCAAAAAGATCAAGACATGATCTGTATCTATGTTGCGATCGGACAAAAAGAATCAACTGTACGTAACGCAGTTGAAACATTGCGTAAGCACGGTGCCCTTGATTACACAATCGTTGTAACGGCATCTGCAGCATCACCAGCTCCAATGCTATTCTTGGCACCTTATGCTGGTATCACAATGGGTGAAGAGTTCATGCATAACGGCAAGCACGTTCTTGTTGTGTATGATGATCTTTCCAAGCAGGCTTCTGCTTACCGTGAACTTTCCCTATTATTACGTCGTCCTCCAGGCCGTGAAGCATTCCCTGGTGACGTATTCTACTTGCACTCCCGCTTACTTGAGCGTGCAGCGAAATTGAGCGATGCGAAAGGCGGCGGTTCCATCACGGCACTGCCATTCGTTGAGACACAAGCAGGAGACATCTCCGCTTATATCCCGACAAACGTTATCTCCATCACTGACGGACAGATCTTCTTACAGTCTGACCTGTTCTTCTCCGGTGTTCGTCCGGCGATCAACGCAGGTTTATCCGTATCACGTGTTGGTGGATCCGCACAGATCAAAGCGATGAAGAAGGTATCCGGTACACTGCGTCTTGACCTTGCAGCTTACCGTGAACTTGAAGCATTCGCTCAGTTCGGATCAGATCTTGACGCAGCAACACAGGCGAAATTGAACCGTGGTGCGCGTACAGTAGAAGTACTGAAGCAGGATCTTAACAAACCGCTAAAAGTCGAAAAACAAGTCATGATCCTTTATGCATTGACTAAAGGTCATTTAGATGAAATTCCAGTAACAGACATTCGCCGTTTCGAAGGTGAATTCCTAAGCTGGCTGGATCACAACCATACAGAACTGTTAGACCAAATCCGCACGACGAAAGGTCTTCCTGAAGACGATGCAATGGTTGCAGCGATCTCTGAATTCAAGAAGACATTCATCAAGTCCGAGTAAGGATAAGAGGCCATTTTTTTAAAAAAACAGGCTTTCGACCGCAGGGTCCGGGCCGCGTGCATTACCGGTTAATGCCGCGCCCCCCTGTGTCTAACAATATGTAAAGGGTGGTGAGAACCAGTGGCATCGTTACGCGATATACAAACTCGTATTACTTCTACCAAAAAGACTAGTCAGATCACAAAAGCAATGGAAATGGTATCTGCTTCCAAATTGAATCGTGCTGAGTCGAATGCGAAATCATTCGTCCCTTACATGAACAAGATCCAGGAAGTGGTCACGTCCGTTGCGGCAGGTAGTCAAGGTGTAAGGAATCCGATGCTAGTCTCCCGCCCCGTTAAAAAGACCGGGTACCTGTTAATCACTTCAGACCGCGGTTTGGCGGGGGCTTATAACAGTAACGTAATCCGTGCTGTAAGCAATCGAATTAAAGAGCGTCACAGCTCGAATGATGAATTTGCCATTATCGCTCTTGGCCGTGTTGGAGCCGACTTTTTCCGTAAAAAAGGCTTTAATGTCATCGAATCCGTCGTTGGTCTTCCGGATCAGCCGAGTTTCGCGGATGTTAAAGACATCGCTAACAAAGCGGTTGGTATGTTCTCTGCAGAGGCATACGATGAACTTTACCTGTTCTACAACCACTATGTAAGTGCCATCCAGCAGGATGTCACGGAGAAAAAAGTTCTTCCATTAACGGATCTTAATACTTCCGGCAAGCTTGTTTCCTATGAATTCGAGCCGTCTCCGGAAGAAATCCTTGAAGTATTGCTTCCTCAATACGCTGAAAGCTTGATTTACGGTGCACTTCTTGACGGTAAAGCAAGTGAGCATGCCGCTCGTATGACAGCGATGAGAAATGCAACAGATAATGCGAAGGAACTCATCAGCAATCTTACACTGAAATACAACCGTGCGCGTCAGGCTGCGATCACTCAGGAAATCACTGAGATCGTCGGCGGGGCAGCTGCACTCGAATAGAACTTCTTCGGTCTGTGATGACCGTCAATTTTTTATAAAGTTTTTGTTAAAAGCCAGTTAGGAGGGAAAGAGATGAACAAAGGACACGTTCTTCAAGTAATGGGTCCAGTTGTTGATGTCAAGTTCGCCAGCGGGCAGCTTCCTGATATCTACAACTCTTTAAAGGTCCAAATTGCAGATAGAGCTGAACTTACATTAGAGGTTGCCCTTCACCTAGGTGATGATTCTGTACGTACGATCGCGATGGCTTCAACGGACGGGTTGCAGCGTGGAGCAGACGTACTCGATACAGGAGCACCAATCTCTGTACCAGTAGGGGATGTAACGTTAGGTCGTGTATTCAACGTCCTTGGTGAATCAATCGATTTAGACGAGCCGCTTACAGCAGGCATCCGTCGCGATCCGATCCACAGACAAGCACCTACATTCGATCAACTTTCCACAGAAGTTGAGATTCTTGAAACAGGTATCAAAGTAGTAGACTTACTTGCTCCTTACATCAAGGGTGGTAAGATCGGTCTATTCGGTGGTGCCGGTGTAGGTAAAACCGTATTAATCCAGGAGCTTATCAACAACATCGCTCAAGAGCACGGCGGTATCTCGGTATTCGCTGGTGTCGGAGAGCGTACGCGTGAAGGGAATGACCTTTACCACGAGATGAGCGATTCCGGAGTTATCAAGAAAACAGCGATGGTATTCGGACAAATGAACGAGCCGCCTGGTGCACGTATGCGTGTTGCCTTAACGGGTCTTACAATGGCTGAGTACTTCCGTGATGAGCAAGGACAGGACGTACTTCTGTTCATCGATAACATCTTCCGTTTCACGCAGGCAGGTTCTGAGGTATCAGCCCTTCTAGGCCGTATGCCATCAGCCGTTGGTTACCAGCCGACACTTGCTACTGAAATGGGTCAATTGCAAGAGCGTATCACGTCTACAAACGTCGGTTCCGTTACATCGATCCAAGCGATCTATGTACCTGCCGATGACTACACGGATCCGGCTCCTGCAACAACATTCGCTCACTTAGATGCAACAACGAACCTTGAGCGTAAACTTTCTGAGATGGGTATCTACCCTGCGGTGGATCCACTCGCGTCAACTTCACGTGCGCTTTCTCCTGACATCGTCGGAGAAGAACACTATGATGTGGCACGTAGCGTACAGCAGACACTGCAGCGTTACAGAGAGCTTCAAGATATCATCGCGATCCTTGGTATGGACGAACTTTCAGATGATGATAAGCTGACGGTTGCACGTGCACGCCGCGTACAATTCTTCTTATCTCAAAACTTCCACGTTGCTGAACAGTTCACAGGTCAAAAAGGATCGTACGTAGAAGTGAAAGACACGGTTAAAGGATTCAAAGATATCCTTGCCGGTAAATACGACCACATTCCTGAAGATGCTTTCCGTCTTGTAGGTCCGATCGAGGACGTACTGAAAGCAGCTAAAGAAATGGGCGTAGAGGTATAATCAGGGACCAGGAGGGAAGAAAATGAAGACATTAAAAGTCAATATTGTCACTCCCGATGGCCCAGTGTACGATTCAGAAGTGGAAATGGTGAGCACGAAAGCTCAAAGCGGTGAGCTTGGAATCTTACCTGGACACATTCCGATGGTTGCTCCACTACAAATCGGTGCTGTACGCCTCAAAAAAGGCGGTAACACTGAGCTTGTAGCTGTCAGCGGAGGATTCCTCGAAGTCCGCCCTGAACAGGTGACAATTCTGGCACAGTCTGCCGAAACGGCAGAAGCTATCGACGTACAACGCGCCAAAGAAGCAAAAGGCCGTGCCGAAAACCGCATGCAGGCACAAAAGGATGACGTAGACTTCCGCCGTGCCGAACTTGCCCTTAAGCGTGCCATGAACAGAATCAACGTTTCAGAACGTAATTTCTAATAATGGAGAAACACCCTTTCCTTTGTGGAGAGGGTGTTTTTTTGTTTTGGGCTTTGGGATTTGGCTGGGGGCTTGGATTAAGTGTGGGGCGGCTGGGAGCCATGGATTTTTTGGCGTTTTTATGGATTTGATAATAAATGGTCCGGTTTTGATAATATATCTCTGTTTTTGATAATATAATTGGATTTTTGATAATAACTTGGCCGTTTTTGATAATATATCGGTCGGCAGGGCGGATGGGGAGGGGATTTTGGTTGGTTGAAGGCTGGGATGGTGTGTTATGGATGCAAAATCCCTGAAACGTACAGAAAATAGGTCTTATTTTAACAAAAAAAGCCGATTATTAGATTGAAATGACGCGATAATAAAAACCGCGTACCGATCAACGCCCCACGGACCGATCAACGCACCAAGCACCGGTCATCGTCCCCCCGCCCCGCGCCCTCAAGAAAAGGCCTCCGACCAAAGCGCGAGGCCCGTCCTTCTTGCGCATTAACTTACAAAAAAACTGTCCTTCCGCACACTACTGCACGAATGGACAGTCCCTTTTTAAAATGAATCAAGGCTGATGTACACTCTGTATATGCTGAAGGTTCAAATAGACCGACTTGCCTTTCGCGGTGATGAGCTGGATGATGTTGCTTTCGACTTTTTCGATTTTCCCGATGGATTCCGGCTGGAGTCCGAGGTTGAAGACGACGAGGTTCCCGGTCAGTTTTTCAAGCTGGATTTCATAAGTCCTGGCGAGCGACAGCTGGCTCGGGTTCACCGGAAGTTTATCCTTTCCAAGCGCATATGGAGAAAGCGATCCCGAATAAGGGGTGAGCCATTTCAGATGCTGCAGGGAGATGTACATCGTTTTATAGACAGGCGAGTAGAAGGTAAAGTAATTGTTCATGATGCTTGTGATGTAGCCATGAATGGATTGATTGCCTGTCAGGTAAATCTCGATGAAAACCCCTTTGGCCGAAGTGAGGATTTTCCGGAGGGCAAGCTCGTCCTCCTGCTCAAGCTGCGGTCCTGACGTCGGTTCTGCAATATCGAGCTCATCGATCGACACCACGCGAAGTGACCTGATATGAATACTCGATACATAAATATAATCTTCGCCGTTGAAGATGATCAGCACTTCGCTTCCGACATCGATGAGATAGCCGCTGATCTCTTTTTTACCGGTAAGCTCGACGGTCACTGCCTTCCCGATGAATGATGAATATGCTTTTTTCAAGTTTTCTACACTCCTTCCCTATTAAAATAGCATTTCGACCCAGAGATACAGACTCAGCAGGCTGACAATCAGGCCGACCGGCACGACGATGATCGTGACCCTCAAATATCGGGCCCATGAAATCGATACGCCGTTTGTTTTTAAAATGTACATCCAGATCAAGGTCGCAAGCGTTCCGACTGGCGTCAAGAGTGCTCCGATATCACTGCCGATGACGTTCGCAAGGTAAGCAATTTGCAGTGTATGCGGGTCAAGTCCCATCTCGGTGATCGACAGCGTTCCGATCATCACTGCCGGCAGATTATTGAAAAGGTTGGATGCCGCGGTGAGGAAGAGACCCATGATCAGGCTCGCATTTAGGGGCTGTCCCACTATCAGGTCCTTGAACTGGGCGACGATGAAATCATTGAGGCCGACATTCTTCAATCCATAGACGAGTACGTACATATTGAAAGCGAACAACAGGATGTGCCACGGCGTCTTCTTGAAAATATCGACAACACCCGTCTCTGTGCGGAACCAGCGCACTACGATCAGGATCGCTGCCCCGGTGAGCCCGATGACTTCAAGCGGTATCCCGAATGGTGTCAGGGCAAAGAATGCAGCACGGGTGAGGACGACGATTGCGAGGCATGCTTTGATCAGACCCCAGTCGACTTCTTTTTCGCTCCCCGATGAAGAGAGAGGGTGGGTGTAGGAATATTTCTGGGCATGTGACTTCCATTTGACGGAGACTTCCAGGATTCTCTTGGGGATGTCATTTTTGAAATAAAGGTAGAGCAGGATGGCAATGACGAAGATTCCGACCATCGAGGGGACGAACATCATTTCGATATAGTCCTGCAAACTGAGCCCGACGATCTTAAGGGCGATCAGGTTTGAGATGTTACTGACGGCAATCGGTGCACTTGCGGCTGTCGCAATTAAAGCACCCGATAATAGGTAGGGGATTTTCTGGTGGTTTTTCAACTTTAAGAGTGATGTGATGTGAATGATGATGGGGGTGGTGATCAGGATGCTGCCATCATTGTTAAAGAACATCGTCATCATAAAACAGAGTAGGATGACGTAAAGATACAATCTTCTCCCGGACCCCCTCGACCTGTTGACGATATTGGCTGCGACGATTTTAAAAAATCCGATGCTTTCGAGCACCACGGACATCATGATCGTGGATAAAATGGTAAGGGAAGCCCCGCTGACGATGGAAAAGATATTCAGGACATCAGAAAGCGGTACAATTCCGATCAGCAGCACCAGCGCTGCACCGATTGTGGTCGGTACCGTTTCATTCACGTTGAACGGGCGCCACAGCATGACGATGATGGTGACGGAAAAGATGAGCACCATCAACAGGAATGAGCTATCGTACATGCTGATTCGCCTCTTTTATATAAGAAGGCAGAGGTGGCTCGCCTGCGCGGAGTTCTCCATACTGTTTGTCCTTTTTCGCTTCAGAAGCGGATAGGAAAAAGAAATAAAACAAGCTTCCCAATACAATGAAATAGATGGTCATCAACAACATGTATCCTCCTCTCTGGTAGTTCGATAAACAAAGGGATTCCCGGCGTCTTTACTCTAAGATGAAAGACTAACGCCGGGATTCATGAAACTGCCCTTTGCTATCCGTAAGAAGCATGAGTGAAGAGTCCTGCGTGCTATTAGAAATCCAAAGCTTCGATTTCGTAATAATACCGATTAAGGTTACTATTCTTGCTGGAGTCCTTAGAGTTTTTGGAGTTGCCTTTGTTGGAATTTGATTTGTTTTCAGAGGAAGATTGTTTTGAATTGCTGCTTTCCCCGCTGTCTTCGGACTTATTTTCTTCTTCTTTCTCTTCTTCCTTCTTCTTCACGGAAACGGCTACGCTCTTCACATGGTAAGAAGCAAGGCGGATGACTTCTTCTTTCAAGATGAGCGTGATATAATCCCCGTTTGCATCTTCAAGAACACCCTCGATTTTTTCAGGACCTCCCCGGTTGATGGTCACCCATTGGTGTTTAAGTTCCCCAAGCATGGAAGTGAAGTCAACTGCGCTGCTCCATACCAATGACTCAGATCCTTCACTTACAAAATCGATGCCCTGTTTTGCATTTTCGGTGATGCTCTTCACGTGCTGGGAAGCAATATAAAGGATCCCTTCCTCTTTCGTCTGCAAGACGAAGTAATCGTCACCTGCAGATAACAATAGACCTGTCCGAGCTTCGGAACCACCACGGTTAATCTTGACGACTTTGCCGACCATACTCGACATTAACACTTTGTTCATACATTATTCCCTCCTGGTTTTAATAAGCATTTACAATACATGTATATGTGTCATACCGTGACAAGGTACTAAGAAGATAGCCCTTTTTGCTAGAGTAAGAGGGGAAAAACGCTGATTTAACAAGATAACTCTTGCGGTTTGCCTCCAATCCGATAGATGTATGCACATGGAATGATAGAGTCGGCATGAGGGAATGGGTGAATCTACTAAAACAAGCGCCTGAAATGATAGCGGAGAGGGTATAAAAGCAGGGATCAACGAATCAGCGCAGTAAAGGACTGTTCCAACTCGTTAACTCACTCGCGGACGGTTTTTAAGGGAGTGACGGGAGATGTATTGAAAAGAGTACATATAATAATGAAGGAAGCCGGATAATGCCGAAAAAATAGTTTGCCACATCGATAAAATTTCATATAAACCCAGTGAAGGTTGTGGTAAAATGGTCTATGTGTGTGTAGAATTTTTTATCGATTGGAGAGAAGCGCAATGATGGACAGCTTCAGCCAGCAGGCATTAGTCAGCATGCTCGTGCATATATTTGTGTTCGGGATCACATTCTGGGCACTGCAGGCGATCCAGCTTGATAAATTGCTGAAAAAGAACCGCGTCGCACAGGCAAGACTGCTCTTCATCCTGCTGACGATCGCGATTGGATCATCCGTGAGCCGATTCCTGCTGGATTATTACCTATGGTCACAGCAGCTGCCTGCGTTCTTTCAATAAGTCTATCGTCACCGTGCCATATTAACGGATGCCGTATGATAAGAAGATCGAACGGGTGGAACCATGCATCTTACAAAATCAAGACAAAATGTTTACAAAAAATAGGACTTCCTGCATGTTTTCTTTAGGGCCTGTTTTGAGTAAGATTAATTTTGTATTTGCGTGTTTGTGAAAAAGTTTCAATGTGAATCCGTTTTCATACATATGCCAGAACACGCCTGCCGGAGGAGTAAAGAATACCGTTTCCCCTTTGATCAGCGTTCGACGGTTAAATTGTGAAAAAGGTTCAAACCAACTGCACACAAAAACATCTGAAAATTCTTCACACGATGCAGATCATCACTTTGATCTAAACCGGATCTGTTGACCGGAAATCAACAGAAGTGTTCGTACGATCCCGCAACAAAAAATTGTAAAAAGATGACGACATTTTCGAAGTATGTTCTCCCTCTATAAGGAAAGACTTTTACCTAAGGGGAGGAATGGAAAATGACACGGTATTTTTACATTTTATTAATCTTTTTTGTTGGAATAGGTTTCCTGCCTATCATTAATGGGAAGAACACTATCGAAGCCAATCAATTATTGGACATCGAAAAGCTTGATCACGCCATTTCTCAAACGAACGGTGAAGTAAATGAATGGTCTCTATATGCAAGAGAAAATGTAAAAAGCTTCACGAATAAAGGATTTGCCCAATATAGTAAGAATATGCAAGAAACTTTTTCTGATTTCAACTGGTCCAAAGAAGAGAAGGCTGAAGAACTAATTGTTGTGGGAACGCGAAAGACCTCCCACGGGGAAGAAACAATTAAATTGCAGCGCACCCTCGGAAACGGACATTCCATTTCGTACATTATGTATGAGATCCGTGGAAATCAGGAATCGCTGGGAGAAGAAACATCGCAGTATCTCAAAAAACAATTTATCCCAAATACGGAAATCATTTTTACTTCTAAACCTTTGATTTTCTCTTGTATAAAAGGCGAATTCAATGATACGCTTGAGAAAGTTTTGTCGAATCAGGCCGTCGAAATGATGTCGATTCTTGACGCAACCGAAACGGAGTCGCTGGAAGAAGAAGACTTCCATTCCGTTTCCGCCTACTCGAAGCAAATGTCACGGTCAATACCAACAAAAAATAACGAAATGAACATACAACTGGGTCTACGGAAAAGTGGAATGGGCACCAAGACAACCTTTGTTCTTGGCACACCCATCCTGACGATTGAATATTAATATAGAGAAATTGGACGCGGAGGGGAATACTCTTGGAAAAAATTATCGTCCGCGGCGGTCAGCGTTTAAGCGGTACTGTGCAAGTTGAAGGAGCAAAGAATGCCGTTTTACCTGTTCTCGCTGCTACATTATTAGCAAGTGAAGGAAAAAGCAAAATCACAAATGTACCACCACTCTCCGATGTATATACGATTAATCAAGTATTACGTCATTTAAATACAGATGTTGAGTTCCATAATGATGAAGTGGTCGTTAATGCATCAAGGGAGTTATTTGTAGAAGCACCATTCGAATATGTACGTAAAATGCGTGCATCCGTTCTTGTAATGGGATCGCTTCTTGGACGTACCGGAAAAGCACGGGTGGCACTGCCAGGCGGATGTGCCATCGGTTCAAGACCAATCGACCAGCATCTTAAAGGCTTCGAAGCAATGGGAGCCAAGGTAAAGGTCGGTAACGGATTCATCGAAGCGGAAGTCGATGGAAGATTGAAAGGCGCGAAAGTATACCTGGATTTCCCAAGCGTGGGTGCCACTGAGAACATCATGATGGCAGCAGCCCTTGCTGACGGGACGACAATCCTTGAAAACGTCGCAAAAGAACCTGAAATCGTCGACTTGGCAAACTTCATCAATAAAATGGGTGGAAACGTAGTCGGTGCAGGAACAGGAACGATCCGCATTGAAGGTGTGGAACGCCTTTACGGTGTCGAGCACAGCATCATTCCTGACCGCGTCGAAGCGGGAACATTCATGGTGGCTGCAGCCATCACAAAAGGGGACGTCCTTGTAAAAGGTGCAATCCCTGAGCATTTATCTTCTTTAGTTTCAAAAATGGAAGAAATGGGCGTTACCATCATTGACGAAGGCGAAGGTCTGCGTGTCATCGGACCTGACAAGTTAAAGTCCGTCGACATCAAGACGATGCCTCACCCTGGATTCCCGACGGATATGCAGTCACAAATGATGGCTCTTCTTCTAGCAGCAGAGGGTACAAGTGTGCTCACTGAGACAGTCTTCGAAAACCGCTTCATGCACGTGGAAGAATTCCGCCGCATGGGAGCAGACGTCAAGATCGAAGGCCGCTCTGTCATCATGCAGGGACCTACAGCCCTTCAAGGTGCAGAAGTAGCAGCAACCGACTTGCGTGCAGCAGCTGCGCTTTCAATCGCAGGTCTGATCGCGGACGGCTACACACGTGTAACCGAACTTAAGCATTTGGACCGCGGCTATGTAAACTTCCACCAGAAGCTTGCTGGCCTGGGCGCAGACATCGAACGCATAAACGAAGTCGAAGAAAACGATGCAGCTGTTTCAGAACAGAGCATGTTGAAAGACGCATAATCGTAATCGTATAGATAGAAAAGGTAAGCTTTCCGGGTTGAGGAGCTTGCCTTTTTTTATTGTTTGGACTTGGATGGGGTGGGGATGTAGGTTTGTAGCTAACACCGGGACCCGTTCCAGAACAAAATAGTGTTTTGATAATATAATGGGATTTTTGATAATAAACCGCCTGTTTTTGATAATATATGTGGATTTTTGATAATAAAAGCGTTGTTTTTGATAATATATGGGTTAGGGACTTGTTTATAAAAGGGTTGGAAACCTAAATATCTACGTTTTCGCTGGTTACAGGCAACTTTCACCGACTTTTAACCAATATTCAGCCCGGATTAACTCAGTTATGCCTTATTTTTAAAGCGATTTGCTCCGTTTATAGTTCAACACTCGTGTCAGTCATCTCTGAATAAATGTCCATCCCGTCAAAACAATTTTCAATCATAAAAGCTTGTCCACTACCATACATATGAAAAGGAATGGAGAAGTGTGCAAAGGGCATTCTCCTATTTAATATTTCATTGGAGGCAGCGAACATGACGCATTTAAAACCAGTACTGATCGTCTTCTCAATCTTCATTTGCATCATCTTTATCGTACCCACTCTGCTTGTGCTTCCGTTTTCATCGGACAAAGAAAAGACCAACCTGAATGAAAAACTGGAGGCCGGCCCCGGAATCGGTGAGCTCGCAGATTCAGTCGAAGTGGCGGTATACCGCTCGGGCAAGGAAGTGATCGAAAAGCTGCCGCTTGAGCAGTATGTAGTAGGGGTGCTTGCTGGTGAAATGCCTGCAGATTTTGAAAAGGAAGCACTGAAAGCACAGGCGCTTGCAGCAAGGACATTCATCGTAAATAAAATGATGACGGAAGATACGTCCCTTCCTAAAGGAGCGGATGTCACCGATACGATCAACGATCAAGTTTTCAAAAATCCATCCGAACTTGCAAGCCTTTGGGGGGCGGATGCAGAATGGAAGCTGGAAAAGATATCGGAAGCGGTCCTCGAAACAAAGGGCCAGGTACTCACATATAACGGGAAGCCGATCACCGCGGCCTTCTTCTCAACAAGCAACGGATACACGGAAAACTCAGAAGCCTACTGGCAAAATGAAATCCCATACCTCAGGAGCGTGAAAAGCCCCTGGGATGAGAAGTCTCCAAAGTTCACCGATCAAAAAATCATTCCAATCACCGAGTTTGAGCAAAAGCTCGGTGTAAAACTTCCGAAGGACGGATCGGTCGGCACGATCACCTCGCGTACAAAAGGGAAACGGGTCGCCAATGTCGATATCAACGGAACGTCATTCACCGGACGCGAAATAAGAGATAAGCTCGGCCTTAAATCCTCCGACTTCTCCTGGTACCTGAAAGACAGCCATATCGTCATCTCGACCAAAGGCTACGGCCACGGGGTCGGCATGAGCCAGTACGGCGCCAACGGCATGGCGAAGGAAGGGAAGAACTATAAAGAGATCGTGACCCACTATTATAAGGGAGTGAAGATCACGACATCGGAGAAGCTGCTGCAGAAAGTGACGGCGCAGCGGTAGGGGTGATGACGGGGCGTTCTGGAGTTGAATTCGTGGTGCCAGGTACAAATTGACGGTTTTGTTCCTGGCACAGGATGCCTGATTTGTGCCAGGAACAAATGGCCGGGATTGTGCCAGGCACCGAGCAGGGGCATTGAGCCTGGCACCGAACGGGCAAATTGAGCCAGGCTCATTTCAGCGGCTTTGAGCCAGGCTCAAATCAAGGGTTCTGAGCCTGGCTCGATCAACAGGCTGTGTACCAGGTACAAAGCAAACCCCATGTACCAGGTACACAAACGCGGAATTGTACCAGGTACAATCAAACGTCCGTGTACCAGGTACAATCAAGCTCTCCTGTACCAGGTACACGCCCCAACAAACCAGCCAAAACCAAAAAAAGATGGATTCCCCCACCCCGGGGGGATCCATCTTTTTTAATTAAAATATCCTTCAACCCTCTTCATATATCTCGTCAGACCATGCCCCGAATTCCTGAAGTACGTCCGGTTCACGATCCAGAACAGGGCGGTCACTCCGATCAGGTCCTTTGCGGCATCAATCATTGTCGCCGACCTGTAAGGAACGAATGATTGATGGATTTCGTCGACAAAACCGTAAAAGATTGCGATTAATGCAACAGTGAAGTTTATGGTATAGCCGAGCATGCCGTGCACGAGCAGTGCGAGTACGAACAAACCGTACAGGATCGCAAATTCGATCAGGTGGAGTGATTCCTTGATAATCCGGTCCCATCCGCTGTCAGGAAAGCGGATGACCGCGTCATCGGGATTGCTGGACATGACCCACACCAGCATCATATATAGAAAAGGCGCAGCTGTAAGGGCGTATTTTAGCAGTGTTTTCACAGTCTATCGTCCTTTCAATTTACGTTAATTGTAAAAAATACTTCCTCATTGTATCATGTGAAAACGGTTCACCCGACGGCTAAATATTGCAGTTCTATGAAGATTCCTGAAAAAATTTTGAGATTCTGTACATAATTCATTTCACTTTGTCGAAAGATAAGAATTAAAAATTTTTTTGGACATGAGTATATATTTTCAGAATTCTGTTCAGAATGATTGCTGAGGTGATGAAAATGAGAGAGGAAGAAAAGAAATACACTTCTCCAAAATTTTTGAAAAGACGTTGGGCATACCCAGCAATCTATCTGGCAAGTGCAGCAGTCATTATCACAGGAATTCTGTGGTACCAGGCAGGAAATGATGCGAACGAAAAGGATTACAGCTATGATGTTCCTACTGATAACGAGTTCAATCAGCCTGCAGAAGAAGTCAATCGTTCACTGGAAAACTTCGTAATGCCTGTTTCAAGTCCGGAAGACACAGTCATCGAAAAAAACTTCTACGATGCTGAAGCTTCTGCCGAAGAACAGGAAGCCGCTTTAGTCGTGTACGGCAATATGTACTATCCGAACCAAGGGATCGATATCTCGAAGGATGGGAAAGAATTCGACGTACTGGCTGCCATGAGTGGAACTGTCACAAAGGTTCAGGAAGATTCATTACTGGGCAACACAATCGAAATCGAACACAGCAAGGGTATCGTCACTCGTTACCAATCAGTCAAGGATTTTGAAGTAGCTGTCGGGGATGTCGTGGATCAAGGTCAAGCGATTGCAAAAGCAGGAAAATCTTTATTCAATGAGGATGCGGGTGTACACGTACACTTTGAAATCCGCAAAGACAGTGTAGCAGTCAATCCAATCAACTATTTCAACAAGTCTCTTGCCACCCTTCAAGAAGCAAAGCTTGATGAGCAGAAGGTTTCCGGCGATCAGCCTGAAGCCGAAGCCGCTCAGGAAGATGCAGTGAAAGAAGACGCTGCTGCACAAGATGAAGCGAAGCCAGAAGAAGGCGCTGAAGGTGAAGCTGCTGAAGAAAATCAGGAAGCAAACCCATCCGATGCTGAGCAGAAAGACGCAGGCGATGCCGAGTCCAATGCAGATGCACAGGATGAAGACGCTGAATCAAACGCTGATACAACTCAAGAAGACCAAGAATAATAAACGGACCGACCGGTATGACACCGGTCGGTTTTTTGCGTTTATGAAAAAAGTTTCGACTGTATTCGACACACTTATATTATGTTACTAGAATATCGGAATCCCGTAGCTGACCAATTACTGCATGATTATAGAGAAAATCCTTATATTTATAAAATATTGTCATCCGGCAATGTTGGCTTTGTCGGAATTTTGTTATTGAAAAAGCTTTTCCACATAAAAGATAATGAGGGCACGAATAAATTTCAGAAAAGTTTAATAATTATGACAGCGGTTACATAACAGGAGGTGAAAGTTTGCTTTTCTTCATCGCGTTACTCCTGGTCACGGGAGCCAGCATCGTGTTTGCCATAAAGAAAAAGAGGGCTGTATTTTTAGTCCTGCCGTTCTTATCCATGTTTGTATATTTTATTGTTCAGATCGCACTGGTTCCAATGCCGTTTTTTGAAACAGTCAAGTTCATCTTCAGTCTTAGATAAAGACTGCTATCTAAAAAATGTTGATTTGCGTACAACACACTATATTTTATTTGGATGGGGACACGAGCTCTTTTCGGAATCGATATTCAATGAAGTTTGGTTTTAACCAACAAAAATACCCAAGATCCGGTATGTTCCAGTATGGAAGGCTCAAAGTTTACGAAAAGAGCCTAGATAAAAGGGGGATTTTTATGAAGAAGATTGACCGTGCGAAAGCCGATCAGTATTTCAAAGAGAAAAACCGTTATATGGCCTTATACCTTGTCATTTGGTTCATCAGTTCGTTTGTCATGGTATTCTTCGCGGAAAGTCTATCATCTTTCTCTATCAACGGGTTTCCGTTCCACTATTTCATGGGGGCACAAGGCTCGATATTGATCTTTATCATCCTTCTTTATGTGAATGCCATCGTCTCCGACCGCATCGACCGTAAATATGGAATCGATGAAAGCAAGAATGAACAGGTGAGTTACGGAAAGACGCTTGATCATTGATCTTCATTTATAGAAAAAATAGCTCTGGAATATAAGAAGCGGTATAACGGACCAGCCGTGACGAACGAAGAAACGGCCGGGCTTAAGCCTGCTTAAATACGATTCAGGGCTTTAGAGAAAGAACAGCAGACAAAAGGGGGAAATCGGTTAATGGATGCACAGTTTATCGTGTCAACGGCTATTATCCTTGCAACATTTGCATTATATATCGGGATAGCGATATACAATAAAGCGAAGGCGACATCGGACTTCTATGTTGCCGGCCGCGGGGTGCCGCCGGTCTTCAACGGGATGGCGATCGGTGCGGACTGGATGAGTGCGGCTTCATTCATCGGGCTTGCCGGTACGGTCATGATCCTCGGTTATGACGGCCTCGCCTATATCATGGGGTGGACAGGCGGTTATTTACTGCTGACCTTCCTGCTGGCACCGCAGCTCCGCAAATACGGGCGCTATACGGTTCCTGAGTTCATCGGTGACCGCTATAACAGTCATACGGCCCGCGTCATTGCGGCCATCTGTACGATCATCATCAGTTTCACCTATTCAATCGGACAACTTTCGGGTTCCGGGGTCGTCATAGGACGCCTTTTTGAAATCGACGCCAAAGTCGGAACGCTGATCGGGGTCGTACTGATCGCCTTTTATTCTGCATTCGGCGGTATGAAAGGAATCACATGGACCCAGGTTGCGCAATATATCGTGTTGATCATTGCCTATTTGATCCCCATCATTTTCATGTCCCTGCAGATCACAGGGAATCCAGCTCCCTGGATTTCGTACGGTGAACTGGTCGGGAAAATCGGTGAGCTCGACCGGGAGCTCGGGGTCTCGGAATACTTCGCACCGTTTACGAACGGGACGAAGTGGCAATTCCTCGCACTTATGTTTACATTGATGGCCGGGACGGCCGGTCTTCCGCACGTCATTGTCCGATTCTATACGGTTTCCACGATGAAAGCGGCCCGCTGGTCCGGGGCATGGGCACTTCTTTTCATCGGACTTCTTTATCTGTCGGCGCCTGCTTACGCAGCGTTCTCCCGCTTCATTTTAATGACGAAGGTCGCGGGGAGTAAAATCAGTGAACTGCCTGCCTGGACGGCTTCATGGGTGGATACAGGGAAGCTGCAGGTAGCGGATGCGAATGCTGACGGAATCCTTCAATGGAAGGAAATCGTCATCTCGAACGATATCGTCGTCATGGCGACGCCTGAAATCGCAAACCTGGGCGTGTTTGTCATCGGTCTCGTCGCAGCGGGTGCGATGGCAGCGGCATTATCGACAGCCGGAGGATTGATGATTGCCATATCGTCTTCATTCGCACATGATATCTACTACCGCGTATTCAAACCGAATGCGACAGAGAAGAACCGTCTCGCCGTAGCCCGCTGGACGATCGTCATCGCAACACTTGCAGCAGGTCTTGTGGCCTTGAATCCTCCGGGAGTCATCACCCAGATCGTTGCATGGGCATTCGCGCTCGCCTCGGGCACCTTCTTCCCGGCTCTCATTCTCGGAGTCTGGTGGAAACGTTCGAACGCAAAAGGGGTCATTGCCGGACTCCTAGTCGGACTGGGCGTCACGCTCACGTATATCTTCATGGCAAGGGCAGGAGTCAATGTGTTCGGCATCATTGATACCGGGGCAGGCGTATTTGGCGCCGCAGCCGGATTCATTGCCAATATTGTCGTGTCTTTGATGACGAAGGCGCCTGATCAAAAATTCCAGGATGAAGTGACAAACCTTCGTTATCCTGAGCAAATGACTTTCAAAAACGGGGACGTTTGGGTGGACGATGATGTCAACTTCAAGTCCTGATCATAACTTTAAAGAAGCTGTACTGCTTCATCCCTTCTTCAATGGGATGGAGCACGGTACAGCTCTTTCCCTTTTTTCGCGATGTAAAAAAGTGAAAACAGGCAGGGACCAGACCCTCCTGAAAAGCAATGAAAATCGTACAGGGCTCTACCTTGTCATTGAAGGGGAAGTAGAAGTCGTCGTGAAAAAAGATAACGATGAAGTGCTGGAGGTCATATCGGGAGGCGGTATCGTCGGTCTTTCCTCGCTCTATTCTTTTATGGAAAAAGAAGAAGTCGATGAAGGGGTCTACGCGTCTGTGGAAGTGAGGGCCAAAGAAGACAGCATGCTTTGCCTCGTCCCTTACAGCGGATTGAAGGAATACTGGAAAGAACCGCATTTACAGGGGTTTTTGTTGACTGAAACGTCCAGGCGGCTTCAGGATATCTATTACTCTCTATCCGAGAGGGTTGGAGTATCGTACGGGCTTCAGGAACGTTCGACGATTTTAAAAAGAGTGAAAGAAATCATGATTGATAACGTAAGGACCGTGGACAGTAATGCGACAGTTCAGGAAGCGGCGCATATCATGGGGGCATATCGGGTCAGTTCGGTCGTGGTGCTTGATCACAGCGGGGTTGCCGGCATCCTGACAGAAAGGGATATCGTCACCCGATACATAGCGGGGAACATCCCCCTTACCGGGCAGGTTAAGGAAGGGATGACAGAACGGCCGGTCGTGATTGATCAGGATGAATATCTATACGAAGCGCTCGGGTTGATGCTGGACCATTCGATCAAGCACCTGCCAGTCACCGAAAATGGAAGGCTTGCCGGGATCGTCACCCTTTACGATGTGATGAAGGCTAATCATATTGGGGCTTTAACGAGTGCCCATAAGCTTGAAGACCGGACATTCCCTCTCGTTAAAATAAATGCTGCCATCGAATCCATCTTCCATCAGTTATGGAAGGCGCACGCCCCGGTATTTCACATTTTGGATGTCATGTCAGGTCTCCTCGACAGGCTGTATCGCAGGGTGCTGAAAGAAACAGAAGAGGAACTGCTGGAAAAAGGATATTCGAATCCTTGCAGCTATGCCTTTTATGTGATGGGCTCTGCAGGAAGACGAGAGCAGTTCATGATGACTGATCAGGATCATTTCCTGGTTTATGAAAAAGAAGACCCGGAATCCCAGTCCTATTTCACCAGATTTTCTAAACGGGTGGCGGCTAAGCTGGAGAAAGCCGGGCTGAGGCGATGTGACGGGGGGATGATGTGCTCCGAGTCTGCCTGGAGAGGCAGCCTGGGCCAGTGGGAAGAAAGAGTCAGGCGCTGGTCAGTCCGGTCATCCGAGGAAACCTTGTTGAAGGCGCAGAACTTCTTTTCTTTCAGGGTGATTGACGGTGATGGGGAAGTTCAGAAGGCATTTGAGGAATCCCTGGAGCGGCAATTGATGAACTCGAAGATCCTGCTGGCAAGGATGGCCCAGGTCGAAAAGACAAAGCCTGTTCCTGTTCTGCACTCATCGATCCGGTCCCTGCTCGGGTTGCAGCGCAAGGAATTTTCACTGAAGAAAGAAATTCTATTCCCATTCCATCATGCCCTTCAAATCCTGAATCTTTCGCATGGGAATCTGAACGGGTCCACATTGGAGAAGATAGCGTTCCTGGTTAAGAAAGGCTCGATAACCCCCGGTTTTGGGGAAGAGTTAAAGGATGCATTCGAGGAAGTGATGAAAATCTATATGGAGCTGAAGCGAAATAAGGAAGGCGATACAGTTCAACTTTCCACCCTGTCAACGAGGGAAAAGGAAAGCCTCTACCACAGCGTGAAAACGATACGGGAATTCCAGAACATGATGCTTGGCCATTACTCACTCGCATAGAAGGGAAGTGACTCCATTCATTTTTTCTAAAAAGAAACTCACCTGTCCTCTTGGCTACGATACGATTCCGCTGAACAAGCCGATCGGGGAAATGACGTTCATCGTATTTGACACTGAAACAACAGGATTCCGTGTTAACGCCGAAGACCGGCTGCTTGAAATCGGTGCAGTGCTGGTGAAGGGCAGCACCGTTAAAGACAAAACAACCTTTCAAACCTTTTCAAATCCCAATCGACTTATTTCTCGGGAAATAGCCGAATTGACCGGAATCACGGCGAATGATGTCGAACCGGCTCCGTCAGCTTATGAGGCGATTTCCGCTTTCTTTGATTTCCTGAGGCAAAATAAAGCTGATTGCCTTGCAGGCCACTACGTCAGCTTTGATGAGCTTGTGCTGAGAAGTGAATTGAAACGAACAGGATACAGCCTGAAAATGCCCCCAAGCATCGATACTCTGAACCTCATAGGATACCTGGCCCCATCCTATGACATGCGGGACCTAGAGCGATACGCGCAGATCTTCGGCACCCGCATGTACCCGAGGCACCGGGCCGTCAACGATGCACTCACCACAGCCTATCTATTCGTCGAGCTCCTCGAACTGCTGCACGACCGTAAAATCAATACATGGGGAGAACTGCTGAGGGTGAGCGGGTCGGGGGGACAGGTCCCTTGACCCGTTTTTTTGTGGGGTGTTTTGTTGGTGCCTGGCTCAATTCAGGGGTTTTGAGCCTGGCTCGTTTTGGCCGAATTGAGCCAGGCACCAGGTGCGGCACCGTCCCGATTGGCGGGTGTACCTGGTACAAAGCCTCCTTCTTGTACCAGGTACAATTGACTCCGGACGTACCTGGTACACTTGCTCACCCTCATTCAGAGGCCAGCGAAATCAGAAAAGCAGACTTATGCCTGATTTATTTATCAGAAAATTCCCGCCAAACCTTGTCCTTATTGTCTTTTTTGTGCATATATGGGGACCTCGGCTAATAAAATGATACAAACCTATCAAAATAGAGAGTGTTTGAGGTGAGGAATCGTTTCAACCTACTACTTCACAGAGCCGGGGAATTTGTCCATACGTTGCATGATCAGGAAGCACAGCAGTAAATAAAGCTTTCTGCCGCAGATTGCGGTCTATACTATTTCATTATTGATCCAGCGAGTCTCATTTCACACTTCTCACATCCAATTCAGGGAGGTCGAGTGGTGTGCACGATTACATCAAAGAGAGAACAATCAAGATTGGAAAGTATATCGTGGAGACGAAGAAAACCGTTCGTGTCATTGCGAAGGAGTTTGGCGTGTCCAAAAGTACTGTTCACAAGGATCTAACAGAACGCCTGCCGGAAATCAATCCAGATCTGGCAAACGAAGTAAAAACGATACTTGATTATCATAAATCAATCCGACATCTTCGGGGCGGTGAAGCCACCAAACAAAAGTACAAAAAAGAAGAGCTCCACAGCTGATCAAAATACGCCAAGCTACGCATCGTTGCGCTTGGTGTGTTTTTATTTTTGGACGGAAAAGCTGTGCCTGGCACAATTAAGCGGTATTGTGCCAGGCACAGCTAATTTATAGGAAACAGCAGACCGAGCGCTCAGTCACCAACCGGAATTTGGCTGGGAGTTGGTTGGGATTTGATGTGGTGAGAAAAACGATGTATTTCCCCTCACCAGCAGTTGATTGGAGTGGAAGGCGAAGACTCCTATTAGAAAAGCGGAAGGGCTTTGCTCAGAGGCGTGGGGCATAAGACGAATTGGCCACGAAGGCGTTCTTTGCCTTCTTGGTCGGTTTGGCTTATGACATGTGCCTCTAAGCCCTGCAGCTGGACCCTGCCTCGATAAGGACGTAGGAGGCTCACCAACCGCCCGCAGAAAGCGAAGTCCTTCACGGAAATCAACTGCGGCAATCAAATCGCCAGCCCTTTTAACCTACTTGTAACAAAAAACACCAAACCAACATCATTTTTCAAATAAATAACAATATTAATACATTTTTTTGACAAAGAATACGTACTTTCGACATATTTGTGGTAAAATAATATATTGGGTGAAAGTTTTACCTTATCGTAATAACGTAATTACATACAACAAATTAACTACACATATAAATGACTGGAACCGTAGAAGGGAGTAACACGAAATGTTTGCGAAAGATATCGGTATTGACCTTGGGACGGCGAATGTCCTGATTCATGTTAAGGGAAAAGGGATCGTATTGAATGAGCCATCCGTTGTGGCGCTTGATAAGAATACGAATAAAGTATTGGCAGTCGGAGAAGAGGCACGCCGCATGGTTGGGCGTACACCTGGGAACATCGTGGCAATTCGTCCATTGAAGGATGGCGTCATCGCGGATTTCGACGTGACTGAAGCGATGCTGAAGCATTTCATTAACAAACTGAATGTTAAAGGATTCTTATCGAAGCCAAGGATCCTCATCTGCTGCCCGACGAATATCACAAGCGTTGAGCAGAAGGCGATCAGGGAAGCGGCCGAGAAGAGCGGCGGCAAGAAGATTTATCTTGAAGAAGAGCCTAAAGTTGCTGCAATCGGAGCAGGCATGGATATCTTCAATCCGACAGGCAATATGGTTGTCGATATCGGCGGCGGAACGACGGATGTTGCGGTCCTTTCAATGGGAGACATCGTGACGGCGCAGTCAATCAAGATGGCCGGCGATAAATTTGATCATGAAATCCTTAACTATATCAAGAGAGAGTACAAGCTTCTGATCGGTGAGCGTACGGCGGAAGACATCAAGATCAATATCGGTACGGTTTTCTCTGTTAATCGCGAGGACGGGGAAGAAGTTCAGACTGAAATGGATATCCGCGGACGTGACATGGTATCAGGGCTTCCACGTACGATTACGGTCACTTCCAAGGAGATTGAAGGGGCACTTAAGGAATCAGTCGCTGTCATCGTACAGGCGGCTAAAAATGTCCTTGAGAAGACTCCGCCTGAGCTTTCAGCGGATATTATCGACCGCGGTGTCATCATCACTGGCGGAGGTGCCTTATTGCACGGTATGGATCAGCTACTTGCAGAGGAATTAAAGGTGCCTGTCTTTAAAGCGGAGAATCCGATGGACTGTGTGGCAGTCGGTACAGGCATGATGCTTGAGAACATTGATAAAATCTCACGCAGGAAAATCGGCTGACAGGAACTTTTTGGAACTTACAAGATCGGAGTGAAAAGTCGGTCCTAATGATCCGATAACAGGATGGAAGAGTGAAAACGTAAAGAGGTGGACGTATGTTTCGTGGTTTTTATACTGTGGCGAGCGGAATGCTTGCACAGCAGCGAAAAACAGAAATGCTGACCAATAATATGGCGAATGCCAATACTCCCGGTTACAAAGCTGACCAGGCTTCGATGCGCGCTTTTCCGGAAATGCTGTTGGAGCGTTTGGACTCGGCTAAGATCCCGACGGAAAAAGGGATGTCGGTTCCATTTAACCAGAAGGTGGGCAAATTGAATACAGGCGTCTATATGCAGGAGACGACCCCGAACTTTTTGCAGGGTGACCTCCAGGAAACAGGCAGGGATGCTGATATTGCCCTTATAAACGGGACGATGCCGATTGATGGGGATACAGGAATTCAAGGGTCTGTGTTTTTGACAGTGGAAGGTGCGGACGGTCCCCGTTACACACGCAACGGGAACCTGACAGTGAACGGGAACGGGTTCTTGACAACGAACAGCGGCTTTTTTGTACTCGATGAGAATGGCAGCAGGATTCAGCTTGAATCGGATGATTTCAAAATTGGCGATAACGGGGAAATCCTTGTTGACGATGCTGAGGTCGCTCGATTGGGCATCGGTTTTTCCGGAAATCCGAACACTATGATCAAGCAGGGAGACGGTTTGTTTGCAATGGAAGTCAATGCTGCTCTTCCAAACGCATATGAAGCAGAAGGCGTCATTTTTTCAACAAAGCAGGGGTTCCTTGAACGCTCGAACGTCGACGCCTCCCGTACAATGACCGACATGATGACTGCTTACCGTTCGTTCGAGGCGAACCAGAAAATACTTCAGGCTTACGACCGCAGCATGGAAAAAGCAGCAAATGAAATCGGCCGGGTAAACGGATAGTCATCCTTTTGAAATAGAAAATTCACGCGAAATACCTTATAATAAAGGGGAATTGACATGAACCGGACCATGATCACAGCGACGAATACGCTGGGACAATTGCAGAAACAAATGGATATGATCGGTCATAATTTGTCGAATGCAGAGACGAATGGGTACAAACGCCGTGAAGCGTCTTTTTCCGAATTGATGGTTCAGAACGTCCGAAATCAGGAAAGAACCAACGATGAGACAGGCAGGCTTACTCCTCTAGGTATCCGGTCAGGCGTTGGGGCGAAGCTGGGGCAGGCTCAGCTTATTCTGTCACAGGGCTCTCTCAGATCAACGGGACGTTCGCTGGATTTTGCGTTGACGAATGAAAGACAGTATTTCAAGGTGCTTGTCCAGGACGGTGAAACGAATGCAGTGCGTTATACAAGAGACGGTGCGTTCTTCGTCAGTCCGGTGGGGAATGGTGAATCGATGCTGGTCAATGCCGGCGGCCATCCTGTCCTGGATGAGAACGATAATTATATAACGTTTTCTGAAGAAGCCACAGATTTTAAACTGGGAGACAACGGGGTTCTCACGATTTCCGGACAGAACGGACAGCAAGAGCAAGTGAATTTAGGAATAGTTTCCATTGAAAAACCTCAGTTTCTCAGTCAATATGGAAGTAACTTAGTAGGTCTTCCCGAAAATATGGACACGCTCGACGTCGACATTGATGAGATTCTCACCAATGTTACCGGTGGAGACAGAGCGGGTGTTTCTATGGTCCAGAATTCGCTGGAGACCTCAAACGTGGATATAGGAAAAGAAATGACGGATATGCTGAATGTTCAACGATCCTATCAGTTCCAGGCGCGTTCGATCTCGCTTGCGGACCAGATGATGGGTCTCGTTAATGGTATACGCTAAAAGGAGTCTTAAGCTATGAGTGAAAAAGAACTGGTACAAGAAGCGAAAACAAGGGAAACAATAAATGCCGAGAAAAAGGTGAAGCAGAAGGAAGAGGCAAAACCGCAGCGCTGGGTGCGCGTGCGGATGATTCCAATCTGGCTGCGGATCCTTCTCGTCATCGTCCTTCTTGCTGCCAGTCTTGCGCTTGGGGCGATGGTCGGTTACGGCGTCATCGGTGACGGCAACCCGGCCGACGTTTTTAAAAAAGAAACCTGGCAGCATATTATCGATATTGTAAAGCATAAATAAGATATGAAGGCCCGGCCCTCAGTGCTTTAACGCATTGAGGGACGGGCCTTTTTGCTTCCGTGCCAGGCTATTCCATTCTCCCCGCGATTTATGTACAATGGAGGAAGGTTGTATATAACAGGAGGTACATAATCAATGCTAGATATCAATGAAATCAAAGACATTATCCCGCACCGCTATCCATTCTTGCTGGTGGATCGCATCATAGAGGTCGAAGAAGGTAAGAAAGCGGTCGGTATTAAAAATGTAACCGCCAATGAAGAGTTCTTCAATGGGCACTTCCCTGATTACCCGGTTATGCCCGGCGTCCTGATCGTTGAAGCACTTGCACAGGTCGGAGCGGTTGCCATGCTCAAAAAAGAAGAAAACCGCGGCCGCCTCGCATTCTTCACAGGCATCGACAAATGCCGCTTCAAACGCCAGGTTAAACCAGGAGACCAGCTCAAACTCGAAGTCGAAATGATCCGCTTCAAAGGAGCAATCGGCAAAGGAAAAGGCCTCGCCACAGTAGACGGCGAAGTAGCATGCGAACTCGAAATGATGTTCGCACTTGGCGCTAAAGAAGAATAAGTTGATGGAACCAGTTCTGAGGTGATATTTGGATCACTGATGGGCTGGTTTTTTGTTTTGATCCTATAATAACTTCATGAAGGTTGGTTTAACGCTCCACAATATTAACCGGCTCCAGCTTTTGATTGGAGTGGAAGACGCAGACTCCTAACCGAAAAGCGGAAGGGCTTTGCTCAGAGGCGTGTGGCATAAGACGAATCGTCCACGAAGGCGTTCTTTGCCTTCTTGGTCGGGTTTGGCTTATGACATGTGCCTCTAAGCCCTGCAGCTAGACAGTTAACCGCTTGAAGGAGGAGGCTCACGCGTCACCCGCGGAAAGCGAAGTCTTCCACGGAAATCAAAAGCGGCTTTTGCAGAACTATACTTGACTACATTCTGAAAGTAACAACCCCAATCAAAAAAATCCCAAAATCCATGCAAAAAAACCGAACTTCAGGGAAAGCTAACCACGAAAGACCACAAACCGCGGTCTTACACAACAAACAACCCACAACAGAAAGGAGCCAACATCATGAGCAAAAAATTACTCTCAATCCTAAGCGGAACTGCACTTGCAGCCATGCTGCTTGTCGGATGTAATGCAAACGACCAGGAGCCTCCTCCGGAAGACAATAATGTCGAGGACAACGGGAACGTCGACGAAGATGGCGATATCAATGACAACAACGACATGAATGATAACGACATGAACGACGAGAACTATCCTGAGTCAGAAGACAAGAACACACCGAATGATAAAGATGCAACAAAAGACAACAACACACCTGAAGAAGATGCTGTTGAAGATGATATCGATATGAATGATAAAGATAATAAGGACGAGTAATGAAACAAAGCGTAGAAGTTGTTGCTTCTACGCTTAGTTTATTCTCCGCGCATTGATGATATATCGATCTTCAGTGCTCGACAGATATTCGAAGGGGTAGCAGGTGGAAAGGGTCAGGATTTCCTCAGGTGAGGTAGGTTGTAATACAGATAGGTCATCTTCTTTGACAATGAGACTTTCAAAGACTTCATACTCGTGGGTTCCTGTAGCCATATCAATGCTTAATATATCCCCGTTTTCAATTTTGCCCATGTTTTTAAAAACCGTATCTCTGTGTCCGGCCAAGAAGATACGATCCTTTTCTCCAGGCAGTTTGGTGTCTGAATAATGGCCGACCCCTTTTTCAAGCTCTTCTTCTTCTGTTCCTTCAATAATGGGCAGTTTTTTATCCAATTTGGGTATTTGTAATATGCCTACCACTTCGCCTTTTAAAAACGAGTGCGGTAACTCGCTTGAATGATCCTCAAAATTTTCTTGACCACTCACAACATCGACAGCCTCATCCAATGATTTTTTTTCTTGGAACTTAATATTTATTAACTTGTAACCCGAAAATCCAATAAATATTAACCCCAAAATCAGTAACACGATACTTATGAATTTTAAAAAGATCCTCACATATGGTTCCCCTTTTTGAATTGGAAGAATTGGATATATTCAAGAAAGTCTTTCTTTGTCAGCCCTTCTTCAATCGCCTTATTTACTAGTTGAAGCCACTCTCTATCGATTAGAAGGTTTTCCGATTTGAATTCAAGTAATTGACTGAGCGGGATATTCAATGTGTCGGCCAGTTTTTGAAGAACTTTAATACTGGGGTTTTTTTGCAGCCCTCTTTCAATTGAACTTATGTATGACTTTGAGATGCCTGCTAAATGGGAGAGTTCAGTGATGGTTAACCCCCTTTCTTCCCTGAAATATTTTAAAACCTCACCGACCATTAGCCTCAGTCCTTTCTAACTCAGATATTTTCATTATATAGAACAAAATAATATTTATAAAAAACGAAAAACCGAGTAAGAACGAGTTAATTCTATATATAGAACACTATTGCTAGAAAAAGTAGGGATTTTAAAGAAATTCAATCCTTTATAACGGATTGTTTGTTATATATACTGAAATTGGTAGTTCTTTAAAAAGAACGAGTTGTACATATTAGCAGTGCATAACAATACTAAAGGAGATAAACTATGAAAATCATCTATAAAATCGTTACTATTATTATTATTTCATCATATTTGATTAATACTGATATCTTTGCTGAAGAGAATACAAAAGAGCACAGATCTGCAGATATCTCTGTTAGTCCATCTCCGATTTTATTTAACCTAACAAATATGAAACCAGGCGATAAAATCACAAGGAACATTACGATATCAAATAGAGGGAAACAAGATTTCAGTTACCTGTTTAAAAACACATTTCTAAGTGGTTCTGAAAAATTCTATAATGAATTAATTCTTGATATAAGCGATGGTAATAAAACTTTAGCAGAAGGAAAAGTAAAAGATTTCAAAAACCTTGACCTTCGCAATTTAGAAAGAAGTGATTCTAAAACATATGAAATTTCCATAGAAATACCATATGGGCTCGGAAATGAATATCAGGGGTTAATGACAGAGTTTCAATTCGATTTCCTGGCGGAAGGACCTGACGGTGCTGTTACCTCTGTTGCAGAAGGAAGCTTATTACCGGATACGGGAACTGATTACTTCAACTATTTAATGTGGGGCAGCAGCCTGTTTTTAGCAGGGATTTGTTTGTATATCCTTACTCGAAGAAAACTGAGACTGTCTGATTTTAGCTTGAAAGAAAGGAAAAATGTATAACATGTATAAGAAAATATGCACCCGCTGTACACGGGCATCATTCAGCAGTTCAGAAACCGGTCACTGGCTCTGCCCATCATGCGGAAAAGACTTATCTGATCATCCATTTTATGACTCCAAAACCTTCCGAAATATTAATGATAAAGTCCTTCCTATAAAAAAGAAATTAGAAGCGTACCGCAAAGATTTTCGCTAAAATTCGACTATATTTACATCATTTCATTATTTCCTGGTACCATTAAGAGTTATTTATTCCATATTTGTCAGATTAAGGCATGATTTGTTGGAAAAAAGTTGTCAGAAAAGACAAAAAACAACAGATGATAGAGGTTATTCCTTAGTATAATGGGTATAGTTCTAAGGAGCTAGTCAGATAAAGGCAAACCTATTGAAAAGTAGGGACGCAAAGTCACAGGTCTAAGGTAAGAAGATGGGTGCTGTGTATTTAGTTAAAGTAGATGGAACCCAGCGGACGACTAAGATGGCTGGATTGCCTGGAATACATACATGTATTTTAGGAGGAATGGAAAAGATGAAGCGTGAACTTGATCTAGAATGGATTGAATTAGTTAAACAAGCACTTGATGCAGGAATCTCTAAGAATGAGATAAGACATTTTTTACAGAATCATAGTAAGGAACTTGAAGAATACAAAATTGTGTAAACATTGTTTTAAAACATGTAGACACAAAGAATATAAAAAAAATAAATGATGAATGTAAAAAGTCTTGCAGCCGCTGCAAGACTTTATTTGTTGCCCAATTTCCATTTATTAAACTCAATAAACTCGCGGAATTGTTCCTTTGTAATACCGGAATCCATTGCTTCCTCTGCAATTTTAATCCACTCGCGGTCGACAGAATTGTTTTCTGAATCATCGTGTAACAACGCGTCCATCGAGATTCCCAGAGCGGCAGAGACTTTTTCCAAAAACTGAATGGATGGGTTTTGTTGAATGTTTCGCTCGATGGAGCTCAAATATGACTTGGCAACCCCGGCTTTATCAGCCAGCTCAGTCATGGACATTCTTTTTTCTTGTCTATACCTTTTAACTCGTTCCCCGATCATGGTGGACACCTGCCTATAAAATCGTTTCGATACTTTTATTATATCAAACAGTCAACATCCGCTCTATAAGAAGTTTACATATTGTCGTAAAAAATCAGACGCTTGGTTTTGAAGTAACAGGCAGACGCGGTTTGGATACCATTTTTTCGCGGAATTCCTTCACCAGTTCATCTCCGGTATATCCTCTTTGTAATAGGTCATCCAATAGTAATTCTGCATATTCGTTGCGCTGCTTCTTCAATTTCCCTTCAAATAAAACGCTCATCCGGCCGTTCATTTTCTTGATTCCCCGTATCGATGTCATGAAAGCGGCGGGATCATTGGCTTTGTTGGAGATGACGACCTGTATCTCCAAGTCATTCTCTTGCTGCTGAGCCTTCTGAAAAAACTCGAGATACTTCTGGGACATATAGGTTTCCACGAGCCACGTACTTTTCCCATCCTCTTTATTGATGATCAGGCCGTCCTCGATATCAAAATCCTGGAGTTCCTCATTATCCACTACCTGCAGTGAAATCACTTTAAAGGTTTTCATGAACGAACATCTCCCGTGAATAGGTTTTAATTATAAAAATTATATCACAGCGGTAAAAGAATCCCTAATGAGTAAATTGTGCTAAAAAAAGTGGATTTTCGATTTTCGGGCTTATTTTACTTCAGAAATGGCAAATCTCCCTAGGGGAATTTAGTGAATTTATTGAAGTTATATACGCAGATTCCGGAAATTCACGATTTTACACCGGTGGATTGGAGAGGGTAAGATTAAATCATTCCAAAAGAGAGGGGGGAATAAAAGTGATCAATCAAGTCACCCTGGTGGGCAGGCTGACCAAGGATCCCGAAGCTAGGAAAACGATGGAAGGCCGGTCTGTCCTGAATGTGACAGTAGCCGTAAACCGCCAGTTTAAAAATCAGCAGGGGCAGGTCGAAACGGATTTCGTCATGTGCAAGATATGGAACAAGGCGGCCGATAACACGGAGAAATACTGCCGGAAGGGATCTGTCGTCGGCATCACCGGCCGCATCCAGACCCGAAATTATGAGAATGATCAAGGTAAACGGGTTTATGTTACTGAGGTAGTAGCTGATTCCATTCGGTTCATGAATTCAAGGCCTGTCGCTGACCGGGAACAACAGCAGACTGAGAAGCCGCCGGAGAAAGAGCCGGTTGAACTGCCATTTTAAAAGAAGGGAGGGGACCCATTGGCAACCCTGCAGACGCTGGAACAGCGGATCGATCGACTTGAAAAATTGAACGAAGAACTGATCAAGAAAGTGGCCCGTACAAACGTCGAGAACTTCTATCTTTCACAACGGGTGACCGCACTGGAACAAGGGTTTGAATACCCGAATCCTGCCCTCAAGACCACATCTTAAGGAACCCCGCATGCAATCCTCATCTTAGAAACCTTCAGAGAATGAACACCAACTAAACGTTTTATCCAACCTGTAAGTTTTGTCTCAATGTCCAATTTTCATCATGACTCCGCGGCATCCCTCTAACATACCTCGTTAGAAATAGAAGATTGTAAGTAGCAGTGAAGCAGTTTTGTACGTTCCCCAATATGTCTTCATGTAGGGTCGGTTTCCATTGGAGCCGGCTGTTTTTTTGTGGTTGTATTCGCTGATCACCGCATTTGATTTCCGTGCAGGACTTCGCTTTCCGCGGGCGGACGGTAAGCCTCCTCAGGGGCTATCTTAAAAAGGTGGAGTTCTACTCCAATAATTTTCTACTCTACTTAGAATGCAAGTTTAAAACTATCTCTCCATAAAACGCAGCTCGTTGATTTCCGCTCCAGGCACTCGCTTTCCGCGGGCGGTCGGGAGCCTCCTCGGCGTTTCACGCCTGTGGGGTCTCCCTTGACTCGCTTTTCCCGCAGGAGTCGAGTGCCTGGAGCTCCAATCAACTAAGTAGTAGTTACTTAGACATCAGCATCCATAACAACAAAAAAACAAAAACCCCCTTCCTACAATGAAAGGGGGTCATACATAATCTACTCCAACACCAACAACGACTGCAAGTCCTGATCCGACAATTCGGTGACCCACTGGTCGCTCCTGATGATTTCGTCGTTCAATGCCTGTTTCTTTTCGAGCATGGCATCGATTTTTTCCTCTAGGGTCCCAGATGACACCAGCTTATGAACGTGAACGAATCGTTTCTGACCAATCCTATAGGCACGGTCGGTTGCCTGGTTTTCGACGGCAGGGTTCCACCAGCGGTCGTAGTGAACGACGTGGTTGGCGGCAGTGAGGTTCAAGCCGGTTCCGCCAGCCTTCAATGATAGAAGGAAGACCGGGAATTCGCCGTTCTGGAAGCGGTCTACGAGTTCATCCCGCTTTGCTTTTGCCATGCTTCCGTTCAAGAATGGAACATCCACGCCGAATTCCTTTTTCATGACTTCCTGGATCATTTCACCCATAGAGATATATTGGGTGAAAATCAATGTTCCCTCACCAGATTCAAGGGCCGCTTCCACGATATCCTTCAGCTTCTGCATTTTCTCGGAACGCGTCAGGATCGAACGGGGATCCGGTTCCTTCAGATATAAAGCAGGATGGTTACAAAGCTGCTTTAACTGATTCAGCATCTGCAAAATCAATCCCTTGCGCTCGAACCCGCTCAGCGTTTCGACTTTCGTCAAGGTCTCCTGTACAAGCTGTTCATAGAGCGCCGCCTGTTCAGCAGTCAGGCTGCAGTATTCCTTCTGCTCGATCTTCTCAGGAAGGTTGAGTTCGACCTCTGGGTCCTTCTTCGTCCGGCGCAGCAGGAACGGCTTGATTTTTGCCTGCAGCTCGCGGACTTTTTCCTGGGATTCGTCTTTTTCAATCGGTGCGATATAGTTCTTCTGATACTGAGTGAAGCCGCCGAGATAGCCGTGGTTCAGGAAATCAAAGATCGACCACAGTTCGGACAGCCGGTTCTCCATCGGCGTTCCCGTCAGAGCGACATGATGCTTTCCATTAAGCTTTCGGATCGCGCGGGACTGTTTTGTGTTCGCATTCTTGATATTCTGCGCTTCATCCAGTGAAATGCAGCTCCACTCCACACCTGACAATTCGTCAAAATCAATATGCGACAGCCCGTAAGAGGTCAGTACGATATCCATGCCGGAAATCCGCTCGAAAAACTTTTCTTCTTTTGCGCGTGACGAACCGTAATGAAGATGAACCTTCAAATCGGGTGCGAACTTCTCGATCTCACGCTGCCAGTTCCCTAGCACCGATGTCGGCGCAATGATCAAGGCAGGTGTCTCCGGTTTTTCATCGGACCTAATATGCAGAAGGTACGTAATGAGCTGCACCGTTTTCCCAAGACCCATATCATCGGCAAGACATGCCCCGAAACCGAACTTCCGCAGGAACAGCATCCAGCTCATCCCGAGCTGCTGATACGGCCTGAGTTCCCCATGAAAGGCATCCGGCGTTTCCACCAGTGGAATGGACGATACATTCGTCAGCTGACTCACCAGTTTTTTCAACGAGCGGTTGAGTTCCAACTGGATGCGGGCGTATTTATATGGATCATACTCGTCGTCTTCATCATCGAGCGCACCGTCTTCTTCATCCCGCGGCACAAGCTCCTGCTCAAGCATATCCTGGATCGAGATGCCTTCCTGCTTCGCCTTCGTCATCATCTGCTGAATGCGGCGGATCATCGCAGGATCGAGCTTCATCCACTGACCGCGGATCTTCACGAGTCTTCGCTGGTCATCTACGAGCTTATTAAAATCATCCTCCGATAAATTGACCCCGTTCATCGACAGGCGCCAGTCAAAATCAAGCATTGCGTTCAAGCCGACGAAAGAAGGGCGGTAGCTTGTATCGGTGTTCTTCAGCTTCGCCTTCACGAGTACCTGTGCGTCCTTCATCGCTTCCCACCAGGACGGCAGAAGGATTTCGATGTCGAGGTCGATCAGTTTTTCACTGAGCACCGACAAAAAATCCCAAGCGTCGTGTTCACTAAGTGAATCGGTCAGCGTCCCATCACTCTCACGGAGCATCGGAATCATCTTCAGCCAGCGTTCCTGTTCTTCACGTACTTGCGGCAGATAAGGTTTCCAACCTGCCGGAACCGTATCTTCTGTCAACGAAATCACACGCTTCTCCCGCTTCCGGTCACGCAGAATCGTCTCAAGCTGCCACGTTTCATCTTCATCAAGCGGCTCCGAGATACGCAGTCCGATTGAAAACGGCAGTTCTTCATCCTCTTCACCGCGGATCCACTCGCTCCAGCGCTTCTCGTCAAAATAAGCATGAAGCTCCTCGGAAGTGAGCGTACTCTCCTTCAGCTTCTGTATCCTCTTCATCGCTTCCGACCCGCCGGCAGCCATCGCTTCATTCAGCGACCCTTCAAACCACTGCTGTGTTAAAGCGGCGAGGGACGGGCCATCAGGGAGGTCCTGCTGCCAGAAGTCTTCATTGAAATTTTCCCAGACTTCATCCGGGATATGGAACTGCAGCCCCGTTTCCTGCCATTCATCAAAGCGGGGGAGCCAGCGGCCGGCTTCAATCGCTTCATAAAGGACGGGGGCAATCGCATTGCAGGCCTGGCCGGTTTCATCCCAGTCCCATTCGACCATCCCGCTGAAATGTTCCTGCGCGAGTAAGGTGAGGAGTTCCCAGTGCGACACGACGATCCCGCCATCAGCCATCCGGTCTTGAAGCAGCGTCCCGTAATGGGTATCCTCATGCCAAAGGAACAGCTGACTTTTCCATTGGGAAGGATGCAGCTCTTCACCCTCGCCGTTTTCAGCCGTCAGGAAGAAGCGGCCGGCATATTTAGTTGCGTCTACATTGATCTTCACGGAAGACAATTTAAGCATCAATCAACTTACCCTTTCTGCATTCTTCTTGAAACGCACGGAGTCGTTTATATTTTTCAAGGATATAGGGGAGATAGTCATCCCACTTATCCGTTTGCTTCAGCTTCTTATAAATCGTCCGGATCTTCTTCATATAGCGCACAGCATACTTGTAACTGTCGCGGTTCTTCTGCTCGATCATGTCGATGACACCGTTATAATAGACCGGCAGTGCAAGCTCAGGCGATTCCTTATACACCTGGCTGAGGCCCATGTTTTCCATCTCGCCGACGGAATAGCCCATATACTTCTGGAGTTCCACCCACTCGCGGTGGGATTTTGAACTAAGCAGGAACTCCGAGTAGCTGTAATAGCTGAACGGCAGCATCGCCAGGAGAAGTTCCCGCAAGAACACAGGGTCCCGCTCCATCAGCCAATCCGTCGGCAGCTTGCGCACAAACCAGCGCACAAAGCTTGATGCCTCATAATGACTCTTTTCTTCGATATAGGAAGGGAGCCTTACCAAAATGGCCTTCAAAAGGAGCAGCAGACCTTCATATCGCTTGGAAAGAACAAACTTAACCATCCAGAACTCGGAATAAGCGACAAGCTCCGTCCCGATCCTTTCCACCGTTTCCTCTGCTTTATCCAAGTCATCAAGCAGCAGATATTGATGGAGCAGAGCAATCTTAATGAATGGATCATCCTGGGAAGGGGAACTTTCCAAACGCTCTACCTCTTTGCGGCGCCAGGCCTTTTGTTTGAATAAGTAATACCAGATGAACCGGTAAACCTCAGCTTTTATTTCCGTGCTGTGCTTGTTATCCTCACTCATCTCCCCAGATTTCTCCTTCAAGAAAGCAATGAACGGATCGAAGCTGAACGGCATCGCATGCACCGACAGCTTTTCGACCGCATCCTCCATCTCATCCAGCAGGAAATCGAACAGGGCATACTGCTCGCGGCTTAATTCAATATTTCTTTCCTGTAAAAAAACATCCACCTCAAGCGTCAGGAAGAAGGTGGCGAAAAGCTGATAAAGAGGCTTCCACTCGCGTTCAAACGGTGCTTCTTTATTAAATCGCTTATAGATATTCTGTATAATCACGTCCATCAAATATGGCTGTCTCTCGAGAAGCTGCAAATCTTCCTTTTTCAGGAGCGACTCAAAAAACTGCCACCATTCATCGGGTGTATTTCCCCGTGTTTTGCGCTCCTGCAGCAGCTCACTGGCCTTCCGCAGGGCACCTGAATCCGTGTGTTTCTTGAATAATTCATCAAGTGATGAGGGTTTATTTTCATCCGTATCGGGAGAGCTTTCCTGGCTGCGCCAATCCTGGATCCATTCGCTGACGCGGGCCACCTTGTTGTAAATCATAAAAAACGTGGCCATCTGATGCCTGCACCAGCCGGAGTAGGGGCAGGAGCATTTGCTGAGCAGCGGGAACTGCAGGTCAAGCCGCACCGAAACAGGCGTCACATCCTGAACATCCGCACTGGCCTCCTCATCCCGGACCTTCACATTCGACACCAGGTTCTGGCGAAACAAAAGAAGCCCTTTTGAGACAATATTTCTTCCATCGTCGGTACCCGGGTTCAACTCACCCTGTATCGCCCGACTCATCGGAATTAATTTATCCTTCAACTCTTCGATCCGGATCGCCATCGAATAATCTCTCCCATCTATAAAATCGCATTCTTTTATTATAACGCATAAGGGGGCGGGAATGGAATAAAAGAGGAAAAACTGCGGGGATTGGGGAAGGATGGGGGAGATATTTCTCGGGAAATGTCGAAGGGTGGAGGGGGGAGGTATGGTATCTGATTGGTTGGATAGGGTGTACCAGATACACATTGAATGTATTGTTGTACCTGGTACAAGAAGCACGTAATGTACCAGGTACAAACTGCGTTGCCTGTACCTGGTACAAATCAGGTTCTGTGTACCAGGTACAGCCACACCCAGGTTTGAGCAGGCTCAAACAGGCAACTTCGAACCAGGCTCAAAAAAGCCCATCTGAGCCTGGCTCAAATCGTCCCAATTGAGCCAGGTTCAAATGGGCAACATCGAGCCAGGCTCAAAACCGCCACATCGAGCCAGGCTCAAAACCGCCACATCGAGCCAGGCTCAAAACCGCAAATCTGAGCCAGGCACCGCGCGCACCGGATTCCAATTCAACAAACTATCACTCCCAATGCACATAAAACCTCCCCCCGCTATAAACATTCACACTCCGCAGCTCCACACGCTCCCCATTCCTCAAATAATAATTCTTATTCTCCGGAAAACGGATCTCCTCTTCTTCCCGAGACACAACAAGCTCAGGATTATCACGATCCCGCTTATCAATCATCACCTTATAGCCTTTCTTCTTGAAAAACTTCTCCCCATCCACATACCAATCAGTAAAATTCTCCAAAGAAAACCCAAGATAACGGGCAAACACCCTAGACAATTCAATATTCTCAATCAGTCCGGATGGCTTCCCCGGACCAAATCCATATAAAAAAACATCTTCTCCGGTATGCCCGTGGGTGGAGAACCCTAAATTCGCGCGCTTCGCCATCAACTTGACCATTTCATCCTCCAGGTCACCGATCTCCTTGGCATCTTTCATCACACAATATTCTTTCTTATTCAAATCATGCAGCCCATACGACCCCAACACTTCCTTCAAATTCGAACGGTCATCCTTCAACAAAGAAACAGCACCTTTAACCGTATATTTCGCCTTCTTCAACGGCCCAACAAAGTGATCCTTAGGCTGACTCTTATAATTCTTATCGGTATCCACGTTTCCAAGCGTCAGCCCGCTGTTCCCGTGATCGGTGACCGCGACCACCATTGTGTTCCCGTCACGCTCCGCAAAATCCAATGCTTCTCCGACCGCTCTGTCAAAGCTCAGCACCTCGCTTATCATCCCGACCGGATCATTTTTGTGTGCTGCCCAGTCCACCTTGCTGCCTTCCACCATCAGAAAGAATCCTTTCCTGCTTGCGGATAATCGTTCAATCGCAGCCCTGGTCATCTCTGCAAGGGTCGGTTCATCCGGCTTCAACGCTTTACGGTCAATATCGTACGCCAGATCTTCTTCCGCAAATGCTCCCCAAAGCTTCTCATCACCGCGGCTATTTGAAAGGCCGTCTCTCGAGGAAATGAAGTTATACACCAAATTAGACTTTATACTGGAGATAAGGTTTTCTCCATCTTCACGGGATATTTGCTTGGTCTTTAGCATACCGTCGTCATTCTTGACCTTGTTTTTGGACTTGGGCTTCAGCCACGCAGCCCCGCCCCCGAGAATGACATCGAGGTCCTGGTACACCTGCTGTTCTCCGATATCACCGAATTCATCCCGGTCAATCACATGGGAAGTGAAGGCAGCAGGGGTGGCATGCTGGACAGGGGAAGTCGATACGATCCCCGCTGCGTAGCCGGACAGCTTGGCTGCCTCCAGAACGGATAACACCGGCTTGCCATCCTTAGACATCCCGATATGATCAGCACGGGTTTTCATGCCGGTCGCCATAGCCGTTCCTGCAGCCGCAGAGTCCGTGATCGCTGATTCCCCTGAATACGTCCGGACACCGCCGACCAGGATTTTATCAAGGTTAAGCCCGGAACCCTTATACCATCGTGAAAGCGTGACGATATCAGAATTTGTTCCGTCCATGATCATGAAGATGACATTTTTCTTCGCAGGATTAGCAGCAAAGCCGCATCCCGATGGGAAAGAGAATGCAAGAAGTGATAATAGGATAAAGATGATGAATACAGGTTTGATTCGTTTCATAAAAAAATCGTCTCCTTTAAAAAGTGTCAGATACCTTTAGTATCATCACTCCAAAAGAGACTATGTATAAAAAAGCCCCGCTCTATATCAGAGCGGGGCCCACTAAAACATTATTTTCTTTCCAATATCCCGAGCAGCAGGTTTTCAATAACAGTCGGCCGTTTCATTTTCTTCAGATCCCTCAGCTTGATCTTGTCCCAATCAAGAGCTGTAATGAATGCAGCGCCGCTTTGCAGAGCCGGCACTTCACCAGGGTTCACGATATAATAGTCCCCGGCTTTCGCGCCTGATTTGATCTGGACCTTGCCGTCCACTTCCAGTCCGGTTTCGACGGTTTTCTTTTTCACCGATCCTTTATCAGTCAGTACCCAGATGTGTTTTTTCATTCCTGATTTTTCAACAGCTGTTACAGGCACTGCCAAAGCGTTCTTTACTTCATCGGTGATCACCGATACAAACACATGATGTCCGGGAAGCAGCTTAATGTCTTCATCCTGAAGCTGAATTTCAATTGGATACACGCTTTCCGTTTGGATATGGGGGTCTCGTTTAGGGAGAGTGGAGACATCCGATACGAGTCCCTTCAGGGTTTTCCTTTCAACCTCTGACTGAACCTTGGCGTCCATGTTTTCTTCGACATCCATGATTTCCTTTTCAGTCAGGTCGGTTGTCACGATTACACCCTTGGACGCAATCGTGATTAATGGATTTTGTACGGTGTGAGACAGCTCTTTGATGGTACCGTCTCCGCTGCTTTCAACAGTGAGAGTCGTTTCATAAGATTCCAAATCGGAAATTTGACTTTCAAGACCGTCGATTTGATTTTCCAATCGGTCTATTTCGAGCTCGCGAAAAGCAATTTCCTTCTTTATATCATACTCTGTTGCAAGGGCACTTGCTTCAAGGGGAATCTCTTCTTCTTCATATGAAGATGGAAGTGAGTTTTCAAGGATCTTCAGGTCTGAAATGTTGGCTTCAATACTGTCGATTTCCTCTTGCAGCTGATCGGCTTCGGATTCCAGGACATCTTTTTGGCCGGTGAAATCAGTGACTTCATATTCGTAAAGCGGGGTACCCGCCTTTACTTCGTCGCCTTCTTTGACGAGGAACTTTTTGAACGAACCGAATTCATCATTGAAGTAGAGGTAGTTTTCTTCAGCCGAAGTGACCACGCCGGATTTAGGGAGCTCTTCTTGCAGGTCGCCTTTGTCGAGTGCCTTCCATTCTTCAATACGGACTTCACGGTCTACTTTGCTCTTTGCCTTTCCGATCAGGTAACCATTCGTACCTGCAAAAAGGAGAGACAAAGCGAGTCCGGTATATAATACCTTACGTTTATTCATAAATGATCCCAGCCTTTGAACGTTAGATTAATGTTGAAAAATCGAGATAGGCTAACAAAGCGGTGATGGCCCAGAAAAAGAGATTGGTCAAAAGGATGACCAGCCAGATCAGCCAGTTCTTTTGTTCGGTGAGCTTTTTCAGACCCTTGTATTGTATGTAAAAAATCCAGATCTTGAATAGGGAGAAGCACCCCAGGAAATAGATGACCCAGGATTTCCCGGTTATGTATTGGGCAATGACTCCGAGAGACAGGGGAGACGAGAACCAATCGAGTGAGAAGAATAAAGATAATGGGATGTAAGTTAATTTCTCAATAAGCAGGATCAATAAAACCAATCCTTGAATGATTACAAGCTTGCGGTATTCCCCCTTCTCCGAAATCGTCCAGAAAAGGATGCTGGGAATAAAAAGAGTAATGCAGGAATAGAAAATCCCGCTTAAGATTCTCCCTAAGAAAAACAGGAACTTCTCTAATTCATATGCTGTTGCGGAGAGGTTGTTTAGTTCTTTAGAAAGAGGATCCATTCCTATACCGAAAGAGGCAACCAAACCGAATGTAAAAACAGATAATAAAATTAAACGAACTATATTTTTCCGGTAACCTTTAATATCTTCAGTTGATGAAAGATCGTAGAAAAAGAAAGAAGGGTTTTTAAGTCCCTTGAATAGATTTAATTCTTTTTTCATGGCGGTTTCCTCCAAGTAGTATAGGCTCAACTCATATTCTATCGAAAAACCGGGAACTTTTCCATATATTGTAGAATAATAGAAGAAACCAATAAAAAAAAGCGTCAAAAGACGCCTTTTTTAGAAACCGTATGTAAGAAGCGTGGTTCCTGCAACCACGATGCCTGTTGCAGAAAATATCCCAACATACATCATAGTTTTTCTCTTTTGTTTTTTGATCATGATTTCTTCTGGTGTTAAAAACGACAAATCGATCACTCCTTGGTTTTGGCAGCTGGCTGGCGTTGGATAGCCCCTATAGCTTTGCGTCATCACCTTTCGATGATTTTGCCATTATTCAGAACCTTACAACTCAGTGTAACACCTTACCCGGTTTTTATCGGAAATAAACATAAAATAAATATAGTAAAAAAGTCATATTTTTTAAAGGATAACTATATGATTTCATGTATAAATATGGTAATATATCAATTAATTGATGTTTGTATTCGTGTCAGACAGTGTATTAATGTAGTAGAAACTATCAGAATTTGCAGGAGGTTATCTTTTTTGAATAAGATCAGCAAGGAGCAGCATGTTCTTTCTGTCATGCAGAAAGCATTTGATAAAGGGCAGCAAGGAAACATGGATGCGGATAAGATGTTAAATTGGCTTAAACAAGAATTGCAAACTGAATATACATTACAAAGCACAAAAGCACTCTAAACCTGCAATAAGGTATAGAGTGCTTTTTTATTAAAAAAGCGAAGTCAATCACGAATCTCCGGTATAACAATAAAGACGGCTTGCTTCCCTGTATGGCTCCAGCTCCTCATGTAACTCCCAGCTTCTCACCGACCATCCCTTTTCCTTCAATATAATCCTTTTAATTGCTCATAGTGAATGAATCAACGGATTAACAAGTTAATTAACTTTCAATTCGGAAAATAGTAAATTACCTATACCAAATTACGTAAATCAGTAGTATGATAAAGTAGAATATTGTCATTTGTTGTTGTAAAAGAATGAAGGGTGGCGATTAGATTGAATATAAAGAGACAAGAGTATAGCAAGATAGTTGCAGGAAGCGTTTCAACCACTGAATCTGAAAATGAAAAGTGGGACAACAACAAGGACTTTTCATCAATGAGTATCAGTTTTCAAGTTTCAAAGAAAAACAAAAGCTGCTTCAGGGCTGGAAACTGCGGCAAAAAGCGGATCCATTTCTTTTCCAGCTACAAAGAAAACGACAAAAATCACTCCGGATTATATCACTTCCATACGCAGCCAAGAACAACCCGCAGCAATAAGCTAACCTGCTTTATTAAAGAGAACGACCGGATTATCTATATAGGTAAGGTCTTTCGCTAGAAATGAACGCTTACAATTATATTTGTAAAAATTTTAAAAAAATTACAGGAATAAGGAATATAATGTCGAATGGTAGTTTATAGGAAAATATTCCTAGTCAACAATACAGCATAAAGAGGAGGAAGCAATGAGCAAAGAATTCATTTTAGTATTTGAAGATTTCCACGTATCAAGGAAAATTGAAACAACACTCAAAAAACACCTCGTATTATTCCAAGGCCAGCAGTACAAAAAACAGCTGGTGGTGGTCAGCAGGCCGCCGGGTTTCTCCCATGCATTGGAAGGAATCCTATACTCCGACAGAATCCTTGAAACAGTTGGATTCAGCACTTTGTTTGCGGTGCCGATCGATTCCAAGCACTCGATCCCCTTTAAATTTGTCCGTGTAGATGACAGGGAACAGAAGCCCCTCGACTGTAAAATCGTGCTGGAAAACCAAGATGGGGAAGGAAAACTGAATGTGCGTGCCCGGTTTCCCATGAAAGACACGTTGAGGGAAGGAGACAGGGTTGATATTCTCTCTTATCTCAGTCATAAATGCGATGATGGAAGATTCATACTTTATGAAAAATCTTGAACTTAAAAAGAGAAAATGAAAAAGCAAAGATCGGTAATCATTAAAAATCAAGGCGAACCTGTTAAGCTGGGGGCGTCTATTTTCCGTGCAGTGAGCAAAAACCCCCTTTACCACGCTACCAAACTACCTCTCTAAGTTTCTAAAATCAAGACATTTTCCGTTGACCGATCAGAATGCACACCATACAATAGAAGTAGTTATTAGTATTTTTAGAATTTTCTAGTTAAGGTAGGAATGCCATTTGGAGAAATTGGATCATACCAAAATTGGAAAGAACGCCATGCTGCTCCTGCTTCTGGACAAGAAAGAAGACGAGTGGAACCGGCATTTCAATGAACTGGACTGGAGCTATTGCACAGGCAGGATCGGCTCCATGGACAGTCAGAAGATCGTCGCTGCCATCGAAACGGCAGCAAAAAGAAGCGATCTTGTACGAGAAGATCTTTATCGTGAAATGCATGCGCTGTATCATGCGACCATGGAAGCCCTCACGGGGGTGACCAGGGGACACACCCAGATCGGGGAAGTCCTCCGGACGGTCGGCCTCCGATTCTCCATCGTAAGGGGAACGCCTTATGAAAGCGAAGAGGAAGGCGAATGGATCGCAGTCGCACTGTATGGAACGATTGGCGCGCCCATCAAAGGATTGGAACACGAAACAATCGGTTTAGGCATCAATCATATTTAATTAAGCTCTTTTCGGATACTATGCATTATTACACATTAGAAAATACCGGGGTTTGGGTATTTTCGGGAATTCTGCCGTTTACAGGTTTTCGCTTGACGGCGAAAAGAGCACGAGTCAGTACTGTAATTAGCAGTCCAGCTGGAATCGAAATGCAAGTATTTTTTCAAGAAATCAATTTAATGTAGTAAGAGCCTATAGAAACCAGTCAAAAGGAGGCTCGACCCAAGGCAGAACTCTGTCTTCGGGTCGGGTCTCCTTTTCTGTTTATAAAAAAATTATCTACTTGAGGTGAATATACATGGTCGTTTTATCAGGGGGTTCATTGAGTCTGGAAGACGCAAGAAAGATCATTTATGAAGGGGAGGAGGCTGTCATCTCCCCGGAGAGCATGGAGCGGGTGAAGAAGAGCCGTGAAGCGGTTGAGAAGATTGTGAAGGAGAAGCGCGTGGTGTACGGGATCACGACCGGCTTCGGGAAATTCAGCGATGTGCTGATCGATTCCGATGACGTGGAGGAGCTGCAGCTCAATCTCATCCATTCCCATGCGTGCGGAGTGGGAGATCCGTTCCCTGAAACGGTATCACGGGCGATGCTTCTTCTTAGGGCCAATGCCCTCCTGAAGGGCTATTCCGGTGTGAGACCGGTCATTGTTGAAAGATTGGTAGAGTTCCTGAATAAAGAAATCCACCCGGTGATCCCGCAGCAGGGCTCGCTCGGGGCAAGCGGAGACCTTGCACCTCTTTCCCATCTGGCACTGGCGCTTATGGGAGAGGGAGAAGTCCACTACAGAGGAGAAGTGCATCAGACACTGCCTGTACTCTCCAAAGAAAACATCTTCCCGATCCAGCTTCAGGCAAAAGAAGGGCTGGCCCTCATCAATGGCACGCAAGCGATGACGGCGATGGGTGTCGTCGGCTACCTGGAAGCGGAGGAGCTCGCCTTTCAAAGTGAAATGATCGCCAGCCTGACAATGGAAGGCCTGCAGGGAATCATGGATGCGTTTGACGAAGATATACATGTAGTAAGGGGCTATCCTCAGCAGGTCGCAACGGCGAAGCGGATCAGGGAATACCTGCAAGACAGTAAACTGACGACAAAGCAGGGGGATATCCGCGTGCAGGACGCCTATTCCCTGAGATGCATCCCGCAGGTACACGGTGCTTCCTGGCAGGCACTCGATTATGTAAAAGAAAAGCTGGAAATCGAGATGAACGCCGCGACGGATAATCCGCTGATCTTTGAAAACGGGGAAAAGGTCATCTCCGGCGGGAACTTCCACGGCCAGCCGATCGCGTTTGCCATGGACTTTATGAAAATAGCGGTCGCCGAACTCGCGAACATCTCGGAACGCCGGATCGAGCGGCTCGTCAATCCGCAGCTGAACGACCTGCCGGCATTCCTTAGCCCGCAGCCAGGCCTGCAGTCAGGCGCGATGATCATGCAATACTGTGCTGCCTCACTCGTTTCTGAAAATAAAACACTGGCCCATCCGGCTAGCGTCGATTCAATCCCGTCATCAGCGAACCAGGAGGACCACGTCAGCATGGGTACGATCGGATCTCGCCACGCCTATCAAATTTTACAAAATACAAGAAGAGTCCTTGCGGTCGAATTGATCTGCAATCTGCAGGCAGTCGAGCACCGGGGCACGGATCTGCTCGCAAGCGCGACCCGCAAATTTTATGAAGAAGCGAGAAAAATCGTCCCTTCGATCACGAAGGACCGGATCTTCTCGAAGGATATAGAAAAAGCAGCAGGCTGGCTTAAACAATTCCAACTAAAATCGATCACGAAAACAAAGGAGGAAACGACTAATGGTTAATGCAAACAAACGAATCGTACAAGTGAAAAAAGGAACGGAAATAGAGTGCAAGGGATGGGAGCAGGAGGCGGTCCTCCGCATGCTCTACAACAATCTGGACCCGGAAGTGGCAGAGATTCCGGAAGAGCTCGTCGTTTACGGCGGCATCGGGAAAGCGGCCCGCAACTGGGAATCATTCGATGCGATCGTCAACACGCTCCGAAACCTGGAAAACGATGAAACGATGCTTGTCCAATCAGGTAAGCCTGTCGGCGTCTTCAAAACGCACAAAGCGGCTCCGAGAGTTCTTCTTTCAAACTCCGTACTCGTGCCGAAATGGGCCAACTGGGAGCATTTCCACGAGCTCGATCAGAAAGGCCTCATGATGTACGGCCAGATGACGGCGGGCAGCTGGATCTACATCGGCACCCAGGGCATCCTGCAGGGCACGTACGAGACGTTTGCGGCACTTGCCAAGAAACACTTCAATAACTCCTTGAAGGGCACCATCACCCTCACAGCAGGCCTTGGGGGCATGGGCGGCGCGCAGCCGCTCGCCGTCACAATGAACGGCGGGGTCGTCATCGCGGTGGACGTCGATGAAGAACGCATCCAGAAGCGTCTGGATACGAAGTACTGTGACGTGAAGACGGACTCGTTGGAAGAAGCCGTCGCAATGGCTTACGAAGCAAGGGACAAAGGGAAAGCACTCTCCATCGCTCTATTAGGAAACGCAGCTGAAATCCATCACGAACTTTTAAAAAGAGGCGTGAAAATCGACATCGTGACCGACCAGACCTCAGCGCACGATCCGCTCAACGGCTATGTCCCTGAAGGATACTCCATAGAAGAAGCGGCACGCCTGAGAAAAGAAAATCCAGCCAAGTACACGGAGCTGTCACAAAAAAGCATGGCCAAACATGTGGAAGCGATGCTGGAGTTCCAAAAAGGCGGCAGCATCGTATTCGACTACGGAAACAACATCCGCCAGGTCGCGAAAGATGAAGGGGTAGAAAACGCATTCGACTTCCCTGGATTCGTCCCTGCCTATATCCGCCCGCTATTCTGTGAAGGGAAAGGGCCATTCCGCTGGGCAGCACTTTCAGGAGACCCGGAAGACATCTACAGAACGGACCGCCTGATCAAAGAACTCTTCCCAGAAAACGAAGCACTCAACCGCTGGATCGACATGGCACAGGAGCAGGTATCGTTCCAGGGACTGCCGTCACGGATCTGCTGGCTCGGTTACGGCGAGCGCGTAAAGATGGGGCTTGCCATCAATGAACTGGTTAAAAAAGGAGAACTCAAAGCGCCGATCGTCATCGGCCGTGACCACCTTGACTGCGGATCTGTCGCATCGCCGAATCGTGAAACCGAAAGCATGAAGGACGGAAGCGACGCAGTCGGGGACTGGGCGATCCTGAACGCGCTGATCAACACAGCGGCAGGCGGTTCCTGGATTTCCTTCCACCATGGCGGCGGAGTGGGTATGGGTTACTCCCTGCACGCTGGAATGGTAGTCGTAGCGGACGGTACGGACCTTGCGCAGGAACGCTTGGAACGCGTCCTTACGACAGACCCTGGAATGGGCGTCATCCGCCACGCGGACGCTGGCTATGATATCGCCGAAAGAACAGCTGAAAAACATAACATTCAAATCCCAATGAAAAAAGGAGGAGAATAATTGATGACGAAACAATTCGACATGATTATAGAAAACATTGGACAGCTGCTGACAATGGACCACGGTGATGGACCTTTAAAAGGGAAAGAAATGAGTGATCTCCCAGTGCTTAATAACGCAGCCATCGGAATCAAGGATGGCCATATCGACTGGATCGGCACCCATGAGGAAGCTCAGTCACACAAAGCAACAGAGCGCATTGACGCAGAAGGAAAGCTCTTGACACCCGGGCTCGTCGATCCGCACACTCATCTCGTGTTCGGCGGCTCGCGCGAACATGAAATGGCTCTGAAACAGCAGGGCGTCCCATACTTAGAAATCCTAAAGCGAGGAGGAGGCATCCTTTCTACAGTGGAAGCTACACGCGAAGCTTCAGAAGAAGAGCTGCTCAAAAAAGCGCGCTTCCACCTCGACCGCATGATTTCATACGGAGTTACAACCGTCGAAGCAAAAAGCGGCTACGGTCTCGACAAAGAAACGGAACTCAAACAACTCAGAGTGGCCAAAAAACTGAACGGGGAACACGCAGCCGATCTTGTATCGACGTTCCTCGGGGCGCACGCAATCCCGCCGGAATACAAAGACCGCTCTGATGAATTCCTTCAGGAAATGCTCGACATGCTCTCAGACATTGAAAAAGAAGACCTCGCCGAATTCGTAGACATCTTCTGCGAAACGGGTGTCTTCACGGTCGAGCAGTCACGCAGCTTCCTGAAAGCAGCCAAAGAAAAAGGATTCTCCGTGAAAATCCACGCCGACGAAATCGATCCGCTCGGCGGAACGGAAATGGCTGCAGAAATCGGCGCGGCGAGCGGGGACCACCTGGTAGGTGCTTCCGAAAAAGGCATTCAGGCACTGGGAGAGACGGACACCATCGCAGTCCTCCTGCCCGGTACATCCTTCTACCTGAACAAAGGGAAATTCGCCAATGCACGCGGCATGCTCGAGGCGGGAGCGGCAGTGGCACTGTCCACCGACTTCAACCCGGGCAGCTCGCCGACCGAGAATCTGCAGTTCATCATGAGCCTGGCATCTCTTCAGCTGAAAATGACGCCTGAAGAGATCTGGAACGCGGTGACGGTCAACTCTGCCTTTGCCATCAACAGAGGGGACCAGGCAGGCAGGCTCAAGGAAGGGCGTAAAGCCGATATCGTCCTGTGGGATGCACCGAACTATCATTACATCCCGTATCACTACGGGGTGAACCATACAAACACCGTCATGAAAAACGGACGCATAGTCTACCGCAAGGAGAAGCTGCATGAGCAACTTTCAACACATTAAGCCGGCAGGTAAAGCGCAGTTCATGGACCGGTACACGACGAAGGCTGCCGAACTGCTGACACCATATACGGACGGGGCGAAAGGGGATGTCGCCATCCTTGGCGCCCCCCTTTCCAAACCGTCCATTTCCCATTCGGGGGCAAGCTTTGCACCGGATGCGATGAGAAGATGCCTGAACTCCTTCACAACGTACAACATCGAGGAAGAAACGGACATAAGCGGCAAAACCATCATCGATTTCGGCGACATCGCAATGCATCCGACATCAATCGAAGAGTGCCACCAGCGAATCTATCAATCGACCAAAGAAATCGCCCAAGCGGAAGCGGCACCTTTTACGATCATCCTGGGAGGCGATCACTCCATCACCACCTCAACCGTGAAAGCCATCAAAGAAACGAAGGGGACGGTCGGCATCATCCAGCTCGACGCCCACCATGACCTCAGGAACACAGAGGATGGGGGTCCGACCAACGGCACGCCGTTCAGGAGATTGATACAAGAAGGGCATCTTAAAGGGGAGCATCTCATCCAGATCGGCATCCGGAACTACGCGAACGCTAAAGCGTACCATGATTACGCCATTGAAAACGGTGTGACCGTCTACACGATGAAGGACGTCAAACAACATCCAATTCAAGAACTGATCGAGTCAGCCTTAAACCAGCTCGACCCCAAAGTGGACACCATCTACCTGTCAGTCGACATGGACGTCCTCGATCAGGCTTATGCTCCAGGATGCCCGGCGATCGGTCCGGGAGGGATGGATCCGGACACGCTATCGGAAGCGGTTCAGTCAGCAGTCAGACACCCTAAGGTCCAGGCCATGGACATCGTCGAAATCGATCCGACGCTCGATATCAGGGATATGACGAGCAGGATTGCGAGCCTGCTCATAATCAATACACTCATCAACTAAAGGAAGGCCCGTCACTCGGCGCTTTAAGCGACCGTAGTGACGGGCCTTCAAATGATTTATGCTTCTTTATAGAGGTCGTAACCGCTGTGGACTTCTTTCATCCCGATGACCTGGAGAAAATGATTGAGTTTGTTCATACATAATTTTTCCGAATCGTTGATGACTTCAAACCGGTCGATCACCGCGCATTTCGAAGTCTTTCTGTAACTGATACCCTTGGTGCTGCGGGGCATTTCTGATTGATCTTGGATGGCATAGGTAGAAACCAGTGCTTCACCGACCTTACTGTCACCTTGTTCAAATTCAAAGTGGAACTGTATCGACAAATCTACCTCGGAATATAGAGGATTTACTTTCATGTTGAGTTCTTTCATCATGAAGCCCCCTTTCTGTTATTGTACTTTTATACTATCACAATAAGTAAAAAGAGGTATTTTGGCTCAGTGACTTCATTAAGTAATCTCAGGCATTAAATTAGAGGAATCTGCTGTTTTTTAAAGAAATATATAACTTTAGGAATATTCTCAGAAGAATAAAATGTTTTCCTGTCAAAACAAAAACACTTTCAGTAAAATGAAAGTGTTAAGTTAATAAAACGTAGTATAGATAAATCGCAGAAGGTATTAATGAATATTTGGTAATTCTGTGGATTGGGGAGTAACCGTTCCGCCATATGATACTGCAGTTAACCCTGTGATTAGAAAAGCTGTAGTTAAAATGGCAAATAATTTCTTTTTCATAGGTATTTCCTCCTTTTTCAAATCAATGAAAATTCGATATGATTAGTTTAAGAATACTTATATTAACAAAAATTTTCAAATATAAAATAAGCCCTGAGGAGACTTTCTCACTAGATATTCGCGATCAAATGTATGAAAATCGATTTTTTTCTTACAAAAATATAACTATAGGCATATTTTAAGGATGGGATTTTATGGACTTTTATGCAGTCGGTAAAAAAATTAAAGAATTAAGAAAAAATATTGGTATCTCTCAAGAAGAATTAGCTGAGGGAATATGTACACAAGCTCAAATAAGTAAGATTGAAAAAGGGATTGTGTTTCCTTATGCTTCTACTTTATATTTAATATCGCAAAAATTAGGTGTAGATGTAAACTACTTCTTTGATATCGGCATGACACCGAGATTAGACTATGTACAAGAAGTCAGTCATCAGTTGAAGAAGGCAAGAAGAACATTTAACTATAATGATATTAAACAAATTGTGAAAGCAGAAGAACAGAACCCGTTATTCATACAAAACAATGCTAATCTACAAATATTAAAATGGCACAAGGGAATATATGAATATGAGTTGGATAAAGATGTGAAGAAAGCAATAACCACATTACAGGAAGCCATTAACTTGACTCACAAAAACAATAAAGTCTATTCCGAGAGAGAGTTAGAGATATTGATTTCCGTTGGTATGTTTTATTTTAACGAAGATATAATGAAAGCTAAAGAAGTATTTACAGAAATTCGGGAAGGGATTATGCTTTTACCATATTTGTCTGACTATACAATTAAAACTCGATTTTTTTATAATTACGCAAGACTGTTAACGAGGTCTGAAAAAATAGAAGAATCGATAAAATATTGTCAAGATGGAATCTCATGGTGTTTGGAAAAAGATACCATGTTCCTTTTGGGAGAACTGCATTACCAGATCGGTTACAATTTTGAATTACTAAATGACAAAGATAAAGCTAAGGTGTACATGGAAAAAGCATTGGTAGTATTTGAACTGCAGCAGGATGATAAGTATATTCAATTCATTAAAAATAAAATAACAGAACTAACTTCATTATAAAAAGGTAAATCCCTTGCAAATGGGATTTACCTTTTTAGTTTAGAATTATTTACTCTTCACAGTGACTTTTTTACCTTGGCTTACGTTTTTAGCCTTATCTTTCGCGGTTACCGTCAATACCGACATTGCTTTCTGCTGTTTTATTTTCACTGAAAACGATCCCTTCTTATCAGCCTTCCCAGTCCCGATCGTTTTATTTTTGGCTCTCACCGTGATCGCAGCGCCTGCTTCCGACTTACCTTTAACCACTTTGTCCTTACTCGTCACTTTATTGACTTTCGGGGAAGGGGGAGGGGTCTTGTCGCTGACTTTGATGTTCGTTCCTTTGCTGACATTCCCCGCTTTGTCTTTTGCTGTGACGGTGATGGTCGCACCGGCTTTTTGTTTCTTGATTTTTAATGTGAAGCTGCCTTTCGAATTTGCTTTGGCAGAGGCAATCTGTTTTCCTTTCACCTTTGCCGAAATGAAGGCGTATGCTTCGCCTGTTCCCGTCATTACCGTGCTCTTGTCGCTTACCGCCTTCACTTTAGGGGCACCTGGAGGAATGGCATCTGCAACCGTTAATTTTACTTCGGTGCTTTCTTTATAACCTTCGACTGCACTTGCATAAAGGACGGTGCCGGCTTTTTGATTAGGAATCTTTATTTTGAAAGAACCTTCATCATTTACTTTCCCTGAGGCAATCACTTTTTTCGATGTGTTTTTGATGGTTACTTTTAAGCCTGCTGCTGCGTTACCTGAAACGTATGAATCCTTATTGGTGACGCGTTTCACTTTCGGTTTATCCGGTGCTTTTTCGACCACTTTGCGGATGGACGCTTCTGCAGAGCCGCCGGTAACCGTCACATTTAGAATCTGATCTGTTTTCTGGATCGGAATCGTCACAGAGAATGCTCCTGATTTCGCTGCAGCCGTTCCCAGTACTTTGCTTCCATTCATTACTTTAACAGTTGAACCTGTCTTCGCTTTTCCGGTTACCTTTGTCTGGTTGTTCAGTACTGGATTTACGTTTACCAGGAGCTCCCCAACGCTGTAGGCACTTAAGGCGTTCAGGCTTCCCCAGCCGGAAACCATGTCGTAGCCCGGAAGCAGCTCCTCTTCAGGGTACGGATACTCTTCTTCATACTGATAGGGATCTTCCTCATATTGATTCATAGGGTTATCCAGTTCCTCAAAAGCGATATCCCTGCTCGTCTCCGTGAGCAGTTTTTCAACTTCTCCGGCAGCCAGCCCCGGCTTTTGCGATAAAAGCAGTCCGGCAGCGGCTGAGACATGAGGGGCCGCCATGGAAGTCCCGCTCATATAGGATACATTTCCGTCAGGGAGCAGGGCGGGGATTTCAGATCCCGGTGCAACCATATCCAGTCCTGTCCCGTAATTGGAAAAGTCCGAAACGATATTCAATTTATTTGTTGATCCGACCGAAATGGCATACTTGGAAGAGGCAGGGTAAGATACTTCTTCAAACCCGTCATTTCCGCTTGCTGCCACGATCACAGCGCCTTTTTTGGAGGCATATTGAAGCGCATACTCAATGGTACGGCTGTATGGCCCGCCTAAGCTGAGATTAATGACTTTCGCACCCTGGTCGGCCGCGTACATGATACCGTAAGCGATCTGTTCGGTGTCTCCGCTTCCAGAAGCATCAAGAACTTTTACCGGCAGGATTACAGCAAATGGGTTGATCCCGGCAATCGAGTAGTGGTTATTGGCTTTTGCTGCAATGATGGAGGCGACATGGGTTCCGTGCCCGTTATCATCGCTTGCATCGGCTGTTCTGTCCACAAAGTTCTTTCCTTTGTCAGAAGCAACCTGGTCAGAAAGGTCTGCCAGGCTGTGGTCAACCCCGGTATCCACGACCGCGATCATAGTGGAAGGGAGCTGCTTTCCTTGCAGGAGACTCTCCAGTGCATCGTATCCAATATCCCCGGTTTCGATCTCAGGATTTTCTAAAGACCATTGATAGGGATAGCTGGTATCTGTCGATAGAGCCCTGTATGTCTGAACCGGTTCGACATACTCGACTTCCGGGAGCTTTTCAATTTGTTTCTCTGTTGAAGCGGCAGTTGCATGATAACCTTTTTCTTCATCGTTCAAGTCGACAACAAGCAGCTGGCTGGTTTGAGAAGAAAGCATGCTGACCGATTGCGTCCCGTAGGATTTGACCTTTGAAATGACTTTGTTTGCTGATTGGTTGTCTTTTACTTTTACGATCAGCTTCTGTTCTGCTGCTGCCGAGGCTTCAATCAGGCCGGTTTTCCCCAGCAACGCGGCAACGGTGGAGCCTGACACCTTTTCCAGGTCAATCCCGTTCAGCGCTTTGCCCATTTGTTTCTGGAGCACTGCAGGCACTGCCTCATATGCGAGCATGTGCAGGGATTGAATAGCTTTCTGTTCAGAAGGTGAAATGGTATAACTGCTGTACTTCCCGTTATCGGCTGTATCGGAAAGCAGATTCTTCAAGGTGTCCAAATTCGTATAGACTTCCTCGCGCGCTTTCTTATTAAATAGTATTTTTGCCGAGATGAATGGTGCAGCTTTATAGTAAAGGGATGTCCATTCTTTGCCCTTCGTGTTTTCTGAAAGAAGGGTATCACGTATTGTGCGCATATCCTGCAGGATCGCTTTTCCGTTCTCTTTCTCTTTAGTACTTAATTCCGCAGGGCATTCTTCACTTGCACCCCCGTGCGAAGGCGGCAGGGCCACTCCTTCATATGCAAGCGAATAAGATCCGCGGGCACCGCCTTCATCAGCTTCCTCTTCCATTGGGTAAGATTCTGCCTTTATGTAATAAGGGCCGGTCCAGGCAAGAGGGAAGTCGATGGATGCTGCTTCGTCCGAATATGAATACCCTCTGTAGCGGTCAAAGGCTTCATTGGCTATTGCCTTATCAAGACTTGCATATACGGTGACCGTCACTTCTTCCTGTGATTGAAGATTGATCCGGAAGTGCGTGAAATTCCCGATATCTTCTGCAGAGGGAGTAACCTTATACCATTGAATGGTTTCTCCTCCCTCAAATTCGTCCTCGACCGTAATGGATTGTTCGAGTGTTTCGGCATCCAGCACCGGCATTTCTTCTCCGGCTGCCTTCACCATTGGAATGTCTGAAAGACTGTAACTGAAAAACAACATGAGAACTAGTAAACTGCTGAACCATTTTTTCCCCATGGGACTGATCCTCCATCAATTGAAATAATAAAATCAATTAATTAAACCACAATTCAACAACAAGTGGAATATAGTTTATGGGGGTCATAGAACAAAAATTTTTCTTCAAAATACGACAAATGACGCGGGTTCGCAAGCTCAAAATAAAAAAAAGCAGAATCCAAAAGGATTTCTGCTCTCTGGCAAATTACAATTCATAAAATCTCTTAAATCCGTCAAACTTCGATTTCCAATAAGAATTATTCAGGCTTGTGATCTCCACCCCGTTGTCACCCGCATGGATGAACTTATTATCGCCTACGTAAATTCCGAGATGCGAAATGCCTTTTTTATATGTATTTTCAAAAAAGACCAAGTCGCCAACTACAGGCTTATTCACATAAAATGAGCGGTTATAATAGCCCTCACTGGAAGTACGGGTGACTTTCACACCGGCTTTGTTGAATGCATAATAGATATATCCGCTGCAGTCGAAACCTGAAGTGGTTGAGCCGCCCCATACGTAAGGTTTGCCAAGCTGTGCTTTAGCGAGCGAAATGAGCTGATCTGCATTGAAAGCAGTGCCGTCCTGTTGCGGAGCCGGTTCTGCAGGCTTTGAAGGCTGCTCCGGCTGTACAGCTTGAGACGTTCCAAGCTTAAGCACCTGTCCAACATAGATCATATCACTTTTCAGGTTGTTGGCTTTTTTGATTGCGGATACGCTGACATTATAGTTGATGCTGATGTGGGACAGTGTATCACCGGATTTCACGGTGTAAGAACCGTTCGCAGACTCAGCCGGCTTTTTATTTGGGGCCGGGCTAGGAGCGGATGGTTCTGCAGGTGCCGGAGAACCGTCCTTTGAAACGGTCAATTTCTGTCCGGGATAAATCAAATGACTTTTAATATTGTTCCAGCTTTTCAATTCTCCCAGGGTGATGGAATGTTCGTTCGCAATGGCAATCAGCGTATCACCCGACTTTACCGTGTATGAATTGGCCGGTGCAGTTTTCGCCGGGGCAGAAGGGGCAGATGGAGTATTATCCGGGCCGGCTGCTACTTTAAGGACCTGATTCGGAAAAATCAAATCTGAATTCAACTTGTTCACCTGTTTTAGATTGGCAACAGTCACATCATATTTCCTGGCAATCGACCAAAGAGAATCACCCGTTTCGACCTTATGGGTGTTCGCGGCAGCAGTTGAGACGAAAGTGGTGGACAGAACAGCGGTGGCTGCAAAAGACACAATAGTTTTTTTCACGAATCTTTCTCCTTTTATGTACTAGTTTGGGATATTTTTCTGTCATTTTACCATATATTAAGAGGAATAGGGGAGTATTTTCGCGAATTATAGTGTGTTTTGTAGTTCTTTATGCATATAAACATCGTTTTGAAATATAAGTGTAATATTTGGAGTGAAAACGTAACATTATGAGCAAAAAAAGAAACCTGTTTTACCACAGGTTTCTTTCAGACTTCTAGTTCTTCCGGTTCGGCTGGAATACTTCTTCAACCACCCGTTTACTTGATTGTCCGCTCTCGAGATAACAGAACTTCTCATAAAATGAGTCAAAATCAGATTGATTAAACAGGTCTTTGTTCCTGACATGGTGAATAACTTCTTCCGTTGTCTTGACAAGAGGTCCCGGAGCCTGCTCCTCGAAGTCAAAATAAAAGCCTCTCAATGAATCCCGGTAATTTTCAATATCGTATACATAAAAAATCATCGGGCGCTTAAGGTTGGCATAATCAAAGAATACTGAAGAGTAATCCGTGATCAGCAGGTCGGAAATCAAATATAATTCGCTGATATCCGTATGATGGGAAACATCATAAGCGAATCCGGAATAATCATTTAGATCGAGGTTTTCAGCGATAAGATAGTGCATCCGCAAAAGGACGATATAGTCATTGCCAAGCTCCTTCTGCATCTTATCCAGATCAAGTTTAAGATTGAATTTATACTTGCCGACCGAATAAAATTCATTATCCCTCCAAGTGGGGGCATACAGTATGACCTGCTTGTCCTTTGGAAGATTCAAACGTTTTTTTATTTCTGCAATCGTTTCTGCATCATCATGATTATGCAGATAATCATTTCTTGGATAGCCTGATTCAATCATATTCTTGTTGAAGCCGAACGCCCGCGCGAATATTTCAGAGGAGTAGCGGTTGGGCGAAATCAGATAATCCCATCTGCTCGATTCATTCAAGAAATTCCGTTTATACTTCTCTGTATCCGTGCCGGGCATGTGCACTTCATCCATATCGGCTGCAAGCCGCTTTAAAGGGGTTCCGTGCCAGGTCTGCAGATACACGGTGCGGGCAGGCTTCGGAATCCACAAGGGCAGCCTGCTGTTGGACACCCAATATTTCGCACGTGCCATTTTGAACAGCCAGGGGATCGAGAATCTGGGAAGTGTGTTTAGCCCCTTGTCTTTGAAAATATTTGAATAACGTGGATCGATACTCCAATACATCTCATATTCAGGGTGATTTCTTTTCATATATTCATAAATGGCCCGTGGGTTGCAGCTGTACTGCTTGCCCAGGAAGCTTTCAAACACAACGACATTCTTTTTAGCAGGCAATTTTCCAACAAGGATAAAGGCCAATTTATATAATCTTTTAATGGTTTTGCCTCTTTTGATGCGCAGAAGAAGGTTTCTCAATCGTAATTCTCACTCCTTTGTTTAGTTAGGGGCACTGCATAGTAAAAAGAAGAACCATATGCGGTCCTTCTTCTTATTTATTGAGTGACGGGTTCAAGACCACTTTGTTTACGCAGTGCTTCTTCCCTGAACTTTTTCTTTTCGGCTTTGGACATCGCTTTATAGTCTTTAAAGAATTTCTCGTATTGAGGAATGACTTCATCGACGGGTCCGAACGCTTTTACTTCACCGTACTCCAGCCAAAGGATCTTCTCACAGAATTTCTTCATCTGGCCGATGGAATGGCTGACAAAAAACATTGTTTTTCCGCGTTCCTTGAATTCATTCATCTTCTCAAGACTTTTTTCAGCGAATGCTTTATCCCCTACAGATAGTGCTTCATCGATTATCAGGATATCCGGATCGATATGGACGGAAATAGCAAATCCGAGCCTTGACTTCATACCGCTGGAGTAGGATTTGACAGGCTGATCAATAAACTTCCCAAGCTCTGAAAACTCGATGATATCAGGTTCAACTTCCTTGATCTCTTTCTTATTGAATCCAAGCATCAGACATTTCAACTCTATGTTCTCGCGGCCTGTCAGTTGATTGTTCAATCCGGCAGCGACCGCAATCAATGCGGTTTTGCCGTGAACCTCCACTTTACCTGAGGTTTCCGGGATGATACCTGCCAGGATATTGGCCAAAGTGGATTTACCGGATCCGTTAACCCCGACAAATCCAATGATATCTCCTTTATCAGCCTCAAAGCTGACATTGCGAAGTCCGTAGAAATCTTCCCCGAAACTTTTGGGTGAAATAAGGTCAAGGATTCGCTCGGAAGGCTTATTATACAGCTTGTATTTTTTTGAGACTTTTTCTACGATTACAGATTTGGTCATAGTATCCTCTTCTTTCCTTATAGAAAATCAACGAAATGTCTTCTGAATTTCAGATGGATGAATGAACCGAAAGCGAATAATACCAGTACAAGGGCCCAGAAGTAGAGCGTATACTCCATGTGCTCGATAAAGTACCAGCCCTGGCCGAGCAGAGCACTTCTATATCCTTCGACAATATAATAAAAAGGGTTGATTTTCATGATGGTCACTAACTTTTCACTCAGCAGCTCTTCCATATTCCAGAGAATGGGGGAGAGATACAGCAGCATCCTCACCACGGATTGCACGACCATCTGTACGTCCCTGATGATGGTGGAAAGCGTCGACGTGATCAGGGAGATGGCAACGATCACTGCGATGACCGCAAACATATAGTACGGCAGCTGCAAATAGTAGATACTGATAGGATACCCCATAAATTGAAACATCAAAATTGAAATTCCCGTCAAATATAAATGCGGGTAGAATTTCGACATGATGACATAAGAGGGGATTGCGCTCAATGGAAAGCTCATTTTAGACAGCATTTTGATACGCGAATAAATGGATTTGGATGCTTGTACAATCGCCGGGTTTATAAAGAACCAGACGACCATCCCCGCAAGAAGCCAAGGGAAGAACGGAACACCGTCCACCTCTCCGCGTCCTTCTCCGCCGCTCTTAAGTCCGTAACCGAACACGAACCAGTAAATCGCGATCTGAATGCCGGGATTCAACACTTCCCAGAGCATCCCGAGATAATTATTTTTATTAGAGCTTTTTAGTTCATAGAGTGAAAGTCGTTGTATCAAATAAAAACTGCTAATTTGTTCTTTAAACACTGTGACAGCTGATTTCATATTGATTCCTTTCCTTCAGAACGGGCTGAAGACAGCCCGGTTTATCAAACAAGAATGCCGGTTGGTCAAACTGTTTGTCATAGTCTTAGACTATTCTGCAATAAATCTCTGATTTCTTCAATCATTTTTTCATGGAAGAAGGAAAAGGACGAAAGCTCGTCCTTTTATTCAGTCCTTGAAAAATTGATCAACAATTCGTTTAGAAGCCTGACCGTCTTCAAGATAACAGTATTTTTCCAGGAAGGCCTGGTATTTATCGCGGTAATCATGCTTCACCCGTCCGATGTTTTCAACCGCTTCAATAATTTCCTGGGTATCATACACAAACGGGCCGGGTGCTTCTTCTTCAAAATCCATATAGAAGCCGCGGATATTGTTTTTATATTCTTCGAAATCATAAGTGAAATACAGGATAGGCTGACCTGTATTCGCAAAGTCGAACATAACGGAAGAATAATCCGTAATAAGGATATCACTGATCAAGCTGAGTTCCTGGATTTCAGGATACTTTGAAACATTGTAAACAAAAGTTCTGAGTTCTTCCGGAATGGTAAGTTTGTTACTGATGACAACGTGCATCCGGAGCAGGATGATATATTCATCACCCAGGCGTTCTTTCATTTGCTGCAGATCCATCTTGATATCAAAGACGAACTTATTCTTGCCGGTTGTCTCATTATCCCGGAAGGTTGGTGCATACAGGATAACTTTTTTATCTTTCGGAATCCCCAATCTGTTCTTTACTTTTTCAGCCAGATCATCTTGACTTGGTTTGTAAAATAAATCATTGCGCGGATATCCGACTTCCAGCATATTTCCTTTGTATCTAAATGCACTTTTGAATGCCTTGGTAGCATATGAACTCGGTGACACCAGGTAATCCCATTGCTGTGTTGCTCCGTGGACGCGATCAAGATAATCATCAGAGCGGCCCTGGATGTTTTCGATATCAAACAGCATTTTTTTCAACGGAGTACCGTGCCACGTTTGAAGATAGGTGGTGCCTTTGCGCTTTTTGATGTAGGTCGGGAAATTTTGGTTGTTCACCCAATAACCTGATTTTGCAAGATAATAGAAATACTGGGGACTCAGCCTCTTGATCTGTTTGGTATCATCATCGCGAACCGGCATCGTCTGGTTATATACCCAGATTTTTTTGAACGGCAGCCCTTCATTGACAATTTCTTCGTAAATATAACGAGGGCTGTCAGCATACTGTTTTCCGATGCCGCTTTCAAACAGGATCATATTTCTGTCAATAGGTACTACCCGTTTTGCCGCGGCATAAAACCACTTCATTGATGGATAATACCATTTACTTCGGCGGTACCGATTGAACAATGCGGTTGCAAGCGGATTTTCGCTGATTTTTTCAGTCAGCGGCTTTTTGACTTCCGCTGTATTGATGACATTGTAAATTCTCTCAGAAGATTTTAAATCATTATATTTAAGGAATTTCCGCGACCTTTTCTGGAATTCAGCAGGCATAATGAATGACTGATCTTCGTATTTCCGGAGAGCGTCCAGTAAATGATCTGCATCTCTTACAATCGCCCCCGGGAGGTCATTATCAAGATCCAAATGTGAGCGGCGCTTGCCGATAAAGCGGTCACGGTCGAACTGGTAGTAGATGATCGGCTTATTTAAGAAGCTGAAGTCAAATCCTACACTTGAGTAATCAGTAATCATTAGGGTGCTTTCCTTCAATAGCCTCTGGACATCCACATCACCCTGATTAATGAGCTTGACCGGGGCATCGGTGAAATATTTCGTGAATGCCTGCATATTCGGGTGGAGGCAGAAGACTATTTCCATCCCGTTGCGTTCAGCTATAGCGTGAAGCTCTGGATGGTAAACAAGCTCTCGGTATCGCTCATAATATTCGCTTTCCAGGAAACTTTCTTCGTTATTTATCCAATCGCGCCACGTAGGGATGATCAGGATTTGATCCTTTTTTGCAACATCCTTTTTCAGCAGTTGATCGAATCTTGATAAACCAGTGACAAATACTTCTTTTGGATGATAACCGAAGTCATTTACAATCATGTCTTTTTCAAAATCAGAGCTCACAAGAAAAAGATCTGTGTCAAAGCCGGCTGCTTTTTTCCCGTAGTTTGCCACCATATTCTTTGTTCCCATGACACCGTGCTGCAGAAAGACCTTTGTAGCTTTCACAATCCGCTTATACCGCGGTGTGCGGACAGGATATAGATAGTCGGGATGATGGGATGAAATAACCTTTGTTGCAATCAAGGAATTCCATACGTGTTCCTTTGACTTAAAGTTAATGACATTTCCATATGGCTCGACGTTTTTTCTTTCTGGAGAATCTTTTTCAATTACGTAATACACATTTTTTTCAGGATGGTTCTCTCTCATGTATTTAAAGAAATGGAATCCTGTATCCTGCGCTTTATATGGTCTTTCACCAACAAGCCATACATCTTTGTTTCTGTTCATGAATCGATGAAACCAGGCGAATTTCTGTTTTGCCGCTAAATAAGTAAATGTTTCTCTGTCATATTCATATACTTCCAGCGACAAATTGGATGCCTTGAAGGTGTAGTAAGGGTTGATAATCGATACCGTTTCCCCTGCTGTGTAATGAGTTTCCTTAATGAAATATCTTGACCGGAAAGTCGGTCTGCCGACCCGTATTAGTTTTTCTTCCATTTTGTCATGAAGTTTGAGGGCAAGATAGATGTCATAAATATCTTCCTTGAGGATTTCTCCGGCGCAGACTTTATTAAAGTCGAGAGTGGCGGAATATTCATATCTGTTCAAGCCGAATTTGTTGCGTGTCTCCTCGTTCCAGTCAACGGTTGCGGGGCTGGTGAATTCACTGCTCGTGTTTCTTCCTTTCAGTACAATCCGTGAATGCAGGATCGTTGAATTTCGGGTGAACAATTTCCCGGATATGTCCATTGCTCCTTTTTTGACGGAAACGTGATCAATTTGAATTTTAGTGGGAGTATCAGGCTCTCCATTCAAAAGGAAGGATAGATTCCCTTTTGTCGTTAAATAGCAGATTCCTTTTTGATCGTTGTATTCGACAAAAGCCAGCCGGCCGCGCTCGGTATGCGTGAACCGTCCCAGGCGGATCATGTATGAAGCGATTGTCTCACCATCTTTTTCGGTGAAAGTGGCTTTATTTTCAATCGCTCGATAACCCTTTTCACCTAACTGTACAACGGGAACACTGAGCTTTACATACCAATCGAAAGCCTGCTCGCCTTCGGGATATTTGGAGCTTACATTTTTTATTAGTTCCGTGATGGAGAATTGATATTGAAAATGATGTTGATCGGATAATTGATTTGCGGAGACATTGAACCAATCTTCACTATTGAAACGGGAATTCAGCCATAGATCTTCAACTTTGTAGTAATCTTTAGAGAGTTTCCCATTAAATGTAAGGGTGTCGCCATCTTGAAGGATGGTAATCTTCTCTTTAAGCTTATTCTTGTGATTATTGCCCTTGCGGTTATTGTTTTTGAACTTATTTAAAAGTTTCGGGAGCATATCTCAGACCACCAATATTCTTAAAATTTTTTACAGAAAATTAATATAGACCATTTAATGATAAATGTTTTTTCAATTTTCGACAAGGACTGATAAATTCTTCATAATATGCATAGTTTCCGCTTTGCAATAGAAATTATTATAGCTTATTAAATACATAAAAAGAGACATGATAAGGAAGGGTAACGAATTGTTAAGAAGCTGTCACTTTGTAAAAGAATTTTAAAAAACCTTGAGGTTAATAAAAAGACGATGACGGGTATAATCCTTTGAAGGTTTCAACCGCTAGGAGGATGAGAATGAACAAATTAAATGGTGACTTTGGTCAGAAAGCAAGGGACTTAATTGCTCAAAAGAAATATAGTGTGTTGAATCATCCTCACAGCCTGATGAAAAAGCTGTTGAGCAGCAAGAAACTCACGGTAGTAACAGCTGCCTACAATGCAGAGAGATTCATCGGGAAGACCATTGAATCGGTGCTTAATCAATCATTGGAAGCAGAGAGCATCGAGTATATCATCGTGGATGATTGTTCAACTGACCGAACGGCCGAAATTGCCGCGTCTTATGCGGATCGATATAAGAATATAACACTGATCACTTTGCACGAGAATACCGGCTCTCCCGGGACTCCGCGAAATATAGGAATTGAGCTTGCAACAACCGACTATATTACGTTTCTGGATGCAGATGACTGGCTTCACCCTGACGGATTGAAAGCCTTGTATTCAATTCTGGAAGAGACGGGTGATGACTATGTTGCAGGGAAGACCATCAAAATGGAGAAATCGGGAGAAAGCATCATAGGTGAATTCGCTTCAGTAAAGGAAAGAAGGGGGATTTCGCCGTTTGATGTTCCGCATTTCTTCTATCATATGGGCCCAACTGCAAGAATGGTTAAAAGAAAACTGTTGATTGACCATGACATCCGGTTTCCGGAGATGAGATTCGGAGAAGATAAAGTTTTCTTCTCTGATGTATTCTTTAATGCAGCTGCCGTATCCACTACTGTTCAGCCTGTCTACTATGTGAACAGACTGGAAGAAAACAAAGGATCATTGACCAAAACGACAGATGTTTTGGATAAACGCAGAAATGATCTTGAAATCATTCACTATATCAAAGGTAAGAATCTTCCTTTGCATATGGAAAAGACAGCACTGACACGAATATATGAGTATGATTTCCTTCGGACATTCGACAGCAGCCTTTTTGTGAATTCAAAAAACAAGGAATCGTTTTTTGAATTGTTCAGAGAAGTAGTAGAGACAACATCGGATTTGCGTTATCCGTTCCTTGAGGAGTTCAAGATGCCGTTATTCAGAGCTGCAGCAGAGCTTTTTATCAATAATCGAATCGATGATTTCACGAAAATCTTCCTATGGCATAAAAAAGAGAAACATAAGAAGTACGTGATCAAAGGCGGGCTCCCGTACTTTGAAATTCCTTTTTTAGAGGACGAATATCATTTAATCCGTATTCCAATGCTTGCAGTAGCCTCTGAACAGGAAACGGCAGGGGAAAAGTCATACAGACAGACGTTTGAAGTGTACGGTGACTATATGAATGAAATAAATGAAATTGTCATCAGGGACCGTTCCAAGGTCGATCATGACTTGCTGTGTGATGTCAGCCTGAAAGGCAATGAGGGTTCCTTCATTGTATCAGTAGAGGACCTCAATCGCCTGGATGACTCCTTATATACCATTTTCGTCCGGTATAATGACTACCAATTGGCAAACCTTAAAGTCATCCCGCAAAATCATATCACCTATAAAGACAGGGAGTTCCTCTTCTATACTACAAAGGCGGATAACCTGGGTCTTTCAGTCAAGCCGGTAATGGAATGAATAGTGACATCTATTAAAGTGAGCTTTTCCAGGGCTCACTTTTTTAATGTAGCTCTTTTCGCATACTTTGCTGTTTTACACACAAGAAAATACCGGAACTTAGGGTTTTCTGATGTCCTTCTGCCTGTGGTCTAAACTTGAATTCGAAAAGGGCATGTCCACAAAGAAACATTCAGGCTGCTGGACAATTTACGAAAAGCAGCAATCTTTTAGAAAACAGCCTTTAATTTTAATGTAATGTATATTTAATTTCGCCATGTGACGAAACATGTTAAATTAGCGTGAAGCCGCTAGTAGTGAGGTGACACTTTAATGAAGAGAAACGATGCAATAGACTATCTTAAATTTTTTGCCATATTTGCTGTCATACTGATTCACGCAGGTCCATTCGAAGAAGTGACTGTCCGGGGGATAGAAGGACAATATATCGATTTTACCATTGATACGCTTTCACGCTTTGCAGTGCCGTTCTTCTTTATAACTTCAGGTTATTTACTCGGAAAGAAAATGAGGGCGCGCGACGGGAGCGGCGGGGGTGTGTACTTCAGCAAGTACGTGTCAAAGCTTTCAATTCTTTTTGCAAGCTGGTTCATTTTCTATATGCTTTACGATTTGGCCGTTCAGGTGTTCTTTCACTCCTTCCCTATTGCGTCTGTAAAAGAAACCATGCGATTCCTGGGTGAGAATATCAGACTGGAAGTGTTCTTCTATGGGGAAAGTTCGGGCTATCAGCTTTGGTATCTGGTTGCACTTATATGGAGCATCATCATTTTATATGTTTTCCTTCATCTGAATAAGCTTAATCTGCTGCTATTAGCAAGCTTTGGATTACATTTAACAGGTCTGTTCGGACAATCTTATTCGGGTTTGATCAGTCTGCCGTTCGGAACGAGGGACGCAGTGTTTTTCGGTCTTCTTTACACAACATTGGGTGCTTATGCAGCGTATAACGAACAGACGATCAAAAAGAAGATAAAGGACATAAATGAGTATGTCTGGCTGGGTCTTTTCATCGTCTTTTCTTTCTTGTTGATCATAGAAAGAGGAATAACGGTCTTCATTCTTGATGGAAAGATAGGGGATTACTTCCTTCTGAGTCTTCCTGTTACAATTGCACTTTTCTTATTTGCGCTATCAAAACCGGAGTTGGGGAAAGACTCTGTGATTACGAAGATCGGGAGGGAAACCGCAGGCATCTATGTGATCCATGTCTTCTATATTAAATTCATTCATTTGCTCATAGATGTGATGGGATACCCTGGCTTGGAAGAAAGAGTGGTGTGGCATATTCTATTCAGCCCGCTGGTCCTGGTCCTCTCTTATGTATCCTATGAATTACTGCAAAAAGTGAAAAAACGTGTCGTTAAGCCGATGATAAGAATAAAGGGAATATCGCTGGCTCAATGGAAACAATAGAAAAAATTTCAATTGTAAATGTAGTGTAAATCCATTATGTTATGGGTATTAAGTAGATAGTTCACTAAATATTCATTCAAGGGCTCTTGCGATAAAAAGTTCCCTCGTTTAAAATGAGATGAAAGAATGGCATTTTTCGACAGTATTATTACGCAATTGTAAATTCCCTATAAACTCAGTGTAAAGAGTTTCGGGTATACTTGTCTTAAGAAATGCTTGATTACTTGATTATTAGATGATTTATTTACTAGTTTGCTATAATGACAAGCCACTTGGATTAATTGGATAAAAGAATAGAGATTTTTGGGAAGTTATAATACAGGAGGAGAACCTATAATGAAAAAAGTAATCACATATGGAACGTTCGATTTACTTCATTGGGGTCATATTAATCTGCTGAAAAGAGCAAAAGAATTGGGAGATCATTTAACAGTGGCAATTTCTTCAGATGAATTCAATGCCATTAAAAATAAAAAGTCTTATCACAGCTTCGAAAATAGAAAAATGATCCTTGAGTCAATCAAATATGTTGACGAAGTCATTGCTGAAGAAAACTGGGAACAAAAAGTATTGGATGTTGTAAATAGAGATATTGACGTATTTGTAATGGGAGACGATTGGAAAGGTGAGTTCGACTTCCTTAAAGAATACTGTGAAGTGGTTTACCTTCCGAGAACGATCGGTATCTCAACAAGTAAGATCAAAAAAGATCTGCTGCATGTAAAATAATGATCAGAGAGCTTGCTGTAACATTCTATTTATTTATTTTCAGCGTGATCTTTAAAGTCAGCAAATTATTCCCTTTGCAAAAGAAAGTAACCTTTGTGGTCTCTTTCAGTGAAAATAATAAAAGCATTTATAAAGAGATGATACGACAAGATTTTTCTTGTCGTACTCTTTTTTTAACGACAGAAAAAATGTATGGGATTTTCTCAAAATATAAAGACGCAGAAACATTGCTCTTTGAGTTTAAAAAACCTTGGGATTTCATACGCTCCATCTATCATCTGGCCACGTCTAAAGTGGTCTTCGTGGATAACTATTACGGATTCCTTGCAAAATCCGACTTTAAGCCGACAGTGGAATGCATTCAATTATGGCATGCTAATGGAGCGATTAAAAAATTCGGATTAAAAGATCCGTCGATTGAGAATAGAAGCCAAAAGGCCCAAAGTCGCTTTAAATCGGTTTATAATCGCTTCAACAAGGTAGTTATCGGCTCCGAAGCGATGGCAGAAGTCTTCCGGGAAGCATTCGGGGTGACAGAAGATCGGCTGCTCCGAACAGGAATTCCGCGAACAGATGTATTTTTTGATCAAAAGGCCCAGCTTCTCGCACAATCTGTACTATACAAGAAACATCCTTTCCTTAAAGATAAAAAAGTGCTGCTTTATGCACCGACTTATCGGGAAGACCAGTTGACGGATACTGAAATCAAGCTGGATCTGAAGAACATGGCTAAGCAATTCGGCGATGAATATGTCCTGCTTCTTAAACTTCACCCGGCAGTCAAAAATAACATAAGCATCCCTGGAGATCTGGCTCATTTCGTATATGATTTTTCGGGCCATCATCAGCTGAATGAATTATTATTTATTTCAGATGTACTCATAACCGATTACTCTTCCATTCCATTTGAATATTCTTTGTTGAATCGCCCGATCATATTCTTCTGGCATGACTTGGAGCAATACGAAAAGGAACGGGGAATATGGGAGAATTTCCTCTCACTCCTGCCTGGTCCGATTGCCCGTACCCCGGAGGAGGTCGCCGCTTTTATTGCTCAAGGGGATGTAAACATGGAAAGAGTCCGCTCATTCTCCTCTAAATGGAATGAATATTCAAAAGGGGAATCGAGTAAAAATATCTTGAATCATATAAGAGAGAAGATGGATTGATCTCATGAAAAAAAGCTGAAGCGGTTTTCGCTTCAGCTTTTTTAATTCAGTCATTTATTTCACTTCATAATATGGCTGATCAAAGTACAAAGTATAGTTATCCAATAATGAATAAAGGTTAAAAATACTTGAAACCTGTTTGGCAGCCCAGCCGATATCTGTTGCATATTGGTGATATCCTTCAGGATTCCATCTCATTTTATAAAGAGTATCCTGCTGGAATCCATCCCTGTAGATATATCCGCTGCTGATCAGTTCGGCTCCCCCGATGATGGCTTTCTCAGGGGTGAACCAGCCTTGTTCATAGGCGGTTTGTGCACCGCAGGTCAGCGGGCAGCTGTCGTATGCACCATAGCCATACATGTTGTATACTTTCACTCCGTTGTAAACGACACCATTAGCAAGATCGGATGTCCCGTTACCCGTTTCAAGCAAAGCGTGTGAAATCAAGTAAACTTCATTTACCTTGTACTTGCTGGCAGCATCAATGAACGCCTGGCCTTTTCCATCCAGTATTCCCTTGCCTGTAAGCACCTTCTCATTCACTTCCTGCACGCTTAAATTAGCAGGTAATGAAAGTTTCAGGAACTGATAGTACTCTTTGCTTCCAAATGTGAAGTTAGAAGGGTCCAAGTAGTAGGCTACATCATCTCTTTTAGCATTTTTCCAAGTGAGGCGGACCTCTACCCAGTCACCATGCGTATCGACGACATTTACCCATCCGCCGTTCTTTACCATTGAGACGATATTATCGCTGCTGGCTGTGGACATACTGGAACGTACGTTAACATTGGCCGTTACCGTCCACGTATCCAAATCCACATAGTCTGCCCAGATATAGGCAGGCTCATTACGGTATAAATCGGTCTGCGGGTTGTTACTCATCTGTAGATCCAGCATTTCTTCAAATGTCATTCCATAATTCGTATACTCCTGGATGACATCGGTACCGAGGGTTTGGACATCGTCTTTATGGATATATCCGATTTTAGGGTCTCCGTTTACAAAGACCCGCGCCTCGTACCAGCTGGCGGAAAACGTTTTGAACTTCAGGATCTTTCCTTTTGGATAACTCTTGATCACAGAAGAGCCTCTTGATGCATACGTATATACATTCGTTGAGTCTGAAAGGGAAATCCCCTCAAGATCATCCTGCTGATCCAGGATATTTTCAACATGGCTGGCGTCAATATAAGCCGTTTTCTTTTTGCCGTCTACATAAAATCCTGTTTCATACCAACCGCTTACAAATGACTGATAGTACAGAATCTTCCCTTGTGGATAGCTCTTTAATACAGAGGAATCAGTACTGGCATCTTCATAAAGATTGGTTGGCGACTGCAGGCCGATCCCTCTGATGGATTTCTGATCCTGTACGCTGTTCTCGACATCTGAAGCATTAATGTATCCCGTTCTCCAAGCGCCGTCTGCGTACATCCTTGCTGAATACCATCCGTCAATGAATGTATCATAGACAAGTACGCTTCCTGCCGGATAGCTTTTCCATACAGGTGAAGAAGTCGCCGCATCTTGGTAAATCGGAGTGGTGTTCTTGGCAACACCTTTCAGCCTGACCGGATTTTCAGTAGCATTCTGTACGTCTGCTGCATTGATGTACCCCGTTCTCCAGGCGCCGTCTGCATACATCCTTGCTGAATACCATCCGTCAATGAATGTATCATAAACGAGTACGCTTCCTGCCGGGTAGCTTTTCCATACAGGTGAAGAAGTCGCTGCATCGTGATAAACCGGAGTGGTCTTCTTGGCAGCGCCTTTCAGCCTGACCGGATTTTCAGTTGCATTCTGTACGTCTGCTGCATTGATGTAACCTGTTCTCCAGGCACCGTCTGCATACATCCTTGCTGAATACCATCCGTCAATGAATGTATCATAGACAAGGATACTTCCTGCCGGATAGCTCTTCCACACAGGTGAAGAGGTCGTCGCATCGTGGTAAACCGGGGTGGTATTCTTGGCTGCGCCTTTCAACCTGACCGGATCTTCAGCTGCATTCTGTACGTGGGCTGCATTGATGTATCCGATTCTCCAATCACCTTCAGCATAAACCCTTGCTTCATACCATCCGCTGATGAATGTATCGTAAACAAGTACACTTCCTGCAGGGTAACTCTTCCAAGTACCTGAGGATGCTGATGCCTTACGGTAGATCGGAGTAGTCTGTTTCGCCACTCCCTTAAGCCTTGTTTGTTCCGCCGGGAGTTTCTCGACATCCTTGACAGAGATATAACCTGTAGTGGCGATGCCGTTTAAATATACTCTAGTAACATACCAATTCGAATTCAAGGCATAGTACCTTAGTGTACTTCCTTGATCATAGCTTTTAAGCTTCTTGGAAGAGGTTGATTGGGCTTCGTATACAGAAGTAGGGCTTTTTAGAGCGATACCGCTCATACTTTCACCGCTGAATTCCTGTACGGAAGCAGAAAACGCAGAAAATTTGCTTTTTTCTGTCGATGTTTCCTCTTCATCGGCCATTTCAACCGTTTTAGAAGTCTCATTTTCAACTGTTTCTTCAGTCACACTTTCGGAAGATTCTTCTTCCTTTGCCGTTTCAGTTTCTTTTTCTGAAACCGTTTGGTCTTCTGAGCCGGCATTATCAGCAGGTTCTGTTGTTCCTTCTTCAGAAGAAACGCCATCTTCCTGTGATACTCCGTCCGAAACCTGTGGTTCTTCGCTATCCGTGGATTCCTGGGATGGATCCTCTTGGTTTGCGGGATCCTCTTCAGTTTTAGCTGGAATAGCTATGTATTTACTTAATACATACCCCTCAATATCTTCTTCCGATTCACTGTCGTAATAGCTTACTAATGAATACGGGGATTCATCCACGCTTTCGGCAAGAAGGGAGACGGCAGCGTCATTTGGCAGTTCGAGAAGGATTTCACTCTCCCCGGAAGGTTCCTTGTATAAGCTGATCGCTTCTCCAGTATCGGCTGATACAGTAACATCACTGACATTTGCTGCTTTACTCGTTTCTGCCTGAGCAATTCCTCCGAAATTAGAGAAAACCAGTAAAGCGGCCAACAAAGAAAAACTAATCTTTCTGAATGACTTCATGATAGATTCCTTAATCCCTCCATATAATAGAATAATTAAGCAATTTACAAATAAATTACTTATATGACAAAATAATTCTATCATATGTCGAAATATAAAAGAATACTATTCTAAAAGTGTTATATTTTGTTAAATAGTTAGAAGGAACTAGAAATTTACCCAATTGTAACATAAGTTATATTGCAAAAAATGCATAATGTGTTCAAATTTTGTAATCTAAATGAAATAGAAGGAGAGTGGAACAAAACAAAAAAAGCAATTTCAGAGTAGTCTATTATTACTGATAATGATTTCCGTGCAAAACTCCGCTTTTGCGGGAAGCCCGTGAGCTTTTTTTCCTTATTCAGGGTAGGAACTGTCCAGCTTCAGGGCTTAGAGGCACATGTCATAAGCCAAACCGCCCAAGAAGGCAAAGTGCGCCTTCCAGGCCGATTCGTCTTATGCCACACGCCTCTGAGCAAAGCCCTTCCGCATTTCGGTTAGGAGTCTACGTTTTGCACTCCAATCAACCGCTGGAAAGAGCTACATCTAAATATCCCATTGAAGAAAATTAAACCCCGGACTAATTTGCCTCTTAGCGTGCTAATTAGTTCGGGGTTTATTTAGACTAAAACAGTTTTGTTCCAGCCTCTTTTTTGGAAGTACCCATAAAAAGTCATGTTGTCACGAGGTTATTCTTCTCCAAAGTAGTTTCCTTTTATGATCAGGTTTGATAGTTCCAAGACCTTCTGCTGGTCTTCGGTTAATCCCTGTGAGACAGATTGGGCTGTGATGGAGAGGGGCTTATCCACATATCCTCCGCTTGGAATCAGGACGCTTCCTTTTTTCGTCCTCAGTAAGTCGGCTCCCAACATGGTATTGGCTCCCTTAACACTAACGTCCATGATCGATTCAAGGGTAGGCAAAACATCGATCTGTCCGCCGATTGTTTGACTGATCTCCCCTTTGATGGATGGATGATAAATCATGAACGGGATGGTTGCATATTCCCTGTACCACTCTTCGTCTGTAATATCCTTCTGTATCCATTTCTCGACCTGCTGTTTATCACGGTGGAAAATACCGTTATGGTCGCCGTACAGTACGATGATTGAATCCTCCAGCAGCTTCTTTTCTTTCAATGACTCCAAAAATAACCCCAGTGCTTCATCTGTGTACTTTACGGTTTGAAAATAATTACCCAGCAGCGAATTGTCGAGCTCCGGCGGCAGTGCCAGTGATTGTTTTTCTTTTTCTATTTCATAAGGCATATGATTGGTAAGCGTCACAAGGAAGGAGTAAAAAGGCTGTTTTTGATCGGCAAGTATCCGGGCTGTTTCAGTGAACATCTCTTTATCACCGACCCCCATTCCTGCCATTTCCTTTTGGGGAAACTGCTCTATAGTCACGTATTTTTCAAAGCCGAGTGAAGGGTACATCTCATGGCGGTTCCAAAATGTTTTCTCGTCAGCATGTACGGCAAGCGTCCCATATCCATTTTCCTTCAACATATTGGCAAGCGAATGATAAGTGTTGGAAGGGTAGCGGAAGAATACAGATCCTGAATTGATCGGGAAGAGGGAAGTCTGGGTCAGGAATTCTGCATCCGAGCTGTTACCGCCGATGGTCTGTGCATAAAAGTTTGGAAACGAGATGGAATGATCCATCATCTTATTCAGTGTCGGGGTGATTTCCTGACCGTTCACCTTCTTATTCAGAACAAATTGCTGCAAGGATTCCACCTGAATAAGGATTAGATTCTTCCCTTTGCCGATTCCTTCATATTTCGTCTCTTTCGTGTATTCTTCTTTTTTATTCAACTGCTCTTCAATCAGCTGCCTGTCTTCCGAAGAAAGGGTGAAGTTCGCATCCCTGACATGGAAATACGTATCGAGGGCGTGGTGGCCCATGATCCCGTACTGAACCGTCTGATCGAGTGAATCGTAGGCCTGGACAGGGTTCTCCAGCTTATCGATCAGCATCAATTTTACAGGCTTCATGAAAAGTCCCATCACTCCGAATACGGCAAACGGAAGGACCCCTTTTACGATTGAAGTGTGTTTTTTATAGACAAATGACCTTCTGAAAATAAGGAATGGCAGTACGAGCAGGTCAAGGAAATACACAGCATATTCAGGCTGGAACAAGTACAGGATGCTGTCCCCGAGACCGGATAAATTCGACGTCTGGTAAAAGGTGGCGATGGTGACAGGCGAGCTGTAATAATCCAGATAGAGAGTATTGCTCAATAACAGCAGACTTATGAAAAAACTGACAGCATATGAGAAAATCAACCTTCCCTTATTCCGGAAAAAATAAGACAGGGCATAGAAAATGAACAGAAATCCCAGCGACGTCGAGTAAACCCCGCTGGACACCGGCGTATCCGTCAATAGATGAAAAAGAATGATTTTAATGAAGAGAAAAATATAGACCAGTTCATTGCAGTAACGGACAAATAACTCTTTTGGTGCTTTCAACCCTTGCATCAAACCCTCACATCCTGCTTAAGTATATAGATAATAGTGTATGACAGCCTTGTCCCGACTATTCGTACCGGGGAGTATTTCTCATTCAGAAGGGAATACAAAAAAAGACGTTATTTTTATGATAAAATAAGAAAAATTTCAATTGAACTCAGGCGGTGAAGAATGTATGGATAAAAAAGCAGCAGTCATCGGAACAGGAAGCTGGGGAACGGCGCTTGCCATTGTCCTTGCTGATAACGGTTACAACGTAGAGATGTGGGGAAGAAGCGAAGCAGCGGTAAAAGAAATCAACGAATCCCATACGAATGAAAAGTACTTGAAGGGGTGCAGACTCCCTGATAACATCACGGCAGCATCAAATCTGAAAGATGTAATAGGCGGGACCAATACCATCGTATTGGCTGTTCCCACCAAAGCCATCAGACAGGTGCTCGATGATATACAGAAGGTTCAAAGCGAACCGCTCACCATTGTCCATGTCAGCAAGGGAATCGAACCTGATTCCTTATTGAGGATATCCCAGATCATTGAACAAGCGATGGAACCAGAAAATCTGAAAGATATCGTGGTCTTATCGGGACCAAGCCATGCAGAAGAAGTGAGTCTGAGGCATCCGACCACCGTGGTTGCATCGTCCGGGAACATTGAAGCAGCGGTTAAGGTCCAGAATATGTTCATGAACAATCAATTCAGGGTGTATACCAATACAGATATGGTAGGCGTCGAGATAGGCGGGGCCCTCAAGAACATCATCGCCCTTGCAGCCGGAGTGGGGGACGGCCTCGGATACGGGGACAATGCCAAAGCAGCCCTCATCACCCGCGGACTGGTGGAAATATCAAGGCTCGGCGTCAAAATGGGAGCAAACCCTCTGACGTTCTCCGGATTGTCCGGTATCGGCGATCTGATCGTCACCTGTACAAGCGTCCACTCCCGTAACTGGAGAGCTGGGAATATGCTCGGTAAAGGAATGGACCTCGACGAAGTGCTCGACAATATGGGGATGGTCGTCGAAGGAGTAAGAACGACGAAAGCAGCTAAGCAGCTCGCCGCTGAGTACGGGGTGAGCATGCCGATCACGGATGCGCTCTATGATATTCTCTTCAACGGCGTGAACGCAAGGGAAGCGGTGGATCAGCTGATGCAGCGGAATAAGACGCATGAGATGGAAGATTTGGTCGTTTTGCTGGGGGATGCATTGGAAGAAGAGTGAGAGGGAAGTTAGTTAGTTAGTTGGTTGGGGACCGCCTGGGGGGCGGTCTTTTTGTTTTGGGGTGGAGTTGGGTATAGGGGGTGGTGCCTGGAACAGAGAGGTGGGATTGTGCCTGACACAGCAGGAGGGGGGAGATGAGGTTGAGCCAGGCTCAGAATGCCAAGGTTGAGCCAGGCTCAAAAAACAACAATTGACCCTGGCTCAAAAACCCAGAAATAACCCTGGCTCAAATTACGGGGATGGTACCAGGTACAAAATAAGTTCTGTGTACCTGGTACAAATCAACACAAATGTACCAGGTACAATCCAACGTCGATGTACCAGGTACAAAACGCGGCCAATGTACCTGGTACAATCTATCCCACCTGTACCAGGTACAACAACCCCGACACCCCCACCCCAACACCCCAACAGCAACTACTCCACCTTCACCCGCTGATCATTGATCGCCTCATGATAAATCTGCTCGTACTTCTCCGCTGCAAACAAATGCGAATACTCCCGTTCAATCTTCCTGCGGGCACTCAGGGCAAGCTGATCACCGAGCCCGGGTGAGTCCAACACCTCAATGATGGCATTTGATAAAGCGTCCGTATCACGTTCCTGCACCAAAATCCCGTCTTCATGATCCGCGATGATTTCCTTCAGGCCGCCGACTGCCCCTGCTATGACAGGTGATGAAGAGCCCATTGCTTCCAAGGCGGAGATGGAAGTGGCTTCTTCGACACCGTACGAATGGATGCTAGGGACGAGGACAACGTCTGCGACTCCGTACAGATACTTCATTTTTTCATGTGCGACCGTGCCCAGCAGCATGACATTGTCTCCCAGTCCCTGTTTGGCTACTTCTTCCTTGATGGCAGGCATCTGCTCGCCTGTCCCCGCATAGACAAGGACAGTATCCGGATGTTTATCGAGGACCTTGCGAAGGGCAAGTGTCGGATAGATGACCCCGTTCTTCTCCGTCATCCTCCGGGGTACGAACAGCATCTTCTTATCTTCGGGGATGCCGAATTCTTTACGGATGCCCGAAAGGTCCAGCTTGAGCGGATTGAAATCTTCCACATCGATGAAATTCCTGATGGCTGTGGCGCTCACTCCGGCAATTTTGTATACATAGTCCTTGATCCTCTGGTCCACTGTCACGACGCGGGATGCAAGGGTGTAGGCTTTCTTTTCCTTTTCCCTGATCACAAGGTCTTCTTTGCTGCCTTCTTTGATCGCACCTCTGCTTATGGCTTCGTAGGAGTAATAGCCATGTACGGTTTCAACGACCGGCAGGCCAGAAGATTCGGCTGCCAGGGTGGCGTAGACATCCTGTGAGTTGATGACATCATAATCGTTCTTCATCCGTTCGAGCTGTTTGCGGATCAATGTCATCCGGTTTTCGTCGTTCATCAGCTGCCCGGATCCCGGCTTGAACTTGCTTGCGATGAATCCCGGTGCCTGCGCATACGCTTTTCTGAGCAGCGGGTTAAGCTGGGAGAAGGACAGCACGTCCACATTATGGCCCCTTGCTTCCAGTCCGTTCTTAAGTGTCGCTACATGGGTGGAGAGTCCGCCTTCATGCGGGTAATCAAAGATGGTCGTGATCAATATGTTCATATTAAAAACTCCTTTTTGTAAGCTTTTGGACCAATGGCTTCACGGTATGTACCTTAAGTGCAAGTGACAGGGCCAGGTAGAGGCCGAAGATGAGCAGGGTAAGAACGATTGTCTCAATCAGAACATTCCATCCGCCGGGCATCAAATTCTCTGCGAGAATGGCACCGCAGGAAACCAGCACAGCGATGGACAGGATCTTGAATGTTTCTTTCACAAAACCATTCCGGTACCCCGCATCAGCATGATGCCGGCGCAGCAGATAGCCGAATAATACTACACACTGGATCAGCATCGAAATGCTGGAGGCGAGCGCGATCCCGCCTACCGCCATCACCTTGGACAGCAGCACGCTTAAAACAATGTTAACCGCCACTGCCCCCAGGCATGAATACATGGCGAATTTCGTCTTCTTCAACGCATAAAACCCGTTCATCAAGAAATCCCTTAAGGCAAAGAAGACAAGGCCGGCTGCGTAGAACAGTAATGCCTGGTTCGTGATATCGGTCGCCTCACTGCTGAATTCACCGCGCTGAAAGGCGAGCTGGATCAGGTTGTCCCCTGAAATGACCATCAGGATCATAAACGGGATGCTGGCAAAAATAATGAGTGACGCACCGCGCTGAATGATACTGAAAAACTTCTTATAGCTCTCCAAAGCGCCTTCCACGATCGACGGATAGAGGACGGTGATCAGCGGCGTCAGGATGACGCTGAGCGGCAGCCACAGCAGGCGGTTGGCGTAGTTCAATGCGGACACGCTTCCTGTTTCGAGCCCTGTCGATACCATGCGGTCGACGAGGCTGTTCAGCTGGACGCTGATGGCTGCGATGATGATCGGGTAGAAGAGCACCATGATCCTGACAATTTTTTCTTTATTCTTCCTGAACTGAAAATTGAAGCCGATATCCGACTTTTTAAAAGAAGGATATTGGACCAGGAATTGACCCAGGGCGCCGATCAGAACCCCGACTGACAATCCGTATACTCCGTAAGCCGATGCCAGCAGCACGGTCGCCAGGATGATGACAATATTCTGGACAGTGGCGGAAAACGCCGGCAGGACGAACTGTTTATTGGCGTTCAATACCCCGGTCGAGATCGACGTCAGCGTAAGGAACACCATGCTCGGAATCATGATCCGGGTGATTTCCACCGCCAAAGCCGACTGTTCGGCATTGAAACCGGGCGCCATCATGGCAATCAGCGGTTCGGTGAATAGGAGTGCGGCTCCGATGAACAGGACAGAGATGACGAGCAGGAAGGTTCCCAGGAGACTCATCAAATCCCTCGCATGTTCTTTGCTTTTGCTCCGCTCTTCCATGAAGAGCGGGATGATCCCCGCCTGGATGGCCGTGCCGATGGCGGTAAAAAGAAGCGTCGGGACAAGGCTCGCCACGAAAAAGACGTCGGCGGCATCGGACGTTCCGAAATAAGCCGCGATGATGCTTTCCCTGGCGAAGCCGAGAAGCTTGCCGATACCCGATATGATGGTGACTAAGCCGACTGATTTGATCAGGGTGGATGCTTTCATGTAATTCCTCATTTTTTCAACTGATTTAGTATGTCAGACGCTATCCCAGCTTTCCGTTTGAGTCAAGCTTTTTCATTGCGCCTTCCCGTAAAAAGTACCCCAGTGCAGCATAAAAATAAAGGGTCAAAATCTTTTCCTCCAGCACATTATAAAAGAGTGCCATCGCCAGGATCGCAATCAGGAATGAAAAGAGGACGGGGGTGAGCGGGTGCCTCCTGTCTTTCCAGCATTTCCTGATGATTGACACTGCAAATGCCAACACGAGAATGGTCCCGATCGTACCGGTCTCGACCAGGAGCTGGATGTATTGATTGTCTGAGTACATCCTGGCCGGAAGCTTGTATTCTTCTGCAATAGGAGAGCCGTAGCTCAGCGTGGCCGAGTCCCCGTAAGTCCCGAATCCGGTCCCGATGACAGGGTGTTCCATATAGATTTCGAGCCCCTTGAAGACCACATACAGCCGCCCCCATTCGGAACTCTTCTGGATGATTTCATCCGAGAACATTTCTTTGAAGCGTTTTGAAAAAGTAGAAGAGGTCCTCGAATCCGGCACCGGTTTCTTTTCTTCTTTTACAGTCTTGTCAGGAGCTTCATGCGATCCATTCGAATGATCCCCGATTCCTGCCGCAGCATAATCCCTTGCCATATTGGCCGGATAATAAATGATGGCAAGCCCGGCCACAGCCGTAATGATCAGCTTTACGGCCAGCCTCCAATTTCTTGTCAATAAAAAGTAGAGAGCATAAGCGAGGCCGAAAGCAAGGATCGACCCGCGTGAGAAGGTCAGGCATAAGACACCGAGCATCAGGATCGAGGCAGAGATCAGCCAAGCTTTGTACTTCTCTGAAGTCTGCCACACGTACAGGGAAGCAAACAGGCAAATCGAAAGATACGTCCCGAGAACATTCGGGTTCGCGGTCAATCCGTACACCCTCATCTCGTTGACAGAGGAAAGATTCCACTCTTCCCAGGCCTGGGGGACAAGCACGGTACGATGCCCGATGAATTCAAACAGGCCGTGAATAGACAAGACAGCTCCCGTAATGATCGTGATCCACAGAAATCTCCGGACATCTTCCCTGGAAACGTCAAGTTCAGCAGCAATGAATATCAAGAGGAACGTAATGATGAATGCTCTGTTTTGAAAAACGATGGCCGGCAGCCCGACTCCTGTCACGAAGGCAGCGATCGTACCGGTCAAACAGAACCCTATGAAAGCCAGGGTAAACGCATATTTTCTCCCAATGCTTCCCGGGTTCCTGAACATATGTACAAGGGTCAATAAAAAGAGAAGCAGGATGACGATATCACCGGTAAGCTTCAGTCCGCCATTTACTTCTATTAAAAATGGCCGTAATGGGAAGTATACAAATAAGAAAAGAACACCGCTCACTTTATCTTTAAAAATGAGTGCGAGAACGGCAAGCGTACAAAGGTACGCGGCGATCGGATGTTGAATGAGCAGCGGAACCAACACCCCGATGACGATGAGAAGAAGGATCCTCCGGTTTCTGGTCAGCAAAAAAATACCACCTTCCTGATGATGCTTTCGTGAAAAGGTTAACTCTAGTATTAGCTTAATAAAGAAATTTATAGTTATATTTAAGGTTTTGTAAAGATTCATAAAGAAACGATGAAGAATCGATGACAACGATTGAAGGCCGTCTTTTTTATTTTATTATAGATGTCGAACGGAAATTCCTCTAAAAATGATCAGATGATGGATGTCATTGTACTGTAAACATTTTTAACTGAATAGCTATTTCAGTATGGGCGCGACTGAGATAGAATGGAAAATAAAGTTTATCGTCGAAAGGTAGTAGAAGTGATGGAGAAGCAATATGTACACATTTTAGATATCCCTTTTATCAATAAAACAAAAAATGAAGTGGTAAATGACGTCTTTCATCAATATCTTAAAGAGGGGAAAAAAGGATTCATCGTGACGGCCAATCCGGAGATTGTGATGCAGGCGCAAAAGGACCGGGATTATTTCTATACGTTAAGCAAGGCGGATTTCATTGTGCCGGACGGCATCGGAGTGGTCATTGCCTCGAAGATGAAGAAAAAGCCTCTTAAAGAAAGAGTGCCCGGATTTGAATTGATGAAGGAGCTCCTGGAGCTTGGGCACAAACATGGACTCAGTGTCTACATAGTGGGTGCAAAACCTGAGGTGCTTGATAAAGCAGTTGCCAATATCCGCGCAGAATACCCCGGCCTAAAACTGGCAGGTTACCATCATGGCTACTTCAATGACAACGACGGTCATATAACGGAGGAAATTCAGCGGACAAAGCCTGACCTTATATTGGCAGCGCTCGGTTTTCCAAGACAGGAACAGTGGATTAAACAAAATATCCAGAAAGTCGATAAAGGGGTCTTCATCGGAGTGGGAGGCAGTATCGACGTACTTGCCGGCCATGTGAAAAGAGCCCCTGTGTTTTGGCAGAAAATCCATCTGGAGTGGTTCTACCGTCTGATGCAGCAGCCGTCCCGATGGAGGCGGATGCTCGTTTTGCCGCAGTTTCTTATCCAAGTCATGAGAACCCGGGGTTAGATTAACTTATCTTAAACAGAAAGGATTTTATTTATGAAGGTTTTACATCTGAATGCCGGAAATGAAACCGGCGGAGGCATGTTTCATATCCTTTCACTATTGAACGAGTTAAATCGCTCCGATTTTTATCTGGGTGTGTTTGAAACAGGAGAAATGTACGAAAGGGCAAAGGAGTCGGGCGTACAAACGGTGTTGTTCCATCAGCGCTCCAGGTTTGACTTATCGGTCGTAAGGAAGATCACCCGGTTCATCAAAAAAAATAAAATCGATCTCATCCATACACATGGAGCCAGAGCAAATTGCTATGGGGCGCTGATCCGTACGGTAGCCGATGTGAAATGGCTGGCAACAGTCCACAGTGATCCCCGGGATGATTTTATGGGAAAAGGCGCCATAGGAAGGTTTTATACTTCAGCCAACAAAAAAGCGCTGAAAAAAGCAGATCATCTGTTAGCCATTTCGGACCGTTTCAAAAAAATCCTGACGACAGGTTTCGATATTCCATCAAATAGGGTATCTACAATCTTAAATGGAATCGATTTCGAAAAGGAGCTGGAAAATCCTTATAGCAGAGAAGAACTTGGACTTTCCGGGGAAGACTTTATCATTATAATGGTTGCAAGGCTTGAACCGGTCAAGGGACATAAAATGGCCCTTCAGGCTATGGAAAAGCTGAAAAGGGTTCATGGCAGTAAAGTGAAACTCCTGCTGGTCGGTGATGGACAGCAAAGAGAGGAATTAAAGACATTCGCCATTCAACATGGATTGGATGATACTGTGAAATTCCTGGGACACCGGAATGATGTAGAAAAGATCTACCCTGCAGCTGATATAGCAATGCTCACCTCATACAGCGAAAGCTTCCCTCTCGTCCTGCTGGAGGCTGCCCGGGCAGGTGTGCCTGTCATCACCACCGATGTCGGCGGGGTAGATAAGCTCATACCGGATGACCGGTATGGGTGGATCATCCCTGTGGAAGATGCAGATGCACTGGCCGGCAGAATCCAGTCCGCTATGAATTTAAAAGCATCCGGACAACTTTCCGGCATGGGCAGAAAGTTAGAAAGTTACAGCAAAAGACATTTTTCTATAGAGCAATTCGCCAATAACGTTTATAATGTATATTTGAAGTTACTAAATTGACCATGTATTAATTACCTGTTTCCCTAAGCGCGGCAACGGGTAACTTAATTACAAGAGGTGTGACAATTATGTTAATTACGACCTTAATCATTTGTTTTTTGTTGACGCTGGTCTCGACACCATTTGTCAAAAAACTTGCTTATAAAATAGGGGCCACCGACAAGCCCAATCACCGGAAGGTACATCAGAAGATCATGCCGCGCCTCGGAGGGCTGGCGATCTTCATCGGATTCATCATTGGATTTTTGATACTGCGCCCGGAGGATCCATCTGTATGGCCCATCATCCTTGGGAGCATGGTGATCCTCCTTACGGGAATGGCGGATGATATCTTTGAATTGGCGCCGCGTTTTAAATTCATTGGACAGCTGGTCGCTGCTTTCATCGTTGTACTGGGCGGCGTTCAGATTGAATTCATCAACCTTCCATTCGGCGGACAACTTGAATTCGGGATGTTCAGCATTCCGATCACGATCATCTGGATTGTGGCGATCACGAATGCAATCAATTTCATCGACGGCCTTGATGGTCTGGCTGCAGGTGTCTCCACGATAGCACTTGCGACGATCGGATTCATGGCAGTCATGAAAGGCGATGCTTTCGTGATGACGATGGCTTTGATCCTGCTGGTGAGCACGCTTGGCTTTCTGTACTTCAACTTTCACCCGGCAAAGATCTTCATGGGTGATACCGGGGCGCTGTTCCTGGGGTACATGATCGCGGTGCTTTCCATGCTTGGATTCAAGAACGTAACGATGATCTCACTCATCATCCCATTGATCATTTTGGGAGTGCCGATTTCGGACACGTTCTTCGCCATCCTTCGAAGGAAGATCAATAAGACGCCGATATCTGCGCCTGATAAATCCCATCTGCATCACTGCCTGCTGCGGCTTGGGTTCACTCATAAGCAGACCGTCATCCTGATCTATGCGATTGCGGCCATGTTCAGCCTGGCAGCCATCATTTTCTCGATGTCGACCGTGTGGGGCGGCCTTATCGTCATAGCGATCCTGCTCGTTGCCATTGAAGTTTTCATCGAAAGCATCGGGCTTGTCAACTCGAATTATCAGCCGCTATTGAAGTTTGTCAAGGCGCGCGGCACAAGAAAATAAATCTGGAAAGCAGGGGACGATATGTTTCCCTGCTTTTTTATTTGTGAAAAACATTCGACAAAGTCAGATAGAATATTACATTTTGTTACAAATTCAAAATATTTTATAGCTTTCTCCTTTCAATGTGTTAGAATTTATTTTGGTTTATAAATTTCGATATTTCAACGGTGAATAGACTAAAAAAAGGGAGAAAGAAATTAATGGTTTTCAGTAATTTAGTATTTATTTTCATGTTTCTGCCAGTCGTCCTTTTCTTTTATTTTATAGCAAAAAAAGAACTGAAAAACTTTGTCCTCATTTGTGCCAGTCTGGTCTTCTACGCCTGGGGAGAGCCTAAATACGTTTTCTTGATGCTCTTCTCCATCCTGCTGAACTATGTCTTTGGCCTCGCCATTGATTATTTCAAGGATCAAAAACTTAAGAAGGTCATGGTAGCATTAGCCGTTATCGGCAACCTTGCTATTCTCGGATACTATAAATATATCAACTTCCTTATTGATAATATGAATCAGGCATTCAATCTGAATATCAATGCGGAAAGTGTCCCGTTACCGATCGGGATTTCGTTTTTCACCTTCCAGGCCATCAGTTATATCATTGATGTCTACAGAAAAGATACAGAGGTCCAGAAGAGCTTCTTTGACCTCACTTTATATATCTCACTATTCCCGCAGCTGGTTGCTGGTCCGATTGTCCGTTACAATACCGTGGCACAGCAAATCAAAAGCCGGATATCCACACATGCTAAAGTAGCGGAAGGGATCCGCCGCTTTATTGTCGGTCTTTCCAAAAAGGTCATCCTGGCAAATGCTTTTGGCGAAATTGCCGATACCATTTTTGCCATGGACCCAAGTGGAATGAGTATCGCTACTGCGTGGCTCGGCATCGCTGCTTACACGCTGCAGATCTACTTTGATTTTTCCGGTTACAGTGATATGGCAATCGGGTTAGGGAAGATGTTTGGATTCGATTTCGAAGAGAACTTTAACTTTCCTTATATTTCAAAAAGCATCGCGGAATTCTGGAGAAGATGGCATATTTCCCTCGGGACATGGTTCAAGGATTATGTATACATTCCTCTCGGAGGGAACAGGGGGAGCACATTCATGACTATACGGAACCTCCTGATTGTATGGACCATCACCGGGTTCTGGCATGGAGCCAGCTGGACCTTCATGGCATGGGGCTTCTATTACGGCTTCCTGATTGTCCTTGAAAGGCTTGGACTCGGCAAATTATTATCCAAGTTGTGGGCTCCTCTTCAACATGCGTATGTGCTGATACTCGTCATGATCGGCTGGGTGTTCTTCAGGGCGGACAATTTCAGTTATTCCTCTGAATTCATCCAGACGATGTTCGGGTTCAACCAGCATGTCCTGGCAGATACCCAGGCACATATCGTCTGGAATGACAATTGGTACATGTTCTTACTCGGAATCATCTTCAGTACCCCGGTATTCGTTGCACTGAATCGCTGGGCGCTTGGGATCATTGGCGGGAACCGATTGATGGATAACACCTACCAGGGAATCAAATATGCAGGCTATATGGTGTTCCTGGTCGTGGTGACCATTTTACTTGTGAACTCAACATACAATCCGTTTATTTATTTCCGATTTTAAAAGAGGGGGATATCATTGTTAAATAAATTATTTATCGTTGCCTTTTTGACGTTTATTTTTATCATGGCCCCCTATATTCAGTTCATGGGTGCCACTGAAGTGTCTCGATTTGAAAACAGGAATCTGCAGCAGAAACCTGATATGACGATAGACAAGCTGGTGGATGGAAAGTATATGGAACAATTCGAGCAGTACTTTACCGACCAGTTCCCTGGAAGGAATGTGTGGGTAAAAGCGTATCTGAACTTCCAGAGATACACGGACAAGACGTTCATATATGACTATTACATCACCGATAAAAATTGGATCATGCCAAAGCCGGATACTTCTTATCGTACGAAAGATATGAAAACGGCTGTGAAGCATCTTGAAGAAGTGGACAAAACGGCTGAAAAAGCTGGATCACAGTTGATATATGTGTCCCTGCCCCATAAAGTGAATCATGTAGATGTCAATAAACCTTCTTATATCATGGAGGATACAGGGATCAAGAGTAAGAATTACATGATGGAGCAATTAGCACAGACGGATGTAGAAGTCCTTGATATCGGTAAAAAGATGGAAAAGGAACTGACGCCGGAAGAAATCAACTCCTTGTACTATAAAACAGACCATCACTGGAACATCGACGGGGCCTTCTATGCATTTGAAAAGCTGGCCGATCAGCTTGAGATGCCGGTAGATGAAAGTGATTATGCAGAAAAATGCTTTGACGATAAATCATTTGAAGGCAGTTACAACCGTCAGCTTTATATGATGGTGGATGCTTCAAATGAAAATATGTGCATTAAATACCCGGAAGAAGACTTTGACTCCTTTAAAGTCACGACGAACGGCAAGGAACGTTCCGTGGATGATGTCTTTGCCCTCGCAAAGGACAGGGAAGACAAGCTGGTGGAGTACAAGCATTTGTTCACGGGTGACTATGCGAAACTCAGCATAGAGAACCCGCGTGCAGACAACGATAAAAAAGTGCTTATTTCCAAAGACTCTTATACAAACCCAATGGTTTCACTAATCGCACAGAAATTTGCAAAGACAGATGTGATCGACTTAAGACATTATAAAAAGAAGACCTTTGAACAGCTCATCGAAGAAAATGATTATGATTACGTACTCATTATGATCAACGATGATAAACTCACAGGGCCTGTTTATAATTTTGATTGATATAAAATTTAAGAGGCTGGGACAATACTTTAAAGCTAAGGTCTAAAGACGAAGATTTTAGAGTGGACTCTATACAACGCTCATGATTTCCGTGCAAGACTTCGCTTTCCGCGGGCGGTTGGTGAGCCTCCTCGGCGTTCCGCCTGCGGGGTCTCACCTAACTCGCTTTTCCCGCAGGAGTCTGCGTCTTGCACTCCAATCAACCGCTGGAAAGAACTAAATCCTACCTGTACAATGAACAAATTAAAAACCCGAACTAATTTGCCTTATCTCATGCAAATTAGTTCGGGTTTTATATATACTAAATCATTTTTGTCCCAGCCTCTCTTCTTTGGGCGAAGGTAACAACTTAATAACAGGTAATAAGTAACGCACTGTGTTCTCGCTGAAAACCCAGTGCGTTACTTATTGAACAGCTTGCATTTAAGACGTTATCCAGCCACAAACTAGTAAGCGGCTGGGTCGCTTTCTTCCTCTTTAGCATACCCGGGGTCCCCGCCGGTTCCGGAACCATCCGTGCCGTCTGCTGTACTGGTTTCCACTTCCAGGTGATCGCGCAATTCAATCGATGTATTTGCAAGGCTTGTATCATCGGGCATCCAATAATAGATCCCTTCGATATAGGCATCTTCACCTTCAAGGGAGAGCGTAGTCAAGTCGAGCTGCTTTTTGAGGCCGTAGCTGGAGAGGGCCTTCATCTCCTCGAACGTCATATTGGTCTCCATATTGTCACCGATGGCTTGCATGATGTCATCGTATTTTGTCAGAGCATTAGCAGAGATGGCTTTTTTCATGACGCCTTTCAAGATTTCCTGCTGACGCTGTCCCCGCTGGATATCGCTGTCCATTTTCCGGGTCCGGGCAAGCGCAAGTGCTTCCTCGCCGTCAAGGGTCTGCATGCCGGGCAGCAGGTGAATGGCATCTTGCGTATCTTTTGAATCCTGTTCATACATCTCGTAAGGTACTTCCACATTAATGCCGTCAAGTGCATCAACCACATCGATGAAGGCATGGAAATTCATTTTCACGTAGTAGTCGACCGGGATATCAAACATGCTTTCCACCGCTTCGATTGAAGCTTTTGGCCCTCCGTATGCATGGGCATGAGTAATCTTTGTATTGTAACCGACTTCCGGAAGGTATACATAGGAGTCACGGGGGATGCTGACGAGCTTGACTGACTTTTCTTTCTCATTCAATGTTGCAAGCATCAAGGCATCCGACCGGGTGGAACTGCCGTAGTTTCGCGTGTCACTTTCATCCACACCGATGAAAAGAATGGAAACGTTGTCGATGTTGGGGTCAACCTGCTTGTCGCGGAGATCGGATTTTTCCCTTCCTTCTATATTATTGAAGGAATCATTGAAAACCGTCTCGGCTTTCTTATAGAGCAGGGCACCGTAGCCTGCAACCGAGAAGGTGACGATCAGCAGGGGGACGATGATAAAATAAAAAATCCTCCTCCTGCGTTTTTTCTTTCTTTGCTGCTTAATGTAACGATCCATTTATTGTACTCCTTTATAACGGGATGGTGTAAGTTTCTCAAAAATTCGACGAATTAACCTAAGTTTCATTCTACTATGCATTCCCATTACCGTAAAATAAAAATTTCATTACAAAATAAAGGGACGGGTCTTTCATGTGCCAAAGACCGTCCCTTTATGTGTTATTCTACTAAAGTCTCAAGGTATTCCACTTCACCTTCAGTGATTTCCCCCTGTCCGTTTGTGAGTTCGGTCATCCAGCCGGTAAATGGATCTTTGGCGGCTTCCTCGACATAAACCTCCACTTCCACCGCATCAAGATAATGAATGTCCTTCAATTGATAATGAGAAGACCGCACTTCGTTCTCTACTTTTCCGAGCCAGGTGTAGTCGATCTTCGTTTTCATGATGCGCATCAGCTTTCGTTCCACGACTCCGGTGGCATTCAACCCTTCTGATACAGATTTCCCATACGCGCGGATCAATCCTCCGGCACCCAATTTGATGCCGCCGAAATAACGTGTCACGACAACAACTGTATCTTTGAGACCGCGTTTTTTCAGCACCTCGAGCATCGGGACTCCGGCTGTGCCGCTCGGCTCCCCGTCATCGTTCGCTTTCTGGATCAGATCATTCTCCCCGATCATATAAGCGGAGCAGTTATGATTGGCGTCCCAGTGTTTTTTCTTAATATCATCAATGAAAGCCTTGGCCTCTTCTTCGGTTTCTGCCCGGTTTACGTAAGCAATGAAGCGTGAGCGCTCGATATTGATTTCATTTTCCCCGTATCCTTTTACAGTATTATATCGGTGTAACAATTTGCATTCTCCTTCCAAATAAAGATGTTTACCGTATATGTAAAAAGGGTATTTAGTTCAGGCTTAATTTCTAATTCTACTATAAAGTACATAGTGAAAAATTGCACAGATTCTGACGTTCCGCCAAGGAAATATATGGTTCTACATGAAATAATGGTAATACAATGTAACGAAACTTTAATCTCCGACAATATCTGACATGGTATAATTGACGCTGAACATAATACTTCCCGGGTTCCTGACGGATGTTCGTAGGTGAATGGTCTCTTTAAGGATCAGCCTGCGGCTTTTACGGGAAAAGACCGTAAAAACCCTGATATATAGGTATTGCGGAGAAATATGCCTAGATGAATAAAGGAGATTATCGATTTTGCATTGAATTTCTTATAGGTATATTTTATAAATGAGATTATAGGTAGTTGGACATGCAAGGTGTTTGAACTGCGATAAACAATCCCATTAGTTATTATATAAGAATACTACCTTATGAATATCAGCAGCGATCTTTCTGGGTATAAATGAAACGTGGAACCAAAAGAGGGGTGTACCGTGTCACTAAAAAAAATAAACACCAAGATGCTGGATCTCATCCTTGAGAAAATGGTGGAGACGGTCGATCACAGCAAGGATGAAATTTTTCAGATCGGTGAACAATGCAGAAACGACTTTGAAGACTTAAACAATGAATTATCAGAAGTAAAGGAAATGGTGGTCAAGGTCATTGATGAAGGCGATGAACTGACGCGTAAATCACGACTGGCCAGACTCAGGCTTTCTGAAGTGAGCAAGCATTTCCAGACCTACTCGGAAGATCAGGTCAGGGAAGCATATGAAGCAGCCCACGACCTTCAAATGAAGCTGTCGATGAACCGCCAGCTCGAAAAGCAGCTGCGGGACCGCCGGGACGAGCTGCAGAGACGCCTGCAGTCTTTGGGCGATACAATTGACCGTGCCGAGCATTTATGTACGCAGATATCGGTCGTCCTTAATTATCTCAATAGTGATCTCAGGCAAGTGAATGAGGCACTCGAAGATGCAAAGCAGCGCCAGGATTTCGGGCTGCAGATCATCGAAGCGCAGGAGGAAGAGCGGAAGCGCCTGTCCCGTGAAATCCATGACGGCCCCGCGCAGATGATGGCCAACGTCCTGATGCGCTCCGACCTGATCGACAGGGTTTACAGGGAAAAAGGCTCGGAAGAAGCGATCAAGGAAATCCGCGACTTGAAGAAGATGGTCCGGTCCGCCCTCTATGAGGTGCGCCGCATCATCTACGATCTCAGGCCGATGGCGCTCGACGACCTCGGGTTGATCCCGACCCTCAGAAAGTACTTAAGCACAATCGAAGAATATAACCATAAAACAAGCATCCAATTCGTGAACATCGGCCTGGATGTCAGGCTGCCTTCTAAATACGAAGTCGCTTTGTTCCGATTGGTCCAGGAATGTGTGCAGAATGCACTGAAGCACGCTGAATCGACGCATATCCAGGTGAAAGTGGAAGTAAAGAAAGACAAGATAACCGTCGTCGTCAAAGACAACGGCAAAGGATTCGATACAAAAGAAACACAAACAGGATCCTTTGGCATTATGGGGATGAAAGAACGTGTCGACCTTCTCGAAGGAGACATCACGATTGACTCTAAAATAGGGGCAGGAACGCTAGTACTGATTCAAGTTCCGCTCAATAAATAATTTTTTCGAAGGATTAGGGAGGCGAATGACATGTCAACAAATATTGTTATCATTGATGATCACCAGTTATTCAGAGAAGGAGTAAAGAGGATCCTGGAATTTGAAGCTTCCTTCAATGTAGTAGCTGAAGGCGATGACGGATCGGAAGCCATGAACCTGGTGGAAACCCATGAACCGGATGTCGTTTTGATGGACATCAATATGCCGGAAACAAACGGCGTGGAAGCGACCCGTGAATTGATGGACAAGTACCCGGAAACAAAAGTCATCATCTTATCGATCCACGATGATGAAAACTATGTCAACCACGCACTTAAAACGGGTGCCCTTGGCTATCTTCTGAAAGAAATGGACTCAGAAGCGCTGATCCAGGCGGTCAAGGTAGTGGCAGAAGGCGGATCATACGTCCATCCAAAAGTGACCCACAATCTTGTGGCAGAATACAGACGCCTGGCTAACGCCCAAAGCGCCGGAGGATTCCAGCAATCCGAAGTTCGCCGCCCATTGCATTTACTGACGCGCCGCGAATGCGAAGTACTGCAGATGCTTGCTGACGGCAAGAGCAACCGCGGGATCGGTGAAGCACTCTATATCAGTGAGAAAACGGTTAAAAACCATGTAAGTAACATTCTTCAGAAGATGAACGTAAACGACCGTACCCAGGCTGTCGTGACAGCAATCAAGAACGGCTGGGTTGAGGTTCGATAAGTTTAAGGCAGGTTTGTAATATGTCGTTAGAAAAACAGTCCTTCCATTTGGAGGGACTGTTTTTTTGGGTGTGGATTTGGAGGAGGAGTGATTGTGTTCTGCTGCTTGTTGTTGTGCTGGTACTTGGAGTTCAGCTGGTGAAATTTTCAGGTTTGTCAGTTGGTGAATATACGGGGGATTTCACCTGCTGAATAATGTTGAAAATTCAGCAGGTGAATCACAGTCTATATATCAGTTGGTGAATCACAGTCTATATTTCAGCACGTGAATAACGGCCATACATCAGCAGGTGAATAATAAGGATGATTCACCAGGTGAATAACTATCATTATTCACCTCCCAACACCGTAAAAAATAAAAATACCCTGCACACGAAGGGAAGTGTCCTCTTGTGTACAGGGTAATAAAGTGTAGTAACATCTATTCTATCTTGACAGCCTCACCTTACCGACCGATTTATCCTTGGCCTGGTCGGTAACGAGCACTTTCAATCCATATTCCGTGATATTGCGGCCCGCATCAGGAAGGAATTTGTTATTATAATCTTTACTGTCATTGAATAGCGGAACCCCGCGCTGGCTTGCCAGAGTCAATGTCATATCCGGATAGACCAGGTTCATGCCAGACGTAGGGAAGAAGTTAAAGGCAGCATCGGCTACATGGTAGCGGCTGGATGCCGGAGCACCGTCGCTCCAGACCATCTTGGTATCATCATGAGCATCCACCACACCGAGGAAGCCGTCCCCTGGATGGAGTCCGGTCCAGTTCTCTGTGAAGGAATCATCCACATACCAAACGACGAGACCGCCATCATACTTCATCAGCGAACTGCCGCGTGCGATATGGGCAAGCCCTTCATCCACACCCTTATGGTTGCGCCATTCCAGTAAATAATAGTGATCTGTATATTTAGATCCGTCGAAACGTTCAAATCCATTTAACCCGAATGAAGAACTGTCTGATTCAGCTCCATCCTCGACAATAGTGGCTCCGTCTGCAACCACCTTGATATTATCGGCGAAGAATCCGATATGGGATGTACCCCAGTCGGTAGCGTAACGGAGTCTCAGCTTAATGTTTTGACCTGCATACTCACTCAGGTCGAATGATTGAGATTCCCACCCATCAGATTTACCTGTGAAACCAGGCATCGAATTCAGAATGGTTGGATATGCTTCAGGCACCGCATCACTTCTCGTGTTTTCATTGCCTAAAGAAGTCCAATGTGTCCCGCCGTCAGTCGATACTTGTACAAACCCGTAATCCCACTGTTCTTCGATGTCATACCACGCATCGAACGTCAGCTCAGCGGACGATTTACCTGTCAGATCAAGATCGACCACCATATTGGTGTCGATTTCATCCGCTTGCCCGCCCCAATATTCGTAGCTGCCGGAAGCAGGGGTGTTTACAGGTGTTTTCTTCCCAGGCAGGTTGACCTGAAGGGCCTGGTGGTTCTGGCCATTAGGGGAATTTGCCTGATCGATTAAAAAGTCCGTTCCTTTTTTATTCAAATCCTTCAAATCAACTACCTCAGGCGTTGTCCAATTCCCGCCCAGAGTCGATTGCAGATACATTTTTGCCCATGGAGAAAATCCTGTCGGCTCGGTGCCAGGGATCTTTCCTGCCCAGGATCCCGCTGACATGATCGACCAGTATTCTACCGCATCGCCGGCACCTGAATAGATTGTATCGTATTCATCAGGCAAGCCGAGGTCATGGCCGTATTCATGCGCGAATACACCGGTGGCACCGTCTTCCGGCATGACCGTGTAATCATAGAATCCAGGCTTTCCTTTACCGAGACCATCGGGATCTACGAAGGCAGCTGAACGGTGTGACCAGATGGCATCATCGTAGAGTGAACCTCCGCCGGCTTCCTGCCCCATTCCGGCATGGATGATCTGCAGGTGGTCGACCAAGCCATCCGGCTCCCACAAGTTTCCGTCTCCATCAAGATCATGGGGATCTTCCAGATCATAATCTTCAAGCGGGATTCCTGCAGCAAGGGCAGCTGCATAAGTATCGGCGACCAATTTTTTAGATCCGCCCGGTGTTACATTATCGTGTCCGCCAGTGGATCTGTCAGCACCGTAGAATTTCGCTGTCCCCGGTACCTTCAGCCAGCCGTAAGCCTTTCCTTCTATGGTATAAGTCCCGCCGGACTGCTCTTCATAGAACTGCTTCTGGGAAACAAAGTCTTCCCCGTTCGGCCCTTTCACGCCGTTGTCTCCGAAGATCATATCTTCAAAGTGCTCAGTGTTGTAATCAGGATAGTAGTTATCGGTTTCGTGAGGCTGGATATTGTTGTGTTCGAAATCCGAGTATTCCACCATCAAAGTGAGGAGTTTCCCTTTTTTCGCTACGCCGGGAGAAGGCGATTCTTTCACCGGTTTAGGATGCGCTGTGCTTCCCTCCAGTTTCCCTGAGCTTCCCTTTAATGTTTCTTTCTTGAACTTCTCATGCTTTTCGGACTCTGCGGCCTTCACTTTCCCGATTATCGGGTCTTTTTTACCGGCGGTGTCCTCGACTTTCTTTCCTTTCAGTTCAATATACTTCTCGAGTTCTTTTTGTTTGGTGGCATCGGAAGCCTTGGAAGAAATCTTCCCCCGTTTGATCAATGAATCAAGTAATCTCTCATCATTGACCAGAGATAAATCCAATGTACCCTTGAAATGTGAAGCATGTTTCTCTTCTTTTACTTTTACATCGCTTACCGTCTGCACACCCGCCGAAACCGGGATCCCGGCAAATAATGTACCTGCCACGACGACGGATGTGAGACCCGCTTTCAATAGCTTGCTCATAAAAAACCCCCTAATGTTAGTTTGTTACATTCCCATATTATTCTATTAAAAATCAATTTGGTAGAAGAGTTGCTCATCAAAATGCGACATAAGACAAAGAAGGTAAGCAGCCAAGATGTTCGTTTTAAAGAACGAAGAAAACGTCCCAATCCTTGTCCCGATTGACTTTCATATGCCGTAAAGTACTCGTGGATGCTTCGATAAAAACAGAAGGATTTTGTCGCTTTTTAGCGAACGCTTTGTTCTTAATAACGTTGACACTTCCATATAATTCTAGTAGATTTGTGTACAGGCAAAGAAATTGATAGAGGGGGGAGTTGATGGGAAAGAAACTAGCGAGAGCTGCGATGTACTTCCTGACAGTATTTGTACTATGCAGTATTGTATTTTTACTATTTTCAACGTATCAAGCGAAGAAGGATCCAATGAAGGTCCCGTCCTTTTTCGGATACAAACCGATGACGGTGCTGACAAACAGTATGAAACCTGAAATCAGCGCAGGGGATATGATTCTGGTGAAGGAAGCAAAAACCGAAGACATCAAGAAAGGGGATATCCTCACCTTTCAAACGCCTCAAAAACGGGTCGTCACCCACCGGGTCGCAGAGGCAACCCCGCAAGGTTTCATAACGAAGGGTGACAATAATAATGTTGAGGATGGAGAAAGGGCCAAGCCTGCCAATGTCATAGGAAAAGTCGCCTTCATCCTGCCGAATGCCGGGTACATAGCGAAACTCATTTCCAGTAAACTTGGTTTCTCATTATTTGTCCTGCTGCCGTTCCTGCTTTACATCCTGATTGAAGTCTATCAGCGCATATCCAAATATTTAAATGATAAAGAGAAGACTGCAAAGGTCCATTAACATTTACTTTTTAAAAAATATATATCCAATTTGGGGAGGAAAAAAAGAATATGAAAAATGTAAAGAAAGCATTATTGGCAACATCATTGGCGGGAGCTTTGGTAGTAAGTGCAGGATACGGTACATACTCATGGTTCACATCCAGTACACAGGCAGTGGGAACGATTGAAAACGGTACATTGTCCGTCAATAACGGGGAATCGATTTCAACACCTTTATTCAGCGGGGAATCATTTGCGCCTTCGCAAGTGGTGATGGGGAATTTCGTCACACTTGAAAACACAGGAAGCCTCGATCAGCAGCTCAAGGTGACGTATACCGGCTCCGTCGATAAGGCATCTGCAAATCCATATAAGATCTACTACATGGCTTTCAAATATAAAGAGAAACCAAGCGGTGATGTCATAAAGGATTGGAGACAGGGCTGGGAAAGAGGCTTCTTCAATGGAAATCATAATCCTTCCATGAGCATGGCAAAGTCAGCAGCACTGCCTGAAGGTGTAGAAATGATCACAGGTGAAGCAACGGTCGAAGAAGCGCAGGCGATGGCGGCCATGGCGAAATCAGCTGAAGGAACAAGCAAGACGTTGAAAATCGGAAATGATAAATTCTTCAAGCTTAAATCTAACCAATATATCGACATTGTATTCGATGTGAAGCTTGATCAAAAAGCAGGGAATGAGTACCAGGGTGCGGTGTATAACGGAAGCTTGAACGTTGAAGCGAAGCAGACGGACCATGGTGCCAAATTCGAAAATAAGAAATAAATACAGCCGGCCAGGCAGCCTTCATAAGGCTGCCCGCCTTTTCGAAAGGGGAACAAAATGAGGGTGATCCACGCTGAATACAAAGAAGAGTTGAAAGTAAAAAAACGAAAACCCAATATTGTTCTTGGCACCTTCCTGATCCTGTTCATCGTCTATCTTGTTTCCTTCGCCATGACAGCGGCACCCGGCACCTATGCCTGGCTGACATCGGAAACAGGTGCTGTCGGAACCATCACCAATGCCACCACCAAGGACCTGCTCGCATTTCAGTCCTCGGAGATCAAGTACGGGGAAGGATGCAGCATCCGCCATACGCTGAAGGTGAAAAACATTTCAGATATGGATACAGTTGTAACCGTCACCCTTTCTGCTTCGAGCGGCGGTGAAACTGCCCAAAGCAAAAAGTTGAAACCGGGACAGACCCTGACCGTGAAGCCGGAGCTTCAGGAAAATTCTTGCGAAACAGAATCGCTCCCGTATCGAATCCAGGCATTTCACCAATATGTAGATGAAATGTACTCCGTTCCAGTTGATAAGGCTAGATTGAAAGAAACCATGGTACCGGCCGTGCAAGAAAAGCCGGAAGTGGAGCAGGAGGAAGAAAAACCAGAGAAAGAAGACAAACCTCCAGTCGAACAGCCAAATATGGAAAAACCGGAGAAAGAAGAAGTGGAAGTACCAAAAGCCGAGCAGCCTTCAAGTGATACCGGACAGGAAGGTGAGCCGGCAGACGCTCTGGAAGGGACTCCAACAGAGCAAGTGGAAGATTCCGTTGAGACGGATTCTGAGGATATTGAGGAAGATAGCGGGAATCCCGTGCAGGGGAGCAGCGATAATCCCGATGAAAAAATAGTGTCTGAACAGAAAGAAGAATAATGCCTCTTTAAAAGGTCCACTCCCTATTAACAGGAGTGGATCTTTTAGTTCTTCCGCCGCGCGAAATCCACAAACCGGAACTTATCCAGCCTGTGCCGCGACTCAGTATACTCAAATAGCGTTGCATCCTTCAAATGCACATAATTCTTCACGACGACCACATGATCATAGTCGTCCAGATCGAGATATTTGCGGTCCTCATCCGTGCATGCTTCTACGACAATTTCTTTTTTGGCAAAATCGATCGGCAGCTCCAGTTCGTCCTCCAAATACTCATAAATGGAATTCTCGCAGATTTCCTTTGTGAGCAGGGGAACCTGGGATTTTAGGAAATAGGACTTGTCCAGGATGATTCGTTCACCCTGAATACGCCGGGAACGGACGACATTCCAAATTTCGGTGCTGTCTGCCACTTCAAAAATGGAAGAGAGGCTGCTGTCAGCATTCATGAGGCCGAATTCATGAACGGTGGTCTCGATATCCTCCCGTCCCATTGAAGATTGGAGCTCTTTGAAGCTGACCAGTCCTGAGACAGGGAAGTTCAAGCGTGATACATCCAGCACGAGAGAACCCTTGCCGCGCAGTTTTTGGATCATGCCTTTCTGAGCGAGGAGTGTAAGCGCTTTCCTTATCGTCTCGCGTGAAGTTGAGTACATCCCAGTCAATTCGTTCTCTGAGGGAAGGATGGCATTCGTCTTATACGTGCCGTTTTGTATTTTTTCCGATAGATCTTCGAATATTTGTTTGTATTTATTGCTTTTCGTCATAAGTATCACCATCTATTATTTTACCATAATGTCGGCTGGAAATGAGATTCAACTTGAGTGTTGCGAATATTTTCAATAGAATGGAGATAGCGCAAATTTTAGAAAAGGGTGAAGAGTATTGTCGACACAACATTGGAAGAAAATCATGCTTGGTATCGGGATGAGTACTTTGCTGCTGGCTGCCTGCGGCGGCGAGGATGAAGCGAAAGAAGAGAAGAAGGATACAGAAGAGGTTCAACAGAAAGAGGATCCTAAGAAAGACCCTGCAACGGATGAAGCGGCATCGCTTCAACAAATGACCCAGGTCGTGGAAGATGCAGGCGCCATTAAAGAAGTGGAAGATATTCCTGCAGAAGAGAAAACGGCGATCACGGATGCCTTTAATCAATATATCGATGCTTTCAACGAAGAGGACTTCGATTCGTATATGAGCGTCATTTCGAAGACGCCTGTAAACTTCAAGTATGAAGATGAAAAGCGCTATGTGAAGCAGATCTTTGATTCCGTCGATTCGAAGCGTTCGGTAAGCGATATGAAAATCATCAATTATGCCGGGAAAAAAGCCGACGTCTATGCTAACATAGAGGCGACTACCAAAGACCCCAACAGCGACAAAGAAGTAACCCGTTCAGGTAAACAGGTTACGGTTTTTCACAAGAAGGATGACGGCTGGAAGGTAGCAGCCATCTTCTTCCTGGCGAGTGAAGAGGATAAAGAAAAAGAAGAATAATAAAACAGCCTGCGGTTGATCCCGCAGGCTATTTTTTATGTATAGAGTTTTTTTGCTCAGTATAAACGTTGAACAATTCATCAAGTTCCTGACTCAGCCTGATGGTTGTCGGATGGGTGAAGCCGTTGACAAGAGCGAAGGATTGGAGTTCAGAGCGTTTTTTTTCCATTTCGTACATGATGTTTTTCAGTTGGTTGATGGTTTGCATGGAATCCCTCCTCTTGTGGTTGTGTCTATATTATGACATATTTCTCGGGAAATGTGTCGGGATTTGCTAATATTTGTTTTACAGTTTTTAGTACTGATAATTTTGATAGTCTAGTGTTAATACCGCTTTTGATTTCCGTGGGAGACTTCGCTTTCCGCGGGCGGGCGGTGAGCCTCCTCGGCTTCGCCTGCGGGGTCTCACCAGCACCGCTTTTCCCGCAGGAGTCTGCGTCTCCCACTCCAATCAAAAGCTGGAGAGTGCACGAAATCAATAATCATACTTCTAGAAGGAAATAATTGAAACAACCATCTCATTCCCACTAAAAAAGGTACCCGCACATGCAGGTACCCTTGATTTTATTTGGTTATACGGAATACTACGGATTCGTATGGACGAAGAGTAATATCGTTGTAGCGGTTTGGTGTGTCGCTGTAGTTTGAGATTAGGATTTCGCTGGTCCAGCCTTCGACGTTTACCTCGGATGGGAGGGTGAAGGTTGTTTCTTTTTCGTAGAAGTTGTTCACTGCGAGCAGTTTCTCGCCGTCACCGTTTCGTACGTAGGCGAAGATTTCCGGGTGGTCTTCCAGGATCAGCTGGTAGTCGCCGTCGACGATGATGCTGTATTCTTTGCGCAGACGGTTCAGTTTCTGGTAGTGATAGAACACAGAGTCATCATCTGCAAGGGCATTTTCCACGTTGATTTCCTTGTAGTTCTTCGCAACCGGGATCCAAGGGGTTCCTGAAGTGAAGCCGCTGTTTTCCTCTCCGTTCCACTGGACAGGTGTCCTTGAGTTGTCGCGTGATTTGTGGCGGAGGATCTCCAGGATTTCCTCTTCGGACTTTCCTTCTTCTTTTAAGATATTGAAGATATTGATCGATTCAACATCACGGTATTCGCCGATGCTCGTGAATTTCGGGTTGGTCATCCCGATTTCTTCTCCTTGGTAGATATAAGGCGTACCCTGCATCATATGGATCGTTGTCGCGAGCATCTTCGCTGATTCGCTGCGATACTCACCGTCGTTGCCGTATCGGGACACGATACGCGGCTGATCGTGGTTGCACCAGAATAGCGCGTTCCAGCCGCCGCCTTTGTGCATTTCGCTCTGCCATGTCGACAAGATCTCTTTCAACTTCAGAAAATCAAAGTCGGCAATCGACCATTTCTCCCCGTTCGGGTAATCCACTTTGAGGTGGTGGAAATTGAACGTCATGCTGAGTTCGTTTCTCTCAGGGTTCGAGTATTTGATACAGTTATCGATTGTCGTCGATGACATTTCCCCGACGGTCATGATGTCGTATTGGGAGAAGACTTCTTTATTCATCTCCTGCATATACTCGTGAACTTTCGGGCCGTCAGTGTAAAACTTGCGTCCATCGCCAGGCGCCACGGAACCGTCATCGTCCGGGAAGTCCTGGTCCTTGGAGATGAGGTTGATTACGTCCAGGCGGAAGCCATCGACGCCTTTTTTCAGCCAGAAGTGCATCATGTCATAAAGCTTTTTACGGACTTCATCGTTTTCCCAGTTCAGGTCGGCCTGTGTGACATCGAAGAGATGGAGATAGTACTGTCCGGTTTCTTCATCATACTGCCATGCGTTGCCGCCGAATTTGGACTGCCAGTTCGTCGGTTCGGAACCGTCAGGCTTGCCGTCTTTCCAGATGTAGAAGTCGCGGTATTCGTTGTCTTTCGATTTGCGCGATTCGATGAACCACTGGTTTTCTGTTGATGTATGGTTGATGACGATGTCCATGATGATTTTGATGCCGCGTTTGTGTGCTTCTTCAAGCAGCTCATCGAAGTCTTCCATGGTGCCGTATTCGTCATGGATGTTGAAGTAGTCGCTGATGTCGTAGCCGTTGTCGCGCTGGGGGGATTTGTAGATGGGTGTGAGCCAGACGACGTCGATGCCGAGTTTTTTCAGGTAGTCGAGTTTTTGGGTGATTCCTTTGATGTCGCCTACGCCGTTGCCGGTGGTATCGTTGAAGCTTTTCGGGTAGATTTGATAGACGACGGAGTTTTTCCACCATGGTTGTTTCATTTTGATCCGCACCTTTCATTACTTAGTTAGTAGTTGATATACCGCGTTTGATTTCCGTGGGAGACTTCGCTTTCCGCGGGTAGCCCGTGAGCCTCCTCGTCACTTCGTTCCTGCGGGGTCTCACATAAGCTACTTTTCCCGCAGGAGTCTTCGTCTCCCACTACAATCAAAAGCTGGATTGAGCTGTAATCCTGTCATTTTACAAATGGATAGGGAGACACTAAAAAAAGTGTCGTCCACATCAAATACTTTTTTAATAAATATAAAAAAAGAGGGAGGACCAACCACTGCTGATCGATCTCGTCCCCCTTAGTTTAACTTGTATATACAAGTTCGTCTACTGTTATCTATATATTTATGAAGGCCCGTCCCTCGCTGCGGTAACGTATCACCGCGGCGGGGGTCAGACCCCACCAAAACTGATTATTTTATACCGGTTTGTTTTTGCTGAATTTAGACCAGATCATTGTGAGTACGAATGGTACGACGATACAGATGGCCATTCCGATGAAGAATGGGATCCAGTATTCCGGGATGATGGATAGGAATCCAGGCAGTCCGCCGACACCGATGGAGAATGCTTTGGTTCCTGTCATCGCAAGGAGTACGCCGCCGATCGCTGATCCGATCAATGCTGAGATGAAAGGATAGCGGTAACGGAGGTTGACCCCGAACATCGCTGGTTCCGTGATTCCGAGATAAGCCGAAATGGCTGAAGTACCGGCGAGACCGCGCAGTTTTTCGTTTTCTTTCTTCGCAACGAACATCATCGCGAGTGCAGCTGAACCTTGTGCGATGTTTGACAGCGCAAGGATCGGCCATAAGAATGTCCCGCCCTGGCTTCCGACAAGCTGAAGGTCGACTGCAAGGAACGTGTGGTGCATACCGGTGATAACCATCACTGCGTAAAGACCGCCATAGAGTAATCCGCCTAACCAGGATACTGAATCGAATACCCAGACAACACCGTCAGTCAAAAGATTACCGATGAAGAAAGTGACAGGACCGATTAGGATAAATGAAGCAAAACCTGTGATTAACAATGCAACCGGTGCAACGACCAGCAGTTTGATCGAATCATGGACGCGTTTGTCCAGGAACATTTCAATCTTAGCCAACAGGTAGGATGCAAAGAGGATCGGCAATACCTGTCCCTGGTAACCAATCTTATCGATTTCAAGACCGAAGAGATTCCATTTCGGGATTTCATCAGCTTTACCATAATCCCACGCGTTCATCAAATCAGGATGTACTAAGATAAGACCTAAAACGATACCGAGCAGCGGACTTCCGCCGAAACGCTTAACCGCCGACCAACCGATCAATCCCGGTAAGAACACGAAGGCAGTATTGGCAATCAAGTTGATGATGCTGGCAAGATCTGCCCATTGAGGGTGAACATCAATGACGGACTTGCCATCATAAAAAATGCCGGGTCCGGTCAGGATGTTGTTCAGACCCATCAGCAAACCGGCCGTTACGATCGCCGGAAGGATCGGGATGAAGATGTCGGCGAGCGTCTTGATGGCACGCTGCAGCGGGTTCAGGTTCTGGGTCGCCGCATCTTTGACATCCTGTTTGGATGCCTGCTCGATGCCTGTTTCCTCAGCTAAGATTTGATACGCTTTATTGACCAGGCCTTGTCCGATGACGACCTGGAACTGTCCGTTTGAGGAGAAGGATCCTTTTACGATATCGATCTCTTCCAAACGCTCCTTGTCTACTTTCTTTTCGTCCTTCAATACGAGTCGAAGCCGCGTCACGCAGTGAGTGGCCGTCTGGATATTGTCCTTACCGCCAATCGCTTCGATGATCTCGCGAACGGATTCTCTGCTTACGCTCATGAAATTCCCTCCCTGGTTTTTGGCAGGTGACAGGCATCTCCCGATTATTGTCGGAAGCTGTCATGTACCCGCTTACAATTCTATTAATGGAATTCCCCTAAATAGTTTGTGAAAAACGTCCTAAATTATGCTATTTGAGGCTTTTTTGCTCTTTCTTTGTTTTGGCAATAAAGCCGCTATTGATTTCCGTGGAAGACTTCGCTTTCCGCGGGCGGTTCTGAGCAAAGCCCTTCCGCTTTTCTGATAGGAGTATACGTCTTCCACTCCAATCAATCGCTGGAAAGAATTTATCCGGAAGCATATTTAATCGCTTACAAAACATTTAAGGGCTTGTTGTATATACAAGATATACTTTTATTCTATTCATGTATATACAAGTTGTCAATGGAAAAAGGTTAGCGTTTTCACAGGGGGGCATTCAGTCAGAAGTTGAAAAAATAGTTCTATGGATGGTATTCAGGAAGAAAGTTGAGTAATACGTGAATGATAAATATGATAATATAAAAGTGTATTCCATATTTTACAAGAGGTGAGAGGTGGAGCAGATGATTCAGTATGGCAATATAATTTTAATAATCTTAACGGTTATCGTCGTAACGTTTCTTTTCAGGTGGGGAAAGGAAGAGGGACAAAGTACGTTGAAGTTATTTATGTATTTTTTGGTAAGTTGTGCGATTATCCCCGTGTATGCCAGTTATACCAGGGATAAAGGAGATTTTGAGTTATGGGTGCCGGCGGGTTTTATTGCTGTTGTCATGTACCTTGTTATCAGGAATAAACAACAACCACTGAAGTATAAGGCTTCGCTTTTGGGACTGGCTGTTGCAGGTGTTTTACTCCTCCGTCAATATAATATATTGCCTTTTTAAACGAAAAAAGAGCTTGTCTGCAAGCTCTTTTTTTACATGAATATTCCCATATGGTTTATGTGAATCGTCTTCAGATTTCTATACGAATTGGTTATAGCCGACCACTCCAAACAATATGAAAATGAATATCACTATTGCGATTGCAGCCAAAATCCGCAGAATCAACTTCATTTCTTCCCACCCTTTATCAATCTAAATAACGTATTTTGTCTGCTTCTCTGAAACATAGTAAGTGATGACTGTACTTAGAACGACCAATAAGAATAAAGAGATGAACACGAGTGAAAGCGACATTTCTGTCGGGATAAACAATTGCACCCTGCCTTTAAAGTCGAATACCTTATGGCCGAGTAACGCAAGCATATTCCGAATGTCAAATTTCCCAAGGATCGGAATGATGAAATTGTACACCACAAAGATTAATGTCGGAGCCATGTACCCTTTTAGTATTGTCCCCAAGTAGAAGCCGAGTGTAGAGAAAATGAAGCAAATAAATAGACTCAAGAAATATTGCAGGAAAATATTATGTGACTCAGGGATTGCTTCCAGCTTAAACTCGCTTGCAGGAATATCCTGTACCACAAACTGATATAAAACCATTCCTATGATGTACGAAGTCAATAAGCTGATTGAAACAATCAGAGTAGATGAAATATACATGGAAAGCTGCTTAGATAACAGGTTTGTTTTCCATCCTGTTTGAACAGCACGTATTTTAATTGTCCGGAATTTTCGTTCATATGTAGCTAAATAAATGCCGAACATGGCAAAAATGAATGGGAAAAACATAAACGTCATCCATTCCAGCGTCTGTGAAACAACTTGATCCGGCTTCATTAAATATAATGAATAGGCCAAGTTATCGTAATCTAAAAATATAACCCTGGTTATATTTTTGATTTTACCCGCTTCATTATAATTTGGCGGCCAATGCAACTATATTGGAAACAGACCCATAAATTACTAAACACTGCAATCAGGCGCTTTAAAGGATGTTTTTGACAGAACAGGATAAAAGCACTATTAACCTATCAATCTCCTTCTTTCATAATGGAAAAGCATGAAAATTTTACATGAAGAAGGAGAAATATCTTTTGAAGAAAACGATCATTGCTGTTACAACTGCTGCTTTAGTCTCGTCACTTGCTGTTACTTCTGCTGATGCCGCATCTTATCGCGTGAAATCCGGTGATACCCTGTCCGGGATCGCTTATAAATATGATACATCCGTTTCAAAATTAAAAAGCTGGAATGACCTCACTTCCGACATGATCTATGTCAATCAGGTATTGGAAGTGTCCGGTACAACTTCGTCTTCTGCTAAAACGTATACGGTTCAATCAGGGGACTATCTCTCCAAGATCGGACAGAAGTTCGATGTGTATGTTGCGGAGTTGAAAGAATGGAACAATTTATCCAGTGATGTCATTCATCCGGGGCAGGTACTGAAGGTTTCTGCTTCAGGCGATACAACGACTCAGCCGAAACCGGCAATGAACGGATCGACATACACGGTCCAATCAGGCGATACGCTATCACATATCGCAGCCCGATACGACGTGAGTATATCCCAGATCAAGTCATGGAACGGTCTTAAATCCGACACGATCTATGTCGGCCAGAAGCTTTCAATGGGAGGAACCACTTCCGATGGCGGTGACTCAAGCCAGACGTCAAATGTAGTGGATGTTGCAAAGAAATACATCGGAACGCCGTACAAATGGGGCGGGACCACTCCGAGCGGTTTCGACTGCAGCGGGTTCATCTACTATGTATTCAACCAGGCCGGGACAAGCATTTCCCGTACGAATACAGAAGGCTATTACAGCAAGTCAACGGCTGTCTCCAACCCTAAGCCCGGCGATTTGGTCTTCTTTAAAAATACGTACAAATCAGGCATCAGCCACATGGGCATCTACGTTGGAAATGGTGAATTCGTCCACGCTTCGGACAGCGGTGTTGTTGTGAGCAAGCTGAACAATACGTACTGGTCACCGCGATTTGCGGGATATCGCACATTTTAATTCTTCGTTTCGAATTTAGATTAATAAAGCCGGCGCAGTGATTGACTGCGCCGGCTTTTCCTTTATCTATTTATCCTCTGGGACTCTTTGGACCCAATATTATAGATCCTTACTCTCCACTTCCTCAGTAGAAACGAGATCATACATCTTCAAGCCGCTGCTTGTGGAGGTCACTTTGTACTTCCCATCAAATGATTTGTATTTAGAAGTGCCGTCATCATAGTGTATATTGTATTCCTCGAATGTGTAGACATGGTATGAACCGTCGTCCAGTGGTTCGACTTTCTCTACATCTATATTGACGAGGTCTTCGGTGATTCCTTTTTTGTCGAGGTAGTCGATATAATCCGATACGATTGTTGTGTATTCAGAGGATGAGTCGATATCCCCTGATACAATCGAGTAGTCACGATGGTTGATGGCTTCGACGGAAGCTGAGATGTAAGATTCCACGAAGGATTCCACCTCGTCTGTTGACTGTTCCGCTTTGATGCTTGTGAAAGCAGGGGAGGATTCCAGCTGCTTTTTGAGTGCTTTCGTATCCACCTTGATTTCCTCTGCGTGTTCATCATCAAAGGACCAGATGTAGCCCCATGATTCGACGCTCCACTTACCGTTTTGAAAACTTAGTGAATAGCTGTCTTCAGAGCTTTGTTCGGAAAGTGATACGGGATCGCCTGAATAGACGCTGTCCTCCATCCATTTCGTGCGCACGGGCAGGGTGGCGAACCATTTCCCTTCAATATCCTCCAGGTAAAGAGCATCGGTGTCGACTTCTATTGAAGAGACATACCCGATTGTTTTCCAGTCTTCTCCGGTCATCTCCCCGAATGAATCGGTCACAAATTCAGAAACATCATTGGAGTCCTCTGCGAAGAACTTTGCATCCTGATTGGCAAGGGCTTTGGAAAGGTTGAGGAAATGACGTTTCAATCCTTCTTTCACTTTTTCCTTATCTTTATGGGCTAATGTCAATCCGAGTGTCAGTTGATTGCTGTCGATCGGGGCGTCTTCTGATTCGATTTTGCCGAACGGCATATCTTTCTTTAATTGCACCGTCATGGATCCGTCGGTGAGGACAGGTCCGATCTCAATGTATTTTTCTTCGTCCACCTTCATTCCGGTGTCCTTGCCGTTGACGAAAACGGAAGAGCCTGCGACGTTCGTATTGACGCTGACATAGTCAATATCAAACAGCAGGTCGGTATCAGTCGGACCGACATGGTTAATCTCCGCTTTCTTCTCCAATTGTACAAAATCGGATTTCAAAACTGCTTTAATATCGTAGTCACCAGGGACGTATGAGCCGATCGTTACCATATCGCCTTCCACTGAGGCAGGTTTGATTTTTTTCCCGTCGACATAAAACGTCAAGTCGTCATAATTCGTGTAGATGGTCATCGGAAAAGGCTGGAGGACCAGTTCATAGTTATCGTAGATCAAGAACTTTTTCCCTCTTTTTTCAAGAGTGACGAGCTGCTGTGTCTCGCCGGTATCCGCACTTGCGGTTACAGCTGTCGCGTCATAAGCTTTTGCGTTATCCTTCAATTGGGCAGCAAGGGTTTCTTTAGCGTCTGGATATTCTTTTAAAAACCCAACAAGGGCTTCCACGTTTTTCTTCGTGATTTTCCCGGAATCTTCCTTCGGGCTTAATAAGGCGAGTAGTTCGTCCGCATTCCCTTTTTCAAGCTGTTCCTCGAAGTTCTCCATCAGTTTTGCTTTATCGGTGTAGGCCTCTCCGACTTTATACAGTGATACACAGAGTATCAGCACCAGCAAAGCCGAGCCGATGAGGATCTTGGTTCTTTTTGAAAGGGAGGCAAGGGAAGGCATGGCGGATGCCGTTGATGCTGTCCGTGTCCGGCCTGGCTTCTTTGTTTCCATCTTGGCTCCGCAAGCTTTACAGAACGGGCTGTTGTTTTCCATTTTTTGTCCGCAGGAAGTACAAAATTTCACAGTCATTTCTCCTCTATTGTTCAGGTCTTATAAAAAGGAGGCTGCCTGTCACGAAGACAGCCCCTTATTTAAGCCGCGCGTGTCGTTTGGGATGGTTCCTGGCGGTTAGTCACCATTACACCAAGGCAGGAAACGCCAAATGCCAGAATGGCGCTGATGATTCCTGTACCGATTGCAGAGAATCCGAATGAAGCGTCGAAGGCTCCCTCGAAATTCGTGCTGATCGTCAGCTTAGAGATGGATACGAAAACAGCATTGATCACACCGAAAGCAACGGCGTATGCAGCGAGTTCCTGCAAGATGTTCCCTTCAGTGGATTTCCGCAGCTGATTGCCTGCCCACAGATGAAGTGCAGCAGGGATGAAGGCAAAGACCCAGATCCAGCCGATTTCCTCGAATAGTTCAGCGAATCCTTCTTCATCTTCGGAAGCCTTTGGTCCGCCGAGAAGGGAATAGGATGCATTCACGGTATCCCCATCCGCGGTCATATCCAATGTCAGTGTTTCGAATTGAGCTGCATTCCAAAGGTACCCGCCGATTTGACTTCCAAGCAGGATGTCTGCTGCAGGTTCTTCGGTTGTCAATTCATCATTGGAAGAAACGATGAAGGCTCCGGCAGTCATCATGAGTGCAAGGCCGATCATGGAGTGGAGAATGGCCTTTGAGATCGAGAATCCATATTGCCCGTTGGACACGCGCTCTTCTTTACTCAAAGAGAGGACGGCTCCAAGACTTGTGAAAATAAAGCTGATGATGAAACCGTTGAATACACTTTCAAAGAATGGATAATCCGACCCGAGTGTGACCGTCATGTCGTCGAAGAACCCTGTTGGATCCGTCATCTCCATTGATACACCTGCGAAGGTGCTAATAATGCCGATCACGGCACTGTAAAGAACAGAGAGCGAAGCATTCCATTTCATTTTTTCGATAAACGGCTGATGAGGCTGATTCCGGTTCATCAGGTATCCGATCGGGATGAAGACGACGGCTGGGATAACCAATAGGATGAATAATCCGCTGGTCGTCGAAAGGACTCCTTCGAACATCATCGCATTGGCAAAGTAATCAACCCCGATCATATGACTGATCATAAAGACATCCGTGAACGATACAAGCTTGATGCCGTCAATCAGAGCACCGAAATCCCCGCGCAGTGCATCTCGCAATACACCGTTGACGGCAGAGCTGATAATAAAGGAAATGAGCAATAAAGCAGCAAGCGCAATTCCGTTCCAGACGGCAAGCTTTTTCAAGGTGTCCACATTGGTTAAAGTGGAGAGGATTCCTTCCGACGGGCTGTTTGCGGCCGGAGTCTGTGCACTTGTCCGTTTCGGTTCTCCTCCGGCAGCTTCCTTCACTTTGCTCATCGTTTGCCCGCATGCCGTGCAGTAAAGGGCGGCTGCCCCGTTTTCATGACTGCAGCTGCTGCAGTAGCGGTTATTTTCGTTTTGTACCAGGACATATTCGTTATGTAAGGTCAATGCCTCGCCATCGCTTACGCAATAGAGTGCATCTTCCCGGTTTTTTGTTCCACATTGTTTACAGTACACTGTTTATCTTCCCCCTTTCATGTTCTATTTTGAAACCTTCGTTCCGCAGCAGTGGCAATAGTTTGCATCAGGTGAAACCCTTTCACTGCAGCTTGCACAAACTTCACCTGAGTCAGATTCGGCTTCCGCAGCTTTTTCGACTTTTGCCCCGCAGCCTCCGCAGAACTTGGCATCCATTTCGTTAGGGGTTTGGCAGGAAGGACAGATCGCACCTTCCTGATCGGGACGGCTGCTCAATTCTGCTATCTTTTTGTTACCTTCAAAAATAGCCTGATCCAGTTCGGTCAATTTCGACGTCAATTCCATCAGTTCAGGATCCTGTATTTCCCGGTTTCTGATTTTCATGTACACTTTTTGCCCTGTTTCAAGAAGGATCTTCGATTTTTTCACCGAAACATCATGGATCTCCTTCTTCACTTTGTTGATTTCCTGTACAGTTTGTAATTTAAGCTTGCCCTGTTCGATCCCGCCCTGGAATTTAGACAGGCCTTCTCCCAGCTTTGATTGCAGATTAGTAGACAATAGATCGTTCTCCTTTATCGTGTAGTTGAGTAATTCATTCCATTACATGGCCAAATGATATAATCTTATGAATAAATACAGTAAAAATATTCTTTTGTAGGAAAAATTACACATAGTCTATTTAACTATTAATAATCAGCGAATTCAATACTTTCTTTTCCTGTTTTAATGATAATTGCTTAATTCCAAGCAATTATCATCACCAGGCCGTGGAATAAAGAAATATATGGTAAAATAGTAACTCTTTCCTAATACAAAAGAGGATTCCCTTTGTACATAACGAATTGAATACCATAAGAAGAAAAGGGGAGAGATGGGGATGAGCAAGAAACTCGTGTTTGGCATACTGGGAGGTGTACTGCTCCTGACGATGCTGGGTATTTATATAGCGGTAGGCAGCCTGGAGCGGGCACCCGAGGATGCGAGTGGGAATTCCGGCATCGCAGACACAAGCGGAAGTGCAGCTGAAGTGAGTACAACAGAAGAAGAGGACGGGGAACAAAGCGCCTCCAATCCATTTGAAGAAAAGGTGAAAACACCGCTGAGTGAAAGTCTGGTCCAGCAATATATCCACGCCATGAGCCACCAAAAGGTACAGGCCAAGGAAAAGTGGTCTTTCTTTGAGATAACCGGGGAACGGATCGATTTCTTATTGAGTCAGCTCGAAACCAACAAATATGAGCATGAGGATCTCTACAGGGAGATCCTGGAGAGCTGGAAAGAAGGGGACTTCTCCAATGCGGTGAAGGATCATAATGCCATCTGGCGGCTTCAGGACGGCACAATTGGAAAGGCGACGGCATTGCTTGAACCCGAAGCGGAAGAAGCATTCCTCCAGAAGCAGAAGAAAGAATCCAGATAATCGATGTAAAAAACCCGTGCTGCGACACAGCACGGGTTTCCTGATCTTAAGATTCCAGCTCCAAATGTTCCTTCAAAAGGCTTTGCAGTCTCGCAATTTCCTCTTCCGGGATCACATAATAATAGATATTATCGATCCTCGTACCGGAACCGGCCTCGATCTTGATCTGTTCGATATCATTGGAAGCATCCTTATAATGCTTCTGGATATCAACCATTTCCTTGAACTCGATGTTCGTCTTCACATTGCTTCCGAGTGCATCGAAGATATCGTCGAATTTCCACAGGCTGGAGACACTTGCCCCTTCGGAGATGATCCCTTGGATGATCTGGCGCTGGCGGATCTGTCTGCCGAAGTCGCCGCGCGGATCATCGTAGCGCATCCTGGTGTAAGCGAGTGCTTTCTTGCCGTTCAATTCCACCTGTCCTTCAGGGAATGAATAGCCGCCTGATGAGAAAGCAAGATCGTTGTTGACCGTGATGCCGCCGACCGCGTTCACAATATCCTCGAATCCTTCCATATTGATCTGTACGTAATAATCAATCGGGATATCGAGCATTTCTTCCACCGTATCCATCGCCATCTCCACGCCGCCGAATGCATAGGCGTGGTTGATCTTGTCCCTTGTGCCGTGGCCGACGATATCCGTCAGCGTATCACGCGGGATGCTCAGCATCTTCACGGATTTCGTATCGGGGTTCACTGTCAGGACGATCATCGTATCGGAACGGCCCTTGTCGTTCTTCCGTTCATCCACCCCCATCAGCAGCACGGAGAATGGGTCGCGTTCCTGGAATTTCACTTCTTCGGTCCGCTTGTCCGATTTCCCGCGGTCGATCGGTTCGTGCATCGTTTCGACTGCGCTGTTCAGGGAATGGTAGATGCTGTATGCATACGCCCCTCCGCCAAGCAGCATCAAGAGAAGCAAGATCCCAATCACACGCAGCCACGTGCGTTTCTTCTTTTTGTGTTTCTCAGCTCTCATATTCGTTTCCTCACCTTTTAAAAATTAGCCTACTAGATAACATATCAAAAATGAGTCGGTTTGAATAGTCAATTATTTACTATTCAATGAATGTTCACAAGAGCTGGCGCACAAACATTATTCTGCTATAAAATAATCCATCAGATAATCCGCCCACAGCTCATGTCCCTGTTCATTCGGACCCTCCTGTGAAGGGAGGAGATAGTCCCCGAGCTCTTCTTCCTCAGGCCATTCCGCCCAGTGATCGAGGTAAGTGAAATCATTCTCCCCGGCAAACGTCTTCAGCCCGTCCACCTGTTTCGGGTAATAGGTCGCCCCCTCAATCGGATAGGAAGGCTGCAGGATCAGTTCGGCGCTGCTGTTTTCCTCCTGCAGCTCTTCATAAAACGTCAGGATGCTTTCGTGGTTGCGTTCGACGGGTACGCCGATGGAATTATCGGTGAGGGTAAACGGTTCGAACAGGACAAGATCAGGCTGGAAAGCCAGGACATCCTCATAGACATCCCCTTCAAGGAACTCTACAGAAGTTGTATCTTCCTCGAAAATGGAGACTTCAACCTGATCCCCATAGCCGGAGGAAAGCTCCTCTTTCAATTGGTCACTCCAGCCGCCATTCCCGGAACCCAAAGCATCAGATCCAACGAGCGCTATTCTATATGCGTTTCCGGCATTGACAGCTTCCTTGAACCGATCCTGAGCTTTAGCCGGCCAGTTGGAAATGAGGGGCTCCTCCTTTACTGCTTCAGCAGGTTCCGGGGCATTCTCTTCCTTTACTTCCCCGCCAGCCTGAGCAGCCGGGGCGCCGGCTATCCGTTCCTGCCAATACTGATTCCCTATATAAAGCAGACCAACACAAATAAGTCCAAATACAATTAATAAGAAGTTTTTCATACAGAATCCTCCGATATATATAAAATTAGAAAATAGATCAAAAGAAATACTTACCAATATTGTAATTGGTCTTTTCATTTACAAGAAATTGTAGTTTAATAGATAAGAATGGAAACAATGTTACATTTCTATTAAAATTATGACAAGAAACCAGAGAAAAGACAACATGAATCGCCATTATTTACATATTTTTCTTTTAAAATAGGAGGAAATCATGGAAGAAACTATCAGTTTGCGCGAGTTGATGGAAACATTGCAGAAGCGCATCAGACTAATCATTCTGATTACCCTGACGGCCGTCCTGGTCAGCGGAGCGGTCAGCTTTTTTCTTTTAACCCCGGTTTATCAATCATCCACCCAGCTTTTGGTCAATCAATCCAAGTCGGAGCAGCCTGCTTATAACCCCGGCGAAATTCAGACGAACTTACAGTTAATCAATACGTATACGGTCATCCTCAAGAGTCCGGCCATCCTGGAAAAAGTCATCTCAGACCTGGATCTGGACCTGAACGTTTCACAGTTGACCAGTAAAATCACGGTTGGCAGTGAAAATGAATCACAGGTGATGAATCTTTCCGTGCAGGATACCGATCCCAAACTGGCAGCGACCATTGCGAATAAGACAGCGGAAGTGTTCCAAAACGAAATCCCGAAAATCATGAATGTGGATAACGTCAGTATCCTGGCGAAAGCTGAAGTCGGAGAGAAACAAGCCCCGATCAAGCCGAAGCCATTCCTTAATATCGCGATTGCAGCCGTTGTCGGCCTGATGATCGGTGTCGGTCTTGCGTTCCTGCTTGAATTCCTTGATAACACAATCAAAACCGAGCATGAAGTGGAAAAGCTCCTGGGTGTTCCGGTACTCGGCTCGATCGCCCGCATCTCAGAACAGGATGAAAAGAAGGCAAGCCGCGGGCTGGAACGCAATTCACGAGTGAGGGGTGAGAATGTTGGCTAACAACAAGAAACTGAAGAAACTCATGATGGCAACGAAACGGAAGCTCATCACGAAAACAGATCCGAAATCACCTATTTCAGAACAGTACAAAACGATCCGTACGAATATCAACTTCTCATCTGTCGACCGCGACCTGCGTTCAATCATGGTCACGTCATCAGGACCCGGGGAAGGGAAATCCACGACAGCCGCCAACCTGGCCGTTGTATTCGCCCAGCAGGGAAAGAGTGTCCTGCTCGTGGATGCGGATATGCGGAAGCCGACGGCTCATTATACGTTCAACCTGACAAACACATTCGGTTTCACTACCGTCCTTACGAGACAGAAGACCTTGAGGGAAGTGGTCCATCCGTCCGATGTCGATAACCTCGATCTTCTTACTTGCGGACCGGTACCGCCGAATCCGGCCGAGCTATTAAGTTCACGTTCGATGGAGGAGTTCCTGGTCGATGTCTATGCAGATTATGACCTGGTCATTTTTGATACGCCGCCTGTCCTGGCAGTGACGGATGCGCAGGTGCTGGCGAATCAATGTGACGGGACGGTCCTTGTGGTGAGTTCCGGAACGACTGAAATCGAAGGCGCGCAGAAGGCGAAAGACCTTCTTCAGGCGACAAAAGGGAAACTCCTCGGAGTGGTCCTGAACAACCGCGAAGTGAAGGATACAAGCTACTACTATTATTATGGAAAAAGATAACAGATAAAAAGTGTCGATTCGACATTTTTCGCCTGTTTACAAAAATACCTAGTGTAGTAAAATAATAGATGTTGATAAGATAAAAGAACTAGTGAAATGGAGGGTGATGGCGATGATCGATATCCATAGTCATATATTACCGGGAATCGATGACGGTGCGAAGACGATGGAAGATACGGTCGCAATGGCGAAAGCCGCTGTGTCGGAAGGGATTCAAACCATCATTGCCACCCCCCACCATATGAACAACGCCTATCAGAATGTGAAGTCGGACATCCTGCCTTTGGTCGACAGAGTGAATGAGGAACTGAAAAGTCAGCAGGTCGATTTAGTTGTATTGCCGGGTCAGGAATGCCGCATCTACGGTGAAATCATCGGGGACTATCTGAACGGGGAGATTTTACCCCTAAATATTCATTCACAATACATCTTTGTGGAGTTCCCATCCAATTCCGTGCCGAGGTATACGGACCGCCTGTTTTTCGATATACAGAATGAAGGGCTGATTCCGGTGATCGTCCATCCCGAACGCAATGCGGAATTGATCTCTCATCCCGACAAACTGTACAACCTCGTGAAAAACGGTGCTGCAACGCAGATTACGGCTTCAAGCCTGACAGGGCATTTCGGGAAAAACATCCAGAAGTTCTCGAAGCAATTGATCGAAGCGAATCTCACGCACTTCATCGCTTCGGACGCACATAACACATCAACCCGCACATTCAATATGAGTAAGGCGCTGGATGAGGTAGAACATACATACGGAATCGATATGGTGTACCATTTCACTGAGAATGCTGAGCTGCTGGTTGAAGGGAAAAATATATATAAAGAAATCCCGGAGAAGGTTAAAAAGAGAAAATTCCTGGGGATATTTTAAGGTGAACGAATTTTTAATAGGGTCCTAATGTACTATTGTCGTTGTGAGCTGCATAAGAAATATATGGACAACAATAGATATTTAGGGAATGTCTCCTATCCGTTACCAATGGAGGCACTCGGTCACGCCGTGGGTGAAAATAATTCACCTTAGACGCTTGTCGTCGGTGGCGGGATGTGAGGAAGGGTTAGATGCCCACATTTACTATTTTAAAATAAATAAGTAAAGAAAAACAATGAAAGCGTTTTATGTAAGTTCTTCATATGTAGTAAATGAAATGTATAAATGTTTAAATTTAGAAAGAAACATAAGGGAGAAGAAATGAGCACCTTCAAAACCATGCCGAAAAGCATCAAAAAAGCCGTCCGCTATATCTGCCAGGATGCACCGATCGAACATTTAAAAGAAATACAAAGCCTTATCAACCAAGCGATCAACCAACGGATCAAGCAAGAAAAATAACCTAAATGCCTAAGGAAAGGGTATACCGTACATTTTCCTTAGGTATTTATTTTGTCGAAAATAAGGGTCAATTGAAAAAAATATGAGTAAAGAAGGGATTTATTCTATGAGTTATACGAAACGGGTCTCACTGTTGATGCTGCTGGATTCCATTATCGTGCTTACGGCCATTTATATCGGTTATTACATTCTTATCGCAGCATTCCATACATACGCCATGCCGGTCATCGTATTCAGTTCGATTGTCCTGCTTGTCAGCCATCACTTATTCGCGTTCGTCTACCGTCTTTATCACAGAGCGTGGGAATATGCGAGTGTCGGAGAGGTCATGGCGATACTCAGGGCTGTCACGTTCTCGGTGCTGACGACGGGAATCCTGCAATTCGTCATCACTGGTACTGTGTATAGACGCATTTTGATCGTTACCTGGATGCTGCATATGATTCTGATCGGGGGCTCCAGATTCTCGTGGAGGATGTATCGTGATCTGTATATGAAGAATGAGCAGACAAAGAAACGTGCACTAATCATTGGTGCAGGGTCCGCCGGATCCATGCTTGTACGCCAATTGATCAAAAGCAGCGACACCGATTTGATGCCGGTCGGCTTCATTGATGATTCGCCAAAGAAACAAAAGCTTGAAATCTACGGGGTGACCGTCCTCGGCGGAACGAAAGATATCCCGCAGATCGTGGAGAAGTACGGAGTCGAAAATATTATCATAGCCATTCCTTCACTCCGAAAAGGCCAGCTGCAGGAAGTATACCAGGAATGCAGCAAGACAAATGCTAAGACGCAAATCATGCCGATGATAGAGGATATCGTGTCAGGCAAAGTTTCCGTCAATCAGTTCCGTGACGTACAGGTTGAGGACCTTCTCGGACGTGAACCAGTGGAACTTGATATTAAGAGTATCTCTGCAAAACTTACTGGTAAAACAATTCTCGTTACCGGTGCAGGCGGTTCGATTGGTTCCGAAATCTGTAGACAGGTGAGCAAGTTCAAGCCAAAGAAGCTCCTTCTGTTGGGACACGGAGAAAACTCCATCTACACAATTGATATGGAGCTTAGAAATAAATATAAGGAAGAATTCGAGATCATCCCTGTGATTGCAGATATCCAAGACAGAAACCGCATTTTTGAAGTGATGGAAAACCATACACCGGATGTAGTCTATCATGCCGCTGCTCATAAGCATGTTCCGTTGATGGAATATAATCCGAAGGAAGCCGTGAAGAACAATGTCATCGGGACGAAGAACGTGGCGGAAGCCGCTGATACATTCGGCGTCGGCACATTCGTGCTTGTGTCTTCCGATAAAGCCGTCAACCCAACGAACGTGATGGGATCGACGAAGCGTATTGCGGAAATGGTGATTCAGAATCTTGATAAGAACAGCAAGACAAACTTTGTGGCTGTGCGTTTCGGGAACGTACTCGGAAGCCGCGGGTCTGTTATTCCTTTATTTAAAAGACAGATCCAAGCTGGCGGACCGGTTACGGTTACCCATCCGGATATGACAAGATACTTTATGACGATTCCGGAAGCATCCAGACTAGTTATGCAAGCGGGTGCGTTGGCACGCGGCGGGGAGATCTTTGTACTGGATATGGGTGAACCGGTTAAGATCGTAGACCTGGCTAAGAACCTGATTAAGCTGTCTGGTTATTCTATTGATGAGATTGGGATCAAGTATGCCGGCATACGTCCTGGGGAGAAGATGTATGAGGAGCTTCTTGGGGAGAATGAGGTTCATGGTGAGGCTGTGTTTCCTAAGATTTTTATTGGGAAGACGGTGGAGTTCGACTTTGGTCGTGTATCCAATCTGGTAGAAAACCATCAGGCGTTTGATCAGGACTATTTATCTCAGTACGTGTTGAGCTTAGCAAATAAGAATGAAGAAATACTGATAACAAATGTTAATTAATACAGTCGGTACTGTGCTTAAAGGGACAGTACCGGCAATCTTTAGTTGTTTATTAGTTACATAGATATACAGGGAAATCTAGTTAAGTAATAAGCAACTGATCTACATACTGGAAGGAAGAGTTTAATCATGGGAGACAGAATATTTCTTTCATCACCCCATATGAGTGATGAAGGCTATGAAATGCAATATGTAAAAGAAGCGTTTGATACAAACTGGATTGCTCCTCTTGGGACAAATGTAAATGAATTTGAAAAAGAACTTGCAGCAAAAGTCGGTTCCAAAGCTGCTGCAGCTCTATCGTCCGGCACTGGGGCCATCCATCTAGCATTAAGAGCAGCGGGTGTCGGTGATGGAGATATAGTATTCTGCCCTACGTTGACTTTCTCAGCAACAGCCAACCCAATCATTTATCAAAATGCCATTCCTGTATTTATCGATAGTAATGAAGAAACGTGGAATATGTGTCCTAAAGCTTTAGAAGAAGCTTTTGAAAAGTATCCAGAAGTAAAAGCAGTGATCGTGGTTCATCTTTATGGTCTTTCTGCAGATATGGATAAAATTATGGAAATATGCAGGAAACATAATGTAGCTGTTATCGAAGATGCTGCAGAGTCATTGGGCGGATACTATAAAGGGCAGCATACGGGAACCTTTGGTGATTACGGCATCTTCTCGTTTAATGGAAATAAAATCATCACTACTTCCGGCGGCGGAATGCTCGTTTCTAATAATGAAGAGAAAGTTTCTAAGGTTAGATTTTGGGCAACTCAATCAAGAGATCAAGCGAGGCATTATCAGCATAGTGAATTAGGGTTCAACTATAGAATGAGTAATGTTGTTGCCGGGATTGGCAGGGGTCAGCTTAAGGTCTTAGAAGAAAGAGTAGAAAAGAAGAAATATATTTTCGAGTTTTATAAAAGAGAGCTGGAAGGTCTTGATGGTGTGGAATTCATGCGCGTTAATGATTGGGATAAGCCAAACTATTGGTTGAGTGCAATGACATTGAGTGACCATGTCAGGCCTATAGATGTAATGGAAGCCCTTGAAAAAGAAAATATTGAATCCAGGCCGGTCTGGAAGCCGATGCACATGCAGCCATTCTTTGAGAAGTATGATTTCGTCGGAACAAATGTTTCAGAGAAGTTGTTTGATAATGGTGTTTGTTTGCCTTCGGATACGAAGATGACGGATGAGGATTTAACGAGGGTTGTGAATACTGTAAAAGGATTGTGGTTGAAATAATGAAGGCAAAAGGCGGTATCTATAGAAGGTTTATTAAAAGACCGATGGATTTTACTCTTTCATTACTTGCTATTATTATTCTTACTATTATACCAGTGCTTCCAATTACAGCTTTACTTGTTAAAACGAAGTTGGGCAGCCCGGTACTTTTTAAACAACAACGACCAGGGTTAAATGAAAAGGTCTTTATGATGTATAAGTTCCGGACGATGACGGACGAAAGGGATGAGAATGGAGAGTTGCTTCCGGACAGTGTGAGATTAACGAAGTTTGGAAGGTTTCTGCGTTCTACATCTTTAGATGAACTTCCGGAGCTTTTCAATATATTGAAAGGGGATATGTCGATTATTGGGCCGAGGCCATTATTGGTTCAGTATCTGCCCCTATATAATGAGCATCAAAAACGGCGACATGAAGTTAGGCCTGGGTTGTCTGGATTGGCTCAGGTTAGTGGTCGCAATGCTATTGGTTGGGAAGAGAAGTTTAATCTAGATGTTTATTATGTTGATCATGTGAGTTTTAAAGGGGATTGGAAGATCATTCTTCTCACTTTAAAAAAGGCTCTGATAAGGGAAGGTATTAATTCGGAGACTGCAGCTACTATGGAGCCATTTAAGGGAAATGAAAAGGAAAGAATGGAACAATGAAAGAGAAGCTTTTAATTCTTGGTGCTAGTGGTCATGGGAAAGTGGTTGCGGATATAGCTTTGAAAATGAATAGATGGCAGAGTGTTGCTTTTTTGGATGATAATAAGAATATCAATTCTTCTATGGGTTTAGAAGTGATAGATACTTCTAGTGAAGTCTCAAAGTACATAGAGGAATACGAAGTATTTGTAGGAATAGGTAACAATATAACTAGACAAAAGGTTCAGGAAAAGCTGGAGACATTAGGTGTGGAAATACCTGTATTGATTCATCCTACTGCAGTAATTGGTGAGCAAGTAGAAATTGAAAATGGCACGGCTCTTATGGCAGGAACTATTGTCAATTGCTGTACAAGAATTGGTAGAGGATGCATTGTTAATACTGGTTCTACTATTGACCATGATAATTGTATTGAAGATTTTGTACATGTTTCACCAGGAGCAAATTTAGCAGGGACCGTATATATTGGGAAAAGATCGTGGTTAGGGATTGGTAGTGTTGTAAGTAACAACATTAACATAACTAGTGATTGCAAGTTAGGGGCAGGATCTGTGGTGATTAAAGATATAACAGACCCAGGAGTTTATGTTGGTGCTCCAGTTAGGAGAGTTTAAGTATGAAAAAGAATATTTGGATTTGGAATCATTATGCTTCAAATATGTATAAAGACCAAGCTGGGAGACATTATTGGTTTGCTGAAAATCTGAAAAAGCAAGGGTATAACCCCACTATATTTTGTGCCTCAACTATTCATAATTCTAATGTAAATATAGATACCGGTAGTCAAAAGCACACTACAAAAATTATTGATGAAATACCCTTTACTTTTGTGAAAACACCTAGTTATTTTGGTAATGGGCGACAACGAATCACTAATATGATTACCTTTTATAAGAATCTTTTTTCTGTATCAAAAGAATATGCTAAAAAACATGGTAAGCCTGATGTTATCCTAGCTTCAAGTGTTCATCCACTTACTTTGGTTGCAGGAATAAAGATAGCAAAAAAATTTGGGATACCATGTATTTGTGAAGTAAGAGATCTCTGGCCAGAAAGTATTGTGGCGTATGGTGCTTTAAAAAGAAATAGTATAATCGCAAAACTGTTATACCAAGGGGAGAAATGGATATATAAAAATGCCGACTCTGTCATAATGACATGGGAGGGAGGCAGAGAATATCTTATGGATCAAAAATGGGATAACAAAATAGATTTAAATAAAGTAAAGCATATAAGTAATGGAGTAGTAATCGATACATTCGATAAAAATAGCGAAAAGCATAAAATAGTAGATTCAGATCTGGATAATAAAGAATATAAAAATGTTGTCTATGCTGGATCTATTAGGAAGGTTAATAACCTTGGAATGTTGTTGGATGCTGCTAAGATAATTCAAAATCAAGGTAAGAAAGATATTAGATTCCTAGTATATGGAGCTGGTGATGAAAGTAAGGCACTTAAAGAACGTTGCAAGGAAGAAGAAATAAATAATGTTTTGTTTAAAGGTCGAGTTGAAAAGAAGTATGTACCGTCTATACTAAAAAAATCTTATATAAATATACTTCACAACTCTAGTACATCACTTGATAAGTATGGTCAAAGCCAAAATAAATTTTTTGAGTATTTGGCAGCAGGAAAATGTATCGTCCAAACCTACTCAACTGGTTATAGTATTTGTGATAAATTCGGATGTGGAGTTAGCGCTCCTATACAAAATGCAGAAGAAATTGCTAAGGCAATACTTGCGGCAAGTAGTGATGAGAGTAAGAATAAATTGATGGGGAAAAATGCTCGTGAAGCTGCTTATCAATTTGACTTTAATAAATTAACAGAGAAGCTGATTTATATTTTTGAGAATGTAAACGAAAGAGGGAATCAATCAAATGAGCCTGTACGAAAAACTAGTTAATAAAGAGGAAAAAATAGCAGTTGTAGGATTAGGATATGTAGGTATGCCTATAGCGGTTGCTTTTGCTAAAAAGGTTAATGTTATTGGGTTTGATCTTAATACTCAAAAAATCGAGCAGTATAAGAATGGAATAGATCCTACCAATGAGGTTGGTAATGAGGCTATAAGACAAACAACAATAGATTTCACTTCAGATCCAGATAAACTTCAGGAGGCAAAATTTCTTGTTGTCGCTGTTCCTACACCTGTCAACGCTGATAAAACTCCCGACTTAAGTCCAATAGAAGGGGTTAGTAGGACAATTGGAAAAAATCTTACAAAAGGTTCAATTGTAGTATATGAGTCTACGGTCTATCCAGGAGTTACTGAGGATATCTGTGTTCCTATCCTAGAAAGAGAGTCGGGTCTTAAGTGTGGAGTAGATTTTAAGGTAGGTTATTCTCCAGAACGAATTAACCCTGGTGATAAGGTTCATCGTTTGGAAAATATTATAAAAATCGTTTCAGGTTTGGATAAGGATTCTTTAGAAGTAATTGCTAAAGTTTACGAGCTCGTAGTTGAAGTAGGGGTTCATCGCGCCAGTAGTATAAAAGTAGCGGAAGCAGCTAAGGTTGTTGAGAACAGTCAACGTGATATCAACATTGCATTTATGAATGAGCTTGCAATGGTATTTGATCGCATGGGAATTGATACACAAGAAGTTGTAGAGGCAATGAATACTAAATGGAATGCCCTTAAGTTTACTCCTGGATTAGTTGGCGGCCACTGTATTGGTGTTGATCCTTATTATTTCTTGTACGAAGCTGAGAAGCTTGGATATCATTCACAAATCATTTTGTCCGGTAGAAAAATTAACGATGGAATGGGTGGATTTGTAGCAGATGCAATTATTAAAGAATTAATTCTTGCAAACAAGGTTGTAAAGCAAGCAAAGGTTGTAATTTTAGGTATAACTTTTAAAGAGAATTGCCCTGATATACGTAATTCAAAAGTAGAGGATATCCTTAAACGTCTAAAAGATTATAAAATTGACCCAATTATAGTTGATCCATATGCTGACCCTGCGGATGCAAAAACTGAGTATGGTGTAGATTTAGTACCAATTGATATGGTAAATGATGCCGACTGTCTTGTCTTTGCTGTTGCACATGACTTATTTAAGAATATAACGATGGAGCAAATAGACGGCATGTTTGGAGGATTTCCAAATAAAGAAAAAGTCATTGTTGATGTTAAGAGTATTTTAGACAAAGAAAAGATAGAAAAGGGTGGCTATAGTTATTGGAACCTTTAAAAATTAAGCATCTCTTTTCGATATATTTCTAGGGGAGGTTGACAATGGAATTATTGCATATTTGTTCTTATTACATAGGTAATAAACTTTATGCTAATTTGATCAAAGAACTTTCAAAAAGTGAAATAAATCAGCGTGTATTTATTCCAATAAAGAATGATCGTTTTGCTGGGAGTAACCAATTACCTTCTGAGTATAAGACAATTAATTACTATTATAAAAATATTTTAAAAAGATACGATAGATTTTTTTATTTTAATAAAACTAGAAAACAAATGGATGAAATAGAGCGTTCAATTATGTCAGATAGTAAAATTGATTTTGTGCATGCTCATACACTTTTTAGTGATGGCGGTACAGCATATAAGTTACATCAGAAATATGGTATTAATTATATTGTTAATGTACGTAATACTGATATAAACGTATTTTATAAATACGGAGTACACTTAAGATTATTTATGTATAAGGTACTATTAAATGCTAAAGCTATTATTTTTTTATCTCATGCGTATAAAAAACAAACACTATCCGTTTTACCTTCATATATTTTGAATCAAATTGAAAATAAGTGTTATGTAATTCCTAATGGGATACATGATTATTGGCATGAAAATTCGTTAATACAAAAGAACACTTCTATATCTAAGAAAGTAAAATTATTGTTTATTGGATCGATCAATAAAAATAAGAACTTAAAAACTGTAATACAAGCTTGCCAAGTCCTTAAAAGCAGAGGGTACAATGTATCCTTAGATGTAATAGGGGATGGGCCACTGGAAATGCATTGCAAAGAATTATCTAATAAACTGAATATGGAAAAAGATATTATTTTCCATGGATATATTACTGATATAAAATCTATTACAAGAATTATGGATAATTGTGACATATTTGTTATGCCATCATTTAAAGAAACTTTTGGACTTGTATATATTGAAGCTATGTCAAGAGGTATACCTGTTATATATTCTGAAGGCCAAGGGATTGATGGTTTCTTTAAAAATGGAGAAGTTGGTTATTCAGTAGATCCGAGAAATTCAGAAATGCTATGTAATGTGGTTTCCAAAATAATTATAAATTATAACAATATGTCTCAAAACTGCCTGAAGCGAGCAAATGAATTTCAATGGAACAGTGTAGCTGATAAATTCAAAAAAATTTATCTAGCGAAAGAGTAATTTAAAATTATTTCCAGTTAGTATATAGATTTTATTAAGTTTATAATGTTTGGCACTTGGGTTTAATTCCAAAATTCTTCAAGTTGCTTCTAGAATTAAAATTTAGTTAATTCTATATCTTCTCTATTTACTAAACTGGTCCAGCAAGCAATAACTAAAAGCTTATAAATTAAGAGGGGTTCTTATGAGGAAATATATTGGCGAGTTGTTTTTTGATGAGACGGTATCTAAAAGAAATATGATTTCATTCTCAAAAAAGAAAGATATAGATGAAAGATTTAGAATAGACTATGTAAGTAATACTAATGACTTTAATATATATCATTATGCAGATATAAATATTACTCTAATAGTAGATGGTGAATTATATAGTAATGACTTTAATATAAAAGCTAATGATAAAGACTTTTTGAAAAAAATAATGTTAGACATAGTTGAAAATAAATTTAATACACTTGAAGAATTAAATGGTTCTTTTAATTTAATACTTTATTCTCATAAAAGCAAAGAAATAAAAATTATAAATGATAGATTTGCAACCAGGCCATTATATTATTTTGTTGATGAAAAAAGATTGCTCTTTTCTAATAGAATGTCAGAAATAGCAATATACAGGAATACAAATATTAATTTAAATTACAAAGCAATTATTGAGTTTTTTAAGTTACAGATGGTATTTGGATCTAAAACTTTTATTGAAAATATATATTCTTTGGAAAAGGCAACTCTGAATAATTTTAGTAATGGCAAAATGACAAACTTTAGATATTGGTCTTTCAAACACCATATAGATAGAGATTTTAGTGAAAAAAAATACATTTCTGATTTAAGTGATCTTATGAAACAGATTATGTGTTTTAAAACTGAAGAAGATATGAAGTATGGAGTTTTCCTAAGTGGAGGATTAGACTCGCGAGCAATTATGGCAGCTGATATTAAAAGTAAGATTTCTCAAGTTTATACTTTAGGAGATTCTTTTAATATTGAATGTGAGATATCTAAAAGTATAGCAGAACACAAAGGGGCAAAATTCAATTATATAGAAAGAGAATCGAATCATTATTATAATATAATTAAAGATTCTGTTGAAATTGGAGATGGTATGCATAATTATCTAAATGGTCATTTTATAGGATTTTTAGATCAAATTAGTCAAGATGTTGATATTATCTTTAATGGATCCTTAATAGAGCAGTTTTGGCAAGGTAGTAAATTCATTAAAAAAAATCTTTACTTCCATCAATATAAATTATCATTACCTTTTATTGATAAAAGTAAAGACAATCCCATAGATAAAGTACTGGAAAACTTTCCTCGAAAGGTTCCGAATATAGAGGGAATTTTTAATAAAGATTTAGACTTGGATGTTGATTTATTAATAAAAGAAACTTTTAAAGAAATGCTTGAGATTAATTTTCAGAAAATTGATATTGACCCACAAGAAGCAATAGACTACTTAGCTTGTGATAGTTATGGAAGATATAGTTCCCATTTAAATCAACTGTGCATTAACAATGAAATTAACTATAGAACCATTTATGATAACAGATTAATTGATTTATTGTTGAAGGTACCTATTAAATATAGAGCTTCAGGAGACTTGTTAAGAAAAGCAATCACTCGACTAGATCCAGAAATTGGAAAAATACCTTTGTCAAGTTCAAGATTAAGTTTAAAAAGAAACTATAATTTGCAATGGTTAGCTACAAATTATCATAGAGTATATAACAAATTATATAAATCTAAAAACTATAAATCTGAAAACTATTCTTGGCCAAACTATTCAAGGTTGATTATAGAAAATAAGAAAATTCAACAAAATATTTTATCTATTATTGAAGATAGCAGCATTTTAAGCGACAAAATTTTTGATAGAGAAATTCTAAGAGAAAAATTCAATCAACACGTTCATGGAATAAAAGACCATGAGAGACTGCTAACCCAAGTATTGACTTTTGGGGAATGGCACAAAATGATTAAAAGAAGAATGAGTTAATATAATAACTTGTAAAAAGTTATGACAGTGAAGGAAGATAAGATGAAAAAAAAACTATTAAAATTAAGTAAACTGCCATTTATTCGTAATGTATTTATAATGGCTACTGGTACAGCAACAGCTCAACTTATCGCAGTAGCACTGTCACCTATTATCACTCGTTTATACGGACCGGAAGCTTATGGTATCATGGGAGTTTTCATTAGCATCATTGGAATTGTTGCTCCAATATCAGCCTTAACATATCCTATAGCTATTGTTCTTCCTAAGAGTGATAGCGAAGCAAAAGGTATTATCAGACTATCACTATATTTAACTTCTTTAATATCTATTTTAGTAACTATTTTTTTGTTATTTTTAGGTGACAAATTAGTTGATTTATTCCAACTAAAAGAAGTTGCACCATTTTTGTACTTAATTCCTTTAGTTGTTTTGTTTTCGGGGTATTTACAAGTTATACAACAATGGCTTATCCGCACAAAACAATTCAGTATAACCGCCAAGGTATCTTTCTTTCATGCTTTACTTTTTCATGGCAGTATGGTTGGGGTGGGTATATTATATCCAGTGGCTGCAGTACTAGTGGTTATGACAGCGCTAAGTAATGGTATAAAGGCATTTTTGTTATTTATCTTCACAAGAATATCTAGCTATAAGCAATTCTCTATGAGAGAAAAAAATGAGATTAAAGTACCGTTAAAAAAAATAGCTAAAAAATATAATGAATTTCCTAAATATAGAGCTCCTGAAGTTTTAATTAATGCAGCCTCACAAAGCTTACCCATATTATTATTAACAATTTTCTTTGGCCCTGCCTCTGCAGGTTTTTACTCAATTGGCAGAACCGTATTAGGAGCACCATCTCAACTAATTGGTTTATCAGTTGGGGATGTGTTTTACCCAAAAATTAATCAAGCTGCAAATGACGGTAAGGAATTGACAAGTTTAATTAGGAAAGCAACTGTAGCGCTTGGTTTAATAGGAATAATTCCTTTTGGAACTGTTATTATGTTTGGGCCTTGGTTATTTAGCTTTGTATTTGGGGATAATTGGGGATTGGCTGGAGAATATGCGAGGTGGATAGCTATTTGGTCGTTTTTTGTATTCATGAACATTCCTTCTATCAGAACTTTACCAGTGTTGTCGGCCCAATCTTTTCACCTAAAGTTTACTACTATTATGCTGATAACACGTGTATCTGCATTATCCATTGGTTATTTTATATATAAAAGTGATATGGTTGCGATCGCCTTATTTGGAATAACAGGTGCCATCCTTAACTTGTTGTTAATATTTAAAACTTTACATTTAAGCAAAAACTTTGACAAATCACAACCTATTTAGAAGAAGATATATTATAAATAGGAAACAGGGGAGCTAAATCTTCCTGTTTCCTATTTATTTTTATAATCAGGTATAAATAGTTTTATTTTTCTTCCTCATTAGCGAATTAAAGAGCTTCCGCTAATACTCCTACAATTAAAAACCGATATAATTTCCCCATTTAGGATAAGACTCTACCTTAGAAAAAGTCCTCTGTTCCTTCAACACTTTTAGTCTTTATTATAAATCTGCTAATTTCTGCATTTATCATATTTATTCTGATACAAGCACCCTCAAGAGCACATTTTTTGTTGATTCCATTGAGTACTTTATTGTGGCCTGTGATTTTCATTTAAATACATTACCTGACTGATTCCCACTGAAATAATAAACCATTGCATTAACCCGATTGAAAGTTGGTTCTGGGTCAGGGCAATTTCAAACGATTGATGTATTAATATAGCTATGAAAAATGAAGCAACTAATCTTACTGTTTTATCCTTTAGGTTTCTATAGAAAATTATCCAAAAGTATAATAATAGTATTATAAACACGAGTAATCCTAGATACCCATTTTGCAAGGCAATTTGTAGATAAAGATTATGAGTTGACAAATCTATACCAGTTACATCAATTGGCAAAGTACCAGGACCATAACCAAACCAAGGTTGTTCATTAATTGCAGCAATAACAGGTCTCCAAATATCATCACGGCCAGACATAATACTTTTACCCGTATATTCCAACATGAGGTTTTCGAAATAAGGGAAATATTTCCAATATGGTAATTGTGGATATACAAAAATAAACATCATTAGTCCAAAAATAACAATCAGAAAATAAAATAAAAATCTAAATTTATTCTTTGAAATAAAATTCCAAAAAATATATGTTATTAAAGACAGTATGCCAGCAAACATCGCTGCACGAGCACCACTACCTAGCATGAGAGAAAAGCCTAATAAAATTATGAAATAATAAAAAGATTTATTACTCACGTTTTGAATTAACATGAACACAAAAAACATCATAAACAGCATATAAGGCGTAATTAAGTTAGAATTAGAATAAATACTAGAAAATTGTGATTGGAAACTTGTACTGGCCCAAATAACAAACTGTATAAGAATGAATAATGATGCTAAGTTTCCGATAATCTTAATTTTTAATGTGTCCCACCTAATGACTGATAAGAATACAACGAATCCTATACACAAACTATATTGCAAAATATTAATTAATCCATTAGTAGATATATTATCAAGCATACCTATGATTGATATAAGAACAAAAATAAAAGAGATGGTTATAATAGTTAGATGTATATTATTTATTCTCTTATTTTTTATAAATCGGGCTACTAATAAAACATTTGCTATTCCAAGTAAAGCAGATAAGGCGAATAACCCTAGATTACTAATTGTAGACTCAGTCGCATTAAGTGTACCAATCAACAAGAAAAGAAAGATAATGCTACAAATAATTGTACTCGTTTTGATATATGTTGATTTTCGTTGGTGAATTATTATTTTAATTACTCCTTTCAGCTGTTAGAATAAGTAAATTATATAGTAATTCATTATTTTTTTAAAGGTAATTTAGCGATGCAATAGGGGTAGACTTTGTCGTCATCCCGATTGAATAGATGACAGCCGCCATTCTGGCTGCTAAGAATTGAAAGTTGAGAACGTTATTCCACCCATTTGATCCTTCCATGCACTTTAGCACATTAACGCTAGACACTTTAGATTGGTCTGGGTCAGATCCATTATTTCAATTAATTGTCTATTGTTCCCCTAATCTTTCTTCAAGCAGGGCAAATGGGAGCAGTTGCTGACCGGCAAGCCAGAATATAATACAGCTGAATGATGAGCATGAACCAAAAGACCAGGGATGTTATCCAATAGAAGGTAAAGCCCCATTTGTTTAAGAAATAGATGCAGCCCGTTGCGGTCAGAAAGAACAGAGCGGTGTAGGTCGTATGAAGCGGCAGGGAAAAATCGATGACCGTTAATGAGAAAAAGGCAAGGAACCCAATGAGAAATGCTCCATACTGGATGATGTGTCTTTTATAGGCAGCAAGGAACACGGCGCCATTCAGGAGCATCATCACCGCCAGGAGGGGATGGCCGCCTAGTTCAAGCATTTGGCCAAGGAAGATCCCCAGATTCAATTGGAACAGAAGGTATAATACAACCTTAGCAGTGTTCCCGTGACGAAGCCCGACCACTGGGAAGCAAGGGGACGGTTCGAGACCAGTGAAAAAGTAGGCTTTCAAAAAACATATTCACTTTAAATTGGTTATTTTTGTATATCGCAGTGTGATTTGACTGTTTTTATTGTAAAACGGGGGATATAGAGGTAGATATCCTCCGTATTTTTAGGATACCAATGCCGCAATTCTTTTTAAATTCACTGCGATGGCAGTGAGTTTTGATTGTGTAGACACACTTAAAAGACCATACCCCCTGGCTCGGGATAGGCCATGAAACCTTTTCAGCTCCGCATTCTTTCCTTCTATGGAAGCTCGTTTCTTGTATTTTTCTTTAAACTCTTCTGTCTTTTGCTGTTGGGAGAGTTCATAAAATTGAGCCGTGTTCATCCCGACTGTAAGAATTCTCCGAGCACGATTTTGTGTACAGGAGTCGTGTAACGGACAGGCCTTGCACTGTTTTAACTC
>NZ_MINN01000138.1 GCF_001877785.1 Rossellomorea aquimaris | reverse complement strand
TCTTGTGTTGCTTGTTTGTGCTCACCGTTGGCTCTTTGTCCTTTCTTTCATGTCTCTATGTCGTCCTTCGTCATAGCTTCTTGTTTTCTCTTATTTTTTTTTTTTTTTTTCGTCAATACGACGACACCAATCGAAGTCGCACTCGAGCTGGAACACGCACACCCTGATTTGAGTTTGTCCGCGACGCAGTACACGCTTTTGCAGCACGAGCGAGCGTTGGAGCGCATGATGCCGCTTGCTGAGAAAACAGAGGGCGGTCTTGTCATCGGTTCGGCATTCAACTCTGGCGCCTTGCTTGGCGGCGATCATTTCGATTACGCAGAAATTACGCCAGAAATCAAACAGCGGGTAGCGCGTTTCCATGAAGTCGCCCAAAACCACGGCGTGCAATTAAAAGATGCTGCGCTGCAATTTTCAACGGCGCATCCAGCGGTCAAAGCAGTCGTCACCGGTTCAACGCGCCCAGACCGAATCAAAGAAGACTTGGCGGCTCTAAAAGC
>NZ_MINN01000137.1 GCF_001877785.1 Rossellomorea aquimaris | reverse complement strand
TGTATTTCGTGAACAACTCGATTGTTGTGGGTGTGAATGGGATGAGCGGCAAAATCGACATCGAGTTTGAGTCAAAGTTGAGTCAGACATTGAGATGCGTGGGGTAGATGCTAGAGGTGCAGGATGGTCAGTAAGCAATTTCAGCGAATGTTTGCGCTGGCAACCCGTCTGATCTTTTTTTTTTTTTTTAGAACAAACAGGCATCGATTGCCTAGCGCCAGCGCTTGGATCGGTCCACGGGCCATATAAAGGCGAACCAAACCTTGGATTTGCTGAAATGGAAGAAATTTCACAACTTTGTGACGTGCCGCTTGTCTTGCACGGCGGAACAGGCATCCCGTTAAAAGATGTTCAACGTGCAGTATCACTTGGTACATCAAAAATCAACGTCAACACGGAAAGCCAATTGGCGGCATCAAAAGCCATCCGTGAAAAATTGGCATCTGATGCAGACGTCTACGATCCACGTAAATACTTGACGCCAGCACGTGATGCTATCAAAGCGACTG
>NZ_MINN01000136.1 GCF_001877785.1 Rossellomorea aquimaris | reverse complement strand
GCACCCTAAGTTGATTGTCGCAGATGAACCGGTATCGGCACTCGATGTTTCCGTGCAATCGCAGGTGCTGAACTTATTGAAGGAACTGCAAATCGAATTCGATCTGACCTATCTCTTCATTGCGCACGACTTGAGTGTCGTAAAGCATATGAGCGATCGAATCGGCGTGATGTATTTGGGCAACCTCGTAGAGCTTGCTTCAAATAAAGATTTATACAAAGAACCGCTGCATCCTTACACGCAGGCGCTCATCTCCGCAATTCCGGAACCGAATCCGGCAAAGCGGAAAGAGCGGATTGTCTTGAAAGGGGATGTGAAAAAAAAAAAAAAACTTCCTCAACAGCTTTATCGTATCAGCTGGTTCGAAAATTTTGATGAATATCTCAGCGGTAATGGTTGCATATGTGCTAGCGAACATACATCTGCATCTGACACACATCACCGAGTCAACGAGACGGATACCTAACGAGAATGCGCGCTCCAGCACGAAAAAACAAACAAACA
>NZ_MINN01000135.1 GCF_001877785.1 Rossellomorea aquimaris | reverse complement strand
GCCCCGAATATCGTCGGTGAATCGGTGAAAATCTCAGGCGGGAGCGTCATGAGATGAAAAAAGCGTTGAACTCTCACGGAGAGTCCAACGCTCAGAGTGTTGAAGAAGTCCACATTTCGCTCTCAACTATGAAAGAGAGAACCTTTTTCTATATCCAATATTCAATGACTTCTCCAAGTATTTGGAGAAGCGTTCGCTCGTAACCCCTTCTGCTCAATAATGCTGCGCATTACTTTCGCAAAGATAATGTCTCCCGTAGGTCGACCTTATCTTTCCAGTGGATTAGCTAGACGACCGAGACCCCGCAAGGCGCATAGCGACTGAGGAGGCTTGGGCGAAAAAAAAAAAAAACTCCCCACAAACAATATGCATCTACAAGATACACAAATACATTGCAGTGACTATCATCCATCCACTTATCAGCACATTCATGAATCACCGATACCCAGATACTGAATTTAACCATCCACCATCAGATATATGCTACCATTTGTATGTCAATTCCA
>NZ_MINN01000134.1 GCF_001877785.1 Rossellomorea aquimaris | reverse complement strand
TTTTTTATGTTATAATGCTTCAGCATATGATAGTTCTGTAAGTCTATCACGATTTGTTCTGTTTAGTTTGTAATTATATGTGTCGTTTATGGTTATGGTCGTTCATATTCGAACTGGTTTGATCCTAGTGGTAGTTGCCGGTTTCTGTTTGTTTTTTTGCTTGTTATGTTGTGGGTTTTTGAAATAATAAGAAGGCATACGAGTTAGTTTTTTTTTTTTTTTGAATCAATTGATGGGGTCATCATGTCTTCCGTCGTGCCCCCAATCATGTTTGCGCTCGAGCGCATGGCACAAAAATATTTCCATACCAAAGCGCTAGTCGTCGGGCCTGGCGTCAAAACCGGCCTCAATATTAAATACGAAAACCCGCGTGAAGTGGGCGCAGACCGAATCGTTAATGCTGTCGCCGCGATACAAGAATACGGAGGACCTTTGATCATTGTTGATTTCGGCACCGCCAACACGTTCTGTTACATCGACGAAAACAACCAATACCAAGGCGGCGCC
>NZ_MINN01000133.1 GCF_001877785.1 Rossellomorea aquimaris | reverse complement strand
TCTGCATATATTGTCGGAGTGATGATAGCTGAAGGATGCAACAGGGGGAAACAAGAATGAAGACGTAAATAGAGCAAAGAGAATAATAACATGAGGGTATAAAAACGATGAGTAGGGATGAGGGTAGTTGTGTAGACAACGCAGAATAAATATATCGGTGTAAACGTGACTTTTTTTTTTTTTTTCTTGGCGAAACGGTTAAAGCTTTTACAGACGGTCTCGGCGGAAATGCCACCGTTGCAGTCAGCTATGCCATGCTTGGCGCGTTTGCCGCCGCTTTGACGAAAACAGGTCTTCCGGACGCAATGGTGGAAGCCTCCGTTAAATTAATCGGAAATAAAGAAGATTCTCGAAAAAAAGCACTGTCTAAGGTGCTGATTGTGCTGATTATTTTAATTGTATCTTGTTTTTCGCAAAACGTCGTTCCGGTTCACATCGCGTTTATCCCGGTGCTGATTCCGCCGCTTTTGAAAATCTTTAATGAACTTGAAATGGACCGCCGTCTGAT
>NZ_MINN01000132.1 GCF_001877785.1 Rossellomorea aquimaris | reverse complement strand
TGTTGGCGATGTGTGTGAGTTCTTGTGTTGTTGTGCTGGGTTGTTTTTTTTTTTGCTGTGGAAGGAGAACGTCCGGGACCGCTTTATTCAAGGCGGGTTTATGCCGGTGCGTGCAAAGGAATTAACAGAAGGCACAAAAGAGCTGAAATACTACAAACCGGAAGATGACTACCCGTGGAAAGTGGAGGGATTTAGATGATCGATGTAATGAAGATGGTGAAAGCAAGAACATATATGAAGCGCAACGAGCCGTTCTTGTATAGTTGGCATGCTTATGTCGGATATGAATTAGATTTGTTCAAGTCATTTGAACGGCCGATGACACAATTTGATGTGGCCGATGCACTTGACCTTGATGAACAACTACTCGCGCAATGGGTAGCGATTGGCGTATCGATTGGATACTTGAAAGAAGTAAGCCGTAACCGTTATCAAATAAAGAATCGGTGGAAGTTGCCAAAATCCAAAGGCAATAATTCTTCAGGCGTGTTGCTAAAAGAAATGATGG
>NZ_MINN01000131.1 GCF_001877785.1 Rossellomorea aquimaris | reverse complement strand
CATCCACCGTGCGCCCTTCATAACTTAACCGAATTGGTTGTTACATAAGGTTTAAAACCTAAAATGGCGATACTCGGTAATTTCTTGACTATCAATTAACACTTTATCTAGTTTTCAAAGAACAAACCTGGATTCACTTTGCAGTGAAATCCGAAGGTTGGTTATTTCACTCCGCTTCCGCTTCGTGGAAAACCTAAGTGGAGCCTAGCGGGATCGAACCGCTGACCTCCTGCGTGCAAAGCAGGCGCTCTCCCAGCTGAGCTAAGGCCCCATGAGAATGAAGATGGTGGGCCTAAGTGGACTCGAACCACCGACCTCACGCTTATCAGGCGTGCGCTCTAACCAGCTGAGCTATAGGCCCCTACTCATGATGTATGGAATTTAAAAATAAAAAAGATGGATGATTCTTTTCACTTCGCTTGCGCTTCGTGAAAAAACCTTATCAAACCATCAAAACTGAACAAAACTTCGACTGTCAAACGTTTCATGTAATATTCCTTAGAAAGGAGGTGATCCAGCCGCACCTTCCGATACGGCTACCTTGTTACGACTTCACCC
>NZ_MINN01000130.1 GCF_001877785.1 Rossellomorea aquimaris | reverse complement strand
CCATCCTGACTGAGATCGTGCAAATTATCGGTCGCGCTACTCGCGACGCGCCGGGTAAAAACCGCGCAAGGTTTACTAACCTGATCGCCGAGCCGGATGCTGTTGAGGGGGCTGTCACCGAGGCAGTCAACGATACCTTGAAAGCCATCGCGGCAAGCCTGCTGATGGAGCAAGTATTAGCTCCGCGCTTCGAGTTCAAGCCTAAGAACCCAGAAAGTGGTCCGGCCCCAGGCTTTGATTATGGTGATGGTGGATATAACCCGGATAGCTGTAATTTTGGTGTTAATGAGCAGACAGGGACGTATCAAATCGAGATTAAGGGACTTGAAAAAAAAAAAACAATCTCAATTAACTATCACCCCATGACTCATTCTCCAGTACTTAACTCCTTTGTCACTTTGGTTGTCCCCCCAACGTACCATACGTCCCTACTACCGTATGCCCACCTCCTTCACTATGCTTGTACTTTCACTAATTCTTACCATGCTCACTGCCCATTCCTCTCCTGCTG
>NZ_MINN01000129.1 GCF_001877785.1 Rossellomorea aquimaris | reverse complement strand
TGGTCTTATTATATTGTATGTGTAGCTTGTACTCTATGTTGGATGTTGGTTTGGATTGTTAGAGTAAGGAGTATTTGACTTTGTTTAGTTGTGTTTGTTTTTTTTTTTAAGGTCAGTTTGATGCAGGAATGATTCGGTCACTCGAAGCGCTTGTCGATTGAAGAGGCTAGGTTATAATGAAAGCATCACAATAATGAAAAGGATTTGGCAGGATGAAAAAGCACTTACTGGCCTGGCTATGGCCGGCCTTATGGATGATTCTTATCTTTAGTTTATCGCATCAGCCAGCCGGAGTATCCGGCGGCATCAGTTCGGAAATCGTTCGATGGGTGTTCGAAGGCGTCGCTTCGTTCACTCCTTTGGAATTTGAAACACTTCATACCTTATTTCGGAAAAGCGCCCATTTCTTCGCATATCTTGTGCTGGGCTTGCTTATCGTTCGGGCGTTCAGAAAAACTGGCGCGAGCTTGAAGCGTGCTGTTTTTTGGGCATTCGGCATTAGCGCGGTATATGCGA
>NZ_MINN01000128.1 GCF_001877785.1 Rossellomorea aquimaris | reverse complement strand
TGAAAGCCACCTTTCAACAGTTCCTCATGCGAGGAACTGAGTTATCCGGTATTAGCCCCGGTTTCCCGGAGTTATCCCAGTCTTACAGGCAGGTTACCCACGTGTTACTCACCCGTCCGCCGCTGATCTCAGGGAGCAAGCTCCCATCAATCCGCTCGACTTGCATGTATTAGGCACGCCGCCAGCGTTCGTCCTGAGCCAGGATCAAACTCTCCGATAAAAGTTTGAATAGCTCTTTTTGCAACGATTCAATCGTTGCGGTAAATCTAGAATTAACGTTGACGTAATTGTCTTGTTTTGTTCAGTTTTCAAGGTTCAATTTTTTGCCTGCTTCGTTTGAAGCGACTTTTTAATCTTATCAAGTTATCAACCTGATGTCAACAACTTTTTTATTTTTTCATGTCGCCACTGACCGGACTCGTTTGTCGTTCAGCAGCGACATGTACTAATATATCAAGGTTCTTTATTGGAGTCAATAAGAAAATGATATTTCGCTATAATTTTTTTGGAGCCCGGTAATAACGGTGGTAAACACCTTTGCCTTTTGTTTCTACATCTACTATTTCAACGAAGCCTTTATCTGTTAAATATTCGATCAGCATACCCAGGTCAACTGAATAATGGCCCGCTTCTTCATGGTTAAGCAATTCCTGAAAGCTCCATTGTTCTTTCTGTTCAAGAATATTAATCAAATGCTCCGCTGCCACCTTGGTTCTCGAGTGGATCAGAAACTCACTGGCCAGGAATAGCAGCTCAAGCCTCTTATCGATTTCTTCTTCACTGGTGACAAGTTCTTCATACAACTTATATATTTCCGGTTCGATCTGCTTCACTTGATTCCATACCGTCACTTCCGGGTGAAATCCGTTTTCGATTACGGCAAGCCTGGCGAGATGGTGAAGGGAATGGACGATATGATTATAGGCGTCCAGATAGTGCTTTGATTCAAAAAACACTTTTCCATCCATATATCTGCGGATCAACTTGGCGAATTCCATACCCATTTTTATTTTTCTTCCGTAAAAAGGGAAATCCCTCAATTCAGTTTTGAGGTTTTGTACATATTCATTCCGGTCAAAAAGAATCTTCCCGTTAAACAGCCAATCGATTACTTTCCTGTTTGACCCGAGAAGGATCCATTCTTTTAACTTTTCCTCTGTAACGGTATGCAAGGCGGCCTTATGTTCCATGTAAGTGTAGTGTTTAACGAATACAGGCACCTCTGATTCTTTTACAATGAGAAATAAAACGATATCGAATGTATCAGTTACAGGACTGGATTTCTTGCTTTGTTCTATTAATAAGACACCCAATGTGTTTGGGTGGCTGGTACGTTCCTGGTATATCGGGCGCAAAATGTCTTCCATTAAAAACTCCTCCACATCAATCTTTGGTTGGTAACTATTTCGACATCGAAACAGGATTTCCTTCTCTTAATATAGTCATTTTTCGACAAATGGTTTTCCTGACCACTCACTCCATCAAATATGGTATAGTATTTTTCTAGGAGGGACAATCATGGCAAAGAATTATTCCAGTAAGATCAATAAAATCCGGACATTTGCATTAAGCTTGATTTTCATCGGATTTATCATTATGTATGTAGGTATTTATTTCAAACAGCATCCATGGGTCATGACCATTTTCATGATGCTCGGTTTCCTTGCAATTATCGGCAGTACAGTGGTTTATTTTTGGATCGGGATGTTATCGACAAAGGCCGTCCAGGTCCAATGCCCGAATTGCGGCAAGGTCACAAAAGTGCTCGGCCGGGTGGACATGTGCATGTACTGCAATGAACCGCTCACTTTGGACCCTAATTTAGAAGGCGAAGAATTTAACGAAGATTATAATAAAAAGAAATAACACCTAAAACAAGGACCTGCCGAATGGAGGTCTTTTTGTTTTGCCCGCTAAAGTAGATAAAATAAAAGAATGGTTCTCATGAGAACCATTCTCTTTAGTGAGTTTCTTTTGTAGAGCATTCCGTACAGGTACCGTAGATTTCCATACGGTGATTGTTGACTTTAAAACCTGTCACATGAGAAGCAAGCTGCTCTACTTCATCCAATCCCGGGTAGTGGAAGTCTACGATCTTACCGCATCCATCACAGATGACATGATAGTGATCTGTTGTGACAAAGTCGAAGCGGCTTGAAGCATCTCCGTATGTCAGTTCTTTCACCAGACCCACTTCCCTGAAGACCCGCAGGTTGTTATATACTGTGGCCACACTCATATTCGGGAATTTCCCTTCGAGTGCCTTATATATGTCATCAGCTGTCGGATGAGCCATTGAATCGATTAGAAACTCTAAAATCGCATGACGTTGAGGCGTGATACGGACTCCGGTTTCCTTCAATGTTGCAATTGCTTCTTTTAATTGTCCTTCTTCTAACATCGCCATGCACCTCTTTTCATAAGAATTATTATTTTATAATCTTTATAAATAGTGTACTAATCAGGACAGCCTTTTGTCAATCTTTCACCTTTTACTGATGTAAATTCTTTTCCTCTTCCCCTAGCTGTTGATTAATGTATCTGGCTGCCACGAATAAGAAATCGGAAAGTCGGTTCAAGTATGACAGCACTAACGGATTCACACCTTCCCCTATTCCGACGGCTTCGCGTTCTGCTCTTCTTACAATGGTGCGGGCTGTGTGCAGTGCCGCTCCTGCAGGATGACCGCCGGGCAGTATGAAGTTTTTCAACGGCGTAAGTGTTCCATCAAGAAAATCAATTTGTTCTTCAAGCTCCTTTATATCTGACTCCTCAAGCTTCCACTTCACTTCTTTCCCTGATGGTGTAGCAAGTTCAGCTCCCACATGAAAGAGGGCCGTCTGGATTTTGTGGAAGAAGCCTTCAAACTTTTCTTTCCCATCAAAGTACTCTGCTTTTAAATAGCTTAACCCGAGCCCGATCATTGAATTCGCTTCATCACAAGTTCCATATGCCTCTACACGCTGGTCTTTCTTTGATACACGCGAACCGTATACAAGTGAAGTTGTTCCCTTATCGCCTGATTTCGTATATATTTTCATCTTAATAACCCCTCTCTGTATCAATCACATTCAGCAGTTCATCACTCTTATTACTATAAGCTTTTAGATTCCTTTTAAAAATATCGAATGCTCTCGGCATATACATCTTTGTGATGCTCGATAGATGCGGTGTCACCGAAATGCCTTCTTCCTCCCAGAATGGATGATCTGCAGGCAGCGGCTCCTGCTCGAATACATCAAGGAAGATGTGGCCGATTTTCTTTGTTTTCACTGCATCGAGCAGCACGGATTCTTCAACCAGGTCACCCCTGCCGATATTGATGAACACCGCTGTATCCCTCATCTCATCAAAATGCTCCGATTTAAGAATATACTTTGTATCGTCCGTGCTCGGAAGTACCGCTACCAGATAGTCTGCGTGCGGAAGAAATTCTTTATAAGTCCTGAGTGTAAACATCTGATCAAAGTGTTCCACCATTTTACCGGTTGAATTCACCCCGGCTGTCTTCATGTTGAAGGCTTTTGCCAGTCTGGCGATTTCACTGCCGATTGCGCCTGCCCCCAAAACAAGCAGAGAGGCCCCGTTCAGTTCGGATGCAGGAAGCCGTCTGCTCCATATTCCCTCTTCCTCTTGCTTGAGTACAGACCCCAGCTGTTTGGCATGCTGAAGCATCAATCCTAATGTAAATTCAGCCATCGGTACCTTATGTATACCCCTTGCGTTTGTTAGCATGATGCCTTTTTTCCTGATTGCTTCAAAAGGCATTTTCTCCAGTCCCGCAGAAGTCACCATGATCCACTTCAGCCTCCGTGCCCGTTCTATATGCCGGTCGGTCAAATCCTCCCCCATCGTGACGATGATCTCCGCGTCCGGCAGTGCTTCTTCAGCTTCGCCGATCTTTTTAAAAAAAGTAAATTCAACATCAGGGAAGTGCTTCCGCAAATCGTTTACGAACTCTTCCTTCGGCTGAAACATAACTGTCACTTTCATCCTTTAACCTCCCATCCCTGTTGTAAAATAGTTTATCATAATTCGCAATCTTCAATAAAAGAAAAGCGCAGACGCTTTGTTAAGCCCCGACAAGCATTGAAGATAGATGTCATTGGTTGTACAGAAACACCTCGAATGGCCAGGCGCTGGAGCTGGCCTTTCTTACAATAAAAAAAGAGGACCGATCATAATCGGTCCTTACACGGATGAGACTGACTTATTTGAGGAGGTTGCCCTAATCTTACTATATGTCCCTTTCATTCAAGTGAATGGACAAAAGCCTCATCCTTTATAAAATAGGCTTAAAATTAGGCTTATGAAAGATTTTCTTCTATATATTTAAGCGCTTCCTCGACATGCCCCTTCACCCTGACTTTTCTCCATTCTTTTGCCAGGTTTCCTTTTTTATCGATAATGAAAGTGGAACGCTCGATCCCCATATATTCTTTACCGAAGTTTTTCTTCAGCTTCCAAACGCCGTATTCCTCAGCTGTTTTATGATCTTCATCCACCAGCAATAAAAATGGCAGACCATGTTTCTCAACGAACTTTTCATGCTTCTCAACCGGGTCCGGACTTACGCCGAGTATCACCGCATCGAGTTTATCAAAATTTTCATGCTGATCCCTGAAGTCACACGCTTCCGTGGTACACCCCGGGGTCATATCCTTTGGGTAAAAATAAAGCACTACATTTTTACCCCTGTAATCAGAGAGCTTCACTTTTTCACCATTACTTGCCGTCAATTCAAATTGGGGTGCTTTCTGTCCTGTTTCAACCGTCATTTCCTGATCCCTCCATTATTCTTGATTCTAACGTTAGCGTACCCAATGGGAGGGAAAAACTCAAATCATAAGGAATCACTTTTCATAATTCATAAATGATTTTACAACGAACGCAGCCGGAATCGTAAATCCGAGCCATGATTCAATTAGTGCGATACCCCTGCCGATGCCGACAGGGGTCACATCCCCGTAACCTACTGAAAATAAGGTAATTCCGCTGAAGTACATTGTCGTAAAGAAGTGATCAAAGAAGTCCCCTGAAACAGGCCGTCCATTTTCCACAAGGATTTGCACCCCTTCCAGTTCCAGCAGGGTAAACAGGAGTCCAAACCCGAGCATAATGGTCACATAGCACATGCCCAGAAAGAAAAAATGATGAAAGGATACATAGTGGACCTTCCACCTGGAAGGATAGAATAACGCTCTTAAACTCATGATCATACAGATCAGAATCATGAAAGCTATCAAATAGATCATCAAGATTCCCACTTTCAAAGCTTGTCTCTGTATATGTACGCTTTTGACATTGAATTCATTCCGGCTTCTTCTTTCCGGACTCCAAATCCAATTTGCTAAAAAGCTTCCGCCCATACTACAATAGAAAAGATAAGTTGACAGGAATAATCCAGGAGGTAATCCAATGAATTTTACTCAATCAGAAGCATTACATAAAGAAGCGCTCCAGCATATCGTAGGAGGGGTGAACAGCCCATCCCGCTCTTATAAGGCAGTGGGCGGAGGCTCCCCTGTTGCCATGGAAAGAGGAAAAGGCGCTAATTTCTGGGACGTGGACGGAAATAAATACATCGATTATCTTGCCGCATACGGGCCCATTATCACAGGGCATGCGCACCCACATATTACTGAAGCAATCAAGACAGCTGCAGAAAATGGGGTGCTCTACGGGACGCCTACTCGCCACGAAGTGAAGTTTGCGAAGATGATCAAAGAAGCGATGCCTTATATGGATAAGGTGCGTTTCGTCAACTCAGGTACAGAGGCTGTGATGACGACCATCCGTGTGGCCCGCGCGTATACGGGAAAAGATAAAATCATCAAATTCGCCGGCTGCTATCACGGTCATTCCGACCTGGTGCTGGTTGCAGCGGGTTCAGGCCCTTCAACGCTTGGGACTCCAGATTCTGCGGGGGTGCCTAAGAGCATCGCACAGGAAGTCATTACGGTCCCTTTCAATGATATTGAGCCGTTCAGGGAAGCCATGGAAAAATGGGGAGATCAAATAGCGGGGGTACTCGTTGAGCCGATCGTCGGGAATTTCGGCATTGTCGAACCGAAAGAAGGCTTCCTCGAACAGGTTAACGAAATCGCACACGACGCCGGCAGTCTCGTCATTTATGATGAAGTCATCACTGCATTCCGTTTTATGTACGGCGGCGCCCAGGATATGCTTAAGGTCCAGCCTGATCTTACGGCGCTTGGAAAAATCATCGGAGGAGGCCTGCCGATCGGTGCTTACGGCGGCAAGCTCGAAATCATGGAACAGGTAGCACCGCTGGGACCTGCATACCAGGCTGGTACGATGGCAGGAAATCCTGCTTCCATCCTATCAGGGATCGCCTGCCTTGAGGTCCTTAAACAAGATGGCGTTTATGAGAAGCTCGATGCACTTGGCGCGAAGCTAGAAGAAGGTATACTTGCCGCAGCTGAAAAACATAATACACCGATTTCAGTCAACCGACTGAAAGGTGCACTCACTCTTTATTTCACAAATGAAAAAGTTGAAAACTACGAGCAGGCCGAAGCCACAGACGGAGAAATGTTCGCCAAATTCTTCAAGCTCATGCTGAACCAGGGCATCAACCTCGCCCCATCCAAATACGAAGCCTGGTTCCTCACAACAGAGCACACCGAAGAAGATATAAAAGTAACATTAGAAGCAGTCGACAAAGCATTCTCACAACTATAGTATACTATTAAAAGGTCCCCCCTCCATATTTGGAGCGGGGGATTTTTAGTATATTAATTGAGATTTATTAAATATATTACTGCTGCCTTTTAATAATGAGAATGGATTGTAGCGGAATTTGACTCCTGCGGGTGATAGAGGAAGTGGTGGGACATGGCCAGCTCCGGCGGCTATAGCCCCTCGAGGTCATAAGCTTAAGAAGGCAAAGGATGCCTTCCCGGCCATTAAGCTTATACTTGTCGCGACAGGGCAAACCGCCTCCGTTTTTCTAACCCGCAGACGGAATGTTGGGGAGGATCAACTTGGTTTCGGTGCTGCGAGTTCGATAGTTTTTGGATAATCTTTTAATTCTGTCCGGTAATCTTTAAAAACCCGACTCATTCTTTCGTTTTCGGGCAGAAATCTTCGAAATCCGATCATTAATCTTCGAGTTTTACGAATAATTCCGTCACTTACCAATAATATCCCCAAATCCCGCAATCCCCCCTCCTCCTTACTTCCCTCGGAAAGCAAATGTCTGCAGCGGAAAGGAACGGTCTGCGTCTATTTTCACATCTTAATTATTTTCCTTCCATAGAAACTTACTATGTAAACCCTACCATTCCTCACACACTAATCATCCCGTTTAAACCCTGTCGAATAAGGTAATGAAATTGTATAAAACTATTTTCAATTGCCTATTGCTATTGCTTGAAAATGCCTGTATAGTACAGTATTGTTTATCAAAAGTCACTCAAGAAAGGACCTGTTTGCATGAAACTTGGTGCCCGCATCCTTAAAACGGGAATCGCGATCGTCATTGCATTGCTTGTTTCACAGATGTTAGGCATTCCATCTCCAGTATTCGCAGGGATTGCAGCAATATTTGCTGTTCAGCCGACCATATACCGCTCTTATTTAACTATTATCGAACAAATCCAGGCAAACCTGATTGGAGCCGGAATAGCCGTCATATTCGTTCTTTTATTCGGAAGCAATCCGCTTGTAGTCGGATTCGCTGCTATTGTAGCCATTGCCATCATACTTAAACTTAAACTGGAAAAAACGATCGGTCTAGCCTTGGTGACGATGATTGCCATCATGGAAGTCACCGATCAGGCATTCATCCAGTTTGCACTTATACGTTTTTCAACGATCATGATCGGGGTTTTCTCCTCGTTCCTCGTGAATCTGGTGTTCATCCCGCCTAAATACGAAACTAAGCTGTATCACAGAATTGCGGATTCAAGTGAAGAGATTTTGAAATGGATCAGATTGAGCATGAGGCATGCGACTGAATTCCATTTGCTCAAAAAAGACCTTGAACGGATGAAAGAAAAATTGATCAAGGTCGACCAGCTATATCTTCTTTATAAGGAAGAAAGGGATTATTTCAAGAAGAACACGATCTCTAAAAGCCGTAAGCTCGTTATATACAGGCAGATGATCTCGACGGCGAACAGAAGCTTCGATATCCTGAAGCGGATAAACCGCTATGAAAATGAAATCCTGCAATTGCCCGAGGAACTTAAGAACAGCATCAAAGGACAGCTCGACTGCCTCCTGACTTATCATGAACAGCTGCTGCTGAAATTCATCGGCAAGATGCATCCCCATACAGATTCTGAAGCCTATCAGGATGTATGTCTGCACCGAAAAGAGCTGCTGAAAAGGATGCTCACAGAAATTCAGAACAACAGTGAAAATGAAAATGTCCAGAACTTCCATATGCTTCATATCTTCTCGGCCATATTTCTTTATGATGAGCATCTTGAGCATCTCGAAAAGCTGATCACAAGCTTTCAGTCTTATCATACGGATGAAAACGAAGTGGAAATCCGTGAAGAAGAAGAATAAAAAAAGATCGTCCATCCCCACCGGGAGCGGACGATCTTTTTTATTAGTTCTTCATCTTCGGATCGAGTGCGTCACGCAGCCCGTCTCCCATCAGGTTGAAACCGAGCACCGTCAGCATAATGGCCAGGCCCGGGAAAATCATGGTCCACGGAGCCTGGAGCATGAACATGCGGGCATCCGCAAGCATTTTGCCCCATTCCGGAGTCGGTGCCTGCGCACCGAGACCAAGGAAGCCAAGAGCGGCAGCTTCAATGATGGCAGTGGCGATTGCCAGCGTACCCTGGACAATGATCGGAGCCATACTGTTAGGCAGCACATGGCTGAAAAGGATACGGCTGTCCTTCATACCGATGGCTTTGGCAGCCATCACGTATTCTTCCTGTTTTACACTCAGCACCCTTGAACGGATCAATCGCCCAAAGTTAGGGATATTGATAATCGCGATGGCGATAAGCGCATTTCGAAGAGAAGGCCCAAGAGCTGCAACTACTGCGATGGCAAGCAGGATGCTTGGGAACGCAAGCATGATATCGAAGATCCGGGAGATGATCGTATCCACCCATCTTCCGTAATAACCTGCGACGATCCCGAGCAGACTTCCGACTACCGCAGATCCAATAACCGCGAAGAAACCGACCGTTAATGAAATTCTCGCCCCATGGATGATCCTTGACAGGATATCCCGTCCGAAGTCGTCCGTTCCCAGCCAGTTCTCTGAAGAAGGGGCCTGCAGCCTTTTGGATAAATCCTGTTCATTGATTCCCTGCGGGGCAATGGCAGGGGCTGCGATGGCGAGTATGACGAAAAACAGTACGATACAAAACCCTGCCAGGGCAATTTTATTTTTTACAAAGCTCTTCCATGCCTCTTTCCAAGGAGACACCGTTGCCTCCTGGAGAGAAGGGTTCATCTCTTTTTGCGGTTCTGCTATTTCTGACATGAGAGTTCACCTCTTTCTTCTGTCGATGTTAGTTGTATTTGATACGCGGATCTACGGCCGCATACAATAAATCTACGATTAAGTTGATTGTTACGAAGATGGTGGCGACCACGAGAATGCCGGATTGGATCACCGGATAATCACGGTATCCGATCGCTTCATAAATATAGCGTCCGATGCCCGGCCATCCGAATATGGTCTCAGTCAGTATGGCACCGCCAAGCAGCAGTCCCATCTGCAGTCCAATGACAGTCAACACCGGGATGATGGCATTCTTCAGCGAGTGCTTGTACACAACCCAGAACATTTTCAATCCTTTTGCACGTGCTGTACGGATATAATCAGAACGCATGACTTCAAGCATGCTTGAACGTGTCATCCGCGCGATGATCGCCATTGGAATGGTGGCCAATGCGACTCCCGGAAGGATGAGATGCTTGATTACTTCTCCCATCTGCTTGAAATCACCCTGGATGAGGGTGTCAATCAGATAAAGGTTCGTAATCGAGTCAATAGGGTTCCGTATGTTTTCCCTGCCGGTTGTCGGAAGCCAGTCCAGCTGAATTCCGAATATCCACTGCTCCATCAAACCAAGCCAGAAAATAGGCAGGGATACTCCAATCAGGGCCAGGATCATAGCCGTATAGTCAAACCATGAATTCTGGAACCATGCACTGATGATCCCTGCATTCACCCCGATCACTACAGCAATGATGATCGCCACAAGGGCAAGTTCGAAAGTCGCAGCCAGATACGGCCAGATTTCCGAGGAAACTTCCACCTTGGTTCTGAGTGATTCCCCAAGGTCGCCTGTCAGCAGCCCCCCGAGGTAGTTGAAATACTGTACATACCATGGATTATCGAGTCCAAGCTGCAGCCTCAGTGCTTCTACCGCTTCCTTTGTGGCCTGCTGCCCTAGGATGACCTGCGCTGGATCCCCCGGTATCGCACGGATGATTAAAAATACTATCAGGGTCATCCCGAGTAAAACGGGAATCAATTGAAGCAGTCTTCGTATGGTGTATTGAAACATCTTGTTCACCTCTCTGAATGGAGATTCTATAATACTGTGAAGTTCGTTCATTTAATCTTGCCGGGCTCTGCCGTACTATGTATAAACGGGGGAGATGATATCTCCCCCGTCCTCCGATACTGATTATTGTTCGATATCAACTGCGCCTAACCAGTCGGAACCAGTCGGATGCGGCTTGAAGTTTTTGATTGCTGCACTTCCTGCAAGTAATGGCGTTGAGTGAGCAAGAGGTACCCACGGAGCATCTTCGTGAATGATTTCCTGGGCCTTTTTATAAAGCTCTTCACGTTTTGCCTGGTCGACTTCTGTCTGAGCATCGATCAGGATTTTATGAAGTTCATCGTTGCTGTAGTAAGAGTAGTTGTTGCTTCCGATATTGTCTTTATCAAGTAATACATAAAGGAAGTTATCAGCATCTCCATTGTCACCAGTCCAGCCTAGTAAGAATGCATCCGCTTCACCTTTGCTTGCTTTATCAAGGTATGTTGCCCACTCATAAGACACGATGTTGGCTTTAACTCCAACTTCAGCCAAGTCGGCTTGGATTGCTTCTGCTACTTTCTGTCCATCCGGCATATATGGACGAGGTACCGGCATTGCCCACAGGTCCATTTCAAACCCATCTTTCAATCCCGCTTCAGCAAGGAGTTCTTTTGCTTTTTCAGGGTTGTATTCATAACCTTCAATGTCATCATTGTAGCCTGCGATTACCGGAGGCATAGGGTTTTTCGCAACATCCGCTTTTCCTTCGAAGAAGGCATCAACGATCTCCTGCTTGTTGATCGCGTAGTTGATTGCCTGACGTACTTTAGGATCATCAAATGGCTCACGGGTGGATGTCAGACCTAAGTATCCAACATTCATTGATGGACGTTCGAATAGCTGTAATTGGTCATTGCCTTCTACCTGAGAGGCATCACTTGGATTCACACCATCTGCAAGGTCGATCTCACCTGAAATCAATGCATTCAGACGAGCCGAGTTTTCGGGAATTGATTTGAATACCACTTGATCTAGCTTAGGAAGATCTTTGTTCCAGTAGTCTTCATTCTTTTCAAGGACGATCTTGTCGTTTCGTTTCCACTCAACAAATTTGAATGGGCCTGTACCTGCGTCTGTCGGCGCTTCGCCAAGTTTGTCACCCAATTCATCAATCGCTTTAGGACTGACGATAGCGAATGGACTCATAGCGATATTCTTTAAGAATGGAGCCTGAGGACGCTTGAGAACGAATTCAACCGTCTTATCGTCTACAGCCTTCACTTCTTTGATTACATGTCCTTCATCATCTTTGAACCCTCCGAACATTGAGCTGTAATATGGGAATGTATCAGCGTTCCCATTCATCCAGCGCTCAAAGTTCTTCACTACTGCATCTGCATTAAAGTCGGTTCCGTCCTGGAACTTGACCCCTTCACGAAGTGTGAATGTATAAGTCAACCCATCGTCAGATACCTTCCATTCTTCTGCAAGACCAGGATTTGGTTCAGTATCCTGCTCACCGAATTTCACTAACGTTTCAAAAATATTCTTCGTTACTTTGAATGACTCTCCGTCTGTTACAGTACCCGGGTCAAGAGCTACTGAGTCTCCCCCGCGTCCGAAGATCAATACTTTCGGATCTCCGCTATCTTTACTGTCGCTGCCTTCTCCTGAAGAATCTTCAGAACCTCCGCATCCGTATAGTACGGATGATAGGACCAGAATAAGCAGCAATAAAACTGACCAGCCTTTTTTCTTCAATGAAATCCCCTCCTGAATAATGTTTATATACTTATGTGGCTTGCCGCCTAATAAAGATGGCAAGCTACATAATGCCCTGGTTGGTGTTCCTTGAATTCCGGCACCTTCTCTTTACATACTTCCGTTGCGAAAGGGCAGCGGGTATGGAAGGTGCATCCGCTAGGCGGATTGGAAGGACTCGGGATATCCCCCTGCAAAAGCTGTGTTTCCCTCTTGAAGTCCGGATCTGGTATCGGGACCGCCGAGAGAAGAGCCTGGGTGTAAGGATGCAGAGGCTTTTCATATAAGTTCTCACTATCACTGAGCTCTACCATTTTTCCTAAATACATGACTCCCACTCTATCACTTATATGCCTGACCACACCCAGATCATGCGCAATGAAGATATAGGTGAGTTCAAACTCTTTTTGCAAATCCTGCATCAGATTTAAAACCTGGGACTGGATCGAAACGTCTAATGCAGAGACAGGTTCATCCGCAATGATCAGCTTGGGCTTCGTCATGAGCGCACGGGCAATCCCGATCCGCTGTCTCTGCCCGCCGCTGAATTGGTGCGGATAACGTTTTGCGTGATAACTGCTCAGTCCGACGATATTCAAGAGCTCATGCACTCTTTCTTTTCTTTCCTTGGCAGATCCGATTCCGTGCACTTTAAGAGGCTCTTCCAAAATCTTTTCAACCGTATGTCTCGGATTCAAGGAAGCATACGGGTCCTGAAAGACCATTTGAATTTCCCTTCTGATCTTTCTCATCTCGGAGTTTGATAGAGTCGTAAGTTCCCTGTCTTCGAAAGTGACCTTGCCCTCGGACGGGTCGATCAGTCTCATCAGCATCCTGCCGGTGGTGGACTTACCGCATCCGCTTTCACCGACGATCCCGAGCGTCTCCCCTTTGTTTACGGTAAAAGACACACCGTCTACTGCTTTGACGGAGCTGACAGGCCGTCCAAGAATCCCGCCTGTTATCGGGAAATGTTTTTTAAGATTCTCAACCTTTAGCAATGGTTCCGTCATAAACTCCCTCCTCTGTTTCATCGAACAGGAAGCACCTTGTGCAATGTCCTGGTGTCGTTTCATATAGTTCCGGCGTCTCTACAAGACAGCGGTCGAATGCATAGTCGCAGCGCGCAGCAAATCGGCATCCCCGCTTGATCGAACCTGGCTTCGGAACATTCCCCTGGATCGAATGGAGCCGCTGCTGTTTCACCCGCATATCGGGTACGGACTGGATGAGCCCCTTTGTATAAGGATGCTGTGGATTTTTGAAGATTTCTTCCACCGTTCCTTCTTCAACCACTTTGCCTGAGTACATGACGACGATTCTTTCACACGTCTCTGCCACTACTCCCAGGTCATGGGTGATCAGCAGCACTGCCGTATTCAATTCCTTGTTCAGCCTCTTCATCAGCTTAAGGATCTGTGCCTGTATGGTCACATCAAGGGCAGTGGTAGGCTCATCGGCGATCAGCACTTTTGGATCGCAGATCATCGCCATGGCGATCATTACCCTTTGCCTCATTCCGCCGGATAACTGATGCGGATATTCCTTGATCAGTTCATCGGCACGCGGGAGACCGACCATTTTCATGATTTCGATTGCCTTTTCCCTCGCCGCTTTCTTTGTCGCTTTAGTATGTATGCGTATTGCTTCAGTCAATTGATCTCCTATTGTAAAAACAGGGTTCAGAGATGTCATCGGTTCCTGGAAGATCATCGCGATGTCATTCCCCCGGATATCCCTCATCCGTTTTTCAGATGCTTTTGTCAGATCTTCATCCCCGTAAAGGATCTTGCCGCCTGTAATTTTCCCCGGCGGACTGGGTACGAGTCCCATGATTGAAAGGGATGTGACACTTTTACCGCATCCGCTTTCTCCGACCACCCCCAGGATTTCACCTTCATTTACATGAAAACTAACGCCATCGACTGCAGGAACTTCTCCGTCATCGGTAAAAAAGGAGGTCCTTAGATCTTCTACAGTTAGTAAAGGACGTGCTTGATTCATTCAAATCCTCCCCTTGAAACAATTCTCTCTTTTCTCAATTGTGATACTTTTCTAAATTTTTATATGTTTCTTATTATACAAGATGTTACAAATGTTGCAATCTATTTTCAGAATTTTCTTCTATCCTGATTTATTCGTCTAAGTTTCCTAATCCATTTCAATATATGTCCAAAAACCCGATTCATTCCTCCCATAGTTTTTAGCAGAGTAAAGAAGATGGCGGTTCATTTATAGGAGATAATTGGCATTTCCATAGTAAGAATCGTGACTTTTTTCCCAACACAAAAAGCCCGCCCTTCACTGTATATTCCACAGTGAAGGACGGGCCTTCGATCATTGATCTAATTGTTGAACCTGGAACAGCTTATAATAATGTCCCTGTCTTTCCATCAGTTCCTGATGAGATCCCATCTCGGCGATTTCTCCATATTCCATATGGATGATCCTGTCGGCATGGGTGATGGTGGATAAACGATGCGCCACAATGAACGTGGTGCGATCTTTAGCCAGTTCTTCCAAGGCTTCCTGGATCAGGTGCTCACTCTCAAGATCGAGGGCAGATGTCGCTTCATCAAGGATAAGGATCGGAGGATTTTTCAAGAAAACCCTTGCGATGGCGACTCTCTGCTTCTGCCCGCCGGAAAGCTTCACTCCCCTTTCCCCCACTCGTGTCTCATACCCCTGAGGCAGTTTCATGATGAAATCATGTGCATTAGCCGCCTTTGCCGCCTTGATGACATCATCATCACTTGCTTCCGGGTTCCCAAACTTAATATTCATTTTCACAGATTCACTGAAAAGGATATTATCCTGAAGGACCATACCGATCTTATCCCTGAGTGACCTGACCTCAAACCTTTTGATATCAGTACCGTCCAGCCGGATTTCCCCTTTGGTCACATCGTAGAAGCGCGGGATCAAACTGACAAGGGAGGATTTCCCCCCTCCACTCATCCCGACAAGTGCTACGGTTTCCCCTGAGTGGATATCCAGGTTGAGGTTCCTCAGCACCTCTTCCTCCTCCGGGTCATATTGGAAAGATACATTCCTGAACTGAATATTCCCTTCTACATTCCGGCAAGGAATCGCTCCAGGCTCATCGTCCACATCATACTTTTCATCCATGAATTCAAATACCCTGTCCATGGATGCAATTGATTGTGTCAAAGTCGTCGATGAATTCACCAGCCTTCTCAGCGGATTATATAACCGATCGATGTAAGCAATGAAGGCAGCCATTGTCCCAATGGTCAAATCACCTTCGATTACCTGCAGACCAGCGTATCCGATGATGATCAGCGGAGAAATATCCGTAATGGTATTCACTACCGCAAAGGCTTTAGCATTCCAGCTTGTCTGTTTTAACGCTTTTGACAGGAAATTGCTGTTCTGTCCTTCGAATTGCTTCTGTTCGTAATCCTCCACTGCAAAGCTCTTGATAACGGACATCCCCTGTACCCGTTCATGCAAATGACTTTGCACCTCTGCAAGGGCCTGGGAGCGCTCCCTAGTCAGTCCGCGCAGCCTTCCGAAGAAATAACGCACTGAAAATGCGTAAAAAGGAAAGGCAATCAATGAAACCAGGGTCAATGTCACGTCCATAGTGAACATGATGGCAAGTGCAATAATGATGGTCGCTGCATCCAGCCAAAGATTCATCAATCCCGTAATGACAAAATTCTTTGTCTGCTCGACATCATTGATCACTCTTGATATCACTTCGCCCGCACGCGTATTGGAATAATATTTGAAGCTCAATTTCTGAATGTGCGAGAACAGTGTATCCCTTAAATCAAAAAGAATTTTATTTCCTGTCCATTGCGCAAAATATTGCCTGTAGTACTCGACCGGCGGCCTGACGATAAGGAACAGGCCAAGCATAACGCCCATGACCGTCAGTAGAGTACTTGTTTTTTCCTGAGTCGTTAAGGATCCATTGCCTACGATATCATCAATGACGTATTTAATGAGGATCGGGATCAAGAGTGGAATAGCGAACTTTATGATACCTATGATAAGTGTACCTATGATCTGCCAGCGGTATGGCTTAACAAATTGCAGGTAACGTTTGATACTATCCAAGTCAATGCTCCTTTCTGGATATATGCCTGTGTTTCGTTCTCTGAATTAAAGCCCAATGAAAAAGGGATGACCCGTAAGGAACACTACTTTCCTTTTCTCCAGTTGCCTGTGCAGGAAGAGAAAAGGAGGCTCCTTGCCGGGTCAGCCCTTCGTAAACTATACTGTTGTTCAGGTTGGTTACCCCCTATGTGTCAAATAGCGTTCATACCAGATGTCGATAAAGTCAGGTGCAAAAGGACCTTTCCTCTGCCGTATCCACCGTACAAGCTTGTCTACATTCCTCTTCAGGATGTGATCGATCACATCCGGGTAACCGTACAATTTTCGATGAGCCTCGTATTCATCCTCATCAAGCAACGTATATGTCATATCCGGAAACACTTTGATATCCAGATCATAATCAATGTACTTGATTGCTTCATGGTCGTATACGAATGGTGAACTTAAATTACAATAATAATAAATCCCGTCCTCACGGATCATACAAATAATGTTAAACCATAGTTCAGAATGAAAATAACAGATCGCCGGTTCACGCGTCATCCATGTTCTGCCGTCGGATTCCGTAACGAGTGTCCGGTCGTTTCCACCGATGATGATGTTATTCGTGCCTTTTAGTACTGTCGTCTCGTTCCATATCCGGTGAATGTTTCCATCGTGCTTATAACTATGTATTTGTACAGATCGCCCTTCTGTGGGAACAGCCATTGTATCCCCTTCTTTCCTAACAAATTCCATGTATATACGTGTCTATTCTATTATTATAACGTTTCCCAGTTAAATTTAAAACAAAAGGGCTGTCTTTAAAGAAATTCTCCTTTAAAGATGGCCCGTTTCAAGAAACTTGTATCAATTTTGTTTTGGTGAGTACAAGTACAATAATGATTATCCTTCTGTACACCGCAGTTGATTTCCGTGCAAGACTTCGCTTTCCGCGGGCGGTTGGTGAGCCTCCTCGTCGCGATGCTCCTGCGGGGTCTCACCTAACACGCTTTTCCCGCAGTAGTCTACGTCTTGCACTCCAATCAACTGCTGGAGAGCAGCCCCGGCCATTTATCCTCATAATTATAATAAAATTTTTGAAATTAATTATGTCGTGACTTCATTATATTCTTCCTGATATGAGCGGATGACGTCGTCGGTTTGTTCCTGGAAGATGCGGTGGATTTCTTTGAGTTCTCTCTTCTTTTGGAAGATCTCGGTTTTCAGTGATTGTACCTTTGTTAGTTCCTGCAATTCGATCAGATCATTTTCAAGTTTCTGGAACCTTTCTATTTCTGCCTGAAGAAACAACAGCTTATCCATTGTCGCCAACTGTTCGGATACTAATTGATTAAACCTTTGCTGCATCAACCTACCAATCCCTCCTAAAACAAGCTCTACTAAACATTCTCCCCCGCTCCGCCAATTCCTTTGACTACATCTGTCATAATCGCACCTCTTTTGTCGACTGCTTTGACACAAGGAAGAACTGGCCTTCAGCAACTAAAGCCGTCCCATCTATGTATAAAACGCAAAAAAGCACCCGCTGGGACAGCGGGTGCAGTCTGATCAAAGCCGATTAGCGTTGTTGACCAGAGTTTTGACCTTTTTTAGCTTGAGATTGAGCGTTTTGTTGACGCACCTCTTGAGCGTTTGTTTCAGAAGCGAACTCAGTACCGTATTGTTGCTGAGCAGCTCCAGCTTGAGCGTTTTGTTGTTTCACGTGTTGAACGCTAGTACCAGATTGAGTTTTGTTTGGTTGTTTTGCCATTGTAATCACCTCCACGCTAATTAAGATAACCAGGCGTGAGGGAGACTATCCAAAAAATATGCGGAAAAACATTCCATCGACCGACCTTTAAACAAGCAGTGAACGGCCCCCATCCACGATGATCGTTTGCCCCCTGATCATCGATGAATCATCTGAAACGAGGAATAGAACGGACTTCACAAGATCCTCGATTTCCACCATCCGTCCGGCAGGTGTATTTTTACGTGCATCCTCAAGGAGCTCTTCACGATTAGGGAAATGTTTGAGTGCATCCGTATCAATCGCCCCTCCGGAAACAGCATTGACGATGATGTTCTTTGGAGCAAGCTCTACAGCCAGGTAACGTGTCAGTGCTTCGACCGCTGCTTTCGAGACACCCACCGTCGTGTAATTATCAAGATAACGGATTGATCCCAATGAGCTGATGCTGACGATTTTCCCGCCTTTATCCATCAATTTCGCTGCTTCCTGGGCACAGAACAATAGAGCCTTGCTGTTGATGTTCATCGTCCAGTCCCAATGTGACTCTTCAAGCTCCATTACAGGTCTGAGGACTCCTGAGGCCGCGTTGCTGACCAGGACATCGAGACGCCCGAACTCTTCTTTGATCTGTTCGAACATCGCTTTGATTTTATCTACATCTCCGACATTCGCACGGACTACAAACGCTTTCTGTCCTAATTTCTCCACTTCTTCTGCTGTTTCCAGCGCTCCCTTTTTACTGCGTGCATAGTTTACGACGATATCGTATCCCTGCTGTGCCAGTTGAATGGCTATTTCTCTGCCGAGTCCCCTGCTGCTCCCTGTTACCAATGCTACTTTTTCACTCACTATAATCATCCTTTCAAATCATTTTCCATATGAAGCAAATGTTTTTTAAAGCATAATCAGCCTCCATTTATTGAAAACTAAGAGGGTTAACAAAAGAAAGGGAGGTCTGATCGTATGTATGTCGGACGGGATATGACGGAGCTGTCCATGCTCCCTAAAAGTGAATGGAAGAAAAGCGAACTTGCCTACTTCCATCACTCACTACAACAAATAGTACCCTATTTGAACACCGAAGGACAATCCATTCACCGGGAAATCGTTGAAGAGATTGAAAACAGGGGTGGGTTGAACCGCGGCGAAGCAGACTATACGCATGGAACGAAAACGATTTACGACTGAAGATTAAAACGGCCCGTCCCCCGATGCGCTTAGCATGCAGGACGGGCCATGGGTTTAATTTTTCAATAGTTGCGTTTCTTTCCATATTTTTTGATGAGAAACCGGGAATGCGTATTTTTCAAGTTCCTGTTCAGTTACGGCTATCAGCTCAGTCCCATTTAGTGCACTGCTTTCCACACTGCCTGCATATACTTCAATATCCCATATAATATGTGAAAATACATGCTGTATCTTGGTCGTGACGCCTGCTTTCAATGAAGCATCCACTTTATAATCAGCTTCCAGCCTTTCTTCAAGCTGTTTCCTGCCGCTCCTTGAAGTGCTCACCTCGAAATTCGGGAATTCCCAAAGGTTTGCAAGCAGGCCTGTTCCCGGTCGTTTATGGATGACAATCCGGTCATCTTCAGTGAAAATCACTGCGGCGGCCATATTAAGTTTGCGTGCGGCTTTCTTTTTTGATTTGACCGGAAGTTCTTCCTGCACACCCTCATCGAACGCACGGCAATGTTCACGTACCGGACACAGCAGGCAAGAAGGTGATGTCGGTGTACATATCAATGCTCCCAGTTCCATCAAAGCCTGGTTGAAATAAGAGGGATTTTCTTTTGAAATAAGGGCTCTTACGGCTTCTTCGAAGACTTTTCTTGATGATGGTTTTGCGATATCAAGCCAGATTGAAAGGATTCTTGAAAACACCCGCATGACGTTCCCGTCCACTGCAGGCTCCGGCTTGCCATATGCTATGCTGAGGATGGCTCCTGCCGTATAAGGACCGACTCCTTTCAATGAAGAGATCTCTTTAGGTGTATCCGGAACGATCCCTCCATATTGTTCATGCACTTCCTTCACAGCTGTTTGCAAATTCCTGACCCGTGAATAATACCCGAGTCCTTCCCACGCCTTCAGTACCTCATCTTCTTCTGCAAGGGCAAGCGCATCCAATGTAGGAAATTTTTCAAGAAATCGGTTAAAGTAGGGAATGACAGTATCCACTCTGGTCTGCTGAAGCATGATTTCCGACACCCACACTTTATATGGATCACGATCCTTTCTCCACGGCAGATCGCGCTGTTCTCTTGAAAACCAGGAGATTAAATCTTTTTGAAAATCCTCACGTTTAATGGTCTCTAAGTATGTTAACGGTTGTTCTTTCAATTTGTACCTCCAAAGATGTTAGATGTTACGGTGAATAGGGAATAAATAAATGTATTATGAACTTTTTTTCAGCCCGATGCATTTCATTTCTTTCAACCCGCCGCTGATGCAGTCATCCAGTAACCCAAATAATAAATGACCCCTGGACGTGCGCAAACGTCTGAGCGCATGAAAGTGTGCCTCTGTCGGTACAGTGAAAGTCTCAATGTATCGATAAGCGTCCGCATCTGATTTTTCCCAGCGGATATCCATTGCATCATACTGCGGCAGGGACTTCAGGATCTTTCTCATGATCTGCAGGTATTGTTGATGGAGATTTTGCTTGATTTCATATTCAAGATAAATTTGTAATGATTTTTTCATTTGAAATAAACTCCTTTTAACCATATCATGAAGGGCAGCGAAAACAAACGAATTCAGTCAAGGGAGGACTTTTTTTGGATACAGGTACTCATATCGTTATGGGGTTTGCCCTTGGAGGGTTGGCCACGCTTGACCCGGCAGTTGCCGAAAGCAGTGCCACTTCTGCGAGCGTCCTTATAGCTGCGGTCGTTGGTTCTCAGATCCCTGACATCGATACTGTGTTGAAACTGCGGAACAATGCCGTCTATATCCGGCATCACCGAGGAATCACACATAGTATCCCGGCTGTATTATTGTGGCCCCTCCTTATCGTCGGATGCATCTACCCTTTTTTTCCTGAAGCAAATCTGCTTCATTTATGGATTTGGACGTTTATTGCCGTTTTCCTGCATGTATTTGTCGACATATTCAACGCATACGGCACACAGGCCCTGAGGCCGATTTCCTCGAAATGGGTCGCTTTAGGTGTGATCAACACTTTTGACCTTCCAATTTTCATCATCCATGTCTTCGGACTTGGCCTTTGGGGGCTTGGTTTTCCGCCTGGAAGGACATTCCTTGTGATGTATATTGTCATTTTCGCCTATTATGTCCTCAGGTTCCAGGTTCAAAAAGCCGTTAAAAATGCTGTGAAAAGAAGAATACCCGAAGCCGAAAAGATCATCGTCTCCCCTACCATCCGCTTCTTCCAATGGAGGCTTGCGGTTGTGACGAAGGAAAAATATTATGTGGCGAGGGCCTTCAGGCGATCGATTACGATTTTTGACGAATTTAAGCGGATCCCTGTTCCGGATCTGCCGGTCATCACGGCTGCAAAAAAGGATAAAAACCTGGCAGCATTCTTGTCCTTCTCCCCTGTTTACCGGTGGGAAGTGGATGAATACGACGATCATTATGAAGTGCGCTTCATCGATCTCCGTTATCGCAATAACGGGCATTATCCGTTCGTAGCACTTGTACAGCTCGACAAAGACATGAATGTCGTCAGCTCTTATACCGGCTGGGTCTTCAGCGAGGAAAAACTCCGTAAGAAAGTCGACATCGACATATTGATTGATTAACACACCAAGGGACGTGCCTTATACAAAAAGGTACGCCCCTAAATCTCTAATGGATCATATCGCCGTCTTTGCCGGAATCATCAAGCAAGTGTTTATATTTCGGGTTCCTGGCAGCGAATTCATGAATACGGGCACCGTAGTTCGTAATCCATTGGCGTACCACCTTTTCCGTCATTTCTTTTCCTTGATATTCATAGCCTGCTTTGGCATAAGTCGTTTCAAAATCCTCCCATACAAGTTCAACCCAGGTTCTTGCCTTCTCATATGAAAGCTCCTTATTTTTTTCAAGTAACAATTCAGTGAGTTCGTGGAATGTAGACTCCATTTCATCTCCTCCTTTTCCATTAGTTTTTATGATAATGTACAGCGTTCAAACCATACTATTAGTACGTGGCCAAGCTTAGTGGAAGCCTTTGCTTTTTCACGGTGTGAAAGTATAAAACCTTTTAGGAGGCAGATTATGCGTAATAAAACAACAGGGTTCCCGAACATGAACAATAATAAGTTCGAAGGGGAGCCGAGAGCGAAAGCTGAGTATGCATCCAAAAGGGCCAATGGCACCATCAATACCCATCCTCAAGAACGCATGGCGTCTTCAGGAAAAAGAAAGCAAGACTCAATCTAACGAAGTTCACTTTTTTAGGGGGTAGTTACGATGGGAAACATGAAAAATAATTTCAACCGAAATAAGTACAGCAGTCCGTTTAACAAGGCATTCTATAATCCGAAGCATGCCCACTCGCAGGCAAATGGACAAACCACACAAACCCAGAACATGATTATTCTGGAAGCTGAAACACGTAAGCGTTCATAACCTGTCAAGACCCGTCACTCATCGCTTCAAGCGGCGGGGAACGGGTCTTGATTTTTTTATTTTTTGTCAGATTTCAGCAGGGAAATCGGCAGTGCCTCTTCCTTTCCATCTCCGCCCAAACGGTACCCCCATGCAAATACTCCGTTCAGATAGTCTATCTTAAAGAATACACCGGGATCCCCTTCAATTGGATAAATGCCGCCGGGTTCATAGTCTTCAGGATTCTTCAGATATGCTTGCGCCATGAGCGCTTTGCGTTCAAGTACTGCGAATTCATTGACGATTCCCAGCTGCTCTGCTTTTCTTGCTTTTTCTTTCAGGTTTGCGATTTCCTGCTGCAGTTCATGCTGCGACATTTCGCTGTATCTTCTTTCTTGCTGTTCCATGTTCTCATCACCTCTACTACTGATTAGTATAGATAAAATGATACAATAAGGAAAGTGGATAGGCTGAGTTGTTTAATCACGCAGGTAAATAGCCATCATAAGATTTCATCAATAAATCAGAATCAGAAAGGACGATCCATCATGAAAAAAGCGATCATTACAGGGGGCGGCACCGGTCTTGGGAAAGAACTGGGAAAGCTGCTGTCAAAGGACTATCATATCGTTCTGCTCGGGCGTACGAAAGAAAATCTTGAAGAAGCTGCCGGAGAAATAAGAAGGGCTGGCGGCGAAGTCTCCTATGCGGTTCTTGATGTACGTTCACCACGTGAAATTGAACAGGTTTGCTCCACAGAACTTCTTCAAGACGACCTTGGACTGTTGATACATAATGCAGGAGTCGGCTACTTTGGCCCATTTGCAAACACCGGTGATGATGAACTGGAGGCCATGTTTGAAACCAATGTCCTTGGCCCTATCCGTATAACTAAAGCACTTCTGTCACAATTGGTGGAGGGGGGAACGACTGTTATCAATGTCATCTCCACTGCCGGGCTGAGAGGAAAAAAGAATGAATCGCTTTATGTGGCAAGCAAGTTCGCACTAAGAGGATTTGGGGAGAGCCTTCAAAAGGAATATGAAGATTCGAGGCTGAGGGTCGTCAATGCCTATATGGGCGGGATGAATACCCCTTTCTGGGATGAAAGCGACCATATCAGCGACCGCTCCCGATTGCGCTCTCCGGTTGAAATTGCGGAAATCATCGTAGAAAAATACAAATTGAATGATGAAATCATCATCGAGTCAAAAAAGTGAACGTAAAAAAGTCGAGGGCCCCCTCGACTTTTCTTCCGTTTTTCCGATGCCTCTATTCCTCTTCTTTTAACACTTCCAGAAGGCGTTCTATCTTTTCAATCGCGAATCCTTTCCGGTACAAGGTCTGTTTCATTCTATGTTCATACTCATAGCCCTCATATTTGGATGACAGCCTTCTGTGAGCTTTCTGTCCCTGGTGATAAAGGGCATCCCACTGTTCGTCCGTATCGCGATCTGTATCGATTGTCTCCCAAACGATTTTCATCACTGCGCCGGGATAGCCTTTGCGCTGCAGGTTCTGTTCGATTTTCTGTTTGGCGATCATAAACGAATCTTTCCTGTACTTCTTCATGAGTTTCTCTGAAATGGCTGCTGCTTTGTCCACCTGCATTTCAAACGTAAAAGCATCGAGTGCCTCTTCAATATATGGATCATCGACACCTTTCCGGTATAATTCCCCTCTTATCCAGCCCGGGCCTTTGTCAGAAGTATTGATCTGGGTCCCTGTGAAAGCCTTCGCGAATTCTAAATCATCAATATACTTCATATCCTCTAGTTTATGGATGACTTCCCCGATAATGGCTCCATCTAACTCACTGTCCTTCAAATGATCGCGGATTTCTTTTTCTGTCCTCATTCTGTAGGACAAAAAGTGAATCGCCTTGTTCATTGCTTTTTTCACATCATCTTCATACTGTACTTCAGAAATTTCAAGCTCATCAACTTCCAGCCCTTTTCTCAGGCCGAATTTGGCTAGCACCACTTCATCAACGCTGAACGCATACTTGCCGTCTATAAATAAGTTATATCTTTCATCATTCTTCACTTGCTTCGTGATTTTCGTAATGACACCCATATTTTCCACCTCCTTCTTAATGTAACACATCCGAATATGTTTTTAATTCTGCAAATAGGTAAAATAATAACTATAACTGGAGGGATAATCATGAAAATTGCCATTACCGGAGGAACGGGGTTTGTCGGGCAGGCAGTGACCCGGGAGCTGCTGGACCACGATCATGAAGTTGTCATATTGACAAGGAGCCCTGAAAAATATAAAAAACGACGGGGAGTCACCTATGTGAAATGGCTGACAGACGACTCTCATCCACAGGATGAACTTGAAGGCACGGAAGTTTTCATTAATCTTGCGGGTGAATCGATCAACAGCGGCAGATGGACTGATGAACGGAAGAAGCGGATCATAAACAGCCGTATTACATCGACGCAGGAAGTCATCAATATCATGAAGAATCTGTCTCATCCGCCGGCATGTCTCATCAACGCAAGCGCAATCGGATTCTATCCTTCGTCTAAAGAAAACACATATACGGAAGCGTCTACTGAGAAAGCAGATGATTTCCTAGGAGAAACGGTTCAAATATGGGAAAACGAAGCTGCGAAAGCTGAAAAAGCAGGTTTCAGGGTCGTCTATACCCGATTTGGCATCATTCTCGGCGAAGAAGATGGCGCCCTTCCCCGGATGGCCCTTCCTTATAAATTATTTGCAGGGGGCACGGTTTTACCCGGCGACCAGTGGATGTCCTGGGTTCATATTGACGATGTTGCGAGGGCCATACGCTTTTCAGCAGAACACGGCGAGGTATCAGGCCCGGTAAATGTTACGGCCCCCACGCCGCATAGAATGAAAGAATTCGGGATCACTCTTGGAAGTGTATTAGGCAGACCCCACTGGATACCGGTCCCTCCATTTGCCCTGAAAATTGCAATGGGTGAAATGAGCCAGCTTGTATTGGAAGGTCAGAAAGTGCTGCCGGGCGTCCTTTCAGAGAACGGCTTTCAATTCGAATATCCCGAACTTGAAAGCGCACTTGTGAATATTTATCATTCGAAATAGGTATGCCCCCTTCTCTTCAAGGTAAAAATGATACTAAATCTTGAAAGAAGGGAAGTACATAGAATGGATAATAAACAGAAGAAAGACAAAAACAGGTCGAAACTGTCAAGTATGCAAGAAGTCAATTATTCAAAGGAATTCAAAAGAGCTGACCGTGCAGCGGGATTCAGCCCCAAACGTCATACGTAAGCAAATATTACCTAACTAAAAGTTCCCCTTTTGATAAAAAATAAAGGTACAAGTTCACTTCAACGTGATGCTTGTACTTTTGTTTTTTAACCTGACAAAAAGGGGATGTTTGTATTGGGCAGATCTCGAGGACATAAAAAACACGATAAAAACCAAAACAGCCTTCCACAGACGCCGGCTGCGTTAAAATCAGACGGTGTGGACGAAGAGTTCTCAAGAGAACTTGCCGATCAGGCTGATATGGAAGCACAAGCCCGCGCTAATGCAGCAAACCAGCGTGCACGTGTAAAGAAAAACCAATAGCAGCCCCTCACGGTTAAAATCAGTGGCGTGAGGATTTCAAAAGAAGCCGCCCGGGATTAATTCCGGGCGGCTTCATCCTTTCTATTCAAACGACGACCGCCTTCTTAGGCTGGCCTCCTTTTTTATGGAAGAAGTTCTGTTTCAAATAAGGAATCACCCAATGATCTGCGCCCCAGTAGTATGCTCCTTTTCCTGTAAAGAGCAGGATAACTGCGACAGTCAGAAGAATCGGATTCGTGCTCACTGTACCTGCCATGAGGAAGTTCAGATTCATGAATGCAGCCGCGACCAATGCCGGAATTGTCATCAGCCCGGTAATCAACCCTAAACCTGCAAGAACCTCTCCCCACGGAATAAGGATGTTGAACAACTCAACGTTCGGTACAGCAAATTCTTTGAGAAACTCTGCATACCAGCCCTGCACCGCCGGATTTTCTCCTGCGGCCTTGGCAATCGCCCCCTGCAGGAAGCCGCTTGCGTCAAATCCATCCTGTATCTTATGCCAGCCTGCTTCAAGCCATTTGATACCAAGCCAAATCCTGAACACTGTCCATACAACACTAACTTTTTCATTATGCCACCATTTCATGATGGTTCATCTCCTTGTGGTTTATTGTGAAATGTTTCACAATTACAAGTAAAAAAGAATTCATTTAATCAGCTGATCTTGCGATTTATTTGTGAAATGTTTCACATTTACTTTACACTTATAATATACTCCTTCCACATCCTGTATGCAATAGACATTGGCACAGTTCAAAAAGCTGTCAAAATTCTCACTTAAAAGGGGATGGGACTTTTCCAAATTTGGACATCATGCCTTTTGAAAAGTCCTTCATCTAGAGTAAAATTGACTCTGAAATCAAGTTAAGCTTACACTACCATATTCACAACCTCTTCCACCCACTCTGCCTGCTCATCTAATCCAAGCAATGCAGAGAGGCGGCTATGTACGCTCTTGAATTCCATCGCGATATTCTTCATCACTTCAAGAATTCCCTCTGGATCCCTTCTGGTGTTCCAACCTGCCAGTAGTTCCTGCTCCCTCTGATCTAAGGGAGACCTTTCCCCTTCATACTTCGACCAATCCCCAGGAGCATTCGGCTGTCTGCCGCTTACCATATTCCAGCCGGAGGCAACAGACCATCTCATCATATCCAGTGAGTGCAGGGCATAATAAAGTTCTCCCCTCATCACCCTCCTGTAGACTTCATGCATGTGGGCAAAGAATTTACTTCTCCACGATTCGAATTCTATCAGGGAAGGTTCATAATAAAGGTCTCTTGATTGTTCACTGACTGCAGTGACGATTCCATACGGATCATATTCTATCTGTGTTTCTTCTTTTAGATAGTGGGAAGGCCTCAAATCTTCTTGCTTATAGTAAAAAGCGTCCACCTTCACAAAGCTTTTATAGTGTGCTACCGTATGCATCGCCCATGGAAAATCCTCGTAAAATAAGACATCCCCCCATCGCTCTGCCCGTTCCTTTTTGTTTTTTCTGTATTCTTCATACATTTCATCGTTAACTACAATCCTTAAATCAAGATCGGAATAACGATCGTGATCGCCTCTAGCCATTGATCCGCCGTAGAAAAAGGCGAGTATATGTTTATCTTTTTCCAGGTCTTTTTTTATAGATTCCTTGATTTTGTCCCGTTCGCTGATTAATTTCAAATCTCTTTGTTCGTGATTCGTTTCTACACTCAATTTCTCGCCCCTCTCTTTCACTATATGGAAATTCTCCTCCCTGATCTCCTTTTTTTCAGAAACGAGCACAGCCTGAAATAATTTAAATAAGGATTGGATTTCTTCATCTTGATTGATTAACTGGATGCTTCTCTCGTACTCTTCTTCGTTTCTATAGCGGCTGATTTCCATCCACTTCGAAGGATCTTCCCTGCTTTTAAGATGAAGTGTATGGGAGTCTAAATGGCGGCTGTAGATTCCCCCCGCCTTTCCCTGAATTTCCAAGTACTCTGTTTCTTTATCCGGCTGGATATGATATTCATAGACTTTAATAAACATCTGTATAACTCCATCCTCTCCATACCAACTTACGCTTTTAGATATTAGTACTATCTGAATTTTACCACATATTACCTTCCTCTTTCTTTTCATTTCAGTTATTGTAAGAGTAATTACAATAGACTTGGATTGATATTGAATGATACAGAAAGATTTCGCATGGAGGATAGGACATGAAATCACATAATAAGCTTTGGAGGATGTGGAAGATCATTTCGCTTGCTGTGTCGATTGTCTTCAGGACGTACTGGTATAACCTGAGGGGAAAATCGGAAGCAGAGAAAGACGGATTGTGGGAAAGGATCGGGCATGAGTTTAAAACAACGCTGTTTGAGCTGAACGGGGTTCTGATCAAGGTAGGGCAGCTGATGAGTATACGAGAAGACTTGCTGCCCAAAAGCTTTGTCGATCAAATTAAAGATCTGGTGGACCATGTCCCGCCTTCTCCATGGGAAGAAATAGACAAGGTGCTGGAATCGGAGTGGAAGTCTCCTGTCAAGACGAAGCTGGAAACGATTGATAAGAGCGCAGTAGCTTCAGCTTCAATAGGAGAGGTGTATAAAGCCTGCCTTACAGACGGGACATCGGTGGCAGTTAAAGTTCAGCGTCCTGAAATTCCTTCACTGGTCAAGACCGACTTCAGATCGCTTTCCATTATTCTATGGTTTGTAAGACATTTCGCACCGATCCCAAAAGGATTTATCAATTTTAAGATGCTCTATAAAGAACTGAAACAGGTTATCAAACAAGAGCTTGATTTCTATAAAGAAATGAACACGGCTATTACGTTCAGACAAAGATTCAGTGAACACCCCGGTGTTAAAATCCCTAATGTCTATCCTGAGCTGTGTACAGATAAAGTACTGGTCATGGAATGGGTGGAGGGTGTGCGTCTTAACGACACTGTCCGGATTTCAGGTTTCGGCCTGGAAGGCGAAAAACTAGGTCAGCGTTTATTCCAGCTGTTCCTTCCGCAATGGCTTGAGGCCGGTACATTCCATGCAGACCCTCACGCAGGGAACATATTGATTCAGCCTGATGGAACCTTTGTTTTATTGGACTTCGGAATGGTCGGTGAGATCACGAAGCGCGACTCTGTTCATTTTCAACAACTGCTCGAAGGAATCTTGTTGAAAGACTACCATAAAGCAGCACAAGCTCTTTCACAATTAGGGTTCTTATTACCGGAAGCAGACCTTAAGAGCATTGAAAGACTGCTGGAGGAATTTGTATCGATCGACATGGAACAATTCAAACAGATGGATCTGATTTCTGTAAAAAAAGAGATGAACGATATGATGAAGACCCTGCCCATACAGGTCCCGACCCGCTTCATTTTCCTTGGCCGATCGTTTGCCACGGTAGAAGGGCTTGTTTATACCCTCTGCCCTGAAAAAGAAACACTGGATATCATGAAGCCTGCTTTTCTCAAATGGGTAAAAACCACTGATCGCAGCAAATGGGACCTGCTCCTTAAATGGATAGGATCTCAGCCTTTATTCCAGGGAATCCATAAAGTCCGTCAACTGATTGAAATTCCCGATCGATTGATTATACAAAAGGATGATCAGCAGATAAAGAATTTCCGTTTTACTCTTTACGAAAATCAAAAGAAACATGCTTTTATCCTCTTCGTCACAGGAATGATCTTTTTCAGCTATGGCTTTCAGGCAGATACAGAAATCCTTTGGCAAGGGGGCACAGCAGTTTCAGCAATTGGGCTGGCAGGTTATCTCATTACCGGTATGAAACAGAAAAAGTGGTTGAAGAAAATAAAAAATCGCAGCTGAATCGATAAAAAGCGTTACTTCTCCTGTTGTGAAGTAACGCTTTCTTTATTTGTACGAGCATTCCCAGCTCGTACAGACGATATTTCTGCCATTTTGTTTGGCTTTGTAAAGGGCTTCATCAGCATCGTGAAAAAGGGCCTCTCCTTTCTCTTCCACAGGATTGAACGCTGAAACCCCTATGGATACAGACAATTGGAGTTTCGTCTGATCCGGCAGAAGAAACCCTTGTTTAAATACTGCTTCCCTAACCCTGCCTGCAATTTCTTTTGCATGCTCTACCGTACATTTAGGAAGGAGAAGCGAAAATTCCTCTCCCCCATTCCGGGATAAAATGTCACCCGATCTCGTCAATCTGCTTAATAATTCCGCAAGTTGTTTTAATACTTCATCTCCCGCCTGATGGCCATAAGTATCATTGATCTGCTTGAAATGATCAACATCAATCAGGCATATTGCGCATGTTTCATTTTCCTCGATCGCTTCTTTGACAATGCGGTTATAATGGGCGTCAAACGAGCGGACATTATAGATGCCAGTAAGCGCATCCCGCTGGGCATTTTCTTTATATTGATAATAGCGTTCGCTCGTTTTTCTAATATAATCAACGAAATACAGCGTCAGATACCCCCCGATGAGTGTACTGACAATGTGAAACAAGGCATAATCCAGCACGGTGCTGTAATCATCAACGACGATATAAAGCGCAGCAGAGAAAATCAATTGACTGTAAAGGAGCAGAGCGGTCCACCTTTTCCAAGGTCCGCCTTTCATATACCTCACAATCAAGCCCGCTCCAACTGCAATGGCAGCTATCATATACAGCGCCACATAAGAAGAGAAGTTCACATCAATGAGGAAACGGCCTATGATGATGACGACAGCAGATATGATCGTCGGCAGGAAACCTCCATAAAACGCTACCAGAATGACCGGGATGTGCCTGAGATCAAGGATCGTGATATTGTTGACACCGATGCTGTAGTGCATAAGGATGACACCAAGTAAACCTGCCAGTATGCCATCGACTATTTTTATGTAGAATGGTGAGCTCATGGTCAGCCTGTTTTTTCTGAACAATTGATGCCACACAAAAGTAAACGACATTAAGAGCGAAATATTTATTACTAGATCACTAATCATATCTGGATCTTTCCTCACATTTTTATATAGGTAAATTATACCGCAATACCGTATGAGTTTTCACATTTTATTTAAATTCAACTCTAATTCCGCTTTTGATTTCCGTGCAAGACTACGCTTTCCGGGGGGGGGGGGACCCTTCATAATTCTTCTGCCGTAGTAAAAGGTTGATGTAGATATAGTTCCAAATCTATTTTACCTTTTTCATTTAAGAGTACACCTTCTGATAGAAGGAGGTGTTGTTGGTGATTGTATTGTCCCTCGTCTTTGAAGCCGATTTTTCCTTCGCTGTTGACTACCCGGTGCCAGGGGAGGTCATGTTTGCTGCTCATTGAATGAAGGATTCTTACCACTTGCCTGGCTCCTCTTGGACTTCCTGCGTATGCGGCTATCTGGCCGTAGGTCATGACTTTCCCGAAAGGAATGGATTTAATGATGGCTATGGCTTTTTCTGTGAAACGTTCCAAATGATTTTTACTCCTTCACAATTGATATGTTTAGTCTTCCTGATTATATGCAATAGTAATAGAGGATGAAAGAAAGAGGCAGGTAAAGTCTCTTTCCTACACTATTCTATACTTTTATATTAAACTAAACAGTAGCAAATTTGAGAGGACGTGATAAGTAATGACGATTAAATTAATTGCGCTTGATATGGATGGGACGCTTGTCAATCATGAGGGCGAGGTTTCCCCGGAAAATGAAAAAGCCATACAGAGGGCAAAAGAAAAGGGAATCCATGTGGTTTTGAGTACAGGGCGTTCTCTTCGTAATTGCAGGGATATTTCCGACCACCTTGGCCGTTCTTCCTATTTAATAACGGTGAATGGCGGGGAAATTTACGATCATGAATACAATCTGGTGGACAGTACCCATCTAGATACCGAACTTGTAAAAGCACTGTGGGGATTAAAGGAAAAACATGATGTATACTTCTGGTCATCGACCACACAAGGCATATTCAATACCCACAACCCTTTCGATCAGGAAATAGATGCTTATAATTGGCTGAAGTTCGGCTTCGATATCCAAGACGATGAAGTGCGTAAAGTGGTGATGGATGAATTGTTGAAAAATGAAGCACTCGAAATTACCAATTCCAGTCCGACGAATATTGAAATCAATCCCGCTGGCGTGAATAAAGCGGCTGCACTTGTAAAGGTATGTGAACGGCTGGACTTGTCCATGGAAGAAGTCATGGCGGTCGGTGACAGTATGAATGATATAGCCATGATTCGGGAATCAGGTTTTGGAGTGGCGATGGGAAATGCACAGGATGCAGTGAAGGAAGCCGCCGACTGGGTCACAGGCATCAATACTGATCACGGAGTCGCACAGGCAATCGACAAGGTTCTGGCTGCCGTCGAATTTAAATAACAAGCTCTTTTCTTCAAGCGTGCAAGCTGAAAATAAAAACGTGATCCCTTTGAAAATGGGATCACGCTTTTTTATTTCCAGTTTTACTTAACAGTGATTTCATCATTTTTAAGAGTGACCGTCACTTGTTTTACTTCTTCTTCCTCGAGAAGCAGATCGGCGATTTTATCCTCTACCTGCTCCTGGATTACCCGGCGCAATGGACGGGCTCCAAATTCAGGATGATAGCCCAGTTCGACCAGCTTATCCTTTGCTTCTTTTTCGAAATTTACTGTAATGCTTTGATCATTCAATTCTTGTTGAAGATCTGCTAGCATCAAATCAAGTATTTGAAGAAGCTCTTCTTTATGAAGTGACTGGAATTCAATGATACTGTCAAAACGATTCAGGAATTCCGGCTTGAAGTAAGAACCAAGTGATTGAAGGATATTCGTTTCCTTCACGGCATCCGTGCCGCCGGTTGCAAACCCTACGACAGCTTCCTTGACATTCGTCACACCTGCATTACTTGTCATGATGATGACAGTATCTTTGAAGCTCACGGTTCTTCCCTGGCTGTCTGTCAAACGGCCGTCTTCAAGGATCTGAAGGAACATATGCTGAACATCTGGATGAGCTTTCTCGATTTCGTCCAGCAGAATGATTGAATAAGGGTTCCTTCTTACTTTTTCAGTCAATTGGCCGGATTCTTCATGACCTACATAACCCGGAGGTGAACCGATCAGTTTGGATACGGAGTGTTTCTCCATATATTCACTCATGTCCAGTCGGAGCATACTGTCTTTGGACCCGAATAGTTCCTCAGCCAGCGTCTTCGTCAATTCTGTCTTACCGACGCCAGTCGGTCCCACGAATAAGAATGTACCGATCGGACGGTGCTTCGCCTTTAAGCCTGCCCGGCTGCGGCGGATCGCTTTCGCTACCTTTTTCACTGCCTCTGCCTGCCCGATTACTTTATTTGAAAGGTTCATTTCAAGCTCTTTCAATCGTTTTTTATCATCACTTTGAAGCTTTCCGACTGGAATGCCCGTCTTCGCTTCAATGATTGACTGGATCAAATCTGGTCCTACTGACGCTTTCTCCTTGGCATCACGGTTCCCGAGCTGCTTTTCAATTTCTTGTTCCCGGTCACGCAGTTTTGCTGCTTCTTCGTAACGCTCTTCCTTGGTAGCCTGCTCTTTCATTGCATGGATTTCTTCCAATTTCTGATGAAGTGCAGATGTATCTTTCCCTTCTGACTGAAGGTTCATTTTAGCACCCGCTTCGTCCATCAAGTCGATCGCTTTATCCGGAAGGAAACGATCTTGGATGTAGCGGTGAGACAATTTCACGCATGCCTCAATCGTTTCATCTGAATATTTGACTCCATGATATTCCTCATATTTACTTCGCAGTCCCTTCAGGATGTCGATGGACTGTTCGGGAGTCGGTTCATTTACCATTACAGGCTGGAATCGGCGTTCAAGAGCCGCGTCTTTTTCAATTTGACGGTATTCCTTGAGTGTTGTCGCACCGATTACCTGAAGCTCGCCCCGGGCAAGTGCAGGTTTTAAAATATTGCCTGCATCCATGGAACCTTCCGCAGACCCCGCTCCGACCAGCTGATGGATTTCATCGATGAATAACATGACATTCTTGCGGTTTTGGAGTTCGCTGATGATGGCTTTCAATCGTTCTTCAAACGACCCGCGGACTCCGGTACCGGCAGTCAGTGAAGCTACGTCCATAACATATACTTCTTTGTTTAACAGCTTGGCCGGTACATCCCCGCCAACGATTTTCAATGCCAGCCCTTCTGCGATTGCTGTTTTACCGACACCCGGCTCACCGATGAGTACAGGGTTGTTCTTATTACGGCGGTTCAGGATTTCAATGACACGCTCTACTTCTTTATCCCTTCCGATGACAGGATCGATCAGACCCGCCTTCGCTGCATGGGTTACGTTGCGGCCGAATTGATCAAGAATACCGCCGCCATTACCGCCGGTTTCCGTTTTTAGCTCCTGTTGATTTGATCCGAAAGCGTGCGGCTGGGCTCCCCCCATGCTCATGCCTTTGAACAATTCATCAAACGGAAAACCGCCATGTAAGCCGGAAGGAGTTTTTGATTGCTGTTGTTGGAAGCATTCCATACACATCTGCATTCTTGTCTTATGGTTGTTGACTCTTTTGTACACTTCAACTGTTGCCTGGTTCTGATGACATACTTGACATTTCATACAGTATTACCTCCTATTGGTTTCCTTTTTATATAGTTAACATTTGATTCATTTGGTTGAAGGTCAGGATGTCGTTGCTTGACTTTGACTTTCTTTGACCTTATGACTATATTATAATTTGACCTTTTTTGACTTTCAAGATTTTTGTTTACGGAAATTTTTAGTCGAAACTTTTGATTCTATGTAAAAACATAAAAGCTGGCTTAAAGTTCGGCCAGCTTCCCCCCTGTTTAATACCACAAATCACATTCATCATATTCGTAGTCAACTTTGTACGAATTATTTATGGATGTTTTTTGTTTGGATTTGATGTTTTCATTTTTACTATTTTCTTTACTGTCATTGTTTTGAACCTGAATATTCTTTGATTTATTTTTACGACGTACTGCTGCTCCATCAATCAGTTTCATAAGATCCATGCCCTGGACCAGGTTCAATAGGTTCATCGGGATGAGGTTCCCTGTCCCTCCATTCCCCTGAAGCATAGAGCTGAAGCCATTCATCAGCGACTTCGCGTCAAGTTCTTTACCAGTCGTCAATTGGCTGAGCTGCTGCTTAAAAACATCATTGTTGAGAACGCCGTTCATCAGTTGCTGAAGCGCATCTGTATTAAGTGAATCGCCCTTCAAAAATGCTGCCGCTTTATCTTTCAGTGGCTCCATTCCCTTAAGGTTCTCCGGCATGATGGATTCAAGGTGAGTTTTTAGAGAATCGGAATGATCCTTCAGTTCTTTATTCAGTTCATTCTCTTTAATCGCGGATGTCATCATTTCAAGTGCCGACTCGATGGATAATTGCCCGTCTTCTTTCTTGACTTGTTCCTGAATGAGTTTATAGAGTTCTTCTATCATATTTTTATTATCCATGTATATTCCTCCTTTCTATTACTATGAGTATATAGAAAGCGGCTGTGCAAACCGCTTTCCATCATTCATCTGAAATTAAAATAGTGCGCTGATAGCTAGGATGAGCAGTAGAGCAATCCCGATAATTAATGCTGCGATCGGGGCAACACCTAATGTGATGAGGAAGGCCACTACTAGCAAGACTAGAAGAAGCTTAAAGAAATCAAACTCTTCTGCAGCAGCATGGTGAGCTGGACCTTTTGGCATGAATATCCACCTCCTTGTTCATTTCTTTAATATACTATGGTTGTCCTTGCGTTAGCGTTTGTTATACATAACTAGTATCTATTAAAATGGGTGAATGGATTAGTAGGGTGCCATTGGAATAAATTGAACGGGGAATTAATAGGATTGTGGTAGTTTAAGTTCTAAACCCGTTTTTGATTTCCGTGCAAGACTTCTGTTTCCGCGGGTAGCCCGTGCCTCTCTTATTGGAAGGAATTGTCCAGATGCAGGGCTTATGCCACCCTCCTCCGGGCAAAGCCATTACGCATTTCTTTTAGGAGTCTACGTCTTGCACTCCAATCAACCGCTAGAAAGAGCAAAAACAAATTGTTATTAAACAAATTAAAAACCCGGACTACTTTGCTGATTAAAATGCAAGTAGTCCGGGTTTTACTTATACTAAAACACTTTTGTCCCAGCCTTTATTTCAAATTTTTCTTAATCAGACGATTTCTCGATCCCAGTGACGATGGGCTGCAATCGCTTCAATGAAATCAGAAGTAAATGTGTCCATCCTCTCTCCAGTCACTACTCCTGAACATTGTCCAATGCCGATGTCTTTCAATAAAGTAACCCCTTCATGGGTCGCCCCGATAGGCTTGAAGTGTACAAAGGCTTCTTTTACAAAATAGGAAGTGTCCTGCTTGAACTTCTTATCGAGCTCTTTTCCGCCGGCAACGTAGATACTGTCGAACAGAACGGAGTCGCATGTCAGGAAGGTATGATCCACTTCGAGTTCTTCCCCTTCACCGCTTTTAACCACTCCCAATTTGCTGCTGATGATTTCGGGCTGCAGGCCTTCTTCTTTCAATTCTTTCAGCGCTTTAGTGACTTCACTGCCGCTGAAGCCGCTCGAAACAATGACTCCAACCTTGCGTGTATGAGGTCTCTTAACCGTATTCTCCTGACTCAGCGCAGGAGAAGATTTCGTTACTGTCGAGCCCGGCCCTTCTGGAACCTTGGCTCCGATTGCTTCTGCAAATCCTTTTGCCATCTCAAGACTAACATGTGCGAACATATCGACAACCTGCTGCTGAACGGATTTGCTCATGACTTTACCGAGTTCAAAGCTGAAGGCGTCTATGATGTGTTCTTTCTCGGCTTCACTCATGCTGTTCCAGAACAAGGTTGCCTGGGAGAAATGATCTTTGAAACTTTCACTTCTTCTACGTACTTTGCGGCCTTCCATCTTTTCCTGATAATGGGTATAGCCGCCTTCCTCTTCACTTGCCGGTGCCGGCGTGTTTTGGGCGAGTGAGTTCTTATGGTAGCTCACCTGGCCTTTATTGATCGTATGTCGTGAATAGCCGTCCCGCTGATTATTATGGAAAGGACAGACTGGGCGGTTGATCGGCAGTTCATGGAAGTTCGGTCCGCCAAGACGTATTAGCTGGGTATCTGTATACGAGAACAGACGCCCCTGCAGTAAGGGATCATTTGAAAAATCAATTCCCGGAACGACTGATCCTGGATGGAAAGCTGCCTGCTCCGTTTCTGCAAATACATTATCCACATTTCTGTTCAATGTCATCTTCCCGATGATTTTAACCGGTACTTCTTCTTCCGGCCAAAGCTTCGTCGGATCCAGTACATCGAAGTCGAAATTGAATTCGTCTTCCTCCTTGATCAGCTGCACTCCGAGTTCATATTCAGGATAATCCCCATTCTCAATTGATTCATACAGGTCACGGCGGTGAAAATCGGGATCCTTCCCATTGATTTTTTGTGCTTCATCCCATACGAGTGAATGAGTTCCGAGAACCGGTTTCCAATGGAATTTGACGAAGTGGGCTTTTCCTTCTTCATTTACGAATCGGAAAGTGTGAACCCCGAATCCTTCCATCATGCGAAAGCTGCGGGGAATTGCCCGGTCCGACATGGCCCACATGACCATATGGGCAGACTCCTGATTATTGGCGATAAAGTCCCAGAATGTATCGTGTGCTGTTGCTGCCTGGGGCATTTCATTGTGCGGCTCCGGTTTGACGGCATGGACAAGGTCCGGGAACTTGATCGCATCCTGGATGAAGAAGACAGGAATATTATTTCCCACCAAGTCATAATTCCCTTCTTCCGTATAGAATTTCGTCGCGAATCCGCGGGCATCCCTTACCGTCTCGGCGGATCCCCTGTTTCCTGCTACCGTTGAGAAGCGGACGAATACAGGTGTTTTCCTGGAAGGATCCTGTAAAAATCCAGCTTTCGTATATTCCTTCATTGATTCATAGACTTCGAACTCACCATGCGCTGCGAAGCCCCTTGCATGGACGATCCGCTCTGGAATGCGTTCATGGTCGAAATGAGTCATCTTTTCACGGAAATGGAAATCTTCCATTAACGTAGGACCGCGTTCTCCGGCTTTCAGCGAAAACTCATCCTCTGACACCTTTACTCCCTGATTGGTCGTCAGATGCTTTCCGCTGTCATCGACGCGAAACTCTTCAAGCTGTTCATTTTTACTGTTGCCGTTCACTTTGCTTTTATTCTCGTAACTCATTCCCTCATTCCTCTCTTTAACTATGTAAAATGCTATGGTCATTCTTTACCCCAAGCCTTCCGGTCTAAACATTTTTTGGCATGATTGGTGTGTTATGTTACTGCCTTCTTTTATGATGCAAAAACCGCTTAGGTATCCGCTCCTGTGAATGAATTCATGGTATAATCTAAAAAACAAATATTCCAACAATTAGGAGTGACATTCATGACCCAAGATAATAACTGCCCCTTCTGCCACCCGCATGAAGATCCCGGCCAAAACATCATATTTGAAAATGACACATGCTATTTCCTTCAGCATAATCACCAGCAGGATGTTCTGGAAGGATGCGGCGTCATTGTTCCCAAGAAGCACAAGCAGGATGCTTTCTCCCTGACAAGGGAGGAATGGAATGATACATATGAACTTCTGCAAAAAGCTAAAACGTATCTTGATGAGAGATTTGAAGCAGACGGGTACACCCTCGGATGGAATGCAGGAAAAGTCTCAAATCAATTCATTTTTCACAGCCACTTTCACATCATACCCCGTTACAATGATGAGCCTCTTGCTGGTAAAGGACTCCGATACTGGCTCAAACAGCCTGAAAACAAACGCCCAAACAGATAAAACGAAGGTCCGTCCCTCCTGCATTATGCAGGCCAGGACGAGCCTTCTCTTTTTATCCGGAAACAAAAACTGGAAGAAACACCTTTACAACCGTAACATTGTTCTGCTATAGTTCATATAAAGTAACGTAACAATGTTTTGTTACAAAAGGAATTGAGGTGATTGTTCCTTGGATGACGATCTGATATCGAAAAAAGAAGTGTTGGAACTGACTGGGATTTCTTATGGTCAGCTCTACCGCTGGAAACGGAAACAGGTCATTCCTGAAGAGTGGTTTATTAAGAAATCCAGTTTCACAGGTCAGGAAACTTACTTTCCAAGAGAAAAAATGCTGGCACGGATAAAAAAGGTGAAAGAACTGAAAGATACCCACTCCCTGGATGAACTGTCAGATTTCTTTTCACCAAATGCAGCGAAGATTGAACTATCACTGGATGCATTGAAGCTGCAAAAGATTCTTCGACCAGAAACGATTTCATTCTGCACCCCCCTTGTAAAAGACGGTAATGGATTAGAGTTCCCCGAAATTTTGAATATGTTCATCCTTGAAAAAGTGCAGAGCCGCTTGGATCAAGATGACTTAAAAACCCTCTTTCTTTTTTTGCAGAAAGATTTTGATGCATTTATCAGTCCTTCATTTGAACTCAGGGGACTTAAGAAACAAGAAAACGTCATTTGGCTGTTAGTTCCGCTGCAGGCCGGCATTTTGACAGACCAGTCAGCCGAGACGATCGTGAAGCTTGATTTACTCCAGATGGTTGAAGAATTAAAAATCATTTTAACGAATGAAATAAATTGATAAACAGGAGGAATAAAGTATGAGTACGGTTGAGAAAAAGGAATTGCACGATTTAAAAATCAGCGGATCGGGTTCGTCGGGCGGCGGTAAGTTCAACTCTGTAAGAATCAGCGGAAGCGGAACCATTCAAGGCGATATCGAGTGCAGAGACCTTAAGATATCAGGATCCGGAAAAATAAACGGGCACATCACCTCTGAAGAGTTTAAGTGCAGCGGATCTTCGAAGATCGAGGGAAATATCCAGGCAAGGGATATTTCCATAAGTGGGAGCACGAAAATCGAAGGTTCTGTCACGGCAGCGAAAATGTCAGTGAGCGGATCAAGCGGGATTTCTGAGAATTTAACCTGTAAAGAATTCATTTCGAGCGGTTCAACTAACATAGAAGGTAAGGTCCACGGCGGCGAACTTAGGTCCCACGGTGCGCTGAGAGTGGAGAAAGAATGTGAGGTGGAGAAGTTCACCTCACGGGGCGGTGTGAAAATCAATAGTCTTCTCAGTGCCGATAAAATCGATATTAAAATAAGCCATGAATCGTTCATCAAGGAGATCGGCGGCGAAATCATTGAGGTGAAAAACGAACATACCGCTAAACTGATCAAGCAGGTAGTGAATTTTTTCATGCAGCGTGACGATTACCTTCGATCCGATTTAATAGAAGGAGACGAAATCTACCTAGAAAACACCAGGGCGAAGCTGGTAAGGGGAAAAAATATTGTGATCGGGGAAAACTGTGAAATCGACTCCGTCGAATACTCCGGCACCATTGACATAAAAGACGGCAGCAAAGTCGGCAAGACAATCAAAAACTAATTAAATCCGGTGAAGTTAGAAAGCAAATGCCCTTCCCTTATTGTCAGGGAACGGGCATTTTTTTAATTAAATATGGTTTTGGTAACGCCGGCATTATTAAGAGACGGTTTCACTAACGCGTCTTCCTGATTCACCTTCAGCAGAGTACTCAAACTTTCATCCACACAGGTAGAAATCGAAGACAGATACTGCTGCAGCCGAACAAGATAATCATTCATTTCCCGTTTATCTTTAAGGACATTTGTAATGATCTCCAGCGGATCCTCGCTATTCAGTAAGTAGACCAACTTCTTTTCCTTCAGGAATTCCAGATTGACCTCTTCCTGTCCCGGCAAATAATCATGGATAAAAATCGGTATCCGTTTATTCAGTACTTCCGTTATCGTCACTCCGCCGGGCTTTGTAATGATGGCATCGACTGAATCATAAATGGCATTCAGCTCTTCACGATCCTCGATATACATTAACGGGATGATATTCGGTATTCCCGATAGTTGATCGAATAACTCCCTGTTGTGCCCGCAAAGGACAGTATATTTAAAATGTTCTGTCCCTGAAGGATTCATCATAAATTCATTCAGGACACATAATCCGTTATTCCCGCCTGCAACCAGGAGATGTTTTCTGCCTGATACTGCTGTTTTTGACTTCACTGGCTTCCCATCTTTATAGATATTGGAAACAGGCACACCTGTGTTAAAAATACGGTCTGACGATATTGAATACTGTCCGATCAATTCATCCTTTGCTTCACTGCTTGGCACCATATGATAATCTATATTCTTTTTATCCCACACTCCATTGATGAAGAAATCGGTGTAGACATTCACTGTTTTCGGTACGAAGGAAGGTGATTTTTTCTTCAGCTTCCCAAGAATCCTGGACGGAAATGAATGTGTACAGATGATATGGGATGGGCTTTCTTCTTCCAATAATTTTTTCAGCTTCATTTCGAAATAGATTGAGAACACGGAAAAGCTCTTCAACATACCTGTATATTCTTCGCTCATCATCAACTGCGCATAAAACCTTTTATAACTTTCCGGGAAAGCCTTGATCCACTTCAAATAGAATCCTGAGACTGCATTTTCGAGCCACTGATTTGAGAAAGACAGGAAATCAACTATCTTCACTTCCGCGTCCGGATGTTTATCTTTTATCTTCTGCTGCATGACTTCTGCGACTTTGACATGTCCAGTAGGTACACTGAACATGGATAATAGGATGATTTTCAAATCTTTCCCCTCCCTTTCCTTTTCTTTCTTATATACCGGATTAAAGTTGTCACGATAAAAATGACAAGGAGTCCCACCCCTAAATAAGGAACGTAATTTGGATTAATCGGGAACGTACTTCCGAGCCCCCACCCCAGAAGGATGTATGACATGCTCCAAAGAAGCGATCCCGCCCCGGTGATAACCGAATATTTCAGTATGTTCAGCGAAAATATCCCGGACAAATAAGGAACAGCCTGGCGCAGACCGGGCAAAAAAAAACCGATGATCAGCGTCTTCTGCGAATTCTTAGTGAACTGCTCCTCAAATTTAACTGCCTTATCTTCAGTCAGGCCAACCCATTTCCCATACTTATTGATGATGGGATATCCGACAAATTTCCCTGCATAGTATCCTGCCAGCATTCCGGCAAACGTTCCCAGGAATGCAAACAGGATGCCCCATGACATTGACAGTTGGCCGTGGGCAGCCAAAACCCCGACCAAGAACAGCAGGGATTCTTCTGGAGAAGGAATTCCCACTATGCCAAAGAATAAAAACAGAAAAATAATGAAATAACTGTATTCTTGTATATAATGAATGATTTGTTCACTGCCCATTCCAATACCCCTTCAACTACAATGCATCGTCAAGAGAAATGAACCGGATGTTCCTCTCCAGTGCATCTTCAATAAATGCATCCAAGCATTCTAACATATATTTTGGCGCATCCTCATCGGCACCAAGCGTCGCTCCATTGTCATGAAGCACATACACCGCCCCTTCAGAATCCGCATGGTTCAAGCGGCGGCTCAGATTATCCCTGCACTCCTTCACTTTCCAATCCTTGAAAATATGTGACCAAATGATAATGCGGTATCTTTTGGCGAAAAGCAAAGAAGATACGTTAAGGTGTCCCCAGGGCGGACGATATAGATATGTCTCTTCCCCGGTTATACCTCTTATTACTTCATTTGACTTCTCCAATTGCTTCTTTAACCCCCATGGAGTCAGGAACCAGCTGGAGATATGTCTGTAATGGTGCAGACCCAAAGAATGTCCCTCATCCGCCATCCTTTTGATCAGTCCGGGATTCTGAACTGCATGCTCACCTACAACAAAGAACGTGGCTTTGATCCCATGTTTTTTGAGCATGTCCAGGAGCGCACTCGTATGCGATGGGTGCGGCCCATCATCAAATGTCAGTGCAATCGTCCTGTCACGCGGGACCCTTCTGATGATTTTAAGATTCATCAACCTTATGACTATCGTACTTATTATGGAATAAACAAAAAAAGTAACTATGATAAAAACCAATATCAATAAACCGGTCAATGTATAATTACACTCCCAGTGTCGAATTTAATTACGGAACCGGGCATCCTTTATCTGCCCTTTGTCATCATATAACGCTTTTATGATATTATCAATGTTCCTTACCCTTTTTCCTCAAGAGCCAACCCTGTATTCCAAACGAAAGTTTTGCCAGCTCCAGCGTATTTATCCACTGTTCAAGTATCTTCTGATCCATCCTCTTCCTTAGTTGGAAAAACCACTTCCCTATTCTGAATCTTCTGTTATATTAATAGGTATATAGTACAAACTTATCAACCACGATGGAGGACTTTATGACTCGTCTTACCGATCACTTAATCGTCATCTCTTTTGACTGTTTATCTGCACTGGATTATCCCAAACTTAAGGATCTCCCTCACTTCAAAGAACTGCTTTCCACGGGATCACTGTGTAAAAATGTCGAATCGATTTATCCGACCGTCACCTATCCGTGTCATGCTACGATTGTTACCGGCAATTTTCCGAACCGGCACGGCATCATTAATAATACCTTCATTCAGCCGGGCAGGGTGTCTCCGGACTGGTATTGGCACCGCCGTCATGTAAAGGGAACAACCCTTTATGATGAAGCAAAGAAAGCAGGCTTGAAGACTGCTGCCCTTTTGTGGCCTGTCACTGCAAAAGCGGATATCGATTACAATATGCCCGAGATTTTCGCCAACCGCCCCTGGCATAATCAAATCCTGGTTTCCTTGTTCAACGGAACGCCTTTTTATCAGTTGGATATGAACCGCCGGTTCGGTCATATCAGAAAAGGGCTTAATCAACCTGAACTTGATGATTTTGTCCTCGAATCGACTGTTGCGACCATTAAAGACAAGAAGCCGGATCTGCTTCTTGTCCATTTTACAGACCTTGATACACAGAGGCATTACCATGGATTTTCATCTCAGGAAGCAGATGCCGCCATCCGCCGCCATGATCATCGTCTTGGAAAAATAATCGGTGCACTCAAAGAATCCGGAATCTATCATAACTCTACTGTCATTGCGCTTGGTGATCACAGCGCACTTGATGAAACAAAGGCCATTCAACTAAATAGTTTGTTTAAGGATGAAGGGTTCATCACCCTGGACTCCAAAGGAAGGGTAATCGACTGGAAAGCTTATTGTAAAGGCTGCGACGGTTCTGCCTATGTTTATATAAAAGACCCCTCCATTAAAGACGAGATGAAACATCTACTATATGAACTGCATGGGTCCTCTTCTAATGGGATTCAGCAAATATACACAGGTGAAGAAGCAGGGGCAATGGGCGCCGATCCGTCGTGTGCATTCATGCTGGAAGCTGAGGTCGGCTATTACTTCAAAGATGTTCTGGAAGGAGACTTGATCCATCACATCACGACTGAAGATGTGCAAGAAAAACGGTATACTTGGGGCTCGCATGGCTACTCTCCCAAAAAAGAAAATTATCATACGATTTTTATGGCATGGGGAAAAGGGATTGTTCCTCATAAAGAACTGCCCGGTATGCACCTTGTTGACGAAGGCCCCACATTTGCAAGGCTTTTGGGGCTCGAGCTTGGAAGTACGGACGGGAAAGTACTTCAAGAACTTATAGATGAATAAAGATTAATAAAACGAATATGTTCCCGGGGAGGAATAGTTTATGAAGCGATTTTCCAAGGAAGAAAACAGCTGGATCTTTTATGACTGGGCCAATTCCGCCTATTCAATCATTATTTCAACGGCGGTTTTCCCATTATTCTATAAGGCCGCTGCAACAAATGCCGGCGTGAGCCCTTCAGATTCGACTGCTTATCTGGGTTATACCGTCGCCATCGCCACAATCATTCTCGCCATGCTGAGTCCGATCCTCGGGACGATTGCCGATTACCAGGGGTATAAAAAGAAGTTCTTTACGTTCTTTTTTGCCCTCGGGATCATCTTCACGGCGTCACTTGCCTTTATTCCCAGCGACCAATGGCTTCTGCTTCTCATCTTCTACACCGTTGCAGCGATAGGTTCGGCAGGGTCAAACGTTTTCTACGACGCTTTCCTGACAGATGTAACGACTGAAGAGCGTATGAACAAAATCTCCTCACGTGGGTTCGGTTTCGGTTATATCGGGAGTACCATTCCATTCATCATCAGCATTGCAATCATTGTGCTTTCGCAAAATGGCATCATTCCGCTTTCAACCACCTTTGCCAGTAAAATCGCATTCATTATTACCGCTGTCTGGTGGGGGCTGTTTTCAATCCCCCTTATAAAAAATGTCCATCAGCGTTATTTCATTGAACGTGAACAAAAGCCTGTCTCGAACAGTTTCAGGCGTTTGGGCAAGACATTGAAAGAAATCAGGCAGTACCGCGCCCTGTTCCTGTTTCTTCTTGCCTACTTCTTTTATATCGATGGAGTCGGAACAATCATTACAATGTCAACAGCTTATGGAACCGACCTTGGCATTACGGCGACAAATCTTCTGATCATCCTGTTTGTGACGCAGGTGGTTGCAGGTCCCTTCGCCATTTTATATGGACGCCTTGCAGAACGTTTTACAGGTAAAAAGATGCTTTATGTCGGGATCTGCGTTTATATCATTGTATGCATTTATGCATACTTCCTTGAGACAACCTTGGATTTCTGGATTCTCGCGATGCTTGTTGCTTCTTCACAGGGCGGGATCCAGGCGCTCAGCCGCGCATACTTTGCCAAGTTGATTCCAAAGAAAAATTCCAATGAGTTTTTTGGATTCTATAATATTTTCGGAAAGTTTGCATCCATCCTCGGCCCCCTCCTTGTCGGTATAACCGCACAGGTTACAGGTGATTCAAGCAGCGGTGTGTTCAGCCTTGTCATTCTGTTCATCATCGGTTTGACCATCCTTGCTTTTGTACCGGAACCAAAGGCTGGGGAAGCAGACAAACCGGCGGTATTATAAATAAAAGCACCTACAGTCCCGTTTGTCGGACAGCAGGTGCTTTTCATTTTTTTAAAAAGTATGGGCCATATCTTTTGCTCGCGCAATTCCGTCTGCTTTGATTTCATCTGCTTTGTCAGGCATGGCTGCATGCCCTTCAATGAAGAATCCCTGGAACGACGGTACCCCGAAGAATTGCATGATGATATGCAGGTAGCGGTGACCCATTTCCATGGAGGCAGCGGGACCTTCGGAATAGATACCTCCGCGAGCCTGGATGTGAAGGGCTTTTTTATCGGTCAAAAGCCCGACCGGCCCTTCGGCAGTATATTTGAAGCTTTTCCCTGCAACCGCCACCGAATCGATGTATGCCTTCATGAGCGGAGGGAAGGAGAAATTCCATAGAGGTGTGACAAATACATATTTATCAGCTTTTACAAATTGATCGGAAAGTTCGTTCAAACGCTGGACTTTTTGTTTTTCATCCGGGGACAATTCTTCAAACCCTTTTCCGGACTGCAATTTCCCCCATCCGCTGAAAACATCTGCATCGATATGGGGGATATGCTCCTTGTATAAGTCTATATGTACCACTTCATGATCCGGATTCGCTTCTTTATATGTGTCTATGAATGCTTTTGCTGCCGCCATGCTGTAGGACAAGGTATCATCATGTGGATGAGCGGTGATATACAATACTTTAGTCATATTAACCCTTCCTTATCATCATTTATTTTCGTCTTAATATTTTGTGGATAAATTGATATTCTATTCTATATAAAAAAGATGCTGCCACTTAAGACAGCATCTTTTCTTACTCTTCTTCTGCAGCCGCTCCAAACGGGTTGGCTCCGATGTTTTTTCTCATTTCTTCGGTCAATTCGAATGGTTCGTTTTCTGTTGGTGCGCCGCTGGCCATGTGGCTGCTTCCATCGTAGTGATATGGTTTGTTTTCCATCACTCAACACCTCCGTAAATTGTATGTATAGTGTGTCCCTGCCGATCGATTCCATCCTTCCGTGACATAAGTACCTTCAGTGCCCCGGAATGTTCAAAGAGTAAGTGACTTTATAACTATACTATGGATATAGTTATAATTCATTATTCCTAAAGAAAAATCCTTTAATTTTCTTGGAATATATATTTAGATTGGAAAATCGGGTGGAAATGACCCATAAGTGTAATAAGGAAGTAATCAGGCAGCAAAGAAAATTCGACATTAGCACGATAAACTTAATAGAGGCACAATTACCGGAATAGCGGCACAATTATCCTGATATCGGCACAAGTATTAAAAGTACCGGTCTTCACTGCTAGTTGGAGGTTGATTTTTTTTTATAAAAGGTGAATGGGGTCGATCAAACAAACGAGAAAATTCACTAATTAAAGTTAAAATCTGCTAATGTTGAGCAGCCGTTACTCTGCGAAAGCATCCACCAGTGATATAACCATTATAAATTCACAGACAGCAAAAAGCCCGAACACTCATTTGAATTCTTCTCTAAAAGAGTTCGAAATGATTGTCCGGATTTTCCAAACTGATTTATGCACAGCTCCCTTGATTAACTTTTGAAGCTGATCATCCCTGCTCCATACTCCCCTCAATACTATTGAACAGGACGCGATAATAGTCCATTTACATACATGTCTTGGTTAAAAATGATGGTTATGTTGTTTTTTAGAATAGAACCTTTGCCGTTTACGTTTGGTGATCAGTTCTTCCAGCGTTCCCGCCCCGCAGATGACACCGAGGATAATGAACACCAGGCCAAGTAAATGGTAGGAAGTGATTTTTTCGCCCAAAAACAACGCAGCCCCCACCAAGGAGAAAAAGGTGTTGAGATTAAGGAATATTGACGTCTCGGCCGCACCGAGCTTTCCGATTGAATGATTGTAGAGCATGTGCCCGAGTGCTGTTGCGAGCATCGCGGAAGCCAGGAACAGCACCCAGATCCCAATCGAGGCTTCATCCAGTTGAGAAATTTCCCCCGGCTCTGTTATCAACCCAATGATGAATAAAATCACTGAACCGAATACAAGCATATATCCAGTTAAAAGCCGCGGATCCAATGTCTTGGCAGCCCGGCTGATGATGATGAAGCTGAGTGCCTGTGAAAAAATCGAAATGAATACCATGGCATCCCCGCTGTTCAGATTACCGAGCCCTTCGCCGCCCGACAGCACGATGATCGATACGCCGATCCCGCCAAGGAGGAAGCCAATCACTTTTATGACGGTCGGCCGGTTCCTTAGAATAACCGAAGCCAGGAGTGCCGTCAGCAGCGGCCCCGTTCCCAGAATGAGTCCGCCATTGGTGGAAGTGGTCTGTGTAAGACCAACTGATAGAAAATAATGGTGGCTTACGACATTAAGCAGCCCTCCGCCAATGATGAAGAAGCTCTCCCGTCTGGTCGGTTTTCTTATTTTTTTCATGATCGCCAAGATGATAAATACGGTGACTCCTGCCGTGAAAATCCGCAGGGAAGTAATGGTTACCGGAGAGAATTCCGTCACCAGGGTTTTCAGTGCGGGGACATTGAACCCCCACATCATCATTATGAACACCAACACCAAGTAAGTCTGCCACTTTTTCACTATTCTCAAGACCTTTTCAATAAAATTTTGCAGTGTCAGTCACCGCTGCATTTCATACCATCATAGCACCCCTTATTCTTCTTTACTACGGTGAATCACGAAATTTCTTGAAGATAATTACATATAAACCCTCCTATCCTGTTCTTGCTTCCAGCAGATTAATTGTAAGCAGTATTAATTCCAGGTGCTGCTAATATCTCTGGTAATTATGTGCTATAGTAAAGAGCGAAAGGAGCGATTGACAATGAATAAACAAGAATTACCGCCTAAAACATGCAGCATCGAGCGTCTCGTTACGAACGAGGCAGATGTGGAGCTGGTGCTTCAAGGTAAAAAAACAGCAACGCGCCGCAACGGACGTTATGCCGATGAAGGCGAAATCATGGAGCTTAAAGGGGAAAAATACATAGTGGATAAAGTTTATTCCCAGGCACTTGGTGAATTGACAGACGAACATGCCAAGCAGGAAGGCTTTCAAACCGTGGAAGAATATAAAGAAACCATCCTCTCTTACCACCCCGGTATGCCTTGGCATCCAAAAATGCGTGTATGGGTGCATGAATTCAGTCCTGTGAACAAATAGGCCAGAGAGAATGGACTTAGTGTATCGTATTATCATCTATGTACACGTTCTGAGCGTGGTGGCGTCCATCGGGCCATTTTTTATTTTGCTCCCGATGATCAAAAAGCTTAAGGGCGCATCAGGAGAAGAATTGAATCCATATTTGGACACCTTCCGTTTCACCGTGCGTCTGTCAAAACATGCCGGACATGTGCTCGTCGGTTCGGGCGTCTTATTGGTGCTGATGGGGCCGTGGACATGGGGCACCCCATGGATATTGATGACCCTATTTATCATGTTTTGCTCGCTGTTCTTCCTGGCCAGGGCTTTTTCCCCGACGCTAAAGAGATTTAATGACCCTCGTGAGGAACGCGGACCTTTGACCGCAAAGTTGAAGCGGACCATTTGGACCTACCTCGTCCTCCTTCTTGCCATGCTGTGGTTCATGGTCGTTAAGCCGTCATTATGGTGATTGGCGTTTGAAAAGCTGCAAAAGGCGATGCCGCCCGGGAATCATTCCAGGCGGCCTCGCCTTTATCATTTCTCAATTGTCAGTAACTTCTCACTTTAACCGTCTTTATCTTGAAAATAAAATAATAATACTTATACACTATGATCATGCTCAGGATGACCTTGACGATTAATTTATCCGTCATGAAAAACGTCAGCAAAATCATCACATCGGAAAACACCATGAGAAAGGCCTTTTGACGGAATGTCATCGAACGATTCTGCACAAATCCTTCTAAATGCTTTTTATATACACCCGTCCCTTTGAACCAGACTTCAAAACGCCTCGACCCTTTCACAAAAAAATAAGAAGCCAGTAATAAGAACGGTGTGGTCGGGATGAGCGGCAGCACGACCCCAATGATGCCAAGTCCCATGAAAATAAATCCGAGTGCAATGAAGATGACTTTCTGAATGTCCCTCATACCACCCTCTCCCCTTTCCGAACAAGTTTCTCCTTTTATTGTATGTATCTCAAAGCCCTATCACAAGTGACAATTATTCAACATAATAAAAGGCCCGTCCCCTCTGCGGAAGAACAGTGGTAGACGGACCAAGATTATTCTCCATTTTTGGAATTCAGCATTTTCATGAAATAGGCGGATGGCAGCAGGAGTCCGATCGCTGCCTCGATAAGGGCGAAGAATCGCAGATGCCCAACCGGCAGATAGTCACCATAGCCGACTGATAGAATCGTTACCCCGCTGAAGTATAAATAGTTGGTGAAACGATGCGGGACGGCCTCGCCATCCGGCAGGCTGTATTTCAATACGGTTCCATTTGCCCCCAGACCATAATATAGAACTGCAAAAGCAACCGTGATGCCTGCGAGTACAAAAAACAGTTTATAGAACATCTTCTTACTGAAATAACTGTATTTGAATTCTTTATTCTTAAAGAAATAGAGTAAGTTTATAAATATAAACAGGATGGCTCCCAGTACGAGTATATTGGCCAAAACAAATTGTCCTCCTTAAGTTAATAGTACTACTTGTTTAACCACTTCCCTGCTTACTAAAACACCTTATTTTATACACGATGAAACGGCTGACCTTCTATCTTTCTACTTTTATGTTAAAATGAATAAGTTATGTTTTTTTGATAGATTTCAACTTAAGAGGAGGAACCATGATGGATTTTCTATTTCCACTGGGACTTGCCATATCTTCAGGTGCCATCATTGCGCTGTTGAAGATCATAGCCATCGATATCATCCTGTCGGGGGATAATGCCGTCGTCATCGCGATGGCTACGAGAAGCCTGCCAAAGGAACTTCAGAATAAAGCCATTTTCTGGGGCACTGCAGGTGCGGTGGTACTGCGGATTCTGTTCGCTGCGATTATTGTTTACTTATTAAAAATTCCATATGTCCATTTGATTGGGGGCATTTTGCTTCTGTGGATTGCTTATAAGGTATTGGTAGAGGAAGACGGGGACGCCGATATCAAGGCGCATACGGGACTCAGACAAGCAATCGGGACCATCATCCTGGCCGATGCCGTCATGAGCCTTGATAATGTGATGGCCGTTGCAGGTGCTGCACATGGTCATATCGGCATGATTGCTCTCGGGGTTTTCATTTCGATCCCTATCATGATATTCGGTTCCAAACTGATTGTAAAAGTCCTTGAGAAGTACCGCTGGATCGCCTATATCGGAGCAGGGATCCTCGCGTATACTGCAGGTGAGATGATTGTAAGTGACCATCAATTTATGAATCTTTTGAACTTCCATGAAGGTCCGTTCACCTACCTCATTACCATTGGCCTCACTGCTGCGGTCCTGTTGATCGGTTTCATCGTGAACAAGAGAGCATCAGAAGATAAACAGGAACAGAGAGTACATCAAGTTAATTAAAAAATATTAAAAGATGCCGTCGATTCAGGGACGGCATCTTTTCTTTATGTACTGAGCCCGCTGTTTGGTTATTTCACCATCTTCCGGACCAGTTCTTTATTCCTCTGTTTGAATACCTCATTGTGAGAAGAAACCATCGCCCTTTCTTCCGCTTCAGGCTGGATGAATGTCTTCGCCTTATTAACTGCATTCGCTGCATCCTGGAAAGCACCCGCGATCAAATTGACTTTCCCTTCATGCATCAGGATATCCCCCGCAGCATATAGACCGTCTACCGAAGACTCGCTGACAGAGTTGCCCTCAATATAAAAATCATTTGCCATCTTAATATCCAGGCTGCTGTTCTTCAACAGTGACGAATCGATTTCATATCCATGATTGATGATTACTTCATCGATTTCAAGATACGAAACCCCGCCTGTCAGGTGATTCGTCAGCTGAACCCTTTCGATGCGTTCGTGATCATCCCCGGCCATCAGTTTAGTGATGGAAGTGTTGAAGATACAGGCTGCTGTGCTGTTCATCAATTGGGCACACTGAGCTTCATGACCGTTCAGGGCTTCTTTGCGGTAGGTGACATACACTTTTTTCGCAATCGGCTCCAATTCATTTGCCCAATCGACTGCAGAGTTGCCTCCTCCTGAAATCACCACCGTCTTGTCTTTGAAGCTCTTCAGCGACTTCACTGTATAATGGAGATTGGAAATCTCGAACCGCTCCGCTCCCTCGATATCAAGCTTTTGAGGGTTGATGATGCCGCTTCCCACTGCTACAATCACAGCCCTGGAGAAATGTTTCCTGCCCGATGCCCCCTCCAGAATGAACAGGCCATCCTCACTCTGCATGATGCTCTCAACTTTCTCATTCAGGACGACTTCGGGATCGAAGGTCAATCCCTGCTGCACTAGCTGCTTGATCAATTCAGCTCCAGGTGTAGGGGTCAGTCCCCCTACATCCCAAATCATTTTCTCTGGATATACATGTACCTTTCCGCCCAGCATCGGCTGATACTCAATGATTTTCGTCTTCATTTCCCTAAGCCCGCTGTAAAAAGCAGAGTAAAGTCCAGCCGGACCTCCTCCGATAATCGTAACATCAAATAAATCCTGCTCTTTCATTTCCGTCCACTCCCCGTAATCAATCACTATTGATTATCATTCTCAATTACATACTACCTCTTTTTCTTCTAAGATACAACAATCATTCTATTGACATAAGGAAAAAAGAATTATAGTATGGTAATGTTCGAGAATGAGAATCGTTATCATTCAATCCACTATAAATGGAGGGCTCAACATGGTTCGCCTATATACAAATGAAATCAACATTGGCTATGGTGACCAACTGATTGTCAAGGATCTCAGCGTTCAAATACCTGATAAAAAAGTCACTACAATCATCGGATCAAACGGCTGTGGAAAATCGACTTTATTGAAAGCGATTACCCGCATCATCTCCCATCAATCCGGCAATGTCCTGTTGGATGGCGAAGATATTTCTAAAGGAAATACGAAGGAACTGGCAAAAAAAATGGCGATCCTGCCCCAGACTCCCGAAAGCGCAAGCGGTTTGACGGTCGGCGAATTGGTTTCCTATGGACGCTTCCCTCATCAAAAAGGTATGGGACGCCTGTCCAAAAAAGATTACGAGGTCATCAATTGGGCACTTGATGTAACGGGTATCACGGATTTCAAATACAGACAAGTAGACACTCTATCCGGCGGCCAGCGGCAGCGGGTATGGATTGCGATGGCCCTGGCACAAGAAACGGACATCATCTTTCTTGACGAACCGACTACATATCTGGACATGGCCCACCAGCTCGAAGTACTGGAGCTTCTGCAGAAATTGAATGCCGAACAGGAGCGTACCATCGTCATGGTGCTTCATGACTTGAATCAAGCCGCACGCTTTGCCGACTATATCGTCGCCATGAAAGAAGGAGAAATCGTAAAGGCCGGGGATTGTGAAGAAGTCATCACCCATGAAGTTTTGAAAAAAGTGTTTAATATTGACGCTGCAATCGGCAGAGACCCTCGAACAAATAAGCCAATGTGTATCACATACAACTTACTCAAAGGAGAAGATCGACATGAAAAAATGGATGCTTCCGCTTACGCTGCTGTTGGTGCTATTAGTTAGTGCCTGCGGCAATGGCACATCATCGGAAAAAGAAGAAGGTAAAGATAAAAAAGACAATAAAAACGAAACAATCACATACGAATCAGAAAACGGACCGGTTGAAGTCCCTGCAGATCCGAAGCGTGTCGTCGTCCTTTCCTCTTTTGCAGGAAATGTAATGGCTCTTGATGTGAACCTTGTCGGTGTCGACTCCTGGTCGAAGTTGAACCCGCGCTGGGAAGATGATTTAAAGGATGTTGAAGAAGTCACGGATGAAAGCCTGGAGAAAATCATTGAGCTTAATCCTGATCTTATCATCGGCCTGTCCAATATCAAAAATGTTGATAAACTAAACGAAATCGCCCCTACTGTCACATTTACATATGGAAAAGCAGACTACCTCACACAGCACATCGAAATTGGTAAACTATTAAATAAAGAAAAAGAAGCCAAAGCCTGGGTGGATGACTTCAAGAAGCGTGCCCAAACAGCAGGCGATGACATCAAAGCGAAAATCGGTGAAGATACGACCGTTTCAGTCATTGAAAGCTTCAATAAGCAGCTTTACGTTTACGGGAATAACTGGGGACGCGGTACAGAGATCCTTTATCAGGAAATGGATCTGAAAATGCCTGAAAAAGTAAAAGAAGAAGCGCTGAAGCCGGGATACTTTGCCCTATCAACGGAAGTCCTTCCTGAATTTGCCGGAGATTACGTGATTCTGAGTAAAGACCCGAAAGCGGATAATTCCTTCATGGACACAGAGACTTATAAAAACATCCCTGCCGTGAAGAACAACCATGTATTTGAAGTGAATATGATGGAATTCTATTTCAACGATCCACTTACCCTTGATTATCAGCTCGACTTCTTCAAGGAAAAATTCTTAAGCAATTAATCTTTTCAAAGAGGAATTCTTAACATAAGGATTCCTCTTCCTTTATACTCCAAAAAGAGATGATGATGTATAATGAGCACTTCCAAACAGAGATATATTCCATTTATCACAAAATTAATAGCTTCATTGGTGATCTTTTCAGCCTGTTTCCTCATTTCGGTGGTGTTCGGTGCAGCAGATACTACGATAAAAGACGTTTGGTCTGCCCTCTTTTCTTTCGGCGAAAATGAAAAAAGGACCATCCTTCAGGAAATCCGGTTTCCCCGTGCAGCGGCTGCCATCTTTGTCGGTGCAGCCCTTTCCGTTTCAGGTGCCATCATGCAGGGAATGACACGAAATCCGCTTGCAGACCCGGGTCTATTGGGACTGACAGCCGGGGCGAATGCGGCGCTGGCCGTCACCCTTGCCTTCATGCCTTCTGTTCAATCCTTCGGGATCATGATCGCCTGTTTTATCGGTGCCGGTGCCGGGGCCCTCATGGTGTTCGGGATCAGTTCCTTGAAAAGAGGCGGATTCTCCCCCCTTCGGATTGTATTGGCAGGAGCAGCCGTGTCTGCTTTCTTGTTCGCAATAGCTGAAGGTACCGGCCTGTTCTTCAAGCTTTCAAAAGATGTATCGATGTGGACGGCGGGAGGATTGATCGGAACTACATGGGGACAGCTGCAGATGATTGGCCCGTTCATAGGGGCAGGAATCCTTATTTCAATTATCCTGTCGAGACAGCTTACCATTCTCAGCCTGAATGAAGAAGTTGCCGTGGGATTGGGACAGCGGACCGCTTTTATTAAAACGATCCTTTTTATCGTCATTATTTTATTGGCAGGGGCGGCTGTTGCACTTGTGGGGAACATGGTGTTCATCGGACTGATGGTCCCTCACATCGTACGCGTGATCACGGGTACGGACTACCGGTTCATCATCCCTGTCTCCACCCTGCTCGGAGCATCATTCCTGCTGCTGGCAGATACGCTGGGGCGCACCATTAATGCCCCTTATGAAACCCCTGTGGCTGCGATCGTTGCGATAATGGGACTGCCTTTCTTTCTGTTCATCGTCCATAAAGGAGGGAAAGGTTTCTGATGATACATCCTGATTTAATCAAAAAACAAAGACTGCTCCTTATGATGCTTTCTGTCTTGATACTTTTAACGGCCTTTATCAGTATCGGATTGGGTTATTCATCGGTATCCTATGACCGTCTGCTCCCTACCCTGTTTGGAAATGGAAGCTTCAAAGAAGAATTCATCCTGTTTTCAATCAGGCTGCCAAGGATCATCATTACCGTCCTGGCGGGGATGGCCCTGGCCTTATCCGGTTCGATCCTGCAGGGAATCACCCGTAACGACCTGGCAGACCCGGGCATCATCGGCATCAATTCAGGAGCGGGAGTATCGATTGCTGTATTCTTTCTATTTTTCCCGATCGATGCCGCTTCCTTTGCCTATCTGCTGCCGATTGTTGCTTTTGCGGGAGCCCTGCTCACAGCATGCTTGATCTACTTGTTTTCTTACAGTAAACGAAACGGCATCCAGCCTGTACGCCTTGTGCTGGTCGGCGTCGGTTTCTCGATGGCCTTCTCGGGACTGATGATCATCCTGATTTCAGCCGCTGAGCGTCAGAAAGTCGACTTCATTGCCAAATGGCTTGCAGGAAGCATCTGGGGTACCGACTGGCCGTTTATTTGGGCAATCGTCCCTTGGCTTGTCGTCCTCATCCCGTTGACACTTTATAAATCCCAGATGTTGAATCTGCTCGGGTTGAGTGAACCTGTCTCAATCGGTGTCGGGATCTCCGTAAACCGGGAACGGTTCCTTATGCTGATTGCAGCCGTGGCTTTGGCCGCTTCTGCAGTATCGGTGACCGGCGGAATTGCTTTTATCGGCTTGATGGCCCCGCATATGGCAAAAGCTTTGGTCGGCCCCCGCAGCCAGATGTTCATCCCCGTTGCCATTCTCCTGGGGGGCTGGCTCTTGATGCTTGCCGATACCATCGGCAGGAACATCCTGGAGCCGGACGGTATCCCTGCCGGCATCATGATTGCATTAATTGGAGCGCCTTATTTTATGTATTTATTGTTGAAGAAATAGAATGATTGTTAGTAAGACTTTTCCGCTGGCGGCCGTGCCAGCGTTTTTTTATTTCATGCAATTTCATCTCCCCCCTTGTTCAACAAATTGGACATGAAAACATAGCAGCACAAATATAGTAGTAACAACTACTGAAAGGAGTTGTTAGAATGTTATCTTCAATTGCAGACCGAGTTTCAAGGGTGGTACAGCGTTATCTGCCGGATGCTTTTGTCATTGCAGTCCTCCTTACTTTATTTGTTTTCATCGTTGGATTCGCTATGAATCCCCAGGAACCGATCACTCTTTTTAAATCATTCGGGGACGGTTTTTGGGTATATCTTGCTTTCACTATGCAGATGGTACTCCTGTTATTAACGGGAATGGTCCTGGCAGCTGTCCCTGTAGTCAAGAGGGGACTTGAATCAATCGCCGGCCTCGCCAATACTCCTGCGAAAGCTTATGTACTTACATTTGTTGTCTCAGCTTTAGCTTATTATATTAACTGGGGGCTTGCCGTTGTCGTCGGAGCAATTTTCGTCAGGGAAGTGGGAAAAAGGAACCAGCAGGCACATTTCCCTCTGTTAGTCGCCGCTGCCTACTCTCCAACCGTTCTTTACACTGCGGGCTTATCAAGCTCCATCGGATTGACCGTCGCAACTAAAGACCATTTCCTGGCTGACGTAATGGGAATCATACCTACTTCACAAACCATCTTTCATCCTTCCACCCTTATCATTTTTGCAGTTTTATTCATTACCATGCCTATTGTCATTTGTCTGATGGCACCAAAAAGTAATATAAAACCTTACCAAGTAAAAGAATTCACCTCTCAAAAAGAAGCGCCTTTGCAAAAAGCTGATACACCTGCCTTGAGGTTGGAGCAAACCCCGATATTGGGCATTGTCACCGGTGCGGTCGGGTTGATTTATGTAGTCAATGAATTCATCAATGGAAAAGATTTAGACCTGAATATTATTAATCTATTATTTCTTTCACTCGGTCTCATTATGCATCGTTCTCTCGGCCAGTATGGAAATGCATTTAAGGAAGCAGTGGGTTCAACTTCCCCGATTATTTTGCAGTTCCCTTTCTATGCGGGCATCATAGCCGTGCTGTCTAGTTCAGGACTGGGTCAGGCAATCATCGATGGAATGGCCTCGATTGCTACTAAAGATACCTTCGATGTATTCACCTATTGGTCGGCGGGGATTGTAAACATTCTTGCTCCATCCGGCGGAGGACAATGGGCTCTGCAGGGACCCCTTCAAGTTCCAGCGGGAATAAAACTGGGAGTGGACCCGGCCATGATCGCCATGGCTGTAGGATGGGGCGATGCATGGACCAACCTTATTCAGCCTTTCTGGGCCCTGCCGATCCTGAGCATCGTCGGCCTTCATATCAGACACATCATGGGTTATTGCTTCTTACTTGCGATATGGGTGGGCCTGGTCACAACCATTCTATTATTCTTCTTGTATTAAACAAAAGGCTGCATCCAGAATACCTAACGGGTTCGCATTTCAAATACAAAAACTAAATGAACACACCAATTAGCAGTCCTATTCCTAACTGAATGAGACTGCTTCTTTTTGTTGATATATAGGAGTTGATTAAATTAACGGTAAATCCGCCCTGAATTTCGAGCCCTTTTTAACATGAGGGTCATAAGTTTTTGTCAGCTTAAATACGCATACTAATCGATTTACCAATTGGTGTGCTACAAATGATTTTTCACTAGCGGGGGGTGGGTGTTGAGGTTTGAGAGTCAGAAAAAAAAGAAACTGACATTTTTTCATCCTTCATTGTGAGCATCCACGGATGTTTTAATAAGGGGAGTTTTTGCCGTTATCCTGCAGAATAGTGCTAGGCTCGGGGGATATAAGGGAAGTTTTTCCCGTTAAGGCGAGGTATGATGGCCCACTTTCATGCATTTGGAGTAAATAGGGGGAACTTTTCCCCCTATTTACTCCATATTTCGTGCTTATTCCTCAATAAGAGAAATCTCTTCCCTTATTGAGGAAGTTTATTTTATGTATATTATTGTATACTCTGAATCCCTAACCACTACTTATCTTGTAATAAAAAATGCTTGGAGAATCTGTCTCCAAGCATTTTTCTAATCTGATTTTTTTGCCAAGTGCGAATTACGTGAGGAAAAGCAATGTTAATTCATGTTTTGTCCTTCAAAACAGAATCCCTTACGGAATACCGGTGCCGCCTTTTATTTTATCTGACAGATGCCTGAGGCTCACGGCCTTTGTCTATCCTCTCAGGCTCTTCATCTTTCACTGTCTTCTTACTCCAGTAAGTAGCGATGATCGGCCCGGAAATGTTATGCCAGACTGCAGCTATGACGCTGGGGAGTGCTGCAAGCGGTCCGAAATGGGCGGTGGCAAGCGCCACGCCGAGACCTGAGTTCTGCATCCCCACCTCAATTGAAATGGCACGGCGTTTACTTTCATCCAATTTCATCATGACTCCTGTACCATACCCTAGCGCCAGCCCAAGGATATTATGAAGAATCACGGCTGAGAATACCAGCATTCCCGACGTGGCGATATTCCCAACGTTTGCGGAAACAACGGCCGATACAATGATGATGATCGCTGCCACAGAAATTAACGGAATGACATTCAAGCTTTTTTCCACCGTACCCGGGAAAGTCTTTTTAAGAACCAATCCAAGCGTAATCGGAATGATGATAACCTGCACGATTGACAGGAACATCGCGAAAGGATCGACCGGTAGCCACTGACCTGCCAGTGCCAATAAAATAAGCGGGGTGGCAAGCGGCGCCAGCAATGTGGAGAGAGAAGTCATCGCAACCGACAAGGCCAGATTCCCTTTTGCCAGATACACCATGACATTGGAGGCTGTCCCGCCCGGCACGGATCCCAGCAGCACCAGGCCTGCTGCAAGTTCATTCGGAAGTCCCAGCACATACGCGATCGCGAAAGCACCGAGCGGCATGATGATGAACTGGGCAAGGACCCCGGTGATGACCGGAAGCGGTTTTTGAATGACCAGCTTGAAATCAACAGGCTTTAGTGTCAGTCCCATTCCGAACATGACAACACCGAGAAGGATCGTGATATAGCTTCCCAATGGTAAAAAGGGCTCGGGGATCAAATACGCGACAGCCGCAGCAAGGATGACCCAGACGGCGAAGTACTTTCCAGCAAGGCTGCTGATGGTTTCTAATAGTTTCATTTTTCTTCCCCCTTCACTTTCTGGATCAATTTATTTGGATTTAAGAGTCCCGAGGGATCAAGGGCATCCTTTATGCTCTTCATCACCTGCAGCGACCCTCCATGTTCCTTTTGCTGGTATTTCATTTTGCCGGACCCGACCCCGTGTTCACCCGTGCAGGTCCCGTTTCTCTCAAGGGCATATTCCACAATCAGTTCATTGAACACTTCAGCTTTTTTAACTTCTTCCCTGTCGGTTAAATCGAGCATCACAAGTGCATGATAATTCCCGTCACCGACATGCCCGAGGATTCCCCCGGTCAGTTTCAGCTCATCCAGTTTTTCGCGTGCAGCCCTGATGGCACCGGATAATTCGGATATGGGTACACATACATCGGTGACCATCATTTTCTTCCCGGGATTTCCGTGGATATAAGCATAGGCGAGGTTATGTCTTGCATCCCACAGCCTATTCCGGGCCGCCTGGTCTTCCTCGAAATGAATCTCCTCGCATCCATGATCCGAAACGATGTCCTCCATGAAGGCCACATCCTGTTTCAGCCCTGCTTCATTTCCGTGAAACTCGAGAAACAAGGTCGGCTTCTCTATGTAATCTGTTTCGCTGAACAGATTCACCTGCCTCATCGATGCTTCATCGACAAGCTCCACCCTGGCAACCGGTATCCCTGCCTGCAGAATCGATACAACTGCCTCTACCGCATTATCAATATGCGGGAAAGATGCCCTTGCAGCAAGGATATGTTCAGGTATGCCATATACTTTCAATGTCAATTCTGTAAAGCATCCAAGGGTCCCTTCAGACCCCACAAATAAATGGTTCAGGTTATAGCCTGAGGAGGATTTCTGAGCCAGATTGCCCGTGTGAATGATCTCCCCTGAAGCAAGCACCACTTCCAGGTCTCTGACCTGATCTCTCATCACACCATATTTCACCGATGTCGTCCCGCTCGCATTCGTTGCGGCCATTCCCCCAAGCGTTGCATCCGCCCCGGGATCAACCGAGAAAAACAACCCGTATTTCTTTAATTCTTTATTCAGCTGCGAACGAGTCACGCCAGGCTGGACCTTGACGAGGAAATCCTTTTCCCTTATTTCAAGGATTTTGTTCATTTGTGAAAAATCAATGCTGAGTCCTTTTTCATAAGGGATCACGTGCCCCTCAAGGCTTGTCCCCAACCCGAATGGAATGATGGGAGTATCATAAGACCCTGCCAATTTGACAATCCTGCTTACTTCTTCAGCACTCTCGGGGAACACGACAATATCAGGAGAGAACGGATGATGATAGGATTCATCCTTTCCGTGTTGTTCCAGAACTGTTGCATTTGTAGTCACTTGGTGACGCTCAAGAACTTCTTTCAGCTCTTGAAGCAGCCCTTTTTCTTTTACTGTCATCCAACTCTCCTCCTTAGGCAAAATGTATAATGTAAGCAATTATACATAATTATCTGAATTTTTCAATAGAACTGAAGTCATTTTTATATTTTTCAAAATCATTAACGTTTAGGAAAACCCATAAAGGGAAACAAGACATTAATTCATCTATAAAAGGAGGAACCAAAGTTGAATACAATAAAGATTGAACTGGAATACTCCCCGGAGTCGCTGTCTGCAGATGAAGCAAAAGATCAAATAATGAAATCCCTGGAAGATTCCGGGTTAAAGGTTGTTTCTTTCGATGCAGGCGGGGATACGGATTCGTCTGTTAATAAGATGCATTCTTCCCTGCCGAATCAGCCTGACTTCGCCGAGCCGGATGTCAATTCCACTGGTGCCGGCGGAATGGTATCACCGGACTCGAGCGGGTATCCGAATAAAGATTGAATAAGCAAAGGACAAGGGATACCCTTGTCCTTTTCTCCGTAATTATTGTTTCATCGCTTCGTCGATGAATCCAGTCAGCCTGCGCTTGTATTCTTCTTCCTCATCCAAAAAGCCCTGTGTGTGGCCTGCTCCTGGAATGATCCACAGCTCTTTCATGCCTGCTGCATTCTCATAGAGGCGCTGGGCCATTTCCGAAGGCACCATTTCATCCTTGTCACCATGAATGATAAAGAGCGGCAGGTCATCCTTCTTTTTCTTCACTTGATTCAGTGCCGATGCTTCATCAAATGAGTATCCTGCCTTTCTTTCTGTGACCTTGCTTGTGATGTCAATCAGCGGGAAAGACGGCAGATTGTATAGATGCTTCAGCTGATGGGCCATTTCTTCCTTCACTGATGTGTATCCGCTGTCCGCAATGATTCCCTTTACTTGATCCGGGAGATCTTCACCGCTGGTCATCAGCACGGTCGATGCTCCCATCGAAAAGCCGTGAAGGAAAATGGTCTTTTCATTCTTCTCTTCAATGAGATAGTCAATCCATTTTCTCATATCATTCCTGTCATCCCATCCCATGCCGATATATTCCCCGTCACTCTTTCCATGACCGCGGGCGTCAGGCTTCAATATGTCGTATCCTTTCTCATAGTAATACCTTGTCACTTCCGGAAGCTGTTCATTACTTCCTTTATAGCCGTGGGCCAAAATCACTGTCTTACCGATCGGGGCATCATTTTTCAAGTAAACGGCACTAAGGGTGAGACCATCATCACTTTCTATTTCAACTTCTTCGAAATCCTGACTTTCTGTCCAGCTTGTGAGTTCCTGGAGCCGCGCCTGTTCTTCTTCAAGTGCACTGACAGCTTTGACTGCTTCCTCAGTACCATACAACTTGATTGCTTCATCACTCCGGTTGATAGCGAGGTTATAAAAATAATTCGCAGCACCGAAAAGTACAATCATAGTAATGACGATCAGCCAACAAACAGTATAGCCGATGCGTTTTATCATATTGGATTCTCCTTCAATGCTAAAATGATATACTCTATAAATTCATACCCCCGTATTTTTCGCTGAAAACCTGTCAGTTTGAGGAAATAAAGAGTTTGGGACAAAACCTTAAAGACATGGTCTTAAGGAGAACATTTTAGAGTGAACTCTAAACAACGCTAATGATTTCCGTGCAAGACTTCGCTTTCCGCGGGTAGCCCGTGAGCCTCCCTCGGAACTAAAGCTCCTGCGGGGTCTCACTTGTCTAGCTGCAGGGCTTAGAGGCACATGTCATAAGTCAAACCGTCCAAGAAGGCAAAGAGCGCCTTCCAGGCCGATTCGTCTTATGCCACACGCCTCTGAGCGAAGCCCTTCCGCTTTTCTAATAAGCTACTCTTCCCGCAGGAGTCTTCGTCTTGCACTCCAATCAACCGCTGGAAAAAGCTAAATCCTAAATGGTCATTGAACAAATAAAAAAACGAAACTCATTCGCGACATCGCTAGCAGATTAGTTCGCGTTTCACCTAGACTAAATCGCCTTTGTCCCTGTCTCTTCTGTGCTGCTTAAAGCATTTGTTACTGACCAAGAGCTAAAGGGCTAGTGTTTGATTCGGCAGATGTACTATTTCTACTGTCCAGACTTTAATGGCCGACTTTGCTCTTTTCAGTTTCTTTTTTTGCTCATCTGTGCTGATGTTTGGGTTTGCGAACCAATAATATTTTTGCACCTTAAAGGAGTTTTTTTATACCATGCTAAAAGTTTTTTTGAAACCTTGGCCTGGCCTAGGGTAATAAGAAAAGCGCCAGTTGACTCTTGGCGCTTTTCATGGACACATTATTTTTTCTCTAGTTCTTTTAGTCTCCTTTCAGAGTTTGCCTGCATTCAATCATGCACTGATTGCTGCACCGAGCGAACCGGCAGCAATGGAAAAAGCGAATATCAAACCGGTTTACACGTGTCATTTCTCTTTTTTTAGTCTTTGTTATACTTACTATACTTTAATATCAACCTCTTCTTTCCACCGATCGACGCATGCCTTATTGAGGAATCCTTTTTTCCCGGCATAAATCCTGATCACATCCTTGATTTCTTCTGCTAAGTATTTTTCGCCGCGATTGTTGGCAAGTGAAGGGTAACCGGACCCCCGCTGCAGATAATCGGATGATGCGACGCTGTACCAAATTTCTTCATTCAAGGGCTCGCCCCCGATGAAAATATCACGGATCTTTTTCCCATCATGTATGATTTCGGCCCCCGACACATGCAGCTTTCCGACGAACCTGCCCCTGAAGCCCGGCCCTTTGCCGTCATTCAGGCAAGTACCTGCATCCAGTGATTGTTCAAGAGCCTCCTTCAAATCTTTACCCCGTACCTCGAAAGAAGTCGGATTCAAGGGAGATGGACATACCTCGATCAGTTTCTTATTCGAAACATACTGATAGATCCCTGCATTGACGATCCCGCTGTTCATCAGGCCGATATCGCATTTCAGCATATCCCTGACCCCGTCCGCGATTAAGTTTGTGAGAGGATTTTCTTCAAGTACATCATGCCAAAGAGGTGTTTCAATCCTGTACAGCGGCTCGCTCAATACCTCTATTGCTTTTTCTTTATTTCTCTTTAGAATGGAAAGAATCCCTTCATCGCTCTGCGCTTCTTTTGTCGATGTATTTTGAGAATGCAAGAGTTCCACGCCTCGATCACTGACTTCAATTTCGAGGACGCCGATGTGTTCCCCGTAACAGCCCGCACTGTTCATGATTGTTCCGTTCACCACTTTTGCCTGTGGATAGAGTTTATGATCGTGGGCAGACAATATGACATCGACACCCTCCAATTCTTCAACAAGCTCATCATCCGCAAAGGTCCCCAGGTGATTGAGGAGGATGCATAAATCATAGTCCCCGTCATGCCTTGCCACTTCATTTTTTATTGCATGTTTATAATCGGTCATATGTACTCCCAATCCATCACTGAACACCTCCATGTCAGGGGATGAACCCGTGATGAGGATGCGTAAACCATTTTTCTCGAGAATGGTACTGGATACTACCCCATTGATCTTTGCCCGGCAGCTTTTCAGAAGATTATTACTGATGAAAGGAACCGGACTATTCGATGCCATGTACTCAAGTGTATCGATTCCGTTGAACATCTCATTGTTTCCGATTGTCAACGCGTCATAACCGGCATAGTCCAGGAGCTCAAGTGCAGCCATCCCCCTTGTCCCCTGCAGTTCGATGCTTTTAAAGTCTGCAAAGTCTCCTCCATCGAGGATCAATGTATTGTCGTCCTTGTAGTGCTTGATCAGTGATACAGCTTTAGAGAAAGATTCAAAGTGACTGTGCAGATCATTTGTATGAATGATTTTCAGTTTCATAATTACCCCCGTTTAGATCTTTTTTCAGAAAACTCCCTACCTTTATGGTAATTGAAATAACGAAGGTGTAAAGGATTATTTTGGTAAAACAAAAAGAGCTTCCTCTCAAGCGGACCTTGGAATAAAACTCTTTATGATTCATTCTGCTGTTCGGTCAGTTCTGTGTATACGACTAGTCTTTCCACATAATTGTGGATGTCCCTGTCAAAATAGCCGGTGCAGGTAATGAGATTCAGCATCCGTTTATCGGTTGGTCCGAAGATTTTCCGGAGCGGAGCGTCATCTTTTTGATAGGCTATTTTGTCTTTCACCTTAAACGTCAGCTGCTTCCCGTCTTCATCATACAGATGAATGGTATCCCCTATTTCCAATTCCTTCAATCTGAAAAAGACAGCCGGGGCCTTTTCATTATCCACATGACCTGCCAGAACAGCGTTACCTGCTTCTCCGGGGTGGGCACCCGGTTCAAACCATGCGACATCTTTTCCGTTTTCCGGCAGTTCCATATTCCCTTGTTCATCGAGACCGAAATCTTTCACCGGTGCTTCGAGGTCAATGGCAGGGATGGACAGGGTGGATGGTGTAATACCTGATTCCACATTGGCCGGGGCACTTGGCCGTTCATTGCCGGCTGCGGTCACGGCCTGTTGGACTGGTTGTTCGGCATTTACTGCTGTTTCTTTATTTCCCTTTGACATTTGAGGCTCTTCGGCAGAACAAGCTGCCAGAAGAGCCGTCAAAAGGATGAATAATAGAGGTTTCATTATTTTACAAGCTTCCTGCGTGCAGCGAATACCAGCGCCGCTCCTCCCAAGACTGCAGAGGCAAGAGCAATCGGAAGAGCAGCAGAAGAGGATTCCTCAGCAGTTCCTCCCATTCCTGTTTCAGGCATGCTTCCAGGCATCAGGGTGTAGTCTTTCAGCACAAGGACTTCCAATTGATCAGCTGTATTGATGGCAAATACGCTGTATACCGTATTTTCTTCCAGCATGGTTCCGGAAAGGTCCAGTACCTGTTCACCCTCTGGGGTTCTGATTTCAAGGTCATACGTACCTGGATCAAGTTCCTGGTAATCCGTAATGGCTTTGAACTCAGCACCGCTGAATAATGCGTCCCCGCCGATCGGTCCTACATCAACCACAGGTGCATCAGGTGAAAGGTGGCCAACACGGACTTTCGTCATCCCTTCCGTGACTTCCATTGAGTCTTGTGCAACAACAAGTTCCAGGTTATCCACTGTATTGGCAGCGGCAACTGTGTAAGCCATCCCTTCTTCAACAGTAAGGGACTGGGAAATGACTGGATCTTCGCTGCCCATTGTTCCTGCCGCATAGATCTCTACCTTATGTTCCCCTGCAGGCAGGTTCATGTATTCTGTTGCCGCTTTGAACTCGGCTCCTTCAACAACCGCTTTACCGTCCACATAAACATCTACAGCCGGTGCATCAGGCGAAGCATGGATGATGCGCACCATCGCATCATTCCCGGCAGCGAACGCGCCTCCAGTAAACGTAAGCATGAGAATGGCAGTCACAAAAATCGAGAAAATTTTCTTCATTCATTTCACTCCTTCTGTTTTGTTCAAGTTTTGTATTAAACTTGTAAATATAATGTACAATTATTAAACAGAATGTACAACTATTAAACTGCCAATTCAGCACATTCAGGAGCATCTGCCGGGAGAACCCTTTCATATCAAAGGTTTATCATAAAAACATCGTTTCTAAAGAAATGACAATTCTTTTACATATTTATGGCTGGCTATGTTTCTATAATAAAAAAAGCCCCTCTTCAGTAATCGAAGAGAGACCCTTTACCTTATTTTACTTCCTGTGATTCTTTTTCTGCATTCTGGACTTCTTCCCTGTCATCTTCACCGGTGTCCTGTCCAGCCGCACTCTCTCTTTCCCCTGTCTGGGAAATGACGGGCTGGTATGGTCTTTCAGGTTTTCTGTCCGCATAAGAACGGAGTAATTGACCCACATCGATCCCGGTCATTTCCTTCAAAGGCTCCTGCATATCGAGCATCGTTTTAGTGATGCTCCGGCCGAATGACGGTACTCCCTGCCCGTTTCCGGAATCTATGATTTTAACAGAATCGATGTTGTTTAACGGCTGTGCAATCTTCTCTGCAAAGACTGGCAGCATTTCAATCAGTTTTTCCGTTATGATGACGTCACCGTGTTTTTCCATTGCTTCAGCAAGCAGTTTACGTGATTCTGCTTCTGCCTTACCTCGCTGTCTGATGACATCTGCTTCGGCAGATCCTTCTTCACGGCGGATCTTCGCTTTCGCTTCCCCGTCGATTTCCGCTTTGCGGGCTTCCGCTTCCGCTTTACGGGTCGTTTCATAATATTCGGCGTCGGCTTTAGTCTGGCGGACTTTAGATTCTTCCGCTTCAAGTTTGACCGCTCGCTCGCGCTCAAGGAACTGAAGAGTCAATTCTTCTTCTTTTACCTCTTTGGACAGCTTCGCTTTTTCCAGCTCATAAGATTGTTCTGATTTCGCGCGGGCACGTTCTGTCTCTTCTTTGAATGCCGCATCTTTGATGTCTTTTTCCTTCTTCGATTCAGCGATGGAGATTTGACGCTTATATTCTTCTTCCTTCGCTTCCTGATCGGTCTGGGCGCGGTGAATCCGTGTTTCGCGCTCAGTGTTCGCCTCGGCGATTTCAGCCTGCTTGCGCACTTCCGCAATTCGCGGGCGTCCCAGGTTCTTCAGGTATCCATTTTCTTCATCCGCATCTCGGATATCAGTCAAGCCCAAGGAAGTGATTTTGAAGCCCATCAGGTCCAGCTGCTTCTGTGCGATTTCCGACACATCGGCGTTGAACTTCTCCCGATTGCTGTTGATATCCTCCACGGTCATCTTTGATAAGATGGCACGCAGATTACTTCCTAAAACCTCAATGATTTCATCTTCGATTTCTTTTTGGTCTTTACCAAGGAATTGTTCTGCATAGTTGGCAATTCCATTTAACGTATCGGCAACCTTGACCATCGCGACTGCATCCGCCACGATCGGCACCCCTCCGTTCGTGTACACACGCGGAGTCGACAGTTTCAATTGGAAAGATGTCAGATTAACAGGCGTACTTGTTTGGAATCGTCTCAGACGATATCCTCCCCCCCTGATAATCTTCATGGAACGTCCTTCCTGATCGGTGAAAATATTTGTTTCTTTCTCAGGATCCCCGAGTTTCGGTCCCGTGATGATCAATGCCTGGTTTGACTTGGCCGTGCGGTAACGGAATCGCATCCAGAAATAATACCCGATTCCCACAATGGCCGCTATGATCAATACCGGAATAAGGAACATCAAAATACCAATGACAGTTAATGAACCCATTCTTACCTACCCCCTGTTTATTTTTCTGCGGAAGTTTCCGCGTTTTAATAGGTTATATGACTATCTACGGGACAGCTGCCCGGAAGGTTTCATAAAAATGGGAATTTATCAAATTATCTACTATTTTTCGACGGAATCAGAGATGCAGGTATGACGATTACAATAATTTAAAAAAGTTCACAATTGTCCGTTGGTGAAGGGGATGAAAGATGCCGAAAGTGATACCGGAAACTGAAGAGGAGATAAGATTGATCAACTCAGTTGTTCTAAGGTATATCGGAGGGTCGGCATTTGAATAAATATGGTATAGGTTTGAACAGCTTTTGTTCCTCCCTTTATTAATGGCATAAATAAAACTCTTCAATGAATGCTTTTTCTTTTTGCTCCCTATTTCTTCGACAATAAATAGAAAAGAAACCTTTCCCGAGGTAAGAGAAAGGTTTCAAGATTATTGGATCGGAGCTCCCGGAGGGATATATGCAGGCGGAACTTTCAACCAGCCGCGTTCCTTCATTTTTGTCTTCAGTTCCAAGCCCAATACGGATTTCTCCGACTGGAATCTCATCCACATCAAACCGATGTCATTCCTGATACTTTGACTGTTGTTCGTTGCACACATCACGATGTTGGTGGCAATCTTTGCAGAAATCAGATTGGCGATTTCAGAATCGGTTGCCTTCACTCCCAAGGGGATGCTGTCAGGGTTTGAAACAGGTTTCGATTCAGAAGTATCGGAAAGGGGAATCCCTTCTTTCAGCATGAACTCTTCAATCGTCTGCATCTGGTGCAGGGCGAGCTTTTTTGTATCTTTCAGGATATGTTGCAAATCCTTATCGGTCGTGGTATTCATGGCGGCCTCCAGAATCGGCACTTCTTCTGCTATGGCCGTGTAATAAAGCCAGCAGCCCATGGCTTCCCCGATATGAGGCCGGGGCTTCGGCTCATCATCGAACCGGGTTTTAAGATAATCAAACAATGCTTCCAGCGTATTAGGCACGGGAAATCACCTCATCGGAATAGTTATTATCGATTTTAAGATAACCACAATATGGGAAATTATTCATTTACAAAGATACAAATATCCCTGGGAAAATTCACAGCTCTTCGGATTTCAAATTCCCTTTCACCTTATCTTCATAATAGGTCACCAGCTCCGGATAATCCGCCATTTCATTTTTTCCTTTTTCATTAAGCTGATAGACGCCCCTTTGGACTCGGTCGAACCATTTATAATAATTCTTCTGCAGGATGGAAGGGGTTTTATCGCCTGTCCCGATTTCTTTCAATGCTTTCGGGGACAGCGGTCCGTGTTTATCGAGGCAGCAGGCGATGTGGATGCAGCTCTCTTTATAGGCAGTCATGATTTTTGTCTTGTTGCTGCCGCCGGTATTATAATCAGCGCTCCTGCCTTCGATTTCTTTTATTAGTGCATTCCGTTTCCGCTTGCTGTAGGTCATGACCTTCTTGCGGTCGAACGGCTGTGGATGCGCCGTAAATTCAATCTTCGGCCTTTTCGTCAAGGAAACAGTAATCAAGCCCAATTCCAGCCTTTTTACCAGGTGGCAAATGTCATTCCACCTTTTCGAACGGGTCCGCTTCGGTTTTGGGATAGCAATATAGACAAGCTCAGTCAACCGCTGGCGTTTTGCGGCCTGTATCAATAAATCGACTGTCAAGGAAAGCTTCAACTCTACGATGATGAGTTCTTCCCCTTTTACCGCCGTCAGGTCGCAGTCGTTCACTTCCCCGTTCACTTTATACCCGAGTTTAGTGAAATGCTTCTGGATGGGCTGATAGAGGTCGGCTTCTTTTCTTTTTTTCTCTGTCATATGTAAAACCTTCTTCACGGATAATCTGTTTATTAAAAGTATAGAGCATTTGAGGCGGTTTGTAAGGGGGGAGTTATAGATTAATAGGTGGACGAATTTTGCGGATGGTCCGCCTCTCTTAATTAGAATGATGATTCCCGTCCGGCGTGTTGGTTGTGTCGGTGAGTGAGCAGGCGGTCGGGTCGGGTCGGGCTGGCATTATTTAGAATCATTCTTATAAGATCATATAATTCAAAATAGGATCGTATTTTTTGTCGAATGGATCATAAATCATCAAATAGGATCGTATTTTTCCAAACAGGATCATATTTCCCCAAATCGGAGCATAACGACACGATCAGTGGCCATATTTCTTCGCTAAAAGCCAAAACAGACTTCCCCAAAAGGAAAAGCCTGCTTTTTTCTTCGTTTCGCAATCCATTTCTCACATAAAACTATAGTTTTTCATGCAAAACGACCTTCCTGCATACTAGTCGTTTCACATAGATACTGCAGTCGGAACAGGTCACATCCATAACCGCTAATTCAACCTAATAATAACTTAAACTCTCATTACATCTCGCTCTATTTATTCCGCAGCTTCTCAACCTCATCCGCCACAAATTGAACGGAAGTGCCGATTACGACCTGGATGGAGTTTGTGCCTACGATATTGATTCCCGGTACTCCGGTTGCTTTGATCCGCTGCTGGTCGACCCTATCCATGTCCTTTACTTCGACGCGGAGGCGTGTGACGCAGTTGTCGACGGATGTGACATTTTCATCACCGCCAAGGCCGGCATAGATTTCAGAAGCCATGGCAGAGAAACGGTCACCTCCTGCTACGGGGTTGGTGATCGCACCTTCTTCTGTGTCTTCTTCACGTCCCGGCGTCATCAGATTGAATTTTGCAATCAGGAAACGGAACAGGAAGTAATAAATAAGGGCGAACACGATTCCCTGGACGAGGAGCATATACGGCATATTCGCCAGCGGGAGCCTCGAACTCAGAACAAAGTCAACGAATCCCGCACTGAAACCGAATCCTGCCGTCCATTGGAAGAATGACGCAATGGCAAGCGATAAACCGGTCAATACGGCATGCGCAACGTATAAAGCTGGAGCTACGAACATAAACGCGAATTCAAGAGGTTCTGTTACCCCTGTAAAGAAGGAAGCAAAACCAGCCGCCAGCATAAGGGAGGCAACCTGCTTCTTCTTGGCAGGCTTTGCCGCATGATACATGGCAAGTGCCGCCGCCGGCAAACCGAACATCATGACCGGGAAGAATCCGGCCTGGTACATTCCGGTTACACCCTTCTCGCCCTTGCCGGACCAGAAGTTGCCGATATCGTTGATTCCCGCCACATCGAACCAGAATACCGAATTCAATGCGTGGTGCAGTCCGGTCGGGATCAGCAGTCGGTTGAAGAATCCATAGAGTCCTGCTCCCGTGAAGCTCAAGGCACTGATCTCTTTACCGAATGAAACAAGTGCTGTATAGATGACAGGCCATACGAACAGCATGATACCTGAAACAACAAGCATCGCAACGGCAGACATAATCGGAACCAGCCGCTTCCCGCTGAAGAAGGCAAGTGCATCCGGCAGCTTCACATGACTGAAACGGTTGTACATACCAGCCGCTACGAGCCCTGAAAGAATTCCTACGAATTGATTTCCAATCTTGGCGAATGCAGGATTGACACTTTCCGCATCCATCCCTTCCAGCATCGCAACGGAACCTGGTGAAAGCAGTGTTGTGATGACAAGATAAGCGACCAGCCCGCTTAATGCAGCGGACCCATCTTTAGCTTTCGCCATTCCCAAGGCCACACCCACCGCAAACAATACGGCCATATTATCGATGATCGATGAGCCGGCCTTAATCAGGAAAGCGGCAACCGGACTGTCGGCACCCCAACCTGTCGGGTCGATCCAATATCCGATCCCCATCAGAATTGCTGCTGCCGGAAGAACGGCAACCGGAAGCATCAATGAACGCCCGATTCTTTGTAAATACTTCATCATTTTGTTTTTCCCCCTATCTAGTGAGTTCTCTGTTGATTCTAAAGCCATCCTCCAATTGATAGTCTTGACACCACTTCCTGTCTTTCTGGATGCTGGACGTTTTGTCCGGATTTGGACAATACTCCCCTAGTAGAAACTATTCACTCTTGGACCAGTTTAGAATCATATGTAAAGACGTTTGAAAACCCTTTCATCTATTTTCCCTTTAAAGAACCCGGGAGAAAAGAGACTTATGGCTTAGTAGAATAGTAATAGAAAATTATGGTAGTGACAAGTGTTTTCTGTAAAAAATAAATAAACCTCCAGAATGGTATCCCTGGAGGTCTATTCTAGAATTATATTATGGCAGTTCACTCGTACCCATCAAGAAACGGTCGCATTCACGTGCAGCTCCGCGCCCTTCGTTGATCGCCCAGACGATCAGGCTTTGACCGCGGCGCATGTCTCCTGCTGCAAAAACGCCTTCTACATTGGTTGTGTACTTATCGTACTCGGCATCGACAGTCGTGTTACTTTTTGTTTCGATTTCAAGTTCCTTCAACAGACCCTGCTCAGGACCGCTGAAGCCGATTGCAAGCAGAACAAGATCTGCCGGCCATACTTTTTCCGTGCCCGGAAGCTCTTCTCTGATACGGTTTCCGTTCTCATCAATTTTCAAGGATACGTTCACTGTATGGACTTCTTTGATATGACCGTTTTCATCCCCGACAAATTTCTTCGTCATGACGGCATAGGCACGCGGATCATGACCGAATACTTCTTCCGCTTCCTTCTGTCCATACTCAACACGATGGACAATCGGATATTGCGGCCACGGGTTCCCAACTTCATCGCGGATCGCCCCTTTTTTTGCATAGATATCGAACTGTGTCAGGCTTTTGCAGTTATGTCTGATAGAAGTTGCGAGGCAGTCTGTGCCCGTGTCCCCGCCTCCGATGACAATCACATTTTTCCCTGCTGCAGACAGGTATTCCCCATCAGCAAAATTGGAATCCAGCAGGCTCTTGGTGTTTGCATGAAGGAAGTCCATTGCATAGTGGACGCCCTTTAAATTTCTTCCTTCTACTTCTAAGTTCCGGTGGACTGTGGCCCCTCCGCAAAGGATGACGGCATCGAACTCACTCTTTAATTCAGAAGCGGAAATATCTTTCCCCACTTCTGTATTCGTTACAAATTTGATGCCCTCTTTTTCAAGGATATCCACACGACGCTTCACGACAGAGTATGGAAGCTTCATTTCCGGAATGCCATAAGTCAGTAGACCTCCCACACGGTCATTCCGTTCGAATACGGTTACCAGGTGACCTGCTTTGTTCAGCTGTGCGGCGGCGGCCAATCCTGCAGGACCGGAACCTACCACTGCCACCCTTTTTCCCGTACGGATCTCTGGAGGCTGCGGCACAACCCATCCTTCTTCGAAACCTTTCTCGATGATGGACCTTTCCACCGTGCGGATTGCGACAGGAGGTTCATTGATGCCGAGGACGCATGCCCCTTCGCAGGGAGCCGGGCAGGCAAAGCCCGTGAACTCCGGGAAGTTGTTCATTTCGTGCTCCCTTTTCAATGCTTCCTTCCACTGTCCTTGATACACCAGGTCATTCCATTCTGGAATCAGATGATAAACAGGGCACCCAGTGGTGACACCTGCAAGCTCCATGCCGGACTGACAGGTAGGGACGCCGCAGTCCATGCAGCGTGCCCCCTGCTTCCTGACCTCCTCTTCTGAAAGAGGGAGAGTATAATCATCCCAGTCCTTCGTACGGTCTGCAGGTTTCCTTTCATCCAGCGTTTGTCTCTTGTATTCCATGAAACCAGTCGGTTTTCCCATCCATATCCCCCTCCTATATATCTATTAAAATAAAATTCAACTTTGAGAATTGTCCAGCTCCAGCGCCTAGCCCCTCGAGACGTTTCGGTCCGTCCGATGAAGTCATAGAGCAGACTTCACCGGTCAGCCCTCCAACGCTTGTCGGGGCTGGGCAAGGCGCTTCCGCTTTTCTTTTTGTCCAGCTGCAGTGCCTAGCCCCTCGAGACGTTTCGGTCCGCCTGATGAAGTCATAGAGCAGACTTCACCGGTCAGCCCTCCAACGCTTGTCGGGGCTGGGCAAGGCGCTTCCGCTTTTCTTTTTGTCCAGCTGCAGCGCCTAGCCCCTCGAGACGTTTCGGTCCGCCCGATGAAGTCATAGAGCAGACTTCACCGGTCAGTCCTCCAACGCTTGTCGGGGCTGGGGCAAGGCGCTTCCGCTTTTCTTTTTGTCCAGCTGCAGGGCTTAGAGGCACATGTCATAAGTCAAGTTGGCCAGGAAGGCAAAGAACGCCCTCATGGCCAATCCGCCTTATGCCACCCGCCTCTGTGCAAAGCCCTTCCGCATTTCTTATTTTACTGCCTCTAATTTTTTTGTACTTTCTTCAAATGCAGTCATTTCAGCATCGAATTTCTCCAGGCCGCTGTCTTCCAGCTCTGATATTCTCTCTTTCATCTTCAGATACGATTTCGGTATCACACGTACGAATTTGGATACATAGGCATCCCAATTATCCAGTATTTTCTTTCCATTCGCACTGTTTGTATAATCAACATAGTTCTGGATCATGTCGTATACTTCTTTTGTTTCTTCAGGGTCGAATAACGGCTGCAGGAGGACAAGCTCCTTATTACAGCGGGAACCAAATGAACCGTCCTCATCGAGGATATATGCGGTCCCTCCTGACATACCTGCCGCAAAATTCCGTCCCGTTTTGCCAAGAATGACGACTTTTCCGCCTGTCATGTATTCGCACCCGTGATCCCCGACACCTTCTACCACGACGTTGGCGCCGCTGTTCCTTACACAGAATCGCTCTCCGGCAATTCCGTAGATATAGGCTTCACCGGCAGATGCACCGTAGAATGATACATTCCCGATGATCGTGTTGCGTTCAGGGATAAAAGTTGAAGTCTGATCAGGATGAACAATGATTTTACCGCCGGATAATCCTTTTCCTACGAAGTCATTTGCATCCCCGACAAGTCTCAGCGTCAATCCTTTAGGGATATATGCTCCGAAACTCTGTCCTGCCGAACCTGTAAATTTCAGGCGGATGGTGTCTTCAGGCAGTCCTTCAGCACCGTAGCGCTTCGTTATCTCGCTTCCGAGCATCGTCCCCGTCACCCGGTTGATGTTCCGGATAGCGGTCGAGACTTCAACCGGTTCTTTATCTTCAATCGCTTTCCGGCATCGCGGAATCAGCTCTTGATAATCAAATGTCTTTTCCAGTTCATGATCTTGTTTTCTGACAGCATATCTGCTGACTTTCTCAGGTACATCCGGCTGATACAGGAGAGCTGAGAGGTCAAGTCCTTTTGCTTTCCAGTGGTCGATCGCTTCATTGGCTAGGAGCACATCGGTTCTTCCGATCATTTCATTGATCGTTCTGAAACCAAGCTCCGCCATCAGCTCTCTCGCTTCCTGTGCGACGAATCGCATGAAGTTTGCCACATGCTCCGGGTCCCCCATATATTTCTTGCGAAGCTCAGGATCCTGTGTCGCAATTCCGACTGGACATGTATTCATATGGCACACACGCATCATGACGCAGCCAAGAACGACCAGAGGTGCAGTCGAGAAGCCGAATTCTTCCGCTCCCAACAGGGAAGCTACGACCACGTCACGGCCGGTCATCATTTTCCCGTCGGTTTCAACGACAATCCGATCACGCAGGCGGTTCAGAAGCAGGGTCTGGTGGGCCTCGGCAAGACCGATTTCCCAAGGCAGACCTGTATGCTTTAAGCTCGTTCTCGGAGCGGCGCCTGTTCCTCCGTCGTATCCTGAAATCAGTACGACATCGGCACGGCCTTTTGCCACACCTGCAGCAATGGTTCCTACACCAACGGCCGATACTAGTTTCACGCTGATCCGTGCCTGAGGATTGGCGTTTTTCAAGTTGTGGATCAGTTCGGCAAGATCCTCGATTGAATAGATATCATGGTGAGGCGGCGGAGAAATAAGCTCGACACCCGGCGTGGATCCGCGTACTTCTGCGACCCATGGATATACTTTCTTCCCTGGAAGATGTCCGCCTTCACCAGGCTTCGCTCCCTGTGCCACCTTGATTTGAATTTCATCTGCGTTGACAAGATAATGGCTTGTCACCCCGAAACGACCGGAGGCCACCTGCTTGATGGAGCTGCGTCTGAGGTCGCCATTTTCATCCCGTGTGAAACGGTTTGGATGCTCTCCGCCTTCTCCGGAGTTGCTCCGTCCGCCGATGCGGTTCATTGCGATTGCAAGGGCCTCATGGGCTTCCTGGCTGATCGAACCGAATGACATCGCACCGGTCTTGAATCTCCTGCAGATCTCTTCCACCGATTCGACTTCCTCGATCGGTACCGGCTGTCTCTTCTTAAAGGAAAGAAGGCCCCGGAGTGACTGCAGGTTCTGCTTCTCATCTGTCAGCATAGTCGAATATTTCTTGAACGTTTCATAATTGTTCGTTCTGCATGCATGCTGAAGCGTATGGATTGTAGCTGGGTTATATTGATGATCTTCTCCATTTTTGCGGTATTGGAATTCATCACCGGACTCCAACTTACGATTGTAGTCTTTTCTCTCTACAAATGCCTTGCGGTGTCTCATCAGTACTTCTTTTTCAATGATATCGAGCTTGATTCCGCCCAATCTTGAAGCGGTGCGGGTAAAGTATTTATCAATGACTTCATTATGGATCCCGATTGCTTCAAATATCTGGGCACCGCGGTAACTTTGGATCGTGGAGATGCCCATTTTAGAGAGGACCTTCATGACGCCGTCCGTTGCAGCCTTCACATAAGTTTTGACTGCTTCCCTGTATGTCCTTTGCTGCAGCTCCCCTTTATTAACAAGGTCGCGGAGTGACTCATATGCAAGATATGGAGTGATGGCTTCCGCTCCGTAACCGAGTAAAGTGGCAAAATGATGGACCTCACGCGGCTCACCTGATTCAACCAGCAGACTGACCTTAGTCCGGGAACGTTGACGGATCAGGTGCTGATGCAGACCCGATACGGCAAGCAGAGCCGGTATGGCGGCACGCTCTTTTGACACCCCTCTGTCGGATAAAATCAAAAGGGTTGCTCCGTCTTTGATCGCAAGGTCGGCTCTGGCAAATAGTTTATCCAGAGCACCTTCAAGCTGATCCTCTTCCTCTGTTACGTTAAACAAAGTCGTTAGAGTGACAGTCTTGAAGCCTTCTTCATTTTGGTAGCGAAGTCTTTCAAGTTCTTCCTGTGTAAGGACAGGCGTGTCCAGACGGATATGCCTGCAGCTTTCAGGACCCGGATCGACAAGATTTCCTTCCGCCCCGATCGTCGTACCGACAGATGTGACGATCTGTTCACGTATCGCATCGATCGGCGGATTAGTTACCTGTGCAAACAGCTGCTTGAAATAGTTATAAAGAAGCTGCGGCTTTTTCGACAGCACGGCAAGAGGGGAATCGTAGCCCATTGAACCGACCGGGTCTTTCCCGTCCGTTACCATCGGTTTGATGATTTTATTGATTTCTTCTGTGGTATAACCGAATGCCTGCTGCTGAGCGAGTACTTCTTCAGATGTGAAGATTTCAGAACCATATGGAGCTTCAGGCAAATCTTTCAGTTCTATTTTATAGTTGTTCAGCCAGTGTCTGTAAGGCTGTTCGTTTGCCACTCTGAGCTTGATTTCCTCATCAGGAATCATTCTTCCTTTTTCCAAGTCGACGAGAAGCATTTTTCCCGGCTGAAGACGATCTTTGTAGACGATATCATCAGCAAAGATATCGAGCGCACCGACTTCCGATCCAAGGACAATCATGCCATTCTTCGTTACATAATATCTTGCAGGTCTCAGACCGTTACGGTCAAGGCATGCCCCGATTTGTTTACCGTCCGTAAACACAAGTGCGGCCGGTCCGTCCCACGGCTCCATCAGGCAGCTATGATATTCATAAAAATCCTTTTTCTTTGGATGAATCGTATCATCATTCTCCCAAGGTTCCGGTACCATCATCATCGCCGTATGGGCAAGTGATCTTCCAGACAAATGAAGGAACTCAAATGCATTATCGAACATGGATGAGTCACTGCCAGTCTCATCGATGACCGGAAGGATTTTCTCCAGATCTTCTTCACTGAAAGCAGAAGAATGGCACAGCTGTTCACGTGCTCTCATCCAGTTGACGTTACCTCTTAATGTATTGAATTCTCCATTATGGATGGTATATCGGTTAGGGTGTGATCGCTGCCAGCTTGGAAATGTATTCGTACTGAAGCGGGAATGCACCAGGGCCAGTGCGGATTGGAACTCAGGGTGATTGAGGTCGATGTAAAAGGAATCCAGCTGTTCAGGGATGAGCATCCCTTTGTATACAATGGTTGTGGAAGATAAGCTGCACAAGTATACATCTCTTAATTCCTCAATCTGCGATGTTTCCTTCTCGATTCGTTTTCGGATGACATACAATTTTCTTTCAAAATCCATCCGTGTCTTCATATCATCGGAAGCGCCGATGAACACCTGCCGGATGAACGGCTTTGACTTTGAAGCAACTTTACCAACAAAGGAATCATTGATTGGTACAGGTCTCCATCCGAGTGTCTTCTGTCCTTCTTCTTCGATGATCCGTTCGAATAATTCTTTACTCTGCATCCGTGAATCATACTCTTCAGGGAGGAAGACCATCCCCACTCCGTATTCACCTTCACCAGGCAAATGGATATCTTCTTTTTCACATTGTTTCTTGAAGAATCTGTGTGGAATCTGAGTCAGGATACCTGCTCCGTCACCGGTGCTGGTATCGGCGGATTGCCCTCCCCGGTGTTCAAGATTACAAAGGATATTGATGGCGTTTTGCACGATATTATGAGATTTCCTGCCATCTATATTGGCGATCATCCCAATACCGCAAGCTTCATGTTCATGCGCCGGATCATACAATCCCTGCGCTGAAGGAAGATTATTTTTCATTCACAACGTCCCCCTCTACTGGATTACTATTATTGAAAGATAATATTATCTTTTAATCGAATTTTCTTAATTTTTGTTAGTATATCATGAAATTTAGAAAAAACGAAAAATTTAGTCAATGATTCGAAGCCTTTTAAACACTTAAGTTAAAGAATATTAAGGCGGAAATCACAAGGAGAATTGTCTATTTTACTAAATTTTCAAAAACTTTAAAACCTTGTTATTTCAATAAAGAAATCGTTTACAAAATCTTGGCGCATAAGAATACATAGTTATAAATGTTTTTGAATTTTTATGTGGATTTTTCATTGAAAAAAATTTTTTTGAGGGTGAGATTATACGGGTTGGTTTTACGTATTTTTGTAGTGGTCATAGTTTGGTTCACTCAACTTTATATAACCGGTTTAGCTCTTGAGCAAACCTGGCAAAAAAAATAACCCCGGTTAATTCGAGGTTAGTTTTCTGAAATTGATTTGACTGTGACATTTTCCGGGAAATATTGACTGCTTTTCGACAACACGTTGCAATCAGTTGCTTCCCACCAGTCCTTTTTTCCCAGCCACTATGCCCTTGACTGCTTTAACCGCTTCATCAATTGTATCCACCTTCAGGATGATTTTCTGCTCATCACTGTACTTTTCTGCAGAGTGCTTGTATCTGGGATCATAATAGTAGGTCAGCAGCAATTCCAATACCGTTTCATAGTTTCGTGTTTTCAATTCTTCTTCAATCTGATTGGCGGTCGGGCTGTGGATCCGGCGTTTGATCTGACTGAAAGACTTTACAAATTCTTCGTGATGTTCATGAAGTCTGTATTCCTTCATGATATGCCCGACTCTTTCCTCAATCGGCAGTTCAATGAAGATATGTGTGGCTTGTTCTTTTTTATTCAATATAAAAGAAGGAAGGAGTACTTTCCCAACCCGTTTGCTTTCCGCTTCAAAAAGGACGAGCGGGTGATGTTCTAGCCGCTTCACTTCATTCACTAAAAGAGAATCAAATGTTTTCTGATTGTGGGGAGTCAGTCCAAGCCCGCCGAAAACAGAGCCTCGGTGATTCGCCAGCCTCTCCAGGTCGAGTACCGGAAATCCCTCTTGTGCCAGTCTGTGAAGGATCTCTGTTTTCCCTGTGCCGGTTCCTCCGTTCAGGACAAACGCTTCCTGTGTCAATTCAATCGACTCCAGCTGATCCAAAACCCAATGACGGTATGTACGTATCCCTCCTTTTATCCTGTACGTCTCAATCCCCATCAAATCAAGGAATGTGGCAGCGGATTTGCTTCTCATGCCTCCCCGCCAGCAGTAGACCACTTTCTTCCCGGGGAGTTCTTTGAATTTTTTTATGAAATCAGGAAGCTTTGCGGAGAAAAGTTCAAGTCCTCTGTCTGTTGCCGCCTCTTTGCTCACTTGCTTATAAAGCGTCCCAACTTCCGCTCTTTCCTTGTCATCAAAGACGGGGATATTAAAGCTGCCTGGGATCGTCATTTCTTCATACTCAGAAGGTGAACGGACATCGACCAATACATAGTCATTGGAATGATCAGAAAGCAATTCGTTTATTGAAATCTCTTTAAACAATATGTTTCACCTCTATTTCCTTCATTCATCAGTATGGTCAATATGAAGGAATTTAATATGGCTTTATCTATAATAGTAAACCATTCAGGTGTGATTATCTACGGATACAAAAAACCCTCACTGCATAGAGTGAAGGTTTTCAGATCAAGCAAGGGCATCCGAATCGGCGATGATGGTGACTTTTGGATGTTTTTTCAGGATTGAAGCGGGGAAGTTTTCGGTTACGTCATTTTCGATGAGCTTCTGCATGGCTTCCCGTTTTGATTCTCCTGATACGAGCAGAAGGATTTCTTTGCTTTTCATGATGCTTGAGATGCCCATCGTGATGGCCTGCCGGGGCACTTCCACAAGCGAATCAAAATAGCGGGCATTTGCTTCCCTAGTTGACTCAGTCAGATTCACGATGTGTGTACCTGATTGAAAGGAAGTCCCGGGTTCATTGAAACCGATATGCCCGTTCTCCCCAATGCCGAGGATCTGAAGGTCAATGCCGCCGGCTTCTTCGATCATGTTTTCATAACGGCGGCATTCCTCCGCAGCATCATCTGCCATCCCGGATGGAATATGCGTTTGAGAGAGCGGGATATCAATATGAGAAAAGAGATTCGAACACATATATTGATAATAGCTGTTCGGATCTTCCTTTGTCAGTCCGATATATTCGTCTAGATTGAACGTATTGACGCATTTATAGGAGGTCCCGTTTGTAAAATGATCCTCGATAAGTTCACCATACAGCCCTTTTGGTGTTCCACCTGTGGCAAGTCCAAGCGTCAAACAGCCGGAACTCCTGACTTTTTTGATCACGTGCTGAGCCGCTCTTTCACTCATCTGCTTATAGTCGGATACTTCAATGATTTTCACTTGGTACCGCCTCCCCTCATATAGGCTGTTTTCCCTTTACAGATCGTCATTAAAACGTCCATGTGCTCATCCAGTATCACGAGGTCGGCATCCTTGCCGGCAGCGATGCTTCCTTTCCTGTCGAACACACCCAGCTGTCTGGCGGGATTCTCGGAGGTGATCCTGATGGCTTCCTCCATTGAACATCCAGTGAACTTCTGGATATTTTGAAAGGCAGACTTCATTTCCAGTACACTCCCCGCCAGCGTATCTTCATCTAAAAGTGCCATGCCGTCCTTCACGGTCACCATCTGTCCGCCAAGATCGTATCTTCCGTTCTTCAGGCATTTGGCGCGCATGGAGTCTGTGATAAGTATCATCCGTTCTTCAGTGATTTGCTGAAAGGCGATTTCCACGGCTTCGGGTCTGACGTGGATGCCGTCCGCAATCAGTTCCACCATCAATTCCCTGCGGTTGAAGGCTGCACCTACTATTCCCGGTTCACGGTGATGCAAGCCGGTCATTTGATTGAAAAGATGCGTGACATGACTGACTCCACTTTCGATGGCCCGGCCCATTTCATCATATCCCGCAGCGGAATGGCCTGCTGAAGCGACGACCCCATTTTTCTTTAAATGCCGGATCACTGTATGTTCTTCATCCATTTCGGGGGCAATCGTCACCAGCTTAATGTGATTTCGGGAAGCCTGCTGCCAGCTGTCAAACATCTCGACAGACGGCTTTGCAATATGATGCAGCGGCTGGGCACCTGCTTTCCCGCTGTTAATGAACGGTCCCTCCAGATGGATGCCGAGAATTTCCGCCTTTCCCCTCTCCTGTCCTGCTTCGATATACTCTCCCGTCTTGATCAACGCTTTTTCGATCTTCTCTTTCGACTCTGTCATTGTCGTTGCAAGAAAACTTGTCGTCCCTTCCTGCGGAAGTGCCCTCGTCATCGTTTCAAGCGCTTCTATGCTGGCATCCATCGTGTCCGCACCTTTGACGCCGTGGATATGGACATCGATCATACCCGGGATTACTGAAACATTACCAGGGATTGAGATCTCTCTGTACTCCCCGTTATTTTGTAAACGATCCATCTCTCCGATTTCAGTGATTGTTTCACCTTCTATTTTAATAAATCCATTTTTCATGATGCCATTTTCGGCATATATTCGCAGATTTTTAATAATGCAGTTATCAGGGCTGCTCATATTTCATTCCCCTTCCGAGTAAACTTTATCTGTTGTGAATGTATCATTTCAGGTCATAGTTGTCTATACCAATTTAATTTTAGACTAAAAATAGACATAAAATCCAGGAATATATTCACAGCCCACTTCATACTGGTATAGACATCATATTGATTCAGATGGTAAGATATGTTTGATTATGAACGAAAGTATGAATCAGGATACGTTAAACACTATACTTCTCAGGACGGTGACAATGATATTGGTCAATAAAAAGTCTCCTTTACCTCTGTATTACCAAATTGAAGAACATATAAAAGGGATGATTGACTCCGGTGTCCTCAAACCCGGGGACGTGCTTCCTTCTGAAAGAGAACTTGCTGAACAATTCACTATCAGCCGGATGACCGTCCGCCAGGCGATCACCAACCTAGTCAATAAAAATTTCTTGTACCGGAAAAAAGGGAGCGGTACTTATGTTTCACAGCATAAATTCGAACAATCCCTGCATGGCTTGACCTCATTCAGTGAGGACATGAGAAGACGCGGGCTTGAACCCGGCAATAAATTAATCCATTTTGAACTCTCGAGTCCGACCGATGATCTGGTTCATCATTTCAGCTTGAAGGAAGATGACCTTGTTTATAAAATTAAACGGATCCGTCTTGCAAGCAATGAACCGATGGCCATCGAGACGACCTATATCCCTGTAAAACTGATTCCGGGCCTGAGTCAGGAAATTCTGTCTCACTCCCTATATCAATATGTGGAGGAAGAAATCGGATTAAAGCTCGGCCACGCCTCTCAATCGATCGAGGCTGCAGCTGCGACCGAAGATGACGCCAAACACCTGAAGCTGGAAAAAGGAGAACCGGTTTTATTCATCCAGCGCGAAACATACCTTGAAGGCGGCTCTCCATTTGAACTGGTAAAGTCCACTTACCGGGGGGATAAATACAAATACAAGATGGATATCGAAAGACTGAGATAAAAAAACTCACCAGGGGCTGATAAGCCCGGGGTGAGTTTTTTGTCTATTATTCTTAAAAACTTGTTCTTTTCTTTCGATAAATGGTATAGACATCTATACTAATAGTTGATATGATACTTTGTAAGCGAATTCATTATTAGTTATTACATTTTTATTAAAAAGGGGAGAATTTTATGCGGAAGGAAGAAAGATTGGCCCAGGAAATTACCGGGCTTCTTGGCGGACCTGATAATATCGCCTCATTGGAATCATGTATGACGCGGCTTCGCGTCAAACCGATCGATGAGGGCAGGGTCGACTTAGCAGGCATCAAAAAAATAGACGGGGTGCTTGGGGTAGTCGAAGCAGAAACGATTCAGATCATATTGGGACCGGGAATTGTCACCAAGGTCGCAGCTGAAGTTTCAGCGATGACAGGAAAGTCTGTTTCATCAGTGGACGAGGAAGATGAGGACTTTTCATTCGAAGGACTCGCCGATCGTACAAAAGCAGATTTAAAGAAAAAGAACGCCACGCCATTCAAATTATTTTTACGTAAAATAGCCAGTATCTTTATTCCGCTGATTCCGGCTATCGTTGCTTCCGGGCTGATTGCAGGGCTCACAAACGTCATCGTTCGATCGGGTGTTAATCCTGAATCGACACTGATTGAGATCCTTAACTTGATCGGATGGGGTCTATTTGGTTACCTTGGTGTATTCGTCGGTATTAATACCGCGAAAGAATTTGGTGGTTCTCCTGCCCTTGGCGGTGCAGCCGGCATCCTCATCATCAACCCTGGTCTTGCCAATATCACATTATTTGGGGAAGATCTTGTACCTGGACGCGGCGGTTTAATCGGCGTCATGCTTGCTGCCGTTTTCATCGCATTCCTTGAGAAGAGAATCCGTAAAGTAGTTCCTTCAGCAGTGGATATCATCATTACTCCGACGCTGTCACTACTGATTACCGGATTCGCCACTCTAGTCATCCTCCAGCCTGTCGGAGGTTTCATTTCAGATTTAATCACAAAAGGTTTACTCGGACTGATCGACATGGGCGGTTTCTTTGCGGGACTGATCCTTGCAGGTACATTCCTTCCTCTTGTTGTGACCGGACTTCACCAGGGCTTGACTCCGGTGCATATGGAATTGATCAATACAATCGGAAATGACCCGCTCCTTCCGATCCTTGCCATGGGTGGTGCCGGTCAGGTTGGTGCAGCATTTGCGATTTACTTCAAAACAAAGAACCAGCGATTGAGAAAAGTAATCAAAGGCGGACTTCCAGTTGGAATCCTTGGTATCGGCGAACCGCTGATCTTCGGAGTCACGCTGCCGCTTGGGCGTCCATTCATCACGGCTTGTCTCGGTGCTGCCGTCGGGGGTGCTTTCCAGGCTGTCTTTAAAACGGCAACCATTGCAATCGGTGTATCAGGTATCCCTCTTGCCTTCCTGATGGAAGACGGGCAGATCCTTCTGTATCTTGCAGGTGTCCTGATCGCGTACGTATTCGGATTCCTCTTCACATGGATGTTCGGATTCAAAGATGAAATGGCAAAGGATATTTAAGTAGAATCATACTTTAGTAAAGAAGGAGGGTCTTCCTCCTTCTTTACGTTTTTTCATGTAAGCTCTTTTCGCATACTTTGTTGCTTTACACACAAGAAAATACCGGAACTTGCGTATTTTCTGATCTTTGTCCACCTGTCGTTTAAAGTTGAATTCGAAAAGAGCACGTCCACAAGCAATATTCAGGCTGCTAGCCAATTTACGAAAAGTACCAATCTTTTAGAAAACAGCCTTCATGTAAGGAGTGGAAAACATGCTGGGAATCTCAATTTATCTTAAAGAAGAAAACAGGGAAAAGAATGCGGAATGGATCAGGAAGACCTCCTCTTATGGATTTAAGTCCATCTTTACCTCCCTTCATATTCCTGAAGATAATCCGGAAACCTATAAAGACCTGCTTCAGGAGCTCGGCAGCCTTGCCCGTACATATAATATGGAACTGATGGCCGACGTGTCGCCGAAGTCACTCGGCCATTTGGGGATTGACGGAGATAGAGTCCCGCTGCTTCTCGATTGGGGACTGGCCGGGATCAGGGTTGATTATGGCTTTTCCCCGGATGAAATCGTGAATCTTTCAAAACAGCTGAAGATCGGGATCAATGCGAGCACCGTATCTGATGCTGAACTTGACAGTCTGATTGAAAAAGGATTAAATGTGGAAAACGTCGAGGCCTGGCATAATTTCTATCCCCGTCCCGAAACGGGGCTGGACCTTGATTTTTTAATAGAGCGAAACGTCATGCTGAGTTCCAGGGGTATTACGACGATGGCGTTCATACCGGGCGACGATACGCTTCGCGGCCCGATATTCGAAGGGCTGCCCACACTTGAACAGCACCGGAGGCTCTCCCCCGCTCTTGCAGCGGCACAATTAAAGTACTCGGGTTATACAGATAAAATACTGATCGGGGACCCTTCCTCGAAAGAAGAAACGCTCAAGACACTGAACATCATCGATAAAGGTGTCATCCCTTTAACTGTAGAATTACTTACAGATAAGGATTACTCTCACCTCCTTGAAGGGGTGCATACGAACCGGATGGATCCTGCAAGGGACGTCATAAGGTCAGTGGAATCACGGTCATATGCCGGAAACGGAAAAACCATCGAACCGTGCAGCACGGTTGAGCGCAGAGTGGGAACGGTGACGGTCGATAATGAATTATACGGCAGATATTCCGGTGAACTTCAGATCATGAAACGGGACCTGCCGAAAGATGATAAAGTCAATGTCATCGCAAGGGTCGTGTACGAAGACCTCCCCCTCATCCATGAAATAAAAGCGGGAGGCAAATTTCAATTACTAGCGAGGGATACAAAATGAACTTAACGAAATTGAACACAGAACAGCAAAACCCAAAAACATTGAACATCGATTTGATGGACACTGAAGAAATCGTTACAGTCATCAATCAGGAAGATCTCCTCGTTCCAAACGCGATTGCAAAGGAAATCCCTTCAATCAGCGAAGTAGTGGACAAGATTGTACAAGCCTTCAATAAAGGAGGACGCCTGATCTATACTGGCGCGGGTACGTCCGGCCGCCTGGGGATACTTGACGCCTCAGAATGCCCGCCTACATATGGAACGGATCCCGGGATGGTAATCGGCATCATCGCAGGGGGAAAAGAAGCGACCACTGAAGCGATCGAAGGCGCAGAAGATGACGGCGATCAGGGAAAACAGGATCTTATTGATATCGGCTTGACCGGGAACGATGTCGTAGTCGGGATTGCCGCAAGCGGACGCACCCCTTATACCATCGGTGCTTTGGAATACGCCAACGAAATCGGGGCGGTATCCGTATCGATCGTCTGCAGCAAGGACTCCGAGATGGAGAAAATCTCAGCTTACACGATTGCTCCGATCGTCGGCCCGGAAGTAGTGACCGGATCCACACGCATGAAGGCCGGCACTGCCCAGAAGCTTGTGTTGAATATGCTGACCACTGCCTCCATGATCAAAATCGGAAAAGTCTACGGGAACCTCATGGTCGATGTCCAGATGACCAATGAAAAACTCCGCAAACGTGCAGAAAACATCGTCAAGACCGCAACCGGCGCTTCAGATGAAGAAGCACGTGCTGCCCTTGCCGAACAAAACAACCATACGAAAGCCGCAATCCTGCAGATCATGACGGGGCTTAGAGGCAAAGGGGTACTCGAACTCCTGAAAAAGCATGACGGGCATTTACGCGATGCCGTTGCCGCTTTTCATTCTTCCAAATAATCCATAAGAAACGGGACGGACTTATTTTATAAGGCTCGTCCTTTCTTTCATATCTTTATTAAAGGCGGTATATCCATGATTTCAACTTCATTAAAAAAACAATTCATCGAAGTGGTCGGTGAAGACCACTACAGGGAAAGTTCTGCAGAAAGACTCGTCTATTCCTATGTTGCAACGCCAAATTTCCAATCGATGCCGGATGCCGTCATCGTCCCCCGCACAACACAGGAAGTTTCGGAAATTGTGAAACTATGCAATGAGCATCGCGTGCCGATCGTCCCAAGAGGTTCAGGTACGAACTTATGTGCAGGCACGTGTCCGACAGAAGGCGGTCTCGTTCTTCTGTTCACCCATATGAACAGGATTCTGGAGGTGGATGAAGAGAATCTGACAGTCACCGTGCAGCCGGGAGTGGTTACTCTGGATCTGATCAATGAGGTCGAAGCACGGGGTCTCTTTTATCCCCCGGACCCAAGTTCTATGAAAATATCAACGATAGGCGGCAACATCAATGAAAATTCAGGAGGTCTAAGAGGATTGAAGTATGGCGTCACCCGCGATTATGTCCTTGCTTTGGAAGCGGTCCTTCCTAATGGTGATATCGTGCGGACGGGCGGGAAACTTGCAAAAGACGTTGCCGGATATGATTTGACCCGTCTCTTTGTCGGATCCGAAGGAACTCTGTGTGTCATAACGGAAGCAACGCTGAAACTTGTACCGATGCCGGAAACGAAACAGACGATGCTCGCACTCTATCAAGATATTGAAGCAGCTGCAAAGAGTGTTTCAAACATCATCTCGAACCGGATCATCCCTGCCACCCTCGAATTTCTCGATCAGCCTACATTGGAAGTTGTCGAGGATTTTGCAAATATAGGGCTTCCCACTGACGTGAAGGCAGTACTCCTGATTGAACAGGATGGCCCCCGTGAAGTGGTAGAACGGGATATGAAACGAATGGAAGAGGTGTGCCTGGAGAACCAGGCAGTATCTGTCCAATTGGCAGCGACAGAAGTGGAGGCAGAGGCTCTCCGCACTGCCCGCCGTTCTGCCCTGTCGGCGCTCGCCCGCCTGAAGCCGACGACCATTCTGGAAGATGCAACGGTTCCCCGTTCGGAAATCGCCAAAATGGTTAAAGCGATCAATGAAATCGCCGAACGTCATGATGTGAAAATCTGTACATTCGGCCATGCAGGTGACGGCAACCTCCACCCTACCGTGGCCACCGATGCCAGGGATCATGATGAAGTGGAGCGAGTCGAGGCGGCATTTGAGGAAATCTTTGCCCATGCCATAGAACTCGGCGGCACCATCACCGGCGAACACGGAGTCGGGATGATGAAAGCACCCTATCTGGAGTGGAAGCTTGGACCAGAAGGAATCGGGGCGATGAAAATGATCAAGCAGTCATTCGACCCGAATAATATAATGAACCCGAATAAAGTATTTGCGAAAGAATCAAGAAAACGAGTGGTGATTTCAAGATGACGACAACCAGGGAAAGACAACAGATACAGCAGGAATTCAAGGATCGCATTGATCAGGACGAGCTCCTGAACTGCATGAGATGCGGTTTCTGCCTCCCCTCCTGCCCCACCTATATCGAATCGGGCTTCAAGGAATCCCATTCCCCCCGCGGCCGCATCGCCCTGATGAAGGCAGTGGTCGACGGGGTCATCGAACCGGATGAAGACGTGGAAAGATCACTTGACCTCTGCCTCGGGTGCAGGGCATGCGAGCCGGTCTGCCCCTCAGGCGTGAACTACGGCCATCTTTTAGAGGAAGCACGCGATATCATCAACCAGAACAAAAAGCATTCCCTTCCCGTACGTGTTCTTCGGAAGACGGTTTTCGAAGGGTTATTCCCTCACCCGGGAAGGATGAGGATGGTGACCCACCTTCTTGGAATCTATCAGCGGTCGGGACTGCAGAAGGCCGCCCACGCCACAGGGGTCATGAAGTTGTTCCCTGAAAGCATGGCTGTGATGGAACGGGTCCTCCCAAAGGTTCCAAGATTGAAAGAAATGAAGAACCGGCCGTCTTCCCTGCCGTCAATAGGTGAGAAGAAGAAAAAGGTCGCTTTCTTCTCCGGGTGCTTGATGGATACGATGTTCCTGGAAACAAATAACGCGACGACAAGGCTTCTGCAGCTTGCCGGATGCGAGATCGCCATCCCTGACACTCAGACGTGCTGCGGTGCCCTTCACGGCCACAGCGGCGAGAAAGATGCCGCCAAACAATTAGCAAGAAGGAATATCGAGGCATTTGAAGAAGCCGGCATTGATTATATCATCACCAATGCCGGCGGGTGCGGTGCCTTCCTCGTCGACTATGACCATCTGTTGAAGGACGACCCAGAATGGAAAGACCGAGCCGTACAGTTTAAAAGTAAGATCAAGGACATCTCTTCTATTTTAGTAGAGCTTGAGTTTCATAAAAAAGTGAAACTGCGTTCTGAGGGGGGACGGATCACCTACCAGGATTCCTGCCACCTCCGTAACGTACAGCGGACATTCATGGAGCCCCGCATCCTCCTTCAATCAATAGAAGGGGCCGAATACAAAGAGATGATGCAGGCCGATCACTGCTGCGGTTCTGCCGGTATCTACAATATCGTCGAATCCGAAATGTCCATGAAGATCCTCGATCACAAAATGGAAAACGCAGCTGCCACGGGTGCAGTCACGATCGTCACTGCAAATCCCGGCTGCCTCCTCCAGATGAAGCTCGGGATCGAGCGGGAAGGACTTTCTGAGAAGATGCGGGCTGTTCATATTGTGGATTATTTGTTGGAGTCAGTTGTGGAGTGAGATTTGGTTGGGGGTGCCAGGCACAGATACGGGGTATTGTGCCTGGCTCAACTCAAGCGTTTTGTGCCTGGCTCAAATCAGAGATTTTGTTCCTGGCACAATTCAAGGGTTCTGTACCTGGTACAAACATACCTATGTGGTACCTGGTACGCCCCCACAAACTCACACTGCTTTTTCACCTGCATATTTCTTCGTCGTCATTTCAATCGCTTCACTCATGATACTCACCATCTCCCTAAGTTCCTCTTCATTCGCTGCAAGCGGCGGCATGAAGACGATCGTATCCCCGATCGGGCGAGTCAGCATGCCGAGTTCCCTCATTTTCAGGGTGGTATGATATCCGACTCTGTCTTCCCACTCGAAAGGTTTTTTTGACTCCTTATCAATCACCAATTCGATACCGCAGATCATCCCGAGCTGCCGGATATCCCCTACGTGTGGATGCTGTTTCAACGGCTTCAGCAGATTTTCAATTATTGATATTTTCTCCTGTGTCTTCTCTATCAGATTTTCTCTCTTATAGATTTCAAGATTGGCAAGTGCAGCTGCGCATCCAAGCTGATTTCCTGTGTAGGAATGGCCGTGGAAGAATGTTTTTAAAGAATTATAGTCGTCGTAAAATGCTTCATAGATTTCTTCCGTCGTCAGTGTCGCTGCGATTGGCAGATATCCGCCCGTAATCCCTTTTGCAACCGTCATGATATCAGGCTGGACGCCTTCATGCTCTACGGCGAACATTTTTCCGGTGCGGCCAAACCCTGTCGCCACCTCGTCGACGATCAGAAGGATATTGTATTTCCTGCAAAGATCTTCGACTCCTTTAAAATACCCTTTTGGCATGATATTCATCCCGCCGGCTCCCTGTATCAGCGATTCGACGGTCATTCCGGCAATTTCGTGGTGATATTCTCTGAGGATCTCCTCCAGCTCCTGAAGGCACCGATCGCGGATTTCATCTGCATCATCCAGGTCGGGATGGTGGTAGACATCAGGAAACGGGGCAACCAGGGAATGGAACATGAGAGATTTATAGACGCGGTGAAAGATATCCACTTTCCCCACGCTGATGGCCCCTACCGTATCCCCATGATAGGCATTTTTAAGTGTGATGAATTTCTGCTTCTCTGGCCTTCCGATGTTCTGCCAATATTGATACGCCATTTTAATCGCGATTTCCACCGATGTTGCACCGCTGTCTGAATAGAACACCCGCTTCAGCTTTTCGGGAGAAAGGTCGATCAGCTTTTCTGCCAGCAGGATCGACGGAATATTGGAAGCACCAAGCAATGTCGAGTGGGCGATTTTATCCAGCTGTTCCTTGATGGCATGATTGATTTCTTCATTCCGGTGACCATGGACATTCAGCCATAGAGATGAGTATCCATCGAGATACTCTTTTCCGTGGATATCACGGAGGTATACCCCCTCCCCGCTTTCAATCACCAGTGGATCTGCATCATAGTCCTTCATTTGAGTAAACGGGAGCCAAAGATACTGGCTGCTTTTTTCAATAAGCTTTTCTTGATTCATGCTGCATTGCCTCCTCTAAAATATTCATGTTCCAGTGTTCAAGGATTTCTCCGACGTCCAGTTTTTCTATTTCCCGGCCTGTTATGTATGGAAAGGTGCCTATGATGGGAACACCTGATAATTTCTGAAGCATTCTTCTATTGTCTTCTTCGATCTCCGTCAGCTCATCGGATGTCACCCGGTTGAGGACGATCCCGGCGATTTTGATGTTTCTCTGTTTCAGCGCCATTACCGACAGGACCGTGTGATTGATCGTTCCAAGACCCGCCCTTGCCACCAGGATGACTGGCAGCGACAGTCGGTCGATCAGGTCGATCATCGTTTCTTCCTCATTCAACGGGACGATCAATCCGCCTGCCCCTTCCACAAACACGAGTTCATGAGAGTTTAGTAGTTTCTCTGTTTGATCAACAATCGGCTGAGATTCAATTTTCACGCCTTCCAACGCTGCTGCCAGGTGAGGAGAACTTGGTATTTTCAAAAGATATGTATTGGTTTCAGGTCCAAATTCCCTGCCTGCGAAACGTTCATAAAATACGGTGTCCGGTGCAGTCAGCTTCTCCCCTTCCCATTCAGCTCCGCTTTGGACAGGCTTGTAAGGGAACGTGTCGGATCCCCGCTCAAGATAATGGCGGGTCAACACAGCTGTGATCATTGTCTTGCCAATTTCAGTATCGGTGCCTGTGACAAAAAAACCACCCACTTAATTTCCTCCTTTTTATCTATGTTAACCATATTTACTTTTTAGTTAACATATTTGATAATAAGTATCATATCACATTATGAGGAAGGATAGTATGAAGATGAGTAAAACGAAAGAAATAGTATTATGCGGCCTCTTTGCCGCCCTGATGGCGGTCGGGGCGAATATCTCACCGTTTCTGGTGATCGGCGGGGTCCCCGTCACGCTTCAGTTGATGTTTGCGATTCTTGCCGGAGGGATGCTGGGGAGCAGGACAGGCGCAAAAGCGATGACGGTTTACTTGGCACTCGGCCTGGCCGGGGCTCCTGTTTTTGCCCAGTTTAAAGGTGGTCCTTCCAGTTTATTGAGCCCCACATTCGGATTCGTTCTGTCTTTTATCGCTGTCGCTTTTGCAGTCGGTATGGTGCTGGAAAGAAAGAGGAACATCTTTGGATATACTACAGGGGGGATACTTGCGTTGGTGTTGAATTACATAATCGGTACGAATTTTATGTATGTCGCCCTTTCATTCTGGGCGGAGGCGCCAAGCGGCTTCAGCTATACCGTCGCCTGGGGATGGATGGCGGTCTACCTGCCTTTGGACCTGGGGGTCACAGCTGTATCCATGGTAATCCTGCAGAGATTGTATAAAGCGGTCCCCTCCGTGAATCCACAGTATGTTTCCAAGTAGTACTTTCGATTTTTCGAAAACAGAAAAAAACCAGCAGCTGTTTTTTCAAAATCATCTGCTGGATTCAATATGCGAGCCCATAAACCAAAAAACGCTCATACACATTATGTTCATACTCCCCGGAAAGATTGATTTCATTACGAAGTTCGAACAGTGAATGGTTCTCCAGATAATGAACATAATCGTCCGAGCTGTAGTAGAGGACGATTTCGATGTCACGGGGAGAAAATTCCAATGAGAATAGGATGTTGTTGATGATTTTCATAAAAATCTGCACAGAAAACGGGTTGAAGAAATAGAAGACGTTATCACCCGGGTGGATCTCATACTCTTCGGCCAGGCAGCAATGAAATTCTATCGCACTTCTTCTGCCCTTCTGCTTTCTAAAAAAGTTCTCCCGGTTCTCGATGGCCTCAAGATGAAACTCTTCATTCATCTCGATTCCGATGACGGTCGATCCAAATAAATAATGCGTAAAAAAATTGAGACGGCCCTTGCCACACCCGAAATCCACAACGCGGTCAGTCTTCTTCAACTCGTACACCTGGAACAACTCCTGAAGCGCCCCATATGGAGTGGGTTCATAGCGGTGATAATGAATCGCCCTCGGCATCCCCATCTGATCCTTCCCCGTTTTGATATTCAGCAGTTCGTCAAAATAATTTTCTTTCATATACATCTCCTCGTCATCGTCCGTCCACACCGCGTTAGCGTGGACGGACCTTTACTTTTTAATCGGTTTAAGAATGGTCCGCTGCATCGGGACTCCTCCCATGGAGACGATTCGTTCGATGAATGAATATGGGCGATCGTCTATCTTAAAATGGCCGTTACCTTGATAGTGAACTTCTTTCCCCTGATTTTCAAGTTCCAGCTTGATTGCTTCAATATGTTCCTTCTCCTTGAAGAAACGTTCTTCAAAATCTATTTGGATATATCCTTTCCCATACCCCATCAGCCAATTGAAAAGAGCGAGCATCGCTGCTCCAATCACGAAGATCAGGATGATTCCCATCATAGTATCTCCTCCTAAAATACTTTTGTTTGATAATTTTTCGCAAATTATTTATATAAAATTTTTTTATGCTTATCATCCAGTAGTTGATTGTAGTGCAAGACGAAGACTCCTGCGGGAAGAGTAGCTGATGTGAGACTTGTCTAGCTGCGGGGTTTAGAGGCACATGTCATAAGTCAAATCGGCCAAGAAGGCAAAGAGCGCCTTCGTGGCCGATTCGCCTTATGCCAACCGCCTCTTTTCAAAGCCCCTCCGCTTTTCTTCCCGCAGGCTTGCCGAGGAGGCTCACGGGCTACCCGCGGAAAGCGAAGTCTTGTACGGAAATCAACTGCGGCGTTTAGTAGACCTTTCCTCTTTATACGAAACAAAACGGAAATAGTTTCAAGAGGCAACGTATCCGCCAATCAAATGATGTGAATCCTCAGACAACTTATGCTATTTTAAAGAAGTCAATGAATTCAAGTAAGGAGCGATGTTCAATGAGGGATAAAGAAGCAATCAAACAGGAAATATTGGATGCCTATGAATTCAGGCATGCCACCAAGCAATTCGATCCAGATAAAAAGGTAGCCGATGATGATTTTCAATTCATCATGGAAACCGGCCGGCTTTCTCCAAGTTCTTTCGGTTTTGAGCCATGGAGATTCCTGGTCATCGAGGATGCGGGTCTCCGTGAAAAAATCAAGAACACGGCGTGGGGGGCTTACGGGAAACTGCCGGATGCCAGCCATTTTGTAGTCGTACTGGCCCGTACAAAGCTTGATACGAAGTATGATTCAGAATATCTGCGCAATCATTTCCAAAACACAAAGAGCATGCCTGAAGATCATATGAGCAAATATCTCGAAAAAATCGAGCAGTTCCAGAAAGTTGATTTCGACCTTCTGGACGGAGAGCGCCCGATGCTTGACTGGGCAGGGAAACAGACTTATATCGCCCTGGGGAACATGATGACGGCAGCCGCTCAGATCGGAGTGGACTCATGTCCGATCGAAGGCTTTGATGTTGATAAAATGAATGCGCTGCTCGAAGAAGAAGGATTGCTGGAAGACGGTCACTTCAGCATTTCAGTCATGTGTGCCTTCGGATACCGTGTAAACGATCCGGCACCGAAGACGCGCAGACCATTCGAGGATATTGTGAAATTCATATAAGGCAAAAAGGAATCCAGCTTTCACGGCTGGATTCCTTTTTTGTCTTTTATAAATGTCACTTCACCAAATTCCAAAAAGACGGTTGTTCCCCTGTTCAATTCACTTTTCACCTGAATCTTGCCCCTCATGGAATTGACGATGATACTTGCAGCCATGATGCCGAGACCCGTCCCTTCATCTTTTGTCGTGTAAAATGGTTCACCGAATCGATGAACCTGCTCGGCGGTCATTCCAGATCCTGTATCGGCAATGGAGATGACCAGATTATCAGCCTGTGTCATTCCTATAAGGAGCACACCGCCGGAAGGCATGGACTCGATGGAGTTTTTCATGATATTCATCATGCATTGCTTGAATTTCCGAGTCTGGCCTTCAATGTATATGTCCGGCAATAACTTGTATTTGATGGATACACCGTGATTGGCGGCAATCGGCTTCATCATATGAATTAATCCACTTATCAGTTCCTTTACGTCGATATGCTCTATTTTATCAGGGGTTGTGTTGGCAAATGTTAAATACTCGTCGATCACATGTGACGCCTGATCGATTCCTTCCAACGAAAGATCGAGGAATCTTTGTTGACTGTTTTGATCTTGTTCATTGCGCATCAGCTGGAGAAAGCCTTTTGAGGACGTTAATGGATTACTTACCTCATGAGAAATGGTGGCTGCCAATTGTCCGACTGCCTGCAGTTTTTCCTGCTGTATGAATAAATTTCTAGCTTTCATCACCTTGCGCAGCATTTCAGCTATAAGGATAGCAAAGACCATCGAGGCCAGCGGTATGAGGACGATGCCAATTTGTTCAACCATCACTAATTCTGTACCGTACAAGTAGCCGACTATTATGTTATAGACCGACATCAGTAAACAGAGGCCGGCAGAGTAAATCAATTTATGTTTTTTCTTTGCACGATAAAAACCTTTTGACAGCTTTGCTAAAATTAAAAATGCACTAAAATAATTCAGTGCGACAAGGAGGATCAATTCATCCCCTATAAGGATCAGTCTGATAACAATGATGATGACCATGAGTACAAATGACACCAGTGGTCCGAAATACAGACTCGCCAAGAAGAACGGGACCCGCCTTAAATCGATATAGACTCCGGATGCAAGTTTGGAACCGAACATCACACATAATATAATCGTAACGCTTGAGATGAGGATGACAAATAATCTGGATGGAACTTTCTTTTTGACATCATAATAAACTGCGATGATCAATAGACCTGATAGAATAAAAAAAGAATTCAATAATAAGTTCGTCAATATAGAATCCTGCACATCCTCCACCCCTATTCTTTAATTTAATGTGAGGTTCTCAGATGTGCGATCACAGTGCGATACTTCTGTTTTATCCACCTTTCTTAGCTCGGTGGATGCAGAACTTCCTCCAATCAGTGCACCTTTATCATTAAATAAAGGGTGACAGGACACATCATACGTATATAAACCGTCAGACATTGGAAACTCGATGATTTTCCTGATCGGTCTGCCCTCAGCAATCACTTTCCTTTTCAGTTCCATCAACTGCCTGTTACCCGGATTATCCTCCAAATCCACATCGTTCATTCCGATCACTGAAACGGCATCAAAATTAGGATGGGGATTGAAAATCCAGGTGTATTCCAGGTTAAGATTGAAGTGTGCCACTATCATTGGGGCATCCTGCAAAGCAAAGTAAAAAGGACTGTCCTCCAGTTCAAAGATAGACACATGAAAGTTCAGCAAATCAGCCAGATCTTCTGCCGTTGCCGGACTCGGGATCCTGACACCGCTCTCAATTTTGGAATAATAAGACCTGTCTATGTGAACCAGATTAGCGATTTCTTCTTGACTGTATCCTTTTATTTTTCTTAACTTTTCAAGCCATATTCTTTTCCTTTGACCCATTGGCAACCCTCCCGTCAAAAAACCCTTCTAGTTCTATTATACTGACAACCGAAACAAAATCTATGTGCCTATTTTGGCACGTTTACCAAATTAAGATGAAAGTAACAAAGCTCTTCATAATATAGGAATTATCAGTATGTTATTGGAAGTCGATTTTCTTTTTTTATCCATTATCATCATAAAAAATCCAAATAAAAAAGGTATACCTGAAATACAGGTTTACCTTTTAAACCAGTCCGCTCCCTCATCCATATGAACAAACGGAATATCTGTATCTACCTCACCTGTTATTTTGGTAAGCATTATATCTTCGCCATTCAGCCACTTATCAAAATCAAACACGGCCGGTTCCCGGTCGCCGCCCAGGGCAAACCATGCTTTCATCTCCCTGGGCAGATATGCGGATGTATGAATCGTGCCCGCCCAGCTGCCGTAAAGGTCTGAAAAGACTCCGCGATCACTGCCGTTCATGAGCCGGAAAGCCTCTTCTGCATTTCCAGGCTTCTCCTCTCCCATCACGGCCAGGCGCCTTTTAGAATCGACTAGATGATTCCTGTTTTCTTCTTTCATTATTTCGAAATGGTTGGTACACATAGTAGACTGCCTGACTTCGACGCCGCGCGGAGAGGTCTCAACGATGTAAGTCTGACCGCTCTTATCATACACAACATAACTGAACGAATGCCGATGAGGGATTTCCTTCAGGAGATCCACCGCTTCATCCACTGAAGCCGCCGACTCAAGTATAAGCCTGCCGATCATGCAGCAAATGAACCCGTCGCCGGGATTCTTCCGGTGCATGAAATTATAGCCGACAGCCAAGCCCTTCTCATTCATGCCATCCATCCGTCCCGTCACCCGCTGGCTGGGTCCGATCATGGCATATCCTGTATCCGTCGGCTGGTAAAAAACATAGCGCCCTTCGTATGTCTTTGGATGATAATCATAATTCCTGACCATATAGTCTTGGCCAGTCAGAATCGAACAGCCGGAACGAACGTAATCGACCCTGTAGCCGCCGAACTCCTGAAGGACCTTTTCCGTTGGCCACTCCAGTGCTTCCTCGAGGCCGAGCAGTTCGTCCCAGATGCCGGGGGCAAATCGCGTGATGACTTCCTTTGTTTCATTCACATCGATTGAAAAACGAGGCTTTCTCACCTTCCACTGATTTTCACGGTTTTTGACCGTAATGGAGTCCTTGATGCGTTCTCCCTGCATGTACCCGAAATCATAATGATTTCCCCTGAATTGTATGATGTCGCTATGTATGGTTTTCATTACAGTCCCTCTTTTTAAAGCATTTCCTTTTAGGATAATCGAAAGCATTTGAGAAATAAAGATTGGTGCCTGGCTCAAAGATGTGAGTTGAGCCAGGCACCATGATTATGCTTCCCTCGAAAAAGAATCTTTCGTGAACAGAATGATGCTTAAACAGGTAAGGAAAGCCACTGCAGTCACGAGGATTCCGACGAGGAATCCAAGGGTGGCCATGAATGTGTCGTCTCCGGGAAACTGGGGGACATAAGAGACGATTTGATAATAAAAAAAGACGGCCATACATAAATAGAAGCTGCTGCCGGTCACGGCAATCTTCACGCGTTCCCCCTTTTTCCAGCTGCCTGCTGAAGCGAGCGATTTCCATACAAGGATGCTGACGATGACTGCAAGCATCATGATCACCAAGTGAAAATACGGGATCATTAAGTACGAAAGGCCGATCAAAATCAAGCCAGTCATGCCGAACAAGAATAGATTGATACCGAATAAAAATAATCCCGCGAGCCACGGATTGGCAAACCATGAATATTTCTTCAAAGAGTGAATCCATTTCATTTGATAGCGATTGCCTTTTTTCCCAGCCATCATCCATGCGATGACTCCGAGAATGAGAAGCAAGAGTGTCAGTGTCAATTTTTATATCTCCTTCTTCTGCGTATATTTAGCCGTATACCTTTTTCAGAAAATCCTCTTCACTGATGATTTCTACTTTCTTCCCATCGTTGATCAGCTTTTCGGCTTTCATTATTTTTGAAGACTTTTTACCTTTTATCATGACATCTTCATAGTTTCCAAGGATGATATAATGGGTTTTCGCTGTCACACTGTTCTGCGGCTGTCCTCCACACCCGGCAGCCATCTTTGCTGCTTCTGCTCTTGAAAAATATTTAAGTTCACCGGTAAATACGATGTTTTTTCCGTAAAAATCATGGTTAGGGTCTGCATCTTTTGAGGCTTGAAACTCTCTCATATCGAGTTTTTTCGGGAATTTCTTTACTAGGGAAGAACGATAGGTGCCTTCGGATATTTCTCCGGGTGTGATTCTAGTCTTATTGTAAAGAGAATCAAAGTCTGTAACCTCATACTCTTCTGCCAGCTTCAGCATGATATGCGCACATGCTTCGGCATCATCTGCAGCATGGTGATGATTCTCTAATTCTATTCCAAAGTGGGTACACACTGAAGAAAGCTTGTATGCAGGTAGACCAGTGACCATTTTCCTCGACATCTGATAGGTGCATAGAAATTGATTGTATACCGGCTTTACACCATAGCGGGCAAGATTATCACGAAGGGCATAGCCATCAAAGGATAGATTATGTGCAACCATCAACTTATTTTCTATTTTTTCTTTAATTGAATGATAGAATGCATCAAACGTCTGCGCACCTTCCACATCCTGGGGGGTGATTCCATGGATATTGATATTAAACCCATCAAAACTCTCTTCTGGATCAATTAATTCATAAAGCGAATCCACTATTTTCCCATTTTCCACAAACACCATGCCGACTGAACAGATACTGTGCCTCGAACGATTAGCAGTCTCAAAATCAAAAGCGATAAAATCCCTCATATCAAGCCACCCTTTCTTTTGAAGCGATTTTAGCAGGGATATGTATATACAACAATATTAAGCGTTAGAAATTTATTAAGCTTTCTAATTTTGATTTTACTATAACCCTCTCCCTCTTACCATAAAGCCCACTTCCCATTCAATAAATTGAAGCCCATATTCTTGTAGTTATTGATTTACAAACTAAAACCACTGAATGAGTTACTCTAACAATTTATTCCCCTTAAAAATTTCACAGAAATAAGGGGAGCAATTCCCCTTATTTAAGAAAAAGCACAAAAAACTGTTAAAATAAGCGGAGAAATTTCCCTTATTCTCTTAAAAAAATTCGAAAAAGAATCATTATGCTGGGCTTAAGCGGAAAAATTCCGCTTATTTAGCCTAATTCCAATTCTATGCCACAGCTTAACAGGAAAAATTCCGCTTATTTTAGATAGGATTATTCATGTCCTACACAGGCATTCCTCAAGTGATAGGGAACCTGCTTATCCTATCATGAAGGGAGAATTATTCAGACCACGCTATAAGCTCACTGGAACTCCCGGCATAGTCTGGTAGTTTCAGGGCCATGAAAAAAAGGACAGTCACCTGTCCCCCCATAAAAGGTTGTGCCGCTATTTTTTCTTTTCGATAATTGCATCGATGATCCCGTATTCCTTCGCTTCCTGTGCACTCATAAAATAATCACGGTCGGTATCGAGGGCGACCTTTTCGATGCTCCGGCCCGTTTTTTCCGAGATGATACCGTTGATATGCTCCCTCAGCTTCAATATCCTTTTAGCCGATATTTCAAGGTCTGTCGCCTGTCCCCTTGCGCCCCCCAGCGGCTGATGGATCATGATCTCGCTGTTCGGGAGTGCGAACCTTTTCCCTTTCGTGCCGGCGAGCAGGAGCATTGCCCCAAAGGAAGCGGCCATACCGGTGCAGATCGTCCGGACATCGGGGCTGATATACTCCATCGTGTCAAAAATCGCAAAGCCTGCGGACGTAGAACCGCCAGGGCTGTTGATGTAGAGTGATATATCCTTTTCCGGATCATCGGCAGCCAGGAATAACAGCTGGGCCACAATACTGTTGGCCATATGGTCATTGATCTCATCGCTCACCATGATGATCCTGTCTTTCAACAACCTCGAATAAATATCATAGGAACGCTCACCTTTGCTTGATTGCTCGATTACATAAGGGATGGTACTCATTTTCATTCCTCCTCTTGAACGTTAAGCTGCCATTGAGAGGACGCTTGAAGGAGAAGAAACGCTGCGGGTAACAGTCGGGAACGATAGCATTTTTGGAGCGGTCTGTCCGGAAATCAAATCAGGGAGCTGCTCGATCAAATCCGAGGGATCATGGGTTTGGATGCTTTCCTGAAGAAGTGTCACTACATCTTCTTGAGAGTACTCTTCCCAGTAGTCATTATTTGAACATGACTCTTCATCCTCAGAACGTTTTTCAATTCTCGCCCTGGTTCGTTTGAGCAGTGCCTTGACGGAGGTTACCGTCATGCCCAGAAGGTCAGCGACTTCATGAATTTTATATTGAAAGGCTTCTTTCAGGACGAGCGTGATGAGCTGTTTTGGCGTCAGTATTTTCACCAGCATGTCTAAAACATCACGGTCACTTTCTGTATTCTCCTCCCCACTCAGATCGGGCACTTCGCCAAGCATTTCCCTGTTCAGCTTACGAACCTTATCGATCCAGGCATGGTAGGCCATCTTCTTCAATAACGGCGGGTTCCATTTCTCCTGGTCAGGGTAATGCTTCAACGCCCGGCAGATGGATTCCTGGCACAGATCCTCCCCGTCCCATTTGTTTTTTGTCAGGAACAGACAGTAATGTAGAAGCTTATCCACAAGCTCCTGCAGTTCCTGCCCCTCCGATTCACTTTCTTTCCTCAACGTTCCACGAATCATATTCCTTCACTCCTTTATATCCTCTCGTTCTTATAACGGATACGCCTCAAAAAAAGATACCGGTAGAATGTAGTTTTTTCTAATTTTTTTATTATTGAAGAAGCTGCTTGAGTTTTCCCGGATCATCGACTCTCAAAGCGATGCTTGATACAGACTTCTCCCTGCCCATGAAAAGTGTGGCCTCAAGGGGTGCTTTGAAGTGGATTATTACTTGTGGCTCTGTCTGCTCCAAGTCATTATACATAAATGTCATCGTTTGTTCTTCCGGTGGGGCGCCCCATTCATATTTCTTAATATATTCAAGTGGGACAATAATACGCTGCATCAAGCCTTGAGTGACATACAGCTTCCCGTTCTTGACCTCAAGGGGGTGCAGTCTCATCACGGCAATCTCAGCGATAAACAGGAAGACGCCATAAACATTCAGAAGTAGTAAAACGATGGAGAGGATCGGCCACTTTGTATGCAGCCACCAGTGGAGACCGATTGATTCAATGACGATGGCATGAATGATCATGATATTCATGGAGAGTGCGCTCGTCTTTTTGTGCATCGTTATACATCCATCATGAGAGGGTGGTTGTTTGCGCCATGAAAAGATCAAATAGTAAAACATCAATGCTTCTGATATAAGGACTTTGAGCAGGGCATGGCTGCCAACTGCTTTTTCAGCTGCAGGAAGCATCGAAAAGACAGCAGCTTCCCCCGCCCTCTTCATTTCAGTCCGGACCTGCGGAATTTTCCAAACGAGAAAACCGATCAGGCTCAGTTTAACCAGAAAAAGCAGGGCTTCGAAACCAACCCCTGCATAAAGCAGCATCGTATACGGTGCAAAGAATTCTTTGGGAATCAAAAATCGTGCAAGGACGAGCCCGGCAACCATGAATCCAATAACTTGTTTCTTCGATACTTTAAAAGCTGCGTATACCAAAATAGGGGAAACCACGACCATATCCAGCAGGGAACCAAGGATGACCCCTCTTTCCAGCTCAATCATCAAAGTTTCTTGAGTGAAAGGCTGATATAATAGCACATTACTCACCAATACAAAACCCAGCAGCAAGACCGCCCACTTGGAAAAACCCGTTTCACGAAGTACCATATTACCTCTCCTTCACTGGAAAAGTTTTCTTATTTTTATTATAGTCTATCTTCCCATAAAAGTTATCCACAAATACATGGCAAATTCCGTACAAAACAAGGCCCGCCCCACTGCTTTAAAGCAGCGAGGGACGGGCCTCAGTGTTATGCTTCTTTATTGTTTTTCAGGAACATGTAGAGAGACGCTCCAAAAATGATGACATAGCCTATGATGCTCCACAAATCAGGTATTTGTCCGAACAGGAAGATGCTGATGAGTGCGGAGTATACAACGTTTGAGTAAAAGAAGATCGAGATTTCTTTTGCAGGTGCGAACTTGTAGGCAATGGTGATTCCGAACTGCCCGATGGTGGCAAAGAAACCTGCCCCGAGCAGATAAACCCACTGCTTCACGCTCATCGGCTCATAGAAAGCGAGCACGAATGGCAGCAGGATCATCGTGGTGAAGAAAGAAAAATAAAAGACAACGGTGTAGAATTTTTCTTTTGTTCCCAAGACCCTCAGCACAGTATACGCCCCTGCTGCAAATACAGCCGACAAGAGCCCTGCGATATACGGGATCGTTTCATACGAAAACGCCGGCTTAATGATGAACAGCGTTCCGATGAACGCAATGATGATGGCCGTGATCTGGAACATCCGGGCTCTCTCTTTCAGGAAGATCGATGCAAAGATGATCGTTAAAAATGGACTGAGCTTATTCAGCATATCGGCATCCGACAGAACGAGATGGTCGATTGCATAAAAGAACAACACAATCCCTGCAGCCCCGAGACTCGAACGGAGCAGCAGCAGCTTCTGATTCTCTTTCTTACCGAACAACCGCTCCCCGTGATATTTCACAAAACCGAAAGCGATGATGGCTGACACAAAATTCCTGAAGAACGTCTTTTGGATCGTCGGCACGTCACCGGAGAGTTTCACCAGCGCGGCCATCATTGAAAATCCGAAAGCGGATAATAATAAAAGTATGATTCCTTTATTTCGATTCGACATAGCTTCCTCCATTGACCTTTCTTATAGTATTGTCTGATGTATTTGAATAAATGAGATGTTTTATGCAACTAGGTCAGTGTAACAAATTTTGAGGAGTTTATGGAGGAATAAGCTTGGCGGACAAAAAGAGGAGTTTACTAAACTTAAAAATCACTACATTAAAACCAATAATTTCAGTATATGCTTTTATTACCGCTATTGATTTCCGTGCAAGACTTCGCTTTCCGCGGGTAGCCCGTGAGCCTCCTCGGTCGTACCTCCCTGTGGGGTCTCACATTAGCTACTTTTCCCGCAGGAGTCTGCGTCTTGCACTCCAATCAATAGCTGGACTGAATTTGAAACAGAGATAAACTTAAAAGATTGGCTTACAAACAAACACCTGACTCATTACAAAGCCAGGTGCTTAGTTTATTATAAATCATCCACAATAATATAGGTCGCCTTCACGGGGCCATGCACACCGACGATGAGGTTCATTTCAATATCCGCTGAGTTGCTGGGACCTGAAATGAAATTCACGCAGGAGGCAACAAGTTCCCCGCTTTCGATTTTGTCGTGGATGCTTTTGGCTGCCTGTGTCATCCTCGGGACGATGGTGCTTTTTGGGATGATGGCGATGTAGATGGCAGGGAGCAGGCTGACAGCCCGACCTTTTCCCCTGTCGCTAAAAAGGACCACGGTTCCTGATTCCGCGAGTGTCATATCACTGAAGGTGATTCCTACATCTGCAACGGCTGAAAAAGCAAGGTTTTCACCTCCGGCTTCTGTATTCCAGACGTGATGGGTGAGGTCCCCGTCCCCGATATCAGCAAGGCCGGCTTCTTCAAAACGCGGGTCGTCCCAGCTGACAACGGACTTCCCTCCATATTGTTTGATTAAATGCGGGATCAAGGTTGAAAGCTCGCTCGTGACGGTCTCGTGTACCTCTGTATGAATCTGTACGCACTGTTTTTTCAATACCTCGACCAGTTCATCCTGGGAATACCCCTTATACACTTCCCATTGGGGGCTGTGCTGCCACTGCGGTTTTATCACTTCCGAACGACGCTCACGACCAAGATTTTTTGCCAGGTTATCTAAAAAAGCTCCCCTGTTTTGAATTTGTCCAATCGCCATTATTGTCCACCTTCTTTGCTTCTCTTCTTATACCAGTCCCTGAACCGCTCTTTTTTCGGTGCCGGGAAATCACGGATATCCGTCCAGTTCTTCAGCGGCCCGGGTCCTTTCGAAATACTTCCGTCCTTTGTAAACGCGGCCAGTGATGCAGGAGCAAGTTTCGAGCCGATGTTGTACATGGCCGGAGATGCGGTCCCCATGCTGAACGCTTTCATCGACAGGTTTTCAAATACTGGAGCCTTCCCTTCACGCTCGACGATTTCCTGGCGGTGGAGAAGGAGATGCTCATGAAGCGGGATTTTCACTGGACATGCTTCTGTGCAGGCTGCACATAAAGTCGATGCATAAGGAAGCTCTTTATACTCCTCATAACCTCCAAGAAGAGGAGACAATACCGCCCCGACAGGACCCGGATAGATCGATCCGTACGAATGACCGCCGACATGACGGTATACCGGACAAACATTGATACAGGCCGCACAGCGGATACAATGGAGGATGGACTGAAAGGCCGTGCCAAGGATTTTGGATCGTCCATTATCAACGATTACTAAATGGAACTCCTCGGGACCATCGACTTCCCCTTCTTGTTTCGGCCCTGTCAGTGCCGTGATGTAGCTCGTAAGCTTTTGACCGACTGCCGCCCGCGTCAAGAGGCTGACGAGAACCTCCATATCTTCCCATGTAGGCACGATCCGTTCCATGCCCATGACGGTGATTTGCGTCTTCGGGACCGTGGTGACCATACGTGCATTCCCTTCATTTGTGACGAGGGAAATCGTCCCCGATTCAGCAATGGCAAAGTTACAACCGGTGATGCCGATATCTGCCTGAAGAAACTCTTCCCGCAGTTTTTCACGCGCGAACAGGGCAAGTTCTTCCGGCTTCTCTGTTTTGTCATACCCCATTTTATTCTTGAATACATCCCGTATCTGCTCTTTATTTTTGTGAAGGGCAGGGGCGACGATGTGGGATGGCGGATCATGATCATCCACTTGCAGGATCCATTCGCCAAGGTCTGATTCGATAACCTCGCAGCCGGCTTTCTCAAGTGCTTCATTCATATTGATTTCTTCCGTGACCATCGATTTCGACTTGACGACTTTCTTTCCTTCTTTCTTCTTGACGACTTCCGTGATGTATTCGTTCGCTTCTTCAGCCGTTTCTGCGAAAAAAACATGGCCGCCTCGTTTTGCCACATTCTCACTTAAGAGCTCGAGATAATAGTCAAGATTCTCGATTGTATGGGATCTGATTTCCTCACCAAGCTTCCGCCACTCTTCCCAGTCACCGAGTTCCTCTGCCGCATTCAGGCGCCCGCCGCGTAACCTTGCCTGCGCGGACGATACAGCCCCGCGCATGAATGTATCGGCGATCCCGCTCGACACTCTGTCATTAAAGGGTTTATCCCCTATTTTCATAGCCATATAGCTTCCCCTCCTCTATTTTCTATTGACTGTTCAAGACCGAGGCAATGTGCATTACCTTGATCGGTTTGCCTTTCCGGTCGATCCGGCCTCCGATGTTCATCAAGCAGCCGCAATCCGCTCCGATTAAGATGTCCGCTCCCGTCTCCTCCACACTCGTAACCTTTTCATCTACCATCTGTTCGGAAATTGGTGACATTTTCACTGAAAACGTCCCGCCGAATCCGCAGCAATTATAATTGTGTGGAAGCGGATTCATTTTTAACCCATCAACATTGCTCAATAGTTTCATAGGCGCTTCCGTCACACCGAGCAGCCTGGTCATATGACAGGATGTATGATAAGTTGCGTTCCCGTTCAACTTAGCCCCGACATCTTCTACACCTAGGACTTCCACGATGAACTGAGTCAATTCATAGGTTTTACCGGCTAACGATCTTGCCCGCTCGTCCCACTGTGGATCCCCCTTGAACAGATGAGGGTACTCCCTGAACATCGTTCCGCATGAACCCGATGGAGTGACGACATAATCCGATTCCTCAAAGACGCTGATCATATGCTTCATTGATTCTTTCGCTTTTTCGACATGGCCGCTGTTATAAGCAGGCTGTCCGCAGCACGTTTGTTTCTCAGGAAAGTCGACTTCGCATCCCAGCCGCTCCAGTAATTCAACCGTGTCCCTGCCGACGTCCGTTTGAAAAATGTCGATTAAACATGTGACAAATAATGAGACTTTCATGATTGTTCCCCATTTCTTTCGGAAGAAACTCTGTTTGGTTCCAGTATGAAGGATTAGTTGAGTTCTTCTTTTGTGGTAGAATACGATATTTCTATGTGTGAAATTTTTCTGTCTATTCTATTAAGTATTAGTGTAAAGCCAACAGCCGCAATAGTCAACAGGTCATCAGATGACTTAAATGCACTTAATCAAAAACCCGTCCTTATCTGTGTTTTTAACAGTGTGGACGGGCTTTGCACTTATGCGGTTTTTCTTAGCTTTTCGCTATCATGCCTATTCTTTCTTTCCCCTTTGATAATGAGGGTGATGATGAATCCGGCTACAAGGGCGAGGATGAATGTTCCGATATTCAGTCCGATGCCGTTGATGACGACATAGCCTATTGCGCCAGCGAAAATCACGTAAAAGGTCATGGGAATCAGGGTTTTCCTGATCAGGTTCCCTTCCCGTCCGATCAGACCTGCGGAAGAGGAAGCCGCTACTACGTTATGGACGCAGATCATGTTACCAGCTGCACCGCCGACTGCCTGCAGGGCGACAATGGTGGCCGGTGCTGCCATGATGTTATCCGCCACTCCGAATTGGAACAGAGAGAACATCATATTGCTGACCGTGTTGCTTCCCGCTGCAAATGCTCCGATGGCTCCGATGGTCGGTGCGGCAAGCGGCCAATAGCTTCCGAATATGTTGGAAATACCCTCTGCCAGCGCAAGCGGCATGCTTGTGTAGTCTGCAGCATTGATGCCGGAGTTGATGAACACCTGCACCATGGGTACCGCAAAGATCAATGCGGCCATTGCACTCACTATGGTTTTAAACGAATCCTTCACTGCGCGGGAATATTCTTTCATATTCATTTTGTAGATAAAGATGGATAACAGTGAAACTAGGATAAAGATTGTTCCAGGCAGGTTCAAAGGTTTTGAAGCTACCGTGATTTCTGTGCCGAACAGCGTCTCCAGATTGATGACCCATGATTGCAGCCAGCCTGAAAATGGCAGGTAACTGACTCGTGTGGCAACCAGCAATACGGCTACCAATAGATATGGCATCCAGGCTTTTACAAAAGAAACATTCTGTTTCGGTTTATCGGAATCATCCACTTGCAGCGTTCCTGTCCAAGCCGGGTCCCAGTTCGATTCTTTATCGAAATCCCAAGACTTCTTAGGAATGAACAACCCTTTTTTCGCAGCGGGAACGACAATGGCAAGACCGATCAATCCGCCGAGGAGGGATGGAAATTCCGGTCCGAGAAGATTGGCCACCAATGCGTATGGGATCGTAAACGACAATCCTGCAAAAATAGCAAACTTCCAAATTGCAAGCCCTTCCGTAATAGATTTATTTTTACCAAAGAAATACGTCAGCATCGTCACCATAAAGAGCGGGATGAAGATCCCGATGACTCCATGAATGAGCGCAACCTGGCCCCCGATTCCATTTATGTAAGCGTCAAACGTGGTTCCCTGCTCAGTAATATACTTCTGAACAAGCGGCGAGTCCTTCAACCCCGAGTTTACTCCGATCAGGATCGGTGTCCCGACCGCCCCGTAGGATACAGGGGTCGATTGAAGAATAAGCGCGACCATGACGGCTCCCATTGCCGGGAATCCGATCGCCACTAACAGCGGCCCTACGATTGTTGCAGGCGCACCCCAGCCTGCAGCACCCTCAAGGAACGATCCAAACAGCCAGCAAACGATAATGGTCTGGACGCGCCGGTCCGGTGAAATATTGGTAAACCCTTTTCGAATCGTAAAAATGGCACCGCTTTCTTTCAGCGTGTTCAATAAAAGAATGGCCCCAAACACGATCACTCCCACTTCAAGGGCCGTCACCATTCCTTTCACACTTGCAGCGGCTACTTGATTTCCAGGCACTTGCCATACAAACATCGCCATGATAATCGTAATCAACAGTGATACCGGCATCGCCTTTTTGGCCGGCCACTTTAAAATAACCAAGAACAGAAATACAGATACAATAGGCAAAGTGGCAATCCACGCCAGCGTACCAATACTCATTCCCTCCATCTCCCTTCATTGCGTTAAATCATTTAAGATATCAAGTTAGCAGGTCATCAGATGACCAGCTTCATAAATAACAGTATAATTAAAACGCTTTCATATAACAATGACTTTTTTAAATTTTATAAAAATAGTGATCCTGTCACAAAAGAAGGCCCGTCCCGCACTGCTTTAAAGCGGTGCGGGACGGGCCTTCCGGTTATTCTTGCATGTCATCGAAATAGTTCATGAGGACTTCTTCCACGCTTTGCAGGTGGTTGAGCATCAATTTTTGTGCTTCGGTTCCGTCCTTCGCCTCGATGGCTTGATAGATTTGCTGATGCTCTTTCCAAAGCCGGTCAAGCGTCGACTTCTCTGAGTAAAGCCACAATCTGCGTGTTTCACGCATGGTCGTGACCATCATTTCTGAAACGTTGTTCATCAGCCCGATCAACAGCTCATTCTGAGACGCTTTTGCGATTGCCATATGAAAACGGAAATCGGCTTCCTCCCCCAGTTCCTGATCATTGGCCGTTTCCATCTGGTCGAGGGCTTCTTTTATTTCAGCAAGCTGACCGTCCGTCCTTCTGTCTGCCGCTGCCTGGACCGCACCGACTTCGAGGATGCGTCTGACTTCCAAAAGGTTTTTGACATCATCTTTTTTCATCAACACAGCTATATAAACGGGAAGCGACAGCATCTTACTGTCGAACTCACGGACATATGTACCTTCCCCCTGGTGCATTTCCACCAATCCCATTGCACGCAGGGCACTCAACGCTTCACGGACTGCAGACCGTCCCACCTGGAAGTTTTCGGCCAGCTGCTGAACCGATTCAAGCTTGTCCCCGCTCTTCAATTGACCGGACTTGATCATATCGATCAGTGCCTCGGCCACTTCCTCATAGATCTTTCGCGGTTTTATACGTTTATAATTCAACAATTCTCACCCCATCAATGTTCCTAAGTCTGATTTTATAGTATTGGAGGATCCGGGACAACGTTTTTGAAACTTCTTTCACTGGAGTCCGTAAAGATATACCAGAGATGGTTATCCCCGAGCGAAGTGGGGTATTGAAGTTAGAATACATCAATTAAGGTGGTTACGATATGTACTGGGTGGTTGCCCTATTCGATGAAAAAACGGAACGGCTGATCAAAGATGTGTGGAAAGAACTGCGCGATGAGGATATTTCCTACTACATAGACGAAGTCCAGGACGGCAGACCTCATCTGACACTGGCAAGCTATAAAGAATTGGATAAGGAAAATTACATAAGGCAGATGGAAATTTTTTATGATGATAATGAGAGTTTTGGCGTCACCTTCAATCATGTGGGCACTTTCTTAAATTACAATACCTTATTTTTGTCCCCTACGATGACGAAGGAGCTGCTGAATTTCCATACCGATCATCATAAACACTTTGATACGTTCAGTACAGAGGCCAATAAATTATATGAACCTGGACAGTGGATCCCCCACTGCACTCTTGCAAACAATCTTGAAGCAACTGGGCTGTCAAAGGCTTTTCATTATTGTGTCGATCGTATAGGCCTCACAAAGGGCAGGATCAAGGAAGTTGGCCTGATAGAATTGGTGAAACAAGATGGAGATAAAATGGAGGCTCCCCTTATCTATTCGAAGAAATTGAAGTAAACAGAAAAAGAAGCTTGTGGACACAAGCTTCTTTTTGATGGGGTTATTTCTTTTTAATCGGAATCCACACTTCACTTCGGTAGTCTTCATCTTCAACATTGCCTGATGGATACAGCTCGAATTCCGGCCCTCCCGCATGTTCATAGCCAGTCGAAGGGAACCATTCTGAATAGATCCTCCCCCAGACGTGCTTGATTGCATGCGGCATTGCCCCGATTGACGTGAAGACCGCCCACGTGGCTGCCGGGATTTCCTTGGATTCAAACGTATCGCTTGCGCCCTCGCTTTCAGCCCCGATGAAATAGGTGAATTCTTCGGAAGGATGATTGAATTCCATACAGATCCCCATCATTTCACTCTTCCCTGCTTCAGAGCAAATGGCTCTTGAGGTTCCGTTATGATTCACCTCACTCCAGAACTTAGGGATCTCCTGATGATTTTCCCCATCTGCCGTTTTCATCCTCAGTCCTTTTCCAATTACGTTGAATGACTCCCTCTGCACAATTTTATAGTCCATTTCTTTCTCTCCTTTTAATTGAATTTGAAAAGAGATGCGCGGGAATGCTTTAAGGGATGCCCCTGATTCCCTGACTGCCGAGGGAGATACTCCATGAACTTTTCTGAACGCTTTAGAGAAGGCTTCAGGCGTTTCGTATCCATATTGAAGTGCCACATCGATCACTTTGCGGCCTGTATTCGTCAATTCCTGGGCAGCAAGTGTCAGCCGCCTCCTGCGAATGTAATCTGCCACAGTCAATCCTGTCACAATATGAAACATCCGCTGGAAGTGGAATTTCGAGCTCAGGGTGATGTGGGCCAATTCGGCCAGTTCAATCTTTTCCTGAAGATTCTCTTCTATATAATCGATGCAGTCATTCATTCTTTGGAGCATCTCCATGAGTTTTTCCATCTCCTTTAAAATCAAGTTTAGCGTTTACCCTGCCAATCTTCCGGTTCATTTGTGCGGATAGCTGACAGACGCTTCCCATTATGGTTCTAATTATTAAAGCATATGTATTTCAGTGTAACAGGGTCGTTTTAATGCTAAAACAAAATTAACACACCGGTCAGTAGTCCTATTCGTAATTCAATGAGACTACTCCTTTTTGATTGTATATGGGTTAGTAAAATATAAGGGAAATACTCCCTTAATTCCCAACTCTTTTTTTAATTTTCTCTCAGCATGAAATTCGTTTATTCGGATGCTAATTGTTACCCCAGTTGATGTGCTAAAAATGATTTTTATAGCAGGAGGGGATGTTGATTTTTGAGAGGAAGATAAATCATCCTTCATTGTGAGTAACCTATAATTATTATAATAAGGGAAGTTTTTTCTTTTATCCTGCAGAATCTGGCTGGATTCTGGGGTTATAAGGGGAGTTTTTTCCGTTAAGGCAAGGTAAAATGGTCCATTTTCATGCTTTTGGACTAAATAGGGGAAATGGTTCCCTCTATTTACTCAATATTTCATGCTAATTCCTCAATAAGAGGAATTTCTCATCTTATTTTGGTAGTTTATATTGGGAAATCGGTCACCCGTGCTTATTTTGAGATGAAAAATGCCTGGAGCATCTGTCACCGGGCAGTCTGATTCTTGCCAAATTGCTTCTTAATTTTGGTGCGGACTGCGATTTAAATAGCAATGTTCATTCTTATTTTGCTTTTGAAAACAGAGCCCCTTAATTTGAGTGATTCCCGTTTTATTATTCGGCAGAGGACACCTCGATTCCTTTTCACCCATGACATATAACCAAAAGGTGTGGGAGGCTGTCTCAACTTCGGATGGAATTTCGGCATGGTTCATGCCGAATGACTTCGAACCCGTTGTCGGCCATGAATTCCATATTCAATCACCTTTCGGCCCCTCTCCCTGCAAAGTGCTGGAGATAGATGAACCGAACAAGCTATCCTTTACATGGGATACCGACGGCTGGACAGTGACGTTCCTGTTGAAAGAGCTGGGTGATAAGACAGAATTCACAGTCGTACATGAAGGCTGGAAGGAAGCGGATGACACGATTTCCAAAACCGGCGAGAAGGCATCCATCATTCGCGACCGCATGAACAACGGCTGGTCCGGACTTGTGAATGACCGTTTGAGGAAGGTTGTCGAGGAATAAATGGGTGCTGCTAAACATGATGTCTTTCAGGCGATTGCAGATCCGACACGGCGGGAGATGCTGCGCCTGCTGTCCGAAAAAGACCGTCCCATTTCGGACATCACTTCCCATTTTTCCATCAGCAGGACCGCTGTCACCAAGCATCTCGGGATTCTTACAGAGGCAGACCTTGTCAGCGGGAAAAAAGTAGGCCGTGAAAAAATCTACAGCCTTCATCCTCAACCGCTGGCTGAGCTCAGGGACTGGCTGTCCTACTATGAACGGTTCTGGAACAATAAACTGTCGCTGCTTAAACATCTGGTGGAAGATGGTGAGGGTGGTTAGGGTTTTAAACAAAAATGGTTCACCTTAAAGAAGACCCGAACTAATTTGAATTTCTCAATTTAGTTCGGTTTTTTTCAGTTTATCAAAAAGTGCATTTAGTGTTAGTTTGTCCCAGCGGTTGATTGGAGTGCAAGACGAAGACTCCTGCGGGATAAGTAGCTTATGTGAGACCCCGCAGGAGCGAACGCGACGAGGAGGCTCACGGGCTACCCGCGGAAAGCGAAGTCTTGCACGGAAATCATTAGCGGCGGACTAAAGGTGTTATTTCCGGATAACGAAACTTTTCCAGTTTTCATCCGTATATAGTTTAAACAACTATTCATAAAGGACGTGCTACGGTTGAACAAAATCCAAATGTATAAAGACGTATATGCAGATGCAAAAAAGAAACTCAGCTGGAAGGTCACTGACCAGCGTTCCGTCATGTTGATCGCTTCCCTTTATGTGACGGAGAATCATGAATTCGACGGAGACCGGCTTGAAAAAATGGCAGACTTTATCAAAAAGGAAGTAGGGTTCTTCACTACACTTCAATCCCATCAGCGCTATCTGTTCGCAGCCATGCTCATCACCCGCTTTCAAGAACCTGAAACAGCTTTCCAATCGTTCATCACCACATATAAAAAACTGGTGGATGAAGGATTCTCGATGGGAGCGTATACCTATATTTCTGCTATGGTATTGATCAGCGCTGACGGCACGGATGAAGAGATATCATCCCGGGCAATGGAAGTTTATAAGAAAATGAGAAAGAAGCATTTCTTCCTCACCGGCCAAAGCGACTATCCCCTTGCGATGCTGCTTGCCCGAAGAACACAGGATACGGACCTCCTGATCGACCATATTGAATATTTCTACGATAAGTTGAACCTGTCCGGATTCCATAAAGGCAATGATCTGCAGACGATGAGCCACATCCTTTCGCTTGTCGAAGGCGCAGATCCGGATGAACTGGTGACTCGCTGCACGGAAATCTTCGACTTTTTAAAACAAGAAGGCATACGACCGAAATCCATGTTCTATCCACAGATCGCCATGCTTGCCTTTTTGACAAACGGCAAGGATCAAATCAGTGAAGTAAAGGAAATCAGGGAATCATTGAACGATGTAATCCGCTGGCAAAAGGACATGAATTTCATGATGGCGGTCAATCTGCACCTCAGCAATCAGATTGAAAAGCCATCCCTCCTGCAAATGAACCTGTCCACCACCATCGAGGCGCTGTTGCAGGCACAGCAATCCGCAACGATAGCAGCCATCGGCGGTGCGACCGCAGCAACTCATAACGGGAATTGATTGCACACACCCCTCTCCGGATTAAAGTGTAGAAAGCAAAAAAACAGGGTATATATGACAGAGTGATGCCGTACATATATAGGTGGTATCATTCTTTTTTTTAGCCTTCACAGAAGACAAAACGGCTGGAACTGGTAAAATGATGGTATGTACTTAGAAGAAGCGCCAAATACAAACAAATGTAAAGGAGGACAAACATGCAACACTTCAATATGATCATAAACGGTGAAGAAATCGGGAACGATCTGCCTAAGGTGGAGGTGACCAATCCTGCTACTTCAGAGGTTGTGGCGACCATCCCCCGCGGCGGAAAAGATGAAGCTGTGCGTGCGGTCGACGCAGCAGATACAGCATTCCGTGACTGGTCCCGGAAATCCGTCTACGAGAGAAGCGAACTCATCAGAAAATGGTACGACCTGATCAATGAACATAAAGAAGACCTGGCTGAAACCATGACAAGGGAACAAGGCAAGCCAATAAAAGAAGCACAGGGTGAAATCCAGTATGCCAACGGCTTCATTTCGTGGTACGCGGAAGAAGGAAAACGGATTTATGGCGAACAAATCCCGGCAACCCAGACCAACAAGAGACTATTTGTTTCCAAGCAGCCTGTCGGTGTCGTGGCGGTCATCACTCCTTGGAACTTCCCAGCTGCGATGATCACGAGAAAAGTGGCTCCGGCACTTGCGACCGGCTGTACCGTCGTCATCAAGCCGGCCAACCTGACACCGTTGACCGCTTTGAAAATGGCTGCACTTGCCGAACAGGCAGGTATCCCGAAAGGAGTCATCAACGTAGTCACCGGTGATTCGAAAGCGATCGGTGAAGCATGGCTTGAGGACATGCGCGTGCGCAAGCTCACATTTACCGGATCGACCGAAGTAGGCAGACAGCTCATGAAAGGCTCTGCTGATACGATCAAGAAAGTGTCACTTGAACTTGGCGGCCATGCCCCATCCATCGTGATGGACGACTGTGATATTGATAAAGCAGTCGAAGGCGTCGTCGCATCCAAATTCCGTAACGCCGGCCAGACATGTGTGTGCTCAAACCGTGTATATGTGCATGAGGATATTGCTGAAGAATTCACTCAGCGACTGGTGAAAAAAGTAAAAGAACTGAAAGTCGGAAACGGCCTTGAAGAAGGCGTCGACATCGGGCCGCTCATCGATGAAGATGCTGTGGAAAAAGTCCAGAAGCATATCGAGGATGCCGTCAGCAAAGGGGCAAAAGTTGTCACCGGAGGAAAGGCAGGCAAAGGACTTTTCTACGAGCCCACCGTCCTCACCAATGTAAGTGAAGACATGCTGTGCATGACGGACGAAACATTCGGGCCTCTTGCTCCGATCTCGACGTTCAAATCTCAGGAAGAAGCAATCGAACGCGCCAATGATTCCATATACGGGCTTGCCGCTTACGTGTTCACGGAAAACATCACAAGAGGCATCCAAATCTGCGAGCAGCTTGAATATGGAATCGTCGGTCTGAATGACGGCCTCCCTTCCACGCCTCAGGCTCCGTTCGGCGGATTCAAGCAGAGCGGTCTCGGCCGTGAAGGCGGACATCAGGGAATTGAGGAATTCCTGGAGGTTAAATATATTTCTGTTGGATTGTAAGAATTCCAAAACCCCTGACACACAAAAAATCGTGTGTCAGGGGTCTTTTATTTTCCTTCAATTTATACAGTCTAAAGGAGATTACTTATTCTTTTCCTCATCTAAATCAAGCCAGGTCAACACCTCTTTCAGTATCGTATTGACCTTTTTACTCACATATTCTTCTCCGTAAATACGTTTCGCTTTCTCTAGGTCTTCAAGGACCCCGTCCTCCAAATCGATAAACGGAGTGTCCTCTTCCATATCATTATACAATTCGATCATTGCTTCGAGTCCCTCTTGCATCTTATCGATCGCATCACTGTACTTCTCGATTTCTTCGCTTTTCCCTCGCATCATATCACCCATTTCTAGTATGCGTGGGAATTGCTGGCATTATTCTTTTTCCAGCCAAAAGTCCATTCCGTGATGCACTGAATCAAAACACCCGGCTCCCTTTTTAAAGGATGCCGGGTGTTGACGTTTTCTATAGATAGCCTCCGCCAAATTTAGGATTCTGCCCCCATTTATTGGACCTGCTCTCGCCTTCCAGGCACATGAATACAAGGATCACGATCCATCCAACGACCGGGATCAGGGAGATGAGGATCCACCAGCCGCTTCTTCCCGTGTCATGGAGCCTGCGAATGGTCACTGCAAGAGACGGCAAAAAGATAAATAATGAGTACAATCCGTTCAACCACCCGTCTATGCCGGCTGCCATTTGAATGACAAATATCCCCATGCTTATTAAGAAGTTGACCAGATAAAACATCCAATATTCTTTCCGTCTTGCTCGATCCCCAAAGTTTACATAGTTCTTTATTACTTTTAAATACCAGCTCATTCAAATACTCCTTTATACTGCAATTCTACTATGCTAGTATAACATATCATTGTCGAAGTTTGTCGGGATAAGGATGATCGAATCTTGTCTATCCCTCTATATATAAGGTCCCTTTCTTCTCTTCAACCTTAACCGGCACTCGTTTTTATGATAGTTCATAAAACTCATTCTATGGCAAACTTTCACATATTACTGGACAGGCATGGGGTGGTAATATATATAATAGAAAAGGATTCAACCAGAAAACGCTTACATCATGAGGGGGATTTTATGTTAGATGTGCTAAACAAGATCAATGCTTTTCTATGGGGTACACCAAGTTTAGTGCTGTTGTTTGGAACAGGCTTATTTTTGACCATCATGCTTAAAGGATTGCAATTTAAAAAACTATTTTATGCTTTTAAGCTTGCGTTCACGAAGGAATCAAATACGGATTCTTCTGATTCTGAAGGCGATATCAGCAACTTTAAAACATTGATGACCGCTCTTTCGGCAACAATCGGCAACGGGAATATCGCCGGTGTTGCGACCGCACTGACAATCGGCGGACCGGGAGCGATCTTCTGGATGTGGATCGTCGGCCTCCTCGGCATGGCGACTAAATATGCCGAGGCGCTCCTGGCGATGAAATACCGTGTGAAGAATAAAAACGGTGAGTACTCGGGCGGTCCGATGTATTACGTTGAAAAAGGACTCGGCAGCAAGTGGAAATGGCTGGCCGTCGCTTTTGCATTATTCGGTGCTTTCGCTGCACTCGGCATCGGAAACAGTGTTCAGTCCAACACGATCGCTGACGTCATGACGACCAGTTTTTCCATCAATAACTGGATGACAGGGATCGTCCTTGCCGTACTGACTGCGTTGATCATTTTCGGCGGAATTCAACGGATCAGTACAGTCGCTTCATTCTTTGTGCCGATCATGGCATTTCTGTATATCGGCGGTTCACTTTTGATCATTGGCCTGAATTACGACATGATCATTCCAGCTTTTAAATTGATTTTCCATTATGCTTTCAATCCGGTTTCGGCTGCAGGTGGATTCGCGGGGATCGTCATAAGCGAAGCAATCCGAAGCGGTGTTTCACGCGGGATCTTTTCTAACGAAGCAGGTCTCGGTACGGCTGCACTGATTGCCGGGAATGCAAAGACCGATCATCCTGTAAAACAAGCTTTGGTTGCAATGACAGGGACCTTCATCGTGACATTAATCGTATGTACAATGACTGGACTTGTATTGATCATCACAGGTTTCTGGGATCCGTCAGGAGGAGCCATTTCAGGCATCCAGCATTCTGCCAACCTTGACGGCGGTGCCTTGACGAGTGCCGCATTCGGACATGCTCTCGGGGTTGCAGGAGAATACATCGTTGCATTCTCGGTCATTTTCTTTGGCTTCTCAACCATAGTAGGCTGGTATATGTACGGGGAAAAATGCTTCGAGTACCTGACAGGCTACCGCTATATTGTTTCCTACCGCTTGATTTATGTCGCTGCGACCGGTATGGGTGCAGTGGCGAACCTTGAATTGGTCTGGGCGTTTGCGGACATGTCGAATGCGTTGATGATGATCCCGAACCTGATTGCCCTGCTGCTTCTTTATAAGGTGATTGTGAAAGAGACGAACCATTATTTTAACGACTATCTGCCTTTGCAGATGAAGGCTTATTCTAAGAGGAAAGCGAGTTAAGAGAAGAGAAAGGAACAAGGTATTTTAGCCTTAATAAAACCCGAACTCTAGTTTCAATTTAGTTCGGGTTTTTTATATTCTGGTAGAATGATGCATTAAGTTTCAGCGTTTTCCAGCGTTTGATTGGAGTGCAAGACGTAGACTCCTGCGGGAGAAGTGGCCAATGCGAGACCACGGAGGCGAAGCCGAGGAGGCTCACGGGTCACCCGCGGAAAGCGAAGTCTTGCACGGAAATCAATAGCGGTGATTAAGCCTGCACTAATGTGCTTTAGCCAGTATTTTTTATTTTATTTTGAGCTCTTCTAGTACCTGCTTTCTCGGAATTATTTTGGACATTGCATCATTTAGTCCTTTTTTCTCAATTTTTAAAATCATTTGACGACATCACATTAATGCGTTACAGTAATTGATAACTTAAAATGAACAATCCTTATCAAGAGCCAGGGGAGGAAATTGGTCCTGTGATCCTGCGGCAACCTGTTATTTTCTTAATTGAAGATAATAAGGTGCTAATTCCAACAGACGTATAGTCTGGAAGATGAGGGAGAGATGATGCCTCTTCCTCTGGGAGAGGTTTTTCTTTTGATTCCTCTTTTATTCCTGACTAAACAGATCGTTATAAGAATATAAAAGGGGATGTTAAAGATGACTGAAGTTGGTTATTGGTTTATCGGATTTGCACTTTTTTACACCGTTTTTCTTATTTTCGTAAGTCAGTTCTCAAGAAAGAAGGCTGCCGACGGGAATGGTTTCTTTGTTGGCGGCCGGGGCTTCAATTCCTTTTTTGTAGCAGTATGCATAACCGGATTATTCTCAGGCTCTTCCTATATCGCAATACTCGAACTGAGCTATTTGACCGGTATATCAGCAATTTGGTACGGAGTGGCCGAGACCATTCACGTGCTGATCATTGCTCTTGTCTTGATTACCCCATTTAGAAAAAAAGCCCTGGTGACGATTTCAGGACTGCTCGGAGACCGGTACGGTGAAAAGGTCAGAGGAATTGCAGGTGCGATTACCGCGTTTACCTTCCCGATGTGGTCGGTGGCAACCGCACTTGCTTTTGCATCTGCATTGTCAGTATTCACCGGAGTCTCATTGATTTGGTCCGTTACTATTACAGCCGTCCTTCTCCTCGCTTATCTTCAGTTTGGCGGGATGTGGTCAATCGGATTCACACAATTGAGTAATGTGGTCGTATTTTTTATCATGCTGGGAATTGGAACATATGCATTCTTCATCAACCCCGGCGTGGAAGGAATTGCATCACTATTTAATGAAAAACCGCAGTTTGCTTCATGGAATGGGGCCGGAATACAAACGATACTTGCCTGGTTCGGAACCTTTTTGTTCAATGTGATCCTGGCTCAGGCAGCCTTTCAGATGGCATTATCATGCAAAACTCCTGAAGAGGGCCGGAAAGGATTATTATATGGTGCTGTATTGGGTATCCCGCTCATACTCGGAGCTGTGTTATTCAGACTTGCTGCTCAGCAGGTGGTTCCGGGTCAATCCCAGGGATTGGTCGCGATCCCGCTTTATTTGATGGAGACTCTGCCTGCTCCACTTGTCGGATTATTCTTCCTTGGATTCTGGGCTGCTGCCCTAAGCTGGGGGGCCCCTTGTCAATTCTCTGGCGCCACAAGCCTTGGGAGAGATACCGGGAAAGCCATTAACCCAAAAGCGACAGAACTTCAGCTTGTCCGTTATACGAAGTGGTCACTTGTGTTATTGACTGTATTAATGATCAGCTTTGCTTTAATTCGATCTGAACAGTCCGCCTGGTGGAATGTTCTGGCGTGGGTTACCCGGAACTCGGCAACCTTCGCCCCGGTTGTAGCTGCTTTATTCTGGCCGGCCGTCACAAAACGGGCTGCCCTCATTTCCCTTTTCACAGGTTCTTCATCGGGATTGCTCTGGTATCACCTGGGAGGATGGGCAATTAATGATTTCTATCAGAACATCCACCCCGTGTGGATCGGGATGATCGTGAATATCCTGACAATCGTTTCAATTAGCCTTATTGAAAATGCCGGCAAACTGGAATGGAAGAGTTCCATCAACAGCATTGGCACATATTCAGCAGCAATATCCCTTTTGCTTACTGTCACAGCGGCATTTGCGTTCAACTTCCTTTACAAAACAGGGCTGCTCGGCATTGTGCTGACACTGATTGTACTCGGACTATTCACAACATGTATCAATTTCATCAAGAAAAAAGAAACATCAGAGGCCAAAAACGCACTCTTGAGAACAAGCTGAATTACAGCAAGAAAGCCTGCTCCAAAGAATATAGGAGCAGGCTTTCATTTGGGATATAATAATTCCCTTTATTTTTCTGCAATATAAATGATTTTCTGATTCCCACTTGCCGGCTCCTTGCCTTCCTCGAAATCCGCGCATATTTCCACATGAGAAAAACCAATTTCCTTCAAAATCAGCCTGAGCTCCTCTACTCCATACCATCGCAAGGCAAAGCGCTGGAGTTCTGTATCTATTAGGCTCCCGTTTCTCCATTTTTCATATTTCAAGTGGGTCACTTTAAGCTGATGAAAGAAATCCACTTCGACGAGCTTGCTTTCCATCGTTATCGTGTCCCCGCCTGGAAGCTGGAAAACAGAGGTGTGCACCTTCCCGATATCAAAAGTTGCGTCAGGCAGGAAAACATCCATGATGAGTCTTCCACCCGGTTCTAAATGGGCATACAGCTTCTTTAACACTTCCATCGATTCATTCCGGTCATCAATCAGTAAGAAGGAACCTCCAGGAATGATGATGGCTTCGTACTGATGAGGGAGATCAAGATTCTGCAGGCTTGATTCGTAAAGCTCCGCGTTGAGACCCCTTTCGGCCAACCGTTTTTTGCAAGATGCAAGCATTTCAGACGAATCATCCACTCCATCTGCCACTATGCCGCTTTCCACGAGCGGGATGATGACCCTTCCTGAGCCGACCATTGCCTCGAGGATCCTCCCTTTGCATCCTTTCAATTTCCCCTGATAAAACTCGATATCGCCGCCGAATGATTGTCCGACATCCTTCGTAAGATCATAGACTTCGGTGCATAATTTTCCGTAGTGACTATATGACATTTTCGTACATCCTCCATTTACCACAGCCCGCCTGAATGCAGTCCGTGTCCCTTATCTCAAACATGATTAAAAAAGAATGCCCTCCCCGGATGTCCGGTTCGGGCATTCTCCGTTAGTTGAACGTTATTTTCCTCAATTGTTTATAAGATCCGGACAGATCTTCTTCACCAATAACCATGACGGTCGGTTTGACTTTAACGGATTCACCGGATGCAGCTGTCCACTCCTCAGAAGAGGCCGCTACCAGAACTTCCTGATTTATATAGACTTCGGTCATTTTTACCGAATCAGGGTGGATGAGCATCGCCTGCTCTTTCCGTTCATCAGAACCGGCGTGAATGAATGGACTGTCCCCGATCACAAATTCCTCGATACCTGCATAATACGTATCGAATTTGCCGTCGGACGGCAGCTTCACAAAACTCGAGGTCAATGTTTCACCCGGCTTGAAAAACGCCTCGAGATCCACTGACTCCCCTTTAAAGGTACGGCCGGATTCCTGTTCGATTTCACAATAGAAGGCAAGTACCGGAACTTCGGGAAGTGTCAGGGCATATTGACGGAGCGTGATCCCCTTCATCGTCTCATGCTCTTTTAAGACAGTGGTCACTTCGAGCCCTCTCCATGAATTTCCGTTAGAATCCCGTTTCATGACAGGATTCACGCTTGTCGGCTCCTTCAGCATCGAATACGGGCTTACATTCATAAATGTATAGCGAATCCCTCCTCCCCAAGGATTCCACCAGGCTTTCGGTCCCGGTTCAGGGTATTGATGATGAAGGAATTCTTTATTCTTATACATCAATGAATAGATTCCAGGATAATAGCCTTCCGCGGCTTTGAAGGAAAGTACTCCATTATCGACCGTCCAGCCGTCAGCTTTCTCGACTATTTCCATTTCCTTCTCTCCTGTTACCAGCGCAATGGTTTCAAATGCAGCCCGCTGGCCCTGAGATTGGAATTTGCCTTTTATACGCTTGAGCCCCGCTTCTCTGTGATGCAGCTCCACATTCACATCTGTTGCTTCATCCTTTTTCGTTACGGTTTTATCAATGCTTCCTTCTTCATTCTCAAGCTCCAGCGTCCCATCGAGATAAGGCGTGAGCATGGACCGGAATGAGTAGACTGCGTGATCATCCTCAGCAGAAACGAGGTTTCCATCACATGATTCAAAAGTATAAAGCGGCCATTCTTCGAGGCGTTTCACATCATCACCGAGTACGAATGACCTCCAATCCCTCCAGGAAGGTGCTGAATTGATCCCGACTTGAATCGGACCGAGACATACTTCTCCCTGAGACAGGACAGGATCTATCTTATACTCGATCGCAAAATGCCAGTCATTCTTTCTGCCAAGTGCCCCATCCGGCCAGGCAAGTCCTTTCGTTTCCCCATTCGCCCCAGAGGTGAACAGCCAGCGTTCCGAGATTTCATTGTCACGGATATAATCCATGAACGGCATTATGGCTTCGTCGCCGATAACCACGCCTTCCTTTTGAGGCAGCGCCATCCCCTTGAACTCGATTGGCAGGGGCTGAATGAGATAGAGCTGTTCTTTCGTTTCTTCCGACTTGTTCACGACTTCATGCTTGATATCCACAATCCCGGAGCCGTACAAATTTAAATAAGTATTCAGGACAACAGATGGAAATGCCTCTGATTCCAGGGTCGTCTTTACAACAAATGCCTCAGGGGTTTCAATATACTCAACTGAAGAAGCTTCTTTTTTTGAAAATTCTTCGCTGAACGGTTTACCGAGCCTTGGAGTGAACAAGGTCAGCGGATTCTGTTTTGAAAGGACGGAACCGATCTTGATGAAATGATTCCTCTTTTCGATTTCTACAAAGTAAGGACCGTTAAATGCCTTCCAGTGATTTTCGGATTCTCCGCCGAACCGGGCTCCAAGACCGGGGAATTCGAGAGCCAGCCTTGAATTGAATTCAAAGGATTCCCCGTCTTTTTTTACGACTTCGACTTTGACTTCTTCCGAATAGAAACCGTTCTTAAGCAGTTCCGCATGAAGCGGCACCGAAACCCTGCTTTTCCCTTTTATTTCAGCTTTGATTTGCGGCTGTGACCATCTCACAACTTGGCTGTGCGGAAGTTTGATTGTCCAATCGGCATCGTCCTCAAGCTGACTTTCAATATCCAGATGAAGAACGGCTTTCCGGTTCGGGCGCCAATGTCTATACAACGTCCGTAAATGAAGTTTGCCTGCCTGTTTCGGGTACACCCCCATTTTTAACTGGAATAATTTTCCGTCAACCTCGATATTTGCAGACACCACCGGATGTGTTTTCCACGGACTCGGCTCCCGGTCTGGAAGAGACAGAACCGCCGGGTACTCTCCCGTCCATTCGCCTTCCACCGTTTCTTTTCCTATGAAACTATGATTCACGATTTCCGTGGACATCCCCCATAAGGATACATCAACAGGTGTACCCGTTTTATTGACGACATGGTAGGAAACCCTATGTTCTTTCTCCTCCAATAGCTTGAAATCCGGAAGCTTCATTTCCACCAGGAGATCCTGCGTTTCAATCAGGCGGATCGTGCGTCCCGTCCGTTCAAATTGGACACGGACAAACTCATCTCCCGCTTCCCATTTGTACTCATAATAAGTATGGTCTTTATCCTTGATCCCGTCAGGCTTCACCTCGATGATGCGCTGACTCGCAGAATACCAGTCATGTTTATCAAAGAACGGCTTCAGCCAGTCGATCTGCAGTACCGAAGGAATGAAATTCATCAAGTGGGTCGTGTCATCACGGTCTTCCCAGAAGAAACCGCATTTCTTGTACAGCGGGACAGCCTTCGTGTTCCCGGGCCACGTAAATAAATCAAGCCGGGGCCACTTCATCTCGATCGTTTTTTCGAGGGCCTTCAGCACGAGCTGCTTTCCGATCTTCAATCCATGATAGTCAGGATGGACATTCAAGAGGGGAATGTAAAGCGCCCCTTCGTCTTCACGGTATTGAGACAATCCGCAATACCCGACCACCTCGTCCCCCACCATGGCCAGATACAAGTGCAGATTGGAAGAGTTGGCTTCCTTTTCAATCACATCCTGCTCCGTTGTTACAGTGGAATCACCGCCCCAGTTTTCGCGGCTTTCGTTCCACATCTTTGCAATTCCCTTCGCAAGACCTTCATGGTATTCTACGATTCTTACTTTCTTAAGCGTTGACTTCATAATGTCCTCCTGTGCTACGTTTTAATGTGTCGAACCTCACGCTTTTTTCCGCTATCCTCTGCTCCGTTAAAAATAATCATCATCTTTGATCTCCTCCTTTTATTATTTGGAAAAAATTACTTCCCACTCACAGTTTAAAATGATATGCCCGATAAGTAAAGAATATTCTAACTCTTTGACGCAGTGCTGAGACGAGGGACGGGAGTTTAGCACAATGCAGTATTTTGACTGCTGAGGGAAAGTGGTATCCTTTCATCCATACTTATTAAGATAATGGCTCAATGTAAGGAGAGGCCAGATCCACTGGTAACTGTGATAGTGAACGTAGAATATACCCTTTAAGCCCGCTCCAGTCGGATAGGTGTGTGCCGGGGAAGATCCTTCGCTGTTGAGGAGTTCCAGGAGTCTCCCCATCCCCTTTTCAATGGCAGGGGTAGGTTGTTCTGATATACTGATGAGTGCATCGAGTGCCCAAGACGTCTGAGAAACGGTACTGAATGAGAGAGGGACATACTTCCCCCTTTGATCGCTGTAGCATGATTCTCCCCAGCCGCCGTCGCTTCTTTGGATTTTTCCAAGCCACTTTTCAGCCTTCCCGATCCTTTTGTTCGAAGAAGGCACCCCGACAGCCCTCATCCCGGTGACAGCGGCCCATGTCCCATAAATGAAATGAATTCCCCACCTGCCTGCCCAGGAACCATTTTCTTCCTGGATCAATGTCAACCATGTAATCCCTCTTTTCACAGCGGGATGATCCTTTGTCAATCCGCCCCTGCTCCCGAGGAATTCAAGGGTCCTTCCTGTCAGGTCTGCTGTAGATGGGTCGATCGCCGCGGCTTCTGCCCCGTCAAGCGGGAATGAAGCGAGAATCCCTTTGGTCTTATTCTTCTCAAAAGCAGGCCATCCGCCGTCTCGGTTCTGCATTCCAATTACCCAGTCGACGCCCCTCTCCCAAGCGTGCCGAATCTCCGGTTTGGCCCCTGCTGAATACGTGATGGCGCGGAGGGCGGCAGTCGCATCATCAACATCCGGATGAATCGAATTGCTATCAGAAAATCCCCATCCGCCCGGCGATACGTCCGGTATATCGATGGCCCAATCCCCGAACGTATAGTGCTGATGCTTTAACAGGTAGTCGACGGATTTCCCGATTGCTTCATCTTCAAAGGATAGACCGGATTCCTGCAGCGCATAGCTGATGAGAGCAGTGTCCCATACACGGGATGGGGAATTTTGGACATGGGGACCGTTATCGGTCGGGCAGATCATCTGCTTCATTCCGCCCAATGCATTTTTTATGATGGCCGAATCACTCCGGTAACCAATCGATTTCAACGCAAATATCATAAAAAAGGTCGTGCTGAAATAACTCAAGTACGTCCCATCCTGTTCGATTCGTTTGAGCATATAATCCTTTGCGATTTGCCTTGCTTCAGACCGGAGTAACTCAGGGAAACCTGCAAGCTTCTTTATGCCCTCCTTCAGTTTTTCAAAAAGGAAAAAACGGTCTTCATCAACATCATGCACGCTGTCGGATCGCCCTTGAAGGAACAGATGTCTGATATTCGGGGTCCGGGCACTCTGCAAATGATAGCGGGCATCCCTTACCAGCAGAAACGGAACGATATGGGCCCTTGCATAAGAGCTGAAATCCCAGAAACTGATTGGGAACGTCCGGGGAATGAGGAGCATTTCAATCGGAACAGGCATTAGATGCCGCCATTCATATTGTCCGTGAACGGCAAGCATCAGCTTTGTCAGTGTATGAGCCTTTTCCAGGCCGCCCATTTGTTTAATGAACCGTTCCGCTTTTACCAGACGAGGATCTTTTTCATGGAGCAGCCCGCTGAACCGCAAAGCGAAATATGCATCGATCGTCGCCGATAAATTCCCTTCCGCTTCATCCCCGAACACCTTCCATGTTCCCTCTTTTGTCTGCATGTTCAATAGCCGTTTTACAAGCTGCGATACTAGCGCATCTTCTTTGAAATATAATGATCTGAGCAGGATGATCATATAGGCATCCGTCATGGGGCTGTTTTCAAAACAGAATGACCAGGTCCCGTCAGGATTTTGTCTTTCACGGAGCTCTTCCGCCATCTTGGCGGCTGTTTCTTTGATTTCTCCTTTCATATCTAAGCCACCCGCTTTCTCTGTTGTGGATATCTTTGCTATGTATATGTGTTTGGGGTGATGGTTAGTCGTTGAAGGCTGTCCATTTTCCACGCAATAAAAGAAGGAACCGCCCCTTATAATGTTAGGTGGTCCCTTCTTGAATGCCGTTCAGTGCATTATCACGAATACCACTTGTGCCACATATGTTCGTTTCTTCCCCTGACGAAGGTGTCGATGCGTCTTTGCCCCCACGAGACAGCTCCTGGTGAGGAACGCACTCCTCCCCTCGGTGCTCCGAGGTCTTCCCAATTGCTCCATCTGGAACCATTCCACCATTTATGCCACATCGTGTTGTTATCTCCGCGGACAAATGTATCAATGCGGTTCGATGCCCAGGATGACGCTGCCGGGGCCCCCTCGAAACCGCCGCGCGGCGAGCCGAGATCCTCCCAATTACTCCATCTTGAGCCATCCCACCATTTATGCCACATCCGGTCGTTATTTCCTCTCACAAAACAATCGATGCGGTTCGGCCCCCATGATACCGCTCCTGGCGAATCCCTGAGTCCGCCGCGTGGTGCACCGAGGTTTTCCCATCCGCTCCAGCGCGAGCCGTCCCACCATTTATGCCACATATTGCTGTCGTCTCCCTCTACGAATACGTCCAGCCGGTTTGCGGACCATGAAGAAACTGTCGGATCGCCTTTGAATCCACGAGGAGGTCCGCCAAGGTCTTCCCATTCACTCCAGCGCGAACCGTTCCACCATTTATGCCATAAGGTGTCCCGGTCGCCCCTTACGAAGGTATCGATCCGATTCGGTCCCCATGATACGGCCGCAGGTGAACTTTTCAATCCCCTTCTAGGGGCACCGAGATCTTCCCAGTTGCTCCAGCGCGAGCCGTTCCACCATTTGTGCCACATCCGGTCGTTTTCCCCGCGGACAAAGGTATCGATCCTGTTTGACTGCCATGAAGCAACCGCTGGGGACCCTTTCATTCCCCTCGGAGGCGCACCGAGGTCTTCCCATTGCTTCCAGCTTGCCCGGAACTCATCATAGTTTTCGCCCTCGTACTCATATCCGTAATCGTACGGATATGGGACAGGCTGATACTGGGGGAGATAATAAACCGGATCGTTCTGGTAAAACGTTCTCTGTTGGTAAGGTTCAATTTGATAAGGATAATAAGAATGCGTATGCACCTGCCAGTCATACTGATTGCAGCCGTACAGGTCCGGATGACCGTTTGGAAACATTCCATTCCGGCCATTAAACTGATTTACAGGATAATGATAAGGCAGCATTGTGTACCCCTCCTTTTCAATCTGTATTTACCTTATGCGGGAAGCCCAATTTTGGAGTATGTACTATTTGAGTTAAAGTCCATAAAAAAAAGCTGGACCCAATACCAAATAGGTTCAGCATTTATTGCAATTTAGCAGCTATCCACCAATATAAGACATCTCGATTTTACGATTCTTCCGGCTTTCTTCCGTGCGGACTTCAGAATAACGGTCATCCCGCTTTTCCCAAATAGACTGGATCGCCGCGGCAAGTTCCCCATCAGACGCACCTGAACGGAGCATGTCTCTTAAGTCGAATCCTTCTGATGCAAACAGACAGGTATAGAGCTTTCCATCTGTTGATAAGCGCGCCCTCGTACATGAACCGCAGAAAGTTTCCGTGACCGAAGAGATAAACCCTATCTCTGTATCGGTTCCTTTGTGGCGATATCTCTTAGCCACTTCTCCAAAGAAGTCCTGCTTAACAGGTTCGAGCTGATATTGCTCCTGAATCATATCAAACAGCTGTTTTTTTGAGACGACGTCTTTGAAATTCCAGCCATTCGTACAGCCAACATCCATATATTCAATAAAACGCAGTGTAATGTTTTCTTCCTTGAAGAAACGAACCATCGACAATACTTCCTGATCATTCAACCCTTTCTTGACAACCATGTTCACCTTGACTTCAAGCCCCGTATCTATTGCTGAGAAGATTCCCTTCAATACAGCTGAGACACTCGTATTCATATTATTTATTTTTTTGAATACTTCATCATCAAGAGAATCAAGACTGACATTCACCCGGCATAAACCGGCTTCTTTCAGCGCTTTCGCATATTTTGCCAGGAAAACCCCATTTGTTGTTAACGTGACGTATTTAATCCCATCAATCGCCGAAAGACGTTTAACCAACACCGGAAGATCTCTTCTCAGTAATGGTTCTCCGCCGGTTAAACGAATCTTCTCCACGCCATATTCCGCAAATAATTCCGCCAAGCGGACAATTTCCTCAAAGGAAAGAATTTCATCTTGTTTCATAAAGGGATAATCAGCCCCGAAAATCTCTTTAGGCATGCAGTAACTGCATCTGAAATTACAACGATCCGTTACTGAAATCCTTAAGTCACGCAACGGTCGTCTTCGGGTATCGAGAACATTCTTCATTTTCTCGCACTCCTTACTTTTTGTACCAATTTGTGTTTATCTTATCATGAAAGATCAATGTTCATTATGATGTTTGTCACAGTCTTCATATTTAAAGATTTCCAAGTCCTGGACTGTATTCACATTTCTAAAGGATACGCTTGCATTTTCACCCATCTCTTTTTCCTCGATATAAAGAACGTCTATCTTCTCAACAAAAGATTGCATACTGTAGTTCCCTGTACGCAACTGCTCATAAATCACATCTTTGATAGAATAATGATACGCTGCAATCAAAAACTGTTTTTTCCCCTCAATGATGGGAATGATCGCTTTGAATCCCGTTCCATCAGCCTCAATGATCTGCTGAATTATGGTGGAATTGATATACGGAACATCAATCGGCAGTACAACATACCATTCAACCGGAGCCATTTCTGTCATAGCGGTATACACTCCTCCAAGCGGCCCACTTTCTTTGAATGAGGAATCATCCACAATGACAGGCATACCGGCTATAGCTTTATACTCACTCTCCAGTTCCCTGCTTGTGACCAGAACACAGTTCTCTACAGCTTTCTTCATCGCTCTTATTGACCATTCATAAAAAGGAATTCCGTTAAGTAGGGCAAATCCTTTATTAGAACCAAATCTCCTTGACTTGCCTCCTGCGAGAATCACACCCATTACGTTCTTTCGGCCCATAAAGTATAAATCTTCCTTTCCAGAATATAGTTGTAAACGTAAGCATAACATGTTACTTTAAATGCAATAGTGATAAAAGTTACATGCAGAATACATGTTATCTAGTAAATGTTATTGGTACTCAAATCTAGGAGTGGTGATATCTTAATGGAATTGAATAAAAAAAGAAAAAGCGACCTTTCCACTGTTTCTGAGGATTTGGCTTCTTTATTGCAGTCAATCGGAACTCCACGAAAAATAAAAAAAGGCACTTTCTTATTTCAAGAAGGGGAAGAAGCATCTGAATTATACCTGATTAAGTCCGGTATTTTTCAAATTAGCAAGTTGAGTCTTGAAGGCAAGGAATTGAACATGCGAATATGTAAAAAGGACGACTTTATTGGAGAATTGACGCTTTTCTCGGATGATGCCACTTACATGTTAAGTGCATATGCATTAGAAGAAGGAGAAGTACACGTAATTCAAAGAGATACGTTAGAAAAAAATCTAATAAACGATGCCCCCCTAACCTTCGAATTTATGAAGTGGATTTCATCTCACCTTAGAAAAAACCAATCAAAAATCCGGGATTTAGTCATGAACGGAAAAAAAGGCGCCCTTTATTCCACCATTATCCGTATATCAAACTCTTATGGGATTAAAAATGAAAAAGGAATTCTTCTCGATATTCATCTCACCAATCAGGAATTGGCCAAATTTTGTGCAGCGACGAGAGAAAGTGTGAACCGCATGCTGAGTGAATTAAAGAAAAAGAATATCATTGATTATACATCTGATGGCAAGATCATCATCATGGATTTAGAATATCTTAGGGAAGAAATCGGTTGTGAAAACTGTCCGATTGACATTTGCAATATAGATTAAGAGAATACGAGGCGGTCTCAACGTAAAGTTGGGGCCGCCTTTTTATATTCCAATAACTGTGAAAAGTGTCACAGTTATTTTTCAGGGATTCTTTTATAATGATGAAAATGCATTTATTAGAGGAGGAGAAAGAATGCATAAGCAGGATTATCTGCTTTACATGAAAAGTCTCAGCTTGTTTCAAGACATTGGAAATAGTCAATTGAAAAGGATCGTGGAAGCTTCAAGCATCATAAAAAAAGAAAAGGGTGACATTATCCGCTTACAGAAGGAAAACACGATGATCATCATATTATCCGGTTCCCTTCACGTTCATATTACAGAATCCCAGGATTCTCAATATAAAATGGGCTCATTAACAACAAATGATATGTTTATGCCCAGTGTCTTTCTTCATTATCATAAGCATGAGGGTTCAATTAGTCTTGAGGTGAGAGAAACCACAATATATATGGAAGTCCCACTTCCATTAATCATCAATTTATCGGACCAGCATCCATTGCTGCAAAGAAATATATTACGATCTTTTCATAAAAATTTGAAAAACTCTTATGAAGAAATTGTGAATTTAATGAGCTGAGTAATTTCTCCAGTGAAGTTTCTTTGATTCGTGTGATGAACTTCACAACCTTATAGTTATACCGTTGTTAGGATATGGATATAGATTTTCATTTTTTTAGGATTGAAAGGAGAATTATCCAATGAAGAGTACAAAAATCCAGCTGCCTCTTCAAACATCAAGTCTCATCGCCGGGTTTATGGTATGGGTGCTCATTTCTTCACTTATGCCGAATATTCGTCAGGATATTGATTTAACGAACGGAGAAGTTGCCTTAGTGACAGCGATCCCGGTCATTTTGGGAAGTGTGCTTCGTATCCCGATTGGATATTACACAAATCGTTTCGGTGCCAGATTAATCTTCACGATAAGCTTTATCGCGTTATTATTCCCTGTATTCTATATCAGTCAAGCTGACTCACTGGCGGATTTAGTCATTGGAGGTCTCTTGGTTGGGATAGGGGGAGCGACTTTTTCAATCGGTGTAACCTCTCTACCTAAATATTATCCTTCAAGCAAGCACGGCTTCATTAACGGAATATATGGCGCAGGTAATATCGGTACTGCGGTAACCGCATTTGCCGCCCCTGTCCTCGCCGGCTCATTTGGATGGGTGACAACGGTCCGCTTCTATCTTGTCTTACTGCTTGCCTTTGCCATATTAAACTTTGTGTTTGGAGACCGCAAAGAAAAGAAAGTGAATGTTTCCATCGTTAAACAGGTAAAAGAAGTATACCGGAATTCAACGTTATGGGCATTATGTCTATTTTACTTCATCACTTTTGGATCTTTTGTCGCGTTCACCATTTATTTGCCAAACTTCTTGGTGAATGAATTTAATTTAACACCGGTTGACGCTGGATTACGTACGGCAGGTTTCATCGCTTTATCAACATTTATGCGCCCGATCGGCGGATGGCTGTCTGATAAATTCAATCCCTATTTCATATTGTTGTTTGTCTTCGGAGGATTAACATTTTCAGGAGTATTATTATCTTTCTCCCCAACGATTGAGTTATATACCTCGGGTGTATTGACAGTCGCGGCCTGCGCGGGGATCGGGAACGGTACGATCTTCAAACTGGTTCCGCTCTATTTCACGAAACAGGCTGGTATCGTAAATGGTCTTGTAGCTGCTATGGGAGGACTCGGAGGCTTCTTCCCTCCACTAGTGTTAACAACCGTCTTTAGTTTAACCGGTCACTATGCCATCGGATTCATGGCTTTATCCGAATTCGCCCTTCTCAGTTTTGTCATCGTATTATGGATGACGTTCCGTGAAAAATTAAAGCTGGAAAATAAAGTACTTGAAAACACAGCCCAGGGAATGATGGTCACAAACGAAGAGGGTGTCATTGAACGGGTAAACCAGGCTTTCACTAAAGTAACCGGCTATGAAAAAGAAGAAGCCGTCGGACAAAGACCAAGCATTCTTCAATCCGGACGGCATGATCAGCATTTTTATTCAGCCCTGTGGGATGAATTAAAAGCTCAGGGATATTGGCAAGGTGAAATCTGGAATAAACGAAAAAATGGTGAAGTCTATTTAGAGTGGCTGACTATTTCAGAGGTTTGTAATGATGCCGGCAATGTAAAATATTATGTCGCTCAGTTCAGTGATATTTCTGAAAGTAAAAGAAATATCAACTAGCTTCATTGAAGCTGTTTCCTCTCAAAGGGGAACAGCTTCTCTTTACATGATCAAAGGTTGATGAACGAGTCGATCCATTGTTCGAAGGCATCCAGTCTTTCAGCAGTGAAGGCGGGAAGATGATAGTCCGGCGGCAAGGAAAGATGTGAATGTAAAAAGACCGCTTGAACGTTTTCCAGAGAGTCAAGAAGGGAAAAGTCTTTTTGATTTCCTATACAAACGATTTTGGGATAATTTTTTTCTTTGTATCCTTCAACCACCAGCACTTCTACCTTTATTAATTCATAGATTCGAAGGATATCATCGAAATCATAGTCTTCCAGCTGGAGAGATACGTTAAAAATACCGCCTCCTTCCACTCCGGCAAGAGTGGCTCCGGCTTTTAGATGACGGTCACTGTCCGTCCCAGGTACAACATCCGGTGCACCGTGGCTATGATGCTTTACCGATCCCGTCTTTATTCCTTTGCTGGCCGCATAGGTAATCACGTTCGAAGAAACAGTAGTCTTTCCGCTGTTTTTAAATCCGACGACTTGAATCACTTTCATCCGCGTCAGCTCCTTTCTAAACCATTTATGGTACGATAACGAATACATAGGATCAACTCAATATAAAATCTAAGAGGTGTCAAACATGAGTGAATTTACACATTTCAATGGGCAGGGCCGCGCCAAAATGGTGGACATCACCGCTAAAAATGAAAGCAGCCGTTATGCAAAAGCACGATCGAGCATTACAGTAACAAAAGAGATTTACGACAAAATCGTAAACGATGATTTTAAAAAAGGAGATGTACTATCAGTCGCACAGGTTGCTGGTATTATGGGAGCTAAACAGACTTCCTCCATCATTCCGATGTGCCACCCCATTCCGATCAGCGGTGTGGATATCTCCTTTGACTGGAAAGAAAAAAAAACCCACTACGAGCTGGTGATCACTACCGAAGTAAAAACGAAAGGCAGTACTGGTGTTGAAATGGAGGCATTAACGGCTGCATCCGTTACCGCCTTGACGATCTACGATATGTGTAAAGCTGTCGATAAAGGAATGGTTATCGGAGAAACCTATCTTCACGAGAAATCCGGCGGCAAAAGCGGGGACTTTTTAAGAGAGTCCTGATATGTTGAAGAACCCCACAGGCTGTTCCAAACTCCTTTGGGGTTTTTCGACCTATCTCTCCTTACGTCCATCCAGCCATTTCATTAAAAACAATAATAGAAAAGACAAACCGATGCTTACTCCCGCATACTTCCAGGCTAAATGACTTTCCCCTGATTCGATGGCTACGTAAATGGCCGTCGAAATCGTCTGCGTTTTCCCGGGAATATTCCCTGCAAACATCAAAGTCGCCCCGAACTCCCCCAATGCTCTTGTAAAGCCTAGAATGACCCCCATGACGATCGATTGCTTGGCCAGCGGCAGAACGACGTGATAAAATGCTTTCCAATTGGACGCACCATCTACTTTTGAAGCCCCGACAATGTCCCGATTCACCTCTGCAAATCCCGTTTTTACAGACTGATACATAAGCGGAAACGACACAATCACGGCCGCTATGACTGCTGCCGCCTTAGAAAAAAGGATGGTTTGTCCGAAAAGCAGTTCGACCGTCTGTCCTACCGGGCTATTCATCCCGAATACAAATAGCAACAAAAAACCAAGTACAGAAGGAGGAAGAACAAGAGGCAAAAGATAAACAGTTTCCAACACACTGCTGCCCCTGCCGCCTGTCATGACAGTTCGATAGGCTGCCAAAACAGCAAGTATTAATGAAACAGCTGCCGCTATGCAAGCAACCAGTATGGACAATTGGATGGGAAAGAAAAAATCACCGTTCACTTAAAACACCTGCTCCTCTTATTCTCCGATATTGATAAATCCTTCTTTCTTAAATATCTCCTTCGCTTCCTTGCTCTCTAAAAAGTCGAGAAATTCATTTGAAGCATCTTGATGCTTACTTCGTTTCACCCCTGCCCCGTAGTAGCCTGTCTCTTCTTGGGGATACTCCTCAAAAAAATCAATAATATGCAAATCCTGTTGAAATTCAACATCACTGTTATAGATTAATCCTACCGAAGCCGCCCCTTGATCCATAAGCATAAGCACGTGTCTCGCATCCTTTCCATAAATAAGACGCGATTCTGCTTCCTCCCATTGCCCTCTCTTTACCAGTAGTTCTTTCGCATATCTTCCGACAGGTACTGTGGCAGGATTTCCGATGACTACTTTTTGATCCGACTTCCAGACATCCTTAAGTGACTGAATCTCTTCAGGTTTGTTCGTGACAGCCACTACTCTATTTCCTACTAATCTATCGCCTTTATTAACCAGTCCTTGCCTATAAAGAGATTCATAATCGTCCTTAGAAGCAGCCAGGAAGACATCGATGGGGGCACCTTGTTCTACTTGCTTTCGAATCGCACCGGTGGAACCGAAATGAAACGATAATTTGACTTCTTCATGCTCTCTTTCAAACTGCTGCTGCAATTCCAGCAGACTGCTTTTCAGACTCGCTGCCGCACCAATCGTTATAACCGCCTCTTCTTTCTCGTCTGACTGGCATCCTGCCGCACCGGCAAACAGGATGATTAAAGAGAGAGATTGCAAGATTCTCTTCTTCATGATTTATGTTTATGTAACTCAGTAAGAATATGGCCCATTTCAGGGAGGATCAGCTTTTCCATTGCAAGCTTTACAGCACCGGTGGAACCTGGGACGGAAAAGATTGCTTTCTCATCCACCACTCCTGCGATGGCCCGGGAAAGAATGGCCGGGGATCCGATATCTTCAAAATAGCTGAGAGCCCTGAAGATTTCTCCAAACCCCGGTAATTCCTTCTGCAGAAATGAGCGAACCACTTCGATCGTCACATCTCTCTTTGAAATACCGGTTCCCCCGTTCAATAAAATGGCCTGCACTTCATCGTTTGCCAATCCCCGCTTTATCGCTTCCCCGATCAACAGTTCCTCATCTTTCACGATTTCCCGTTGAACAATATGATGACTAGATTGTTCCAGCAATTGTATCATACAGTCCCCGCTCTTATCTGTTTCCTCGGTACGGGTATCACTTACCGTAATGATCATGACATTTATCTTTTTCTCTGCTGCGGACTTCATGCCGATTCCCCTTTTACGATTTTCCTTTATTGTATCATGACGATTCGTTTTCAATTGTGAAAAACATCACGGGAAAGCCTTTCGATTTTTCACGGAATGTTCTTAAAAAAAGTGAGGCGCATCACATCCTTCCCCCTCCTTATTTTGTAAGCTTAAAGTAAGCTTTAACCACTTGAAGGAGGAGAAAACAAATGCTTGGATGCCAACACATGTCTACGGATCATCAGCCAGAAGAACTATGTGAAGCCTTACAGATTTTAAGAAATGAACATATACAGTTAAATGAACAAAAGTTGGATTTATTTGAGGAAGCCGGCGGCATCATGAAAGAAAGTTCACCCGAAAAACGCATGGAAAAACTGACAGGCCTCCGCAGTAAAGTAGAAGCCTTTATGACAGCACTCGAACCTCATTCCCAAAAGGAAGAAGGACACTTGTTTGAATTAATGGCTTCATATATTGGCCGCAGCCACGGTCCGATTGTCGTGATGGAAATGGAACATGACCAAGCGAAGGAATTAATCTCAGCTTTCCTCAAGGAAACGGAAGTAATGAGCGGCAATCGGGAATTCGTGCACGAAACATGCAAGCTGATCATTGAAGCATACCATGTACTCACTTCGCACTTTATGAAGGAAGAACAGGTATTGTTTCCAATGGCACAAAACCTATTGTCCGAGGATGAAAAAGAAAGATTATTAGAGGCTGTCAGAGAGTTGTCTCAATAGTCTTGGCAGTTGTATCGATCAAGAAAAGAATAGACTGGGCAAACCTAATACCCACAACCTAAAGAAGAAAAATATCAGTATAGGCTCATATTACCGCTAATGATTTCCGTGCAAGACTTCGCTTTCCATCAGAAATGCGGAAGGGCTTTGGTCAGAGGCGTGTGGCATAAGACGAATTGGCCACGAAGGCGTTCTTTGCCTTCTTGGCCGGTTTGGCTTATGACATGTGCCTCTAAGCCCTGCAGCTGGACAATTTTATCCCTGGCAGGAGTCTTCGTCTTGCACTCCAATCAACCGCTAGAGAGAGTTAAAACTAAATATCAATTTGAATAAATTAATACCCGAACTAATTATCCTAAAAGGCAAATTAGTTCGGGTTTTTACTTAGACTATACACCTTTGTCCCAGCCTCTTCTTTTCACCCTCCGCTTACCGGAGGAATAAACGCCACGACATCGCCGCTTTTAACCATTGTGTCTTCTGTTGCATACTCCTCGTTAACGGCGATCATTGCTCCGTTGATACTGAGTGAGTTATATGTTTCCAGCAGCTGTTGTTTAAGACCTGAAATAGATAGATTGTCAGCTTCTATCTCTATTTCACTCTTCCCTGTTTCTTCACGTAATCCAGCAAATAGTAGAATCTTGATCATTGCATTCACTCCCTTCTTAAAGATGAGGCCGTCCTGATGGATACGGTACGGTTTCCTTTTGGTTTCCGATCCATTCTTCCCCGGAATCCCAATGTTCTTTTTTCCATATTGGAACGATATCTTTAATTCGTTCGATGGCATACTCATTCGCTTCATAGGCAGCTTTACGATGAGGCGAGGAGACAGCGATGATCACCGCAATATCGGAAATTTCCAATCTGCCGATCCGGTGAGAAATCGCCATTTTCGTTCCCGGCCACTTTTCTTCTGCTTCTTTTCCTATTTGCGCAAGCATCTTGGCTGCCATCGGTTCATAAGCCTGGTATTCCAGGTAGAGAGTTCGTTTGTCTTTGGTCCACTCTCTTACTGTTCCGATGAATGTTGTGATGGCACCGGCTTCTCTGCGTTCGACTTTTCTTGTGACTTCTTCTATAGAAATCGGTTCTGATTTCACCTCAAATAAATCCATCATTTTCACTCCTCCTACGGAATCTATTTCACTCTTTATCGATTGACATCCTTGATAGGCCTTCTTGACTTTCCACGAGGAGGATCTGTACAGTCATTCCTTCTTCATATCCCCTTGTTCCCCCAGGTAAGACAATCAGTGCATTCGTGTCAGCGAGTGAAGCGACAGCGCTTGATTTATCAAGGCCGGATGGGAATGCCATAATCCTGCCATTTTCAAATCTCATACTTCCCCGGACGAAACGGGTAAATGGATTAGGCTTTTTGAAATCTCTGCCCAGGATGCCTGTCACAGATTGAAGAAATGGAGCCGGACTATGAAGGAACGTTCTGATGACAGGTCTTGTGAGAAGCTCAAATCCAACATAACAAGCTGAAGGGTTTCCCGATAACCCAAACAAAAGCTTCCCTTCTTTTTCCGCGACAGTCGTGACACTGCCAGGCCGCATGCCGATTTTATTAAAGAGTATGCCCGCTTCCATCTTCTCATAAATTTCAGGCAAATAATCATAATCACCGACTGACACGCCCCCTGTCGTAATCAGCATATCCACCTGTTGAAGGGCGGACACGACCTGCTGGTAGCAGACCTCGAAGTCATCAGCGAATTGACCGAAATAAACAGCTTTTCCTCCTGCCCTTTCAATTTGGGAAAGAATCATATAGGTGTTACTGTTTCGAATTTTGCCAGGTTCTAAATCATCCCCGACTTCCAATAGCTCACTCCCGGTTGCCAGCACACCGACTTTCGGTTTCACGCTGACAGGTACTTCCTTGTATCCGAATGTGGCAAGGAGAGCTGCAATCCCGGGGTTGATATACGATCCTTTTTCAGCAAGCACCGTTCCCTTTTGAGTATCTTCGCCTCTGCGTGAAATGTTATCTCCTTCATTGTAAACGCGGTTGATCCTGACGAAGTTTCTTCTCTCCAAGCTGAAAGATTCCGCAAGCTCGAGCATAACCACGCTATCACACCCAGCAGGTATTTGGGCCCCAGTCATGATTCGAACCGCTTCTCCCCGCTGTACGACTCCTTTATGTACACTTCCAGCTCCTATTTCTGCGATGACTTCCAGTGTGACCGGCGTTTCTCTTGAAGCTGTCTTCGTATCGATTGCCTTTAACGCAAAACCATCATAAGGAGACTTGTCAAAGTGAGGGACGTCGTGACTTGCCGTTAAATCCTCCCCTAGAAATCGTCCATAAACCTGCTCGATTTTCACCCTTTCCACTTCTCCTGCCGGTGACCGCTTCATCACCCGTTGTACAGCATCCGTTACTTTAATGGGCGTTCGTTTCTCTGCCATGCCAGTAAATCCTCCGTTCTTATCCGATAATCTTATAATACAATTTCTTCGCTTCTTCCATTGAGTTTGTGCCATGAACCAAGGTTCTTCCCTCTTTGAAAAATACAAACCGGTATCCTTCATATTGAAGAGATAGCAAGTAAGGGTTGATTTTCGTCTCCCCCAAAGAGTGTACCGCATTCTGAAGTTCACCGAGGTTCCGCTCTTGAGGCGACCGGATCAGCACTGTATTTCTTCCGCACAATACCATCGACTTTGTTTGATTTTCATATTGTAAATACGGATAGGCGGGATGTTCACCGCAGGAAGGACAGTCAGACTTCTTTGCTTTTTCCGTTTTCATGCTGTATTGCTGGTTATTCCACAAGTCAAATGTAATCAAACTCCCCCTCAGGGCTTCTAAATCATTCACCAGGAGCTTGAGCGCTTCGGTCAGTTGATGAGCGGCCACCATTCCGACAGCCGGGGCGATGATACCGGCCGCATCGCATGTTGCGCCCCCCATCGGCAGGCGGTCCAGTAAACAGTTCATACACGCGGTTTTTCCGGGGATGACCGTATAACTCATCCCTGTACTTCCCACACATGATCCAAAAATCCAGGGGATGTTATATTTCTGCGAAAGATCGTTGATCATCATTCGTGTATCAAAGTTATCAGTTGCATCTATAATTAAATCCACATCGTGGAGGTACGGGAGCAGGGATTCTGCGGTTGCCTCCATTACGCGGCCGTTAATTGTGACTGAGCTATTTATTTCAGTTAGTCTGTTCTGGGCAGCAACGGCCTTAGGCATCTGTGCTGTTACATCTTTTTCTGTATATAGCTGCTGCCTCTGCAAATTGCTCCACTCGACATAGTCATGGTCCACAATCGTCAGTTTTCCAATCCCGCTTCTAACCAACGCTTCAGAGCTCGCTGATCCCAACGCGCCTGCACCTATAACAAGCACATGTTTCCTGGATAATTGCTCCTGACCATTTTCACCAATGGCCGGAAACAACTCCTGTCTTGAATAACGGTCATTCATTGCATACTCCCCTTTTAAAAAAAGCCTTCTGGCGTAATAAATGTCACAGTGCTTCCCTTCTTTATCTACTATAATAAATGGTAACGATACGATAGTAAGTGACAAAGTTCACAGGAGGGGAAATTCATCATGTTATCAGTCAAACTGCATTCGATTTTTGCAAATCACTCGATTGAAGAGGCATTAATGAAGCAAGGTTTTAAAAAACGCGGGGAAAACTATATCTACAAAAATAGTAAAATACAAGTAGAGGCAGAGGCCGATTTCATCGATCGAACAGTAGAAATCAGCTTCTCTCCACAATTGAATCTGGAAGAATACAAGGCCGTTCATCATCTGCTTGTTGAACTCATTAAAGAACTCGACGCACAGTGTGATGATTCCGAAAGTTTATTGGGTTACTTATCGGAAGGAACCGGAGCTTATATTTTGACCAACTGGGATCAATGGGTCTCCTTTCTTCAGGAAGCGAAGTTCCGTACCCTGGAAGGCAAAAAAGTAAGAGTGCTGGATGAAGCAGGCAAAGAGCTTGCTGCCGGAATGTTTGTGAACTATAGTGCTGACGTATTTTCAAACATAAAGGAATGCACCGTCATTACTCTGTTTGGTGAAAGAACATATAAAGGCGACAATTTGAAGGTAGAGGCTACAAATGAATGGTGATCCACTAACAAAAGAGCATCCCGAGAGATTTACTTTCGGAATGCTCTTTTTATTTTGCCATCCACTTTTTTTTCACTTTGAATGTACATCAACATTTATTCTTTTCAGAGCTTACTTCCGGTACATTTGTTTTCTCCACTGCCAATACGTGAGGAAACAGATCAGTGAAGAAGTAGTCCCGATCGCTGTATACAGCCATACGTGCTCATACTCTTCGCCGTAGAACGACTCGATTGTCCACTGAAGCATCACTACGTTTACGGCTAATGTCAGAAATATGATGATCCAATATTTCTTACTCCCCATGGCGGACTTTCCTTCCGACTGCATACACCGCTCCATCTTTCACTTCCAGTTCGATCAGAGGCAGTTCACGCTGAGGCGGCCCCGCTAAAGGCTGGCCGTTATCTACACTGAAAAACCCCCGGTGACAAGGACAGAGCAGGACGGATTCTTCTTTTTCATAAAACACCGGGCACTGAAGATGGGTGCATTTATTATTGTATGCTTTCAGTTTTCCTTCTTTGGTATGAACCAGGATTGCAGGCTCATCATCAGTCGGATAGTTAAAATTCATTGAACTGTCTTTTGGCAGATCTTTTAATCGTGTAATCATCTTCCGGTTCGTATCGTCTTCTTCTCTATTCAGGGCAATAGCTGAAAACGGAAGAGTCGCTAATCCCAGCGTAATCGATGCCCCCACTGCAGACTTCAGGAAAGCCCGACGATTGTATTTCAGGTCATCATCACGGTTCAGGTTATCGATTAGATGAATCATGTCATCCTTGGTATCTTTACTGTTGCGTTTGTTATTATGATCTTGAGGCATAGGTGACGTCTCCTTTCGCCTTATCTTGACTTAATCTGTATATACTCCAAAGAATTCCGGAACGTAATCCCACTTGTTTCCTTCCTGTGGTTTCTTCCCTTCTACGAGGTTCATTTGGGATCGTTTTCTGCGAAGTTGCTGCATTTCATCAAAATCGATAAAGCGAATCGCGTCACTCGGACAGACAGACGCACACATTGGGGCAATATCATGTTTTGAGCGATCGTAGCACATATCGCATTTGTACATTTTGTTTTCTTCAAAATCAAACTTCGGTATTCCGAATGGACATCCAAAAGTACAATTACGGCAGCCGATACATTTTTCTTCCATTGCAGAAAGGACGACCCCTTCTTCTGTTATTTGGATGGCATTTGCCGGACAAACGCGCGCACAAGCGGGATCTTTACATTGCATACAGAGCATTGGATACGTCTGGCGGCTTTCCATGAAATCAACATATTCCACATAGTTTCTTTCTTTTGCATCATGATCACCGCACTCGCGGCAGGCCGCTTGGCAGGCACGGCAGCCAATGCACCTTTCAAATTCCAGATACATGATTTTATTCATTCATCCCGACTCCTTTCTTAATGTTGTTTCTCAAGCTTCAAGGCACACACTTTAAATTCAGGCATTCTTGAAATGGGATCTAAACATGGATTCGTCAGCTGATTGACGGCTAATTCCTTCCCCCAGTGATATGGGACAAATACTGTATCCCTTCGCGTCGCCTTGGTTAATTTGGTCTTTACAATCATATGTGAGCGGGGTGTGATCAATTTCACCAAATCCCCATCTTCTAAACCGTATTTACTTGCAAGTGCCGGATGCATTTCTGCATATGGTTCAGGACATTGCTCCATCAGGAATTTGACCCTTCTCGTTTGAGCCCCGGACAAATAGTGGAACACGACACGGCCGGTTGTTAAAAATAATGGGTATTCCTTAGTAGGGATTTCTCCGGCTTCTTTCCACGCAACACTTGGCAGATTCGCCTTCCCATCAGGCGTTCCAAACTTCTCTGTAAACATTGTCGGAGTTCCGGGATGATCTTCAGAAGGACAAGGCCAGAAGACTCCGCTTTCTTTATCGATCCGGTCCCAGGTGATACCGTAGTAATCGGCTTTTCCGCCTTTTGATGCCAAGCGGAATTCTTCAAAGATTTCTCCGGCATTTTTGTAATTGAAATACTTCCCTTTGCCCATTCGTTTGGCAATGAGGCTGAGGATTTCCCAGTCCGGTTTTGATTCCCCTAAAGGCTCCCGCACTTTACGGATCCTGATGACACGGCCTTCAAGGTTCGTGGTCGTCCCTTCATCTTCCGCCCATGTTGCAGCAGGCAGGACGACATCCGCAAACTGTGCGGTTTCGGATAGGAAGAAGTCACTCACCACAAGGAAATCAAGTTTTCTAAAGCCGTTCCAGATGTGTTCAAGATTCGGGGCGGAAACGGCAGGGTTACTGCAAACGACATGCATAGCGCGAATGGTGCCTTTTTGAATTTCATCAAACATTTCATAAGCTGATACACCAGGTTTCGGCATTTCCCCGGGTTCGATTCCCCATACCTTGGATATATATTTCACGGCTTCGGGATCTGTCAGTTTGCGGTATCCCGGCAGAAGATCGGCTTTTTGACCGTGCTCCCTTCCTCCCTGGCCGTTTCCTTGCCCTGTGAAAGTGGCAACACCAGAGGCGAATTTTCCAATTTGCCCTCTGAGAAGTGCCATTGATGTATAGAGGGAAACATTATCCACCCCTTTTGACTGCTGTTCCACCCCTCTGGCAAACATAACGACTGATCGAGGAGATAATCCGAAAATATGTGCAGCTTTCAAGATTTTTTGAACCGACACGCCAGTAATGCCGGCCGTATGCTCCGGTGTAAATTTCTCGACTGCTTTCTTTAGTTCTTCAAAGTTATTGCATCTTTTTTTAACGTATTCATGATCGACGTAATTGTTTTTTATTAGAAGGTGGAGCATGCCGTTCGCAAGGGCTGAATCTGTGCCGGGCTTTAAATCCAAATGGACATCTGCCACGCGGGCTGTCGGCGTTTCCCTCGGATCAGCCACTATCAGTTTCGCCCCTTTGTCTTTCGCTTTCCATATCCATTGAATGCTCGTAGGATGGCATTCCGCGGTATTGGAACCAGCGATAAAGAAACAATCGGTATGTTCAAGTTCCGGCCATGGCAGCGTCGATCCCCTGTCAGTTCCCAGCGTTTTCAGGAATCCTCCTGCAGCGGAACTCATACAGAATCGGCCGTTATAATCAATGAATCTTGTGCCCAGACCTACTCGTGCATATTTACCGACCAAATAACATTTTTCGTTTGTCATCGATACGCCACCGAATACAGACAAGGCATCCTTCCCGCTTTCAGCTTGCAGACGTTTGTAGTTCTTTTCAATCAAGTCGAGTGCTTCGTTCCAGCTTGCCTTTACGAATTCTCCGCTTTTCTTAATCAGCGGCGTCAGGATACGCTCTTCATGTTCGATTGTCTGATAGGCAGTTACACCTTTCGGGCACATTTTTCCTTTTGTGACAGGCCAATCATAGCGGGGTTCAACTCCAACCACCTGACCCGACTTCTTATTTACACGTATATGCATCCCGCATTGCATGCCGCAATAGCAGCAGTGCGTCGTAATGAGCTCTTCGCCTGGTTTGTGAAGGTTCTTTACTCCTTCTTTCGCGATATACTGACTCATTTTTCACTGCCTCCTTTTTCCTTGTACTGATCGATTTCTTTTTGAACCTCTTCAGGGAATTGATAATAATCGTCTGTTCTCTTCTTACTGAATCCGCCCATTTGAATCCCATTCAGCGTTGAGATCGGATCCCTGCTCTTTAGATGGGGCTTTGCATTCAATTGTTTCATCACCCTGATCCTCCGGCGGCACGGCAGGCAGTAGTCAGAAAGATAACTTCCGTCTTCAAGTTGGAGATCAAAGTTTTGAACAGCCAGAATATCTTTCACATCAGTGATTTGATCATCGTTGCTATAGGTGGTGCCGCATCTGAGACATGGTCTCGTATCCACTTTTATTTGTTCCTGATAATTCAACGGTACTGCTGTTGTCAGCGGGCGGATCGGCAGGTGGAATAGTTTGCCGAATGGGAAGTAAACGAGTAAGACGACCACGGTGACCTGATGGATCAGTGTCATGTAATGGTGCATCCACCCATCTAACAGTGCATATGAAACGGTAAGTAAAAGTCCTGTCCCCGTTACCGCAAGCAGTAAATATAAAGGAAATAAATCAAATTCCGCACGCTGTGTCACTTTCACGTCCTGACTCGCAATCCTTCTTGCAAGCGCCATGGTTACACCGATCAGCACCATCGTGGCGGTGATGTTCAAGCCGTTATACACCATTTCTGCGAATAATCCATGAGCGGCCATCGAAATCGTCTCTACTCCCATCACAACGATGGTATAGGTTTCGGGATCGACAAGTTCGAAGTGCATCCAGCCGAACGTCAGACCGAATGTAATCGCAAAGGATCCTATGCACCCCCAGGCAATAAGGAAATGCTGTACACCACGATAGATCCCTCTTTTAAAAATGAATTTCTGTAAAAAGATATTCTCAAATGCGGTTTTACCGATTGAAATTAAATTACGTTTTTTCCTTGAACTGGTCTTCAAATTAGAAAGACTCCGTTTGATAACCTGATGGGTCGCCGGCCGGATGAGCCAGGAAGACATCCGTATCGTCAATCCGATGGCAAATATTAAGGAAGAAATAAAATACCCCATTAAGGCCATATCAAAATGTAAAAACTGTTCGGTCCCGATCCAAGACGTAAAAATCAAAAACAGGATAATAAAAAATGATTTTTGACTGGTTTTTGAATAAAACGAGCGTTCGAGCGGCTTTCTCATCTCATGCCCAACCTCCATGTGACTTTTTTAACATCAACGCAGTTGTATATTTGGTAAATTGATTACGTTGATTAATTTTTCAACTTGTAATCATTGTACAGAAAGACTATTTTCCAGACTGTGAAGTACGTCACACGATGGAAATTTACTTAAAATTTGTGAAAGAGGTGTGAACATGCTGTCAGGTAATGTAATAGCTATAACAAGTGGAAAAGGCGGAGTAGGAAAATCGACGGTTTCAACGAATCTCGCTGTATCTCTCGCAAGACAAGGAAAAAGCGTCGCTTTGATCGATTTGGACATTTACGGCTTCAGCATCCCGAAAATGATGAATGTGGACAGCCGCCCCAAAACATTTAACGGAAAGATCATTCCTGTCGAGTCTCACGGGGTAAAAATAATGTCGATGGGATTTCTTATAAAAAACAACGATCCTGTCGTCTGGCGCGGACCGATGTTAGGGAAGATGGTCGAGCATTTCAGTAAGGATGTGATGTGGGGAGAGCTGGATTACTGCATTCTCGACATGCCTCCAGGAACCGGGGACATCGCCCTCGATATGCACCTGAACATCCCGCAAAGCAAAGAAATCATTGTCACCACTCCTCATCAAACAGCTTCGATTGTAGCTGAAAGAGCAGGAACCATGGCACAGAAAGCGGAACACGATATTTTAGGCGTCATTGAAAATATGTCGTACTTTCAGCCGAAAGAAAGCAATGAAAAATATTTCTTATTCGGAAAAGGCGGAGGGGATCTGTTAGCAGAGCGCTTAGATACAGACGTTTTGGCGAAGCTCCCAATCGAAGAACCAATCGAAACGTCTGAAACTCCATCCATATACGGCGAAGATACCAGCTTATTTCAACACTACAGCCAGCTGGCAGAGGTCATAGACCAGAAAATTAAATAAAAATCCCGTCCCCCGCTTCTTTAAATCTGCAGCGAGGGACGGGATTTTATAGCAAAATGGTTGTAAGAAGAAGGAAAAAGGCTGAGTTTACGATTTCTATGATTCCCAGCTGCACGATTGACAGTTTTTTACCGTGAAGGAAAATGGCCCGGATCAAGCTTGGAACGTATGGCAGCGTCCACAGCCAGGATTCCTTCCAGAACAATAGCAGAAAAATGACAAATGCATGATAACCCCATGACCACCATTTGAATCTTGTGTTTTTCTTTTCTCTTATCATCGATTTAATAAAAAATGTACTGCCTGCAAAATACAAGAATGAAAACAGAGCAATATTCCACCCTTCAACAGTCAGACTTTCTGTACTCACATAAAAACTGGCAAGTCCCCCAATACAAAACACACAAATGGCGAATAGATCATTCGCAAGTGACCGCTCATTTTTTTTCTTTACAAAGTAGATGTTTAATAGAAAGAAAGGAATCATGGCTAAGCCGAAGAAGACCATTTGCCAGTCATAAACCAAAACGACTGTTAAAAAAACAAATGACGCGGCTAGATAACCCAATGCCCATTTAATATAGAAGGGCACCTTTTTCCCCTTCACGACCATGATCAAAGGATAAGTGGCAAGATACAGAAAGAACCAGCCAATAAACAAAGGAATGTGAATAAGGTGAAAGGTACTTGCAAAGATCCCCAGTATATAAGGAATCAATAGCATAGCCCAGGCACCATGTTGTTTGGGGATAACCATTTTCACAATCATACACCTGCTTTCCTGTCGATGATGCCTTTATCTTACTCCTTAGAGAAAAGAAAGTGTGTGATGTAATTCACTTACTGCTCCCCCATCCTTCTATATCATTAAACATATAAATCTTTCAATCATTGCAAGACGGGAGGAATTAAGATGTTTGATATGAATTTCGACGAAAACCCATTTATCGTCATCTGGGAATTAACAAGAGCGTGTGAGCTTCATTGCCTTCACTGCAGGGCAGAAGCGCAATACAAACGTCATCCGCTTGAACTGGATTTCGAAGAAGGAAAAAAACTGATCGATGACATCTATGAAATGAATAACCCCATGCTTGTGTTCACAGGTGGAGATCCGCTCATGCGCCCTGACGTATATGATATTGCTTCCTATGCGATTCAAAAAGGAGTGCGTGTCTCCATGACACCAAGCGCAACACCCAACGTCACCAAGGAGTCCATTGAGAAAGCGAAAGAAGTAGGTCTTGCTCGCTGGGCATTCAGCCTGGACGGCCCGACAGCAGAAGTACATGACCATTTCAGGGGAACATCCGGTTCATTCGACTTGACCATGAACGCGATCAACTACATTCACGAACTAGGACTTCCTCTTCAAATCAATACCGTCATCTCCCGCTATAATGTCGACATGCTTGAAGAAATGGCCGAATTGGTAGAGGAGTTAAATTGCGTGTTGTGGAGTGTCTTCTTCCTTGTGCCAATCGGAAGAGGTAAAGAAGCAGACATGATTTCACCCCTGGAGCACGAAAAAGTATTCCGCTGGCTGAATCAATTGAGCCTCCGGGTGCCTTTCGATATAAAAACCACTGCCGCACAGCATTACCGACGTGTGGTCATCTCAGAAAAAATGAGACAAAATAAAGATGAACAAAAAAAGATTCAATACCAGGATGCTTTACACTCAGGCAAAACTGGTCAATTTGATGGTCTGGGACGGGCACCGAGAGGAATAAATGACGGGAATGGATTTGTCTTCATTTCCCATATCGGGGACGTCTTTCCCAGCGGACTTCTCCCCATCAAAGCCGGGAATGTAAGACAGCAGCCGCTATCAGAAATTTACCGGCACTCACCTATTTTTAAAGACCTGAGAAATCCTGATAAATATAAAGGGAAATGCGGGCAGTGCGAATTCCGCTACGTCTGCGGAGGTTCCCGCTCAAGAGCCTATGCCCTGACAGGCGATTACATGGAAAGCGAACCGGCATGTGTGTATATACCGAAGAGCATGAGGAAAAAGAGTGTTTAGATGGTGATAGTGATGATATTCCTAACAAAGAAAGGAGCCCTTCATGTTAAAAAAAGAAGATATTAAAAAGCATCTGCAAACCGTTCCATTATTTAAGGAGTTATCTGACGAGGAACTGCAGCCGATCATATCGATCTCGTCTTCAAGAATATATAATGCCCGTTCGATTATTTTCATGCAGGAAGAACCTCTCGACCGCGTCTTCTTCATCCACTCGGGAATAGTGAAAATTTACAAAACCGATGCAACTGGAAAAGAACAGATCGTATCGGTGCTCGAGGACGGTGAAATGTTCCCCCACGCCGGTTTTTTCAGGCAGGGGACATTTCCTGCGAACGCCGAGGTCATAAAAAAAGCGCAGCTCATCGTCACCCCCATTATAGATTTCGAGAAAATCCTGATTCAACACCCTGAGCTTTGCATTAAGTTATTCCGGGTTCTAGGAGGTAAAATTGTCGATCTTCAAAGCCGTCTGGAAGAGAAAATTCTCCACAATACGTATGAACAGGTCATTATGCTCCTGCTGCGTCTATCAAAGTCCAATGGTGTAAAGCATGAAAACCTGTATAAAATCACCACCCATTTTACGAACAGAGAACTCGCCAACATGATCGGCACCTCGAGGGAAACAGTCAGCAGAACCCTTAACCAGCTAAGGAAAAAAGATCTCATCGAGCTTGATGCCGAAGGGTTCTATGTCATCGACCCTGACAAACTGAAAGAGGAAATCATTCATTGAATGCGTACAGGACGGGTGCCTTTTTCCGAAGAGAATGGACGTCAGATATGCAGTTAACCAGTGATGAACTTCATTCCTATCTGTGATATGTATCACAAAACTCTCGTTCAGTTGTTGATATGATAAAGACAGTTAAACAAGTAAAACGACAATATGGAGGGATTACGATGACACAAACATTCACAGAGTCATCCATAATAGGGAATATCGTCACAGAATTTCCGAAAGCAAGCGACTTTTTCAAGGCGAATCGAATCGACTTTTGCTGCGGAGGAAATCGCCCTTTAATTGAAGCGATCGAAGAAAGGAACCTTTCTTCCGAAGAAATCCTCACGGAGTTAAATGCATTGTACGATGAAGCGAAGAGATTGAGCGAATCCACCATCAACTGGGAACAGGCTTCATCCGCGGAGTTGATTCAATATATCGTCGGTAAACATCACCGTTACTTAAGTGAAGAACTGCCGAAACTGACTCCTTATGTAACCAAGGTACTTCGCGTTCACGGGGCACAGCACCCCCATTTAGCACAGATTCATAAACTGTTCCATCAGTTGAAGGCTGATCTTGAGCAGCATACGATCAAGGAAGAAATGGAAGACTTCCCGGCACTTATTGCATTCGAAGAAGATCCAAAGCCTGAAAACAAGGAGAAATTATTGACCATTCTTTCTGCTTTGGAAGACGAGCATCAACATGCAGGGGATATCATAAAAGAAATCCGAAAGGTCACGAATGATTTCACCCCTCCTCCGGGTGCATGCGGAACCTACCGCCTAGTTTATCAGCGTCTGGAAGAACTGGAATCCGATTTATTCGAGCATATCCACTTGGAAAATAATATCCTTTTCCCGCGTGCTGTAGAGACGATGTAATCTGGCTAAAAAGAGGATGGGACAAAACTTAAAATCCCATGTCTAAAGACGAACATTTCAGTGTGGACTCTTAACAACGCTAATGATTTCCGTGCAAGACTTCGCTTTCCGCGGGTAGCCGGTGAGGCTCCTCGGCAAGCCTGCGGGAAGAAAAGCGGAAGCGGCTCGCCCAGAGGCGACAAGCATAAGGCGAGCAAGCCGGAAAGGCGTACTTTGCCTTTTTGGCTTGCTTGACTTATGACCTCGAGCCTCTAGCCGCTGGAGCTGGACAGGTCTCACATGTCCAGCTGCAGGGCTTAGAGGCACATGTCATAAGCCAAACCGACCAAGAAGGCAAAGAACGCCTTCTAGGCCGATTCGTCTTATGCCACACGCCTCTGAGCAAAGCCCTTCCGCTTTTCTAATAAGCTACTCTTCCCGCGGGAGTCTGCGTCTTGCACTCCAATCAACCGCTGAATGGACTAAAACCAAAATGTACAATGAAACCCGAACTAATTTGCCTCAACTCATGCAAACTAGTCCGGGTTTTACTTAGACTAAATCATTTTTGTCCCAGCCTCTTTTCTCTTTTCATCAAGGCTCTTTTCGCATACTTTGTTGATTTACATACAAGAAAAACCGGAACTTGGGTATTTTCGGGCTGTCCGTCAGTCTATTGTTGGAACTTGAGTTCGAAAAGAGCACGTCCACAAGCTATATTCAGGCTGCAAGCCAATTTACGAAAAGTAACAACCTTTTAGAAAATACCCTTCATTAATGAAGGGTATCTTCTTCTGAGTTGATCATGATTGCGGCCACTTGGGTGAGCCTTGTATAGAATACCTCGCCCTCAGGAAGGTCGTTCAAACCTGTTTCTTCGAATGCTTCTTTCATGCATTGCAGCCAGCATCTTGCCCTCTCTGGAGTGATTTCGAAAGGGAGATGCCTTGCTTTCATGGCGGGCGGACCAAATTCTTCACTGTATAATGGCGGCCCCCCGAGAAACTGGGTTAGAAACATGTACTGTTTTCTCATGATTTCAGACATTTCACCTTCGAACAGCGGCCTCAGATCTGGATCTCTGTAGACCTTGGGATAAAATGCCTCCACCAGTTCCTGTATCCGGTCAGGACCGATTTCATCGTATAGAGATTGAAATTTCAATTGTACCCCTCCTTGCTTCGTACCTCTTTCTTCACTATATCAAAGAGAAACCTTGCCATTTGTGACGATCATCACAGGCTTTAATAAGATTCTTCCCATTTTTCACTGAACATGTCATACACGATATAAATACTGATACAAAGCCCCATCGTCCAGAATCCCCAGCCGAGTGTAACCTGTTCCACAATCAGATAGTTGTTACAGAGCTGGTTTGGAGAAAAAATATAGATCCATCCCATGAAGGCGGATAAAAGTGTAATAACAATAAGGACAACCCTCTTCGTTCCATTGCTCACTTTCGTCCAGCTGTCCCTGAGGGGAACGCCGGCCAAAAATGGTAAACTGATAAACTTAAATCCTTCCATCCACATTGAAGAAAGCGCCTCATCCATTGTTCTCGGCAGCAGCCAATATGAAAAGATCAACATAAAAAGAAGAATTCCCGGCTGGCCATTTTCATTCCATCTCCTCAAGAAAGAGTTTTTTTGAAATAATGGTGCCATCAGCATGCCTGCAATGATCAAGAGCGGCATTTGCATATGCATGTGGATAATCATAACCGATTCAAGCAGCTCGGCTACTGGAGGCAGAATAAGAAAGATGAATAATAGGCTGCCGTAGAAAAAAGTTTTCATCATTTCTCCTCCTTTAATTGGCTTCCATTTTGAGATAAGAATCCACAACAGCAGCCGCTCCATCTACGTCTCTATAATCCAGCACTTCCTGGAGCCGCCCCTCCCGCTCTACCAGATAGAAAGCAGAGTTATGAGTGAAATTTCCATTGTTATCGGGTATAACAATTACGCCGAAGGCTTCAAGAAGGGCATTCAACTCTCCTTCATTAGTGATTCTGGCCATTCTCCACGTTTCTCCATCACTCCCGAAATAGGCTTTATATTTAGTCAAAGCTGCCGGTGTATCCTGATCAGGAGCAAAGCTGATACTCAGGAACACGATGTCTTTCCCGAGAGACTCCCTCGGCACTTCCCGATAAACCTTTGCCATATTCGTTTCCAGCTGCGGACAAATGGTCGTGCAGGCAGTATAAAAGAAAGTGATAAAGACATATTTCCCTTGAAACTCATCCCATGTGTAAGAATATCCCTTGCTGTCTTCCAGCACGAGATCAGGTACTTCAGGCTTTTCTTCCTGCAGCTTTAGTAATCTGGCTTCTTCAGCTGTGAAAGCTTTAAATCCGTCTGTTCCGTTGAAAAATAATCCTAATCCGAATAATAAAACGATTGTGGTCGAGAGAAGGTTTCGGTGTATTGTATTCATTTTATGACCTCCACATTTCGTTCCTGTCATTTTGAAAGAGGTGAAATAGAGCCGTCCTCATCATCCCCTTGGACAGCTCTATCTTTCAGATCATTACCATGTTCTGAATGGAGGGGAACCCGGTGGAGCATTCATGATGAAGTCCACGATCGGAATGACATACCCCATTGCGACCAACAGCAGCATGATGACAATCCAGCGGCCCCATTTTTCAGTCCAATAAGGGGTTTTCCCGTCCTTGGGATCGCTGTCTGCTATAGGAAATTCCGTGTCTCCTTTTGGTGCCCAGAACATGAGATTCAAGACTATATACACCTGCAGCAAGACACCGATGAACAGTAAGGTCCCGCCAATTGCTATGAGAAACAAGTATGGATCCCAGCTTAATGCTGCTGCATGATCTCCGTATGTTGTATAGGACGTTCTGCGCGGGGAACCAAGTAAGCCGATCCAATGCATGGAAATAGCCATGAAAATCATACCGACTGTCCAAGTGATGGTCTGAATAATTCCGAGCCTATTCATTTTCTGTGTGAGGGTCCGTTTTGAAACAAGAGGCACCAGCCAGTAACTGATTCCGAAGAAAGTAAGGATGACCGACGTTCCCACTGTTATATGAAAATGCCCTACGACCCACATTGTGTTATGAACGACTTGATTCAGCTGATTCGTTGTTTGTGCAATTCCACCCGCTCCCCCGATGATGAATGCAATCATCGCGATCATCGGAGCAAGGAATCTTACATCTCCCCACGGTAGCTTTTTCAACCAGCCAAAGAGTCCTCTTCCGCCTTTCTTCCGCCCGGTCCGTTCAAATACAGCAAACATGGCATATGCCGTCATTAATGAAGGGAAAGAAATGGCCAGACTCATGAACACATGCATATATTTAATTTCCTCTGAGATACCAGGGTCGACGATCTGGTGATGGAACCCTCCAGGAATGTTCATTATGACCAATAAGATAATGACAACCCTTGTCAACGTGTCACTGAATCGTTTTCCGCCAATGATTTTAGGAACAATGACATACCATGCCGAAACGGCCGTCAGATACCAAATATTCACCAATGTGTGTCCGAAAGCCCAGAACAGCGTCCGGCTCAACATGACATTGATCGTATCAATCCAGCCGAAGGCCCAAGGAATAATGATGAACACTTCCAGGGCCACAGGAATACTTCCAAAGAACAGCAGGACAAACACTCCTGTGGCAAAGAAAGCAAGAATCGGGATATGTTCACCCTTGTGCTTCTTCCTCCAGTGAGCGACTGAAAGGAATGAACCGAACGCGCACATCCATACACCCAGTACGATAAAGACCAGCCCGATATAGAACAGGGGTGATGCCGCCATCGGAGGATAAAAGGTATACAGGACAGATGCGTCATTTTTCAAAATCGGAATGACCGCCATCACAAGCCCCGCCGTCTTCATGTAAAACCCGATCCATGCCATTTTCCGGACCTTAGGAAGCAGTCCTCCTAAGGTATGGGACAAAGCAGCGTAGAAATACCCGATTGTAAAGAACGCAGTCAGTACTAAAACAAGCAGAACACCGTGTGCAGTCAGCACTTGATAATAATTTAACCATGGCGGTAATTGAAGCAGGCCGGCACGGTTGAGTCCTTGTAACAGCCCGAGTACCCCTCCCAGAAGGAGGGCAATAAATGCAACCAATAAGTACGTCTTGGAAAGTTTCGCATCTTGTGGAGATACCCCCAGGCTCACATTTTGCTTTACGTTCATTTCCATTTTTCTAACCAGTTCCATCGTCCGTCCCCCCTTATTCTGTCACCTTAATGGTCGTACTCATTGCCTGATGACCCGCTCCGCAATATTCATTGCACAGTACAAGATAACTTCCGGACTCATCAAACGTTTGAGTGATTTTCTGAATATACCCCGGCATCACCATCGCGTTAATATTTGTATCTGCTACCTGAAATCCATGTGTGACATCCTTCGAAGTTAAGATAAAATGAACAGTCGCCCCTGCAGGAACCTCAATTTCACTTGGAGTAAAATTAAACAGTTGAAGAGTCATCACCACTTCGTATTCATTGTCAGCGATTTTCTTTACGCCAGGGTTATCAAACGGAGCCGTTTCATCCACCTGCTGTGGATCGATTGTTTCCTGGTGGCTCGGCGGTCCCATCCCGAGAGCAAATGTTTGATATCCGGTAATGAACATAAAAATAAGAATCATTCCAAAACTTGCAATCAGCCAAACTTCTTCTCCCCTACTCAGCTTCATCCTGTAAACCTCCTATACTCTTGAAAAATAAAAACCAAAAAGTAATAGATACGTTAAAAAAATGACAAGTCCGACGATTCCAACCGAGAACCATGTACCCCATTGAACCTCTTTCGATTTTCCATCCATCTTCTTCTCCAATGTCATCAAGCTCCTTTCACTTACTGAACTTACTGTCATCATACTCAATGACAAATGTGTTTGAAGTGGTCTAAATCACAACAAGAGGTATTAAATGGCAGGAAACGTCTTTCGTGCTTTTTTAGACACATTTGAAACGGCCTCTTTACTGCAGGCTGTTCGCACTTGGCTTAGACAGGGAACAATAAACGACAATACCCGCCTATCCCCCCTATATTTCCCGGGCTATATTCGACAATTTCCACATAAAAAAAAAGCCTGCTGAAACTTCAGCAGACTGCTTCAATCTATTTCCCTAAGAATCCTCCATTGGATTCGATGATTTGCCCTGTCACCCATTGGGATTCACCGCTTGCAAGGAAGCGGATCAGTTTTGCTGCATCCTCCGGCAGGCCGAGGCGGCCCATCGGAAACATCGGCAAAAAGGTTTTCGCGAGATCTTCATCGATCCATCCTGAATCCGTCGGACCGGGATCGACCGAATTTACGGTGATTCCGAGCGGAGCAAGTCCAGTGGCAAGAGGCGGCGTGATGGCTTTCAACGCTCCTTTGGTGGCAATATAAGCAAGGTTATCCGGATCAGGTCCCCCTGAAACCAAATGGATGATGCGTCCTTCTCCCCTCACCGGATACGCCTTTTCGAATGCTTTGGCGAATTCCACTGAAAGCATGAGTGTACCGCGGTTGTTTACATTGTAGTGCTTGTCGAGAATGGCTGTATCCAATGTACGGAAATTGGAAGGTGCACAGTATGTTGCGTTGTTAATCAGGATATGGGGAGTGCCCAGAGATTCCCGGACGGCATCGATGATTCTGCCCGGTGTCAAATCATTTTCAAGATCCGCTTCCATATGGGAGGCACGTACCCCCATCTGCAATAACTTTCCCTTTAATTTCTCCGGCCATTCTCTCTCCAGTCCGTTCCCTGCCGTTTCATCAAACGGGATCCAATGGGTGAAGAAGATATCCGCCCCTGCTTCGGCAAGTGCAAGGCAGATGGCTGTCCCGATTCCGTTTGAACGGCTTGCCCCTGTGACGATGGCTGTTTTCCCCTGTAATGAGTTCATATAGTTCCCTCCAAATTTAGTAGTTAAATAGAGTTACCCTATTTGATTATCCGTTTTCATATGTACTATTTCCATATTACCAATTGTCTGCTGAAGTCAAAAGCCCCGGTTCGTATTGAACCGGGGCTCCTTCTTATTTATAACGCTTGATGAATCACCTTTTTATAATACAGCACAGAAAGAAAACCGAATATCGAATACATCGCAGCATACAGCGCCATGACGATGACCATCGGAATGTCGAATTCCCCGCCGAATAGAAACCAGCCCGACTTGACGGCAAAATAACTGTGAAGCAGGCCGACCGTCAGGGGTATGCCGAAATTGAAGAGCTGTTTGGCCCTGATACCCTTGATCAAATCAGTTCGGGTAAAGCCCAGCTTTCGAAGGATTGTATAATTTGGTTTCTCGTCTTCACTTTCATCCATTTGTTTGAAATAAAGAATGCACCCTGAAGTAATGAGGAACGTCAGCCCCAGGAATCCGACGATGAACATGATCAACCCGATTGTCTTTTTCTGTTTTCCAGCCAGAGCTTGTTGTGAATCATGTTCGAATCCTTCAGCAAAACCGAGCTTATGAAAAAGATCATTTGCTTCATCCAGTTTTTCGTCCCTATCGATATCGACACCGATATAGAGATTCGATTCTTTTTGGATCGCAGGATCAAGGTCATGTTTCATCTTCTCGAATATCGCATCATCCACAATTCCAACTGGTGAACCGCCAGCTGTGTAGTACCATGAAATCGGGAACTCATCCCGCATACCCAGGTATTCCTGCTCGAACGACCCTGTCTTCCCTTTTAATACTATCTTACCTGAATCGGCGAGCGGCAGTACCTTATCCAGCATATCGCTGTATCCGCTGAACAGGACTTCGTCTCTGCCTACATCAATCCCCTCGATCTCTTCTTCACTGATGAAGGAAGTCGGCATCGCTTCAAGTGTCCCATTCACTGCAAAATCAGATTCAGTGACGTCTTCAAGGTCAGCCGCGACCATGATCACTTCCATTTCTTCTTTGGTGAACTCGATGCTGTTTTGTTCAAGTTTATCTTTGAACTTTGTAAAAGCTTTTTCAGACGTGAACGTGAAATCGGACGGAACATTATCCCTGGCCATCTTTTCTGCAGAGTAGTAAGAGATGTAACTCAATGACAGCAGCCCTATGGCCAGTGCTGAAACCGTTGTGATGATAGTCAGCAAAAGGGCATTCGACTTCATTCTGAACATGACGGAAGAAAGTGACATCACCTCGTTGATATTCAGGTAGCCGTCTTTCTTTTTTCTTATGATCTGGAAAATGAAGCTGACCGAGCCTTTATAAAACAGGTATGTCCCGAGGATGACCGAAGCCAGGATAAAGATCATCGCGGCGAAAAGCTCCTGCATCGTTTGGAAATCCCCTTCAAATAGCTTGGAGGAGACAAAATAGCCGGCCGCGATGAAGGCAACTCCCAACATTCCGAGCAGCATGATCCATCCGGACACTTTCTTCACTTTTGTTTCGGTAGAAGAACGCACCCTGAATAACGCCAGAATACTCTGTCTCTTGATGAATAGGAAATTCATGAGCATGATCAGGATATAGATGGCGCTGAAGACAATAAACGTCTGAATCAGGGCCTGCAGAGAGAAATGAAGCTCAGCAATCGCATCCACACCCGTAATGTTGAACATAATCATGATGATCAGCTTGGAAAATGAAAATCCAATCATGATACCAAGTACCAGTGAGCCGAAATACAAGAGAAAATTCTCCATGGAAAGAATCCAGAATATCTTCCGTTTGGTCATCCCGATCAATTGAAAGAGACCGATTTCCTTGCTTCTCCTTTTAATGAAGATGGTATTCGCATAGAGCAGAAAGATTGAAACAATGGCTACCAGGAGGACCGACCCGGCTTTGATGGCCGCCCCTCCCTTGATTGATCCTTTCGCTGCATCCATCGATGGATCATATTGAAGGGTAACAAACGCAAAATAAAGAGCGACACTGAATACAAGTGCAAATACGTACAAATAGTAATTCTTCAGATTCTTCTTCAGATTCCTGAAGATGAGCGTATTAATGTTCATTCTGCACACCGCCCAGTACACCCTGTGTCTTCATTACGTCCTTGAAGAATGCTTGTCTTGATTGATCCCCTCTATTTAACTGGGTATAGATACGGCCGTCTTTAATAAAGATGACCCGGCTGCAATAGCTTGCTGCTACGGGATCGTGCGTGACCATGACAATCGTCGATTTCAGCTGGGAGTTCAGTCCCCCCAGTTTATTCAATAAGTCGGATGCCGATTTGGAATCAAGTGCCCCTGTCGGTTCGTCTGCGAAGATGATGCTTGGTTCGTGGATGAACGCCCGGGCGGCAGATGTGCGCTGCTTCTGCCCCCCTGAAATTTCATTAGGATATTTATCCTTTAATTCCTCTATTCCAAGTTGTTCAGCAAGCGCCGTAAATTTCATTTCAGCTTCTCTTTTAGGTGTTTTGGTGATCGAAAGCGGCAAGAGGATATTCTCCTTGACCGTCAGGGTGTCGAGCAGATTGTAATCCTGGAAAATGAAACCGAGATGATTCTTCCTGAACTCCGCAAGCTGCTTATCTTTCATTCTTGTCATCTCATTATTCTCGATCTTTATGGAGCCTTCACTCACTTTATCAATGGAGGACAATACATTGAGGAGAGTGGTCTTCCCTGATCCGGAAGGACCCATGATCCCGACAAATTCACCCTTGGTGATACGAATATCAATTCCTTTCAATACGTCCTGCTTGTTGAACTTATTCCCGTAGCTTTTGTGAAGTTTCACTGCTTCTAAAATCGTCATACTTAAAAACTCCTTTTGTTTGATACTTTTATTATAGAAAGCAGGAAAACCTTTTTCCTTTTATCCGCCGAACAAAATGGAAAAGCATGTGACATTTTTGTCACATGCCGATCGTGCCTTCAAAATCATTCCGCTCCGGGAAGGCGAGCGTGAATACTGTCCCTTTCCGCGGTTCGGATTCTGCCTTTACATTGATGTGCAGCGCATCGGCTGCTTTTTTTGTGAGGTACAAACCCATTCCTGTAGAAGCAGTGTTTTGGTGATCATCTGTGGACGTAAAGCCCTTTTCAAATATTCGGGGCATATCCTTCTGAGGAATCCCTCTTCCGAAATCGCGAATGATAAGGACGGTATGTCCATGTTCACGGCTGCTCCTGATTTCGATGTCCCTTTCACGGCTGTATTTTACCGCGTTCGTCAACAGCTGCCTGAGTATGAAAGCCAGCCATTTATTGTCTGAAAGAACGTCCTTCACTTCCAAATCGATGTCGAAGCCGATCCCTTTTTGGATACACCAGGATTGCACGGTTTTTATTTCTCCGTAAATCACTGTCTCAAGGTCTGTTTTCTCTATGTAAAGATCATTTTCAAGAAAGTCCATTCTCTTCTGATGAAGCTGCTGGTCGAGCAAAAGATGGATCCGGAGCCATTCGTATTTCAGCAGTGCACGTATCCCCGGATCATTCAATCGCTCAATGATAAGGCTCATCGCGGTCAACGGGGTCTTCGCTTCGTGGATCCAGGCGAGGAGCTCATCCTTTTCCTGTTCGATCATCCTTCTGTTCGAAGCGGCTTCCACCTTCAATTGATCCGCCTGCTCCGTCATGCTTTGGTGTACCACCTTTTCAAATGGAGTCCGGGGTTCAGGTAATCCCGTTATGTGCAGATTCGCATCCCAATCCTTCAGATTTTTGTAGTATTTTGTTTCCTTATGATAGCGGGCCACGGTAAAGAAGAAGAAAATAAGGCTTGAAAGGAAGACCACATAGAAAATCGATGATACTGGCAGAGAGGGATCAAGGTAAGCGACAAAAACCAGCAGCACCTGTAAACCGATAAAGATCAGAATCCAGCTTATTTTTTCCCGGATGAAATGACCGATCATACCGGATCCCCTTCCAGTGCCATATAACCCTGCCCCACTTTGGTTTCGATCTGATCACCCAGCCCGATTTCACCAAGCCGCTTCCGCAGCCGGTTGACATTTACAGTCAAGGTGTTATCGCTGATGAACCGTTTATCATCCCATAAAGAATTGATCAAGCTGTCCCTGGTGACGATTTTATTTTTCTGGCTGATCAATAGCTTCAGGATGAACATTTCATTTTTTGTAAGCTGGATGATGCCCTTATCATTCTTAACCGTATTCCTCTCATGATCCACAGCAGCCCCGCACCACGTCTTCAGGGTCACCTGTTCTGTATTGTAGTTGTAGACCCGCCTGAGGGTTGCCTGCACCTTCGCGATCAGTACATCAAAATAAAACGGTTTCTGGATGAAATCGTCCGCCCCGAGCTGCATCGACATCACCATATCCGTCGGATGGTCCCTGGAAGACAGGAACAAGATCGGCACATTTGAATGGGACCTGATCATCCTGCACCAGTGAAAGCCGTCGTACTTCGGGAGCTGGATATCGATTATCACAAGGTCCGGCTTCACATCGGAGAACCCCTTCATCACTTTGCTGAAATTCTCTATCCCATAAACATCGTATGACCATTGTGACAAACGGTTTTTCACTTCGTTATATAAAGTTGTATCATCTTCTATTAACAATATCTTGAACATCATTTTCACCACTTTTGTAAGGTACTTACAGTGTAGCGGAGAACGGAAGAATTTTCTAGAAGGACTTTTACTTTTCGTATGAGATGGTTAATTGTTTATCTTTCATCTCGGGCGGGAAAAACAAAGCACGTCCCGAAGGAGGAGATATCACATGAAGCATGCAAAAGCGTTCGCCATTAAAGGCATCATGATTCTGGCTGTGTTTTCATTCGTCCTGAGCCTCGGGTTCCGTATTTCTGCTGAAAGTACTGCCCTCATTGCCGTCCTGTTTGGAGGTGTCTCTTATGGTGTGGGTGATCTCGCCTTTTTACATAAAACGAATAATGTGGTCACCACCGCAGTTGAATTGATCATTGCCTTCATACTGGTATGGGCAGTGATTTCCATGATTGAAGGACTAGGCGCAGATGTCGCCCTGCCTTCTGCATTCATTTCAGCCCTGCTCATCGGTGTAGGGGAATATTTCTTTCATTTTTATATTTTTAGACATAAGCTTGGGTCGGTGGACGATAGGTCCGTTCATGTATCAGATTAATAGAACAGCATAACGAAAAGGACTTTACGCAGCCGTAAAGTCCTTTTCTCTGTTCTCTGTTTATTGCACCACATACTCCCGGTACTTCTCATAATCCGAACTCCTGCATTCCATCGTCAGCTTTGTGCCGTTCTCTTCATATTCGGTATGAAGCACGTTTGCATGCTCATTGAAATAAGATATCAGCTGTCCCTGGCTGAACGGGATGAGCATGTCGCATTTCTTATAGCCTTTAAAAATATGACTTTTGATGACATCGACCAGCTCATCAATGCCTTTTCGCTGTTTCGCGGATAGATAGATTCTGTCGTTCACAACGCTGCCAACCGATTCTTCATCGACTAGTTCCGCCTTATTGAAGGCGTAGACCATCGGGATGCCGCCCACTCCGATATCATCAAGCGTTTTGTTCGTGACTTCCATCATCGTTTCATGATGGGGATCAGAATAATCCACCACCTGGACGATGAGATCTGCCTCTGCCACTTCCTCAAGCGTCGAGCGGAATGCCTTCACAAGATGGTGGGGCAGCTTGTTGACAAACCCTACGGTGTCGGTCAGCAGGAAAGACTTATTATCAGGAAGTGTGATTTTCCTGACTGACGTATCCAATGTGGCGAACAGCATATCTTTTTCAAACACCTGTTTGTTTTCACCAGAATTGAATGTTTCTAGAAGGGCATTCATGGTCGTCGATTTCCCTGCGTTTGTGTAACCGACGAGTGAAACAACCGGAATCCCGCTCTTCTTGCGCTGCTTCCGCTGGGTCTTCCTCAGGTCGACAAGCGCTTCAAGCTCTTTGTTGAGCGCGGTGATGTTGTCTTCGATGCGACGTCGGTCGAGCTCAAGCTTTGTTTCACCGGCACCCCTGTTTGCAAGTCCGGATCCCCCTCCTTGACGTCCAAGTGATTCGCGTCTTCCGATCAGGCGGGGCAGCATGTATTGAAGCTGTGCCACTTCCACCTGCAGCTGCGCTTCCCTTGTCTGGGCGCGTTCTGCGAAAATATCTAGGATGAGCATGGTCCGGTCCATCACACGGATATCGAGTTTTTCTTCGAGCACCCGGATCTGTGACGGCGACAGCTCATCATTGGCGATGAGTACATCCGCTTCCATTTCTTCAATCAGAGGCAGAAGCTCATCGATCTTCCCTTTCCCGATATAATGCACATGATTCCTCTTTGGCAGGTTCTGCGTCATTTCTGCCAGGACATCAATGCGGCGGGCTTCGGCCAGCCCCTTCAATTCAAGCATATTGTATTCAAAATCTTCTCCCTTTTCCTTGGTGTTCACACCAACGGCGATGGCTCTTAAACGTTCTTCCATCATCTATCTTCACTTCCCATTCTTTTTTATATAGAAAAAAAACACAGGCCGCTGCCTGTGCTTTAGTAAATGGATCCGTCAACCGGCCACGTGCAGCTGTTTTCAAAGAAAACAACGGTCCGCGTCCTTTTCTTGCATGGGCCGGCATGACTTTAGGATACCCTTCTTCACCAAGTGGTAAAACTGACGGGAACCCATTTGAAGTCCACTATTCAGTTCTATTTTCAAGACACGAAAAAAGAGGAGTCTTCTCCCCCTCTTCTTCACCAACACGTTAAATGAAGTTTCCCTTAAAAATAGGCAGACCAATTCCATTTACCCTGCACACAGGCAGAGCGTCCGAACGTATTCAATTATCTGTTGGAATCGCGGAATCGTAGTCTGATTAAAATCAAAGGGAAAACCTCCATTTCTTGTAAGATATGATAATCTTAACATAGAATAGTCAGATTGAGAAGACCATGATGAAAGCACCTGCTTTCGATACTTGTAAATAGTAATGATGGGGGATGAAGAAATGGGAATCAGGCAAGCAAAGAAGAATGAAGGAAAAATTAATTTGATGATCCGCAACGGGGCGGCGGATCCTTCTGTGGATGTATCCATTACTCCTATTTACTGCGTGAGCTGCGACCGGCAGCTGCCTCACCTTTATGAACATACAGGTTCCCGGTACGGGCAGGTGGGGACAATCAATTGTGAATACTGTGAAACTCCCATTCACTGTACGGATGGTGATAATATTGTTTATGAACTAAGAACCTCGGGTTTTGTAATGAATTACTATCACCTTTATAGACTGGAAAAAGAAATATGGATAACTCTTAAAGAATCATATGGTTATGATATTTCAGCAAGGCACAAAGGCAGCACAATCACCTTGGAAACAGTGGTGGATGAACTTTCTAAAGAATTCAAGATACCTGCAGCCACAAGCAGGCAATACACCTCAAATGACGGGAAAATAACGATGTTCCCTAATGTTGTGGTGAAGTGGTTTTCTATCCTGGAATACTTTGATTTATACAAATAGAAAAGACAGCCTCCCATTCCGAAAATGAATGAGAGGCTGTCCTTCTTTTACCAGCGTGCAGTCAGCATCTTGCGTCTTGTATAAAATTCAACGCCATCCGGTCCGTTGGCGTGAAGATCTCCATAAAAGGAGTTTTTCCAGCCGGAGAATGGGAAGAATGCCATCGGTGCAGGCACCCCGATATTGACGCCGAGCATCCCGACTTCAATGAATTCACGGAAGTAGCGGACATCGCTTCCGTCCTTCGTAAACAGGCAGGCTCCGTTGCCAAAGTCTGATTTATTGGTCAGGTTAATCGCGTCTTCCAGTGTATCCACACGGACGATCGAAAGAACGGGCGCAAAGATTTCATCTTTCCAGATTTTCATGGCGGATGTCACATTGTCAAAGATGGTCGGGCCGATGAAGTAGCCGTTTTCCTTGAACGCTTCATCAGAACGGCCGTCACGGACGAGCGTCGCGCCTTCTTCAACACCGCATTCAATATAGCTTTCCGTCTTCTTTTTATGTTCATCGCGGATGACAGGACCGAGGAAGACATCTTCATCCATCCCGTTGCCGATCTTTATCGCATCCGCCTGCTCGTTCAGCTTCTTGATCAGGTTATCCGCAACATCCCCCACTGCGACTACAACAGAGCAGGCCATACAGCGTTCACCGGCAGACCCGTACGCTGCAGCTATGATTTCTTTTACGGCAGCGTCAAGGTCTGCATTCGGCATCACGATAGAGTGATTCTTCGCGCCGGCAAGCGCCTGGACCCGCTTGCCGTTCCCTGCAGCGGTTTTATAAATATACTCCGCCACCGGCTGAGAGCCTACGAAGGAAATGGCCGGGACATCTTTATGTTCTAGAAGGCCGTTCACTACGTCATGCGCACCGTGGACCACATTCAGCACGCCGTCCGGAAGGCCAGCCTCCAGGAAAAGCTCTGCAAGGCGGTTGGCAAGGAGCGGCGTCCGCTCGGAAGGTTTCAGGACAAATGTATTTCCGCACGCAATCGCCAGCGGGAACATCCAGCAAGGCACCATCATCGGGAAGTTGAACGGCGTGATGCCACCGACCACCCCGACGGGATAGCGGTACATGCCTGATTCAATATTCGTCGCGATATCAGGCAGCTGTTTCCCCATCATCAGGGTCGGCGCACCGGCTGCGAACTCGACGCATTCGATCCCGCGCTGCACTTCGCCATATGCTTCTTTAAAACTCTTCCCGTTTTCCTCGGTGATGAGTTTTGCAAGCTCGTCCCAATTATCGACAAGCAGCTGCTGATATTTAAATAAAATGCGGGCCCGTTTTGGCACCGGCGTCCTGCTCCATGATTTGAATGCTTCTTTTGCGGTATGGACCGCGTCATCCACGTCCTGACGGGTTGATATCGGAACCTGGGCCAGTTCTTCGCCCGTAGCAGGATTCGGTACGGATTGGTAATGGTCCGTTTTTGCATCCACCCATTTTCCGTTGATAAAGTTCTTCACGGTATTATTCGTTGCAGTCGCCATGAATGATTTCCCCTTTCGAGAGTTGTATTTCGGGCTGATCAGCAATCCAGGCTGTCCCCTTTTATCGCTTTACCTTTTCCTCTGTTGTGTACTGATAATCGTAGCAGCTGTGATACAGCGCCTCCAGTTCCTCTTTCGCCGGCACCCGGGGGTTGTTTGCGGGGCTGCCGCTGATGAAGGCATCTTCCGTCATTTTCCCCACTGCTTTAGTGAATGCTGATTCATCGATTCCCCATCCCTTCAGATTTGGAATGTTCAGCTTCCGGCAGAGTGCTTTGACCGAAGCCACCGCATTTTCGGCACATTCCCCGTTCGTCAGATGAACGCTGTCCTTCACGAATATCCGCCCGATATCAGCCAGCCGGTCGATGCAGTGGTCTTTGCTGAATTCCAGCACCGCCGGCAGCAGCATCGCATTCGAGTAGCCGTGCGGGACATGGAACAGTGCACCGATCGGGCGTGACATTCCATGGACCAGGCAGACGGAAGCATTGGAAAACGCCATTCCCCCCTGCAGGGCAGCAAGGCTCATCGCTTCCCTCGCATCGAGGTCTTCGCCGTCATCGTAGGCCTTCAACAGATTGTCCGCTATCAGTCCGATGGCAGCAAGAGCTGCTGTATCGGTCATCGGATGGGCTCTCCTTGACAGATACGCTTCCACCGCATGGCTCAGCGCATCGACGCCGGTGGCAGCCGTCACGGTTTTGGGTGAGGAGACGGTCAGGAGCGGGTCCACAATGGCGACATCCGGCATAAAGGCCGGCTGCTTGATCATCATCTTCACGTCATCCTGCGTATTGGTGATGACCGTCACATCCGTCGCTTCCGAACCCGTACCTGCTGTTGTAGGGATGGCGATGTGAGGGAGAGGTTTTTTATCGGCTAAAAATCTGCCGCCCATATAATCCCCGATATACCCTCCGTTCGAAGCAAGCACAGCGATTGCCTTGGCGGTATCGATGCAGCTCCCCCCTCCGAGTGATATGACCAGGTCGCAGCGCTCCTCCTCGAGCATCGCGAGGGCCTCTGCAACATACCGGTCTGTCGGTTCAGACTCAACCCCAAGATAGACGGCACCCGGAATCCCGTGATTCTGTAAATACTGACGGCAACGGCTCACATAGCCGAGCCCGTCCATGATTCCATCACTGACAATCAGGGCCTTTCCGCCCCGATCTGCCGCTTCCCTGCCGACATTTTCTAAAGCTCCCCGGCCGTAAAAAATCGTTTCCGGCACACGAAAACTTGCAAACTTCTCCACAGACTTGCACCCCTTTTATCGTTTGATAATAAGATTGGGTCTCTATGAAGTACGGCTTCTCAAGATGCATAACCCGTCAGTAAAATCTAAATATTTAAACTATTCGTCTAGTATAACAGAAAATTATACAATCGTCCCTTGTTACGCTAAAGCAACAGCGTACACGCATTTAACATGGCATGACGAGATGAACGGGAATAATGAACTGTTCCTTAAACGAGAAAAACGCACCTTGGGTAAAGGCACGTTTTCACCACTTCGGTTCAATAATTATTTTTCGTTTCAAGAGGTCGATATCAATGCATTGAACGGCACAAATACAGCTAACATCAATCGTTAGGCACGTATCGGTCCTTTTCAGCACGAGGATTTCACAGCATGAGTGTTTGTTTTTTCCGCATATACAGAGCGGACGCAGCAGGGATATCGTGGCACAGCCTGACTGTTCATGCAGCTTTTCCATACGGAAATAGCTTGTTTTAAAAGAAGCCTCTTCTCCGCATGGTTCTATATCAAACCCTGTGAAGGCAAGCTTTCCATCCTTTGTATATAACATAATGGGAACGGTATCGACACCTGTCATTTTTGAAAACACTTTGCCGAGATAAGGGATGTCAGCCTGGTTAATGAAATCCTGGAGTTTCTTCACTTCAGCCAGCGCTTTATGGATACACGTCAGATTGTTTTTCTCTTTTTCTATCTCCAAGTCCCTCCCCCCAATCAGCTACATATTTATTGTATGGGGAGTAAGCCGGCAGGTGTATGGGAGTGGCCAAAATGGACGTTTATCCACTCTTCTTCATTAAATACCTGCAATAGGGTATGAGCCTCTTCGCCACTTCGAATTCACGGTGTTTGCTCCCCGGCCTCCAATTCACTTCAAAAAGCCACAACTTCAAATCTTTATCGATTCCCACATCTATACCCAGTTCATCAAATGAATGGGGATAAAGCGCTTCAAAATGTTTCGGGAATGAAGCGGCAAATGATTCAAGCCTTCTCCTTACCTCTTCCCACTCTTCCCCGAACTCCTCTTTCATAAATGGAACCCAGTCACCCCGATATCCCCCGCTGCTCACGTTGCTGACAAGCTTACCCGTCCCGCTGATGCGTGGATAGATAAGGTTGATCTCCCATTTCCCTCTTCCATTTTTCTGCACATGAATCCGCATATCATACGTCAATCCGATTTTTGTCCTGCAAAGGATGAAAGGCTGAATCAGATAGCGGTTTTCCAGCAGCAGCTGATGGATCCATACTTCCAATTCATTTTGACTGTATGTTTGAGAGGAGTTTCCTTCTGTTATGACGTAGTGATCGCCATCCCTTTCAAGAAAGTAAACATTTTTCCCCTTATTTCCGGAGTACGGCTTGATGACAAGCTTCTTGTGGGATAAAAAGGAAGCTGCCACCTCTCCGAAACCGGAGAGCGGCAGGGAAGGAATCAGATAAGAAGAATATTTCTTCTTATTCTTCAACTTGTGATAGACTGTCATTTTGTTCCCGACTGAATGGCTGGTGAATATGCAGTGCCTTTTTAATTCTTTTGTAATGCTGGACTGTTTCTTTGTTTTCGGATTAGAGAGATTGATGACAACGCAAGGATACCCCAGCTTCTTCTTTTTCCACTTTCCTTCTTCATACATCCACCCACTAATTTTCTTGTCCTTTGTATTCACACCGCTGTAGGTGAAGTAGAAAAAAGGGACCCCCTCCAATTTTGCTGCAGCAGCACACGCGTATGCTTTTTTTACCCGGTGAGGCTGAGAACGATGGTGCAGCATCCCTGCCATTTTCATTTTTCATTCCCCCTAAAGAGGTTCCACATACAACCTCAAACGTTTCGCTGCATCCCTGGCGGCTTTCTTTGCATGCTGCATTGTGTCCGCAGCTGCAATAATGCAGGCAAACCGGTCCCCCATTGATTTTGGCGGCCTTACAATACACCCTCTTTCGGTCTTCAACAGCACATGCTCAATCCCATCAAGGTTCATCGCCTGCTCTATTCCGCTTATATGCAAAAGTCTTCCGGCAGTATTTACGGTCAAATACCTGGCATACGTGCTGCGGGGAATGGATTCATGGAAGACTGGTTCTTCACCTAGCTGCATCTTGAGGACTTCTTTCAGCAGGTTACCCCCTGTTCCCGTCTCAATGATCTTATTCATCCAACCTCCTGACATCCTGGGATTGATTTCAACCAGCTTCCACCTGCCTTTGACGTACCGCATCTCGAGATGACATGAACCATGTTCTATGCCAATGTGCTGAACGATATCCCGGACAGCATCGGTAAGTGACAGTGCAGCATCCCTGGAAAGTTCTGCCGGAAAAGCATAACCGGTAATGATGAAAGATTCATTCCATTCCTGCTCGATGACTGCAGCGATGAGGACTTCCCCTTTGTACACGGCTGCTTCGATCAAGTATTGTGGTCCGTCCAGATATTCCTCTGCCAAAATCGGCTGCTTATCTTTAAAAGCGTACAATGCTTCCTTCATTTCCCCCTCCGACTTCACAAGTTTTATATCTTTTGATCCATTGGAGACAGAAGGTTTCAGAATGAGTGGAAATCTTTCAGCGTGACAGAGTGCAAATCCACGGATATCGATTCCCTTATCAATCACGGAGAAGAAAGGGGAGGATTTTAGACCCTTCAATTTATTCCTGACTGCCGTTTTGTCTTCGGCCAGTGCCAATGCTCCCGATGAGAAATCCCCAAGTCCCAGCTCCTCTGAAAGCTGAGCCGCACAGGATACATACGGATCGATGAAGCTCAGGCAGGCAGCTATACGGTTTCCCTTGTCCTCAAGTTTCTTGAGACGGACCAAGATTTCATTTCTTTCTGCTAAATCCGGCACACAGATGAGTTCATCCGCTTCAGTGAGTCCAGAGCGATATCGATCTGAAATCAAAACCGTATAACAGCCAAGTTCTTTTGCTGTCTTTATCGCTTCATGACTGGTGCCGTATCCCCTGCTTCCAAGGAAAACAATCGTCTGCATCTTTTTCATTCCTTCAACTTCTTTATTGATTATTTTTATGAAAAGAATGCATGGGTTGCCACAAGGGCGGTTTTTTTTATAAATAATTCACTTTGGGATTGGCCAATTCGAGCACATGACGTGTATCGAGGATGCAATTGGAGAATTGAGCGATGGTTTCATAATCAAGGGAAGAGTGATTGGTGTGAATGAGGGTAAGATCGGCCCGGGATAGAACATCCTCTGTGAGATCTATCGTCTCAAGGGTATATCCATTCACTTGGAGTTCGGGGATGTACGGATCGTGGTACTGGATTTTGGCCCCCTTTTTAAGGAGGAGGTCCATGATTTTGAGCGCCGATGACTCCCGTGCATCATTTACATTTTTCTTATAGGCAGCGCCGATGATAAAAATGCACTTCCCTTTAATGGTTCCACTTCCGGTAAGTTTTTCGATTTTACTGATCACGTAATGGGGCATGGCTTCGTTAATCCTGTGTGCTTCTTTTATGAGCGACAGATTTAACTCGCTTTGTTCTGCTTTCCATAACAGGTACATGGGATCAACTGGGATACAGTGGCCGCCGATTCCAGGTCCGGGATAATAGGGGGTGAAGCCGAACGGTTTGGTGCCGGCTGCATCTATGACTTCCCAGAGATCAAGATCCAGTTTGGATGAAAGCAAGAGAAGCTCATTCATGAACGAAATATTGATCAGCCTCTGGGAATTCTCGACCAGCTTGCACATCTCCGCCGCCCTCGGAGATGAAACGGGTACGATGCTGTCAAAAATGGATCCGTATGCTTCGGCTGCCCTTCTCGTGCATTCTTCTGTCATGCCCCCGATTACTTTAGGGATCTGGTGCAGCGAGTACACTTTGTTCCCTGGATCGATTCTCTCAGGGGAGTAGGCCGCATAATAGTCTTTCCCCAGCGTGAACCCGCAGGCTCCGATTTCAGGACACAGCACTTCCTCGGTGGTCCCCGGATAGGTGGAGCTCTCCAAAATCATGAGCTGATCCTTCTGGAGAAATGGGACGCAGCCTGCCAGTGCCTTTTTCAAAAAAGTCAAATCGGGCTTGTGATCGGGGGTCAGGGGCGTCGGGATGCACAAGATCACCGTATCTACTTTACTGATCACCTCATAGGACGTACCGGGATGGAAGAGACCCCTTGAAAACAATCCTTTTATCTCCTCGTCGGTATAATCGCTGAGGTAACTTCTATGCTTCAACAAGCTTTCAATTTTGCCGGCGTCCACATCGATGCCGAACACTTCCCACCCTCCCTTCAAGAACAGCTCGGCAAGCGGGATCCCGACGTAGCCCAGGCCGACAATTGCCGCTTTTTTATTCATCTCCCCCATTGACCTTACCCTCCTCTTCTCTCAATTCAACAATGGCTTCATGCTTTTTCCCGTCAAGAAATCCCGCTTTCTCCCCTCTTTCATTCAACAGCAGCCCGATGGCTTCAACATGGTCACCCAGGAACACTTCATCGCACCTGACATCCCCTTCTGCGGTCTTTACTCTTACCGGGGCTGAAATCTTGAAGCCTGACAGCACCGCTTTCACATAGGCCACAGGTGGTTTCATCAAATCTTCCGGATCAAGGCTGTGGAGTAGCTTCCGGCTAATAGCATGGGGATATTCAGTGAGGGAATGATTAAGGAGCTTCGGACGCTTTAAAAGAATGTTCAGGAAGTAATGAATCGACGTTTTTGCATTCATCGGGTATTCCCCTAGTAAATATCCTTTATTGTTGAGTGTCAGGTCCCTGCCTGACTCTGCTTTTTTATAAAATCGATTAATCTCTTTTACGCTAAGCGGATAATTGCCATCCATGAATAATACGCTCTTTCCCGATGTTTGCCGGGCGGCAGCGAACCGCTCATAGAATAAGCCTTCCCTGCCGGTGATGGTGATGAGCTGCACGCGCGGGTCTTTCCCCCATCGTTCAGTCTTGGAATCTTGTTTATCCGTCACGATGATGATTTCCTTCACTTTAGCTTCAGTCAGCCGGTTGACCAGGAGCGGGATTGAGGCCTCCCTTCGCTTTGTGGCTGCGATGACTGCTGAACGTTTTACAGCGCGGTTTCCTGCGGCAGTCTCAAGATGATCTGGGAGTCCTTCATATAGACGGTCATCTGAAAACCCGCCCCTTGTCCCTTTTTTTCAATTAAATAATTCACACCAAGAGCTTGATCACCAAGTATTTCATCATGTGTGATCGAGAACGGAGAGCTTGGGGACTTCACCCTGGCCGCCTTTCTTCTGGCATTGTTTTTCAATACATTGATGAACGACGGGGAAACGATTTTCAGCCCGCTCATCATCGCCTCTCCATTCGCCACCCCCGTTTCGGCAAGGTTCCACCAGCCGATAGCTTCAATTGCACGCCTGTTCATCGCATGCGGGATGGAGATGAATGAATCGATATCATGTTCCGATTTATTCAGAAGGAGATTCAGTCCCTTCCTTGCGACAGCCGTACAGTGTGGTCTTTTCTTGAGTTTCAGCAAATACCTGAAATCATTCAGTGTGATATCAGCACCGTCTTCGATCGCCTTAATGAACGGTCTTAGCTTTTTGGCAGACAGGACTTGATCTCCATCGGTAAAGAGCAGGATATCACCCCTTGCATAGTAGGCACCGATCGCCCTTGGTACATTCCTCCCAAGAGCATATGGATACTCGATTACCTTTCCTCCATGTTTCTTGACGATTGCCTTTGTGTCATCCGTGGATCCATTATCGACAACGATAATTTCAAACGGATTCAGTTTGGAGATTTCTTCCATTACGCTGCCGATCATATTCGACTCATTCTTTGTCGGGATGATCACTGATAATTTAGTTCCTGTCAATGTTGTCACCTCTAATGATAGATGATGAATCTATAATTTTATTAAAATTCCATTCTTTATCCATAGTATTGGCCGACCCAATCTCTGTAACGGCGGATGCACATAGTAAAAAGCCGGTTTTCCGGCATTTACTGTCAACCCCGGGCTTCTGCGGCTTCCAATAGATGACAGGCATATCCTACCGGAGAAACATGTGTGTTCTTCCATTCCTCCATCATGCCCGCATTTTTGAAAGAGTACCTTAAATCCCTGCAGTTGCACTCGATGAACATTGGAAATCCTTCTTCCGTGATCCCCATATCAAAACCGAGATCTGCCAAGGGGGGAAGATGCTTTTCGAGCAGCCCGGCAGCACTGATGGCGAGTCCTTCCATATTTTCATATACTCCTTCAGGTGTAAGATGCGGAAGATCTTCCATTAGCTCGCGGAAGGTACGGCAAGATCCGCCGCGGGCTACATTGGTCATGTACCAGCCTTTTTTCGCCACCTTTCCCACAATGCCTGAAACCTGCCAGACTCCTACCCTGTTCTTTTGTACCGACACCCTCATATCGAATACACCGCCCCTGCTTTTGGCAAGCGGAATCCGCTGCTGGACGATGACATTCTTTCTTGAAAGCAGTTCTTTCAATCTCGGGGGAAATGTTTCAGAGAAACATTCACTGATCAGAGAATCTTTTTCCCTAAGGGTCAGTTCCCATACCCCGCCGCTCCTTTTGGAAAGTTTGACGATGCCGAGTCCGAGGGTCCCGCTGTTCGGCTTCAGAATCAGTTCATCGTGTTTTTTCATCATCAGCTTCACACTCTTCTCATCCGCCCTCAGTGTTTCCGGGACATGCGGCCGGAGTAATGGATCCCCGAAGAGAATGTCATTGACCTTCAGCTTTCTGTAGCGGTTATATTCATTGAAAAAGATGATTCCTTCTTTTTTCAGCTTTTTGATTTTTCTCCTTTGGGCCGGTTTCAATTTGAATACTCTATTGTGGATGACGTCAGGCCTCGGAACCGCCTGCAGGATGTAGGTCCCCTGTTCATTTTTCACATAAGCATTCACCTGTCTGACACCAGGGGTGATGTCTTCGAAACGGAAATAACATGGAGTCACACCGTATTTTTTTCCGGCTTCTTCATAAAAAGGCAGATGTTCGAATGCAGTCTGCCCTTTTGGAATCCCCCTGAAGACGGCAGCTCCGATCATGATCCCTATATATCTTTTCAAACACAATTCCTCCAGTTTAATCGTTTTCTTTTTTCTTCTTCACTCTTTTTAACAACTATATTCAGTTTGGACAGGAAGCGTATAGGCAGCTGGCAAACAGGGGCTGGTATCCGCCAGTGCGGGAATTCCGGGTTGGTATTCCAGTCAAATATCACCTGCAACATAAGAGGCAAACTGAATATGATGGGAGCATATATGAAGAAGGAAGGTGAATAATGAATGACTGATAAGCCCAAGGTGCTCTTCCTGACCCCGGGTTCGTTTCCGATCCCCTCCCCGGAATCAAGTTCAGTAGAGACGGTCGTGGAGAAAGTGGCAGCCGCATTGCACGGAAAGGCGGATGTCCACATTGCAGACAGGCAAAAGGATTTCCGCAAAGGGAAACGATCGGCGGGACCGCGTATTACCGCTTCCGGTTCAAGCATTGGCAGGAGTATGTCATAAAATGCCTTCCCATGATAAAAGAGATTGCCCCCGATATCATCCAAGTGGAAAACAGGCCGCGGTACGTGCAGCTTCTGAGGAGTCTGCTGCCCTATCAGAAGATTGTTCTGTCACTTCATTCCACTGCTTTCATTTCACCTCCTGCTCTCCCTAAAGAAGAATTGATCCGATGCATCAGGATGGCGGACAGGGTGGTGGTGAATAGTGAATTCCTGAAAGAAATCATCATCCAGAGAACAGGTTGTACAAAAGATAAAGTCTTTGTGAATCACCTCGGCGTGGACACTGCACAGTTTCGGTCAAAATGGCTTTCCAACTTAAAAAAACCTAGGAAGGCGTTCAAAAAAATACAGAATCTTGAAAGCAGGAAGGTCCTCTTGTACGTGGGACGCCTCCGTAAAATGAAAGGGATCCATCATCTCTTGAATGTCATGCCGGCACTTATCAAAAAACATCCGGATATCTGTCTTGTCATCGTCGGAAGTGCCTCATATTCCAGTGCCCGAAAAACGAAATATGTCCTTAAGCTTGAAGAAACGGCGGAAAGATTCCCAGGTCACGTCAAATTCATCCCGTTCATCCCCCATTCTTCCATTCAACAATGGTTCCAGCTGGCAGACATTGCCTATGTCCCTTCGACGGGAAAAGAGGCATTCGGTCTGGTCAATGTGGAAGCAATGGCCTGCGGCGTCCCGGTCATCGCTTCAAAGGCAGGAGGGATGAAAGAGATTATCGAGCATGGAAAGACAGGCTATTTGATTGAACTGAATCAACTGGAAGAGGGTCTGATCCACCACACAGAAGCTCTCCTTTCAAACCAGCAGCTCCAAAAGGAAATTGGCAGTAATGCACGTTCAGCCGTTCATCACCATTTCACCTGGGAACGCTGTGCCGAACGATTATTTGACTTATATTTGAGGGAAATCCCATAAAAAAAGAACTGCCTGAAGACTGCAGTTCTTTTTTTCGTAACGCTCTTTTCGCATATTTTGTTGCTTTGCACACAAGAAAATACCGGAACTTGGGTATTTTCGGCTTGTCCGTCCTTTTGTTGTTTGAACTGGAGTTGGAAAAGAGCACGTCCACAAGCTATATTCAGGCTGCAAGCCCTTTACGAAAAGCAACAATCTTTTAGAAAACAGCCTTTCGTAAAATTCAATTGGCCTTGTCGTCCAATTTATCCATCAGCTCTTTACATCCATCCTCATTCCCGGTCGTTTCCGCAATATCTTTCAGAAGATCTCTGAAGCGGTACATATCCAGGTCATAAAGCAGTCCTTGTTCAAAGCCGCTGATTGTGTACTTGGTGAAGTCCCAAACATGCTTATGATCCTTTTCATCAATCGCATGAGCAATGGCATTCAGAACGGACAGCAGTTCACCCGTGATGACGGCATCCTTTTTCGCATAGTGTCGGATCGATGCAAACCCCCGGTAAAGATAATCTGCATAGGTCAGATTTTTGAGGATGACCCGCAGATTCCCGTCTTCATCTGTGAGATAAGGTGAGAATACTTCCATTTCCGAAATTTGAATAAGAAGGTCTCCGATTTGATAGATGATATTCGTTGCGGTCTTAGGGTCATCATTCCCGAGTGCCCGGATGGCGATTTCCACGAATTTATTGATGCTGAATTCGATATCCTGGACTTCCGTTTGATTTTTACCAATCTCAAACATCCCTGAGTAGAGTCCTTCATCCAGCTCAAAATCAGGTGACGGGTGCCAGTACGTCAAAACCGGCGTTGACCGGAAGACGAAGCTTCCGATTCGGTTGTCCAGCCGGATGATCAGATTGTCCTCGGCTGCCTGCCGAATCAATGCATTGAAGTAGGTCTTCTGCAGATATCCGGACTGTTTGGCATACATCTGCTTTCCTTCACCGCCTGGCACCTGCATTTTTACATCATCGGGTTTTTCTGCCTTATGCGGCTTCAATTCATTGACAAGCGAACTTTCAATAATGTTCACGGATTCCTGCTTGATCTGTTCTGTCAGATTGGTCACCTGAAGCCAGTTGACGATATGATTGATGAAGATTGCGAAGGTACTGATCGTAAGCAGGGCCGTAAGTACAGCTGCAGACGGAATCAGACTATATGCCTGAGCCGTATCTTCGTTGATGAAAAACAAACAAAATAACACATATAGGAAGCTGCCGCTGAAGATCCCGAGCGTCCGCTGGGTCACTTTATTCATCATGAAGTTCTTAAGGATCCTCGGGGAGAACTGACTGGAAAACGTGGACAGTGCCCCAAGAACGCCGTAAAAGGTAAATGTGGTAAGTGATAAGATCCCTGCAGTCAATGTACTCAGAATCGTCTTGGTCAAAGCGTAGTCGACCTTTAAGAACGAAGGCATCCCTTTGTAGACGTTCATTTCAAGATCCGCCCAAAGCGTCACGAAGACGAATATGAGGGAGAGCAGCGCATAAATCATGGGAGTCAACCACAAATTAGAATAAAGGACGCTCCACTTTTCCAGTTTCGTCATCCTTGAAAATCGTTTTGCCTGCGAGGGCAGTTTTTTAAGTATGTATCGCATTCCGTTCCCACCCTGTTTAGAAAGTCTCCAGCTGAAAATGTTCAACTTTCCCGTAATCTTCCCTGATGCGGTCCGTCTTAAACTTGTAGAATATCCTTTATTTAAAAGGAGGAACCCGGCCGTGACCGGGATTCCTCCCGGGCCGGATTAAGCAGTGGTGTTACATACTCCGTTTCTCAGGCAGGTTAATACGTTGCCCAATAAACCGAGAACCCAGCAGATAAGGCTGCGAAGCCAATCCAAAATGCAAGAACTAGGAAGAGCTGCTCCCATTGTTCTCCCTCCTTTCTCTATGAAACTAGTAAATAATATTTACCACTATCTATTCTATTAATCGTTCATGATTTTTGTATAAACCCTTGTACCAGGCCATCCTTAAATTAGGCTGTAATACCATCAAAAAAAGGACCGTCTTAAACAGAACGGTCCCCTTCAAGTATCTTTCGATAGATTGCTGAAATTTCCTCTACTTTCATCCGTACAAGCCCGCTTGATGAGGGTGCAACAAAATCGCGTACCCCATGTACCGTCGATTCTTCCTGCCATCCCCACGGGACCTTTTTCTTCCCTGAAAACTGCTGATAGACTCCTTTGCCCACAAAGCATGCAATCCGGGGTCTATACGTTTCGAGTTTCTCTTTTAAAAGAATCCTTCCTTCCCGGTATTCCTCTTTCGTTATTTCAGAAGCGTCCTTTGTCGGTCTTTCTACGATATTCGTCAAGCCATATCCAAGTTCTAATAGACTGCCGTCTTCATCAGAATGATAGAGCCTTGGCGTCAAATCAGACTGATAGAGGATCTTCCAGAAGCGGTTGGTAGGATTCGCATAATGATGTCTCGTTTCACTCGACCTGATGCTGGGATTGAACCCGATGAACACAATATCGAGATTATGTTCCAGGTGATCTGGAATCTTGTTCATGAAATCACCACCTTCTTTTTCCCTTCCTATCATCCATGATAAACCATACGATATAGGAATCAAAACAGGGCAATTGCTCACGGGCTGCCCGCAGATACATACTGCGCTTTACAGAGATCTTAGTGAAGGGTGAAAGAAAGCCTGCTTCCGGATGGAGGCAGGCTTTCTGGTTTATGATCAGAGGTAGATATCGATTCTGTTATTTTCGCTGTTCAGCAGTTTTTCAAGTTCGTCTTTTGAAATCCGCATGCCGCCTTGACGGTAACGGTTGGATACAGGTGTGGCAGGAGCTTCCTGCCCGTTCATTTCTACACGGTTTCCGCTTTTTCCGAGATGATAGACGAATGTCACCGGCTGGTGATTGAATGTGAAGTCAAATTGAAGTCCGTCAAGTTTCTCCGTCAGAACCGGGTCTATCACAAGGTCCCCGCCTTCCTGGCGGATCCCCAGCGCATTTGAAATCAATTGATTCATATAAATTCCCGGTCCGCTTGAATAGATTCTCCATCCGCCTTTGACCGGCACAGAACCGTCACGCAGTTCACCGAACCGTTCCTGTGCTTCGTACCTCGTGTTGAATTTCCCGTCAGAAGAGCTGAAATACACATTGCTCTGACGGCGCTCCGCGTTCGGAACGGCATCCTTCAGGCCGACCGGATTGATGATTTCGAGGCCTTTCCATACCTCATCCGAATATCCGAGCTTCGCCATCGCTTCCACAAAGCGGATGTGGGCATGTACGTATTGAAGGCCGATTTCACGTCCGAAGTTCGAAGCCTGTTCAGCCCGCTTGAAGTGGGTGCTGACCCCGCCTTCATACTTCGCCGGGCGGTTCATCAGGCGGACCCCGTCCGGACAGTATAAATGCTCCTTCACCAATTCATAATGAGAAGCTGCCTGCTCAGGCGTGAATAGCTCTGAAATGATGCTTCGGTTCATCGGCAGCAGGCGGTAATGTATGCCGGTTTTTGTATCCTTCGGATGAACCATAAATTCAGGTTTCCCCGCCTCTTCCATATAGACGAACCCAGGGATTACGTCATCCTGGAGGATATACTTGTTGAAGTCCTGCTGGATGCCTTCCGCGAGAGTTTTAAACTCCTCTGCCTCCTCCTCTAAAACACCGTGGAGCACGGCGGAAAGCTTACCGATCACTTGATAGGTCAGGGCGACCGTCCAGCTGCTCGCCATGTATTTTTTCAGGTTGGCGTTAGCAGGCTGAAGCGTATCGTCCCAGTCCCCGTCACCGTAGGAAGACAGGAACGTGTCATGAAGGAAGTTTTCCTTGATATAGGAAAGCTCCTTCCTGATATGAGCGAGAAGAGTCGCTTTCCCTTCAGTTAAACCGAAGCCTTCCCGCTCTGTATAAGGAATCTCTTCCTGTAAAATTCCGTAGTCATTCGTCGCCGCGAGGTAGTCGCTTACCACTTTCAGCGGCCAGACGATAATATCCCCGTGGCTGTCATCCTGCTGAAATTTATAATACTTGTCAAACATGAACCATTGCGGCCAGTTGCCATCATCTTCATATTGATGCGAATAAACGGTTTTGATGATTTCCTTCACGGACTCGTAGTTCTGTGTCGCCATGAAATATTCGGTCGGACCCTGACACACATCGCGTGTCCCCCAGGCTGCACCGCCGTATTGCTCCAGCCCGTGCGGAACGGAGTAGTGGACCAGCATATTATGAGTGTACCACCAGGCGAGCGCATTCACTTTTTGAAGGGATGCCGGCAGCTCATCATTTTTTGAAAGATTGAAGCCGTTCATGACGCCTCTGTAATACTCACGGTACTTCTCGATCTCTTCATTGTGGTCGCGCTTCACGAAATCGCGCTCTTCCCCGTACAGCAGCCCCTGGACGGTCAGGTTCCATTCTGCGGACGCACTTACTTCCATCACAACGAGGGAAGCGGCGCCTTCTTCAACATCGTCCGCAAGCTTCTCTTCACGGCCGGTTTCCACATCCGCACCGTCGATTTTCAACCTGTAGGAAAGATGCGGGAACGTCTGACTGCTGTCCGCTTCCGGATCGGCAGTGATTGTCAGGATCCCGTCTTCCTGCTTCAGGTTGAAGCCTTTTTCATATTCATTGTTATTCATCGTCACCTGATTCGTCACGACATAACGGTACGATTTGCCGTTTTGTGATTGCACGTTCAGCTGCACTTCAGGTGAATCGACCACAGTATAATTCGAAATGACGATCATATCGTCCTCAGTCTTATAGTACCAGCGGACGTAATTGAAGCCGATTTCGAACATCGATGGCAAAGTCATCAGCCTGTACTCTCCGTTCACTTCTATATAGATGCGCTGCCCCGATGTTTTCGACACATTCAAATGACTCCGCTGGTTCGTCAGCATTTTGTTAAACGACGTATTCCCCACCACAAGCTGAGAGTTGAACAATCCGTACATGAAAGAGGTCGTCGTGATCGTATCTTCTTTCATGCGGTGATTTTCACCCGACATCAAAATATGACCGTGCGGGCGCTCCACCATCAATTCCTTTTCCTTCAAGACGACATGCTCATGCGTATCCGTGAAGAAAGATAATAATTGGCCGCCTTCCCGTTCCTCATTGTGACGGTGAGCAAACAGTTCTTCTATTTCGGTTCCAGTCATGGAAAGCGTTTGGAGGGGCTTGCCGAATTCCGGTTTCATTTTTACATATTCACCGGTACCCTTATATTCTGTTCCCCCGGCCTGCGCCTCTTCCCATGCCGCTTCGATTTCGTCTTGGAATCCCAATTCTTCAATCGCTCCAGCATGATCTTCCTTGAAGACCCCGTAGAACGTAAATCTTTGTTTGCCTTTTAGTATTGCCTTTTGGGACTGCAGGGCCGTATAGGCGAATTCATACTGGTAGATTTCATTTGCCAGCGTTTCTTTCGTCAACACTTCAGGTACATCACTTTCTTTATAAGACAGTCCGTAAAATTGGAACCCGTCCGTCGAATAGCCTGCCGCTTTCCCGATTGCCCCCTGTTGGATATAAGGGAATCCGCTTGACTGCGGCTGATTCTGCCTTGAGCAGACTGTGAAGCCCTTCTCTTCACTTCCAAACACACGATGATCGATATACTGGGACATATAGGCTTCATTGGAGCGGACGGCCCCCTTGTCGGCAAGCCCGAGATCCTGTCCGTAAATGACATCGACTTCGACTCCATTGCCTTCTACCTCTGCATCCCAGAACCAGATTCCGCGGTCCGTCAATGTGAAGGTCACTTCGTAGGTCACGCCTTCGAAAGATCCGCTCCATTTCACGCGGGAATCAGCCCATTCCACCTTGCTTCCCGATTTGACCCCGATCATCGGCTTGAATGTGATGCCATCCTTTCCGTGAATGCGCAGATACAGATTGTTCATCGAACCGTCGATCGGGTTGGTCATCAATCCATTCACCATGATATCTTTATGTGTAAGGGCAAATAAGTCCCCGCCCGTTAAAAAAGTAAATGTCAGGTCTCCTGCTGAGAGTACAACGTTTGTGTTCATTTCTTTCCCCTCGCTTCTCTATTTTTCCAGTTTAAAGGATGCCTCCATGACGTCCCTGCTGTTTCCTCCGATATATGCGATAAAAGTACCCCGGTCGCTTCTAAATGAAAGATCGGAATGATGGTACCTTAGCTGCTCCTCTATCAGGGTGAAGCCCACTTCCTTCGATTCCCCCGGTTCCAGGCAGATTTTTTCAAAAGCTTTAAGCTCCTTCAGCGGCCGTACCACTTCGCCGCTTACATCGCGCACGTACAGCTGAACGACTTCTTCCCCTGCAACCGTTCCGCTGTTTGTCACTGTGAGTGTCAGATTCAATGGTTGATCGCACGTCATTTTTTCACTTGACAGCTTCATGCCGCTGTAGGTGAATTCCGTATAGCTCAAGCCGTAGCCGAACGGGAACAGCGGACTGTTAGGGATATCCAGGTACTGTGAAACATAGCGTTCCTGTGCGTCCGGAGCTCCCTTCGGACGTCCGGTATTGTAGTGGTTATAATAAACCGGGATCTGGCCCGCACTGTAAGGGAAGGACATCGCCAGGCGTCCGGATGGATTTACGTCACCGTATAAAAGGTCTGTAATGGCGGCGCCGCCTTCCGTTCCCGGATACCATGCTTCAAGCACGGCATCGGTTTCATCCCACACACCATGAAGATCGAGCGGACGGCCGTTGAAGAGCACGGAGACAATCGGCTTGCCGAGCTGCTTCATGCGCTGTATCAACTCGAGCTGTGCTTCGGGGAGCCGGATATCCGCGCGGCATCCCGCTTCCCCGCTCATTTCCGAGTCCTCGCCGAGTGCAAGGACGATGATGTCTGCGTCTCTCGCTGATTCGAGCGCTTCTTGAATTTGTTCCTCTGAAATCGTTTCAATGTCACTGCCGCCGGATACAGTCAGCTTGGCCCCATCGATTTTTTGTAAGAACCCTTCCTTCACCGTCACGGCATCCTCCTTCGATCCAAGCCAAGACCACGGTCCAAGAATGTCACCGCTATCTGCAAATGGACCGATCAGGGCAATGTTTTGTTCTTTTCGAAGAGGTAAAACGCCTTCATTTTTCAGTAAAACTGCTGATTTCCCGGCGAGTTCCCGGGCAGCTTCGCGGTGGGCACTGCTCATCACAACCTCTTTCTCGAGTTCCTCATCCGCTCCCCTGTATGGGTTTTCGAATAAACCAAGCTTTTCTTTCAATGTCAGGATCCGGAGGACGGCTTCATCGATCAGTGCCTCATCAACCTGACTCTCTTCCACTAATACCTTTAAGTATCTCACATAAGCGGCAGTCATCATTTCAATATCTACCCCGGCCGTAAGGGCTTTCAAAGCAGCTTCCTTTTCATCTTCTGCAACGCCGTGAGGAATCATTTCCTTCACTGCACCCCAGTCGGAAATCAGCACGCCGTCAAATCCCATTTCTTCGCGGAGGATGGACCGCATCAGCTTCTTATTTCCGGTTGCCGGGATGCCGAACACGGTATTGAATGCGGTCATCACCATCTCGCAGCCTTCGTCGAGCGCTGCTTTATACGCTGGCAGATAACTTTCCCGAAGCTCACGTTCAGACATATCCACCGTATTATAATCACGGCCGCCTTCTGCTGCCCCGTATGCAGCGAAATGCTTCACGCAGGCTGCTACGCGGTTCGTTTCATTAGTCAAGTCGTCCCCTTGAAATCCGCGGACGAATGCCCTTGCAAACTCACTGTTCAAATAGGGATCTTCCCCGGTCGATTCCATCACCCTGCCCCAGCGGGGATCCCGGACGAGGTCGACCATTGGAGCGAATGTGACATGTACACCGGATGCCGATGCTTCCCGTGCAGCAATCTCAGCACTTTTCTCCGCCAGTTCAAGGTCCCATGAGCAGCCGATTGCAAGCGGTACAGGAAAGATCGTTTTATACCCGTGCACGATATCGGACATCACCAATAGAGGGATGCCCAGCCGGTTATCTTCCAGATGCTTCCGCTGGATGTTCTTCACTTCCTTTGCTCCGGACGCACCGAGTACCGACCCAGCATTCCCGATCGTCTCGTCGCTGATTCCCATTTCGGCCATCGGACCGGTGATCTGCCCCCCATCGCTCGCCCCTTTGAAAAATGGTGTCGCAAGCTGTGTCAGCTGGGCAATCTTTTCATCCAATGTCATTTCGTTTACTAATGAAGCAAGCTTCTGTTCATTCATATTCATATTGGAACCTCCGGATTTTAGGATTTTGTGGTGCAGTTCTTTATTTAGTGAAACGTTTCAATAATCAGTTGAGTCGAATTATAAGCGTAATCCCTCTTGTAGTCAACAAAGATCTGGATCCTCCCGAATTACCAAAATCATCTATTTACAGTGTTCCCAACCTATTAAACAACATTTTTCAATGATCTGGATTTTAACAACCCACAATTTTTCAAAAAGTGGTTGAAAGCGGATTCACGTTTGATTATAATATAGTCATCGAAACGTTTCAATAACGTTGACTGATTTCCCTGTTTGCTTCTTAATAGCAGGCAGCATTGTTTCAGGATGTAAAAAACAATCATAATAGAATGGAGATGGGAGAATGAGAAAGAAATCATGGACACTGTTATTGGTCGCGATGATCGCATTATCGACTGTACTTGCTGCATGCGGAGGCGGAGGCGACTCAAAAGACGGCAAGAAAGAAATTACCGTCTGGGCCATGGGTGAAGAAGGCAAGAAACTGAAGGAAATGGCTTCTAAATTCGAAGAAGAAAATAAAGACATCACCGTAAAAGTACAGGCGATTCCTTGGGGCAACGCTCACGATAAACTTTTGACAGCCGTTGCTTCAGGAAATGGACCGGACGTTCTTCAATTAGGGACAACCTGGGTGCCTGAGTTTGCAGATGCCGGCGCTTTGCTTGATTTAAAGCCATATCTAAAGGATTACCCGGAATTCAAACCTGAGAATTTCTTCGAAGGTTCCGTCACTTCCATGAAGTATGACGACAAAATCGTCGGGGTTCCATGGTACATTGATACACGCGTTCTATACTACCGCACAGATTTATTGAAAGAAGCTGGATACGACAAAGCCCCTGCAACATGGGATGAACTGAAAGATGCAGCTGAAAAGCTGAATGCCCGCGGAGACGATATGTACGGACTTGATATCGACCGCAACGACCAGATCACTCCATTCATCTTTGCTTGGCAAAATGGATACGAATTCGAAGGCAAGGATAAAATGAACTTCGACAGCCCTGAATTCAAGGGAGCAATTGAATACTATGCGAGCTACTTCAAAGAAGGCTTAAGTCCGACTGCAGAAGGAATCGACATCGTACAGGCATTCAAGAGCGGATCGAAACCAATGTTCTTCAGCGGTCCTTGGATGATCAACATCATCAACGACCAGGCTCCAGATTTGAAAGATAAATGGGCGGTTGCTGTAATGCCTAAGAAAGAAACAAACACATCAAGCATGGGCGGATCGAACCTGTCGATCTTCCACAACTCTGAACATGTCGATGAATCCCTTAAATTCATCTCTTATATGAACGAAGTAGACACACAAATGGAATGGCTGGAAATGTCCAACACACTTCCTTCACGAACAGAAGCTTGGGAAGAGCCTAAGCTGAAAGAAGATCCATTACTTTCTGTGTTCGGTAAACAGCTGGAAAACACTAAAGCATCACCGCAAATCAAAGAATTTGAAAAGATTGCACAGGAATTCCTTTCTTCCATCGAAAGAATCACTGTCGGCGGTGCGGATATTGATAAAGAGTTAGAGCAATTCAATAAGAAAGCAAATGACATTGTCGAGTAAGATTAAATACTAAAAAGCATTCGCTCTTAATAAGGAAGATAGTTGGAGTTACAGGCATATCCCGCTCCGGGATTGCCTGAACTCCATTTTTAAAATAAACCTTCTGCGGTGTTTTGGTTAGGTGGGATATCATGAGCAATGGATTAAAAAATATCAGAACAAATAAGCATCCATACGTGTTTATTGCTCCTGCAGTCATCATATTGGCTGTTTTCAGCATCGTTCCGATCATAGTGGCCTTTCTGATCAGCTTTACCGACCTGGATCTTGCCGGGCTTGCCAACTGGTCGAATGTGCACTTTGTCGGCCTGGAAAACTACTCTGCATTGATTTCAGACGAACTCTTTCATAAATCGATTTACAACACGTTTTTCTATGTCATCATCGGGGTGCCTCTCGTCATTGTTTTCTCATTGGGGATCGCCCTTCTCCTCAATTACGGGACAAGCAAGCTGTTCACGGTGTTCCGCGGGGTCTATTATATGCCTTCGATCACGAACATCATCGCCGTGGCGGTTATTTGGGGCTTCCTTTACAATACCGAGTACGGATTATTCAACTACTTATTATCTCTTTTGGATGTCGAGAAAATCCCTTGGTTAGGAGAGCCAACGATCGCCAAGCTATCGTTGATTGTTTTAGCTGTATGGAAAGGGATCGGGATCAACATGATCATCTTCCTCGCGGCACTCCAGGGGATACCGAAATCTTACTATGAAGCAGCCGAAATGGACGGGGCCAACCGCTGGCAGGTGCTGTGGAACGTGACCATTCCATTACTGAGGTACGCTACGTTCTTCGTCACCGTCACGACCCTCATCGGATGGCTACAGTTCTTCGAAGAGCCGTTCGTCATGACAAACGGAGGACCGCTTGACGGGACGATCTCGATGGCACTGTTCATCTACCAGAGGGGCTTCCAGTTCAGTGAATTCGGATACGCGGCAGCAGGATCATTCATTTTGTTCGTGTTCATCATCATCATTACCTTGGTTCAATTTAAAATTAGAAAATCTGATACAGAATACTAAGTTTGTAAATACACAGTATCGGGGTTGAAACTATGAAAACATTTAAAATGGAACGGCTTTTTGTCATCATCCTCCTGATCCTCGGCGGAATCATCGTATCCGTCCCGTTCATCTGGATGATCTCAAGCTCATTCAAGCCGGAAAGCGAAGTGCTTCAAATACCGCCTACGCTCATTCCTGAAAATCCGACGCTCGAAAACTACGCCAATCTGTTCGAAAGCATGAACTTCGGCGTCTACTTGAGAAACACATTGGTCATCGTGCTCTTCTCCTTTGTCGGCCTGTTCTTCAACGCCATGGCCGGCTACGGTTTTGCAAAATACCAATTCAAAGGAAGGGAAAAAATCTTCTACATTGTGCTGGCAACCATGATGATCCCGGCACAGGTAACGATGATTCCCGTTTACCTGATCCTGAATGAAATGGGGCTGACCAATACGATGACAGGGATTGTGCTGCCGGGGCTTGCAGCCGCCTTCAGCATCTTCCTGTTCAGGCAGTTTATGACGACGATCCCAACCGACCTGATCGAGGCTGCACGTCTTGATGGTGCCGGAGAATTCTATATCTTCTTCCGGTTAATCGTACCGATTGCGAAACCAATCTTCGCGGTGCAGGGGATCCTTACCTTCATCGGAGCCTGGAACAGTTTCTTATGGCCGCTGATCATCGCGAATGATGAGAGTCTATACACTCTATCTGTAGGACTTTCCCTTCTGCAGGGGCAGTATGCCAATAACTTTGGATTACAGATGGCCGGCGCGGCATTCATGGTCGTACCGATCATCATCATCTTCTCTTTCTTCCAGAAGTATATCGTGGAAGGATTTACGATGTCGGGGATTAAGTAGTTGATTTGTTGGGGGTTGTGAGGTTGTTTTAGGTGTGTACCTGGTACAGTCGGGGTTGGTTGTACCTGGTACAGGGTTGTGGGGTTGTACCAGGTACATAGTTGAGGTTTTGTACCTGGTACAGGGTTGTGAGGTTGTACCAGGTACATAGTTGAGGTTTTGTACCTGGTACAGGAGCTGCAGATTGTACCAGGTACACCAGCTCGGATTTGTACCTGGTACAATCCTTTTTTAGAATGGTGGCGGGCTTCGTTTCGGTGAAATGAGCCTGGCACCTTTTGGTGTATTTTGAGCCAGGCTCGAATGAGGGGATGTTTGAACCAGGTCCGAACGCGCCGGTGTCAGGCACAAATCAAACGTATTGTGCCTGGTACAATTGAGCCGTTTTGTGCCAGGCACAATCCCTCCCTTTTGTGCCTGGCACCACAAACGCAGCCTCCCCATCAAACACCCTCCCCCCCCCTCCCACCGCATCACAGCAACCTACTTATTAAAGGAGGCAGCCATGGAGAAAAAATGGTGGCACCGCTCGACGGTGTATCAAATATACCCGCGCAGTTTTAATGACCACAACGGCGACGGAATCGGGGATATTCCCGGTATTATAGAGAAACTCGATTATCTTGCTTTTCTCGGGATTGATATCATCTGGCTGAGCCCGGTTTATCAATCGCCGAATGACGATAACGGATATGATATCAGCGATTATTATGAAATCATGAGCGATTTCGGTACGATGGATGACATGGATACATTAATCGAAGAGGCCCGCAAACGGGATATCAACATCATGATGGATCTAGTCATCAATCATACTTCGGATGAACATCCTTGGTTCATCGAATCCCGAAAGTCAAAGGATAATCCTTATCGTGATTATTATGTGTGGAGGGAAGGCAGCGGCGGTCCGCCGAGCGGCATCACCTCTGTTTTCAGCGGTCCTGCATGGGAATATGATGAAGCGACCGGGGAGTACTACTTCCATCTTTTCAGCAAAAAGCAACCTGACTTGAACCTTCATAACAAGGAAGTACGGGAGCACCTTTATAACATGATGAATTTCTGGCTTGATAAAGGAGTGAGCGGCTTCCGGATGGATGTGATCGATTTGATTGGTAAGGAAATCGATGACAAAGTTCTGACAGACGGGCCAAAGCTGCATGTCTACCTGCAGGAAATGAATCGGGAAGTCCTTTCAAACTACCCGACCGTCACTGTCGGTGAAACGCCTTCTGCCACGCCTGAGACGGCGAACCTTTATACAGGTGAAGGACGGAATGAGCTTGATATGGTCTTCACCTTTCAGCATATGTCTCTTGATGAAGTTGAAGGAAAAGGAAAGTGGGCGTTAAAGCCGCTTGATCTGCATGACTTGAAACAAACACTGGGGAAATGGCAGACTGAGCTTCACGGGAAGGGCTGGAACAGCCTGTACTGGAATAATCACGATCAGCCGAGGATCGTCTCCAGGTGGGGCCATGATGGTAAATACCGGGTGGAATCGGCGAAAATGCTTGCCACCATCCTTCATATGATGCAGGGCACCCCCTATGTTTATCAAGGTGAGGAAATCGGGATGACGAATATCGTTTTTGATGATATCCGTGACTACCGTGATATTGAGACGATCAATTTTTATAATGAAAAAGTTTCGGAAGGCATCCCGCTTGGCATCATCATGAAATCCATCCATGTAAAAGGAAGGGATAATGCCCGCACCCCTTTCCAGTGGGATAGCAGTCTTCACGGCGGCTTCACGACCGGGACACCGTGGCTTGAAGTGAATGCTAATCATAAAGAAATCAATGCGGAAGACGCATTGAGAGATGAGGACTCCATCTTCCATTACTATAGAAAGCTGATCCGATTAAGAAAAGAACACGACATCATCGTATACGGCGGGTACGAGCCGATCCTGGATGACCATCCTGAAATTTTCGCCTATAAGAGAAAGCTCGGAGATGAGACGCTAGTTGTCGCCGCAAATTTTTATGGAAACGAACCGGAGCTCGAACTGCCTTCAGATTTCGACGGCACCAGCTGTGAACTCTTGATAAACAATTATTCCGAAGCACCAGATCGGCCTTCCGGACTGAAAAAATTGCGTCCGTATGAAGCGATCGTCTATCTCATAAAATACTAAACCGCTCACAATTCATACCAATAATTGTATAATAAGACATATACATGAAAGCGAACTGATAAGCCTTATGTTAAAAGGAAGTGAACAACATGGCCACCATAAAAGATGTAGCCAAGCTTTCCGGGGTCGCGGTCTCAACCGCTTCCTACGCGCTCAATAACAGCAAGAAGGTCAGCGAGGAAACCCGGCAGAAAGTATTGGCCGCAGCAAAAGAATTGAATTACCAGAAAAACGGACTCGCTTCCGATTTGAAAAGGACAAGCACAAACACGATCGCCCTGATCCTGAGCGACCTGTCGGGACCCTATTACTCAGAACTGATCAAGGGCGTACAGGACGTTGCGTCGACGAACGGATACGATTTGATCGCCTGCAGTTCGATCGGCGGGGCCCAGTCCACCGCCGTGAAGTTCCTGCGCGAAAAGCGTGTGGACGGTGTCATCATCCTTGCCCATAATATTGATGACACCACCATCCTTGAGTCAGCCCGGGAAGGATTCCCGATTGTCGTCCTCGACCGGAGTGTACAGAATGAACATGTCGTCCAGATTGAAGTTGACAATGAACACGGGGCATTCATGGCGACAGAACACCTGATAGAAAAAGGCAGCCGGGACATTGCTTTTGTAAGCGGACCTTATAACTCGCATGACAACGAACTCCGTTTCAAAGGCTATCAGGCCGCACTCCAAAAGCATGGAATCGATTATCGTTCCAAATGGAAAGTGTCCGGCGGCTTCACGAGGGAAGGCGGCTATCAGGCGACGAAGATGCTCATCGCCCAAAAGGATGTCCCGCAGGCCATCTTCTTCGCCAATGATGAAATGGCCATAGGAGGACTTCAGGCATTGAATGAAAAGAAAATCTCTGTCCCTGATGACATATCAATCATCGGATTCGACGATATCCAGCTTTCAGAATATGTCTCCCCTCCGCTGACGACGATGCGCCAGCCTAAATACGAAGCCGGCGCCCTGGCAGTCCATTTGATCTTCCAGGTACTCTCAAAGGAAAAAGTCGACCACAATTACAAACTGACGACGGAACTGATCGAACGGAAATCTGTCAAAAGATGATGGATTGGTCCGCGACATGACAAAGGCCCGTCCCGCATTGCTTTAAAGCGATGCGGGACGGGCCTTCATCTTATAGGATCTTTTTAAAATTCCGTGCCTGCAGATCGAGCTGGCGGGCTGCATGGCCTATTTCTTTGAATGCGGCGACTGCCTGTCCGTTAAGATCCTGATTGTTTGAGATCCCTGCCTGTGAGCGGATCGTCCCTTCACTTACCTTGTTGATTTCAGAGGTGATTCCCTCGATGCGGGCATTGACTTCGCCGATCGAATCCTGTACGCGGGTCGCAAGCTTCCTTACTTCACCTGCCACAACATTGAAGCCTCTGCCATGTTCACCAGCACGGGCGGCTTCAATTGCTGCATTCAATGCCAAAAGATTCGTCTGAGCTGCGATTTCCCTTATCGTCTTCACAATGCTTTCAATCGATTTTGCTTGTGATTTAAGAGATTCCATGATATCGAGATTTTCCTTTGACTCTTCGACGAGTCTTCCAATCGCTCTCGCCGCTTCTTCACTCCGAAGGATGCCGTCCTCTGCTTTACCACTGAGTTCTTCAGACATCTCTTGCAATTGAGATGCCACCTTCACAGCTGTCTTTTCCCGTTCTGTGATATCCGTTGCCACTTTTACCACACCCACGACCCTCCCGCGTTCACCTTTGACTGGTGTATAGGTGGCCTCAAGCCAGATAAGGTCACCGCGCTTCGTCACACGCTGGATCTTCTCCTGAAAACTTCTCCCGTTCCGCAAATTCCTCCATAACTCCTGATACTCGCGGCTTTCGGCAAATTCAGGTGTACAGTATTCCCTGTGCCTCATGCCGGGCATCTCTGCTGATCTATATCCGACCGTGCCCGCAAAATTCTCATTCGCCCGCAGCACATTTCCTTCCGGGTCGAATTGAATCATCGCAAGCGACCCGTTAATCGCGTCCATTACCTGTTCTGCCCCAAATCCCTGATTTCTTTCTTCGATTTCTGTCAGTGTACTGTTCATCCTCATCCTCAGCCTCTTTTCCGGAATCAAGCATCTTATGTATCTTCAACCGTGAGTTACCATCACATTCTGCCAATCGCAAGACTATCGTACTAGGTAAATTCAAATTTAACAATTTACAACTCTCGAAATCGAACTATTTTTTTAAAAATAGATGTATGGAGATAACTTTAAAGCTAAGGCCTAAAGACGAACATTTAAAGTGGCCTCTAAACACCGCTAATGATTTCCATGCAAGACTTCGCTTTCCGCAGGTGACCCGTGAGCCTCGTCGCTGCGCTCCTGCGGGGTCTCGCATCAGCTACTCTTCCCGCAGGAGTCTCCGTCTTGCACTCCAATCAACCGCTGGAAAGAGCTAATTTCTAAATGTACTATAAACAAATTAAAAACCCGAACTAATTTGCAAATTAGTTCGGGTTTTACTTAGACTTAATCACTTTTGTCCCAGCTTATATACTCCTTATTCACCCTGTAAAGCTGCTTCATCCATTTGCACGGCATTCTCTTTTACTTCTGCCGGAATCGTGATGTCGTCGATTTCATTGATCTTGGAGTAGCTTCCCTTCATTTTCTGGACGGACTGCACTTTATCTCCTTCGATCTCCATGTCGAAATCCATATCCACTGTGAAATTCAACGGATGATAGGTTTCTTTGTCGATTTCATAAGAGTAGCTCAGTTTGTTCACTTTCAGCCCTTCCAGCAGCTCTTTCGGCATCATCCCTTCTGGCATCGTGGATTCAACCGTCTCCTCTACCAGACTCTGATATTCTTCACCGGAAGCCGAGAAAGAAATCAGATAATGATCGTCTTTTTCTTCGAATTTCACGTCTTTGATATATTCCTTAAGCTGCTTCAGCTGCTCGGTCGCATCCGCTTGCTTCTTGCTCATTTCAACGATAGAATCGGACAATTCCTTCGGTGCAGCCTGCCATTGATCACTCATTGAATCCTTCGTGTAAAGGCCCTCTTCGGTGAAATAGGTTTCCGCTTCAATCGGCATCCCCATCATCGTCATTTCTGTTGTTTGATACAGTCCGAGCGGCTCTGTGACATAATCCATTTCGATCGTCGACTCCTGCGTCACTTTTTCAGCATCTTCCGCAGCCGGGATGATATCCTGCTCCATCTCCATTTTCACATGAAAACTTTCAAGCTTCTCCGACGCAGCAATCGATGAATTGATGATGTCTTCCACATCTTTACCGCTCGTTGTCGTGCCGCATGCCGTCAATCCAAACGCCAAAAATATCGCTGAACCCAGTCCCATTAATTTCTTCATAATATCCTCCTCTTGTATAATTCAGTCTGCCTTTATATACGGATACGCACGAAGAAAGTTTCAAAAAAAAGGAAAAAAGAGTCGAATTCCCTTTTTCCAATTATTTCCTTACATCTTTATTTTGATTGCCTGCTGTTAAGCAGTCCTCTATAAATTCCTTCAAGTTTGGTCATGCCCCACTGCAGTGCGAGCCCCTGAAGGGAAATCCCGATGATTGCCGTAACGGTCAATAACCACATGGATACCCCGCTCTGAAGGTTGACGATCGTGCTTCCCATATAAATCAAATGTCCAAATACCACAACGATCCCATCATAAAAACTGCCGATTGTTTCTTCTATTAAAAAAATGATAAATGATTCCGCAAGCAGGAAGCCGAGCAAAATGGAGATGAGGAGCGTCCAAGATTGATACGTAAGCTTTTCAACATAGGGAGAAATATAATATTTTGTAATGGTCTTCAACCTGAATAAGTAAATGACCCTCACAATCCTCGCCATCTGGAAAAACTGGTCGAATGGAAGAATCGCTATGACCAGGAAGGGATTTTCCTTCAGGAACTCCCACTTCTTCTCTGCCTTTAGCAGCCTTACCACAAAATCCGCGAAAAAGATTCCCCACACAAGCCAGTTCAAAAGCGAATTATGATTGTCTTCCTGCCACAAGTTGATGATTGTAACCATCACAAGAAGGAGCATGAACATCTCATATATGATTTTCAATACCTTTTGCATAAATGCCCCTCCTTACCTTCGACTTTTATGTATTTATATTGTACCAAAGTTGGAAGGGTTATCTGTGTTGAGGTTGGATAATCGTGGAAGATTCCTGTTCTTCTCAAAAAAAGAGCCTCCAGCCCGTGGGCTGGAGGCAAAGCTTCATTCTTATTTCATATCCAATAACTCTTCAATCTCTTCTCGGTTTTGTTCAAATCCAATCAAACTCTTCACCATCTTTTTCTTACCAAGCAGGCCTTTCTTATAAAAGGCAAATGCCGGGACAATCCGTGAGCCGAATGTTTCTTTCATCTCTGCTTCGAGTGTTTCATCCGCCCCAACATCTTTGTGATTGTATTCGATATGCTGTTCCGCCAGGTACTCTTTGGCAGCCTGACAGTCGGAGCAGGTCGGACGTGTATAGAGTTCAATCATTAATTCCTGACTCATATTGATGGTTCACTCCTCAAACACGTGATGGTCTGAAACCTTTCAGTCGCAGGGCATTGAGCAATACCGATACAGAGCTGAAGCTCATGGCAGCCCCTGCGATCATCGGATTCAATAAGGGGCCTCCGAACAGGTAAAGCACACCCATCGCAACCGGAATCCCGAGAATGTTATAGGCAAATGCCCAGAAAAGATTCTGTTTGATGTTTCTTATTGTTGCTTTGCTCAGTTCGACGGATGTCGGTACGTCCATCAGGTCGCTTCTCATCAGGACGATATCGGCTGATTCCATGGCAACGTCCGTACCGGATCCAATGGCAATCCCGATGTCTGCCTGCGCCAGGGCGGGTGCATCGTTGATGCCGTCACCGACCATGGCGACTTTCCGTCCTTCTTCCTGCAGTTTTTTGACTTCATTCGCTTTGTCTTCCGGAAGGACTTCGCTCAGAACCCGGTCGATTCCGACCTGCTCTGCGATGGCCTGAGCCGTCCGCTTGTTGTCACCCGTGATCATGGCGACTTCGATGCCCATTTTATGAAGCTTTTCAATGGCCTTGAAGCTCGATTCCTTGACAGTGTCAGCGACAGCGATGGTACCGGCGATTTCTTCTTCCACTGCAATATACATCGGGGTTTTCCCTTCCGCTGCGAGGCGGTCGGACGTTTCTTCGAGGTCACCGAGATCCACATCATTTTCATCCATGAGCTTCCGGTTTCCGAGCAGCAGGTCTTTCCCGCCGACTGTCACCTCAAGCCCCTGGCCTGTGACCGCATCAAAGAAATCCGTTTTCAGGAGAGACAATCCTTTTTCCTCTGCTGCCCTGACGATGGCTTCACCAAGCGGATGTTCTGACCCCTTTTCAGCAGAAGCGGCAAGCCTCAGGAGTTCCTCTTCCCCGATGTCCCCTGTCGTCACGATGTCTGTCACGACAGGCTTCCCTTCAGTGATCGTACCGGTTTTATCAAACACGATGGTATTGATTTTGTGGGTGGACTCGAGTGCACCCCCGCTTTTGATGAGCACGCCATTTTCGGCACCTTTTCCGGTTCCGACCATGATGGCGGTCGGAGTGGCGAGACCAAGGGCGCACGGGCAGGCAATAACGAGAATGGAGATGGCTATCGTAAATGCGAACAGACCTGTTTCACCGCCGATGAACCAGGCGAGGCCCGTCACGATGGCAAGGCCGATGACGATCGGCACGAAATAGCCGGAGATGATATCTGCCATCTTCGCAATAGGTGCTTTTGATCCCTGGGCATCTTCGACCAGTTTGATGATTTGAGAAAGGGCTGTGTCCTTCCCGACCTTGGTCGCTTCGTAACGGATCGAGCCGTTTTTATTGATGCTTGCGCCGATCACTGCGGATCCGGCTTCTTTTTCCACAGGGATGCTTTCACCTGTCAGCATCGACTCATCAACCGACGTCTTCCCTTCAACGACCACACCGTCCACCGGCAGCTTTTCCCCCGGCTTGACGATGATGATGTCACCGACTTCCACTTCTTCAATCGAAACCTCGGTTTCCGTGCCGTCCCGGACGACCGTCGCTGTTTTAGGGGCCAGCCCCATCAGCTTCTTAATCGCTTCAGACGTTTTCCCTTTTGACAGTGCTTCGAAATACTTCCCTAACGTAATCAGCGTCAGGATGACCGCAGCCGATTCATAATAAAGATCCTGCGCGTAGCTCTCATTTCCCGATACGATGAAAATGGATGCGATGACACTGTATACAAAAGCAGCGCCTGTACCGAGGGCCACCAGGGAATCCATATTCGGGTGGCGCTTGATCAGTGTCTTGAATCCGACCGTGAAGAATGGTTTCCCCATCACCATCACCGGAATCGTCAGGACGAGCTGAATAAGTGCAAATCCTGTCGGGTTCATCATCGGATCGATTGCATTTGGCAGCGGCATCCCGAGCATATGACCCATTGAGACAAGCAGGAGCGGGATCGTGAAGACTGCCGAAACCAAAAAGCGTTTCCACATATGCTTGATATGCTGTTCTTTCTTATCCCTGTCTTCTTCGGCTTTATCTTCTTTCTCCATATCTTCCTGGGCTTCATAGCCCACATCGGATACCGCTTTTTTGATGTCGGAAGAGGTGACGACTGAAGGATCGAACTCAATGACCAACTTTTCGGTCGTCAGATTGACACTTGAACGTTTCACGCCATCAAGCTTACCCACAGTCTTTTCTACCGACTGTACACAGGACGCGCAAGTCATGCCCGATACGGAAAATGTTTTCTTTTCCATTTCCGAGACGGCTTTGTAACCCGCCTCGTCAACCGCTTCCTTTATCTGATCCAGGGTAACTTCACTTTCATCATACGTGATCCTCAGTTTTTCAGTGGCCAGGTTCACATTCGCTTCCTGGACCCCGTTCAGTTTACTGGTTGCTTTTTCTACCGTCTGTGAACACGACGCACATGTCATCCCTTCGATGCTCAATGTTTTTTCCGTCATCGTGCAAGACCACCTTTGTTAGTTTTTCGGTTCTGTTTCATAGCCCGCTTCCGTCACGGCTTTGCTCAGGCTTTCGGGGGATTGTTTTGTTTCGTCGTATTTCACTTTTGCAGATGCATTTTCAAGGTCGACTTTGGCTTTTTCCACTCCGTCGAGCCCGTTTAGTGTGGTTTCTACTTTCTTTACGCAGTTTCCGCATGTCATACCTGATACGTTCAGTAATGTTTTTTCCATGATTGAACACTCCTTCGTTTTTTAAAACAATTCTTTTGATTTTGTTAAATACTTTGCTTTCTTAATCAATGCCGGCAGTTCATGCCGTGCTCTTTTTTGCAGGTGCACTGGCCGGGAACGCAGTTGCAGACGACTTCGGCGACGGCGTCTTTCTTCTTATTTCGCAGGACTTCCTCCATCATGGCGATGTCATCATGACTAAGAGTCGCCTCCCCGATCAAATCGGCAATTGTCTTCCCCACTGCACGGCTGCAAATGTGATGGAACAGCCCTGCTTTCAGAGTGTTAAGACTGTCTTCTTCGCTAACCGCGGCTGTGTAGATGAACCGGTTGCCTGACTTTTCGGTTTGCAGCATCCCTTTTTTGACGAGACGCCCGATGAATGTCTTGGTCGTCGCAGGCTTCCAGTCCATCTTTTCCTGCAGAACCTGGCTGATTTCCTTGCTGGTCACTTCTTCAAGGGCCCACACGACCCTCATGACTTCCCATTCAGAATCCGTGATTTCCGGTTTTTCTTCATTGGGCAAATGACAACACCTCCTAAATCGTTTACATTTGTAGTTAACTTATATTTAAAGTTTACAACTGTAATCGTTTTTAGTCAATCATTTTGATTTATTTTATTAAAAAAAGGCTCAAGCCCATCTTTCCTTACTATTCTGTACCACTGGCGGTATGTTATAAACTGCATGAAAAAAATGCATTTTTACCGGGTAAAAGCTTTGCAGGGAAGCCGGTCAGCACTCCTTTGTCCGTTGAAAACAAAAAAAAAGGACCCTCGAATGAGAGTCCTTTTCCATTAAAAGCTATTATGCTTTAACGACGTTAGTCGCTTGAAGTCCACGTTGACCTTGTTCAGTGTCAAACGTTACTTTTTGACCTTCGTCTAAAGATTTAAATCCTTCGCCTTGGATAGCTGAGAAATGTACGAATACATCTTCTCCACCTTCGATTTCGATGAAACCGAAACCTTTTTCTGCGTTAAACCATTTTACTGTACCTTGTTGCATAATTATTTCCTCCTGCGTGGATTCGAATCCACATTTTATTACTATTGTTGCTCAAGTTAGATATCAAAGGCGAAAAGTTTAAATACTTTCATTCCTTACAGACCGAACAAAAATAATTCTTCCTTAGAATAACAGGTGTGATTATGAAAAGCAAGCATTAGAAAGCCCTATTTTCCAGGTACTGCTAATTCATACTTGCTGTAACAGGATTGATCGAAAAATTCCGTCCTGAAATTGGTATTTAGAGGGGAACGTGTCCTTTATGTCGAATAAAGAAAGAAAGGGGATGACCCAATGGATAAAAATCGATTACTGAAAGAATGTATTCAGGCCAGCCGTGGGAATTTCTTTTCTTTAGAAATCCCTGCGAATTCAATCGCGGATGGAGAAGACATCGAGCAGATGGCAAGGGAATTGGAGAAAGAGGGAAAAATCAAGATCAGAGATTGCGTGCACAATGATATCTTCGTGTATGTACATGGCATCGTCAAGTATGCCTCAAATTAATTGAAAGAAGTGCCGGCACTTCAAGCGTTTTATATGTATAAGCTGGCGGTACTTTTTTCGCCAAAACAAAAAGGACCCTCGGATGAGAGTCCTTTCCTATTAAAGCTATTACGCTTTAACGACGTTAGTCGCTTGAAGTCCACGTTGACCTTGCTCAGTGTCAAACGTTACTTTTTGACCTTCGTCTAAAGATTTGAAACCTTCGCCTTGGATAGCTGAGAAATGTACGAATACATCTTCTCCACCTTCGATTTCGATGAAACCGAAACCTTTTTCTGCGTTAAACCATTTTACTGTACCTTGTTGCATAATTGTTTCCTCCTGCGTGGAATCCGAGTCCACATTTTATTACTATTATTGCTCAATTAGATATCAAAGGCGAAAAGTTTAAATACTTTCATTCCTTACAGACCGAACAAAAATAATTCTTCCTTAGAATAACAGATGTTGCGTAGAAAAGCAAACTTTATTTTACGGAACTTCGTTTTTTTGCTCAGCAAAGCTGCTTTAATCATGTACTGCCGATCAATAAAACGGCATCATATGAGCCTTTTCATCAGACACGGCCGGATGAGTACTGGAAATTATTACTTTGCTTCCAAGTTCAACTGATTCCCTGCTTCACTCACAAGCTCTTCCACAAATTCATTCACTTCCCCCACAAGCACCCCTCCATGACCCGTGCACATGATCTCCGACTGAAAATGAAGGAGAATCTTCAATGCCTCAAGAAACCCGGGTAAGTCGGAAGACGAAACGCCGCCGCTCTTCAAATAGTCAACCCATGCTTGACGGAGCTCTTTCCCTTCTGAAACAAGCCCTTCCTTTGACAACGGATCACCGAAAAAGCACAGCACATCACCAGTAAAAAGAATGCCGGACGGACGATGGTAGTAGATGACAGATCCGGGAGAATGGTAGCCGGCAAGCATATAGTCGAACTCCCCGACCACTCCCTGGTCACTAAGTTCATCGTCAAATTCCCCGATCTCTTCACCTTCTTTCGGGTGAATGATTTTCTTCGCATTTTTAAACATCTCTGCACCTTCTACATGATCTTCATGTCCATGGGTAGCCAGAACAAGCTTCACATCGTCTGCCGTTTTCCCCAGACGATGGATGGCTTGAAGAAGGTACTTGCTGTGTTCTGCTTTACAGGAATCAATCATGATGACTCCGTCTTCCTCCAGAACAAGATAGCAATTATTATAGGATTTCCACTCCGTATCCCAAAAGGCGATAGCATATATACGGTCTTTCACTTTATCCACTAGAAAATCCATGGCTCACTCTCCCGTCATCCATCTACTTTCTTACCTCAAACTGCTTTGCCTTTCCCTTCTTCTCCCAAGCCTTCTGTCTTTCTCATCGGCTGGAAGCTGAGATACGTAAACGATCTCCACAGCCATTCGAACGGTCCGAAACGGAACTTCTTCAGCCACCATGTGCTGAAGACCATTTGCAGGGAGAAGATGACAAGGCAGATGACGGTGCCGACCCAGAGGCTTACATCCCCATAAAAGCCAAATCCCACAAAGATCCCGACAGACAAGATGGTTTGCATCAGGTAGTTGGTCAGCGCCATCTGACCGGTGTATCCAAGCGGACGGAGCTTACGCTGCCACCCTTCTCTTCTCAGGAAGAGCGTCAGGGATGAGATATAAAAGAAGCAGAGAGTCAGCCCGCTCAAGCTGGTGAACAGCTGCACGACGAATTCCTGTTTCACCCCGAGGTCCCAGACCTTTGTCATGTACATGGCAAGAATGAGGACCAACGGTACACTGATCACGAACGATAACGTACGGATTTTCCTGATGAACCCGATATGCTTTTCAACATCACGGAAGATACCTGCTTTACCTGCTGCCAGTCCGAACAGGAACATGGCAAGGACAGGGAACATCGACGGAATCAGGTTTGCAAGCATGGCTGAAACTTCGGTTCCCAGCCGGTAGGAGACCCATTCGATATAGTTTCCATGTTCATACACATGCAAATATTCTTCCATACTCCCGTACAGCATACTTGCGGCGGAAGCTGATTCAGTCTGTTCAAGGAAACTCGAGGGGATCAAGAGCATCAGGGCGAATAATGCGTTGATGGCAAACAGTAAACTGAAAGCCCAAATGACCATCGTCTTGATCTTCCTTCTATAGAAGAAAATAAGGAGCAGCCCGGCAACCGCATACGTATGAAGGATATCACCGAACCAAAGCCCGACCAGATGTGCAATCCCGAAAAGCAGCAGGGCGAAGATCCTCCTCAGGTATAGGCGGTTCATGCGGTGCCCCTTCTCCTCGGCGCGGCTCATAAAAATATAGAAACCGAGTCCGAATAAGAAAGAAAAAATCGTGAAAAATTTCATGTCCACAAATAAAGCAAAAAACACATCGATCCAGTGATCCGCTCCACTATAATCGACAGGGATGCCGTACATTGATTTCATGAATTCCGGGGAATGGAACGCAGGCATATTCACCAGGAATATACCGAATAAAGCAAATCCGCGGATGACATCAATGGTGACCATCCGTTCTTTCCCTAATACAGGTGACGATTTCATTTGGTTTCTCCTCTTCATTTTGTATATATTTTACAAACTGATCTATAAAATTATATACCAAATGAAGAGGTGAAGAGTACAACTATTTTAATAAAATCATTTGCTGGAGTTTAAGAGATTGAACTATCTCTCTGCTGTTTTCCGCTCATCCCTGATATGTTTCAGGGTCACGATCAGACCCGTGAAACCTGCAGTGAAACACCCCGGCAGACTGTATAATAAATACTTCCAGTTTCCCGTCATCATTGAAACGAACGTAAAAATCACCGGAAAACCAACCAATACAAACAATGCGATAAAAAGGGCGATTTTCGTCCCGGTTTTCATATTGACCTTCCTTTCTCCATCACAGGGGAGCGGTGATATCTTCTCCCCTGCCGGACTTAGTTCAGGACCCACTTATCTTTCATGAACAGAATGCGCCCGATGATGAACACAACGAGCATCACAATCAAGTTGCTGGAAATCGTGATTGCAAGATGCTGATAATCGACGATTCCGAACAGCAGCTCTTTCATCTGGCTGAAAAGATTCAAGATCGGGATGGCGAAGTGATGGACTTCAAGTTCGTTCACCCCGAGGCTGCTGATGATCATGCCCGGGAACATCGCAAGCATCGAAATAGGTGTATAGTAGCTTTGCGCTTCCTTCACTGTTTTACCCATGATGCTTGTGATCATCATGATGGAAGCATTAAATACGGCATAGACCAATATGACAAGCAAAGAGATACCGGCGATCAAATAAAGATTATCTCCAAAAGAGATGGCTTCTTTCAATTTTTCCGTGAAGAAAGTGATCTCGATCATCATGACCAGCAGGGTGATGAATCCCATAAGCGTGCTCAATGTCGAGATTGCGAGCCATTTTGCCAGGACAAGGGTCGAACGGTTGACCGGAGTCATCAGCAGGGCTTCCATCGTCTTCTTTTCTTTTTCCCCGGCAAATAACTCAACGGCAGATGGACTGGCCCCGATTCCGATCGCGATGGCAAGAATGAGCGGAACCAATAAAGCGAGCATGTTGACGCTCAGGTCCTCAGACATTTCTTCCTGGTTCACTGTAAACGGCTGAATGACTGAAAGATCCGTTCCCTGTGCCTCAAGGCGGCGGGCCGTGATTTCTATTTCAAGAGTGGTGAATTCATTGGTGACAATCGCGATCAGACTTGACGATTTCTGGCTGAAAGAGTCCCCTATGACGGTTACCTCCGCTTTTTCCCCCTGTTCTACCGATCTCATGAAATCACCGGGGACGATCAGGCCTGCAAGCGCATCTCCGTCGCCGACCATTTCTGCAGGATCGGATGATTTTTCGACTTTCACATTTTCATAAGAAGAAATCCTGGCAAGGATCTCTTCGTCGGCATCCTGATTCACGGCCAGCGTATACGTATCTCCGTTATCATCGGATAACATATTTTCATAGAAAAAAGTCAATCCGCTCATCATCAGAATCGGAAGCAGGACGATCAGGAACAATGTCCTCCTGTCCCTGAAACTGTCTTTCATTTCCTTGAGATAAATTCTACGAAGCATAATGTTCATTCCCCCTGACAAGCTTACTCATGAAGATATAGTTTAAATCACGGCTTTTTTCATTCTTATAGAGTTCTTCGATTTCCCCTTCATAGACGAGCTCTCCTTTGTGGATCATCGCTACCTTGCTGCAAAGCATCGATACTTCCTCCATGATATGGCTCGAGAAGATGATCGTTTTCCCTTCCCTCTTCAGCTGATGAACAAGCTGCCTGAACACATTGGAAGAGGTGATATCAAGGCCTGTGGTCGGTTCATCGAACAGGATGATATCAGGATCGTGGATAAGCGTCCTCGAGATGGCGACTTTTTGCCTCATCCCTTTTGAAAAGCCCCCCACTTTCCGGTCCAGGTAATCCCTCATTCCGAACATCCGGGCGAGTTCATCGATCCTGACCTTTGTCTGGTGTTTGCTCAACCCATACAAGCCAGCGAAATATTCGAGATTTTCACGGGCTGTCAATCGTTCATACAGACCGGTTTCGCCCCCGAACAGGACGCCGATTTTCCGTTTGATTTCATTCGGGTCCTTGACGGTATCATATCCTGCGACCGTCACCGATCCTTCAGTCGGGGTCAGGAGCGTCGCGATTGTTCGGAGGAGGGTCGTTTTCCCTGCCCCGTTTTCCCCGAGCAGCCCGACGACCTCCCCTTCCTTCACTGAAAACGTCACATGCTTCAGCGCGGTCACATAGTTCTTTTTATCTTTGAACTGCTTTGTCACTTCTTGAATGTCAATCATTCCATCCACCTCATGTTTTATGTTCTTGTCATCATCTTACAAACAAACGAAGGAAGAATCTGCCCTTTTGTCGTGAAAATTCCATTTCATGTCGCGAAAAGGTCAAATCGGGATGAAAACATGATAAGATATATGTAACCTTAATTGGAATATTTTATCTCTTTGCACTCAGAAAGGCTGAATGAAATGAAGATTGGATTGGTTGATGACCGGCTGATTGACTTAGATAAATTGAATGCGATCGTGGCAGGAATGACCGGGATTGAGATCGTCTTTTCCACTACGTCTGCCGAGGAAGCCTATGAACAGATCAAGAGGGAAACGGTGGATGTGTTGATCGCCGATATTGAAATGCCCAACCTTTCCGGTTATGAGCTTGCCGACATCATTCACTCCCATGCACTCAATATTTCCGTTATTTTCGTCACAGCCAACAGCGGCTACGCGGTCCATGCATTCGAGCTGAATGTCCACGACTATATTATGAAGCCTTATTCCAAAGAGCGGCTGACCGGTTCAATCGAACGATTAAAGGAAAAAACGAAATCCGCCGAAATGACAGGCAGGCTCTACCTTAAACAAAAGAATGATATCCACATCATCCAGAAGAAAGATATCATCTTCATCGAACGATCAGGAAGATCGACCACCATCCATACAAAAGATGAGGAAATCAAGACCTACCTGTCACTTAATGAGCTTGAAGGCGAGCTGAGGGAACGGGACTTCATCCGGTCCCACCGCTCATTCATCATCAATATTCACTTTGTTAAAAACTTCTCACTCTATGCCAAAAATTCGTACATGATCCGTTTTGAAGGCACAGAGGCGCAGGCAATGATCACGAAGGAAAAAGTCGACTTCCTGCAGCAACATTAATTTTAAAAGGTGGCAGAACGTTGAAGCATCAGAATTTATGGTATTGGACATATATAGCACTATTCAGTTTTATTCATTTGCACTTTTCCCTTGAAGGATTTTCCCTCGAGCTTCACTATGCCGTCCTGATCCTGTTGATCCTGCCGGTTACCTTTCTCCTTTATCTGAAGATCCATCTCTCCTTATGGTCTTTGGGAGCAAATTGGAATTACAGTCTATGTGTCTTGCAGATTATCATCATCACTGTTTATTTAGGAACGGGCCCCGCACCGGTGCACGGAGTCCTATTTTTGCTTTTTATCGGTTTGGAATTTTTGAGAATAGCAGGAGCCTGGAGAATCTCGGGTCTGACTCAATCGAACAGACAATTGGAAGATGAGCAAAAACAGCTTAATGATACGTTCAGGGTCGTACGAAGTGAACGCCATGACTTCCTCAAACATATCTCCGCCCTTCATTTCATGCTGGAGCACGATGAGATAAGGGAAGCGAAAATGTATTTAAATGATCTCGTGGACGGCTATGAAGAAACCAATTTGTCCATCCGCGGTGAAAGGGGCAGCGCTGCCGGCATCCTTCACGATATGTACAGGAAGGGCAGGAAAGTCGGAATCGAGATGATTTATGACCTCGATATGCCGCTGTCAACCTTGCCCTTGTCCGATAAAGATCTCGTGACCCTTCTCGGAAATCTGCTGTCCAACAGCCTGGAAGCCTGCGAGGAGTTCCAGAAACACAAAGGGAAACAGGCTGAAATCAGCTTACAATTCTATAAAAGGAGCGGACTGTACATGCTGATTTGCAAAAATGACTCACTAGAGATTCCCCCTCATATAGTAGATAAACTTTATGCAAGTTATGGACATACGACGAAAACAGGTACACATGAAGGACTCGGGACGATGATGATTGATGATGTGGTGAAGAAACACGGGGGTTATTTGGATTTTATCCATAAGAATGAAACCTTTATGGTAAAAATCAAATTCCCGGCGGTTCATTAATAGGGAGTGAATGGCTGCGTTCCGGTGCAGCCGGGATCTTTTTTATGAAAAAAGCAGACAGTAAAGGGGTGTGTGCTTCCTTACTGTCTGCTTGACCGTTCAATTTCTGCTTCTGCTTTATATACTCTTTTGTTTAAAGCTTCTGTTCTGTTGTCAAGATGGTCAACTATTCTATCGGAATGTATGGACAGGATTTCTGCCAACTCTTTCTGGAATCTCTCTTGACCCTTTTCCATTCTGAGTTGGCTTTGTTTTATCTCATCAAGATTTTTCTCAAAATTGGACTTGCTCTCTTTCATAATAGACTCTCCTTTTCTAATTTTTTTCATATATACATGTTATAGAATGGTTGAAACAAAACTTAAAATGCCATGTCTAAAGACAAACATTTTAGAGCGGACTCTAAACAACGCTAATGATTTCCGTGCAAGACTTCGCTTTCCGCGGGTAGCCCGTGAGCCTCCTCGGAGCTAAAGCTCCTGCGGGAAGAAAAGCGGAGGGGCTTTGAAGAGAGGCGGTTGGCATAAGGCGAATCGTCCAAGAAGGCGCTCTTTGCCTTCTTGGACGAGTTGACTTATGACATGTGCCTCTAAGCCCCGCAGCTAGACAAGTCTCACATAAGCTACTCTTCCCGCAGGAGTCTTCGTCTTGCACTCCAATCAACCGCTGAATGAGCTAAACCCTAAATGTACAATGAACAAATTAAAAACCCGAACCAACTTGTTTCAGCCTCATTGCAACTATTTCTTCATCCCAGTATAAACGTAGATTGCATCTCTCAGGAATTCCGCCACACCGTCCTGTTCTTTGTCATAGTAGGCTTTGAAGCGTTCATCAGCGACATACATATCACCGAGGCCGGCGTGTGCTTCCTTGCTGTATTGCGGCCAGTACATGGATATCCATTGTTTATGCAGCTCAGCCGCTTCCTGCGCGGCATCGCCTGCTGGATCCCCGGTTTTGAAGGCTTCCGCTAACTTTTCATGGATTTCTTCAGCGAGTTTGCTGGCACGCTCATACTCTTCCTGAGACATGTTTTGAAGCTTTGCGTTCGATTGATCAACCGTATCGTCGCCATACTTCCCTCTTACTTCTTTTCCATACTTGCGTTCATTTTCATCGATCATATCTTTTTTGAAGCCTTCGAACTTTTCTTTATCAGACATCGTTATTCTCCCTTCCTTTACGGCAATGGTTTTATCGACATTGGCAATCAGAAGATCAAGCTGTTTTCTTCTTTCCAGGAGTTGTTCCCGGTGTTCAGCCAATGCGCTTGAAACGTCAAAAGCGGGATCTTCAAGAATACCTTTTATTTGGTGAAGCTCAACGCCAAGTTCCTTGTAAAAGAGTATTTGCTGCAGCTTATCGACTTCCTTTTCCCCGTAGATCCGGTATCCGGATGAATTGATCCTGGCCGGCTTCAGGATTCCAATTTCATCATAATACCTCAGGGTCCTTGTGCTGACGCCTGCAAGCTTTCCAAGCTTCTTCACGGTATATTCCATTGATCTCACCTCCTGACAATTTCACTTTACACGTTGACGCCGCGTAAAGGTAAAGGGGTTTTTGAAAAAAAAATTACTTTACCCTTAGTCTATCCGTCTGTCCGTCACCGCATCACACACCATGTCATACATTTTTCCGACACCCTCATGTGTGGCCTCGAACGAAAACGAATCTTCCTTATGGATACCGAGGGACTGCGCTTCTTCTGATGCATCCATGTTAGCACCTATGAAAATGAAATCCCAGCTGTATTTCTCCTGCTGATGGGAGATCATCTTTTTGACTTTTTCATACGTGTACTCCCGGCTGGCATTTTCCATGCCGTCGGTCGTGATGACAACGATCACTTTACCAGGCCTTTCTCCTTCTTTGGTTTGCGACAGTCTTCTTCCTGCTGCCGAAATGGTTTTTCCGACTGCATCGAGGAGTGCCGTGCAGCCTCTCACATAGTACTCCTCTTGCGTCAATCTGGCATGGCGGGCATCAATCCCGTCCCATAGCACCTCCATTTCGTCATCGAACAGGACGGTCGTCAGCCTGGTTTCCCCTTCTTTACACTGCCTGTCGATAAATGCATTAAAACCGCCAATCGTATCGCTTTCCAGACCACCCATGGATCCGCTCCTGTCCAGCAAGAAAATAATTTCAGTCAGTTTCTTATTCATGTTCATCTTCCTCCTTTTGGTTCATGATATAATCATAATGGAATACATCCATTATTTGGTCGCCTTGAAAGCGACATATGAGAAATGCGGAAGCTCCTTGTTCAGCCCCGGCAAGCGTTGGAAGGCTGAGCATTGAAGTCGTTCTTTGACTTCAGTGCTCCGTCTGAAACATCTCGAGGGGCCATACGCCGGAGCTGGCCATTTCTCAAGATTACGATCACTTTTTGATAACTGTAAAAAGGGGGCTTTTCCTTTGCTTCAAAAAGAATGGTTGATTGAACTTGAAGAATACTTGGACCTTCACCTTCGAGACAGCACCCTCTACTGTCTTGAAGCTCCCCTGGATATCTGCAGGGAGGACATTGCAGCCAGCGAATTGGATGATTTCATCGAAACCAACCGGAAACCCCCGTTCAACCAGGTTCTTTTTCAGTACATCGATGAAAAAGGGGTAGGGGACTCTGTGATCTATAAGAAAGCGGGCCTTGACCGCAGGCATTTCTCCAAAATCCGCTCAAACCCGGCATATCAACCGAAAAAAGCCACCCTCATTTCCCTCGCGCTCGCACTTGAACTGGACAGTGATAATACGGAAGATCTGTTGAGTGCAGCCGGATACTCACTTTCATATAGTGACAAATTCGATTTGATCATCCAGTTCTGTCTGGAGAAAGAGATCTATGACCTTCAATCTGTAAATGAAATACTGAATCATTATGGAATGAAGCCGTTAAATGTGTAAAACAGGTAAAAAGCAAGCCCCGTGCAGTTATGGAGCTTGCCTTTTTTCATTATTTTTTCCTTACCGGTATCCAGATTTCACTCTTGAACACCGGAGAACCGGTGTCCTTACTCTCGTTCCAGAGGATTTCCGGGCCCTCGGCCTGTTCATAGTTCGAAGATGGGAACCATTCTGAATAGATGCGTCCCCACACGTTTTGAAGTGTATCCGGGAATGGGCCGACGGCTTCAAATACAGCCCACGTCAGGGCAGGCACCTCCAGCTTTTCAAAATGGTCCGGGCACTCTTTTACTGTGGCTGCCCCAATGTAATGGTCGAGTTCACCCTTCTCCTCCATCCTTCCTTCGGAAAAGTTGGCAGATGCGCTGATGATACCCGATGGCTCAATCGAAGAGAGGCTCTTCATCTCTTTGATCCTTTCCTCATTCAAGCTGTTCCACATGGACGCAATCTCCGGATTGACCCCGCTGAATTGAATGGGGACGCGCTTCTTAATGCCCACGATGCGAAAGGCTTCTTTTTCCACGATACGATAATTCATTTCTTTCCCTCCATGTATGGTTAATTGGAAGGTCATCTTTGGAAAGGCTTTGAGTGCACTCCGGTCTTCCCTTGCAGCCGTCGGTGTGCAGCCGTGAAACTCCTTGAATGCACGCGTGAATGAGTCCGCCGAACGGTACCCGAATTTTACGGCTGCATCGATCACCTTCACGTGCTGATCTCTCAGCTCCTGGGCAGCCAGGGTCAATCGTCTGCACCGGATGTATTCAGACAGACTGACGCCTGACAGATAAGAAAACATCCGCTGGAAATGATATACAGAACAGACCGCACGCCTTGCGACTTCTTTCATATTAATATCCCCGGCCAAATTCTCTTCGACATAACTCAAAGCCTCATTCATTTTCTGTAATGAATCCAATCGAATAACCTCCTTTACATCCATAGAATAACAGGGTTTTGAACGGACCATCCGACAGTTCATGCCGGGTTTTGCAGGCCTCTCCTTTCAGTTGATTATCATTATATATTTCTCACTATAATAGAAAGGAATTCAAATCGCGAAGGAATACTTGGAAAATTTTTAGACTATTATTTTCGTGATACAACTACCTCTTTTCGACATTTTACGCTATGATGATATAGTTTAGTAATTTAAATTAAGATGTATGTGGAGGTTTTAAACGAAATGGTTTTCAAGAAAAAAGACAAGTTTGCCCTTCTTTTGAGCAGCATTGCGGGTAATTTAAAGGAAGGCGCCCATTATTTCGCAGACTATAAAATCACCAATATCAGTGATTTAAAAACCTTTTCCGGCCATATGAAGGAACTTGAGACGAAGGGTGACAGTTTTGTCCACGATGTAATCAAGGATTTGAATAAAGTCTTTATCACACCGATTGAACGCGAGGACATCCTTGCGCTTGCGATGAGTATGGACGATGTATTGGACGGCCTTGAGCATACTTCTGCCATGTTCGAAATGTACAGTATCACTCAGGCAGACGAATATATGCTGAAGTTCGTGGCAGCCATCCGTCAATGCAGTGATGAAATCGAAGCGGCTGTCGAACTGCTGTCAACGAAAAAGTGGACACAGCTACGAGAACATTCCATCAAGATCAAAGATTTGGAATCAAAGTGTGACGGGATCCTCCGACAATCCATCAAGCATCTGTTCAACACTGAAAAAGACCCGATCCGCATCATCCAATATAAAGAGATATATGAAGAGCTCGAACAGGTTGCAGACTACTGCCAGCATGTAGCCAATACATTCGAAGCCATCATCATGAAGAATGCGTAAGGAGCGTAATCACGTATGGATACAGTTTTAATTTTAACGATTCTCATCGTGGTCGCTGCCCTGGCATTTGATTTCATCAACGGATTCCATGACACGGCCAACGCCATTGCGACTTCCGTCTCGACCAAGGCGCTTAAGCCGAGACATGCGATCATCCTTGCTGCCGGGATGAACTTCGTCGGCGCGATGACATTCACAGGAGTGGCAAAGACGATCACGAAGGATATTGTCGATCCGTTCACGCTTCAAAACGGGACAACCGTAATTCTCGCTGCCCTTCTTGCAGCGATCGCATGGAACTTGATTACCTGGTACTACGGAATCCCGAGCAGCTCCTCCCATGCCCTGATCGGGGCGATTGCAGGGGCGGCCATAGCAGCAGCAGGGTTCAATGCGTTGAACTACACCGGGTTTATTAAGATCATTGAAGCACTGCTTCTTTCTCCGATCCTTGCGTTTGTGGTCGGTTTTATCGTTTACAGCATCTTTAAAGTGGTGTTCAAGAACAGGAATCTGGCAAAAACAAACCGGAACTTCCGTTTCATCCAGATTGCGACGGCGGCCCTCCAGTCGTTTACACACGGGACAAATGATGCGCAAAAGGCGATGGGGATCATCACGATGGCCCTGATTGTGAACAATTATCAAACATCCGATGACATCCAGACATGGGTTCAGTTCTCCTGTGCCCTTGCGATGGGGCTCGGAACATCCATCGGCGGGTGGAAGATCATCAAGACCGTCGGAGGGAAAATCATGAAGATCCGTCCGGTCAACGGAGTGGCTGCCGATCTGACTGGCGCTGCCGTGATCTTCGGTGCGACCGCGATCCATCTGCCGGTCAGTACGACACATGTCATTTCCTCCTCCATCCTCGGCGTGGGTTCAGCCCACCGATTGAGAGGGGTTAAATGGGGTACGGCACAAAGAATGCTGATTACATGGGTGATCACCCTGCCGATTTCTGCATCCCTTGCAGCGATCATTTACTATCTTTTGAATTTGTTCTTTTAATAAGGCACTTTTCGCATATTTTGTTGCTCTGAACATTAGAAAATACCGGAACTTGGGTATTTTCTAGTGTCCGTTCTTTTGTTATTTAAGTGGAGTTCGAAAAGAGCAAGTCCGCAAGCAGCATTCAGGCTACTAGCCAGTTTACGAAAAGCAACAATCTTTTAGAAATCAGCCTTTCATAACAAAAAGGTCTGTCCTTCAACTTGCTGAAGGACAGACCTTTTATTTGTTTACAGTTCAGGTTTTGCCTGTGTGGAAATATTCGTTTTTGGAAGTGATTTGACATCCCTGAAACTGACGAAATTCTTTCTGTCTTCATCCCATAAACGGAATTTAAGGGATGTCAGGCTCGTTGCCAAAGTGATCGTTGGCACATGCTGAAGTTCAGGAATGCTGTTATGCGTTTCTTCCAGTCTGTAGTTCGGCACCCTCGGGCTTAAATGGTGAATATGGTGGTAACCGATATTACCGGTAAGGAACTGAAGGACCTTCGGAAGCTTGTAGTAAGAGCTTCCTTCCACTGCTGCCAGCACATATTCCCACTCTTTGTCTTCTTCAAAATAAGAGTCTTCAAACGTATGCTGAACGTAGAACAGCCAAATGCCGGCTGCTCCCGAGATCATAAAGATCGAACCCTGTACGATCAGGAACTGCTGCCAGCCGACTGTCACACATAAAAGGGCTGCGGCTGCTGCAATCAGTACGTTGACAAGATATGTGTTCTTGCGTTCTTTTTTCCTGGCATTCTTGCGGTTGAATCGATTTTTAATCAGGAAGACCCAGATCGGTCCCAAGACAAACATGACGATCGGACTGCGGTAGAATCGATAAGCCAGGCGCAATTTAAGCGGCGATGCCTTGTATTCATCGACTGTGAGTGTCCAGATGTCGCCGGTGCCGCGCTTATCCAGGTTGCCGCTTGTTGCGTGGTGGACGGTATGATCATGTCCCCATTGATCGAATGGAAACAGGGTGAGGACGCCCATAACGGTACCCACGATCCGGTTCGTACGGCGGCTCTTGAAGAAGTTATAATGCGTACAGTCATGGAAAATGATGAAAATCCTTGTCAGGAATCCCGCAGCAATCACCATTGGCACTAAAGCAAGCCAATACGATACGGAAAGACTTTGATAGGCAAGGACCCATAAAATAATAAACGGTATCACCGTGTTGATCAGCTGCCAGATACTTTCTTTTGTTGTCCCTTTTTCAAAAGGTGCTACTTGTTTTTTCAATGTTTTAAGATTTGTCATTTGTTCAGATCCCCTTTTCATTGGGTTGTAAGAACAACTATATAGGAAGCAGGAACATATTTTTAGTAGTAGGTGTCATAGCCTCGGTATGACAAGTGTCATATTTTGATTGAATTGACACACAAAAAACGCCTGACCCCCGTTGTATTCATGCTTTAGCATGCCCGGGATCAGGCGGATAACTCGGAAATTCAGTTGATTTTTGTCAGGCTTCCCACCTTCATCAGGAAATCGCGTAAATCAGAGGAATGATCAAATTTATATGAAAAACCGTAGCTGATCGGCGTTTTCCTATCTTCCGATTCTTTCGGGAAACGTCTTAATGCGGTACTGTAGTTTGGTTTTTCGGGGATTTCAAAATGTGCAGCCGCAGTATCCGGATGAATAACGACTGTCGTCTGTTTATTCGGAAGCAGATACACAATTTCTTCATTCTCTTTATGTTCAAATTCTGCGGCTTTTTTAGTCTTATTACTCAAAACAAATCCCGCACTTGTAAATACATTATAGATCTCATCGTTTAATTGCACTGTATTGGCGGCCGTCTTCATGTCTGAAACAATCTCCGTCCCTTTCATTAATAAAAGCTGCTCCCAAAACTTGTCCATAGAATGTGTACCTATCCCCCTCAGTTCCATATGCAATTGGTCAAGGGAACCAGGCAGTTGTTTAAGAGAGTTCATTCCAACGCGTGCTAATTCAGACAACAAATACTTACACCCGGGAAGCGGCAGCTCCTTTAGTGGCTTCCCGGCTGTCTCATCTGGAATAGTAAGTGTATTGTTTTTGTATCGCAATTGAATGACTGCTGTTGATGGTGAAGGAGAGGCTTCTTTACCACTTTTCAGATCGTCAAGCTGGCGGTGGATTTCTGCCCACATACTGTCCAATTTCTGATCTACATAAGGTTGAATGAACCGTTCTATATCCTCCACACTTGCTGCAGTTGAACGGAGAGGAACAGGAACTTTGTAGACAGGCGCCTCAAAGGTATGAGACACATATACCTGCATGTACCACACACTTATATCAAATAGTAAACGGTGGGCCTGGAGCATGTCTGTCATGTTGGCGTCTGTCACTTCATGCACCGCTTTATTCCCTTTTTTACGTATCCACTCAAACTTCATGTACATCTCTTCGTCAATCGCATTCGCACGAAACAATTTATGTATGCGTTCTCCATGCTTAAGCGCATAAACGGTTTCCATCTCTTCTTCTTCACTGATTAATTTCACTATTTCCTCATTATATAAACGGGCCTGCATCAACGCAGCTTGAGGCTCTTCAAACATTTTGCCTTCAATGCGTACGGCAAGATCCGCGAGTTTAATAGAAAAATCTTTCACAAATTCAAATAATAATGCCACCATCATCTCTCCCGACTACTTTATTTACCATAAAATGCACATTACCAGTTTATCAGAAATAAGGTAGGCATGAAGACTAATTTCATCTTAATCGTCAAAACCCGGACGCGCAGCTTTCCAATCATCTGCCTGCTCAAGTTCTCCAGCCAATTGAAGAAGCAGCTCTTCGCGTCCTTTTGCCGCAGTCACCTGGACTCCGACCGGAAGCCCCTCTGCCGTCATATGCATCGGGATTGACATAGCAGGCTGTCCTGTCAGGTTTGCGAGTTGGGTGAACGGTGTCCGCATCAAATTCTTTTCAGCAATCCTGTCAACGATCCCTGCTTTTTTTAACAGCCCGCCAAGACCCAATTTACCAATCGTTTTGATTAGTGCTTTTTCTGAAGCAGCCGGCTCCAATTCCCCTATCTCAGCAGGTGGATAGGCAGTCGTTGGAGTCAGGTAGAAATCATAGGCTTCATGGAAAGTTTCCATATGATATGCTGCTTTGTCCCATTCCCGGATACTGAGGACAAATTCTTCAGCAGTGGTCGCTTTTCCCAGCATTCCCAACAGCCAGGTTGCCGGCTCCACATCAGCAAATGCCGCTTTACGTCCCAGAACTTCTTCAAGTGAAGCGATAGCAGCCGCGGTCTCTCCAAAATACATGGTCAAGTAACTTTTGGCGATTTTCCTTCCATCCACCGGCGCATCTGATTCCTCTACTTCATGGCCCATGCTTTCTAATAACGCTGCCGTTTTCAAGACGGCTTCCCTACACTCCGAATGTACCTCCGTACCGATCGGTGATGCAGTTGAGAATGCAATTTTCATAGGTTTTCCCAACGGGGTCCCAGCTGCTTGCAGATAACTTCCTTTAAAAGGAAGGGCATGATAAGCAGCCGCTTTTTCATAAGTCTTTAATTCATCAAGCATGGCTGCGCTGTCCCGCACCGACCTCGTTAAAACATGTTCAACCGATGCCCCCTGCCAGTACCGTCCATAGTTTGGCCCCACCGGCGTTCGTCCCCTTGTCGGCTTCAATCCAAAGAGACCGCAATAAGCAGCGGGAATTCGGATGGATCCCCCTCCATCATTAGCCCCTGCAATCGGGACCATGCCTGAAGCTACCGCAGCAGCAGAGCCTCCGCTCGAGCCGCCAGGCGTATAAGAATGGTTCCAGGGATTTCTGGTCGGACCGTATTGAACGGGTTCTGTGACAGCGACCAGGGCGAACTCAGGCACATTGGTCTGTCCAAGAAAAACAGCACCTGCTTTTCTCATCTTCCTAACATATTCCGAATCCGTTTTTGCACGGTAGTTTTGATAGGCTTTTGAGCCAGCAGTCAATGGCTCGCCTTTCAATTCCTGAGTGATATCCTTTAACAAAATTGGTACACCTGCGAATGCACCTTGGGGCTCCGCCTTCGCTGCTTCTCTTGCCCTTTCATACATCTTATGAATGACTGCATTCAAATCTGGATTCAAGGCTTCGATGTATGTAATCGCCTCCTCCACCAATTCTAGTGGCAGGATTTCTTTTTTCTTCACTAACTCCGCAAGACCTAATCCGTCATGTCGCCTGTAATCGAACCCCTTCAACTGTATCCCCCCTGATTCTATATACCTAAGGATTTCTCCATCGTTGATTGATATCCTTTTATAATCGTACCTAATAAAAAAAAGACCCTCTAAAAGAGTCTCCTAAACGCTTTGCTGAATCTGTTTCTCTCCTGCTTCGGCTGAGCCCTCCATAGCGCTGGCAAGGAGCAGCCCCATTCCTGCAATGAATGTGTACAGGACTCCGTACATCATCGAATCCACCATTTCCCCGGTGCTGTAAGCGAGCAATACAATCATATACAGCAAGCTCACGGAACCAGATACGAAAGCCGCAATCCGGCTGTAAAACCCATTATTCTTGAATGCCAACACAACTGTTATCACGCCGAACACGGGAAGGAAATAGAGTCCTTTTAACAGACCGAAATCTGCTAAGCTTCCACCGATGGCCCCCAGTTCGCCTATCAGTGTAGGAAACCTCGCACCCGTCACCGTATCAGCAACTGCATCAAACCATGGCAGAAAAAAAGAAATCGATAAAGCCGCACCCAGTAAGATTTTTGTCCATTTCATCACTGCACCACCTCCTGATGTAAACTTTATGTTGAATAACCCCTTTTTATGAGGGGGCTGCAGGAAAAAGTACCTAAAAAAAGACGCCCCCCTGTCATACAGGGAAGCGCCTCTCTATCGTCATCCTATCGAAACGAAGTGAACTTCAAGACAATCTTCATGAATTCATCATAAGACGAATTCCACTGGTTGTACCATTTGCGGACGGTTTCGACCAGCCAGAACGGGACCGCTTTCCCGTCAATCAGCTGATAATAATCCTCATAGCCCTTTTTCAGATGCTCCCAGCGGAAATCGTTTCCCGGAAGTATATATTCTGATACATCGATGATCTTCGCCCGCCCGTCCTTCATCAGGATGTTTTTCAAATGGATGTCGCGGGGGTTCAGGCCCTTTTCACGTACGTAATCCCGGGCATCTTCTACATCTTTCACGACCTGCCGGGGGATATGGACACCTTGCAGGATGCAGTCAAAGAGTGTGATGCCTTCTTCATAACTCAGGACGAGAAAGGTATCATAAGCAGCATAGCAGGTGGAGAAATAAGGTGAATCCCCGATCATGCCGTAGACCTTTTCTTCAATCTTTATTTTGTCAGCCTTTTCTTCTGCATACACTTTAAAAGCAAATTCCGGAACATCGAGATGCTGGAAAACAGCCGCATCCGTCCCCACTCCGATGCAGCGGAGGCGGTCATGTCCGCCCGCGATCGTGACTGGTTCATTATTGGGATGGGACGTGACAGTCACCTCGGATAAAGAATCAATTGCAGCTTCCCACTTCTGATTCATGTCATTCTCTCCTCATACAAATTGCTTTCTTTGTTATTCGCACAAATATAGCATGTATTAATGGGAAACTCCAACTAAAGCCTTTTAGTAATTTTTATCAGTCACTTTTTTCAGGCCGTGTCTATTTGCACACAATAACATGGCGGACAAAATTAGCTTTCGTGACCTCGCACCGGTCCGTAATCGTGAACCCGGCCTCAAGGATAACGGGGTCGACATCCTCGACGGTGACGATGACGACTTTAGAAGCAAACCGCCTTGCACTCTGGAGCATTTCAAGCTGCTCCTCCACTGTGATCACCGAGCATAAATTATAAGGAAGATCGATGATGGCTGCATCGTAATTCCCGGTGACGTCGCGTACATCCCTGCATGTGACTTCCCCATTGAGGCCAAAGTGATCCATGTTCTCCCTCACTCCCGATAGGATCAGAGGATTCCGGTCACTTCCGATGATATCGATGCCCATTGATAACGCTTCGATGAGTACCGTCCCGATGCCGCAGCATGGGTCTATAAGTTTCACCCCATCCGTTTTGGGGGCAGCAATATTCACGACGGCCCTCGCGACGCGGGTGCCGAGGGCAGTTGAATAACTGTGCGGCTTCCATTGATGCTTTAACCAGATCGCTTCGTTTTTTGAGTATTCCCCAAGCACCCATTTCTCACCCGTGTTCAGGATGCCGAGCCAAATGGAGGGGTCGATCAGTTCCGCTGCACCCTTCATATGAAGGCCGACTTCCTTTTCGATTTTGCGCAGTTTTTTAAAGCCTACTCTTTCATGATCGGGATTTTGCACAAAAACAATTTTGAAACCATCGAAGGATTCTAATTTATTTACTTCCTCTGTTAATTCTTCTATACTCTCACCCTCGCAGATGATGCCGAGCCTTTCTTTTATGAACGGGCTTCTGCTTGGATTGATTTCATACGTACTTTCAACAATACCGGATTCAGAGTCAACACTGAATAATGCGCGCCTCTCCAACGCACATAAGCCTTCTTCATTTGGTTCAAATGTAAAAGTATATATATACGAACTTGGTTCGATTGTTATTGTTTTCATAAATTCATCTCCGTGTGATCGTTTATTTCCTCAAAGCTGCTATTTCTCCATTGTACCATCCTTGTAAACTGCCGTCTTAAAGCCCGTCCTTCTGTGCATTAATGCGTTAGTGCATCGAGTGACGGGCTTTAAGGGATTACAACGTGTTAAATCAGGGAACTTCTATATTAAAAGGAGGAGAATATATGCCGGAAGGTCCAGAAATCAGGAGGGCGGCCGATCAAATTGAACGCGCCCTTCAGCACAAACAGGTGGCGGATGTTTATTTTGCTTTTCAGGAACTGCAGGGTTATGAGGATATCTTGCAGGGTGCTGTTGTGACGGGGGTAGACACCAAAGGGAAAGCCATGCTGATCCGCTTTGACAATGGCTACACCATATACTCACATAATCAGCTTTACGGAAAATGGTACGTAAGGAATGTATATAACTATCCCAAGACTAATCGTCAGCTGCGATTGGCGTTACATAATGAGAAGAAGTCCGCACTTCTGTACAGTTCATCCGATATTGACGTGCTGCGAGACGAGGAGGTCAGCGAGCATCCTTTCATTGCGAAGGCCGGGCCTGATATTTTGAGTGAGAAGGTTACCACTCGGGATCTGCTGCAGCGGATAAGAGATAGGAAGTTTTTAAGAAGAAGATGGGCAATCCTTTTGTTAGACCAGGGATTCGTGGCAGGGATCGGGAATTATTTGAGATCTGAAATTCTATTTTCTGCAGGCATCCATCCCTCTCTCCGTCCAATTGATTGCAGTGAAGATCAACTTGTAAAAGCTGCCGGAGCCATCATCCGATTGATGGAACAATCTTACCGGACAGGAGGAATCACGAATGATCTTGAGCTCGCAGAAAAATTGAAGGCTGAAGGTGTCAAGCGCTCCCGCTATCGTCACTGGGTTTTCAACCGGGAAGGCGCACACTGTTTCATATGCGGCACCGAAATCGAAAAAACACAAGCTGCTTCCAGGAGACTTTACTACTGCCCGGAATGCCAAAATGCAGAAGCCCGTCCCTCGGCACGTTAATTCGTCAGCGTGCCGCGGGACGGGCCTTTTTAATTTCTTGCCTCGTGGACTTTTAGTTTCTTCCCTTTAACGGGGGTGGTTTTCATGGCTTGGAGAACAAGCGGACCTTTTCCGTTGAGTATATCGACATAGGTCAGGTTTTCCTGGATGGTGATGATGCCGATGTCGTCTGCGGTCACGCCTTCAATTTTGGCGATGGTTCCGACAAAATCCACTGCCCTTAGCTTCTTTTTCTTCCCGCCGTTGAAATAAAGCTTCATGATTTCTTTGTTTAATCGTTCGCTTTTATCTGATTTGATGTCCGGCATTCGATTTAATTTTTCCTCAAAAGCACTTGCCGCCATCACAACCTCGTCTTTTGAAGGAGCCTGAACTTCCGCTATCGTAAAACCGATATACGCTTCAATCTCCTCCAGGAATTTTTCTTCATAAGGAGTGATGAACGTGATCGCTTTTCCAGAGTTCCCTGCCCGCCCTGTTCTTCCGGTTCGATGGACGTAACTTTCTTTTTCAAGTGGAAGATCATAATTGATGACGTGTGAAATCCGCTCGACATCAATCCCTCTTGCCGCCACATCTGTTGCGGCAAGATAACGGAATTCTCCCCGTTTAAATTCATCCATCACCTCAAAACGGGCTTCCTGATTCATGCCGCCATGAATCTTATCGACCGGAAATCCTTTATCAAACAACTCGTCACAGACCTTATCCACATTCTCTTTGGTCCGGCAAAAAATGATGCAGCTATCCGGGTTTTCAACGGTCGTCACATCCATCAGCAGTGAAAACTTATCTTTCTCATCCACTTGTATGACAGAGTGGTCAATGTTATGAGTGGTGATGCCCTTCGCTTTCACCTCGATGTTCACGGGGTCTTTCATGTATTTGTGGCAAAGCGATTCGACATCCTCCGGCAGTGTGGCTGAGAATGTCAATGTCACTCTTTCGGCAGGGAGTTCCTTTATGATCGCTTCAACCTGTTCGATAAAGCCCATATTGAGCATCTCGTCCGCTTCATCGATGACAAGATAATTCAGCTTATCCAGCGGAAATGTCCCTTTTTCGATATGATCAAGTACACGGCCGGGTGTACCTGCGACCACATGCGTTTTTTGGTTCAGTTCAAGCTTTTGACGGTGAAAAGGGGATTTCCCGTATACGGCGGCGGCTTTGATCCGCTTAAATCTCCCTATATTGGTGATGTCTTCTTTCACTTGGACCGCAAGCTCCCGGGTAGGGGTGAGGATCAGTGCCTGAGGCTTGTTCTCTTCCCACTCCACCATTTCACAAAGCGGAATCCCGAATGAAGCCGTCTTTCCGCTTCCGGTCTGCGATTTTACGACAAGATCTTTCTTTTCCAACGCCACAGGCAGTACCCTTGACTGCACTTCAGTCGGAGTTTCATACCCCAGTTCCGTCAGGGCCCTGGCAATTTCCACGCTGAGTCCGAAATCGGAAAATCGTTTCGTATTCATATAACACCCTCATTTTCATTTTTTATTAAATGTACGCATAAAAAAAGGACCCTGCAAAGAGAGTCCTTCGTTTAAAGCTGTTACGCTTTGTTTACGTTAGCCGCTTGAAGTCCGCGTTGACCTTGTTCTGTGTCAAACGTTACTTTTTGGCCTTCGTCTAAAGATTTAAATCCTTCGCCTTGGATAGCTGAGAAATGTACGAATACATCTTCTCCACCTTCGACTTCGATGAAACCGAAACCTTTTTCTGCATTAAACCATTTTACTGTACCTTGTTCCATAATTGTTTCCTCCTGCGTGGAGTCAAGTCCACATGTTATTACTATTGTTGCTCAAGTTAGATATCAAAGGCGAAAAGTTTAAATACTTTCATTCCTTACAGACCGAACAAAAATAATTCTTACTAACCTTAACACGTAAAGAAACTAAAAGCAAATCTTTATGAAAGAAGTTGGCTGCAGCCGGCTTTTTTGGCCTTCCTTACTTGTCTGCATCCGATTTGTTCCCGTGCTTCACACCTTTACTCTTATAAGGTTTATTGCTCTTTGCCTTATTGGCTCCCGCCTGCCAGCGATTCCAGCCCTTCTTGCCGGTACCTTGACCCGTTCCGCTTTTTTTCTTTGGTTTGCTCATGCGTTCCCTCCGCCCTATCTGCTGCATGTCTTTAAGTTCATCATCTTACCATAAGAACCAATGAAAAAACAGGGCCCGTCCCTCGGCGCGCTAATGCGTCAGCGCAGCGAGGGACGGGCCAAAAAAACTTCGGGATCATGTTCGGATCCCGAAGCCTTTTCTTAATTTCTTCAGATTAAACTTCATTTATTTTTATTACAATCTTCCCTTTTGCATGATGGGTTTCACTCAACGCATGCGCATCCTTCAACCCTTGTTCATTGAAGGGGAAGGTGTCGCCTATGACCGGTTTCAGCTGACCTTTTTCAAAGAGATCTGCAAGCTGTTTCAATTGCTCACCTTTCGGCTCGAGCCACAGGAATCCGGCTTCGATGCCGTACTCCTTTGCTTCATCCTCATTCGGCGGCTGAGCGATGGAAACGAGTTTCCCGCCTTTTTTTAATACTTTATAGCTGCCCGACTGGACCTCACCGCCCATTGTATCGAGGACGATGTCGAAATCATTAAGAACCTCGCTGAAGTCATCCTCTTTATAATTGATGAACTGGTCTGCCCTGAGCGACTTCACAAACTCTTCATTCTTGCCGCTTGCCGTAGCGGCGACATGCGCTCCGAAGCTTTTGGCGATCTGGATGGCAAAATTCCCGACTCCCCCGGAGCCCGCATGAATCAGGACCTTATCCCCTTCTTTGATATCGGAAAAGTCAACCAGGCACTGCCAGGCCGTCAATCCTGCAAGCGGGATGGCTGCAGCTTCTTCAAAGCTCATCGACTCCGGCATCGGGGCGAGCAGATGATCATCCACGGCAACATATTCAGCATATGTACCGCGGTTGGTCGTATCGGGGCGTGCAAATACCCTGTCTCCAATTTCGAAGCCCTCTACATTCTTCCCTTTCCTTGCCACGACTCCTGCTGCATCCCAGCCCAGGATGATGGGAAAATCAAAGGGAAGCATATCTTTCAGATATCCTTCACGTACCTTCCAGTCAATCGGGTTGATGGAAGTAGCACGGTTGGACAGGAGCACTTGATTGTCTCCAATATCCGGCTGCTCCACTTCCCGTTCATTAAGTACATCCTTATCTCCATATTGATCGATTACAATGGCTCTCATATAATCCCTCCCAGTATTCGTTCCGGTAACCATTTTCCGATCCCGGATCCTCACATAGAGATATCTTTCCCTTATCATTTCCTTTTCTAAACACACAAACACTCGGAAAAAAGCCCGCCCCACACATGGTTAATGGATGAACACATGGAGGGACGGGCTTATTTCGTCAGGCTGGTTTATTTTGTTTTAATGTATTCTTTCAGGACTTCCAACACGTATGCCTGGTTGGCTTCTGCTGTATCGGGGTTGTACTGCCCGCCGTTCACTTTATTGTTGGACAACACGCGGATTCCGAGAAATGGAACGTCGTAAGCGGCCGCGATCTGCGCACCGGCAGCTCCTTCCATTTCCTCCACAGAGGTGCCATACTTTTCATGGAACCAGTTGATGCGGTCCACTTCATTATTCCAAACGTCGGCGGAACCGATCGTCCCCTCGACGACTTTCCCCTTCTCGTATTTCCCTTTCACGGCTTTAGCCGCTGCCAGCAGGTCTTCATCGCCTTCGAAATAACGGATATTCTCTGCATCAGGATCTTCCCCGGCACTTCCTTCAGAAGCCATCAAGTCCATCGGGATCCATTCCTTCGGTTCGATGCCTTCGCCTTCATTCAGAGCGCCTGTTTTCAACGACCCCAAGTTTACCGTTCTTTCCCCCAGCACGATATCAAAGACATTCAATTCAGGATCGTGACCTCCGGATGTCCCCTGATTGATAATGGCTGCCGGATCATATTTTTCAATGGCCAGTGCAGTCGCGGCCGCGGTATTTTCCATACCCTTTCCTGTCTTTGCAATGATGACCGGGTAGCCTTCCAGCTTCCCTTTATAAAAAACGAATGATCCTGATTTTTCTTCTTTTACATCTTCCAGATGCCCCGCCAGTTTTTCAGCTTCGATGGGCATCGGGCCCTGAACGATGATCGGCTGCTTCTCCTTCGCTTCTGCAGCGCCCTGTTCCTTGGACGAGCTGCACCCCGTAAGCCCCGTCACAGCCAAAGCCGCAAGGATGATGAATGAAATAAATTTTTTTACCATGTTGTACCCTCCTGTTGAATGATGTCTCCCGTAAAGACAATAAAAGGTCCGGAAAAAGAGAATTTTCTCTCTACCTTCCGGACCGTAAAGTCAAAGTATGGATAAACAAGGCACACTATATCCCCGTTGTTCGGATTTACATTGGAAACCCGAACAATACTTCAACCCGTAGTCCGGTTCTTCCAATGGGAACCAGGTAGAGACTCTCAGACCATATTACTGAGTTTATACGAGTGTGCTATGTAGTTGATTACGAAGTAAGTCTAACAGAGGGGGGAGTCAGTTTCAATACTAAATACGAATTTTAATTTTATTTATTTAACAATCGTTCGGCTTTAAACCCAAAAAGCCCATCCCTCTTCACTATATGGAGAGACGGGCTTCCCTGTCTCATTTGGTCATGCACTCTCCACCCTGTTTCTGCCTTTATTCTTTGCCAGATAAACGGCCCGGTCGGCCGCTTCCAGCAGTTCTTTCGGCCCGACCCCGGGTGTGGCGGCAATTCCAACAGACAGTGTAATCCCTATGGTGACTCCGTTGTTTCGAAACGGATCGCCCTCTACGGCTTCCCTTACCCGTTCCATGATCATCCTTGCATTCTCCTGGCTGCAATCCGGCAGAAGGACAACGAATTCTTCCCCTCCGTACCTTGCCACAATATCAACATTCCGCAGGCTGCCGGCAATCAGTCCGCTGACATGCTGCAGCACCAGGTCACCTGTGCTGTGGCCAAATTGGTCGTTCACTTTTTTGAAATGATCGATATCGATAAAGCCGAGGGATAAAGGGAAAATCCTCTCGTCTTCACTGTATTTTTTAAAATAACGCAGGAACGCCCTTCGGTTGTATAATTTCGTCAATGGATCCCTGCCTGCCTTGTCCATCAAGTCCAGTTTATTCACATGTTCATCAATCATATCTTTCACAATCCATACGAGCAGCAGGCTTAATAGAATGTTTGCGGGGAATACGGTCGGCATGATCATCCGCAGAATATCGTTAATCGGAATCACTCCCAGCAGGACGATGATGAGTGTATTAAGCAGGTTCAATGCCAGGACCACCGTCCACATCTTCCTCCGGTACGTCCAGGACCGGGTCAGATAGGAAATCAACACTCCCATCAGTGCAAGGAAAACCATATTAATGAATCCCACCGCGGCCGCCAGACTGAAGCCGAAGGTGAATCTCATCAAACCGATGCCTATTCCCACCCATACGATGTAACGGCGCCTTGTGGCATAAAGGGATGCCACGATGATCGGGACAAAGCGCAGGTCAAAAATCACCGATTCGGTCAGATGGATGCCGAAATACATCGATACCCACCCGGTCAGTGCAGCAATCACGACAAGAGTTACTTCCTTCCATTCTCTGTCTGCTTCCATGAGGAAATGTTTGTACAATAAAGAGGTCAAATAAATGAATGAAATCATGAGACACAGATTAATGATATATTCCTCAATATTAATCATTGCCTCTCCCTCTTTTCCCCAAGAATAATCACTTTCTTACCTATACCCTTTCCGATTAAAAATAATACTATTTTACTAGTTAAATATAACTATCCAAGTACTATAATAAAGCAAAATAAAAAACACATCCAAAATAGGATGTGTTTTCAATGTACAAAAAACCACCTCTTACCTACCCCCCTCACATTAAGGGGCCGGACATTCAAGCATCAGGTTCCGCAGAACGTGCGGTATGGACGTTCCGACGGAGGCGCCGGCGCACAGTATTCTTCCTGTTCCGGAGAATGTTCATAGGGGCGGGAAAGAACTCCAAGCAGCCTTTCCATTACGCTGTGATCGCCCCGCTCCACTGCAGCATCAAGTGCTTCTTCCACACGGTGATTCCGCGGGATGACCGCCGGATTGCTGTTCTTCATGAGATTGAATGCATCCTCTTTCGTTATCTGCTGACGTCCGAGCCTCTCTTGCCAGCGCTTTTTCCACTGAACGAATGCCTCTAAAGAAAATAAAGCAGAATCCTCTTCCCGGCCAAATGTAAGGGTGCGGAAGGTATTGGTATAGTCGGCTTTCTGTTCATGCATCATGCCAAGGAGCTCTTCAATCAAGACTTTGTCTCCCTCTTCTTCCCCGAACAATCCAAGCTTAGCCCTCATCCCTTTAAGCCAGCGGGCATGATACAGCTTCGGAAATTCGGAAATCGCATCCTGGGCAATTTCGACTGCATGCTCGCTCTCTTCATGAAGGAGCGGCAGCAGCGTTTCGGCAAAACGTGCAAGATTCCAGCCTGCAATCGGCGGCTGATTCCCATATGCATAACGTCCCTGCCTGTCGATCGAACTGAATACCGTTGCCGGATCAAAGGTATCCATGAAGGCACAAGGCCCATAGTCGATCGTTTCCCCGCTGATCGTCATGTTATCGGTATTCATCACACCGTGGATGAAGCCCGCAAGCTGCCATTTAGCCACCAGTTCAGCCTGGCGCCCGATCACTCCATTCAATAATTGGAGGTACGGATTCTCCGCGCCGGATGCTTCCGGATAATGACGTTCGATCGCATAATCGGCCAATGAACGGACATCATCTTCAGATCCGAACTTCGAGGCATATTGAAAGGTTCCGACCCGCAAGTGACTTGACGCCGCACGCGTAAGAATGGCTCCGGTCTGTTCTGTTTCCCGGATGATGGATTCACCTGTCGTAACTACCGCAAGACTCCTTGTCGTCGGGATCCCGAGGGCATGCATCGCTTCACTAATGATATACTCGCGGAGCATCGGCCCGAGTCCGGCACGGCCGTCTCCTCCCCTTGAATAAGGCGTCCGCCCCGCCCCCTTCAGTTGGATGTCGAAGCGTTCACCCGCTGGCGTCATCTGTTCACCCAGCAGGACCGCACGGCCGTCCCCGAGCATGGTGAAATGCCCGAACTGGTGCCCAGCATAGGCCTGTGCCAACGGCTCAGCGCCCTCCGGCGGCTCATTGCCCGCAAACACTTCCACCCCCGATTCACTCTGCAGGATATCCATATCCAGCCCGAGTGACTCAGCGAGCGAACCGTTCAGGATGACGAGGTGCGGCGAATGGACGGGTGTCGGCATCTGTTTTTTATAAAAATTCTGCGGAAGAGATGTGTAGCTGTCGTCTAAATTCCAGCCTGCTTCCGTTCGTTTCTTTTCCTTCATAACATATCCCCTTCTTTTCGAGTAATTCAGTCTGTTCAACGAGTGCCGGGTTTCTATCACCATACTAACATACGTACACTTCCCCTATAGTCTCCTCTGCCTCGGGAGGGTTATACTTATTCCTTCTTTGCCTGAAATGATTTACTATAAATATAGATATAAAATGCTGGAGGTCACACCATGAACGTAATTGAAACAGACCGTCTCATTCTGCGCACGGTCGAAAAAAGCGATGCTGCTTTCATTTATAAACTGCTTAACGAACCTGGATGGATCGAATATATCGGGGATAAGGGGATCCGGACAACTGAAGACGCGGTACACTATATTCAAACCGGACCGCAGGCGATGTATGAGCAGAAAGGATTCGGCCTTTTCCTGGTTGAATTGAAGGAAAACCATGGTCCCATCGGGCTGTGCGGGCTCATCAAGAGGGATGGCCTTGAAGATGTGGACATCGGGTTTGCCTTTCTTGAAGATCATCAGTCCCGGGGATATGCAATAGAGGCAGCGAAAGGGACTGCTGCCTATGCAAAAGAAATCGGCCTGAAACGTCTGGCTGCGATTACCACGAAGGACAACCTCCCTTCTTCAAGGCTGCTCGGAAAGCTGGGGATGAAGCTTGACGGCTACGTGACCCTGCCCCATGACACCGAGGAATTAAAGAAATATACGATGACACTGTAAAAAAAGCCCTTCCTCCACTGATCAAACAGTGATGGAAGGGCTTTTCATTATTTTGCCTGAAGTCTATTGATGCGGTCATCAAGGTCCGGGTGAGTCGAGAAAATGGCTGATTTTCTGCGGCCGTTGATTTTCAACGTGGAGATGGCTGTATCATCCTCGCCTCTCATCCGGGCTGAATAGTCTTTCAGCATGCGCAGGGCATGGACCATTTTATCTTTACCGGCAAGATCCGCTCCGCCGCGGTCTGCATGGAACTCCCTGTGACGGGAATACGCGAATACCACCAGGCTTCCAAGGATCGAGAAGACGATCTGGAAAAGGATAACGGCAATAAAATGGACGATCGGTGCCATTTCTTCTTTTACAAATCGGGACGCAATCCATGCTGCAATCCTTGAAAGGAACACAACGAATGTATTGACAACACCCTGCAGAAGCGTCATGGTCACCATGTCTCCGTTCGCCACGTGGGCAACCTCATGGGCGATGACACCTTCCACGGCATCGTCGTCCATCTCGCGGAGAAGTCCTGTCGAAACTGCCACGAGGGAACGCTTCTTGGAAGGACCTGTCGCGAAGGCATTCACTTCCGGTGAATCATAGATTCCAACCTCAGGCATATGCATAAGTCCGGCAGCTCTTGATAAGCGGTGGACTTTCTCGACAATCCCCTGTTCGGCTGCAGACAATGGACCGTTCGGATCAAGTACACGGACATTCATCATTCTCTTTGCCATCCAGCGGGACATGGCAAGGGATATGAAAGACCCTGAGAAACCGATGATGGCACTGAAGATCAAGAGAGCCCCAAAATCTATTCCACCTTGATCATTAATATAATTCCCGGCTCCAGTCACGGAAAATATGATAGAGATGGTGAGTAGTACCAGAATATTGGTCAATAGAAAATAAAAAATACGCTTACCCATCTTCAGTCTTCACTCCTGTTTTTAAGTTCATATGAACTTATATTTGAACTTATTATATAGCTTTTATTGATAAAATTCAATCAATTTTTACCGGGGGTGCAATTGACGGGGCTTTTGGGAAGACGTACTATAAAGAAGGAGATTTAAGATAAGGGGGTTTGACTGTGGAATACTTTACATTATCACGCAAGAATATGGCTGACCTGCTGCACTCACTTAATGGTCAGCACTCCAAAACCCCGACAATGATCCTGAAAGAAGCCTGGTCCCTCACGAACAAGGAAGAGTTAAGCACGCTGATTTCATCCGGGATGCCCTCCATTTTTGAAAAGATCCTTAAACACACGAAAAATGAAATCGGGTTTTCCATCAATGAAATCGTCGCCCTCGGAAACCAGATTGAATATACCCACCTTTCCCCAAGCGCCGTCCAGAATTGGGTGAAGCGTGACATCAAGGAATTGGTCGGAAGACCCCAGATCGGCAAGAAATACAATGTCGACCAGGCAACGATGCTGTTGATTGTCGAGGATTTAAAGTCATCGCTTGATTTTGATTCCATCAGGAAGATATTGACACTTGCCTTCAATAACCCTGAAGACAGGTCAGATGACATCATCCATCCCATCGACCTCTATTCAGCCTATGCGTTCGTCTTCGAAAAACTTCATCACCGGCCGCTTCCGCCAGTCGACGGCTCAGGCCCGATGAATGAGTGGATCGAACAATTCATACATAAAGAATGCAGGGACATCCTTCCGATTTTCCACCACCTGAATGAAGATCAGATGAACTCGGTGCTGAATGTCCTCATTGTTTCTTCCTTGAGCGTCCAGGCGGCATACTACCAGTCAGCCGCCAAACGCTATGTCTATGCTGCTTTGTTCATGCAGGAAAAATAGAAAGTGATTTTAACTTATTTGCCCGTCCCCGGCTGTGTAGACGCATCGACGCTGACGGGGGCGGGCTTTTAAAAATTCATTTTAGATCACTTGCTATTCCCGTGTTATATAGTTGGTCACATACTTTCAGTAGGATGGAATCCCGGCCGGACAGGGCGGACTTGCAGACCAGCTTATTTAGAATAATTCTCATAAGATCATAAATTTGAAAATAGGATCATAAATTTCTATTTAGGATCATATAATTCTAATTTGGATCATATATTTCTATTTAGGATCATAAATCCTGAATGGGATAGTAATCTATATACAAAATGCAGCTTTCAGACGATTGAATCGGCTGAATTTCGTATTTGAGCGGTCAACTACTCCCCAAAACAGACAAATCTCAATCATTTCAAGCTAAAGCAAGCCAAAATACCTTGTTAATTTCCACTGCTAAAATCCACGTTCCGCATTTTCCCCCTTATTTTTCACTACCAACGTTAAAACCAGCAAAACCACCCCGGTCACACCACCGGCAAACTCCGCTATGTAAAAATCTCCGTCCCTTATAAAACGAATCAAAAAACCGCCTCCGAAAATGACGGCCAGGGCCGACCCGAAAAAGAATAATGCTTGCTTCATGCCGCTTCCTCCCCTCCCCATGTAATCAGTCATGCCTAAAATCAAACCGATCCCCCGGCACATCCAACGTGTGTCCGTTTATGATGACTGTATCGTCATCCTTCCAAGAGAGGTGCGCACTTTCCTGGCGATCGTTCCAATAGATTGTTTTCTTCTTGCCCTCTTTTTTATTAAATACCAGTTCAACGCGGACTGAATACGGGACGGTCGCTCCGCCGTTCGCTACGTATGCTCTCACGGTGTAGGTGCCATCAGGTGATGGTTCTTCCGTAAGAAAGTCCCCCTCTGGCAGGCGGCCCATATCATAAAACAGCCAATAAACACCATATCCAAAGATTCCAGCAGTGACCAATCCGACGACGAGGAATGTGGTGATCACTTTTTTGAAAACTCTTCTTTTCCCGCTTTTAAATGCTGCATCTGAATCCATGATTTAACTCCTTACTTATCACTTGCAGTATGTCAGCTTAAAGCACCTTTTTGCTGATAAGACAAAATCTTCTCCCTCAAGCCGCCGATGCTTGTAAAAAGGATATAGGTTTCGGTTTGTGTCTGGATGACCACCCTGTCAGTATGCCCATACGGGTTGCCGATCCGGATCGCTGATTTTTCTTTGCCGCCATATGTATCATCGTTTTCCACACTCACAATGTCTGCGAGAGGGATCTCAATCTTGCTCAATTGCCATCTGATCTGGAGAATGCCTTGATTTTCAGTCACTTTCAGTTCGAATAGTTCCATATCTATCACACCTGACTCATGTAATTTTTACTTTCCGGAAAAAAAGGATTCATTCGCCTCCCCCGCATCCGCCATCTCCACCGCCAAACCCGCCGCCCTCAAAACCGCCGCAGTGATCCGAATTATCATTGTCGCCGCCGTAAAAGACGGTATTCCCTCCTCCCTCTGTATGCTTTCTTTCTGAAGGATCGGCCATGAGTTTAGCGATGAAAACAATGAAAAACGGTACCAATATGATTAAAAAGATTCCAGTCATCTGAATCACCCCTTATTACGATTTACGGATAATATAAGGAAAAGTTTCAATTTTTTGTAAAACAAAAAGCCCCTGGTTAAAAGGAGCTTTCAATGGTAACTATTTAAAAATGATCGAAATGATTTCATCCATGCTCATTCCGCTTTCGATCTGGAATGTGCCTGGTCTTAATTCATTCTCGAGTCCGCGTTTTTCGACTTCTTTGTAGAATTTCATCCCGTCATCGATGATCTTTGCATCTTCCAATGCATTTCCGATGTCGATACTCGTCATACCCATCGATACGTTCAGGATAGTGCGGTAAACGACACCGTCTTCATTTTTCTTTTCTGATTTCTTTTCAGGTTCATCTTCCTTGGCTTCAGTTGCAGCTGCGACCTGCTTGTCCCATGCTTCCTTCGATTGGACAACAAAGCCTTTGGCAGTCAACTGCTCGATCATTTCGTCTTCTGTGAGTTTTTCTGTTTTCACTGTTTTTTCATCGGATTTCTCGGTGCTTTCCGCTTCCGAAGGACCAAAGAAATAGACTCCCCCGGTTGCCGTTGCGGCAAGAAGGAGGCCCAGGGCAAAACTGCGCAGGGAATTAGATGTCATTGTGCCACCATGCCCCTTTCAGCCTTTCTTCTCATATAAGGCGTAAGCATGCGCTCCACTTCAGTTTTAGGGAGCTTTGATTTGGCCGCGATGCTTTCTACTGAATATCCCCGTTTATAGAGATCAAGCATGTCACGAAGCATTTGACGCTCTTCTGAAGAAGTTTCCATTGCTCCGGATTGTTGTGCCGTGATCTCAGCATCCAGTTGCATATTCCGGATCTGCTTTTCGAGTTCCTGGACTTCATTCAACACAGAAATTGAAGCATGTTCCACCTGCTGCTCCAGCTGTGATTTTTGTTGTGTCGTTTTAATTAACGATATAATGAGCAGCACGACGGCTGTACCGAACAAAATGGCGATTATCCACCCCATCATCTGTTCCTCCTTTAAATATGTATGTAACTTTCATCAATTCTAAATTATACCGTGATATCCAGAAAAATTCGATTTAAACGGACAAAACCCCACGAAAGTCCCGTTTTTGTGACAGAATATCGGATACTCACCTGGACATAGGAGCTATTCCAATTGATGATTCAAACAATTCATAATGAGGCAAAATGGAATAATAAAGAATAAGCATTTCTAAATAAATCAAAACTAGAGATGAACTTGAACGATTGGAAAGGGAGGGAAACATCATGGCAAAGCCTACGCAAGAGCAGCAGCATGAAGCAGCAAAAAAGCTTGCTGAAAAGCAGATGAGCGAAAAGGATGAAATCATGTCCGTTCAAACGGACGGAACACAAAAGAAGCAGAAATAAAGTCAAACAGGAAAGCACCCGTTAAAAGGTGCATTCCTTTTTCCACCCATCACTTCATTAAATATACCCGTGCCTCATAAGGGCGGAGCTCCACTTCGCGGATGTCCGTGCCCGATTCAACCCCGTAGTTGCCAATCAACAGGTTCCCTGCACTTTCATAATCTGAAGGAAGTTTAAATACCGGCTTGTCATCAGAGAAATTGAGCATGACAATCATTGTTTGTCCCTCATATTTCCTTGTGTACGCATAGATTTTGTCGTGGTAAGACATGACCAGGTCATATGAACCGTATACCATGATCGGATTTTCTTTACGAAGTGCGATCAGCCTGCGGTAATAATGGAAGACGGAATCGGGGTCGTCCATTGCCTGTTCCGCATTGATCTCCGTGTAGTTAGGATTCACCTTCAGCCATGGGTCGCTGGTCGTAAATCCTCCATGCTCCGAATCATCCCATTGCATCGGAGTGCGGGCATTGTCGCGGCCCTTCGCGTAGATGGAATTCATCACAAGGTCTTGATCTTCTCCGTTTTCAATGACTTTTTCCCGGTACATATTCAGGGTCTCGATATCCTGATAATCCTCGATGGAACCGAATCTGACGTTCGTCATGCCGAGTTCTTCACCCTGATAGATATACGGGGTCCCTTTTAACGTATGAAGGAACGTGGCGAGCATTTTCGCTGATTCCACGCGGTATTCCTTGTCGTTTCCGAAGCGTGATACCATTCGCGGCTGATCGTGATTGTTCAGGTACAAACTGTTCCAGCCTTCGTGCTCGAGCCCTTGCTGCCACTTTGTGAAGCTGTCGCGGAGCGCGCTCATCTTCATCGGACGGAGGTCCCATTTGCCGCCGGGACCGGAGTCAAGGTCCACGTGTTCAAATTGAAAAACCATATTCACTTCTTTACGGTGTTCGGCTGTATAAAGTTTTGCTTCTTCCACGTTCACCCCGGGCATTTCACCGACTGTCATGACGCCATAGCCGGACAGCGCCTTTTCATTCATTTCCTGAAGATAGTCATGGATTTTCGGCCCGTTCATGTAGTAGTCTCCGCCCGGCGCGAACTTCCGGCCTTCCGGTAACTCTGCATCCGGCAGCCCGTCCACTTTTGAAATGAAGTTGATGACGTCCATCCGAAACCCGTCGATCCCTTTATCAAGCCAGAATTTCATCATCTCGTATACTTCTTCGCGGAGCTTCGGGTTCTCCCAGTTCAAGTCCGGCTGCTTCTGGCTGAACAGGTGCAGGAAGTATTGATCCGTAGCCTCATCGTATTTCCATGCCGATCCGCTGAAGCACGACTCCCAGTTGTTCGGCTCGCTTCCTTCTTTGCCGTCCATCCAAATATAGTAATCCCGGTACGGATTATCCTTTGATTTCCTGGATTCCACGAACCACGCATGCTCATCCGAACTGTGGTTGACGACGAGGTCCATGATCAGCTTCAAGCCGCGCTTATGCATCTCATCAAGGAGGCGCTCCCAGTCTGCCATCGTCCCGAATTCATCCATGATACCCCGGTAATCGCTGATATCATAGCCGTTGTCGTCGTTGGGAGATTGATAGACCGGAGACAGCCAGATCACATCGATCCCGAGTTCATTCAGATAATCAAGCTTCGAGATGATCCCATTGATATCACCGATCCCGTCGCCATTCGAATCCTTGAAGCTGCGGGGATAAATTTGATAGATGACCGCTTCTTTCCACCATTGCTTAGACATAAAACCGCTCCTTTATATACTAATCAAATTTGATTCAATCATTATTCTACAATAAAGTTAGTATACTATGAAACCGGTTGCATTAACAGGGATAAATCACCCTTCCGCTACGCTCAACAAAAATGTGAACGAACCTTTAACTGTTCCTATCAGACAGGGATTGGTATACTTTACCTAATAGATCGATAGATTCCAAATGCGAAGGTAGGGAAAGAAATGCAAAAGAAGACGATAGGATTCATCGGCACCGGCGTCATGGGAAAAAGCATGGCCCGCAATCTTACGAAAGCCGGCTTCCATTTGAATGTGTTTACGAGAACGAAGGAAAAAGCGGCAGACCTCCTCACAGAAGGAGCCCGGTGGAAGGAAAGCGTCGCCGCTCTCTCAAAAGAGTCGGACATCATCATCACAATTGTCGGTTATCCGACTGATGTAGAGGAAGTCTATCTTGGCGAGGCCGGTATTTTGGCAAATGCAAAGCGGGGTTCGTATGTCATCGATATGACCACTTCGTCCCCTGACCTCGCGAAGCTGATCTTTGACAGGGCAAAGGAAGCGGGCATCCATGCCTATGACGCTCCTGTGTCGGGCGGTGATGTCGGGGCCAGGAATGCTGCCCTCACCATCATGGTCGGAGGCGAAGAAGAAACATTTGAAGGAATCCGCCCGGTCCTTGAAGCAATGGGAAAAAACATCGTGCTGCAGGGAAATGCAGGCGCCGGACAGCATACTAAGATGTGCAACCAGATCGCGATCGCTTCCGGTATGCTCGGTGTCTGTGAAGCTGTTTTCTATGCCGAAAAAGCAGGCCTTGATCCAAAAACCGTATTAAAAAGCATCGAAGCCGGGGCTGCCGGAAGCTGGTCGCTTTCAAACCTGGCCCCCCGCATGATCGACGGCAACTTCGACCCTGGATTTTATGTAAAACATTTCATCAAAGACATGAAAATCGCCATCGAATCTGCAGAAAACATGGGCGTCCCTGTCCCGGGCCTGAAGCTGGCAAAAGAGTTATATGAGCTGTTCAGCCAATCAGGTGGTGAAAATAAAGGAACGCAGGCGCTGTATCAGTATTATGAAATGATGAGTAAAGAAAATTAATCAGCGGCCCGTCCCGCCCAAACCGGGGGACGGGCTTACAATGGCAGGTGATAAGAATGATAAACCGCTCCATTTGTATTTTCCCCGAATTTGATAATGTTGAAGAAATCGAAGAATTGAGAGAAAAATATGACCCCCTCCATTCCTGCATCTCTCCTCATATTACATTGGTTCATCCGTTCACAAGCAGCCTCCAAAAAAGGGAACTTATTAATCATATTCAAGACTGCCTGATTGGCTTCAAGCCTTTTGAGATCAGATGTCAGAACGTGACCGGTGCTGATGGACATTATTTATTCTTGAATGTTAAGAAAGGGAATGACCACATCATTGAACTGCGTGACCGCTTGTACCAGGGCATCCTGAAGAGACATCATGCACGTGAGCTGAGTTACATACCGCATGTGACGGTGGGAAAGCTGAATGGTGAGGAAACGTTTCAGAAGGCTCTGCATGATACGGAGGAGTTCAACACTGAATTCTCTTCAGTCGTACATAAAATTTCGGTCGAGCAAATTGGTGAAGACGGGACTTCAATGATTGAGTATGATCATTATTTTTAGTCAAAATAAAAAGCCCGTTCCCTGCAGTCGACGGCAAGGAATGGGCCCGATTATTTTATACGGTCAGCCTCCCGCGGAATCCCCGGGCGGCATAATAGGAGTCCGCCCCGTTATGATACACGAAGACATGTCCGAACCGGTAGTCGCAGAACAGGGCACCGCCAAGTTCCCTGATATCTGCCGGAGTCTGGATCCAGCTCGAGGTTTTCTTATCAAACGATTCAATTTCCTGGAGCGAACGATATTGTTCCTCCGTCAATAATTCAATCCCCATCGAAACGGCCATGTCGATCGCGCTGTTTTCAGGCTTGTGCTTTTTCCGGGACTCAAGGGCTTCTCGGTCATAACACACGCTCCTCCTGCCTTTCGGGCTTTCTTTTGAACAATCACAAAACAGGTACACGTCCTTCTGCTCATCATATCCGATGACATCGGGCTCGCCCTCTGTCCGTTCCATTTCGTGCAGGGACCATAACTTATCAGGATTTGCCTCCAGCTTTTTCTGCACCCCGGACCATTCTACTCCTTCATGACGATGCATGTTCTTCTCAAAGCGAGCCTCCAATCCGGTGAGTAATTCTTCCCTTTGTTCTGGTGACAATTCTTTTTTATCGCTGATTTCATATGGCATATTCGTTTCCTCCTCTGTTATGTAAAAGCATCTCTATTGATAGATTCCCGCTTTATATTCCGGAACCCTTCAAAAACGATTAAAAATTGCCTGTAGTCTCTTATCTATTTCTATTAGAATAAACTATTCTTTATTCCAGCACAAAAAAACCGATGGACCTTTCGATCATCAGGCAGTAGTACTTCCATTATGTTACCTTGTGAGTTCTTAACTTTCTGGAACTATTGCAGTGATGGTATCTGCTATAAAAGGGATACCAAAACCGCTGTACACATAGCCAGTAACGCCCCAGCCATCACATCGGAAGGATAGTGCACGCCGAGCACAACTCTCGAGTAGGCAACGAGCACACTGATGGGGAACAAAATCACGATGACTGCAGGAAATTGCAGCATAAATGGGATTGTTATCGAAAAGATCGCCGTGGAGTGGCCTGAAGGAAATGAGTGATCCTCAAACGGATGACCGTGGAGCATCACATCAGGCAGCGACAGATAGGGCCGGATCCTTTTCACCGAACGTTTGATAAAGTGCATGAGGAAATGGCTGACACTCAAGGCGAGGAATGCCTGGATGACTGCCGGCCTGATCGAAGGATAGAATACGCTTATAAGAGCCAATAAAAGGATGGAAAGGATTGAGATTCTCGCACCTCCCAAATGAGTGATCACACCAAAGAAGGAACGGTACAATTTACTGCCGTTTATTTTGTAAAAGAGCTGCTGATCCATCTTATGAAGTCCTGTAAACATTCGATCCATTGATATCACCCCTTTAAATAGTCACCTTCATTATAGACACGGAATGTTGGGGCGATTATAAGGAGTGGTTAAAAAGTGTAAATTTCATTGGAGTTAATTGTAAATCCATAAATTAAAAAAGGAGAAGGTCGCAGCCCCGTTCTCCTTTTTTCTTTACTACACTTATTCAGAAGCCTTTGGTGCTTCCTTTTCAACTTCAAGCCTGCTGCTGCCCATCCGGTAAACAAAGAACACCGCGATGACCAGCGGAATCAATGCATAGGCGAATGTCGTGGTGATCGAGTCCGACATCGCCGTCGTGATTTTCTCAAGGACAGGTGCAGGGATCATCTCTCGCATTTCCTGTTCGAAAATGCTTCTTGGATCCCCGCCTCCAGGGAAGGCCTGCCCGCCGCCCTGGCCTTTAAAGGCTTCTTCCAGATTGGAAGCGAAGAGCTTTGTCTGAAGCGTCCCGTAAACGGTGATCCCGAGCGTCATCCCGAGTGAACGGAAAAACGCATTGGTTGAGTTGGCGGATCCCCTGAACCTTGGATCAAGCTTATGGATGGTCGCATTCGGCAGCAGCGAAAAAGAGAAGCCGACGCCAAATCCGCTCAGAATCATATAGAGCGTGAGCAGAAGCCTGCTTGTATCCGGTCCCATCGTAGCCAGGAGCAGCATTCCTGCCAGGAACGACAGGATCGACAGCCACATGATGTTCCGGTAGCTTGTCTTTGTCATGCGGATACCGGCAACCGCGCTCCCTGCGACTGATCCGAGCATCAACGGTGTGAGGATCATCCCTGCATTTGTCGCCGAACCTCCATAAACAGCCTGAACGAAGATCGGGATCAGGATCGTCAGGATGATGAAAGCCGCCCCGTATAGAAAGGCAAGCGCCTGTGAAGACGCGAACAAAGGACTCTTGAACATCCAGAACGATATGATCGGTTCGTCTGCTTTTCGTTCGATAAACATGAAACTAACAATGAAAATGAAGAAAGACAGCAGCAATCCGATGATCTGCCAGGAAGCCCAATCGAATTCCTTCCCGCCGAGTTCAAGCGCGAACATCAGACTTACGACCGCAATGACAAGCGTAATCGCCCCGCCCCAGTCGATGCGCTGATCAGAACGCTGAGGGGATTCTTTATAAGCCGTGATGATGAAAAATAAGGATAGCAGCCCGATCGGCACATTTACGTAGAATACCCAGTGCCAGCTGAGATTATCGGTCAGGAAGGCACCGATCAGCGGACCGAATACAGATGCCGATCCGAACACGGCACCAAGCAGACCCGTCATTTTCCCCCGCTGTTCAGGAGGAAACAGATCGAATACAATCGTGAAGGCAATTGGAAGCAGTGCGCCTCCCCCGATGCCCTGTATCGCACGGAAAATGCTCAGCTGGACGATATCCTGTGCAATCCCGCACAATGCAGAACCAATCAGGAATATGGACAGCCCGAAGATATAAAACCTCTTCCTTCCATACATATCCGACAGCTTACCAAAAATCGGCATTCCGGCCATGACGGCCACCATGTACGCAGATGTCACCCAAACAAATTTATCAAGGCCGCCGAGATCGGACACGATCGATCCAAGCGCCGTAGCGACAATCGTATTATCCATCGCCGACATCAGGATCCCGAGCAAAAGACCTGCAAGAGCAAGCTTCATATTGCTTTCTTTTGCCACCATATATCTCACCCTTTATATGTAAAAAAGTAGGTTTGCCTTTTTATTATAGTCCTTTGAATGGGAATGTCTAGTTAAACTCAGCATCAAGTTCAAGCGGGTACATACTTAGGAATGAAATTTAGAACAAACAAAAGAACAGCAGGGATTTTTGAGATCCCAGCTGTTTATTAGCATTCTAAAATTTATGATCCATATACCAAATGACCAACGTGCCTAGTACAGGACAAGATAATCCACTGAGGATTCCCATTATGATGAGATAAACCCCTTTCCTTTGTTCATCATAATCAATCTTTAATACAACCCCAATACACACTGCAGCGATTGCTGGGAAAATTGTTCCCGTGAAGAAGGCGGCAATTACAGCGAGCCACCCTGAGACTAACAGGATTTTCCTTCCTTTCATCTCTTTCACTTGAACACCTCTCTGAATATCAAATTAAGGTGCCGCAAACTCCACCTTTATCTGATCGGGATCTTCGAAGTAGACAGCATAATAATTCTCTCCCCCTGCGAAAGGTGGAGATCTTCATAGAGGACCTTTGCCCCCTTCTCCCTCAACTTTTCCGTCATCTCATCCACCCGCTCGCGGGATGCAGCATAAAACGCCAAATGGTTCATTCCCGTCCTGCACCTGTGATAAGGTTCGTCCAGGAACCGTTCTTCCGTCTGAACAAAAACAAGATAAGTCTCTCCCAGCCTCCAGCTTTCTCCCTTCTCCCACTTTTGATAAGAATGGTACCCAAGTTCTTGTAAAAACCATCCCCAAAACTCTGATGATTTTTTCAAATCGGATACGTAGATTTCGACGTGGTGAAGATGTCCTTCTTGCATAGAGATTCCCCTTCCTTTACTCATTATTTATGGTGTGTTCCAAAAAAAAGTCGTCACGATAACCGGCACAATAATTGCGACACCCACGATGACACCATTGCCGGCGATTGCAATTTTTTTATACGGGCCGCGCTCTGAAAACAAGGCAATGATCAACCCCGCCACCGAGCAGCTCACGCCTGCCAGGAGGAACTCATCCCTGCCAAAGAGCATCATCACGTAAATCAAGGCTCCAATTAAAAATAATCCAAACGATAATAGACTAAGTTTTTTCTTCATAGCATCATCCCCCTGAAAGTCTTATCGAATTACGCTTCACCCATCCCGAAACCAAGCAGGAGGAGGTAAATAAGTGAACCTGCCAGTAACAGTGATGCGGACAGCCCCAATACAGCAAATCCATTCTTTTCACTTTTCTTGAATAGTGCAGTAATACTTAAAATAATGGATACCGGAGCACCTAAAAATAGTGCATAAAAGATACCTTTAACCACTGTTCGCTCCGTAATGTTCGGCACTGCAAATAATAGAATCATCAATACAATCGGAATCCCTGCTGATACATAACTCATCCAGGAGTATTTTTTCAACTTTATCCATCTCCCTCATTCTGCTTCCCCGTTAAGCGGGCAGGATATTTACCATTAGACGTTCTGTGCTTGAATTAAGTTTTCAGCATCCTCAACTTACTGCTTTGCTGCGGTGAACAATCCATACGATAAGGTTCAACAATATCGTTACACTAAAGAGAATCGGTGATGCAAATGTTGCCCCATACATCGTATCCAGGAGGGCCGTCCAGTCCTCAACCGTAACCTTATGATAATATATAGAATTTGAAAACACAGTGAAAAACCGCATGCACTGAGGCTTATGATGGAAAGCATGGCCCAACGAGGATGTTTGATTTTTTGCCGCGCGCAAGATTTATAAATGGCAGCATCCATGCGATCAGCCCAAGCAGAAAACTGACAAGATTCAGCCAAACAAACATATCTTCAACCCTCTCGTAAATTCCAACTATTTGTAATTTTACCATATATCACTCAGGTGAGTTCTTTAAGTTAATTTCTAAAACGGAGTATTTTGTAAAAATATGGTGTTTTCCGATGTCTATTGTGTTAAAATTCAAAATTATACAAAGACAACTGTGGGGGATGTTATTTAATGAAAGAAAAGTTGAAAGCCTTCGGACTTCCAATTGGGATTACTTTGATATTTATTGCAGCACTATTTATCCATCAACTGCTGATTGTGAAAGAGCTTCCGCAACAGGGCTGGAGCAGGTCGATGCCATTCGAGGAATCTTTCAAGGAGAAGCCGCAGGTATTTGTGGATGCTGAAGATAAGATACATATCGCATCAGACGGTCATGTGCAGACGATCAAGATAAACGATAAGCTGGAAATCTCTGAAGAGACCACATCAAAAACAAAAATCACGAGGGGTTTTCCCTTTTGGACCGATGGAAAGCAGTATATATATTATAAAAGCGGGAATTTAGTTTCAGCTTCCGGCGGGCAGGAACAGATCCTGGAAGAAGATATAGCTGGCCTCGGAACAGGAAAGAATGACGTCTACTACTGGAAAGACAGCACATTGAGCCGTTACGATTTAGAAAACAATGAAGCAATTAAAATTCAATCTTTCCCGAATACTATTGCCGGCATGTTTGTAGCTGACGACGGGAGCGCGGTCGTTCAAGTCGAGAAAGACAATACCCACGACGTTCTTTATTACGTAGATGAAAAGCAGCAGGTCAGCGGCGCTTTCCTGACTGTCGCCAGCTCACCTAATAAGAAGATGGAGGGCCTTACGTTTAAAATAAAGGACGGGAACCTGCTTGTTTTTTATAATCAAAAGGCAAGGACCCAGGGAACACTTTCTTACAATGTATTCAAGCTTCAGGCTCCCGTCGGGGAGATAGGGAATTCCATGCTGGAAGGTGAAAAAGTTGAGTTCGATCTTAGCGATACCGGACAAAAGCTGATGAGCCCCGGCGGCGTACAGCTGATGGAAATGAAAGGGGAAGAAATGATCCTCATTACATCCGAAGGCACAAAGATAGGTGACAATAACACGGTCAGCCTGTATGCGGCACCATTAGAAGATGGTACAGTCTTCAGCGCAGCACCGGTGAGCACGACAAAACACGTGTCCTATCCGCCGCTGAAGATTTCCGATGAAGCCATGATCTGGATGAATTACGATGGAGCCGACTATGCACTGAAAGGGAGTTCACGAAATCCGGAGGTCATCTCAGAAAGCACCAACTGGTCGAAAAGTTCTGTTAAAGAAGCCATCAATAACGGCATCCTCATGATGTTCAGCAGTCTGGTGACAATCATGACGTCATTCTACTGGGTGCTGCCTTCCCTGTTCTTACTGATCCTCATGTACATCTTTAAGCCGAACGCATTCGAGAACGACGGGATCAGCTGGGTTGAGTATCTTTCCATCATCATCTTTATATTCATGCCAGTGTCATATACGCAGAATGCAATGAATGCCTACTTTGAACAGATGGCTCCAGGTTACCTTCTCTTCCCGGGCAGTGCCTATGCAGTGACCATATTTTTGTCTCTGATCACTCTCGCCATCTGGAAATTCGGAAGGGATCCCGACTGGGGTTCGATGGGCGGAGCATTTTATTTCATGGGGACGTACATCTTGTTCTACATCACATTCATCGGCCCGTATATTTTTAATTTGTATTGATTGGGAAAGATGCCTGTATCCTGGATGGCCGGGATACGGGCTTTTTGTTTGGGTTCAGCCTTTTTAGTAAAAATAACTCCCATTACAGCTGGGGAGTAAAAGATTTGTCTGCCTCCCACATAAAAAGACGGAGTACAGGCTTTTTTGTTTTGTTTCAAGACCATTTTTCGTTGAAAATCATCAAAAAAGCATCTGGTTACAGTTGGAGATTCAATGATATAGCAGCTTCTCACTGAAAAGACAGGGTAAATCAACGATTACAAAAGGTTGAACCGGCATTATTATCGAAAATGTAAATTTTATTATCGAAATTAAAAGATTAATTATTGAAAATCAACGATTTATTATCAAAACTCCCTATCCTGACTGAACCAATCGGCGACTTTATTGTAATATAAGCAAATCCAAAAGTTTATCATCACAACTGTTTAGTTATTATCAAACTCAAAACAGTTTCTTTAAGCAAAAAAAGACAAGTATCACTCAAGATACTCATCCTGCAATTCCTCCCGTATGTACCGCGCCATCCCCGTCTTCATCTTTCTGAAACCGCACTTCTTATAAAATGCTTCATTCCCGCTGGTGGAAATCAAATGGACGCAGGAAACCCGCTCCAGCCTATCCAATAAATGTGCCAGGATCTTCTTGGCAATGCCCTGCTGCTGAAACTCCCGGTGGACGACGATATCATAGATGGCAGCATTAAAAACACCGTCAGACAGAGCCCTCCCGAAGCCGACAACCCGCTCCTCCAATTTAACAATCACGATGACATTACTTGATTCGAATACCTGTTTAATCACCTCAGCAGAATGCTTCATCCATCCAACTGACTGATAGACTGCTTTCATTTCCTCGAGGTCGCCGCTGCAGTATTCTTCTGTTATTTCGAGTTTCACTTTTTCTCCTCCTGACAGGATTTCATAAAAAATTCTTGCTCTGAAACGCGTTTCATACTTTAAGCTAAAGACAGGATGATAACCCCATATCCTGCAGCCATGATTGGCGTTACGCGAAAAGGCGGCGTGACAATCACGGCTCAATCAGAAGTGTTCATGAAATCATGAACACTTTTTCATTATGAGCAGCTTAATTAACAGACGCACTCTCCTGAATCTTCTTTTCGGCAAGCGAGACATTCGTCTTTAAATATTCCGGGATCTCTCCATTTGACAAAATCTCGGACGTCGACATCCATAACACCTCATCGACTTCGTCAGTACTCTTCGGGCAGGGTTCACCGGATTCAAGCTGACAAAGGAATACGATATCAACCACGTTCACCCCTGTGTCCGTTACAAAAGAAGAACTATTCACATAGGTCAGCCCTCCGATCACTGCTCCCACTTCTTCCTCCACTTCCCGGATCAATGTCCGTTCGAGTATATCATTCGCCACTCCTTCCGGATCACATTTGCCTCCGACGAGTGACAGCTCCCCCGCCGCATGCTCCTCTTTTTCACTTCTTCTTATTAATAGCCACTTTCCATCACGATGGATGGCTGCTTCAACGTTGACGATGAACACATTGAACCCCTCCTTATGTATTAAGACACGTACATTCCCCTTTGGAACCGCCACTCTACTACTTCCCTGGAAAGGGCAGGAAATCCTTCAAAAAAACCCGCCCCTTTATGCAGACATGCATCAAGGGACGGGCTTTCTATCTGGCTGTGCTATTCTTTTTTCAACTCACTTAAGTTATACCGGCGCATTCTGATGAACTTCACCGTATTCACGACGATGGTCTTGGCGACCGCATACGTCGGAATCGCAAGGATCATACCGAGGATCCCGGCAAGGTTCCCCGCTACAAGGAGCAGTATGATGATCGTCGCAGGATGGGTGTCGAGGCTCTTTCCGAGGATGAGAGGCGACAGCACGTTCCCTTCGATCTGCTGTGCTATCAGGATGACGACCACGACGAGGATCGCTTTTGTCGGTGAATCGAACAATGCGATGACGACCGCCGGGGCGGCTCCAAGGAACGGCCCCAGGTAAGGGATAATGTTCGTGACTGCCCCTATGAGCGCCATCACCAGCGCATAAGGCAGCCCAATGATCAGGTAGCCTATGAAGGTCAGTGTCCCGACAAACAAACCGACGAGAAGCTGCCCCTGAATATATGCGCCCAACGTGTCATTCGTGTCGTGCAATGTTTTCAATCCTTCTTCGCGGTACGCATCCGGCATGAATTTTGCAATCGCATGCGGAAGTTTGTGACCATCCTTGAACATGAAGAACAACAGGAACGGAACCGTGACGATCGTAATCGCTATGCTTGTCAGGATGCCGAAAAATCCTGTGATGGCAGCTGTAATATTGTCAGGAAGGGTATTTGCATACTCACCCAGACGTTTCTCGATATCCTCAAGCGGAACGTAGTCCTGATTCATCATCCACTTGAACTGATCGCTCTCGGATAAATGGATGATATAATCACGGGTCTGCCTTACATAGTCAGGCATATCGTTAATCAGCCCGGTCACCTGTTTTGTGATGATCGGTGCGATATTCCCGATGATCAGGCTGATCACCCCGATGATCAGCGCATAAAGGACAAGGATGGCGACCGTCCTTGGAAGCTTCAGTTTTTCAAGTAAATTCACAAGCGGATTCAACAGGAAGTAAAGAAATCCGGCAATGATGATCGGGAAGAAAATCGTGGAAAACAGGACCCCGATCGGCTGAAATAAAAACTGGACTTTCGTTGCTACATAGATAATGGTCAAGATAATGAGTATCTGAATACTCCATCGATACAGTTTGCTTTTTGCCAATTGAATCACCTGCCTTAAAGTAATATTCATATGTATGAAAAGAAGCAACCGGTCTACCAAACCAGTTGCTTTTCTTGCGTCTAAAGCTTCGTCACTTCGAGATAACGGAGCTGGATGCCGTCTTTTTCGATGATTTTAAAACGGTATCCCTCTTCTTCGATGACACTGCCGATTTTGGAATTGATGTTGTGTGTCATGAACCAGCCGCCGATCGTATCGATGTCAAGGTCCCCTACGTCGATCGAAATGTCCAGAAGAGCGTTAACCTCATTGATCAGCACCTTCGAATCAAGCAGATAATGTCCGTCCTTCAGCTTTCTTACCTCAGCGACTTCATCCTCATCAAATTCATCACGGATCTCACCGACGATTTCTTCAAGGATGTCCTCGACCGTCACGATCCCTGCCGTTCCGCCGTATTCATCGATCAACACGGCGATATGCACGCGCTCTTTCTGCATTTTCACAAGCAGGTCATGGATCGCAATCGTCTCGATGACGGTAATGATCGGATTGAGGAACGAATGAACCCTGAAATGCTCTTCTTCGAGGTTCCTGGTCACCGTCTCCGTCAGAAGCTCCTTCATATTGACGAATCCTTTGATGTTATCCTTATCACCGTCAATAACCGGATAACGGGTGAAGTTCTCTTTTCTCAGTGTCTCCACCACGTCGGCAAATGTATCGTCGATCGAAAGGGAGACTATTTCTTTCCGCGGAACCATGATTTCCTTGGCGATCCGCTCATCGAATTCAAAGATGTTGTTCACATACTTCAATTCATTCTTATTGATTTCCCCGCTTTGATAGCTTTCCGAAAGAAGGATCCGCAGCTCTTCTTCTGTATGGACTTCGTCATGCTCAGAAGCCGTCTTTAGTCCAAATATGCCCACAAACACCCTGGCTGAACCGTTCAAAAGCCAAATAAACGGATACATGATCCGGTAGAACCAAATAATCGGACCCGCGAACAGCAAAGTCACTGCCTCGGCTTTCTGAATCGCCACCGTTTTCGGGGCAAGTTCACCGACCACCACGTGGAGGAAGGTTACAAGAGCAAAGGCAATACCGAATGAAAGCAAATGCGTGAGCGTTTCATTCACTTCTAAATAAGCAAACAGCGGATGCAGAATCTTCTCAACAGTCGGCTCACCCAGCCAACCAAGACCAAGGGCTGTGATCGTAATCCCGAGCTGACAGGCAGAAAGGTACTCATCGAGATGAGTCACGACTTTCTTCGCTGCCATCGATCCCTTCCTGCCCTCAGCAACAAGCTGGTCAATCTTGGATCCGCGGACCTTCACAATCGCGAACTCAGTCGCCACGAAAAATGCGGTCAAAGCAATCAATAATGCAATCAAAATTAAATTTATAGACGTTGTCAATTAGCAGCCTCATCCATGGACGAGGCTTACACCTCCATTATTTTTAAAAATCTCATTTACATTGTAAATGGTTCCGGGAGATGAAAGCTTATGAATCTACTTATCTAGTGAAGGGATAGCATAGAACCTGTCATGAGAAGCAGAACTTCCGGCTTTCAGCAGCCCGCGCTGATACGTTACCAAATATGTTCCTGCGCGTGTCGCAAGCAATCTTAGCTTCTCTGTCCCATTTCCATCCCCCCAGCCGTTTTAAAAAAATGAATATAAAAAGATTTTACCTAATTCCGAGTGCATAATCAAATAAACTATCACTATTTCATTATTATCTTCTCTTAGTCATTCAAGCTTCCGGGAAGTTTGCTAAGCGGGCTGTGTTATCTTGAAGCATGAACAGAATCCACAAAAATCTGAAACAATCTGATGCCCCATCCGTATATACTAGCAGACCCTCTTCAGGCGAAAACCAGAACGGAGGAATTATAATGGGGAAAATGAATATCCATGTAACGACCAATGTCATCTTGTCAGAAGAATACAGGAATCAGCCGGACAAGCTTCAGGAAGAGATCGATTTCATCCTGCACAAGTTCGGGGAAATAGAAGAGTTCAGAATAGAACAGGACGCTGACGGCAGACTGACCGTGAACACCAGATTGAAGGCGGCGGACCTGCAGGTGAAACTGTTCGAGAAATGGGGACAATGGGAATATGCCCGAAATCTCGACCGCGACATGAAGATGAATTTCATCGGATTCGGCGAAGTCGAATCCTGCACAAGCGCAGTCCGCGATTACGAACCGACCAAGAGAGCATTCAAGAATCCTTTGCGGTCGTTGTTTTTCTTTGATTGAAATACTTTTGAAAGCCCGCCCCTCTGTATGTCGATGATTAACGGATTGAGGGGCGGGTCAATTTTTTTTATAAAATGTTTGAAAATTAAGAAAATGGTTAGTATAATAGAAAAAAGGTCAAGGAGTTGATTCTCATGAAGAAATACTTGCTGAACGCACCAAAGCCTGATTTGATTACCCTGGACTCTTTAATGGCAGAAATGATTTTGGATAAAGCTCTGCTTGTGTTCCGGAAAGAACAGCTCGAGCAGAACATCGACCGGGCATTGCGGGACGGAGACAAGAATGAATTCCTGCGGCTGACCGGGGAATTAAAAGCAATGGACTAAATTACAGGCCGTTATATGAAGGCTGTTTAAATGGACGAGCACCGGCTGCAGAGCCGGGACCCGTCCCTTTTTATGTGGTTGGAGACAGCCGGCAGGACCACAGCCGGGAAAAGCGGCCGCGCCTCCCGCGTCAGTTCGCTTCATTCACCTCATCACCTTGCCTATCCGCAGGCAGGGTCTTTATTTTTTTCACAAAATAATAATGTTTGTACAAAGCGAGGACTATTAAAATGATTCTGACAAACAGGATGTCCACGAATATGACAGAAAGCAGGATGAAGAAATCGGCCGTCACGTTGATTCTGATCTTCTCCCTGCGGGTCATCCCCTTCTTTTGCAGAAATGCCAGAACATACTTATCATATATAGTTGTATTTTTAAACCATGTTTCAATCCGCTTGGAACTTTTGGCAAAACAAAAGGCGGCAAATAAATAGAACGGACCGCCCGGAAGGACAGGCAGCACCGTGCCGGCAAGCCCGATTCCGAGCGACACGATCCCAAGCAGCATGAACAGGATACTTTTTATCTTTTTCATAGATTCATTTCCCCTACGATTGTCATTAATCCATTCATTCTATTTTAACTATAACAGGGATATGCCGTTATTTGTTTAGGGGATTTCTGTTAATGGGGGTTCTGATGGTAAGTTTCGGGGCGTGGCAGCTTCTTGGTACGGTGATTTGGGTGGTTTTTTCGGAGAGTGTGGCGGTTTTTGGGTAATGTTTGAATCTTAGGGCGGTGGTTTGGTAATTTTTGAGTTTTATAGTGGTGAATCTTACAGTTTTTTTAGTTAATCTATAGGTTTTAGAACGGTGAATTTTACAGTTTTTAGTCAATCTTTGAATTTTGGCCTGAAATCTTTCGAAAAATGCACTTATTCTTTCGATTTCGGCCAGGAATCTTCGAATTCCCACCAATAATCTTCGAATATCTCGATTTCCGTCACTTACCAAAAATACCCAAACAAAAGGCATCTTCTATCAATAAATCAGCCTGCCGCCCCAGGTTCCTACTTATAAAAATAGATCCATCCCCATGAGTTTCTCCAATCCACTTAGATAATTCATCTCGTCCCCCCTCCATTAAATTGAGCCCGGTTTGAGTCTTATTTGTGTATTTTGAAAGTTAATCTTGAATTTTCCGGGGGTGATTGGACCGATTTTTTAGTAATCTTTGTGTTTCGGAGCAGTAATAATTACATTTTTTGGATAATATTTGAATTTCAGCCTGAACCTTTCCGAAAAATGCACTTTTTCTTTCGACATCAGGGCGGAATCTTTGAATTCCCACCAATAATCTTCGAATTTTACTATTTATTCCGTCAATTATAAAAAATATCCATGCTAACACCAGGCAAATGATACCCCTTCCGCCAATATATGTCCCGGCATCCGTAAAACTTCAAATAAAAAGAGACCCACCCCCGTGAGCCTCCTCTCCAATCACTAAAACCAACCAATTATCATTCTCTACTTCCCTATTCTACATTCTCCTCCGTCACCAGTTTCAACGGAACCGGGATCAGCTCTTCAACCTTCTTCCCCTGCAGCACATCGGCTCCTGCCTTCACGGCAAGCTTACCGATTTCAACGGGCTGCTGGGCGACGGTTGCGGACAGATTCCCCTGTTTGATACTGTTCAATGCATCATCATTTCCGTCGAATCCGACGACCAGAACATCTCGGCCTGAGCTTTGGATCGCCTGATACGCACCGAGTGCCATTTCGTCATTGTGCGCAAACACCGCTTTGACATCAGGATTACCCTGAAGGATGTTTTCCATCGTGTTCAACCCTTTCGTACGGTCGAAGTTGGCGGTCTGTTTTGCGACGACCTCCAGTTTTTCATCGGCGATATTGTGGAAGCCCTTCCCGCGCTCGCGGGTAGCGGATGCCCCCGGAACCCCTTCAAGTTCCGCGACTTTCGCTCCATCACCAAGCTGTTCCACGATATATTCGCCGGCCATTTCTCCGCCTTTTTCATTATCGGATGTGACCAGCGTCTCCACTTCGCCCTTATCGGCGGAACGGTCTAGTGTGATGACTGGAATGCCGATACTGTTCGCCGACTGGACCGCGGTGGATATCGCGGATGAATCGGTCGGGTTGATGAGCAGGACATCAACGCCCTGCTGGATCAAGTCTTCAACGTCATTGATTTGTTTGGCTGCATCATTCTGGGCATCGACAACGATGACGTCCATCCCCTGTGATTTCGCTTCTTCTTCGACACCGTTCCGGATTGAGACGAAGAATGGATTATTCAACGTGGAAACCGACAGCCCGATCTTGATGTCTTCCGGATCCTTGTTTTTCGTGTCAGGTTTTGCCCATTCCGGCGGCTGCAGCGAGCAGGCGCCAAGGAATACAAGAGACAAGCTCAATATGAATACGAGTAGTTTTCTCATGATCATCCTCCTATGCTGCTTTCTTTCGATCGATCAGAACGGCGATGATGATGACGACACCCTTTACGACCATCTGGAAGAAGGATGAAACGCCCAGCAAGTTCAAGCCGTTATTCAAAGTACCGATAATGAGCGCCCCGATCAGTGTACCGACAATCAGTCCGCGTCCGCCTGAAAGGCTTGTCCCGCCAAGGACGACGGCTGCGATTGCATCCAGCTCATACGATGTACCGGCTGTCGGCTGCGCCGAATTCAAGCGGGAAGTCAAAATTGCACCCGCAAGTGCTGAAAGCAACCCGGCCAGTGAATACACCATCACTTTCACGCGTGAAACTTTGATACCTGAAATCAGTGCTGCCTTTTCATTACCGCCGATCGCATACGTTTTGCGTCCGAACGGTGTTTTATGAAGAATCACCCAAAGAACGGCAAATGCAAGGAACATCGTGACCGCAGGAACGGGGATCCCAAGGAAATAACCTCTTCCAAAAAGCTGGAACGCGTAACTGTCACCTAGCCCGGTGATCGGATTTCCATCAGTGTATACAAGGGTCAGCCCGCGGAACATCGTCATCGTTGCCAAAGTGGCAATGAACGGTGCCATTTTCCCTTTCGTGATGAGCAGTCCGTTGATTGCACCCATAATTGCACCCAACAGACATCCGATCAGGATCGCAAGGATCGGATCGATGCCGGAAACCATCATGCCTGCCATCAAAGCACTCGATAAAGCGAGGATGGATCCGACCGACAAGTCGATTCCGCCTGTCAAAATGACGAAGGTCATGCCGTACGCGATCAATGCGTTAATGGCCACCTGTCTTAATAAGTTCAATAAATTCAATGGTTCGAGAAAACTTGGGTTCATGACGGAAACAGCCACAAACAATACGAGCAGCCCCATGAACGGCCCAAGCTTCTGCATTACACTTCCTGCATGGTTTGTACTTCTCAATGCATTATTCATGAATTCGACCTCCTGTTGCCAGTGTCATAATTTTTTCCTGATCGGCTTCTTCCCTTGTAAGTTCGCCTGCAATCCTTCCTTCGTGGACGACTAGGATCCGGTCGCTCATCCCGAGCACCTCCGGCAGTTCCGAAGATACCATGATGATTGCCACCCCGCGGTCCGTCAGCTCATTCATCAATTGATAGATTTCACGCTTCGCCCCGACATCCACACCGCGCGTCGGTTCGTCGAGGATAAGCACTTTCGGGCCGATCCCGATCCACTTCGCGATGACGACCTTCTGCTGATTCCCGCCTGACAGATTCCTTGCTGCCGTCTGGGAGGATTCCGTCTTGATCGTCAGGCGTTTGATGAGCATGTCCACAAACTCCTGTTCCTGCTTCGACTGAATCAAGCCATTTTTTGTAAAACTGAACAGACTCGGCATGACGATATTTTCCTTAATCGGAAAGTCGAGCACCAGCCCCTCATCTTTCCGGTCTTCAGTTATAAATCCGAGGCCCATTTCAACCGCTTGGTTCGGGTTCTTGATCTTCACATTTTTTCCGTTTATAAAAATGTCCCCGTCATACTTACCGTCAAGGCCGAATATGGTCCGCATGATTTCTGTCCGGCCGGCCCCCATCAGACCCGATACGCCGACGATTTCGCCTGCACTGACCCTGAAACTCACATTCTCGAAGACTCCTTTTCTCGTAAGATTCTTCACTTCGAGCATTGATTCACCCGGCTTCGCCTCACGCTTTGGGAAACGGTCGGTCAGTTCGCGGCCGACCATCTTGCGGACGACCTCGTCGAAGTTTGTTTCAGGGATCGGCGTCGTATCGACCGTCCTGCCGTCGCGCATGACAGTGATCGTGTCGCATATCGTGAAGATTTCCTCCATCCGGTGAGAAATATAGACGATGGATACGCCCGATTTCTTCAACGACCGGATCACTTCGAAAAGTTTCCCGATTTCCCTGTCCGTAAGTGCCGCCGTCGGTTCATCCATGATGATCACTTTCGCATCGGTCATCAGTGCTTTCGCGATTTCAATCATCTGCTGTTCACCGACTGAACACTGTCCCGCTTCTTTATGCAACGGGATCGAGATGGACAGCTTCTCGAACTGCTCACCAGCAATCGCTTTCATTTTTTTCGTTTGGATAAGTCCGAAATGTGTAACCGGTTCCTTATTGATGAATAAGTTTTCCAGCACCGTCAGTTCCGGCCAAATATTCAGTTCCTGGTGGATAAATGCAATGCCGAACTCTTCTGCCTCTTTAGGACTGGCGAACGTCTTTTCCCTTCCGTCGATCTGGACGATCCCCTGATCTTTTTTATGAAGGCCCGTCAGGATATTCATAAGGGTCGACTTTCCCGCTCCATTTTCCCCCATCAAAGCATGGACTTCCCCGTCTCCAATGTGGATATCTACACCTTCGAGCACCTTATTTTTTCCAAAGGCTTTATGGATATTTTCCATTTTGATCTGCATAACTTGTCACCCCTTTTTGTTAAAAAGTAACGCCTGCATGAAGGATACAGTTCGCATAGGGTGTGATTTCTCCCGTGCGAATGACAGCCTTGGCATCTTTCAACTGAGATTTCAACGATTCATGTGTGATGTATTCCATTTCCGGAAAAGCGTTCTTGAGCTCCTCATGAACTCGCTGGTTCTGTTCGATTTCTCCGGCCACCGTCACCTGTTCAACGACCATATCTTCTTTCAAAACCTCCACGACATCGAGAAAAGACGGGACCCCTTCTTTCAAGGAAAGGTCAATCTTCATGACCCCCGCCGGAACAGGAAGTCCCGCATCGGCCACCACAATCGTATCGGTGTGGCCAAGATCTGCAAGTACTTTCGTGATATGACTGTTCAGCATTCCGTTGCGTTTCATTCCGCCAGTCCCCTTTCCACTTCGTCCCTTGTCGGCATTCCGCCCTGCGCCCCGAATCCGGTGACAGACAGCGAGGCTGCCCGGTTTGCAAAACGAAGGCTTTCTTTCATGCTTTGGCCTTCAGCGATTGCCGTGCCGAATGCGGCATTGAATGTGTCACCTGCACCAGTCGTATCGACCACTTTCACCGAAAATGACGGGATGAGCTGTTCCCCATTGCCATCATGATAACGGACGCCTGCCGCTCCTTCGGTAATGAGAAGTTTGTCCGGATAATCAGAAAGTGCTTTCGATAAGTCCAGCCCTTTGAATAAAATTCCTGCCTCGTGTTCGTTCGGTGTCAGGTAGGCCGCTTTTTCAATCACCTCATCAGGTAATTCCCTGGCAGGAGCCGGGTTCAAAAGAAGCGGGACTCCTATTTCACCGCAAAGCCTGGCTGTTTCCAGTACCGTTTCTTCGGGTACTTCCTGCTGGATCATGATCAGATCGCACCCTTTTAAAAGAGGCAGCGCTTCTTTCACATAGTCGGGAGTGACACAATCGTTCGCCCCTTTTACGACGACGATGCTGTTATCCTCTTCAGCTAATATGATGTGAGCCGTTCCGCTCTTTTGATGTGTAACCGGTTTCACATAACCGGTGTTTACTCCATTCGCTTTCAGGTTTTCCAGTATTTCATTTCCGTAGGAGTCATCCCCGACGCATCCGATCATATGGACGTCAGCTCCAAGCCGTGCAGCCGCCACTGCCTGGTTCGCTCCTTTTCCTCCGGGTACCGTTTCAAACGACTCCCCGAGGACAGTCTCTCCTGCGAGCGGGCGCCTTTTTGAAGTCACGACAAGGTCCATCGATGAACTGCCAATGACCGCAATCTTTGGTTTCTTCATGCTTTTCAATCCTTTCGGGTAGTATTTCGTTCTATCAGTTCGACAGGCATCTGAATCGTCTGTTCTATGCCTTTCTCTTTTCTAATGATATTGATAAGCAGCTGAGCTGCCTCCCGCCCCATTTCGTAGGCCGGCTGTCTGATCGTAGACAGCGTCGGATACGACAAGCTGCTTTGCGGGATATCATCATATCCTATGATCTGCAGCCCCTCGGGGATCCTTTTTCCAAGCTTAAGCGCCTCATGGAGGATCGCGATTCCGACGATGTCATTACTCGCAATCACGCCATCCGTATCCGGGAACTTTTCAAATAGTTCCTCTGCCCATCCCTTTGCTTCTTCAAAAGAATAGGAGGTCGTGGACAACACGGAAAAATCGACGTCTGTCCGGCTCAATTCTTCAAGCGCACCCTTGTATCGGTCCTGAGCAGGCTTGACGTGAGCCGGTCCTTTTACAAGTGTGATCCGCTCTGCCCCCTTATCGATAAGGGTGCGCGCGGCCATACGACCGCCTTCCCTGCCATCCGCATATACGGCCGGGAATTCTTCAGACGTTCGGTCAAGGAGGACAAGCGGCAGCTTCAATTCGTTGTAAATCTGATAGTCAACGTGATTGGTCGCTGAGATGATCCCGACCACATTGTTCTGCACAAATGTCTGGATATAATCAAGTTCCTTCTCCGTATTCTCATCGCTGTTCCCGAGCAGAAGCCGGAAGCCCGATCGGCTCAATTCATCCTCCACACCCCTTGCAAGCTGCGGAAAAAATGGATTTGTAATATCGGGCAAAAGCAGCCCGATCAGCCTGGATTCCCGTTTATAAAGAGAGCGTGCCACTTCATTCGGGCTGTAATTCAATCGGGCAATCGCCTTCATTACTTTCTTCCTCGTATCGGTACCGACATAGCCGGTATCATTCAATACACGTGAAACCGTAGCGACAGATACACCCGCTTCACGTGCAACATCTTTTATCGTTGGCATCATTTTCACTCCTGGTTTGTGTAACCGGTTACATACAAGATAGCATAGAATTGTAATCGCTCGCAAGTTTATTTTTCTTCATAAAAAGTAGTTTGTGCTCACCCTCCCGCTTTGTTTCATAAAAAATGCCGGAGTCATCTCCCCCGGCTTTCATTCTAATGAATGATTTGAAAAATAAATCACTTAAATCAATAAATGTATAAATTTTTCATTATCATACTCCAATACCCCCATATTGTTCTTTGTTTCTATTAAAGTCCCGCTATTCAAAGGCAGATACCGGATTCGTTCTGTACACTGCATATCGATATCGTTAGATGGTTTCTCCGATGATAAGAAAGGCCTGCATTCTCCATCACAAAATAGGTAAACCGCACGCTCCGTTCCTTTTCTTGCGTACATCCATATTTTCCATTTCATCATAAAGCTTTTAAATATGCTGCAGCTCATGTTCTTTATAGGACTGCTTGTGAACTGGCGGAGCGTCAGGCTGCGATTGCCTTCCCCATGAAAAGTGATGTCGGATGTAATGGCGGAAGCAAAGTGCCGGCCGCCGGACAGGATGATGCAGGGCCCCGGTTTCAGTTCACCAACCTTATGAATAAATTCATTGAAGTCTTTACCGTTTTGCCTCCAGGGTTCAAAATCATATCGGCAATGCCCAGAGACACCTGGCAGGGTTTCAATCAGGGCGCTTCCGTATACCGGCTGCGGCATGGTAAGGATGAGCGGTTCGCCTTCCTTCCATCCCGATTGCATTAATTTAGCCTTCACCTTTTCCCAGACTCCACTCTGATAAGCAGACGATGTTCCTTCACTGCCTTTTCTGCAGAGAATCCTGCAATCAAGGAATACCGAGGCCGGGACTGTCGGCGCTGTAAAATGACTGAAATCATAATTCCAGAGAGAACTGGACCACTCCTCGAATTCTGGTGAACCAACTTGATTAATGTCCAGGTATGAGCTCATCGTTTTTTCAAATTCAACAAAGGAATCCGGGTCATTTCCCCAGCCCTGGAATAACCAATATGCTGCAAGCGCATTACTGACCACATGCCTTCCAAGCGGAGCCTCCCTTACTTCTGTCATCCACTCCACTGAAGAATTCCAGCCGTCTGTGATGTCATGTTCGTCGAAAATCATATACGTCGGGGTGTTGGCAAGCACCCTTCTCACTGCGCCGAGGGCTTCGACGGTGTTCGATAGTTCATCCAGCTGTTTCCCATAACGCTTTTCGAGCTGTTTGTACTCCCTCTTATATTGCGTTGAATGCTTGTCCTTACTGTAAAAATGGATCTTTTCCGAATCCACAAGTTCATCGAACGGCTCGAACATCCCGTAAGCAAGTGGCTGCCTCCACAGTTCGGGGCTCCAGGATAATAAGTACATGACCATATATTCCCCAAGCGTAAATAGGTGGTTGGCTGATTTTCGGGATGTGAAACTGCAGCAATTCTCACAGATCGATTGTCTTCCATTGATCTGATTGAGCTGTTTTTGAAGAAGGGGATCGTTCAGGCGTGAATCGATTAAACCAAGCTCCCCCTCCCGGCCCGAGAGGTCTTCACCCATTCTGATAATCGGCTGGATGAAAGAGTCCGCCACATCATCCGCGTAAATTTGATTTCCAATTAAAAAAAGGGCAGAAGGTCTGTCTGTTCCGCCGGCATCCATTGAAATGACCTGATCAGCTTTTATAAACACATCTTCCCCTTTGCCATGAAGGTTTCGGCATGACCCATATAGGATCTTGTTTTTCTTACTTTTATTAATATAAAACGTAGGATACGCGAGGTATCCATAGACTATGGATTGAGGTTTCCCCGGGGAAAGCAAACCTAGATCACCGAGATCGAACTTTTCCCTTTTACTTTTGAACGTTAGATTATAACCAATCAGTGTATTAACAGGAAATGTCCCGTTTTCAGGGGACACTTTTATCATGCAGATATACAGATGCTTCCCTGCCCTGATTGTCCGTGTTTCTGTGGAACAATCCAGCTCGTTATAATGAAACCCGGCAGGCGCGCCGTTCTTCGTCACCTCGAACAATTGTGCACCCAACTCATAAGACTTACTCAAGGCTGCCCAGATGAAAGCCTGTCCATCTTCGACCCGCCTTAAGATCGGCCCTCCCAATATAATTGGTCTCTCACTTTCACCCACTCTATCATCTCCTGTTCGTTTGTATTACACAATATCGTATTCAGATAGAGCAGCAGTGGTGTGGACAACGAGACGATTTAGCATAACCGTTCACACACAAAAAGCCGGCCCCGTTTGCTGCCGGGGCCGGTGTCTCAGCTTCTCTTAAATTTTTTTCATCTTAAACACTTCAATTATTTTCTTTGTCGTTTCTTCCGGTGTCAACGTTGTATTATTAATCTTTAAATAATGCTTTCTATTTATTTCCCCATCAAGCGAATTCAACCGAAGCCTGTCCAATGAAGCCAGCAGCCGCTTCTCGGAATCTTCTATATTCCGCTTGGACGGTTTATGCTGTAGCCGGTTCTCTGTTTTGTTCCGTTCCAACCGTACTTCAAGATCGGATTCAAGTTCAACGAAATACACTTCCGCACCATTCGATTCGAAGATGGCTTCCACTTTTTCAACCCAGTCCCAATCCTCCTGCTCGTTGAACGCCCACATGAAGGTGAAGATCATGCCTCCCTGGTCGCTTTTTGCAAAAGCTTCAAAAATTTCTTCCCGCATAAGTGTGGACAGCCTCCACATTTCATCGGTGAATCCGAAGAAGGGCTGAAGCAACTCGATGGTCATGTGGTTGTGGAACAGCTTTAATCCCGTCGCTTTCTCCAGCTCTTGTCCGACCGTCATTTTTCCTACGGCCTGTGGACCGAATATCAGAACTAGTTTCATATTTGAGTCCTCCCAGTATCATGATCAATCCGCGCCTGCACCCCCGCCGCTGTCACCGCCGCCTCCGCCATCACTTGTATATACCCCGCCGTCGGTATAACCCGATGAAGGACTTGGCGGCGCCACACTCCCCTTCCATGAGTTCACGAGAAATTCATGTGGATTCTGATCGGTCAGTACTAATGAGGCAAGAGGCGCTGCTGAAAGCATCGAGCGGTCTGTCCGCCCCCAAATCTTTCTGATTCTCCGTCTGCTTTGAAATAACATGGAGCGGATCATCCACTTATCCAGTTCTTCTTCTGCGCCAGCCGGGATCCCCTCTTTTCTTGCTTGTCTTTTGAAATCACGGATGCCTGCTTTCAATCCGAGAGCAGGGCTGGATAATACGTGACGAGGCACCACAAGAATGATCAATGCAGACACCGTGATGATCGAGAATAGAAGAAGCATCGTTGTTTCGTGATAAACCTGGGCAGCTGCAAATAGCGATAGTACATGAAAAACGAGTAATGGCCATTTCCTTTTGACCTTCAGCCAGGCAAATAACAGTAAGGCAACTCCTCCCCCTGCATAAAGGGAGATCGCAAAAGATGATTGCTGATTGAAATAATAAGCCAGGGTAACTGCTGCCAAGATGAGAAAAGGCAGCGCTTTTGTACCCATTTGATACCATTTTCCATGTAAAAGACCCGCTTCTTTTGCTTCCATTAATACCGCTGAAAACCATTCCTTCTCATTCATTTTTAACGTCTTTACCTTTGAATGATATGTTTTTGTATGCCGTTTGTTATTTTTCTCATCCTTGGTCGCTCCTGCCAGATCAGTCAGTGCCAGGGACGCTGATCCATTACGGCCTTTTCGCTTAAAAAATAGGGAAACAAAATATTTTTCATGTACGGAGAGTGTTTCTTCACTTGCAGTCAAATGGACAAACAGGGTTTCATCCGGTGCTTTCGGATCACTGAGGAACCGGCTGCTCGTTTTCTCCGAACGTGCCGAAGCCTTTCCCCTTTCAATGAGCGAATACAAACCTGCCATTAAAGCTAAATACGTGAACTTCCCCCGGTTGTGGACCATGTACAGCAAAAGAGGATCAGCATCCAGCACATCGGACATATTATTCCTTCCCCTTAACCTGCCGATCAACATGCCGAGAACGACGATTGCACCGAGAGAGCCCAGCCCGACTGCCAGCCCTTCAAGCAATTTGTTATAGTTTTGTGTCTGCTCTTCTTTAAGAACAGCTTCTGCCATCCGCTTTTCCTCTGAGGCAATCACCTTCTTCAATGAGACAGGGGCTGATGCCTTTTCTTGATCTTTCATAATGGAGGAGGGAAAAAGGAGCCGGGTTTCCGTCAAAGTGTACATTTTTGACACAGGTGAAGTGAACCGGATGACAGCCGGACCTTTCTCCTCCACCTCTCCTTCCCGGCCATGAAAGAAAGCAGTATAATCTGCCGGATCCATTTTTTCAGGGAAAACAAAATCGATTGTCACGTTATTTATATCCACGTCATGATTGCCGTCTGTACCGAAGAAAGGGATCGTTAAATCACTATACGTATCGTAGGTCTTCACGGCATTCTTCAGTTCATACGCATACACAATATGCTTCGCCGTATTCTTCACTTTAAACGGCGACCTGTACGTGTTCCCCTCTTCCCGCTCTACCTTGAGCTGCTTCAGGTCCCCATCTTCAAGGAAGCCCAACTCTGCCTCATCATCCAGCAGTTCATAAGTTTCAAACCACTCCACCCCATCATGATGAACCTGATGGACAGACCTACGGACACTTTCAAAGGCGCCATCAAATGTATAGGTGAATTTTTCATTGACCAGGACGTTCCCATCCGTCTGGATCCAGGCCCGGATCTGCACTTCATCAATCCGGTAGGACTTCGCATCAGCAGTCATCTGGGCAAAGGCAATAAACAGGAAAAGGATGATGCTGATCTTTATACCTGCTTTCAAATTCGTCCAGCCCCCTCTCAGTTGCAATTTGTATAATATATATACGCAGAAAGAGAGTTGAAAGTTTCATAGTTCATCTCTCCAGGATCAATACCAAATGAATAGATAACTTACAAAAACCCCTATATAAATCGTATCCGCAACAGCCAGATACATTAATAGATTCGATTTCCTCAATCTCTCAAGGGTGTAATTAAACAAACAATCATACAAACTGAAAATAAAAAGAATAAGAGAAATGATAAGGACAACAGGATTTCCGGTCATCGTCACTGCCAGGATATAGATCAGCCATCTCCTGAAAAAATTGAAGATCAGCACCATGATATCGAGGGACACGGAATAAGGGTTGATTTCAAGTTCATCGGCAGAGGCGATTTCATCGAGTCCTTTTTTAATCTTTTTGTATTCTCTTAAGTAGCCGATATTCAGCCAAAGAATAATGAAGCAGTAGATGATGATCAGCATTTCCTGGTTATTGCGAATATAATCTTCCAATAAAACACCCTCCTTGAAATCAGCTCAGGAGCCAATTTATTCAGCTGCCGGTTCAGATTGGCAGAATCTTTTCCATCATCATTTTACCAATCGCAAAATATTCCCTTATGAAATAATTCACCCTCACAACAAAAGGTGAAATTCCCGAAACCCCAACGGCGTCAATGCCGAGATCTCCTGCAATCATCTCCGCCCTTACGACGTGGTAATCACTCGTCACAATGAGGACTTTTGGATCCTCCATTCCCTGCTGCCTTAGGATCTCCATAGAGTTTAGTAGATTTTCATATGTAGTGGTGGACGTTTTTTCATAAATGATACGATCCTCTGAGATACCGTTTTCCATTAAATAACGTCCCATTGCTTCTGCTTCCGGTATCGACTCTCCCTCGCCCTGGCCTCCTGAAACGACCACAGGGAGGTCCTTATCGGCATCGAGGACCGCCTTCCCCGCTTCAAGCCTTGAAACCAGCGTCTTCGATGGAGTTTCCCCTTTCAGTCCGGCACCAAGGATGATCACCACATCCGCTCCAGATGAATCAATCACTTTTGATTTTTCAGATTCTAGTATGAGATAGCCCTCGACCGCGATGAATGAGAGCAGGAACAGGCCATACACGATCATGAATGATCGGGCTATGTACAGAAAGGGGTCTTTCATTGTTTTTTTGTAGCTTTTTAATAGAAACGTAATAAGGAAGATGAATATAACGTTCGCTGCGATGAAGAGGACACCGAATGTGCGGCCGAACAGGGTCAGCAGCAGTCCTACTATCAAAATTGGAAGTAGGTATACGGACTTTTTCACTTTCATGTAAGGCACCTCTCTTGTTTAAGGCGGGATGAATGACTCGGTTCAATATCCTTATTTTACCACAACCTTTCATTTCAAGTTGGCATTTCTTTTGTCCGGGCAGGATGTTCCTTTGAATTCCCTCCTCGATATGAAATAATGAAAACTGCCACTATGGCTAATACGCTCTTTCGGAGGTACCTCCTTGCATGCATGCACTTATAAGAAAATTAAAGAATATGTCTTACATACACATCATTTCAATTATACTTGCCGGGTTGGCGTTCGCGGGATCGCTCTACTTCGTCGATCATAATCAATCGCTTTATGACCGGCCCATAGCCGAAGTCGAGAATGTAAAAATCATAAACTCGAATGACATGGAGGATATGAACGGCAATAAAGACCGGTTGTATACCCAGCAGATCACGGCCCAAATAAAAAACGGGGAGCATGAGGGGGAGAAGATTCTCTTGAAGAATGAATACTCCTCATCGGGCGCGTATGACCAGCCTTATAAGCCGGGTAATGAAGTATTCGTCACGATTGATAAGGATGGGAAGGACTCCGGGGCATTGACCGGCGGTATTGAAGATGTGAAACGGGATAAATTTCTGATGTTGATTTCCTGGGTTTTCATCCTCCTGATCCTGGTCGTCGGGAAGAAGCAGGGGCTGTTTTCACTGGTTACGCTCGCGGTCAATGCAGTGGTGCTTTCCTATGGACTTGACGTATATATCCAGACTGATGGTACGAGCCTTCTGCTAGTATGCAGCGTCGGGGTCATCATTTTCACGGCCGTCTCCCTATTATTCGTAAATGGATTCAATGAAAAGACCTATGCGGCGGCGGTGTCGACTCTCATCACGACGTTTATCACACTGCTCATCAGTTATGCCGTCGTGAAACTTACCGGGGGCAGTGGTCTCCGGTACGAAGAGATGCAATTTTTAACCCGTCCTTATGAAGCGGTCTTCCTTGCAGGAATCCTGATCGGCTGTCTGGGGGCCGTGATGGATGTTGCCATTACCCTGTCATCATCCATCTTCGGTCTTTACGAGAAGAATCAGGGGATTTCCATCAAGGCATTGACGAAGTCAGGCTTTGAAATCGGGAGGGATATCATGGGCACGATGACCAATATCCTGTTCTTCGTCTACATCAGCGGAGCGATTCCGATGCTTATTTTATATTTTAAAAATGCTTCTCCGCTCGGGTTCACCCTGACCATGAACCTGTCGCTCGAAACAGCCCGGGCATTGTCGGGGGGAATCGGCATTGTACTGACGATTCCGATTGCGATCTTCATTTCCATCTTTTTTGTCAAACGAAAGAAGGCGAAACTATGACTGTACAACTTTGGCTCGCAGCCATACTCTTTATCCTGATGGTATCAATAGGGGGTAAAAAGGGAGCAAGTTCGTTTGCAGCCCTTTTCCTCAATTTCGGGGTCCTCCTCCTCACCATCATCATGATGAACGATCCAAATATGAATCCCATCATCCTGACACTCGCAGCATGCGTCCTGATCAGCTGCATCTCACTGTTCATCATCAGCGGGATCAACATCAAGACCGCGACAGCCTTCATCTCCACGATCGCCACCGCCGGAGTCCTGCTCTTCTTCATCCTGACACTGGCAGATGCAGCCATGATCCAGGGATTCAGCGAAGAGGAAATCGAAGAAATTGGTGCCTTCTCATTGTTTGTGGGGGTCGACTTTGTCAAAATCGGTGTTGCGATGATCATCATGAGCACCATCGGAGCAATCATCGATTTATCGATCTCGATTTCCTCCCCAATGAAGGAAATACACTATCACAATCCGGGCATCAGCCGGAAGGAATTATTCACAAGCGGACTGAGCATTGGCAGGGATATCCTCGGCACCTCTACAAACACTCTGTTCTTTGCATTTTTTGGTGGATACATGGCACTGTTGATTTGGTTCAAGGACCTGTCCTATTCTTTAGGGGAAATCGTCAATTCCAAAGTGTTCAGTTCAGAGATGATTTTCATCGGTTCTGCCGGGATCGGTGTGGCACTTGCCATACCGGTCACCTCGTGGATCACGGCGTATTTTTTGATAAAAAGGAAAAAACAGACAGACATAGAAGTTTGATTGCCCTTGCTCACCAAGAGCCTGTTCCCGGCACTACTATTTTCACCTTTGGATTAGTGGGATCCCTGGCTCAACTTAAAATTTGGCGAACAGGGTGAGATAAATTAAAAACGACCCGCTCCGAGAGAGCGAGTCGTTTTTTTGCAGCAAAAGTGTTTATGCTGTTACCGGCCTCCCCCTAAAGGAAAAGAAAATCATCAACACGGCGAGCACGGCACATGCCATATACATTGCTGAGTATGATGTGAGATCGGCCACCGGCCCCATGATGACTCCTCCCATCGATACCCCGAGGTCTGCAGTTGCAATGAACAGGCCCAATAAGACATTCCTGTCCGCCTTTGGCAGGACGAAGGACAGGTAGGTCGTGAGCGTTGGGTAGATCAGTGCCTGGGCGATTCCGATGCCGACAGCCGCTGCGTAGAAAAAGACGGGGCCAGCCGTTGAGGAAAAACTGATGAACTGAACGGAGAGTGCCAGCAGAGACATTGTTCCCAGTACAAATGAAGGATGCCATTTCCCGTCAGACGGGACACGTTTTCTCAACGTGAAGCGGGCAGCTACAACCGTCGCTGCCTGGAGCATAAGGAAGATTCCTGCACTCCCTCTGTCCAATTCCAAGGCATAGAGGGGGATGAATGTGGTAACCGCCCCAAATATAATAGACGATGCAAGCATGAGGACACTGCATTTAAACAAGAAAGGGTTTTTCACCAGCTGGGAAAAAGACCCCAGGACGTTTCCTCCTTCTGTGCTTCCCTGCTCCTCTTCACCTTTGTCAATCTTCGCACTGTATCCCGCGACTCCGGTAACCACGGCGATCCCGATCATGACCCAGCCGAACGAATCCATTCCATCCTTCCAGATCGCCACCGCCGCCAATGGGCCGAGAATACCCGGGATATAGGAAGATAAAGAATATAACGATATCCCCTGTGAGCGATCTTTTTCAGGAAGCGCGTCGATGATGCCGATTTGAAGCGCCATCGAGAAAAAGGCAGTCGACACTCCTTGAAGGACACGTGCAAGAATGTATCCCCCCAGGCCGGAAACGGCGTATATCGCCAGGGCAGCACCATTTAATATAAGAATGATGCGGAGTACTCTAATCGGGCCATATTTCTGAATGATGCGGCCTGCCCACGGCCTGAAGAACATAGTCGTGAACAAATATGCACCCATCACAAGCCCGATTGTTGTGTTGCTTGCTCCCCATTCCTTCCCCTGCAGCGGAATCAGCACATTCAAGATGGCGTTCGCACTGAAGTAAAATAGAACCAATATGTATAATCGTAAAAAGGGCCATGATAATGCTCCCTTCACGCTGATCCCTCCTTTTTGACAAGAGGAGTGTTTTTTCACTCCCTTCTATTATGCCTGTTCTAAACCTGCAGCCGCTTCGGCTGTACCGGAAAGTACGCCGAGCAGTTTTCTGGCGTAATCAGACCGGACATTCTTTAATTGTCCAGTTTCTGCTGTTTCTTCAATCCTGCCGTCCCGGAAAAAAATGATCCGGTCACAGATATAGGCGGCTGCCTGGATATCATGAGTGATGAAGACATAGCCCATGCCGCGCCGTTCCTTCAATCGTTTCAACAGGTTCAGGATCTGCAATTGAACCGTGACATCCAGGGAACTGACGGCTTCGTCAAGCAGAAGGAAGCGGGGGTGTGATGCCATCGCTCTTGCGATGCACACCCTCTGTACTTCTCCACCAGATAATTCATGGGAGTATTTTTGCCTGTAAGAAGAAGGAAGCCCTACTTCTCTCAGCAGCTCTTCAACCCTCTGCCTGCTGCCGTCCTTCCCGAGGGGCTCCATAATTGCTTTTTCTACTGTAAAGAAAGGATTGATTGACGATTTATAGTCCTGAAAAACTGCACTGACTGCTCCTTTACGTGTCTTCCTATTAAACACATCGAACCCTTCAAGTAAAACAGTTCCCCGATCAGGCTTCTCGATACCGATCAGGAACCGTCCCAGTGTCGACTTGCCGCTCCCGCTCTCTCCTACGATGGCGAGGCACTCACCGGCGGGGCTTTGGAAGCTGACTCCTTTTAATACGGGCTTTCTTTCCAGGGAAAAAAGTCCGCCTCGCTTATATGATTTATATACATTCTCCACCCTGATCATATCAGCGCACCTCCATGATTTTCATGAAGTTGTCACTCAAAACCTGCCTGGCAGATATGAGAAACTTCGTGTATTCTTGCTTATGTTCCATGAAGACGGTTTCTGTTTCTCCTCTTTCCACAATTTCTCCGTCTTTCATGATCAGCAGTTCATCGGCGACCTTCCTTACCAGCCCAAGATCATGAGAGACGAAAATCATTGTACAGCCGATCCTATCCCGCAGAAGCGAGAGTTCATTCATCACTTCATACTGCGTGATGGCATCAAGCGCCGTCGTCGGCTCGTCGGCAATGATGAGCCCGGGTTCGAGTACCAGGGCGAGAGCGATCATGGTACGCTGCAGCATCCCGCCTGATAACTGGTGGGGATATTGATTCATTACTTCCCCCGGATTTTTCAATAGTACACGTTCGAGCGCGCTGTGAAGGTTCCGCTCGGTTTCTGCAGCAGTCCACCCGTAATGTTCTCCAGCAGTCTGCTTAAGATGGACGCCGATGACGGTTGAGGGATCAAATGCGGTCATGCCGTTCTGCATGATCATATACATCTCCCTGCCCCTCATCTTCCTCAAGGATTCTTTTGAAAATTTGGCGATATCATTCCCTTTATACAGGACGGTCCCCTTCTCAGACAGCCCTGATTGATTAAGCTTCATCAAAGCCCGGCATGTAAGCGACTTACCGCTGCCGCTTTCGCCCGCGATGGCAAGGCACGATCCTTGTTTTACTTGAAAAGAGCTGTTCTTGACAAGGATTTCATCCTTTTTATCATCTCGGATGGAAAGTCCTCTGACTTCCAATACATTCATTTCCCTTCAACCACCTTCCGTATGTCATTTCTTGACGGACCGGTCATGATACTTCCGCCTTCTTACCGGATATGTGAACACGTTCTTTCCTTTCCCTATTTTGCCTTGCCGGGTCTAAGGCAGTCTGGAGGGCATCACAGAAGAAGTTGAAAGCCATGACAATAATGATGATCGCAAGACCTGGTGCGAGCAGCAGTTCCGGCCTGGTGAACATTACCTCACGTGCTTCGTTCAGCATCATCCCCCATTCAGCTTTCGGAGCCTGGATCCCGAGACCCAGAAAGGAGAAGCCGGAAATCTGAAGGATCATCGACGAAATCGAACTGCTTGATATGACCGCGATGTCGGCAAATGTCACCGGTAACATATGCTTGACCATGATAGGGATATGTCCCTTCCCTATTGTTTTCGCATATTTCACATAGTCTTCTTCGGCAAACTGGCGGACTGAAGTGCGAATGATGCGCGCAAACCATGCCCACTTGATGGTGATGAAGGCGATCAAGATGTTTTCAAGACCAACACCAAGAACACCGATGATCGCAAGGGCCATCACATACCCCGGGAATGACAACATGATGTCGCAGCATCCCATAAGGAAGGCATCCGCCTTCCCCCCGAAATACCCGGACACGAATCCTATGACTGTTCCGATCAGTACTGACAAGGCCAAGGCTGCTATCACCCACAGTACACTAGGCCGGATTCCATAGATGATGCGAGATAGGATGTCGCGCCCCAAATGATCATTCCCGAGAAGATATTCTGCCGAAGACGGTGCATAGCGCATGCCCATATTCACTTCTTCCGGGTCATGGGGAGCGATGAAAGGCGCGAGTATCCCGGCTATGACCGTCACTAAAATTATCCCAATGGACACAATGGCCAGGGGATCTTTGAATAAATTCTTTAACCTGCTCATCTATAAATCATTCCTCATCCTTGGATTGATTAATGCGTTCACAATATCGGATAGGGCATTGAACACGACAAAAGCTCCTGCTACAACCAAAACATACGCCTGCAGGATAGGGAAATCGCGGCTGACAATAGATTCGACACTCAAGGTCCCCACTCCCGGCCAGGCAAAAACATTCTCGATGACGACCGTACTCCCGAGGATGATGGGAATCGCCATGCAGAAGACAGAAATAGCGACTTGAAGGGAATTGCGCAGTATCCGCATGGTAATCTTTCTTTCCTTCAATCCGCATGCCCTGCCGTACAGCACATAATCCTTCTGAAGATTGCTGATCATGGAACTCCTCACTACCCTGAAGTAGATGCCGGCATAACTGATTGTGATCACAGATGCCGGCAGGATATAACTTTCATAAGAGTCCATTCCATTTGTAGGGAATAGATCCAGTTTGACTGAAAAGTACCAGATCATCAGCGATGCAAGCAGATAGGAAGGCATCGCCGTCAGGAAAAAAGCGCTGCCCCTGACGGCGTGATCGACCGCTTTCCCCTCTTTGACGGCACAGATGACTCCTAGAATAATAGAAATAAAAATAACCATTATGGAAGACACGGCCGTCAGTTTCAGTGTATTGAGAAATGCCGGACCGAGCAGTGACCAGACAGGCTGCCCGGTCACATAGGATGTTCCGAAATCAAGCTGCAGACAAGACCACAGCCAATCTGCATATTGCAGCAGAAAAAACCGGTCCATCCCGAGTTCTTCCCTTGTTTGATCCAATAATTCTTCCGTGATGACTGGCACCCCTTGAGACTGAAGGACTACCTTCGCCGGATCCATTGGAGACAGATTCATCAGCGCAAAAGAAATGAACGAAATGACAAACAGTAAAGGGATGGAGACGAGCAGCCTTTTAAGCACAAAGTGAAACAATGAATCACTCCTCCTTTTTCAGGTATCAACTATGCTGACTTTCAAACCTGCCGGCCCTTTTCCCGGCAATCGGCCAATTATGTGTAAAAGATATGACAAAGCGGTGCAGATTACTCAAAACGCATCTCCTCAAACGGCAGTTCAAACTGTGTCTGCTTAAACGATAATCCTTTTAAGTCTGAGGGTGCCACCACTGTCATGCTTCCGTTGGTAATCGGGATGAACACCGCCTCTTCATGAACGATGGTAAGAATCTCTTTGTACAATGTTTTTTTCCTCTCCTCATCCGTCGATTTCATCACTTGATCAATTTTTTTATACAATTCGCCGGCTTGATCTATGCCTTTTGTGGTATGAAGATATGAAGCGTCCGAGGTGAAGGCTGCAATGGTACTTTGCGGATCGTATGCAAGTCCCCAAGTTTGATTAAATAATAAATCATACTCCCCGGTAGACCTCCTGTTCGCTATTGAACTTGATTCTTCCCCTATGAGTTCCAGCTCAACACCTATTTTTTTCAATGAACTCTGAATGAATTCTGCTTCTGTTTTTTGGGACCCTGAATTGACGTCATAATATAATTCCAAGGTCAGCGGATGACCATCTTTCTCCCTTATCCCACCTTCTTCCTTTGCTTTCCAGCCGGCATCTTCAAGGAGATTCTCCGCTTTTTTCAAATCAAATCCGCGCTTTTCCAACTCAACGTCCGCATAGTTGACATTCGAGGAAAAAAGAGTGTGTGCTTCGGTTTCAGTACCTTCGAGAATCTCTTCTGCAATCGTTTTGCGGTCAATGGCATACCAAATGGCCTCCCGAACGGATTTCTCGCTGACAGGATGGCCGACTTTGCTGCTGTTCGCCACAATCATTTTCGTATTCATCGGTTCGCTTCTTTTCACCTGATAATCACCGCTTTCATCCAATTGCTCCATCGCTTCCTTATTCAAGCTGTCTGCTCCCCGGTCATCGGTAAAAGCGAAATTAATTTCTCCCTTTTGGAAAGCCAGGAAGGTAGTTTCACCGGCAGGAAGCACTTTCGCAGTTATTTTCTCGATGTCAGGCTCCCCTCCCCAATAATCTTTGTTCGCTTCAAATACAGCGTACTCTTTAATCTTTTGGTCAGTTAAGATATATGGACCCGTGCCGTTGTAGCCTTTCACGCCGTTTTTTGTTTCACCATCTTTAAAATCGTTTGGTGAGATAAATACGTAGGGCCTTGTCATGGATAGTTCGACAAGCGCGGGGTCATAGGGCTCGGATAGTACCATTTTCACTTTATATTCATCGATAGCATGGACATTTTCGATCTTAGCTGAAAGTTTGATCCACGAATGCTTTTCTTTGTTGCGCTGAACTGCCTCTATATTCTTTTTCACTGCTTCTGCGTTGAAAGGTTCACCATCATGGAAGGTGACACCTTCTCTTAAATGGAAGGTATACACCTTGCCGCCCCCTGAAATTTCCCAGGATTTAGCAAGTAGCGGCTTTATGCCGTCTTCGGTGTTCTCCACAAGTGATTCAAATACTTTTCCCTGCGCCGGCATCGATCCCGCGTAGAGGTGTGGATTCATGTCGTTGATATCTTTTGCAGTGGCATAGACCAATTCATTTTTTTCACTGAGGCCTTCGGATTCCTCGCCTTTCTCTGATGAACATGCTGCCGAAACGGCCAAACATATGATAAACAGGGAAAACAAAACAATTTTACTCTTGTTCATACTCTTCTCTCCTCTGATTCTTTCATTTCTTTTATTCTCTTTCTGCTTGCCTACTGATGGTAAGGTTTCTCCAAAAGTTCTAAAACCTCACTCTTCTGAGTGTGTTTTCAATTCCCGGGTGATCCTACCGATATCTCCATGAAAATCCCGGAGTATGAAAGCTTCCGATAATAATTTATCCTTATAGAGTTCTGCCGCTTTCTTCAGATTTTCTTCATAGACCAAAATGAGACCGTCTATGGCCGGGCACTCCACTTCAAGATGCCTGGCAATGCCCTGGATAATTTTAATCCGGTAATAATCTTCTTTCGGCATCCTGGGGATATCAAGTTCCCCTTCGTGGTTGACGAACAGCTTCCGGATCGGGACAGCGGAGAAATCAAAGTATCTGCCATCTTCATCCGGTGTTGAAAACGGATCAATAAGCAGGGAAGTATAACGTATGTACAGTAAATACTCCTGATGAACCGGCTCTAAATCCCCAAAGTGTTCGATGTCCCGGCGCGGTAGACTCTCAGGCCTTACCGGATAGGTATCATCCGTCATGAATTTGAGGAGGTTGAGCTGCGGAACCCCCAGCTTCTCCAAAATCCCCATCATTTCCTTCCATTGAGACCGCATGATACGGATCAGCCGGTGGGTGATTGGACCTTCCGGAAAGAGTTTATACACATACTTTCTCGTACCTTCTTCAAAAATGGCACGAAGCGTATACTCATTCATGAAGAGAGGCGGATGTACGTACAGGGATATGTTCCTCGTTTCCGCTTCAAGAGGAGATGGTACATGGACAAGTTCAATGCCCATATCTTCTCCGGCATTCACAAGTCTTTGAATCACCTTGGATTCCCGAAAGCCCGATCCGATATACAGCCTTTTCTTCACTGCAGCCGTGATGACATGATGAGAGGGCTCGCCGCCCACCCAGCGGGTATCCCCAAGATAGGTGGAGAAGCTGATGATCTCGCACTTTGCATTAATTCCCTTTATGAACTGTTTTACAAGACTGTTGGAACCGAAAGTAGGCGAAATCAGTACAATGCTGCTGACCTTTTTCAATACTTCCCGGTCAATTGACTTCAAGACAGCTGTGTATGAATCAGTCGTCACAGTAAGTACAAGGACATCCCACTTTCCTTGCACCGCTTCGTAACCGGAATAAATGTTGTCGATCACACACACGCCCTCCATACCGCGGATTGTTTCTTTTTGAACAGAAACAGCAATGCGCTGACGGTTTTCAGCAAGGGCCTGAAAGAATTTACGCCCGCGTACTGACCTCCTGCCTGCGATGCCAACTTCACAATTCAGCTTTTTTTTCGCAATGACGGCAAGTTGAACAGATACCGGTCCGGTCCCTGCCAATAAGACACGAGGATTCATCGGCTTCCTCCTTTCATTGCTTTTTCATAGATGAGAATATCGAAAATTTGATCGTTGCGAATGAAGTTCTCTGCTATGATCCATTTTTCCTCATTCACCGACTTTGATGGAAAGTTGAACAGCGATTTAAGTCCGTTGCCGTAGCGCATTGATACGACCACTCTATCCCCGGTCTTCTCATACAGACTGTCCAGGATTTTATATTTCCCATCGACTGTCGAACTGAAGATGATATGCGTCACTTCATTCAATTTATCCAGCTCTTCTGCCGGCTTTGGCTCAATCCTTATATCCAGGTCTGCACCAAGTCTTTCTACGACCTGCCTTCCAAGCGTGACCGCATCTTCATCGATATCGATTCCGATCACTTTAGCACCCGTCCTTCCCGCAATTAATAACGGTGTCATGGGGAATGCCCCGGATCCCACAAGGAGGACGACCGACTCATCCGTCACTTGGAAACGGCCGAATTCCTTGTCGATGCAGGATTCGATATTTTCAAAGTAATCCGCTTTTCCGGACTCCCCTTTCAGTAGTTTCATAGCCCGGTGTTTCTCCAGTACAGCAACGGCAAGAGCGGAAGACTTTTGCAATTTCTTCACTATTTCCGGAACCCCTGCTGCAACTAATTGCTCCCATCTTGAAATGTATTCGGGACTGAGTATGAAACTTGAATAGTCATCCACCAGCTGCTCCAATTCCCCGGCGCTGGTTCCTTCCTGTATAAAACTTTGAACGGTATGTTCGAATCGTTCTAAAAAGATATCCAATTCCCCTTCAAATGTCCTGATTGCTTTCATTTGATTCCCTCCTGTACCGTTCAGTTTTAATTTTGATGTGCCGTTATGCTATGTGTTTGATGTCGTGCTTTGTTTGGTGGCACGAGGCACAATTTGACGGTTTTTTGCCTGGCACCACGAACCGGTAATGAAACTTAACCGATATATGCTTTTCCCTCCGCTACGATGCCGACGGTTCCTTCGATCTCAATCGCCCGGATAGAACCCTTTTCCCATTCACAGGCAGCTTTCATCACTCCTCCCGGCTGCTTAACCAGAGCGGAGATGATCTCTCTTTTTTTCCAGGCAAGATATGCCGCGAGAGAAGCAGTGCCGGATCCACAGCCGCGTTCCCAGATCATGCTCCCTATTTCCGGGACATATATGAGGGGGGCAAGCTCCTCGGTATGAGGGATATACACCAGCACTCCTACAAGTTTCCCCTCATATCCAGAACCGATTATTCTCGCCATCTCCTCCGCCTGCACCCGGACTCCGGAATTTATCTCGTCCACTTCGATCACGATGTGGACTGCTTCTTCATATTGAATCATAGCCATAGAGAAGTGGGCGAAATCATCCCGCTGATTTTTCCCGATCGCTGAAGGCAGCGGCATCGATAACTTGCAGTGGTACCTATCAACCTCCCTTTTAACCCTGCAACGCACCAGTTCCCCGGTACCTGAAGCCTCCATCGCCACGTTAATTCCTTTCCCCTCGGGTAAACCATTTACTGAAGCGATGTATGCTGCAAGCGACATGCACGCATTCCCGCAGAACTCCCCTCCTGCCATACGTAATGACGAAACCATCCCTTCTTGTTCAGAAAGTTTGATGAAACCCACCTGCTCTGCATGGACGCAGTCATAAGACATCAGCTTTTCTGCGATACGGGCATGATCTTCCTTATTGTGCATGGACTTTACCAGAACGGTCATGTTCTCTGTCGGATTAAACTTGATAAAATCGACTCCCTGCTTCATGCGCACCTCTCAAAATGTATTATTTAATCCGTAATCATTACGATTTATTACTTAAAAAATAAAACGTAATGATTACGATTTACCTGTTTTATACTATTCCTTTCGCTCTTAACTGTCAATTCTTTTTCCATTGCTTCTAAAACATCCCACCTCCCCGCGCACAGTCAGTCTGGGTAAATAGATTGGTTGAAACAGATCGAAAGAAGCAGGCCATTCACCTCTGCAAAACAGACTTATGACTTATGTTTGGTTAAGTTTTTACTCAAATCGAAATCATTACTATTTACAAATCGTAATCACTCCGATAAAATACCTGTTGAACAATAGAAAAGGAGATTTTCAGATGAAAAAAAATACCCTGCTTACACTAATTAGTACTTTAGTCATCTTAACGGCTTGCCAGAATGAGTCTTCAACGCTTTCTTCAGAAAATGAGCCAATATCCATCAAGACTTCCATCTATCCGCTCCACTACTTTGCTGAGCGGATCGGTGAAGATCAAGTGAAAGTCAGCACATTGCTGCCTCCAGGTTCCGATGCCCATACTTTTGAACCGACACCCAAAGATATGATTGAAATAGCAGAGTCAGATTTATTTATTTATAACGGACTTGGCATGGAATCTTATTCTAGTAAAATAGCAAAAGCCCTCAAGAGTGAAGACGCTCTGATGGTCGAAGCGACTGAAGGGGCGGATGTCATCTCAAGTTCCCACGGTCACAAGGGTGAACAAACTGCCGGAGAGGAAGGTGTACATGATGAACACGGCGATGGTTCCCACGAGGAAGAAGCTCACGACAAACACAGCGACGGTGATTATGACCCTCACATATGGCTTGATCCGACACGTGCCGATCAATTAGCCGCCAACATCCGTGATGCCCTGATTAAGGAAAAACCAGAAGAGAAAAAAAACTTCGAGAAAAATTATCAAGAGCTGGTAAAAGATCTTAATGAACTGGATAGAGAAATGAACGAAGTCACAAGTGAAAAAGACCATCCCGAAATCCTGGTTTCACACGCAGCCTATGGATATTGGGAAGATACTTACAAAATCGAACAATTGGCTGTTGCCGGATTATCACCGACAGATGAGCCGTCCCAGAAAGAATTGAAAGAAATTATAGAAACAGCAAATAAACACGGACTTAAATACGTCATTTTCGAACAAAACGTGACGCCCCGGGTTGCGAAAATCGTTCAAGATGAAATGAAAGCAGAGCCTCTGCGTATTCATAATCTATCGGTATTAACGGAAGAAGATATTGAAAAAGATAAAGACTATTTATCCTTAATGAAAGAAAATATTGAAACGTTGAAAAAAGCACTGGAATAGGATCATTTAGCTGCCGTAATCCTGGTAAATTTGACTAGGCAGCTTTTTTATTTCTCTCTTCCCCCGAACAGTACCTACACTTTTACCATTATTAAACTTTTATAATTTTTGCCTTCCGACTATAAACACTTAAACAAATCTTTCAAATTTATTTCAAAAATATAAAGAAGGTGAATCTATGATAAGATGAGGGTAATTTCATACAACTTGGGAGGTTGCAACATGGTCAATAGAAGAGTGATCGTCTTAGGGGTGCTTCTAGTCATCCTGCTAGTCGGGGTTTCACTGGTATCGATCTAACATACATAAAATAATGGTCAGGTTCCTTTGCTGTTAACAGCGGCGGACCTGGCCATATTCTTTTTTTAGTAACCTTGTGATGCCAAATAAGAATAATAACAGCGAAACCGGAAGTGTGTATATGGTACTTACCGGGGTGAGGTAACCTAGGAGGAATAGGATGATTGCAATAAAGATTGTTATGAATGCCATGGTTGTACCCCCTGTTCTTTCTTTTTAATGAGTCTTCTTAATCTGAAATACCAGAGCGACAACAAATAACACAGGCAAATAGAATAACACCCCAAATACAATGACAAAAGCTGTACCGTTAGGATCAGCTTCATCTCTTAGGAGCAATGCTATCAAACCGGCAAATAGCAGCAAACCAACACCGAATACTTTCAAGAACGTCATTTTCGTTTCATTTACTCCTTGCTCATCTTATTGGCGATGTCCCATAGCAGCCCGATAATCACCCCAAGTGAAATGGAGACCACATAAAAAGATGTCATATCCGTATCGGTGAGAATATTTAGTGACGTGTTTGCCGTCCACCCAAGTGCTCCTCCCGCAAAGGCACTGAACGCTGTGAGATTTTCTTTTTTCTTTACGTTTTGTTTGCTGTCTTTAATTCTCTTTTCTGCTTGTTCCATGTGGGTCACCTCTAATTCTTATATTTACAATTAACGTTTATTTTACCATAAAATGTATTAAGGTGGTGGAAAATTAGAACAAGCCTAATAAACATGAAATAAAAATATGTATCAAAGGTGCAATGACACCTACCCCTCCAGCTCCGGATAAACCACCGAACCATCCTCTTCAATTATCGGCACGGCACCCCACTTGCCGAGTTCATGACTGACCAACTCAGCCTCCCCGTCAGAACGATCAATGATATGCCGGACATCCCAGCCGTTCGCTTTCAGGACATTGCTGATCAGCAGCCGGTGGCACCTCGCAGGATGCCGTTCCGAACACATATAGGCAAGTCTTTTATCGGATGCAGCGATTTTCAATTCTGAGAGTCCCTTTTTGAACTCATCCGTAAGAGTGTAATCTGCGTAATTATGAAACGATCGATTATTCCAGCCTGCGTTCAGGTTTTCGCCGATCACACCGGATAAACGCCTCCTGCCCCCGAGACCCGGAAAATGGCTGTACCCGCATCCTGCTTCTGCCAGCCATTCCGACATGTTCTCCTTTTTGAACTGAGGGTATTTTCGGCTGGCGGGGAATGCACGGATATCCGCTATGTATTCGATTTCTGCTGCCTTAAGCATTTTGAGAAATTGGTCTTTGGTGTGAGTAGAGTGGCCAATTGAGTATACTTCCATGGTAGATCCGCCTTTCGTGACGAGTTTAATATACTATACCCGATAAGCGTCTCCTTACGCTTTCAATCATATAAAAAGAGCTTATCGGGACTTTGGATAACCTCTGCTCGTTCAGCTTCTTTTTTTACTGAATGCCTTTAAAATCACACCTGTCACCAGTGCCAAAAGAGTATATACAAATACCCATATCAAAAAGGTTTCGTTGAAAACTAAAAACAATGCAATCATTGAGGAGATGAAAACAAACGCCGGGGCTGCAAAAATATTCTTGAAGATTGCATACCCCGCTATCCCCAAGATAACTGAAATGACAGGTAATAAGATCAGAATTATGAAAAACACATTCATCGGACCGCCTCTTCCTCTTTTAAAATGAATTGCTTAAATATTGAACACCCAGTGTGAAAAACAAAATTAGCAGGACTGCCTGCAGGCTGGTTTCGAGTATTGTATATGTATATTCACGTTTATCTTCAATGTATTTCCATTCCATATAGATTTTTAGTAATTCACCGCTAATGAGAGAGACAACCAAAATCGTGTACGGATGGATATACCAATGATTCAGCTCAAAATCCGTAAGAAGACTTAATATGAAACCGGTTATTAGTACCGCTACAGTAATCAACCTAATCACTTTATCTAATTCTTTATGTTTTTCATTGACGATTCCGTAATCAAAAATTTTTCGTTTGGTGACACCAAGCCAACGGCTGATTCCAAGGTGGGCTGCGTACAAGAGCAGAATATAGATAAATATAAAGAGTATTAATTTTAAGAAGAAGAGTCCCATATTAAAACCCCTCCTTTCCATGTTTGCCTAAATAAAATAATCGAATATACTACCCGCCCCGATAAAGATAACGAAAAAGATCAATCCCATAAGCGAGATGATATATTCCTTTTCAGAGCGGTTTTATTTCCACTGAACGGCTAAATCAAAGGTGAAAAATAAAAAGATAATAAGGACAGTGATGATTTCAGAACCGTAGAAGCACATATTCACAAAGAACAGAGCCCAAAAGCCGCGTTCTATCCATTTAAGGACTGTGCATCTATCTTGAAGAGCCGTTCTCTGCTTATATGGGATTTTCAGTTTCTTTCGCATAAGCCATTCGAAGAGAAAAAATATTGCTGCTGAAATGGTAATGTAAATGAAAAAGGTATACATTTGTCGCCTTCATGTGTCTGTCTTCCTGCCGCTGTTCCTGAAACTTCACTCCTAATTATTTCAAATCACCTTTGTATGTTCAATGGTTTTTCTAGTTTATTCCAATCGATATAAAAAGCCTGTCCTTTGATTACTCCCTTACCAGGGATCAAAAGACAGGCTTGCATTTGAATGACGAAAAGCTTATAAAAATCCGGTGAAATTGAAGATTCCCATTGGTTTTGCAACCAATCAATGATGAAATGGCGATTTTTTTGATTTTTGGATAAGCCTGATACCCCTTTCAGTCCATTCATCAGCCCCAACCGATGTTTTTCATTCCACTTTTGAAAAATACATTCCTCTTTTACGATTTTCAATCCAGATTCCAGAAATACATTCCGGATTTCAGATTTTCATTCCACTTTTCTAAAATACGTTCCACTTGTCGAATAATCTTTATCCCAGGAGAACCGTCTCAAGGCCCAGCCCCCTTAGTTCTTCAAATCAACGTTCTAAGTTCAATCACTTTTCCAGCACCATATCAATATGAGGAATCCCATCATCCAAATAAGTCTCCGTTATCGCCCGGAACCCGAATGAACCGTAAAACTCCCTCAAATATTCCTGGGCCTGGATCTTAACTTCTGACTCTCCTAATTCGCCATGGATGAAATTCAATGACTTGTTCATCAGTTCGCCTGCCAGTCCCCGGCCGCGATATTCCTTTTTGACAAATACCCTGCCGATGGATGCTTCCCTATATGACACACCCCGGGGTAGAAGCCTGGCGTAGGCGGCTACCTCGCCATTTTCTTCTTTATAAAGGTGGTAAGAGTGAACGTCCTTCCCGTCGACTTCGAGGTACGGGCATTCCTGTTCGACCACGAAGACCTGGGTTCTCTCTTTTAAAATTGCGTACAATTCTGTAGTTGTCAGTTCATCAAATCGTTTAACCTTCCAGCTCATGAGTGTGACACCTCTTATGTATTATTTATCTTAACTATTATAGAATAGGCTTCTTCACCTGCAAACTGTGTGTACCCCAGAGTGGGCCGCTGTACCTGTCCCCCTGGCTACTACTTACCCTAGTATGAGCCGGGCACCTTGGCTCTCCTTCCACCTCCGGCCCACATAAAAAGTGCCCGACACCAACTGGGAAAACCAGCTGGTATCAGGCACTTCTTTTGTCATTGACCATTTTTCACCAGTTCCCTCATTGCGTTATATTTCTTTGAAAGCTCGAGGAACCACTCTTCATCCCCTGTAGAAAGGGCGAGGTCAATCAGGAAGCAGATTTGTTCTTTATTCGCTATTTTGGTGTCGGGCAGCTTCTTCACATCTTTGGCTAACAGCGGGATGACAGAGCCTTCAATTTCCCTGTTGTCGCTTGTGATGACCTTGGCTTTTACGGTCGTTCCCTGCGGATCAAGATTCTCGATATAGCCGATGATCAATTCCCCTTCCAGGGAAGTCGCTTTTATCCAATCGCCTTTTGTCAGGATTTTGTTCATTTATTCCACCTACTTTTTTAAACTGAAATAATTTTTATTACATTTAAGTTAAAGGAAAGGCCGATCCCTTTCATGTCATTTCTCTTTTGAAATCAGATCGACGATGTCTTTTATCGTATATTGTTTCAGGTACTCGCCAAGATGCTCTTCCGCTCCGAGAAAGATGGTGAACAGCACCTTGTGCATATTCGCTCCGACGACACACGCTTCATTCGACTGCGGACACTTTGGCTGCAGCGCGCCTTCCGACGTGAGCGTGTAGATGTCCCAAAGGCTCACTTCGCAGAATTCCTTTGCAAAAAGAAATCCTCCGCCGGTCCCTTCTTTCGATTTGATGATTCCGTGTTTTTTCAGTAAGCTCAGGACCTTCCGGATACGGACGGCATGGACGCCTGCACTTTCTGCGATGGCATCGCTTTTCGACATCCGGTCATTCTGCAGGGCGAGATACGTTAAACTGTGAATGGCCAGAGTAAAATCACTATTCATGGGCTTCCTCCTACTTTCTATCTGCACGGTAATCGTATATGCTACAGATCAGCCAGTCAAGTCTGCCGGGCCATCCTAGTTCGCTTCTTTCATCAATTCATGATAGTTGAACGTACGAAGCTTCCTTGGCAGGAAACTGCGGATCTCTTCGTCGTTATAGCCGACCTGGATCCGTTTTTCATCCAGCATGATCGGTCTCTTCACCATTTTCGGATTGTCGATGATCAGCTGATACAAGTCTTTAAGGGGAAGTGACTCAAGATCGACGTCTAATTCCTTATATGTCTTGGAATTTGTCGAGATGATCTCTTCTGTCCCTTCCTCCGTAAGACGCAGGATCGACTTGATTTCATCAACTGTCAGCGGATCAGCCAGGATGTTCCGTTCCGTATACTCGATTCCGTGTTCCTCAAACCATGCCTTTGCTTTTCGGCAGGAAGTACAGCTCGGTGTGACGTATAATGTAACCATATTATCCACTCCTTTAACGTTTCTATATCGGTTATGTGAAGTTCAGTTTAAATGTAACAATTATTCTTACAGTTAGGCTTTAAAAAATAGTTCCCTTCTTCGATTGAGAACTTAACGTTACTGTAATTATAATATTTACAGTTGAAGATGTCAATAGCAGGTATATCGTTTGAATACTTCTAACCTTTTCCCTTACCCCTTCTGCTTTAAACCTCCCCTCTCATTTCATATTTCCAAAAAGGAAATTCATGGTAAAATATTCTCTATAAGATACCGAAGTGAGGTCGTAAGATGAACGTCATTAAAACCATAAACCTGCCTCAAAAAGTGTTAAATGATTTCTTCAACACCCACTGGGGAAGCCCGCAGATGGTGATTTCAAGCGGAGTGTACAACTGCTCAGAACTGGATGGATTCGCCATAATGAATACCAAAGATCAGGTCATCGGACTTATTACATATGTCTTCCGGAACAATGAGTGTGAGATCATCTCCCTGGACAGCCTGGAGGAAGGCAATGGAATCGGCACCATCCTTGTGCAGGAAGTCGAGCGTGCCGCACGCCATCATCAATGTGGGCGCGTTACGCTTGTCACGACAAATGATAATTTACTTGCATTGAAGTTTTATCAAAAACGAGGTTTTAAATTAGTGAAGATTCATAGAAATGCCGTCGCACGCGCGCGGGAGATCAAGCCTGAAATCCCGCTGATTGGGATTGCCGGGATTCCGCTTATGGATGAAATTGAACTTGAAAAGCGATTAGAGGGCTAGTGTTTGATGAAAGGATGATTGAAATGACTTTAAAAGTAGGCGATATCATTTCGTTCGAACGCCGTTTTACGATAGAAGACGTGAGATTATTCTCAACGATTTCAGGAGACGAAGGCATTCATCACATGACCCCTGATGAACAGGGGAGACTCGTGGTCCAGGGACTTCTGACAGCGACACTTCCCACAAAGGTGGGCGGAGATCACAATGTCCTGGCCCGGACGATGAATTTCGAATTCCAGCGGCCGGTGTTCACGGGCGATACAATACGATGCAGTGTAACTATCAATCGTTTTGAAAAGGATCGACGGAACCGGAAGGCGATCAGAGCTTCCTTCCAATGTGAGAACCAGGATGGGAAAACGGTTTTGACCGGGGGATTTGCCGGAGTGATTCTAGACTGATAAGTGAAGCGGGTAAAGGGACTATCCCTGACCCGCTTCTTTCATGTTGGTTGAATTGATACACCCTTGTCCCCTTCTTCTTTTCTATCATCTTTCATCTATTCAATTCCTCACATTTAATATAAAGTTGTACCACATAATATAGTATTTCGTGCTATGCAAATGGTTCGGGACAGAGGGACAGGTTCGTTGTCCCATTTTTATGATTGAATGTGAGTTTTGGGGCTGCTTATGGTTCGTTCGCGGACCACAGCTTTATACTTTTATGAAAAATGATAGATTAAAACTATAGATTTAATAGTTTATGCAGTTACTTGCTCAGTTTGTGACTGATATCTTTTGGAATTAGTCTTCAAGCTGTGGACCTGGCCGCCGAATCATTGATATCCACCACGCTAGGAAGCTATTCAATCCACTTTTTTAGTTTTCCGATCCAAATCCTATAAATACGTTCCACTTTTGAATTTTTCAAGCAAGATTTCAAAAATACATTCCACTTTCACCAGAATACGTGCAACTTGTCGAATAATCTTCACCAAGTCTCAGCTTGGGACGTGAATGGGACAAGGTACCTGTCCCCCCGACCCGCTCCCCATCCGCCTAAAGCGGCAGTCGGATGACAAATCGGGTCCCGTTTCCTTTTTCACTGAATACATCAATAGTTCCGTCGTGCATCAGTACGAGCTGCTTCACGATCGAAAGTCCGAGACCGAATTCGCCGTATGGGTTATTGGTCCGGGAGAGGTCGGCTTTATAGAATCTCCGCCAGATGGATTTGACCTCTTCCGGGTCCATGCCGATTCCCGTGTCTTGGATTTCGATGATGGTTTCTTGATTGGAGGATGAGCCGCTCAATGTAATACTGCCTCCGTTTGTAAATTGGATGCTGTTTTTTGTGATATTGATCAGGATCTGGATGAGCCGGTCGTAGTCGGCGTGCACCTTAGCCTTGGGATCTGCGTGGATCCTGATTTCATTGCCTTTTTCTTCAGCTTGAAAATCGAGCTGCTCCTTGATGACTTCGAACACATCAAGCAGCGGGACGGTAACTTTTGTGATCGTGATCTGGTTGGAGCGGATTTTTTCATAATCCAGGTTTTCGTTAACGAGCCTGATCAGACGCATCGTCTCCTGGCTGACGAGTCCGAAGCTTTTTTCTTTTTGTTCTTCTGGGATCATGTCGTTCCTGATTCCCTCAATAACGCCGCGGATCGTAGTCAGCGGTGTCCTCAGTTCGTGCGACACATCCGCCATGAACTGCCTTCTCCGGTTTTCAAGTGTATCGATTTCTTCTTTGGAGAGCTTCAATTTTGTGACCATTTCATTGAAGTCAGCGGCTAGATCACCGATTTCATCGAAGTTGGAGCTCGGCACGTGGACATCGTAATTCCCGGCTGACACACGTGATGCCGCCTCCCTGATCCGCTGGATTCTTTTCACATGCAGCGTTGATAAAAGCAGGGAGATCAACACTGAAATCGCCAATGCGAGCAGTACTATATATAAAAGATATTGATTGATTTCAGTCAGCATCTCCCTCGTGCCGCTGATCGGGGAAATCAGGATGAGTCCGCCTACCAGCTGGTCATTGATGACCCGTGGCATGATGACCAGAGATACAGCCTGATTGAAGCGGCCGAAATCTTTTTTCAACGGGACGGTTTCCCCGCGTTCAATTTTACTCCATTCTTCTTTGGACAATTTGATCTGCGGGTACACCCCGCCTCTCGAGTAGGATACCTCCCCTTTTCGGTTGAAGGTGATCAAATCAATATCCCGTGCCTGAAGCAGGTTGCTGTATTCCTCCAGATAAAGCGGCCTTCTCGGAGTCGGCCGTTCGAGGTCCGATAGAATTTTTTCCCCGTACGAACTCAGTTCCTCCACCTTATTTTCATAAACAAGATTCTCGACATAATGGGAAAACAGGGTGCCGAGGATAAGGAAAGCGATGATGAGGACGGTTGTATGGCTGAGAAGCAGCTGATACAGGTATCTGAATTTAACCTTCATCACCGGCCGCCGTCTCATCGAATTTGTAGCCTACGCCCCAGACCGTATGCAGATACGGTTTTTCCTTGCTTCCGATCTTATTGCGCAGACGCTTGATATGGACATCGACCGTCCGTTCATCTCCGTAAAAATCATATCCCCACACCCGTTCGAGCAGCTGCTCCCTTGAAAATACCTGACGCGGATGACGTGACAGATAATAGAGCAGTTCGAATTCCTTCGGCGTCAGGTTCGTAAGGGGTTCACCATTCAGCAGGACCTCGCGGGTTTCTTTACTGATCATGAAGTCAGACGTCGCCACATCCTGGGAACCGCTGTTCTTATCCCCCTGATAACGGCGGACAACGGCGCGGATCCTCGCCATCAACGCAAGCGGTGAAAAGGGCTTGGTCACATAATCATCGGCACCGAGCTCGAGGCCGAGCACCTGATCGGATTCGCTGTCCTTCGCCGTCAGCATGATCACCGGGACCTGCGAACCCTCGTCCCTGATTTTCCTGCAAATCGAGACGCCGTCCATCCCCGGCAGCATCCAGTCAAGGATGATGACGTCCCAACCGCCTTCCTTATAACGCTTGTACCCTTCATTCCCATCGTGGACAAATTCACCGCGGATGCCTTCTTTTATAAAAAACATCTCCAGCATCGACGTGACGCTTTCATTGTCTTCAACTACCAGCACGTTCATCCTCATCTTCCTTTCCAGTTATAATCTTCGGGCAACGGACTGCTTGAGCAGTCCCGTATCTCTATACCTGAATTATAGTCGTTTCAGCCATTCTGTTCTATTGATAGCATGCAGAAAATCCCCGCACCCGGCGGAGATTTCTTCATAGTGTCCTTATTATTTTGGAGCCGACAGCTGTGGAATGTATGTGGAGTCACGCTGTTAAGAGTTCTATTGCCATTCAGGCAGATTAACTTTTCAAGCGGTTCTCTATATCATACTTCTCTTTCTTCTCTTCAAGCCAGTTTCCATATTCAGCTTGCATCGCCTGATCGACCAGGATGTCCTTTATTTCATCCTTATGATCCTCAAGAACCGCTTTCTTCGCTTCTTTCTTATCCGTCACCTTGATGATATGGTAGCCGAATTCCGTTTTGACAGGATCACTGATTTCACCTTTCTTCATCGCAAATGCCTTATCCTCAAATTCCTCCACCATTTCTCCTTTCGCAAAAAATCCGAGCTCTCCGCCCGATTCAGCGTTGGACGTATCGGTGGAATACTCTTTCGCAAGTTCTGCAAAATCGCCGCCGTCATCAAGCTTTTTCTTCACTTCCTGTGCAGTCTTCTCATCCTCCACAAGAATATGACTCGCTTCCACCTGCTCTGCCTGGGCAAACGAATCCTTATTCTCATCGAAGTATTCTTTAATTTGATCATCCGTGATGGAAACCCTGTCCTTCAGTAATTTTTCCGTCGTCAAGTACGTCTCGATATTCTTCTTAAGCCCGTCAACACTAGCACCGCTGGATGCCAGCGCTTCATCAAAAGCCTCGTCGCCCCCGTATGATTCTTTGATCGACTGAAGCTCATCCTCTATCTCACTGTCCTTAATCGTAATATCTTTCTTCTCACCCTCAAGCTCCACGATCTTCTCGGCAATCAGCGTATCAAGCGCAGCATCCCCATATTGATCCACAAGCGTCGAGTACAGTTCATCCTTACTGATCGACTCCTTCCCTACCTTCGCCACCACTTCTTCCTTCGAAAATCCAAACGCAGCAAGCAACGCGCCTGTGATAACAACAAATCCTAAAATACTCCATAATGTGATCGATTTCTTTTTAGTCAATGATCCGCTCTCCTTTTTGTTGTTTTTGGGCGGGATTCAGCTTGTACCTGGAACAAGCCTGCTTTTTGGTGCCTGGCTCAAATCATCATGTTTGTGCCTGGCTCAATTCAACCGTTTTGTGCCTGGCTCAATTCATCCGTTTTTGTGCCTGGCTCAATTCAACCGTTTTGTGCCTGGCTCAATTCATCATGTTTGTGCCTGGCTCAAATCATCACGTTTGTGCCTGGCTCAAATCATCACGTTTGTGCCTGGCTCAAATCATCACGTTTGTGCCTGGCTCAAATCATCACGTTTGTGCCTGGCACCACACTCCAAACTCCCGACTAGTTCACCATTGCATTACTCGTCAATGTCAGACTGATTGTCTCCTCTTCTTCTCCACGGAAAACGGTCAGCTCTATTTTATCCCCTACCTTCAAGTCAGCGTATAGCTGTCTTCTTAAATCGGCAGCGTTCTCAACCTGGGTTCCGTTCAGCTCTGTGATGACATCGCCTTCTTTGATCCCTGCTTTGGCTGCAGCTGAAGTGTTATCAATGCTTGCGACGACCACACCGGAATCCACTTTATCAGGCAGACCTCGAAGATAACTGCGCGGCACATCGGCAAGGTTGGTCATCCCGATTCCGATATACGGGCGTTCCACTTTCCCTGTTTCGATGATTTCACTCACAATCGGCATGAAGTCTTTACTTGGAATCGCAAAGCCAAGACCTTCCACTCCTGAGTTTGAAATCTTGAGGCTGTTGATTCCGATGAGCTCGCCTTTTGAATTCAAAAGCGCTCCGCCGCTGTTCCCTGGATTGATCGCGGCATCTGTCTGGATGACATTCAATTCGGTTTCACCTGCTGATGTATCGACTGAAATCGTCCGGTCGACAGCGCTAACGATTCCCTGGGTCACGGTCCTTGATAAATCCAGGCCGAGCGGATTCCCGATCGCAATGACCTGCTCGCCGGCACGCAGCGCATTGGAATCGCCTACTTCCAGCAGATTATCCGCATATTTGCCGTCAATTTTCAGTACGGCCAGGTCTGTCAGCGGGTCGGCACCGATCAATTCGGCTTCCGTTTTCTCGCCGTCATAAAGCGATACTTCAATTTTTGAAGCTCCTTCAATAACATGGTTGTTCGTAATGATATAAGCGCTGTTTCCTTCTTTTTTAAAAAGGACCCCCGATCCTGTACCGGCAGCTGCTTCTTGTGAGGCACCCGTGAAACGGTTCCCCTGCTGCTGATAATTCACGACTCCGACAATGGATTGTGAAGCGTCCTCTACGATACTCGCAATATCCCCGCTTGTTCCGGCAGAAACTTGAGTGGGAGTGATATCTGAATTTCCAGATGACCCTGTTTGCGATGAACTTACTGCTGATTGTTCAACTTTCGGCTGTGTGAGGTCTTCATAATAATCGGTATGCGGCAGGACTGTCAGAGTCAGCACCGACCCGATGATCCCGGCACTCACCGTAGAAAGAAAGCCTTTACCTTTAAAAGGTTTCTTCGGTTTTGCACTTCTTTGTTTTTCCTCGTTGATTACTTCTTTTGGATTATCTTCTATATGTGTCAATTTTTCATTCTGATTGTTAGGTTCGAACATTTTTACTTCCTCCTTTGAATTTTTTTCTGCTTATCGTTGCTGTTGATTTCATCTTAGAAGGAAAATATTACGAAATTATTAACAATCTATGTACAGGGTGGGAAGTTTTCAGGAATAAAAAAAAGCCGCGGGGACAGGTACCGCGGCCTCACTTCGAAAGCGTGCCGGCATACCTGTCCCCGTGGTTTTTATGAAAGGAAAAAATAAATTCCTTTAAAGAACAAGACAATATCACCAAGTGCCCCTATACAGAAAAACACAAAATAATAGCTTGCTTTCGTAATTTCTTTTGAGAACAGTTCCTTGATTGCCTGGATGAATAATTCATCAAATTTGAACCAGCCTAAGATCCATCCGATAAGCAAAAAACTGACAATCGCCACTACTGATTCCCCCTTATTTATCTTTGTAAGTATTTTCATGAAGTCCTCTAAGGTGTCAGCTTTAAGGAACCGTACTAAATTTTATCATAAAAATCGGCCCTTGCCGCCGGCATGCCGGGGTATGGACCATTGCTTAATCTGGTGAAAAACTGAATGCCCCGATTTCACCCATCCGAAACAATCAATCCCCTTAACTTCTTCGTAATTTCCGGGGGTGCGTGATAAATGGTGTCATCCCCGATATACACGAAGGTGCTCGCATCTCCTTCATCGCCAAGCCATAAATGAATGCCGTGTGTGGGTAGGGCCTCCTCTTCGGATTCATACTGCACCATGAGATCATAATCAGGTTCCGTCAGATCCACTTTCCCTGGCTGCTTGCGAGCAGTCGTGATGGCTGTTTTGAAAATGGAAAGGGAGTCCTTATCCTTGAATGACCTCAGGACTTCCTCATTCATCCCTCCCAGCCCTTTCGAACCCGATATGTCCACTGCGGTGATTTTCTCCTCCAGCAGGACCATCTTTTCTGATCGGTCTTGCTGACAAGTTGCGAGAAACATGGCAGCTGCAAAAACCGATACAACTATTACTAATTTTTTCATGTGAATCGCCTTCCTCTTTTGCATTAACGCCTATAGTTGTGACACCTTACCGGGTCAACGTACCTGTCCCCCTGACCCACTCTTCCTTAAACTCGGTCAGGGTTTGGTGGCGGCTGGTCCGATCATCGCTGACTGCTTTGGTTGCTGTATTGCAGAGTTCGCCGCTCAGCCTCCATTGGTCGCGGGAACGGTCTGTTTCGCCGCCGAACAGGGCGAAGGCGGTTGCTCCCATTAGGTAGACATTGGTGGCTTCGTCTATTTCCGCCCCAAGCTCGAATTCTTCCGGGGACATGAAGCGTGATGAGCCCCACATCCTCCCCATCTCATTTATATAGGGACGTTTGGAATAGAGGTCGATATCGCAGATGAATGTCTTTTCTTTTTTAAAATCATACAGGATGCTGCCGTCGTAAAAATCGATGGCCACGTAACCTTTGGCAATTACGTGTATGTGAAAATCGATGATATCGTTGAACACACCGAGCCTTGTTCTATCTGGCATCATCATGAATTTCTCCCTGGAAAGGGGATACATTCTTCCCATGCATTCACCATCTGTCCATTCAAAAATGGCTGCAAACCCGCCGCCGACTTCCTCCGTCCGGATCAGCGGGATCAGGTGAGGGTGGGCCAGTTCCTTATAAACGTGAGCGGCAGCTTTCAGTTCAGCGACAGCATCTACCGGTTTACCACTGTACCTCACTGTCGGGGCACCTGCGAATTTTATAAAATATCGGCCGTCACCATTCTTCACTCCAAAGCAAATATTGCCGGAATCTTGATCGTCATACACTTTGAAGACTTCCCCGTACTGCTCCATGAATGAAAAGTCGAAAGGAGATTTCAATTTGTATGGAATCCCGTATATGTACTGAACATAGAAGTTTTCCAGATACCAGGTCGGCACCGGATTGTTCATGTCGTCGAACCATTCCATGACTTCTTTTGCCTGCTCCTTCATGACCTCAACCTCTTTTTCTCCAAAAACAATCGCCCAAGATATTGACGACAGCATATTACTGCTTATGTAAAAAGCCATGAGCTTGAAGAACTCCTGTGGCGGTCTGCCGCCAAAGTATCCGTTGAGCTGTCCGGTGGCAAAATGCGGACTTGCAGAAGCACTCCACACGATCCTGTTGAACTCTTCCCACGGATCACCGAAGTCATGACGGTTGAAATCGATGATAGACAGTTCCTTTTCTTCAGAAATGACCATATTTCCAACGTGATAGTCTCCGTGATGAAACGATTGCGGCCGTCCCCGGAGGAGATACCTGTTTGCTTCTATGTATGCAATGATCTGGTCACCGCCGTCAATTTTAATCGGGCAGTCCTTATACTGTTTGATCTTGCTGTCCGCTTTCCGGTTGAACTTCATTTCCCAACTCTCTTCATCGGCAGGTGCAGGGACCGAGTGGATCTGACGGAGATACCGGCCCGATTTCAGCCCCAGCTCATACTGTTCCGTATCGGTCAGCTTTGGCAAAACCTCGGCGGCATCTTCACCGTCGCACCAAGTAAAGAGTGTGTAGACACTCTCCCCGTCGTCGCATAAGCCAAATTCAAGCGGGTTCGACATCGAAATCCCCTTTTCCGCCAGCTGCTTCATCGCTTCAAACTCACTTTTCTTCATCTCATACTGGGAGCGGTCCGCCGTCCTGAGAAGCAGCCTCTCACCCGTAACAGTCTCCACGTAATACTTCTTATCACTCGACCAGCCCTTATTGACCGGTTCAATCACCTTAAACCTGCGATCAGTTTTAATATCCAGCATCACAGCACCTCCAAGCGGGTCAGGGGGACAGGTCCCTTGACCCGCATATCATCCTTATGTAGGTTACAAGTTTCATAACCCTAATTTTACCAGCAGATACTACATAATGATATAGGGATGGTTCTTAATTTTTTCATAAAAAGAACCCAGTCTGATCGACCGGGCAGGGGTAAGCCATTGAGTTAGAGGACCGGGTCACACAGGTCCACGATATCTTCATTCTCCGTCCATTTCGAATAGATTTCCAGTGTCCATTTATCCGGGGTCCTTTTATGGCCATTCTCATGGATCCATTGATGAAGATGGTCATATACGCGGTGAATTTCTGAAGCACGACCAGTGAAATTCAATACGGCATATTTCTGGAGAGGGACTGTCAGCTTGACCATGCCTTCGGGGATCTCCTCAAAGTCATGAACCTCGAAACAGGACCAGTACCCGTCATCTTCCTCTGATGTCTCTGAAGCTTTGAAAGCACCGATCAGTTTAATCGGCTCGACCAGGTGTTTAATTTCCTTTTCACGTTGAGCGAGCTTCAATGAAGCTTTCGGGATTTCTTCCTGAAAATCTGCTATGTCACCGCCGACAACCCGGAAACCTACTAACTTTTTCTCCTCCATTGTCTTTACTCCATCCAGACTTAACGATTTTACATTCTCCATCTCTTCAGTACCCCTTTCAATCATTTGCTTAGGCATAAACCGGCAAATATACTTCTACCTCTTCGTCCCCGTTTTCCACAGGGTGGTACGTCTCCACAATATAAGCGTCCGGGTTCCGCCTGAATCCCTGCTCCTCCGCCCACTTCACGAGCCCCTTATGCAGGCTGCCGATTTGGTCGATGCTCCCTCTCGCAGTCACGTACTCCTCGTTCAGTTCGATTACATCCATCCCGTCTGGTACGTCATTCGTCCCTTCGTCGACAATCAGCCCCACATAATACTGGCCCTCCAAGTGATGTTCATCCTTTTTTGGTTCAAAGACTGCAATTTCAGTACCCGCCAGGTGTTTATAGTCCGCTGCCTTCGCCATAAATTGCCGGGCTGCTTTCGGTATCTCTGTACCAAACTCAGCATATGCTCCATTATTCTTCATGCCGATCAACCTGAATTGGTGTTTGATTTTTTTATATTCCATTGTGCATCTCTCCTTTTACCTGTTTAGTTCTTCTTTCGGACATCCATCTCCTTTAATTTGGAATATTTAAAAAAGAACTTATCCTCCTTTGGATAAGTTCTTTAAAACTCACATTCATTTATTAAGCACTAAATAATGACTCGACCCAGGATAAAGATCCCCCCTCGAAAATCCAACCGCCCGGTAAAACCGATCACCCTGTTCTGTGTCTGTGTGAAGCACCACTATTTCATAGTGTCTTTTTGCCTCGTCTATGATTCTATTCACCAGCAGGCTGCCTATACCGCTTCTCCTTACCTCTTTGCTGATATAAAATCTTCTCAGTCTGCCTATGTTTTTATCTTTGGAAAAGGGATCCCTGTTCAAACCGCCGATCGCAGCCGGGATCCCTTTTTCGTTGAACACTCCGATCAGAACTTCCCCTTCACGGTTAAACGTGTTGCTTCCACTTTTATAATCATTGACTAATCTTTCTAAGAACCGAAACCCATCTTCTTTGCTTTGCTCTATCAAACTATGTAAATCAATATCAAGCAGGTTGACGATATGTTTCAACTCAAAGTTCCCAGTTCCGCGCATTCATGTCCGTCCTCTCAAGAATCCGATATTATTTTACTTCCTCCACAATCGATTCTCCTTCACTCTGGTCATGATCAAGCCATTTCCAGTTTTCATGGAGCCTGATCCTGCCATCATACAGAATTTCAGGTGTGGAAGTGCACTGCCCTCCCCGTATTTCATTTTGGACGTTTACATGGTTGTATCGGAAGGTTAAGGAACCATCTTCTTTCACAATCCCCATCAGCGTACCTTTCTTAATTTCGCCTCCGCTATACGCCGCTGAAAGGATATTACCGTCTTGCTTGTATTCAAAAAACGTTTTTGAGGAAACTTCACCGTTAGCCGTATTTTCAGTTGATACGAATGTCCGTCCATTATAATTGATCATGTGTATCGCTCCTTTTTTAATTAACTTTGATCCTGGAGTCCTTACCTCTTCACCTTATAACGGAGCCAAACCGACCCATTCCCGACACGCTGCAGATCTTTCAACTCCAATTTTGCCGCACCGTCCAGTCCTTTTAAATCCTCAGAATCAAAGAGTGACGGAGTGGAAGTTCCCCCGACCGCTAAAGGAGCCATCACCAAACTGATTTCATCAACGAGCCCCTGCCTCAGAAATGCTCCATTTATCGTACCGCCACCGCTCAGTCCCAATCTCCTGAAGCCAAATTCATATAATTTGTGGAGGGCAGAAGGAAGATCAATGTACTCTCCTCTGCCTGCCGTGATGTATTGAATTCCTTTCTCGTTCAACTGCTGCATATATGAATCTGACACGTCTTCTTTCGTCACGACCAATAATCCCTCTGTCTGGTACCAGTCAATGCGCCCTTTCCCATCAAATACAATGTACGCCTTGGATTTTTGAGGTTCATAAATTGGCTGATCGAGTTCCACCCAATCCTTCCCCCAGACGATTAGACTTTCGCTGCCAGATACCAACCCGTCACACTCCAGCTCATCATACAGCCGGTGCGTGATTTCATTCGCCCCGCCTTCGACCCCGGCCGCTGTCCATTCGGCTACATTTTTACCCGGTGCTGTCGTCATCTTCCCGTCGATTGAAGAGAAGACGTTTACGATTACTTCTGGTCTATTCAAAATAAAATCCCTCCTTTTTTCAATGCTATAGGATTTAAAAATTATTTTTTTGCTGGCTTCAAAGAATCAAGCGCCTCCACACACCACAGGGTATTACAAGCCCTCAATTTGGCGATTTGATAATATATCTCTATTTTTGATAATAAATAAATGGTTTTTGATAATATATCCAAGTTTTTGATAATAACTTGGCCGTTTTTGATAATATAATTTTTCCTGAGTCAATAATACCCCTCTTACCAACAGGTCTACTTTCCATATAGAAGCTTTTTGAACCGACAAAATAAAAGAATTGCTTATTAAGTTGAAAAAAGTCTATGTATCCAGCAAATCCCCACCTATCCACGCCACAGCCTCTCTCAAATCCTCTGCAATGAAATCCGGTTCGATTCCTGCCCAGCTCTCCCGGTATTTAGTAAGGGAGCTTTCACCCCAGCCTGTTTTCACGAGCACTTTTTTGGCACCTGCAAGGTGTGCCGCTGACATATCCGAACTTCCTGTATCGCCTACAACATAGCATTCTTCAAGTTTTAAACCATACTTCTCTTGTGCTTTCAGTAATAATCCAATTCTAGGCTTCTGACAGTCACAGCCGTCCTCAGGGTGATGCGGACAATAAAGAATATCATCGATGAAAGCCGACTTACGTTTCAATTCGTCTTTCATCAACTCGAATCCTCTCACTAATTCCTCCTCTGTAAAATAACCTCTGCCCACCCTCGTTTGATTGGTGAACAGAAAGATCTTTATTTCCAATTCATTGAGCAACCTAATCGCACCCGGAGCAAAATCATACAGCGCAAACTCAAATGGATGCATCCCGCCGCCGGTCCCTCCTATGGTTCCGTCACGGTCTAGAAACACAGCTTTCATGCGTAGACCTCCACCAGACTATAAAATTTTCACCAAAATGGTTCCCTGCTTTCTAACTTCACAATCTATAAATCACTCCACCAAATATTCCATAACCTCATCTATATATGTATCCAGCCCCATACTCGTATCCACCACCAAATATCGATGACCTTCGGGCTTCTTACTATTTTCAAGAGTCTTCTTAAATCCCTCAAGAGATTTAACCTCTCTTATCTGGCTTATCTTTCTTTCTCTGTTTTTCAGACGTTCGTTGATTAAATCAAAATCATCGAGGAAACATTTAACATACTTATATGAAGCACGATACTTCCGTGCCAGGTTAGTTCCTTTTATAATCATTTCCTGGTACAGGCAAGGGCTGTCAAAAATAACGTTTCGCTCCTGGGATAATATTGATTCGATGATAGACCAATCGATGTGATAAGAAATGCTCCCTGATGTCTTTCCGTCCATTCCCGCTCCCTCTGGAGTCTCCAGCAATGCAGTCTTTGTTACATCATGATCAATGACGACGGCTCCCGTTCTGCCGGCGATCTCGCGTGCCAGGGCAGACTTGCCCGAACCCGGGAAGCCTGACATTTGTAGAAAAAACATGGATATACCTCGATTCTGATTTGTTTCGATTTAATTCAAGAGGCCACAAAAAAGCGGTGTATACTAGCGACTAATCACTTTTCTCTAAAGCTTCCCTAATAAAATTTATAATCTCGTTGATTGGTAACATTCCATCAACAATTAAATCTGAATTAGGTTTTATTGTCTCTAACATGTGAAGATAAGCTCTTCTTCCTTTATTGATGTAGAAATCGAGTTCCACAAATACGTTCTCTGAAGGATGATTACTATAATCCCTTATCAGCCTTCTGGCCATAGCCATATCTAAAGGAGTATCTATGAAAATAGCGTAATCAATGAATTCATTAGCTTGACTATGTAAATGGGCAAATGGAAAATCCAATATGAGGTAGTCCAAAGCTTCCATCCTTATCGCTTTTATATCTCTGATAAGGGGAGACAGGTCCCATTCATCCGGATGTCCCCCATTTTCAATCCATTTGATAAAATCATCAGGCCCTTTAAAATCATAATCATCGAATAATAGCGATTTACTATTTGGCAAAGTTCTGTTCAGTTGTTTTGTTATTGTTGTTTTTCCTCCACCTGAAATGGCAGCAATTGCAATGGTTAGAGGGTGCTCTTTTTTCATAGACTCCTCCTTTATACACTTCAATTAACTTAATTCTAATTATTCCAAAAATAACCACATTCTACAATGTTTATCTAGAATAAAAAAGCCCGATAGCAGGATATCGAGCTTTTTCCATCAGAGAAATATAACTTCTAACTTGAAACCCCTTCTTTCAATCTGCTTAACTCCTCCTCAATCTCCCTCAAATCAATCCTCTTATAAAGCGGCTCGATGTCTTTAAGAGTCAATACCCCTGACTCAATTTCCTCCCACTTAAAATCATTCAATCCAAGCATGCCTTTCACTTTCGCACTCGAAAAAGGGAGAAAAGGCTGCAGGAGCTGTGCAAGGTTTGAGATAATGTAAATGCAATTGGCCATCGTATTATCACAGGAAGGCTTTTCTTCATGAATTTGTATCCAGGGTTTTTGCTGATCAAAGTACTTGTTGGCATAGCGCACAAACTCAAACAGGGTGTCCAAAGATTTTTTTAATTGTGCATCTTCGATTAAAGCTCCCACCTCTTTGTAGAGCTGACAAATCTTCATTTTAATTTCTCTATCAATTTGTCCTTCAGGCACGATACCGTCATACGATTTTTGAATGAACTTCACTGTGCGGTTGACAAAGTTGCCATACGCACCAAGAAGTTCGCTGTTGTGACTGTAGATAAATTCACGCCATGAAAAGTCAGTATCCCTGTTTTCAGGTGCATTGATGGTTAAGAAATAGCGGATGGAATCCGGGTCATATCTCTTTAAAATGTCCGGGACCCAGACAGCCCAATTTTGACTCGTCGACAGCTTCCGTTTTTCCAAAGTCAGATATTCATTTGAGATAATATGTGTGGGCAAAGCTGGATTGTTGAGACCCATTAAGATCGACGGCCAGATGACAGTATGGAACGGGATGTTATCCTTCCCGTGAATATAATAGGAGATGGTTTCCTCATTCAACCAGTCTTCTATTTTTTCATTTGCATGTTTTGCCCATTCCATACTTGCCGTTAAATAGCCCGATACCGCTTCGATCCACACATATATTTTCTTGTTTTCAAAACCGGCAACGGGAACATCGACTCCGTTTGGCAGGTCACGTGTCACCGCCCTGTCCGGCACCCCTTCTTTTAAATATCTGCTCGTTAAAGAAATGGCATTTTCCCGCCATCTGGTCTCCTTCTGTGCAAACTTCAAATATTCTTGTAACCTCTCCTGGAATTTGCTGAATGAAAAATAATAGTGCTCGGTTTCTTTGATGGCAGGCTGGTTCCCGCAGATTTTGCAGCGCTTGTCTATTAGTTCAAGTGGATCGAGGATCGCAGAACATTGATCGCATTGATCCCCTCTTGCTTTTGCCCCGCAGATAGGGCAGGTCCCTTCTACAAACCGGTCGGGTAAAAACTGTTGATCGGTTTGGCAGTATGCCTGCTCGATTTTCTTTTTATAAAGGTATCCATTTTCCAGCAGCTCCAAAAATATGGCCTGCACAGACTTATGATGATGATCAGCGTCTGTACGGGTATAAAGGTCATAGGTGAAACCCAGTTTCGTAAAGCACTCTTCGAATTCTTGATGATAACGGTTGGCAATTTCCTCCGGCGTGGTATGCTCCTGGTTTGCCCGTATCGATATCGGTGTCCCGTTACAATCGCTGCCGGAAACATACAGGACACGTTCGCCTTTCTGCCTGTAATATCTGGCCAGAATGTCCCCCGGCAATAACGCCGCGATATGCCCCAAATGAAGTGAACCATTCGCATACGGCCATGCCCCTCCAATTAATATAGTCATCTTTCTTCCTCCTTTTAAAAATAAAAAACCCCCGCCCCAAGACAAACATAGTTGCCTAAGGACGAGGGTTATCTCGTGTTACCACCTTGATTCACTGATCACTCGCATGATCAGCCTCACTAAGTACGGAGAGAATGGACTCCCTTATACTTTGACATTTGTAACGAGTGTCAAATCTCGTCAACATCTATTCCAACCGGGAAGTCGATGCTGCTGCTCATAGGCCATTTTCACTCAACGATTTTCTGCTTCTTTTCAGCTCCCGAAGCTCTCTGGAAGAAAATGATGTTGAATTACTTTCCTTATCATTGCATTTGTTCTTGTTATTTTCCTTATTATGCCACAACTTAGAAGTTTTTAGAAGCATGTAATGAATTGATAAATTTGCAAGCATCATTGCTTCTCCAGGAGAAACGAGCCAATGTACCTGTCCCCCTGGCTCAGCTTCAATAAGTTTTATGGTAATACTCGGTCCATTTCGCATTCCCTTCATTGTAGAACTCCCGCCAGACATCATTCCCGTTGTGGTATGAATCCTGCCAATTGTCGGTGGAAGTGTGATAGCCGTATTGCCAAATATCAGTCTGGCGATCATAGAAGCGACTCCACACATCCCCGGCATTCTCTAACTTCCGTTCTTCCTCAAGATAGGCGATCAACTCTTCCGCCCGTTTAAATTCGAGTTCAGATTTATCCATGATGGAATTACCGGTTTCTGTTGCCAGATTCATCAATTCTTCACTTTTTTCATCTGCTTGCTTCATTCCTTCTGCTTTCCATTCGTCCCACGCATCCATCATCCGCTGATATTCTTCTTCCCAATACTTTTCTAATTCCTGCTTTGAATCGACATAGGAAAATTCGCCGTTCCCAGCCTCGGCCACTTTTTTCAGAAGGGTCTGGGCTTCGTTATCAACCTGGAAACCTATGATGTTAATGATCGGCTGGATTCCTTCGCCTGCAAGTTTTTTCGCTTCTGCCACAGGGTCGCTGCCGCAAGTTTCAATACCATCACTTACGACATAGACAATCGATGCAGCCGCATCTTCCGGTATATCGCTTTTGGTTTCAGAAAGTGCTTTTCCGATCGGGGTCCATCCTTTGGCTTCCAGCTTATCCATCGCCTCTGTCACTTTAGCGGAATCCGCCCCGCCCTCATAGATCCTTTCCGTCGCCCCGCAGGATAATTCTTTATCTTTATCGGCACTTGAGCCCTTATGGCCGTAAACCCTGATTGATAAAGTACTGTTTCCGGGGAGGGTCTCGATAAAGCTGTTGATGGCATCCTTTGCTTCATCCATCCTGGTACCATTTTGGTTCTTGGCATTCATACTGCCGCTTGCATCTAATAAAATGGCGAAATGCGATTTTTTAGCTGCCGGCTCTTCTGTCTTTTCGTCAGGCCGGCTGACATCGACATTCACTGAGGGATCGAATTTAATAAATGTTTCCGTTTCCTCATGATAATCCTCATGGATCAAGGACAAGATTGCACGTTCAATTTCATCCTTGCTTGCATCTTTCGGCAGTTCATCAAGCTTTTTCTTCGCTTTTTGTACATCATACTGGTCTCCGCTTAAAGGGCCCGGCTTTCTCATCAGTTGATTCTCTATCTCAGTCAGTTCCCTTCCTGCATCCGACGCTTCATAATAGTCTGGTTCTTTATTCCACCATTGTTCAGTTGGTTCTTCTTTTTTCACTTCTTCTTTTGGCGCTGCATCAGTTTTTTCACTGGTTTCTTTTTTGTCATCAGAACCGCAGCCTGCCAGAATAATCGCTGCAGAACATATAAAGGTCATTAATTTTCTCAAAACATTTCCTCCATTATCATTCTTCATATCTATGTACCTACTAAATCATTGTAAACAAAATGCAGAGTGGATGATGATCTTTTTTTACAAATAGAGGGAATTCGATACTTTATACCTACCCTTCCCACTAGAGACTAAAAAAGATGCTGGTAAGACAGAGTCCCTGGCACTCGCTCCCGTTTCTGTTTTGCCCGCATATCAACATAAAGGAATCGGAAGCATTTTGATCCGAACAGCCATTAAGAAGGCACGAGAACTTAGTTCCAGCTCAATCATCGTGCTGGGTCACAAAGATTATTACCCTAAATTCGGTTTCCAACGGGCTTCACGGTGGAATATCAAAGCTCCATTCGAAGTTTCTGATGATGTATTTATGGCATTGGAATTAGTTTAGGGGGCTCTTGAAAAAACGCAGGGGATTGTGCATTATTCACCGGCATTTTTGAATAGCGATTTTTAACGGCAGCCATTGCGCTGCCGTTTTTCGATTCACTCGCCTAAGGTGCCGGCCGAAGAAACTCATCTGCTAATTCCATTACAAAAGCATAGGCAAATAAACTTAATGGAAGCAGATTAACAAACAAAGCAAACATTCTTTTCGCTATATTTTCTTTACTGAACATGGAAACTATGCTTAAAGGGATGCCAACTACGGAAAGGAGAAAGGAAAATGTGCCGATTCCTTTTGGTACGGATGTATAAAGCGACAAGGGAATAACCACAATCGTGATGATCGCTATAAAAAATGAGATGGTAGTGAAGACTTTTAGATTATTCCTATCCATTTGATACACTCCTTCTCAAATCTAAAGGCAGATTTTTAATAGACTCATAGACATAAAAACTGCAACAATGATATAAAAATAGCCTGTTTTAAGTTGTTTATCCATTAACTGTTCGATTCCCCATAATAAAAACGTGACTGATAAATAGAAGAAGAAAACATAGAACGGTATCCGGACTTTTTCAATAAAAAAATGCGTGAATCAACTCATTCCACCCCTACTCTGTATAATTTGGGACTGAACGCATGTACACCCATCTACCAATTATTTCAAAAACCTGTTATCTTCTCAAGGCAATTTTCCCATAAAAAAAGACTTACCCTAATATGGATAAGTCTGATCCTGGAGGAGACCCCGAGGATCATGCTGTGGGGGGACAAGAATTTAATGAATATCTCTTTTCTTGAAATTTCCGCCCTTCACTTCTGCCACTTCATATACGGTAACAAAGGAGTGCGGATCGATTTCATTAATGATTTCTTTTAGTTTTGTTTCTTCCAGGCGGTTGATGACGCAGGTGATTTCTTTGAATTTTTCGTGTGTATAACCGCCGTATGCTTCTTTGTAGGTAGCACTGCGGCCCAGTCGGTCACGAATGGTTTCAACCATTAGCTCCGGCTCGGTCGTGATGATCTGGAATGTCTTCGATCCGCTCAGCCCTTCTTCTACGATATGTATGACTTTTGCAGCGATGAAGTAAGCAATGGCTGAAAGGATGGCTCCCTGAAGACCGAACACCGTTGAAACAATTGCAAAAACTCCGACATTCAGCATCAGGATAAAGTCATTGGTCCCGAACGGCAATTTTCTGGAAAGCAGAACTGCAAGCATATCGATTCCATCCAAGGCACCCCCGTTACGCAATGCGATACCGAGGCCCAAGCCAAGGATGATTCCGCCGACAACCGTGATTAACAGCGTATCCCCTTCAATGATGGCCGGCGTGTGATGCATCAATTTCGTCCCGATCGCCAGTGAAGCGATACCGAGTATCGAATTGATGGCGAAACTTTTACCGATTTGTTTATATCCCAGCCAGACGAAAGGGATATTCAGTAAAGCAATCAGAACCCCCAGCGGCAGGCCAAACAGCTTTGACCCGACGATGCTTACACCGGTCACGCCCCCATCCGACACGTTGTTTGGTATTAAAACGGTTTCCAGGCCATAAGCAGCAATGAATCCCCCGAGAATGACCATAAATCCCCGGAAGATCAACTTTGCCTTATTACCGGCCCTGTGTTTTTTGATTGTACTCATGTTATTCCTCTCTTCGTTGATAGTGTTTTTTTAGTTTACCACATTGGATCGTTTTTTTGTTATGGGGATGCATGGTGTGTTGGAAATTGGTTTCCACAAATACACTGACAGGTATAACAAGCGGTTGGACGCAGGTTTTGATAATATATTTCTGTTTTTGATAATAAATGGTCCGTTTTTGATAATATATCCAGATTTTTGATAATAAGCGGCCTGTTTTTGATAATAAAAAGTAGGCCAGCCTCCTGGATACCCCCTTATCGGCTCGATTATCTCAAGCCGATAAGGAGATTTCTCGCCATTCATAATGAATGACTGCTAAAATATTACCCTTTCAATACTAAAACGAACAAAAAACGGGTCAGGGAACCTGTCCCCACGACCCAACACCTTACCTCCTATTAACAACCCTCCTGCCAAAAGGGGCAAAATGATACATTAATGCAGCAAGCACGGTTACAAGCCCGCAGACTATAAACACATATGATAATAATTGTGCTCCAGAAGTTGTTGCCGAAAACATAAGCGCTCCCAATCCAAACTGCAGAACTGCCAAAATCGGCAGGTACAGGCTGTAGAATCGTTTTCTGCTAAGAAACAAATACCCTGCCACAACCAATAGATAGAGTAAGCTTATTGCCATCACGATCGGGAATGCAGGCTTGAACTTGATTGCATAAACAAAATAATCAAGTTTTGAAATGTCACCTGCCGCATTTACTTGCCCGGAAAAAGGAGTAGAATACTCCCATTCAAAGGGCCTGTCCACAATTTCAGAGCCTTCGAACAACGTTGCAAATAAGGAAAAGAACAGGACTCCTATGCCGAGTCCGATCTGGATTACAGCACGACTCACTTTTATTCCCCCCTCATTTCTGATGCGGGCTGAGCCGCCGCAAATTCAATTTCGTCCGCTGGATATACATCCGCAAACCAGCGAAGCACCCCATTATGATGATTGATGATCTGCTTTGCAGTCAGTTCACCTGAATCCCATGTACTGTGGGCATCCGAGACTAACGTGACTTTGTATCCTTTACCGAACGCACTCCGGCAGGTCGTGTCCACGCACGCTTCGGTCTGGATGCCTGCAAGATACAGATGGTCGATGCCTTTTTTATTCAGCTCTTTATCCAATGTGGTATGGAAGAATGAATCCGGGGTTGTTTTTTGAACGATTACATCGACGGACCGCGGTTTGATCCCTTCGTGTATTTTCCAGCCTTCCGTCCCGTATTCAAGCGGCTTCCCTGCAGGAGCATTATGCTGTATGTAAATGACCGGGACGCCGGCAGCACGGGCTTTCCCCAACAGGTTCTGGATGGTGAAAATGAGGCCATCCCCTTTATATACTGCGGCGCCTGCAGGGAACATGCCTTTTTGTACATCGATGATGATTAAAGCACTGCTCATTACTTCTCCTCCTTTTTCAATTCCTTTTGGATATACATCAAAAATCATCTGAAGTAAGACTAACCCGCTGCATCCAAAATTATCAGTCTCTCAAAAGTTTTACATGCGGATAAAAGGTATCAACGCATCTATACAATTCCAATTATTTCAAAACCAATATCCATACTCAAGAAAAACTTTACACATTTTGCCTAAGCCGGACAAAATCAGTACAGAAAGCAGTAGTGCCGTTTCCAGGGACCATGTACAATATAAATAGATTCTTACACCTGTTTGAACAACAACAATTTTCGTAAGGGAAAGGAAGTTAAGTAGAATGGGAACATCAGACAAAATCACGATTCAAACCACTGTGCAGGCTCCGGTGGAAAAAGTATGGGAATATTGGACAGAGCCGAATCACATCACAAAATGGAATGCTGCTTCCGATGACTGGCATACACCATTCGCAGAGAATGATCTGCGGATAGGCGGAAAATTCCTTTCAAGGATGGAAGCGAGAGACGGCAGCTTCGGATTTGATTTTGGCGGCACGTATGACGAGGTCAAAACTAACGAGGTCATCGCGTATTCCATGGAAGACGGACGGACCGTAAGTATCACATTCAAAGGCCACGGGAACGAAACCGAAATCGTGGAGACCTTCGACCCTGATTCCGAGAACCCTGTTGATATGCAGCAGCAGGGATGGCAGGCGATTTTGGATCGGTTTAAGAATTATGTAGAGAACTAAGCCAAAGAGCCCCCGAAATATTCAGGGGCTCTCTGTTTTCCCGTTTTAAGCATCACCAATGGATGAAATAACAGCGATACTCCACATGATCAGCGTGAACGAGAAGGTAAGCCAAAACGTATTTTTGCCTGTAGCCTCTTCTCTGTGAACCTTCTTTAATATCGAAACTAAGTTCAAGCAAAAAAGGATACAGAGTAATGGCATGAATACCCATCCTATGTAACCGAAAACAATCATTGATTAAGTACCTCCCTGGTTTATACCAGGCTCTAGTATTCCAGAATGCTGGCACTTTGACAATACATACCAGAAAAAAGGCAAGGCACCCGGAACCGATCGGAATTTATGACTGACTTTCAATGGCTGCGCTAATGTCAAAACCCTGTTTCAGTGCAGACTCATTCAAACTTCCGATCAATTTACTTCGACCTATAGAAAACGATTGATGGATTTCTCTATTCCCGTCAATAACGTATTCTTCAAAAACAATGAAGTTTAATAGATCCATTTTTTTCACTACATACTGATTACATTCATATTCTCCGCATCTAATATTCTCATTCATGATAAAGTCAAAAATGCCATCGTAGAAGTCTTGATCAGATATTTCAGTTTGCAGAAATGTTTGGAGCTGTTGCTTCATGGTGTCACCTCCATTTCCCGGCGAAGTTAAAGTGCTTTAACACCTAAGTTATATATGTATATCGTAAGAATAATGATAGGTACAGTGACGGTAATGGGCATTAAAACCTTTCGATGTATATAGAGGTATGAGCTCTTATATTTACCAGGGTCATTATAATTTTTGAAAGAGTCTTCACTAAATAATGTGTATAGTAAATAGATGTAGCCGGGAATGAAGATAGTGATCAATGCTGCGATGAACAAGTACGGCTTTATTTGTTCCATCGTATATCCCTGCATAGTTAAGTTCTGTCCGGTGATTAAGATTGCTGCAAGAGGCACACTGCCAACTACTTTTATCATGAATCCATGCTTTCTCTGCTTTTCTACTTCTGAACTTCGTTTATAGTGAGTGAAAGTCTTTATTGCATATCCAACTAAACAGCACCAAAGTATAATGGATCCTATAATAATAAACATGCTTCCTCCCTTTCCATGTTCATCAGCGGTGGATTTTTATTGCTTCGACTATCGTCGCCAGCAATATCGTTGGTATCTCACCTTTTCCTCCATCAAAATAATCTATCTTTAATGCTGAAAAAAGTAATAATCAACAACGATACCCATGGCAATCAAGTAAAAATTGAATACGCCTTCTGCCGCTGTACAATCAATATAATACCCATCATCATTTATTAGATTTTCCTTTACAGTTGAATAAACCATTGAACGTCTCTTAATAGTGGATACTAGTCTGCCTTCCTGTTGGTCAATAACCTGGAAGTCGGTCGCACCATATCCACCTGTTGCTTCAATGATTTTCATCCCGTTGACATCATATACAGTCAGCCTAGGCGAATTCACTTTAACTTCCGAAGTAATTGTTGCTAAATGATCGCCATGTTCCGAATATAATAGAAAGTCTTTATAAAAACCGGGCTTCTTTTTAATAATCCCTATTGTGTTTTCCTTTTCGTCCATTAACTTCATTTCTATACTTGCAGCACTATTTAAACCGATCAAATTTAAAAGCTGTCTGCCAATGTTCTTGGAAGATTCCATTGTTTCTTCAACTGTCCCGATGATTTTCTTATCTGAACTTATAGTATATTTCTTTCTGATACTTACGGTATCTTTTTGTAAAAAGATTTGATTATTCTGTTCAAACATGCAATTCCCCCGAGTAAAGATTTTATAATCTTTTTACGGTTGTATCTATTAAAAGTTTCTATTCTTTCAAAAAAAGATTCAGCACTTGCTTTCCGAAATGGCAAACCCTGTTATCACTCAGTTGACAGCAGGCTCACCCGTCAAAAACGCCCCCACAACCTCCCTGAATTCATCCGGCTGCTCGTAGTGAGGGCTGTGCCCGCAATGATAAAACATATAAGTCCTTCCATTCGCAGACTTATTAAACGCTTCAACCTGCTTATCACATGTAACCGGATCGTGCTCTCCCTGCATCAGGAGCATCTCATGATGTATCTCCTCAAATAACGGCAGGAGGGATTTAAATATCTCCCCTTCTTTTCGGAGCAAATCAAAATGAACATCAGACTTGTCGTATAACCGATTCCATTCTTCATCAGAGTACAGTGAATAGTCGGTCGGGTTATCAAAATTAAAGCGGTAGATTTTCATTCGTTCCGACTCCAATGTATCACTGTATTCAAGGTATTTCTCCGTCAGTTCCTGGATGGAAATTGATTCTTCGGAGTCTGCCAATGAGAGGCACTTCTTCGCGATTTCATCATTGTTGAGCTCCCTTGATAGAAGCGCCGTTTTTCTAAGCAGGCTCCTGGAGGTTAATTCAAAATCAAAAGTCGGGCACTCAAGGATTACCTTATGTATGGAATTTGGATATATCGATGTATACAACACGCTGAGAAAGCCTCCGAAAGAATGTCCGATCAACGACCATTTTTCAATTTGGAGGATTTTCCTCAATTCTTCACAGTCTTCTATTAGATCCATTAAACCAAAGGCCTCTCCTGTCTCTATTCCTTCAGACCGGCACACGCCTCTTTGATCAATTGCAATCAGCCTGAACTGCTCCTGAAGCTTGGCTGCCTGGTGGAAAGAAAAGTCATAACAGCTCTCGCCCGGGCCGCCGTGCAGATATAGTATTGCTTCCTGATTGTGTGATCCGTACTCTTCTATATGTAGATATTTCCCTCTAATTTTATGTAAGGTTCCTTGTTTCATGATGCACCTCCTCCACGTTCTACAATCTTTTCGCGATCATCCTGATCTGTCCCCTGTGATTCAACTCATCCTCAAATACATGGAACCATTTAAAGTAATTGTTTGCCGGGTAATCCCAGCCATAGAAATTCACATTATCGAGCCAGGAATCTTTTAACTTTGAGAACTTACTTAGGGTAACAGCACGGATCTCTGATAATCTATCAATATAGAAATCTAAAGAATCTCCTTTTATGTTCTCCTTAGCTTCATCTCCTAATACAATGCCTAAGCTAAGGTCCTCCCATTCATCATCTGTCAAATCACGATCTTCAAAGGTCATGATTTGAAAGGCTGCCTCTAAACTTCCGATATGATATAAAAGCATGCCGATTGAATTACTCTTCTCATCAATATGGAAATCCAATTCTTCCACTGACAAATTCCCAACCGATTCGAGGAGGGTATGCCGTGCATAATTCATCATCGATACCAATTTCCCCAATTCAGGGTCGTACCCTTCAATACCCTGAATAAAATATAAACTCTCTTTTGTACTTTCCATTTCTAAAACCCCTTGTTCTGTGAATTGATGATCATTAATTATCTTAACACAAAAAATGGAAATAACATTACAATGCCTTATATAAAATCCATATTAGGAATTACATGTTAAAATAAATATGAAGAAAAAAATAATTCTCGTTAGCAGGTGATACCATGTCAACCCCAACCGTACAGCTATCTCCTTACACCGAGGAATGGGCAACCAAATATCAATATGAGAAAAATTGGATTGTGAACGCGGCAGGCAATGAAATCTCAAATGTCGAACATATCGGAAGCACCTCGATAAAAGGCTTAAAAGCCAAGCCGATCATTGACATCATGGCCGGTATCGACGATTTAAGCAGGACGGAAATTCTTATTGAACCTCTGAGCAAAATTGACTTTGAGTATGTCCCCAAACCGGAATTAGCGGATAGAAGGTTTTTCAGGAAAGGTTTGTGGGGAAAAGGAACCTGCCATTTGCATATTTGCGAATTTCAGGGGAAGGAATGGAATGAGAAGTTATTATTCAGGGATTATCTAAGAAAACATCCGCAGGCAGCTGAGGAATACGCTCAACTGAAAAGCGAGCTTGCAGTGAAGTATAAGTTTGACCGACCTGCCTACACAGAGCATAAGGAACCTTTCATCAGAAAAATTATTCAAAGAGCCAAAAGTGATTTTTTATAAGAGCAGCAAATTATTAAATAGAGCGGAGCTGATAAAGTGAAGTTACTAATGCAAGCCCTTTTCTTTTCTTTTCTTTGGTTCTCCACATCATCCATTTTGTCACCATGATGACCATCGGCTATATTAAAACAAAAAGGTACGAACCTGATATCGACTCTGCTTGGAATAATGCAGAACGACTTACGAACAATGTGTCAATAGGTACGTCAGTGTCACCTTATTCGTATATGGTTTCCATACTCATCGGAACAGTTATTTGCGCTTTAATTATTGCTATGGTCAATAGAAATAGACCTTCTTTAAAAAAACTAAAAAATTGACAACATTATGTTTCCTTATTTTATTTGAACAAAGCTCATTCATGCCCCACTTCCACCAGTTGTTCACGCATTACAAAAGTTCTTTCAGCCAGAACCCCTCCCCACTAAAACATCCCATCAAAAATGAAACAGTTTTTTGAACGTTTAACAGAATCTCTTGGGTTTTGGTCCTGCCTCTGTTTTAATGATAATGAAATCAAATGGATAAAATGGTGATAAAAATGAAAAAGGAAGCAAAATCACGGCGTGCAAACAGGAAGGTACTGCCCAAGAGGGTGAAGATCCTATTTCTCACGGTATTTTTCTTATTCAGTACGTTGATCGTAAGACTGGGTTTCGTACAGATTGCGAACGGACAGTCTTATGAAAAAATCGTAGAAAAGAAAGAGAGTCTTTCTGTTGATTCTCCTGTTCCCCGCGGAAAAATATATGACCGGAACGGCAAGCTGATTGTCACGAATGAGGGGCAGAGGGCCATTACATACACCCGGACAGCCGATGCTTCTCAGGAAGAACTGCTGGAAGTGTCAAGGAAATTGGCAGATTTGATTGAAGTTGAAACAGAATCACTCACCGAGAGAGACAAGAAAGATTTCTGGATAATCAGGAACCCTGATAAGGCTGATGATAAAGTATCAGAATCAGAAAAAAACGAGATTCAGAATAAGAAAGACTTCACGCAAAAAGAGGCTGACAGGGAAATCTATCAATTAAAACTGGACCGCATCAGTAAGGACGAATGGTCCTCATTTACAGAAGAAGAATTAGAAATGCTGGTCATTTATCAAAAAATTTCAAGAGGCTACGCTCTCTCTCCTCAAATTGTAAAAAACAAAGATGTCAGCGTTGTTGAATTCGCCCAGGTAAGTGCGCATCTCGACAAAATGCCGGGGGTGAACATCACGACCGATTGGAAGAGGGCGTACCCGCTTGGCGGCACCCTTCGCTCCGTTCTCGGGGACGTGTCATCGTCAAGGGAAGGAATCCCGAAAGATTTGCTTCATGAATACCTGGCAGAAGGATACAACCGGAATGACCGCGTAGGTACAAGCTACCTTGAGTATCAGTATGAAGACCTGTTGAAAGGCAAAGATAAGACGATTAAAAATATACTTGAAGATGGTAAAGTCGTCGGGTCGGAAGTGACTGAAAAAGGTCTAAGCGGGAAGGATCTTGTCCTGAGCATCGACGTCGAACTGCAGAAAGAGATTGAGAAAATCGTGCAGGAAGAGCTTTCGAAACATATCGGGACAGAAGGTTCTCCTTACCTGGACCGCGCATTTGTCGTGATGATGGATCCGAATACAGGGGAAATTGAAGCGATGGTCGGTCAAAAAGTGGATGAAATCAAGCAAAATGGGGAAATCGTCTTTGAAGATTACTCCCTCGGCACCTTCACTTCATCCTATGAACCTGGATCCGTTGTTAAAGGAGCGACACTTTTAACCGGCTATATGACCGGCAATCTCGAGCCTGGGGAAAAAATTGTGGATGAACCGCTCTTTATCAAAGGCACACCCAAAAAAGCCTCTTGGTTCAACGAATGGGGAAATAATACGAGGCCGATATCTGATTTATTCGCACTCGAAAAATCATCTAACTCTTATATGTGGAAAGTGGCTCTTCGGATAGCAGGAAGCAAATATATTCCGAATGCTCCGCTTCACTTAAAAGGTAACCCTTTTCAAACATTCAGGGAACATTTTGCCCAATTGGGATTGGGTGTAACGACAGGAATCGACCTGCCCGGAGAATCCCCTGGATTTCAGGGTAAAGCAGAGCAGCCGGGGTTACTTCTCGACTTTGCGATTGGACAATACGATACCTACACACCCATGCAGCTGGCCCAATACGTTTCTGCGATCGCAAACGGCGGAAACCGCGTTCAGCCGCACCTTTTAAAAGAGGTCCGCGAGCCGTCCAATCGATCACCCGAAATGGGCAGCCTGATCTATAAAAAAGAAACCAATGTATTGAACAGGGTTGAAGCAACTAATGAGCAGATTGAACATGTCCAAAAAGGGTTCTACCGTGTTTTCCACGGTGCAGAGGGTACGGCCAATCTGTTCAAAGACGCCGAATACAATGCAGCCGGAAAATCAGGAACCGCCGAGGCATTCTATAAAGGAGCGGACATGGAAGAAGCAAAGCCGACATATAACACTTCCCTGATCGGCTATGCCCCGTTTGATAATCCTGAAATCGCCTTTTCCACCGTCGTTCCTTGGTCGCATCAAACGATCGATCCTTATATCAATAAGACGATCTCGAAGCGGGTGATGGATACGTATTTTGAGTTGAAGAAAGAACGAGAGAACGAATAAGATGCATATATAAAGGGGCTGTCCACATTGGACCGCCCCTTTTTTATCTATCCAGACTTTTACTTTTGACACTTTAAACTCCTTTGCGCCACTCTTCTGCCAGCACACCCATCTCCCACAAACTCCAGTACTCCTCTCCGTTCTTCCTGGCATCCCGGAGCAAAGCCTCTTTTTTAAAACCCGCCTTTTCGTAACAAAGGATGGCAGCAGTGTTAAAATCGAACACCCCGAGACTGACCCTGTGTAAATGCAGTTCTTCAAACGCAATCCGCAAGGCTTCCCTGATCATCTTCTGCCCAATGCCTCTTCCTCTTGTCTCCCGGCTCCCGACCAACACTTTCCCGATTCGTGCGGACATGTTTTTCCGATCTATTTTCCCCAGTGAGATATGTCCGATTGCTATACCAGTCTCTTCATCGACAACCTTATAAATCAGTGTATCAGCCTCTTCATGATTGGCGTTCTCCATATAATGTTCCAGTTGCTCGCGATCCAACGGGTAATCAAATCCCGGACCTCCCCACTGCAGTAAAAATGAAGGCGAATCGATCCAATCAATGAGCTGATCAAAGTCAGTTCGTTGGAAGTACTCAAGCTTGATCATCTATTTCTTCTCCTTTTTAGAGTAGCTTCCTGAATGAATAACACCATTTATCATAATCCAGTCTTTCTTCATAAAATCGGTGAGCGGCGTTCCGTTGTATACCCGATTCCAGTGCTGCGTACACTGCACCATTCCTCTTAGCCCACTGATGGATGAAATCCAGTAACTTTTCGCCATATCCTGAGGAACGGTGAGCAGCATCAGTCACGAGATCATAGATGAATACGTGGCGCTTACTATAAAAATTCGTCTTCAAACTAACTCCCGCAAGACTGACAAGCTGCCGGTCATGATAACATCCAAATAACCTATACCCGTCTTCTCTCATTTCTTTCAGAAGCTCCAAATAGGTTTCTTCGGTCAAATCCGTACGAAGCTGGCTCATGACAGGAAAAGCTTCAAGCCATTCATTTTTTTCGGTCAGCTTTCAATAATGTTTCCAAGTGATCACTCCTCATTGGTTATGGGATATTTTCATTATTTAATGAGACATAGGATGCTGAACTAAATAAACCACTGCCACGATGCTGAAAATGCCAAGCAATGCGATTATATACAGGGATATCCGCCTTCCCTTTTCCCCGGTGAAGTACAGGTTCACAAGCAGGTAATACAAAACTGCGCACACCAGCGTGAAGAGGGATAACTCCATGAATTTACCCGCACCCATCTTTATTTCTTCAATTCTTGAAAACTCTCCGCTGTTACTGATCGTGAAAGGAACAGTCAGGCTCTGCAGCAAGAACCCTCCAAATATCACAGCACCCATACTATTCATAAAAGTCCGTGTGCCGTTTTTCTTAGGAACCGGATGATAGTCAGGTGCTGTTTGATAATTTAATTCCATACTGTCGCCTCTTTTCTTGGGTTTTTCACAAGTACGGATGTAGGTGGTGATAGGTTCCAAACGATCAAGTTTATACAATAATCCACTTCTCAAGACAGATATGTAAATAACGTCAATCGTAAAACTCCATATGTCCTTTTTCCTCCTTATAATAATCCAGCCTGTCCCCCAGCGTCCCTGTATGAAACTCAAATTTATGACCATCGGGATCTGTGAAGTAAACGGACTTTTTATCCCTTTCGTCTCTCAAACGGCCCGGCAGGATATTTACCTTTAACTTCTTTAATTTATGTACCATATCACTAAATTCCGTCTCTTCTACCGTAAAAGCAATATGTGTATAAGATTTGTTGATTTCATTCCTCGGGATATCCTTTTCCTCATTGAGTGCCAGCCACATTCCCCTTAAATCAAAATAAGCCGTACTGCGGCCTTTCACCAGCAGCTTGGCTTCAAATACCTGCTGATAAAATAAGATGGATTCTTCTAAATCGGATACTGAAAATAAGAAATGATTGAGACCTTTTATCGGCATCTTTTCACCACCCTTAATTTTGGCATAGTCCTGTAACCTGTTCTGTAAAGCGCACAACTACCTCACAAAACAATTCTTTCTCCTCTAAGAAAGGATAGTGGTTGCTTTCTTCAAATATAGCGAGCTGCGCATAAGGGATTTCTTCCACCATTTCAATCGAGTACGAAACCGGACACTGAACGTCGTGTCTGCCGCACAAGATAAGGGCAGGTGCGGTGATAAATTTCAGCTTCCTTGTTACATCGAACACATGTAATTCCCTGCTGAAATAATTAAGCCTGACACCACACATTCTTTTGTGGATCGGCAGAGAAAAATATTGGTCATGCTTCTCGGGTTGAACCAGGGATAATTTTGTTCTTTTAGCACTGATCCTCTTTCTTTCAGCTTCACTCAAACCCGATTGTTTGAGCGTCTCCATGTATTCCTGCATGATTTGATAATTAGGATGTTCAGGATTGTAGATACAGTCTTTTGAAAACGTCATATACTCCCTTGCTGCCGCTCCGGTGATGATAGAGAACAAAAGGCTGTCCGAATGATATATTCCATATAGGACTCCGAGCATCCCGCCGGTTGAGTGGCCGGCATAGCCCCATTTTTTAAAACCGAGGCTGTCGCGTATGGCTTCTAAATCAAAGATTGTATCCAGCATGCTCAGCTGATACGGTTCACGGGCCTTTTCCGAGGCCCCGGCTTCCCTTAAGTTCACTAGAATGACCTGGTGACCGGATGTAAAAGTTTCTGCAAAATAGTCACCCGTTTCATTGAACTCTGAGTAGTGGTGGGTGACACAGAGCGGCTTACCTCTGCCTTTTATGAACACTTCAAACGTACCGCGTGAAGTAGTGATCAATCGCTTATCCCACGTTTGCATAAATACTTCTCCTTTCTGGGAATTCCTCATGTTATAGTTGTTCTGACCGGCATATGGCATAAAGAAACTTCGACAACAGGCTCAATTATCAGGAAAGTGGCACAATAATCAGGATTTCGGCACAATTATATGAATATTTTCGATTGTGAGCTGCTAAGTTCCTAATCAATACTGCTTTAACTTCAGGGAGCGGGCCCCGCTATGACCAATACAGCCAGCTTCATTCTTTTTTTACCACTTATCAATGAAAAAAAGGACATTTCTGTCCCTAAGTTTAGAATCTCCCTCTTCATTACGACTTCCACTCTCCCCCATGCTCCCGGACAAACGCAAGGTCCTTTTCATAATGATCGACATGCCCCTCATCCAGCATCTTTTGAAAAGCGGCATCTCCTTCTTCGGCTTTTCGCTTAATCGTCTTACATATCCCTTCCAACCGTAATAAGACCATCTCCACAAAATCTTCTTCAAAGTCCATGCCGTAGGCTTCAAAGAATAATCGAACTCTCCGCTTGATCTGCCCGGCATCTTTCTCAGAATTATAGAGTACCTCTTCACCCGTTTCTGAATGATAATGCCTGCTCAACGGCACACATGTGTACAGCGTGTAGGCGATGTCGTACATCCTTGGTCCCGGACCAGCTACATCGAAGTCGATGATCCCGACCGGCTTTTTTTTATTAAAGATGATGTTGTAAATGGCAAAATCGTTGTGGCAAAGGACCTCATATGGCTGCGGGGTGTTATCGATCGGCTGCCAGTGATCATCAAATGGAAAATCGCTGACCGCTTCATGATAAAGACGGAGCATGTTCGCAATCCCCTCCAACGCCTCATCAGACCACATATACTCCTTTAAAGGATAGTTGCCGGCTTCACCTTCTATAAAAGAAAGGATTTCCCTGCCTCTATCATCGATCCCCAGAAACGAAGGTGCATGTCTGTAACCTTTCTTCTCCAAGTGTTTTAATAAAGTATGAATCTTTGCACTTTCAGGTTTTAATTCGCGGCGGACCGTGTCTTTCAATCGGTATACGCTTGAGACATTTCCGCCGGTTAAAGTCTCTTCTTTTTCGTTGTTTGACATGGAAGTTACCTCCATCTTGTTAAGAAAGTTATCTTATTAATAAAGGAAGAACCTTATCAAAAAAATCATTGAAATCCTCCAAATGATAATCCGCTACCTCCGACTTCCCCTGAAACATGCAAGTAGCAATCCCCAGTTCCTTTGCCGGCAATAAATCCAAATCCCTGTCCCCTATGGCGAGGTCGACTCTATTTTTCGTATGCAGATGGTTGTATGCCGCCGGATGCGGCTTGCGCGGGAACCCGTCGTCGATCGTGATTATATCGGCAAAATAAGGCGTCCAGCCGTAGTGATCTAGTATTGCTAGGACCCCTTCCCTGTCTTTATGGGTCATAATTACATTGCGGTCGGCAAACTTCAGTACCTCTTCAACACCCGCAAATGGCTCCATATCCACAGGGGATAGTTCTTTCTTAAGTCGCTCAATCTCCTCTACCTGCTCAGCCGAAATGTTATAAAACTCGATTGCATGAGAAAATGAAACTTTCAACTTATCATAGATTTCCTGCTTATCAGCTTCATCCCCGAGCACTTGAGAGAGGACACGCGTGTAGGCAGGATACGTATCAAATAATGTTCCGTCAAAATCCCATAGTATGTTCATTTGGATCATCCTTTTCTTTTTCATACTTACTATAATTTCTTTTTCACCCGTTTAAATTGATTCCACAAACCCCTGCATACACGAAGTATAAAATATCCCAGCAAACCGCCAAGCGCATTCAAAATCAGATCATCCACATCGAAACTGCCGAATTTGAAAACAAGTTGAATCAACTCAAATAGTAAACTTAAGCAAAATGTCGCGGCAATAATCTTCTTTATAGTTAAAAACCTTTTTGTTAATAGAGACAGCATGAAACCAAACGGTGCAAAACCAGCCATATTACCAACCAGATTTTCAACGCGGATATTGACATTCACGTCCCCTAAGAACAAATAATAAATAATTGTCTTAAAAGGGATGAAATTATGACTTTCGAAAAAAGAATAATCACTGTCAAAAGTAAAATATCTGATGATCTCAGAAAGCGGCAAATGCTTGAATAAGATTAGTTTTGAGAGGACAAGCAGGTAAAGGAACAAGGCTGTAAATATTCCTGTTTTTGTTAAAGCTTTCCCCATTTTTCACTCCAGTCTATGTAAATCACTTGGTATACTTCCTCACTCCAAAATACCCGACAATAACTCCATATGATCCCTAGACAGTTTGATCAAATCAAAACTTCCGCTGCTGATTGACTCCTTAAGACGATTCGCTTCATCCCAAGCCAATTCATATTGTAATTGATCGATCGTTCCGGTCGATAAGGCGTCTTCAAGTTCTTCGGCATCCAAAACGATCAGGTCTCCAGAAGGCAATAGGACGAGATCCAAAAACAAATCATCCATCCAAGGGATACCGTGTTCCACTCCGTTGCGCAGGGTGACATCGATGTACCATTGCACAACCTCCCCCCGGGCATCAAACACGGTCGTCACTGCATGATGTTGATCCTGCGGGAACTGCTGCAGCCACATATAGCCGTCATCCACTATAGAAAGATGTTCTTTCCCGTATGGGACTGTTAACGGTTTTGCGACTTTTACTGTTTCGAGCAACGTGATGTATCCTCTGAATTCTGCTGTATCAAGGCGGGTTTGGGCATATCTCCTTTTTAAAATCCGCTTCCAGCCGGAACGGTCACCAGATTTTCGTTTAAGCATGTTTTCCCTGCTCCTTTTCTCTCCCGTCAATACTCCTCAATCGTCTTCCTGAACCCATAAAATTTCCGATAATCTTGATCTTCATAAAAAGTTCTTGATGTCGATGATCCGAGCAGGTCGATCCTCGTTTTGGGGTAGAGGTGATGGACGAATTTAATGAGCTCGGACCCCATTCCCTGGCCGCGGTAATCCTTGTTGATCAGCAGCTCACAAATGTAAGTCGTTATGTTTTCGTCCGTGAATCCCCTTACATATCCGGCGAGAGTATCGCCGTCGCAGACCAGGAATCTTATATTTGAATGGAGCCAGGCGTTCTTCGTGTCTTCCTTCTTTTTCACGAGATTGTTCCATTCTTCTTCGGCATTAAGCTGGTTCACCTGGTCAAAATCAGCTTCCTCGAATTCTTTCAATCTATATGATTTTCCGTTTTGCAATGATAATTCCTGCATTGGAACTTCCCTCTTTCTAGTTATTTCTTTCACCCAGGAACTCTGTTTCAAGCTCCTCTTCTATGAGCTTTCCATCAAAATAAACCTTATAGGCCTTTGCATCGGGGCGTGAACTGACGATTTTATGGATGGTTCCGTCAATGTAATGAACTGCGGCCCCATCATCTTCTGCGATGCCTGGCTGGATTTTACCGGATTCGATCAATGAATGATAGGCCGGCCTTCTCTCGGTTTCCCCATCGAAGTGAGGACAGTTGCTGCCTTTCAGGAAGCCAAGGCACTTAATTGGATCCAGTCCATTTCCATAAGAGCCTGTCAATCCTTCTTCATACCAGCAGATCGAACCCGCGCTGATCCCGGCGAGCACGATCCCCTTCTCCAACGCCTTCCTTAGAATAGGTTCCAATCCCCATTCTTTCCACAGAGCAAGCAGATTCTTCGTATTCCCCCCGCCGACGTAAATGATATCTTTCTCTAATAAGTATCCCTCTAAATCTCTTGTAGGCGGATCAAATAACGATAAGTGGGAAGGCTGACATTGTTCTTTTTCAAAAAACTTGTAAAACCTCGAAATGTAATCATCAGAGTCGCCGCTTGCGGTCGGAACAAAGCAGACCTTCGGATTAGATTTATCGGATTGGGCAAGTATGTAACGGTCCAATAACGGATTCTCCGGTTCCATCGAGAACCCTCCGCCGCCCAGCGTGATAAGTTGTTTCATCTGATTCACAGCCCTTCATTAAATTAAATTGTAAACAGGACAATCATAAGAAAGATACAAGCCGCGACACTTATATACCCATACTCTGTACGTCCTTTTTGAAATTCTTCCAGCCCCATTACCAGCAGCATGACGCCCATTAAGAACAGCATGTATGGCAGCAGCCAGAAATTATCTGTAAAAAATCCGTATAGTGCCATGACTAACCCAAGCATGGCCAGACTAATTCGCAAAATTTTTAACATCGATTTATTCTCCTTAGCTGTAACCGGGTTAACTAGAGATTTAGGCACAGAGTTACAGAGTTAATGAGTATTCTGGAAAACTCCCCTGATTCACAGAAGCGGCTTTGTCATATCCATCATCGGTTTGAATCCGCTCTTTTCATAAACGCTTCTTCCTGAAGAACTCGACCAAAGCCTTGCCCGTCTGGCCCCTTTTTGTTTTAGCCATTCACACACTTCATCGGTTAATGTCGAGGCGAGACCGTTATGCCTGTGATTTTCAAGCGTATATACGGAGATCACCCAGCCGAATATACTTTGCTCCTCTGCAAGCGGGTAAGGATATTCTGTCCTGACAAGCCCTCCTGCGCAGGCTGCAATCTGATCACTCTCATCCACGGCCACCCTGAACATCAACTGTCCAGCTTCCGATTCTCTTAAAAATAAGCATTTCACTTCTTCTATCCTGTGTATATCCGGTTTTGGCACGCCGTCTATTTCACTCATCTCGCATGCCATTCTGTACCAGTGGTCAGCCAAGACCGGAAATTCTGCCTCTGTCGCATTTCTTGTCCTATACATGGTGAACCTCCTGTAATACAGTTACTTTAAAGCGTTTCACTCCATCGTTTTAAAAAAGGGTCAACGTACCTGTCCCCCTGTCCCGGGCAGGGTGATGGTGAAGGTTGTGCCTTTGCCGAGTTTGCTTTGGACGTGGATTTCGCCTTTCATGCGCTTGACGATTTGGTAGCAGACGGTGAGACCGAGGCCTGTGCCTTTTTCTTTTGTGGAGTAGTAGGGGCTTCCCAGGACTTTGAGTTGTTCCGGGGGCATTCCCGCTCCGTTGTCTTTGATGGTGATCACGACCTGTCCGTCTTTATCCCCGGCTGCTGCAGCGGTGATTTCCCCGTTTTCTTTTACCGCTTCAATTGCGTTTTTCAGGATGTTGATGAAGACCTGCTGGATCTCAAGCTTCAGCCCTTTCCCCATCAGACCTTCCTCGATGTCTTTCTTGATTTCAATGCTGTTCATGACTGCATACGCAGACATCACTTCGACGGATTCATTCATGGCATCAGTCAGGCTGAACTCTTCATATTCTTCCGTCTGCGGCTTCGCGAGCGAGAGATATTGATTGATCACTTCCTGAGCGCGGTCCAGTTCCTGGATGGAAATCTTGATGAATGTCTTTTGTTCATTGGACAACCCTTCTCCCTGCAGGAGCTGCATGAATCCCCTGACCGTCGTCATCGGATTCCGGATTTCATGTGCGACAGAGGCTGCCAGCTGGCTTACCACATTGAATTTTTCCGCTTTGATCAATTCCTTCTTGATCCTTGCCTGTTCCAGCCTGTTTTCAATGAGATAAATGCTCATGAACAGTGTCAGCCAAATAACCACCGTGGAGCTAATCAATAGCGGAAGCTGATCCAGCATTCCTTTTAAAAGCAAGAAAATGGCCCTTGTAACTGGTACCAATAAATAAAAAAGGGAAATCATGAGAAGCTTCTTCTTCCATTCAGCCTTTCTATACCATTTGGAGAATGGGATAAGGAGCAAGCTGTAGATCGCATAATTCACCAGTAAGTTGAGGAAGACATGGCCAGTAAGAAAACTGGATGCCAAGAGTACGGTAACGACAGCATATCCCACTCGCTTTCCTCCATAGATAAAAGCAAGGATAACCGGGACCACTTTAAAGTCATACACATATCCGCTCGAATGGACCACGGGAAAAACCATCGTAAACACGACAATCACTATATTCATGACCAGAAACTGCAGATTAAACCCCTTAGTGCCGAATTCAGATTCCCTCGCAAACATCTGAAAAAGAAGGATGGTAAATAAAATAAATACAACATGCAAAATTAAATGGTGGACCGTCTCTAACATACAAGAACCCCTTTAGGACAAAAGCACGAAATTTTAGTCATCTACCCTAAAACTTCGACACCATTTTTCCATTTCCCTTCTAGGTCTTGCCAAAAAAAGCCATAGGGACAGGTACCGCGGCCCATTTTTTTCACAAGAGGTCTCATGATGGCGATCAAAGAAGGACATTGAATCCAAACTCGTAAGGCAGGTATGCACGCCCGCATAATCAAACATTCTATTTCACATAATAATGGAGCTGATACATGCCGCAGCGGCGGGACAAGCTACATAAACAAATAAGGATTGGTTCCCTATGATATACATATACAACGATTTTGGCGGTACTCATACAACATCCCTTGCTGCCGCCTACCACTTAAAAAAACTGCCTCAATCCGAAAGAATACTGACATCAGAAGAAATATTGAACGTACCCTATTTCAATCAACTTACGAAGAAAGATTTCGGAAAGCTGATTTTTCATGGAATCGATGATGAAGGCAGCCCCGTGTATACAATCGGAAGAAAGCGGAACAAACTCGTTGTCCCCGCATTAAAGGAGCTGACGGCGCTCCTTCAGCATAGATTCCAATTTGATGAAAAAATCATCTTCTCCAACACTTCGCCCACCGTCCCGATTCCCATGTCAATAGGCGGATTCTTATCGAGAACGCTGAAAATCGATTCGCTGGGAGTACCTTTATTGGTAAAAGGCGCCCAACAATGCTGTGACAACATCTATCGCTTGGTGCAGAATACGAAAGAAACAGCGAAAATCCCTTGCAAGGAGAACGTGATTGTATTGGAGAATGAGATGTATAAGTGATTGGGGTAGAGCACGCGTAATGCAGCCGCTGTCCTTTCCAGCAAAGTCCGAAATCACCTCTTTAATAAGCAAGTTAACTCAGGCAAAGAAAATTCGACAGGCGGCTCGATAATCTTAAAAATCGCCACAATAATTTCGATAAGGGCACAATTATATGGAAGTGGCAAGATAATTTGAATAAGAGGCACAATTATCCTGAAAGCGGCACAATAATACTGCTGGAGCGCACTTTCAAAGGCTCAATATAGAGTCACTCTGAATAAAAATGAGGCTAGGCCTGCAGAATTCACTCCTGCCAGTCATAATAAAGTCAATCCAAGCTTGTTTTCCTTCTTAAAAAGTCAGATTGTTAAATCATTGCGATCGTCACGACCGCAGTGACCGCCACCTTGCAAAGTGAAGCAATCAAGAAAGGGTTCAATTTCAAATTAATACCTGACTCATGAATGCAAAAATGATTTCATTTCGTTTCAAGATAGTCACTTCCCTTTTGTAAGCCAAGCTAACAACATCTCAGAATTCCCTTACTCTGCCTCAATATCAAAACGGGTAAAAGGCTCTTCATCTACAGTTACTTCAATCTTCCAAATCCCCGCTTTTCCCAGTGCGAATTTCGCGCCGCTCCTGTTGTTGTTTATTACCGCTTCATAAAGATCGACGGTCTCTTCCGTTTCCTTGTAGATAGCAGTCATTCTATATTTTTTCCCGTTCATATCAGCCGTATCATCTAAAAAATAGACTTCATAATGCCGTCCCTCCCCAACCGGGAACGGGGGTTCATCGGATGAACCGTTCACCTTAACGATTTCAAACTTGCCTTCCGTACCATGTATCGGCTCTTTTTCAACTGACTCGGCGTCCAATATCGCTGTTTCATCATTTTCTTCCCTGCATCCGGATAAACAGACTGCCGCAAAAATACAAAACATAAAGAAAATAGGTTTCATCTTCACGCTGAGTTCCTCCCCCATTGGTTGAATAATGGCGATTATTACCGGGTCAAGGGACCTGTCCCTCCGGCTCACCCGCAGCCAGCTCATCCACAAAAGGATGAATATAACTTCTGTACTCATCCGTTAATCCTTCGGGGAACTCTCTCAAATTGAAATACTTTAACTCTACGGATTCTTCCTGATCCATATCAATCTTCCCGTTTACATCCCTTGAAACAAATACAGCGGTGACTGAATATAATTCATCTCCGTTTGCTACTTTAAAATAATACTTGGGACCTGAAAATACGCCCAGCAGATTCAGTTCTCCCACTTGGAGTCCGGTTTCCTCTTTCACTTCTCTCCTTGCCGTGTCCTCCAGGCTTTCCCCAAGTTCCATCAGTCCTCCAGGCAGCCCCCAGCCGCCGTCCGTCCTATGCTGTAAGAGCAGTTCATTGAATTCATTCAGAATCAAGACCACGGATCCTGTCAAGATCAATGGTCTGCTGCCGACTGCTTTTCGCAGGTCTTTTACGTAATCCATATGCAGCGACCTCCTTTTCGGTATTGCGCTGAATCACTTCATGGTGATTTCCAGCAGATTATCGAAAAAAATGAACTATTCCATCCCCTTTACTGATAGAGTATTAATCTGAGCCGGATCCGACTCCCGGACTTGCCCGTCATACTCCACTTTTATCTTGTCTCCAACTTGAAATGTCTCTGTTTCATTCACTGATAAATCGACTAATACCCGCCCACTGAAATTCCCTTTTTCAACTTGGACTATGGCTCTATTATCAAGGAGTTCTTCAATCCTTCCTTCGAATGATACGCGGACGGCATCGTTTTTATCCCCCAACTCATTGGTTTGGCATGCCGCGAGTAAACAACTGACTATAACAAAGATTCATAATTTCATAGAGAGTTTCACTGAACATTCCTCCCCCATGTATAAACTTAGTCAAAAAACACATCTTCTCCCTGATTGTACAAATGCCAGAACATCATCCGAATCTGCGACTCTGTATTCCTCGCAACCGATAAAGTCGGCAATTCATCTTCCGCAAAGAAACCTACGGCGCTCGTTTCAATTCCTTCTTCCGGCTGCCCGCCAATGATGTCACACAGGATAAAAATTTTATACACATGATAAGGCGAAGGCGGATGCGGGTGGCATTTTTTATCCAGCACACCAAGAAGTTTCACAGCCTTTACGTCAAACCCGGATTCTTCCTTTGCTTCCTTCACCGCGACTTCGCCCGGAGAAAGTCCGATGTCACCCCAGCCTCCCGGGAGCGACCAGTCACCGTCAGTGGTTTCCCTGACCATCAATAGTTTATCTTCCTTGAATACGACCGCCCGGATATCCACCTTTGGCGTGGCATATCCCGTTTCATTGGCAAACAAATCCAGTATCACAGTTTCATCAGCCCCAGTATGCTGCGCCATCATTTCCACGCTCATCTCCCGGATCATTTCAAAACGTTCCAAATCATATACATCCTTGGAATAAGTCAGCCCTGCCTGCGAGATTGCCTGCAGCTGCTTCGCCCATTCCAGCCATTTCGGTTCCACAATGAATCACCTCACCTTGATTGTACCAAATTTTACCTGTTAGTAATTAGTAAGCTCAGAATATTTTTAAAAGAAAGCAACTTACCATCAAGGATATTTTCAAGCTGTAGCGAATGTAGTAAACAGCAAGTGTTCGACCAAAAACCTAAAGTTGAGGGATTTCAAATAGTATAGAAAAGAAAGCTCGGAAGGAGTAATAACTATGGAAAACCTGGGTCCCGCCCTTACAAATATCGCAGTCGCCCTGTTATTAATTGGATTGAACATTCCCCTTTTAAAGGGAAAAATAAAGATGAACCACTTCTATGGCATGCGGATCGGCAAATCATTCGAGTCTGATGAAATGTGGTACAAAATCAACAAATTCGGGGCGAGACTCTTCATTTTATGGTCCATCCCTATGCTGATCGTCGGGATCGTCTCCATTTTTCTGGATCCTTTTTCCGAACCGATATCCGTCTTTCTGACATTTATGCCATGCCTGATCATCATCATTCCCACAATCCAGGTCTTACTCTACTCCAACAGACTGTAATGCGGGTCAGGGGGACAGGTCCCTTGACCCATTTTGATCGGGGTTTTCGTGAATGTATCTGGTTAGGGCATCATTCAGACGCAAAGAAAATTCGACAAGTGGCCCAATTATCGGGAATCCGGCGCAATTACCTGGAAAGCGGCGCAATTAATTGTATTCTGGCGCAATAACTTTGAAAGTGGCGCAATTATCATGACAGCGGCACAATAAATATAAATATATTAATAATCTTGTTATTTTAGATCTCTTCGCTGCCAGCTGGAAGTGTTTATTTTCAAAAGTTTGCCTGATTGGTTTGAAAATCCCGTAAACTTACTATTAACACTCCTATTTAGTCAAAGAGAGCCGCTCGGACAGGCTCCTTCCAAAACCATGCCATCACCCCGCCCCGCCCCAGCCACCGCTCACCCAAACTGTAGGAATAAATCTTCTCCTCACCCGTCACCATATCCCTCACCTTATACCGGTTCTCCTTCACTTCATCCTCACCGATAATAATGACGTTCCTCACTCCGTCTTTATTTGCTTTATCGAGGAGTTTCCCGAGTTTTTTGCCGCTCATGTCGCATTCTACATTGTAACCATCTGCTCTCAGCTCATTCGCGAGGAGTAGTGCTTCTTTCCCCGTTCCCATGGGGATTACAAAGTAGTCCAGACCGGATTCAATGGCAGTCTTTTTCCCATCAATTGCCGCATAGATGACGTCAAGTCCGAACGAGATGCCGACTGTCGAGAAGGTTTCATCCGTCCCGAGGAGCCCCCCGATGGCATTGTCATATCTTCCGCCGCTGCCGATGCTTGATTTGAGCGATGCGTCTGTCAAAAACAGCTCGTAAATGGTCCCCGTATAGATATCCAGCCCCCTTGCCAGGAACGGATTGAAGATGCACTGCCCGTCAATCCCCAGATAATCGAGGACAGTCATCAGTTCCTGCAATTCCTCCAGACCCTTTTTCACCAGTTCATTCCCACGGGAGTACGGTTCAAAATAATCGAGGGAACGATTGTCTTCATCCTTCAAGAACCGTTTAATCGAACGCTGTGCTGCCTCGGAAACCTCCAGTTCACTCAATTCAGCGATAACTGCCCCAATCCCGACTTTTTCAAGCTTATCGAGGATCAATACCGCTTTATTGATCTTTTCACCCGGGACGCCGAACACTTCAAGGATACCCGTCAAAAGCTTCCGATTGTTATATTGGATTACTACATCCAGCCCAAGCCTGCGGAACGCCTCCAATCCCATCGCCATCAGTTCTGCTTCGGCCAGCTGCGAGTCCACCCCTACGATATCGACATCACACTGGGTGAATTCGCGGAACCGACCAGCCTTGACCGGACCATCCCTGAACACTTTGCCGATTTCATATCGTTTGAAAGGCATCTTCAAACCCGGGTTCATCGCCGCCACTTTTGCAAACGGAATCGTCAGGTCATACCTGAGGGCCAGATCCCTTCCGCCCCTGTCGGATAAAGTGTACATCTCCTCAAGGATTTCAGCCCCACCTGCGTACTTCGAAGCGAGCAATTCCGTATAATTCAAGATCGGCGTCTCAAGCGGCTTGCAGCCGTACTGGCTGAACACATCCTCCAGTGTACGCCTGATTTTGCACCTCACGACTTCCGCCTCCGGTAAATAATCCTGCGTCCCTTTTACATTCTGATAATCCATCTTTTTCATGATTCTCTCTCCTTTTCTTGTAAAATAAAAAAACCGCACCTGATGTAAGTGAAAACTTAATCAAATGCGGTTCATGAGAAATAACCTTCCTATTTGCGATTTTCATTAAAAATCGGATAGCAAGGTTACTCGATATGATGATGTAGTTGTAAGAATGATTTCTGTATCGCGTTAACCATTATTACTCACCTCTGAATTTAGATAAAGGTAACATATGGGAAATGGGAAATCAATAGGATACTATGAAAAAAATAATATATATGCGCGGCTTTAGTTTTCAACAACCATTTCCCCTTCTTCTTCAGGAATTTCAAACCCTCTAAGATATAAAGTCAACAGCTCTTCCGAAATGGGAAACGAGTTTGCATCAAACCGTTGATTACGCAAGGCGAGCCGTTCGCGCAAATCATCCGGGTGTACCTTCAAGTAAATGAGTTTCCACTTGCCGCCGGAATCTTCAATGAGTTTTTTATAACGGTCCCTCCTGGCACGGTCCCAGAAGCTGAAATCAATAACCACTTCCTGCTTCTGGCTCATCAGCCAGATTAACCTGTTTCGCAAAGTCTCTTCCGCTTCTTTTTTGTACTCCTCGATTTTTTCAATAGGGAAATCCACTCCGTACCTGCCCCTGGTCGCCCAGATTTCTTCATCAATGGAAAGACGCACAAAGCCTTCCTTCTCCAACCCTTTAGAAAACGTGGTCTTCCCCGATCCGGCGACTCCGCACATCATCACCACCAAAGGCTCTTCTTTGCTCCGATCACCTAAAATCCGGGCAAAATCAAAGTGCTCAAACATTCCGCCACCCCCGTTCTTATAGCTTCCACAGCTTTATATGGTCATGTGTATTTACTACCAATATTCTACGTCCGGAGGGAAGAAAAAAACCACTTCTCCAACATAAAAATGAGCCGCGGTACCTGTCCCTCTGGTTCACCCCTGGTTCACCCGGCCTGCCTATACAAACAATCGCCCAATCTCATATCCGACAAATGCAAGCAGGATTCCGCCGCCGTAACAAATTACGTTATACAGGATGAAGTCCTTTCTTCTTCTGTCGGCATGGAGCTGGATCCCTTCAAGCTTGAACGTGGAAAAGGTCGTGAATGAGCCTATGAATCCCGTGCCCAGCAGGAGGCTCCACACTTCGCCGGTCCCTTTTCCGATCAGCAGCCCCAGCAGGAGAGAACCAAGAATATTCACGAACAGCGTGGCTGCCGGCAGACGGAAGGTATGGTTTTTGTTGAAATATTGGCTGGCTGAAAAGCGGGCGATGGCCCCAAAAAAACCGCCGATCCCCACCAGTAATAAGGTGAATATACTCATCTCACCGCCTCCCCTTTCTGCATGCGGAATCCAATCCGGCTCATCGCCAATCCTCCGAGAATACTAACAAAAATATAAACCGCACCCAATAAGATGTGTCCATTCTCAAAAAGGGTCACCGTTTCTACGCTCAAAGTCGAAAACGTCGTAAATGAACCGATGAATCCGGTCCCGATCGCCGTTTTTACATGCCCCGGCAGTGAGAACTTCCTGACAAACGCTGTTGTAAAAAGGGCAAGCACAAAGCTGCCGATCAAATTGACCGTAAGCGTCGCATACGGGAACATGCCGCTTTCATCAAAAAACGCATAGCCGACCCAGTAGCGGAGCATCGCCCCAAGCGAGCCTGCAAGTCCGACCAACAGATATGATATCATCACAATTCCTCCAAACCCGAACAAATAAATACAAATTTTACCATTAATAAAAAAGACTCCTGCCAGCAACAGAGCACTGACAGGAGTCATTAGCCTTCCGGCGGTTAAAGGTGAACTCCATCACCTGTATGTTTTCCAAGATTATCATACTATATTTATGGGAAAATGAAAATCTTTTCGTGCCCGTAACCTTTGGTCACGGATTCCCAAATGAAGCTGATAGTCATCCAGCAATTTTAAATAATTTGGGGTCGGCTCAAGATCCCCTTTTTTCTGACGGACTGAAGCAAGTGCATCTTTGCTGCTCAGTCGAAAACGATACATATAAAATGCCGCAATGACAAAGCCAAGCCGCTGCACTCCGATTGTATCGTGGATAAGGATTGGATAGCCCCCATCAAACAAGTGATTAACCTGTGCCATTAACGTATCAACCCAGCGAATGTCCGGTTCCTTCTGTATGGTGACGGGTGTCCAAATCATGAATCGGTGAGAGAAGTTGAAAGGCGGAACATCAGGCTTCGTCCTTAAATTCACGATGGCTGCAATATGTTTCTCGACAAACGCCCAATCTTCAGCGGACAGCTTTCCATTGATATAAAGCCTGCCCCGTATCATCTCAGTCACGCTCAAGCAAAATCCCCTCCTCCATTCACTAGTATTAAAGTGTATGAAATTCAAACAATCTTATGCTTTGAACGAATAATTCCCTTTCTTCTACAGAACCTAATGAAAGAAAGGAGTGAATTCATTGAATAAGAAACAGATGATTGCAGGACTTACAACCATTGGACTGCTGTCCATAACCGGAACAGCAGGCGCAGCTGCCCTTTCTGAAACGGGCACACAATCCGTCGCACAAAATCAAATCACTGAATCCCAAGCAAAGGAAATTGCCCTGAAACAAATTCAAGGGACCGTCGTTAAGGTAGAGCTTGAAACAGATAACGGGGTGCAAGTCTATGAAGTAGATGTGAAAACACCAACCAAGCTGTTTGAAGTAAAAATCGATGCTAACACCGGAAAAGTATTAAAAGTGGAAAAAGAAAATAATAATTAATTCTGCCTGACTCCTGTTTTTTAACGGGAGTTTTTTTATTCCAGTTACATATGATAATCCTCTTTTTTTGAAGGAGATCCAATAAACTTATTACCATCGCGATTCCTGCGGTTTCGCTCTCTATTAAGATCTCAGGAGCAAGTGCAGATACCTTTATGAAATGGAAAGTAGGCCTCGACATTCCTGTCAGCTACACACCCGCTATCAATGCAGGAGAGAACGGCATCATCCTGAAAGGCGAACAATCAAACCCAAATAAATCAGGCATTCAATATGAACTTGTAAAAAAGGAAACTGGTCCGATCAGACTTTTGATAAGATCGTCATCAAACAACAAGGAACTTTCAGCAGGACGCTCAACATACCGCCAGTGAATTATCAAATTAAAATCAGCGGTTGTGGCAACATCGTAAACGGCAAACTGGAAGCCATCCCGAACTAAATCACCGGCCAGCCCCTCCGCATATAAACTTTAATGGGTGTTGGGCCTGGCCTTAACTTTTTATGACTCCCTATTCCACCTGGGTTATATCAAACACATCTTTCCCCATAAAAGCTGGTTCATATCATCAATCGTATATTTCAGCTTCTTCAGATTATGGTCCAAAACCTTGCCTTTCTCGATTAAAACGGTAGGTCCGCCGGAAATCCATTTTCTCAACTTCCGGCTTTTGGTGGATAGAACCATGGCAAGATAAAATACAGCGATCAGTGTGATGTAGGATATGAACATATATGTAAGTTTGATATCGAGATTGAAGGCCATATTCGCTATCAATGAACCAATCGTTACGGATAACGCAAAACTATAATGATTCTTATGCGAATTAATATGCTTGCCGACCGTGAAGGTGACAAGTAATAACACGATAAAACTAATGATAGACCTTACTGCTGTGATCAAAATATCCTCCATACTATAAGAACTCCTGTATGCGGCGTTTGTATTCATTGTGCCGTATTTATTTTAGCCTCGAAACCACACATGGCATAAACTCTTCCAATCTTCTGACCAAAAAGCGGGCCGCGGTACCTGTCCCCTGACCCGGGGAACGACCCGAATCCGACCCGCTCATCCCATCCAATGAAAATCAAACTCAGGGTCGTCCAGGTCAATATGCTTCGGCACCTCGCCTTCGGGCATTTCCCCGTCTTCGTTCAGGTAGTAGTGCCTGATCGGCTGGAGGTCGTCATCCAATTCGTAGACGAGCGGGATGCCGTTCGGGACATTAAGTGTGACAATGCCGTCATTAGGGATGTGATCGAGATGTTTGACGAGTGCCCGGAGAGTGTTGCCGTGGGCGGATATAAGTACACGCTGGTTCCTCTGGATGCTCGGCGCAATGGTTTCGTTCCAATATACAATCGCCCTCCTCTCGGTATCCAGCAGTGTTTCCGAAAGCGGGACATTTCCCTCTCCAATCGAAGCGTATTTAGGGTCGGACAGGTCCTTTTGGTGCGCATCGGCAGAGCTGTCCGGAGGCCTCACATCTGCGGACCTCCTCCATTCATAAACCTGTTCCTCGCCAAACTGTTCCCTGACCTCATCCTTATCGAGTCCCTGCAGCCCGCCGTAATGCCGTTCGTTCAGTCTCCAGGATTTATAGACCGGGATCCATACAAGATCCACCTCATGGAGCATGATCCAAAGCGTCCTGATCGCACGCTTCAAGACCGATGTGTGCGCCACATCAAAGAGATAGCCATGTTTTTTCAGAATGGCCCCCGCAATCCTTGCCTCTTTATAGCCGTCATCAGTCAGGTCTACATCCGTCCAGCCTGTAAACCGGTGTTCAAGATTAAAGCGGCTCTCTCCGTGCCGGATAAACACAATTTTCTTCATCACTCATCATCCTGCTCCGTTTTTTTCAGTATGCGCATCCAAGGAAAGAATTATTTTCACCGGAATGTATCACACTAATCTTATCTATATATGAAGAGGTGAACGTGTGATGTTCAAACAAACCGCAGGTGAAAAATTAATCGAGCAGCTGATCGAATGGGGCGTCGACCATATCTATGGAATGCCGGGCGACTCGATCAATTCCATCATCGAGCCTTTGCGGAAAGCGAAGAATAAGATTAAATTCATTCAAGTACGCCATGAGGAGGCCGGTGCGCTGGCCGCTGCCGCCTATGCAAAATTGACAGGGAAACTTGGCGTGTGCACGGCGATCGCCGGCCCGGGTGCCATCCATCTGTTGAATGGATTATATGATGCGAAACTCGACAAAGCCCCGGTCCTCGCGATCACGGGCCAGGTCGAATCGGATTTGATGGGGATGGACTATTTCCAGGAGGTGAATCTCGACAGACTGTTCGACGACGTCGCTGTCTACAATCAGCGCATCATGTCGGCCGAGCAGCTGCCGGCCGTCGTCAACCAGGCGATCCGTACCGCTTATGCGAAAAAAGGGGTGGCCGTTCTGACCATTCCGGATGACATCCCGCGTTTTGAAGTCGGAAAAGAAGCGCGGGTAACGACCAATTTTACCGTCAAACAGGAACTTGCACCGCTGAAGGATGATCTGAACAAGGTGAAAGTACTGATTGAACAGGCTGAACGGCCGGTCATCCTAGCAGGAAATGGCGTTCACGGAGAGCGGGAAACCCTGCTTGCTTTTGCTGAAAAAATAGGCGCTCCTGTTGTTTTGACTCTGCCCGGAAAAGGGGTCATCCCAGATAAGCACCCGTACTGTCTCGGCGGTCTCGGCCTGATCGGAACGAAGCCGTCATATGAAGCGATGCAGGAAGCGGATCTGCTTATGATGATCGGTACCTCATTCCCGTTCACGGGATTCCTGCCTGAACATGCAAAGACCATCCAAATCGACATCGACCCGACCCAGATCGGAAAGCGCGTCCCGGTGGATGCCGGACTTGCCGGGGATGCAGGTGCAACCCTCAGATGGATCACCGATCAGATTTCCAGGAAGGAAGACCGGGAGTTTTTAGAAAAGAATCAAGAACGGATGAACAAGTGGTGGGAAAAACTCGAAAAGCAGGAAGCGGACGAATCCGAACCGATCAAGCCGCAGCATCTCGTCCGTGCGCTGCAGCAGGTGGCGTCTGATGATGCGGTCATGTCAGTGGATGTGGGGAACGTCACGGTGTGGATGGCGAGGCATTTCCATATGACAAATCAATCATTCGTCATTTCCAGCTGGCTCGCCACACTCGGCTGCGGCCTCCCGGGTGCAATCGCAGGAAAAATCGCTTACCCCGACAGACAGGTATTCGCCGTGTGCGGGGACGGCGGTTTTGGAATGATGATGGCCGACTTCGTGACTGCAGTGAAATACGACCTGCCGATGGTAGTAGTCGTCATGAACAACCACAAAATCGCCATGATCAAATTCGAACAGGAAGTCATGGGCAACGCCGAGTTCGGCACCAATCTTCACAACCCGGACTTCGCCAAATACGCAGATGCCTGCGGCGGTGTGGGATACCGGGTCGAGCGCTCGGAGGATCTCCTCCCTTCCCTGCAAAAAGCCGTGATGCAAAACAAACCATGTATTGTCGATGTGGTCGTCGATGCAGATGAAGCACCAATGCCGGGGAACTTAGAATTTTCCCAAGTAGTCGGTTACACGAAGCATATGGTGAAGGAGCTGTTTCAAGAAGGGAAGCTGGATCTGCCTCCACTATAAAAAAAGCCGTCCCAGTGTGAATTTGCATGCGCTGGGACGGGCTTCAATTTAATTCTGCTTGCTTTTCCACAATTGCTCCATCAATTCTTCAACACTCATCTCACTATTCAATTGTCCAACACCCTGGCCAGCCCACAAAGACATCCGGGACGGATCATTTTGTTTCGCAGCTTCCTGCCGCATCGGCTTTGTCAATGTATTGAGGTAGGGATAAGGAAGTGCGTCCTGTTCACGATGTTCATTTTCTTTTATCCATGCATTCACGATTCCGCGTGCTTCTTTTCCTGAGAATACTTTCGTCAGTCTGGTATCCGATGCTGAAGCGTTGAAGATCTGCTGCTTATGCACCGGGTGTGCTGCGCTTTCTTTACAAACCAGAAAAGCGGTGCCGGCTTGAACGCATTGTGCACCGAGTTCAAGGGCTTCCCTAACACCTTTTTCATCGGTAATCCCGCCGGCCGCAACTACAGGAATGCCAATACGGCCGACAGTCTCCGTAATCAGCGTGGGCAATTCAACCGGCTTTGATTCTGGCAAAGATGCACCCTGGTGACCGCCGGCTTCCACTCCCTGTAAGACGACTGCATCCATGCCCCGCTCTTCCATCAGTATAGCTTCTTCCGCCGAACAGGCAGTCCCAAGCAGGATGCAGCCCGCGCCCTTCAATTTCTTCACCGCATCTTCCGGAGGGAGGTCGAACGTGAATGAACAAATTTCCACTTGGTGTTTTAGTAGTAAATCGACTTTTTGATAGAAATCCTGCCAGTCATCCTGGATGGAGGCAAACGGACGGGCTTTATCTGAATGGGGGATAATTCCCTTCCATCTTTGAACTTGTTCTTCTTCAAGTGCTTTTTCATGCTTTGGCACAAAAAGATTCACTTGAAACGGACGGTCAGTTTGCTGCTTCATCTCAAGCAGCTGAGTTTCCAGTACATCGGGATTAAGATAACCGGAGGCGATACTGCCGAGTCCGCCTGCATTTGAAACAGCCGCTGCAAGCCTTGGCGTCACCGCTCCGCCGGCCATCGGTGCCTGGATGATTGGTTTTTTTATTGAAAGCAGCTTCATCAAGTCGTTCATATTCATGCCTCCTTTGGAAAGGGATTATTTTGGGGTGTGTACCAGACTGTTTTTGATGAATAAGGGTCATGTTGGCTTTTATACCAGACTGGCTTCTTTGAAAAGGGTTTATATTAGCCCGTATGCCAGACTGTTTCAGTGAAATTTCGTTCTTTTAAGCCCAGATACCAGCTTGGCCCCAGTTAAAATGGTTCTTTTTAGCCTGTATGCCAGCTTGACTCCAGTGAATCTTTTAATTCCACCCGGAAATCTTTGAAAAACCATCATTAATCTTTGAATTCTGACCATTAATCTTCGAATTTTGTTAAATAATCTTTCGAAAACTAAAGTTAGTCTAAAAAGTGGACACACAAAGATGATAATAGGGCATAACTATAACTATTATTAATAAGGACGTGTATCCATGGGAAAGTACTATACAAACGAATATAAAGAATACGTAGCTAAAATG
>NZ_MINN01000127.1 GCF_001877785.1 Rossellomorea aquimaris | reverse complement strand
CGCATGGCTTGAGCTTTTCTGTCCAACCAGGCATCGCCCATCCACCGAGCTTGCGTAATATCTTCAAGGAGCTCGAGAGTGATATCGGCTGCCCAAAGCCGGTGAATGGAACCTTGACGAAATGGGCTGATCAAGGCGTCCTGATGCTGAACACGGTTCTGACGGTCAGGCAAGGGCAAGCGCATTCGCACCAGAAAAAGGGATGGGAACACTTCACGGACGAAGTCATCCGAAAATTATCAGCGCGTGAAGAGCCGATCATTTTCATTTTATGGGGCAAGCCGGCACAGATGAAAAAGCGACTGATCGATACCGAACGCCATCATATCATTGAAGCACCACACAAAAAAAAAAAAAAAAAATAAATGGCAAACGCAGAAACAGACGATTATGAAAGCAACAAGTCATAAAATCACATCTAGAACTCTAATGAAACACTAGACACACACCCACACGATCATCGATAACATACAGAAAAAGCAGTATGCATAATGAACACGATGGAAACGAGACAGATCA
>NZ_MINN01000126.1 GCF_001877785.1 Rossellomorea aquimaris | reverse complement strand
TGCCGTGAACGCTTTGCCATCGACTTTTGCATATGTAATGAAGGTATCGGAAAAAGCGGCATTGGTGATGTACATTTTGGTCCCATTCAACTTATAATGCGTTCCTTGCTCATTCAGCACCGCTGTCGTTTGGGCAGCCAAGGCATCCGACCCCGCTCCTGGTTCTGTCAGGCAATACGCCCCGATAAATTCGCCGCTTGCGAGTTTCGGCAAATAATACGCCTTTTGTTCCGGCGTGCCGAAATACGTAATCGGCAAAGTGGCGATACACGTATGGTTAGAATGTGCCACGCCGTATCCGCCGGCTGGGCCGAGCGATTCACCGACCAATCCTTTGCTGATTTTATCGAGGAAAAAAAAAACGAATACCATCTTATGTTTTCAAAACAACAAATAACCTCACAGCTCTACGAAGAAGCACATCACTTCACATACACGAGACAACTACACACTACAGTACCCTAACTAGCTTCCTGTACGTTGACACTCGACACATGCTACATTGATGACCTAGACAATAAGCACAGTC
>NZ_MINN01000125.1 GCF_001877785.1 Rossellomorea aquimaris | reverse complement strand
CTGGTTGATCTGGTTCGAAGTAGGTTACGACGGCGCGTAAGGTGCTGAGACTGGTACTGGGTGAACGGAGTTAGGGGAGAACGTTGTGGGGTTGGAGAGTGAGGATCGCAGGCTGGGCAAGATGATGGGGGGCGAGGACGAGATTGCTGTAGTGGCGGAATGTTTGGAGGTTTTTTTTTTCTATATTGTCTCGATCGACGAAGCGGCGAACAAAGCACGCGTGTGGATCGAAGAAGATTACCGCAGCGCCATCGACAACCCGGATGAAGTCGAGCAAGGCATCGTCAACCGGCCAATTGATGTCATCGAAAAGCCGCTTGAAGTATTTTATGAGCAAATCGCTAAACGCAATGCCACTGGGCTTTCGGCAGTCGAGAAAACGCCTGAGAAACAAAGCGAATGGTTCATGAAATTCTATGAGCAGCTGGTCAATTTGAACTTTGTTCCTGCAGGCCGTGTGCTTTACGGAGCAGGCGCCGACACGGACGTCACGTATTTTAACTGCTACGTCATGCCATTTGTCGCCGATTC
>NZ_MINN01000124.1 GCF_001877785.1 Rossellomorea aquimaris | reverse complement strand
TCACGATGAGCCGTGACGCCGATGTTAGTCTGTATCTTGTCTTGTCATTCGAGTTATATACTATCGTCTGGTCATCCGATGTATTGTCGTGTCTGACTTAGATACAGTCTGTACACTTGTCTTGCCTTCTATCACTTCGTATGAGTTCTTAATGATCTATATCCGTGTCTTGTCTGCGGTGTTTGCTCTCTATCTTCTCAAAGATAAGAATGTTTTTTTTTTTTCATTCTAGACGGTGCCGAGATTGGTGAAGGTGCTTTTATCGGCGCCGGAAGCCTTGTGCCGCAAGGAAAAACCATTCCAGCCGGCACGCTCGCATTCGGACGCCCCGCAAAAGTAGTGCGCGAATTAAACGAAGCGGACAAAACAGATATGGAACGCATCGTCCGGGAGTATGCTGAAAAAGCCGCCTACTATAAATCTCTTCAATAGAAAAAGCAGACGGAATTTTTCCGCCTGCTTTTTTCTTATGCGTTCGCTTGTTGTTTCAAAGCATCCGCTTTGTCTGTGCGTTCCCACGGAAGGTCGACATC
>NZ_MINN01000123.1 GCF_001877785.1 Rossellomorea aquimaris | reverse complement strand
GGTTAAGTTATGAAGGGCGCACGGTGGATGCCTTGGCACTAGGAGCCGATGAAGGACGGGACTAACACCGATATGCTTCGGGGAGCTGTAAGTGAGCTTTGATCCGGAGATTTCCGAATGGGGGAACCCATTGTTCGTAATGGAACAGTATCCATACTTGAATACATAGAGTATGGAAGGCAGACCCAGGGAACTGAAACATCTAAGTACCTGGAGGAAGAGAAAGCAAATGCGATTCCCTGAGTAGCGGCGAGCGAAACGGGATGTAGCCCAAACCAAGAGGCTTGCCTCTTGGGGTTGTAGGACACTCTATACGGAGTTACAAAGGAACGGAGTAGACGAAGAAGTCTGGAAAGGCTCGTCAAAGAAGGTAACAACCCTGTAGTTGAAACTTCGTTCCCTCTTGAGTGGATCCTGAGTACGGCGGGACACGTGAAATCCCGTCGGAAGCTGGGAGGACCATCTCCCAAGGCTAAATACTACCTAGTGACCGATAGTGAACCAGTACCGTGAGGGAAAGGTGAAAAGCACCCCGGAAGGGGAGTGAAATAGAACCTGAAACCGTGTGCCTACAAGTAGTCAGAGC
>NZ_MINN01000122.1 GCF_001877785.1 Rossellomorea aquimaris | reverse complement strand
TCGTTAAGTGATGGCGTTGTAATTGGGCGTAGCAGGTAGTAGTAGGTATCGTGGGCTCGAGGATGTATATTGGGGGATGTGTTGTGTAGATAAACACGCATTGGGTTGTATGCATGGCTGGATTAGTGATGAAATCTTTACATTGTAGAGTAAGATTTTGTCATCTGTTTTTTTTTTCGCGTTGACTAGCGGCGTCGGGAAACTGGAAATCGGCACATATCGGGAAACGATCCAAAGCATTGCTCACGCAGTACCGGAAGCGACTTACGTGCCGGATGCGCTGGCACAGATCGCTAATGGCAGCCATTCGCTCGCATCGTACAAAGCCATTGCTTGCGGTCCTGGAACAGCACCCGATGCTTTGACCGAAGCGGCGATTGACAGATTACTGAGGGCTCCACATCCTCTTATACTAGATGCAGGTGCATTGAGTGCGCGCAGCTATGCCAAAAGAAGCGCTCCGCTCATCTTGACACCGCACGCCGGCGAATTCAGCCGGATCTCTGGTTATTCTATAGAACAGATTACTGAATCTCCTGGAGCC
>NZ_MINN01000121.1 GCF_001877785.1 Rossellomorea aquimaris | reverse complement strand
TTAGGTTTAGGTCTGTATTGTGTTTGTTTTCTTTTATGGGTGTGGAGTGGTCGTTAGATTGTAGAGGTCTTATATTGTGGTTATGTTAGAGTTGTTGTGGTTATAGGGATTGGTGAGCTTTCGAGTTGTTGTGTTGTTGCGTTGTAGTAGTGAGGTGTTTTATTTTTTTTTTTTGTCGATGATCGGTTCAGGCTGGCTGTTCGGGGCTTGGCGTGCGGCTCAAATAGCAGGACCAGCTGCTATTATTTCATGGGTTATTGGAATGGTCGTCATTTTATTTATTGCTCTTTCTTATAGTGAACTAGGTTCTATGTTCCCTGAAGCGGGGGGAATGGTCAAATACACGCAATATTCACACGGTTCGTTTATCGGTTTTATTGCGGGCTGGGCCAACTGGATTGCGATTGTGTCCGTCATTCCGGTTGAAGCGGTGGCCTCCGTTCAATATATGAGTTCTTGGCCTTGGGAATGGGCGAAATGGACAAGCGGTTTGGTGAAGAATGGAACGCTGACTGGGGAAGGACTAGCGTTTGCCTCTGTATTGC
>NZ_MINN01000120.1 GCF_001877785.1 Rossellomorea aquimaris | reverse complement strand
TTCACGTTCCGCTTATATTATAAACGCTGCTGGTCATTTCAATTGGAAACGGGTCCGGCTAATGCCTTCTTTCGTCTTTTCCCCTTCCAAAATTGCCGGTATCGCTGCTTTCAATTCTTGCACGTGGGACATGACGCCGATCATCCGACCCGACTTTTGCAAGTCCACCAAGGTCTCAATGGCTTTATTCAGCGACTCTTCATCCAGTGAACCGAAGCCTTCGTCGATAAACATTGTCTCGATCGACACATTGCCCTCAAAGCTCTGGATGACATCGGCCATTCCGAGCGCGAGACATAGGGAGGCGTTGAACTTCTCTCCGCCGGACATCGTTTTGACGTCGCGCGCCTGGCCGGTATAGGCATCATACACATCAAGGAAAAAAAAAAATACCCATCCTCAAGGTGCACGGGAATATTTCGCTCAACTGACGGAAGCAACGCGTAAACTCGACCCGACGCGCCCGATCACCTGCGTCAATGTAATGTTCTTCGACGCTCACACCGATACCATCAGAGCTCTCTTTGATGTGCTGGTCCTGAACAGTTAGTACGGATGGTATT
>NZ_MINN01000119.1 GCF_001877785.1 Rossellomorea aquimaris | reverse complement strand
TTATAGTGATTTATCGCTTACTGTGTTGGTGCATTCTTTACTTCGCATTTGTGTCTATCCACTTTGTCTAGACTTCGACATTTATTTTGTTCTACTGTTGTTGCTCAGTTTTCACTATCTAATATTGAGTTGTACCACATATTCTTGTAGTCAGTAGTCTCTTTGTTTTTGGTGTTGGTGGTGGTTATATATAGGTAGATAGCATACGTGTGAGGAGTCTGTTTTTTTTTTTTTCATTCCAGGAACCAATATGGCGCTGTTTCATTGCCGGGACGAATCGGTCCGCGATTTAATGTTCCAAGTGGTGCATTTGGATTCACAGATTGCCGTAAAGGGCATGGATGACAAAGAGATGCAGATGACGAATTTATTGTTGATGCTGACGCCGGTGGAATTGAGCGAACGCCAACAGGAAATCATGAGTTTGATCAGTTTGAGCTTGATCGAAAGCGAAGCCTCGATGATGATTTTCTCGTCTTCGAACGAGGACGTTATCCGAAATAAGTTAGAAGAGTTGTTCTATGAATACTTACAAAATAATTTGATGAAGGAATGATTTGAATGAAAC
>NZ_MINN01000118.1 GCF_001877785.1 Rossellomorea aquimaris | reverse complement strand
ATACGAGCACGACACGTAGTCCGTAGACTAGCGCATGATAGCGGTGTGGGGTGTGAGTGATCCAACGTGTGATTGTGTTCTGTGGTTCTAGTAATGTCTGACCCTACAAGAAGATCAGAAGGTAAGGGTCAGGCAAGCTCAGTGAGTAAATCAAAGGTTCTTTGATTGAGTGCGAGCTGGTGCTAATCTGATGAGATGCGGAGCGTTCTCTGTTTTTTTTTTTTTACCTTGATTTCCTTGATGCTGCCATACAGCCTCATATTCTTTGGCGTCTGGCTCGTCATGCTGATCGTCTTTGCCTTGACCGGCATTCCGGTTGGCCCTGGCATTAGCTTGCGCATGTAATCGAAAAAACCGCCTCTTGAAGGCGGTTTTTTTGCTAGTACAGACGGCTGAACCGATCTTTCGCTCAGTTATCACGCAGTAAATAAAAATCGCTGGTTTGAAAAGTTTTTGCCATTTGTTAATAGTTTGTTCATAGTTGCCCTGTATACTTGTTTAGGAAGTCATCCGAGTGGAGGGTGTGTCGAATGAACCGTCAATCCAATCAATTGAAGCAGTTGAAAAGAATGT
>NZ_MINN01000117.1 GCF_001877785.1 Rossellomorea aquimaris | reverse complement strand
GGTTTGTGTTTGGTCGCACTAATTATACCATTAGGGGGCTTTTTGATTTTGAAAAACCGAAGGTTCTTAAAAATAATTCACATGACAGTTAAAAATCAGACTTTTTCATCGGTCTCGAACCGTCCCCATGCTTCCTGCCCCTTGGTTTTCTGGTTTTCGAGAGAGAGCCACTTCAGTTAGGATTGGAGCTTAATTGCTTAAATAGTGATAGTAAATACTCAATTACTCTTGATCTTATTTTTCTGAGTTCTACATATGTTAAAATTAAGGTAGTTTTCAAAAAAAAGGGGGGGAACATTTGAGAATAAAAATTATCGGAATAATATCATTGATAATTATAATAATCCTATCCACTTTATTGGTAATCAACCAGTTTTCATCAACAACTTCAAGAGTAGAAGTTATAAATAAAGATAATAAAGGCAGCGAGATGTGGATTATTGTAGATAACTCGTCTACGTCAGAAACAGTAGAAAATACCAAAGTACATATTTATGATTCATCCATATGGAATTTAATTGATTATGACAATAAATATATTCTTACATATTCAGAGAACTCTTTCAGCAAAAAAAAGAAATTAAAGTGGATAGGGAAGTCAGAAGACAGAAATGTAGAATATTAGTGTGAATTAAATTAAATCTAAACAAAAGAAAGAGGTTGGGACATAAGTGATATAGCCTAAGGAAAACCCGAATGAATTTGCTTTCTATCTGGCAAATTCATTCGGGTTTTTAGTTTACATGTTGAGTTAGATAATAGTGCTTTCCAGCGGTTGATTGGAGTGCAAGACGAAGACTCCTGCGGGAAGAGCAGCTTATGTGAGACTTGTCCAGCTCCAGGGCTTAGAGGCACATGTCATAAGCCAAACCGAACATGAAGGCAAAGACCGCCTTCCCGTCCGGTTCGTCTTATGCCACAGGCCTCTGAGCAAAGCCCCTCCGCTTTTCTTCCCGCAGGCTTGCCGAGGAGGCTCACGGGCTACCCGCGGAAAGCGTAGTCTTGCACGGAAATCATTAGCGGTGTTTAAAGCCTACTATATAATGTTCGTCTTTAGACGGTGTTAGCAGGGTTTTGTCCCAGCCTCTTTAGTTCTTTAGATTGGAGTTTTTCATTAAACATCCCAAGGGTTTACATTTCCATAATCATATCCGTACTCTATAAAAAAGTCATCTCCCCAATTTGCACCTTCAAAGCTGATACTTCCAGGTCCAATGGAAATGCCAATCCCTGTTACTGTAAGGTAAGCGTGTCTATACTTTGTTAAGATGTATGCGCCTTCCCCAATTTTACTAGTACTGACTTTAACACTTCTCATCATAGAAACTGAATGTTGCTGGTAATCACCTAATTTAAATTTGACTCCATGCCCATATACACCAAAAGAGTCTGCATCTGGCTCTAATTTTTTTACATCTTCAAGGGATTGTCCATCAGGCGTAGCAGATCTTTGAATATATTGTGCAAAGAAAGTATTTTCTATAGGGACCGCACCCTCGTCAAACGCCGTTACTAACGCGTCAGTTTTTGTATTAAATGGCTTGTTGATCCACGTAAGGTAACTTGAATATTTATATTCCATGCTAGCTGCACCATAAGGTCCTTGATAAATAACTTGTGTGTCTAGAATCATATCGCCGTCTACTACAGTATCAGCTGGAGGTAGAACTCCATACTGATCTTCAATTGAAGAAGTAGCGAAAAATTGATTTTTATTTTCTTCAGGGATAATTTCACTATTACTTTCATCTGAAATCTCTTCTTTTTTTACAATTTCCAGTTTGTTATTGTTACCTGGTAATTCTAAAATAGACATCGATTTCCCTGTTTGTTCATTATACCTTTTTATATCCTTTATTTTTTGTTTCTTTATTTTCTCAATGTTACCTTCTGTATAGGGAATTTTTTTCCCACTTAAGCTGTTATAAACTTTAGTAGCTTTTTTAATTGAAGGAGAGAAAGCTTTACCACCTTTTTTAACAATCTCCCTTTTCTGCTCTAGTGACATTTTATTAACTGTTCCAGGTATAATACCCATTTTTAATAAAGAATTATCAAGTTGTTCTGTACTTAATGAGTCGGAATTATCGTTGGGAGCAATAATACCTTCCTTATCACTTTCAAATTTTGCCGAGCTTTCTTCTGCTGAAACAATAGTAGTTTGAGATAATACAACTACTGAAAAAAGAATTGAATACATAACTTTTTTATATGTATCATATTTCCACCTCCGGAATTAATTTAACATGTTTGTAAAATAAATGTAATGAAATGTCATGAAAACGGTATTAATATCACCGGTTTTCTCTGTGGATAAATATTTATTGTACGATAAAATGTAATAATTGTGGGTATTTATTGCTACTTTCAGTCATGTGTACTTGATGAATGAAATGGAAAACTAAAAGTTTCATAAAATATAACGCTACCTTGGAAGCAAGGGACGGTTTTCGTGCTTCCTTTTTCATAAATATGGAAAAATATCAAAGTCACTATCAAAACTTTTTAATTGATAACAGACAATGAAATGTACTACCATTGACATTCAATTTACCACCTAACGCCAACAAATGTACCAGTAAATGACAAGTTGTTTACCGTTTGTGTTATGGGTAAACCGCAGACGGTTCCAACTCTACTTTCCCATATGTCTAATTAAAGTAGAACCATCCCAATTATGTGTGCAAGTAGGGAGAACTAGTCGTAATCAAGCGTAGACATATAATTCGCGTGAGACCCCAACCAAATAAAAAGAGGCCGGATCGCCCGGCCTCTTTTTGCTTACTTCAATTTAATTTGGACAGGCTTGCTTTCATGCGCATGAATGGTTTTGGGTGGGGTCTTTTGCAAAGCGGTTCTCTTTACCGAACTGGTAACATTGTGTATGATTTCCCCCACATCATGAGCGGACTCAACCAAAGGGTCGACGGCTTTCATTTTTCCTTTTACATCATCAGAAATTTGGTTGGCTGTATGAATCAGTTCTTCTGCTTCTTCTGTAATGCCATTCACAGCTGTCCGGGTGTCAGACAGCGTCTTGTTCGTTTCAGCAAGTGTTGTCATTACTTTTCTTAATGTCATAATCAAATAGATGACGAGAATGGTAAACGCGACGGCTGCAATAACAGCACTCCACTCAAGCATTTAGACCAGCTCCCTTCTTTTCTATAAGTCTATGAGAGTGGGAGCTCAGACATTCCTGTGGGTACTCTTTGTCTAATCTTGATGGTTCTTATTTCCTTTTTTTGCCTTTTGTATAGGATTATCCTCTTCTGATATAGAAGTAATATTCGAATATTACTATTTTATAGAAAAGGAGTAGATGGAATGAGCAAAAAAAGGGTAGCCGGCACTTCTTTGAAGAGTATCCCGTTAAGTTTATTGTTGTTGATTGGCGGCTTTTCTGGAAATACTGCTTCAGCCTATATGGAAATGGGTGTGGAAACTCCAAGAATGGAGGAAAGTTATGAACTGGAGGAAATGGCTCCAGGAGTCACCTACACACATATGGAGCGTGGTGACTCATCTAAACAAGATGTATATACGGTTCAGATTGCATTGATGGAAACGAAGGAACAAAGCAGGGATTTAGTAAAGAGCTTGAAATCCGACGGCTATAAGGCCTACGTCACTCAGATCAAAGACAACAAATACAACGATATTGAAACACATCGGATCGCTTACCTGGTGCGCGTGGGCCAATATAAGGAAGAGGAAAAAGCCAGAGAGCTGGAAGTTCAATTAGAGAATGATGGTTATTCTTCAGCGAATACAATTTTTACTGCATTTGATGGTACCAGGACAACTGGCCCCTGGTCCATCCATGTAATTGAGGTGGATCCGGATACCTTCCAAGGAGAGGTCACTTCCTCCCTCGCCCAGGGAGTGATAAAAGGAAAAGAAAAAGTAACAGAAATTTCCGAACGTACCGGAGCATTAGCTGCTGTCAACGGAGGATACTTTGTGATGGGACCAAGCGATGGGACTACGGGGGACCTTGCCGGCATATCGATGGTCGAAGGAGAATTAGTGAGTGAATCGGTCAGCGACCGGACCAGCTTAATTTTTCCGGAATCTGGACCGGCTGATATTGCGGAAGTTGCAACTGAATTAAAGGCTGAATCATCCGATGGGGCTGCTGCCATCCTGGATGGAATGAATCGGAAGCCCGGGTTGATCCGCAGCTGCGGCGGTACTGGTGGAGATGAACCGACGGAAGAACCTATGCATGACGTCACTTGCACCGACGACAGCGAATTGATTGTATACAAGCCGGTGTTCGGTGGAGAAACACCGGCTGGTGAGGGTTTAGAGGTCGTTTTGAACGCAGATGGTCAAGTGGTTGAGATGAGAGAGCGCGGTGGAGTGATCCCCGGGAACGGCGCAGTTATCGCTGCTACAGGTACGAAAGTTGCATGGTTGGAAGCTCATGCTCAGCCGGGGATGACCGTTAATGTGGATGAAGGATTAATCATTGACGGTGAGCAGGCTGCTGCTGATGGAATGAAAAGTGTGGTGAATGGCGGTCCTCGTCTGATAGAAAACGGGGAAATCAGTATCCATTCTGCAGATGAAGGATTCTACTGGAGTACAGATTTCTTATACAACTTCGCATTCAAGCGCCACCCCAGAACACTGGCCGGCATCAAAGAAAACGGCAACCTGTTATTTGTAACGGTCGATGGACGTGCCGATAACAGTATCGGTATGAATTTCCTGGAAAGTGCAAAGCTGATGAAAAGTTTAGGGGCTGTTGAAGCCATGAACCTTGATGGCGGAGGCTCTACTACCATGGCAGTTGGCGGTGAACTGGTCACCCAGCCGTCTGATGCTTCCGGCGAAAGGCCAGTCGGAGACGCCATCGTCATCTTGCCCGAATAATCATTTTGTGGCACCCCATGTCCTCCAAATATTGGAGAACCTGGGGTGCTGCCTTTTTTACCCGGGAGTCCTGCAACACTTCTTAAAGAAACAAAAAAACATCTAAAATCCCGATCTAAAAGCTTTTCAGGAACGTCCCAAAAACAATCCATTCACAACTATTCCGCAACGGCGGCCGGTTATTGTTTGGGGATTTTATGCTGCAGTTGTTTATGGAGGGAAAGCCGAGGGGACAGGAGCTGCGGTTTTAAAGACCGCGGTTCCTGTCCCCTTAGTTTTTCCCCTTGGTTTTTATTCAGAAATAAAACCCTGTGAGATTTTTAAGTACTGCCCATCGTTGACAGTCAGTTGATATCTGCCATTAAATATCTCGTTGTCTACTATATCATTGTTTCCAACAGGTCCGCTCATGATCGCAACATAGCCTTCTCCGTAACTTTCAATGACATACTGTCCTGCAGGTATGTCAACTCCGACTTTGTACCAGGCGGAATCTTTATAGTCATCTTCAACTTGATTCATAATTTGATATATTTCTTTTGCACTTTTTACTCCCAGCGTTTCATAAGCGGAAGGATTTATTAAAACGCCGCCATTTTCAATATTGCCAATACCATGAACATATACATATCCAAAACTATTAAAATTTTCGTTATCAACGATGTTTCCGGAGCTATCCTTCTCAGCATAATATTGACTGCTGCCCTCAAAAGGAATAAACGCATATTCACCCTCAGGAATATCCCCTTTTATGTATGAACCTGCATCAAAAGCTTGTTCTGTACTTATTAACTCCTGTATTTTCCCTGTCATTTCCATTTGTGGAGTCATCTTAACTTCTTCTTCGGCTTTTGTCTCCGCTTTCACTTCAGTATCTACTTCCTTCTTTTCCTCTAAAGAAGTATCATCGTTCGGTTTAGTGCTAACTGTTTCACTGGAAGAGGCAGGAGCATTACTAATCCCTACAATAAATAAAACAAAAGCTAACCCTGAGAAAAGAAAGTTCCTTTTCGCTGTGCCTTTTTTCTTAACTAACGATACAATAGCTATAACCAAGAATACTGGAACAGCTAATAAACTTATGAATGCAATTAAATCCCACATATCTTAACCCCCGATTTGAATTTTGACAAATTAACCATAATTTTTGCCCCGGTAAAAATATTACCATAATTTTATAATGTTGTAAGTACTATTTTACTATAAAGTTTACCGGTTACAGGTACATTTGATTTAGGGATCACTGCACCTTTCCTCTTGGAACGCGCTGCCTTAACAAGCGGATCAAAACCCTTTAATCTATACAGTCATAATATATTACACAATAGTATATGCATTTATAATTGTTATTACATATGAACTATTTCTTAACTACTGATATATATGGAAAAAGGAATGCCTCATGAAATGAAAAGATAGGTTTAGAGAAGGTATACAACAATGGATAGGGCTAATCTCGAATGACGATAGCTTTAAGCAAATTGAGAAAGATTTAAGGCATAGATGGCTGTGGTAAGAAGGGAAAACAGAGGAGGTAATGTTATTGAATATCAAAGAGATTGAAGTAGTTAGTAATCTCCCTGCTTCAAAAAGGTATGAATACTTTATAAAGAAAGTAACGGACTTTGAGGAAGTGTGGGGATTGTACTATGATGGATGGGCAATATTGGAAGATGATAATGGAAATACTCTAATGCCCTTTTGGCCGAAAAAAGAATTTGCAAATTTATGTGCAGTTGATGAGTGGAATGATTATAAAGCAGAACAGATAGAGCTTGAGGACTTTATGCAGGTATCCTGGTATGAAGATAGATGGCATCAAACCTTCAATATTTTGGAACAATGCAGACTCTGCATTGTTAGATATTGATAAATTAATTGTAGATTTAGAAGATGAGTTAAGAAAATATTAATTTATAGGGAAGCAAGGGGATGGATGGTTCTCTTGCTTTCTTTTTATAAACATGGAACTAGGCCAGCTAACATCCCGCTTTTTATTATAAGGAGGGGGCAGCAGAACCGTTCATACGATTTCGGCTGTTACTGACTCCTTGGTTTTTCCTTTGGTTTAGCGGGACAAGGGACCTGTCCCCTAGTCCCGCAACTCCACCAACATCCCATCCCCCTTATCACTCACCTTAACCACAGCAATCTTCACCTTCCCTTCCACATCCAACCCGGTTCCTTCAGGTATGAAGAAGTGTTCAATTCCGTAAGTGACCTGGGTGGTGTGGTCCCAAGAGCCTGTGACCTTGCCGTTCAGGAGGACGTCGCCGTGTTTCTTTTCGTAAGGGGTGTTCCATTTTCCGTCCAGGCTATACACACCTGTATATTCGTGGATGCCTTGTGCATTTTTTCGCAGCACGATGGTGATGGGCCCGTTGTCGTCGATGGAGGTCCGTTCGAGCTGGGAAATGGTGTAATTCAATTGCACATAGTCCCCCTGGAGGAGGGATCTCGGGTCGACAGGCTGAAGCTCCAATAGGATCGTTTGCCCGTTTTGTAAAAGGGTTTCGTTTGAATAGACCCCATAACCGATCCATCCTCCTTGAAGGAAGATGATGAGGAGGATTCCGAGCTTTTTACCGGAAAGCATCGAACGGGATTGCAGATCGTGGCCGGCCTTTCTGTCCAGGTATGCAGCCGTCATCATGAAGAGGACACCTAATATGGCTAAGAGCAGGGATTTATGGACGAGCTTCCAGGCAAGATCGTAATACAGCTGGATGATGAGCATGAACCAGAAGACAAGGGATGCAGCCCAATAGAAGGTAAGGTCGCGTTTTTTATAGAAATAGATGCAGCCCGTTGCGGTCAGAAAGAACAGAGCGGTGTAGGCCGTATGAAGCGCCAGGGAGAGATCGATGACCGTTAATGAGAAAAAGGCAAGGAACCCAATGAGAAACGCTCCATACTGGATGACGTGTCTATTAAATGTTGCAAGGAACACGGCACTATTCAAGAGCAGCATCACCGCCAGGAGGGGATGGGCGCCTAGTTCAAGCATTTGGGCGAAGAAGATTCCCAGGTTCAATTGAAATAAAAAGTACAAAACAACTTTCGCAGCGGGCCTTTTTTCAAGATAAAACACAAAGGCGAGAACGAAGAACATCGCATATGAAAAGTTATCAAAGGTGCTTGCCGTCATACCGATGACGATGCCGGTCATGGTGAGTGAATATTTTACAGGGGCAGGCCAGCTGGTCAGCGCGCTTGGAATGACGAGCAGAATTGTTGCGAATAGGAATAATCCGACCATTGAGACGTCCACCATGAGTAAAGAAAGCAGACCGAAGACTGATGCCACGATGAAAACAGAGGCGATGGTCGTGACGCTGGCAACGAAGATCGTCTTTGTCCAATGCCGGGAGGAGGGATGCTTCCGTAAATAGTTCACGAGGAAAACACTTCCCGCCAATAACAGGATCGCGGCGAATAAGAGGCCGACAAAGAAGAGGCTGGACACATACCGTGCCATCAGCTCGAACATTTTACTAATGATAAAGGCCGTGCCGAACATCGAAAGGATGATGAAGATGGCCGTTTCTTTATGAATGTACCGGTACACCCCGACTCCCAGGATGACGATATAAAAGAGGGAGAAGAAAACGGGATACCCGTCATTGAATGCCGTAATCATAAAGAGGAGATTGGCAGAGACGAGACTGAGATAAAAAAGCGGCTTTGAAGAGATCCACCCTTTTTTAATGATCAGAAACAAGAGAGTGTTCATGATTCCGACTCCGAACGCGATCCAAGTATGGGCGGGTGTCCAGTGCCCGAATGGGGACGAAGGGAACAGATAAAAGTAGATTTTCAGATGGATGAGGATATGGGTCAACGCGTAAAAACCGCTGTACCTCGTGTACAAGCTGAACAGGAGGGCGGGAATCGACCAGACAAGAAACAATAAATAACTGTCCGCGTGGGAATTGTACAGCTGCCCAAGAAGAGCGACGGACAAGCCAAACGAAATCACCCCGCTGACCAGCAGCCAGTTTGAAAGGAAATGCGCCCCCTTCAACACACGGTCCAACAGAAAAGCCGCCCCGTAGAACAACACAATCAAACCTCCCGCCAAAGCCACCTTCTCAAGCCGGGAAAACACCTGCCAATTAGAAGCGAAAAAATAAAGTGCACTTGCCAAAAGAAACACAACCCCGAACAAATACGTCAAAGAAATCACTTTCTTCATATCGTTCACCCCTTTTTCAGATGATTACTTTACTATATGAGCGAGTATGGGAATCTAGGCATGAGGGACGGGTACCGTGTCTTTTGGGACAAGGGGACAGGTCCCTTGTCCCTTTTCCAGAGTTAAAGTGAATCTATGGGACAAGCCCCCCTCTACCTAGTCTTCTGATGCTCATAACAATATATTTTTCCTCCGAACCGCCTTTGTGACAGACAATACGCCTTTACTTTTGACGAAACGGGTTTTCTGCACGTCACACAGGCAGCAGAGGAGTTGGTATCCCCTTTCGTTAGTTCAGGCGTGCTTAGTTTGAGCTTATGTTCCTCTCTAATCATTGAATCAGTTATATTCGCTCGATTAAAACAATGGTGAATAGTGGTAAGGTCAGTTTTGCTTAGTAGAGGTTCTTTGTGCTGAAGTTTCAAGATGGAAATCTTTCTGTGAATGAACTCAGACAATTCGATATCATAGACAATCAATTCATTGGATGAAATTTTACGATACTCCAGGCCAACTTTAAAAGTGCATCTCTTTGTGAAGGAAACCATTGAGATGAATAAGGGGTGGTATTTTTCATCAATTAGTTTTTTCAATGCGGCAATATGCCCGTAATTTTGAACAAATGGATTCATCATTTTAAATTTTCCATTGACCAGCCACGTTTTCCGGTCTTTTCCGCCATATATTGTACCCTGATAATTTTTCGTTTCAATGGTAAAGATGCCGTAGGGAGTCAAGACTACATGATCAATTTGGGAATATCCTGACTTCGACTTCGCGTTTTTTACAAGAAGGTCGTTCAAGTAACGCCAGTCCTTAGGCAGCTGATCAAGCTGGATGTCTATCTTATATTCTCCAAGCTCCCCTTTTCTGGCTGCGATTTCTTCTGAAGTCTTCTTTATAGACTTAGCGGTAGGTTTTCTTGTTTGTATAGGTTTGACGTTTTCTTTTTTCTTCTTTAAGAAATGCAGGAATAGTAACATCACGTTCTCCTTTGCAATGCAGGTGTTTATTTTTACTATCGGAATATGAGCATAAAGGTATAGGTGGATTGGGACGGGGGGACAGGTCCCTCGTCCCGCGAGTTAGAGTAGCGCAATTATATTATTGGGACAGCGGGCGATCAAGCGGCTGGAGAAGAGTGAATCATGGGGACGCTTCTTACTAGCATAAATTGACTATAAGTTCCATTGTAAAAGTAGATCTTTATATTGAGAAAATTGGATGCTTATCGGGGCGTTAGTTGACTGAAATTTCGCTTTTTTCTCAATACAAAAAGGGTGGTCTGGCTGTTAAAGTGAATATAGACAAAGAAACAGGAGGTGAATAACATGACAAAAGTAGTTCGCGAAGCCAAAGCAGTGGATAAGACATTAGCTAAAGCAGTATAATGAACGATTTTACTTAACGCAAGACTTATGAGGCCCTTATGATAGGGCCTTATGAGATTTTATTATTCAAAGGTGGATCTTTATGTTAGGTATTGAGGGTATTGAAACATACTTACCCGATAATGAAGTATATATTTCGAACTTATCTGAACGTTTGAATTTAAATAGATTCCAATTAACATTATTGACTCGATTTCATGGTCTTGAAAAGGTGAGGTACAAACCGGACCAAAGCCTTGAAGAAATGTTGATAAATCCAATCGAAAAGATGCTTAGTAAAGTAGAAAGAAAAGATATCAAATATATTATATATGCCCACACCATAACAACCGTTGCACCTTATCCAATCAATATCCTTGAAAATATTAAAAAAACCCTCGGATTAGAGAATGCAACGTCATTTTCTATCACTCATCATCATTGTTCTTCAGCTATCACCGCAATAGAAGTGGCTAAACACCTGATTGGTGACAGCCGGGATAAAGTCCTGCTGCTAACTGGTGAGAAGCCATTCACACCCAAAGCCCAACTAATCCCTAATACCACAGTTATGGGAGAGGGCTCGGCATGCTGCCTGATTTCTGCAAACAGTAAAGGAAACCAGCTGCTTTCGACAAATCGGATGATTCTTGGTGCTTATCACTCGGGGGTTAATCTTAATGACAAGCAGCTAAAACAGTTTGAGAAAGAATACACAGATACACTTGTCAAGACAATCGAGGGAGCTATATCAAAAGCAAACCTTGGAATGGGAGACATCAATCATATTATACCGCATAACGTAAATCGGTCTTCATGGTTAAAGGTTATTGACGCACTTCCACTAAAAAAAGAAATATACTTCCTGGACAATATTTCTGAAATCGGCCATTGCTATTGCTCGGACCCTTTTCTTAACCTTCATACAATGCTGGAGAGAGGGAGCATCCGTAAAGGTGAATATTATGTATTCGTTACAGTGGGTCTTGGAGCCACTTTTTCAGCAGCAGTATTTCAACATTAAGGAGAGATTGTCGTGTATTTGACTAAAACAACATTCGACAGGAAATTAAAAAAATTCTTGGTTAATGATGAACAAGCAACATTCATATACATAAATAATTTTGAAGTCGAAGAGAAGTGGCAGCATAAAGAGCTGGTATCTTTACCGAATATTTCATTGGGTAACTCATCATCCATTGTAAACAGGATGGAAGAGTTAGGAATATTTCTGGCTGCCGAACAGGATTATGTAATTTTGAAGGACTTTGTAGATCCCCATTATAAAACGTATCTGAATGAACAGGGTTTCCGGCTGCCAAACCTTCTATATGTAGAAGAAAATGATCCATCCCTGACGATTACAGAGAACATATTGAAATGCCCGAAAACGATTGAAAGACTTAAGTCTTTTGGTAAAGACAACGTTTATTTAATGCCTTTTGGTACTTCACAGTTAGAAGAACGCCTGTCGGAACTGACAGGTATTCCTCTTGCGACACCTTCAGCAGAAATATCCGCCGATGTAAACAGTAAAATTTTCAGCCGGATGATTAATGAAAGATCGAATTTAGAGCAAATACCAGGGGCCTCATGTAACTCAATCCAGGAGTTGGAGGATTCATTTTCATTATTGAAACATGTATTGGATAACGGAGGGAAATTGGTCATAAAAGAAGCGATGGGTGTATCCGGGAAAGGGATTGTAGTAATTGATTCAGAAAAAAAATTCTACCAGTACTTAAAGCTTCTTAAGAAGTCATCCCAACGAAATGGATCAACAAAATTATCCATGGTGATAGAAAAATGGATTGATAAGGCCTGCGATATTAATTATCAATTCATCGTTTCCAAAGAGGGTTATGTGGATTTTAATTTTGCAAAAGAATCAATTGTTGAAAACGGTGTTCATCAAGGACATATTATCCCTTCCAGACTTGATGCCAAACAATTGGAGCTGCTAAAGAAAGCCGCTGTTAAGATTGGCGGGCTCTTACATGAAGCCGGATATTTTGGAGTGGCAGGTGTGGATGCGATTCTATCCAGTGATGGAAAGATATATCCGAATCTGGAGATAAACGCAAGATTTAATATGAGTACATATCAAACACTTATTCAGGAAGTATGCGTTTCCGATAAGGATGCGGCAATCGCAAAAAAGATTAATATTTCCACTTATAATCAACTTAACTTCGAAGATATTCTTTTCGCTGCCGGTGATCTTCTATATAGCAAAGAGTCGAAGAAAGGTTTATTGGTAACGAATTTCGCCACGGTCAATGCGACGAGAAAAGACATGAATCAACATAACGATGGGCGTCTCTACTTTATGATAATTGAAACCAATATTGAACGATTACAATTTATTGAAGACGAATTCAAGAACAGGCTATCAACTATTACAGGGGTGTCAATATGATATTAGATCAACATATTAACTTTGAACAAATTGCACAAAAGTATGGAACGCCACTCTACCTGTACTCAGGTGAGGTATTGGAAGAGAATTATGATGAATTAAGAAACAAACTGCATCCCTCTCTTGAATTGTTTTTTTCTTTAAAATCAAACCCTAATATATCCATTTATTCCTTCTTGAAAAATTTAGGTGCCAGGGCAGAAGTATCATCACTGGCAGAGCTATCGACAGTCTTAAAATGTAATACGAACCCAGAGGACATCATTTTCCTGGGTCCGGGCAAAAAACGTGAAGAAATTGAAAGGTGTATAAATGAAGGTATTTATGCAATCGTTTGTGAGTCATTCCAAGAACTCGAGCTGATAAACACGATTGCGGGTGAACTTAACAAAAAGGTGAATATTGCACTTAGAATCAATCCTTCATTCACAGTCAAAGGCTCCAAACTCACAATGGGTGGTAAATCAACGCAATTTGGCATTGACGATGAGATTCTGATGAATAAATCTGAAGCTTACTTTAGTCAGTTTACACACGTAACAATCATCGGCTTTCATACTTATATGGGAACCAGGATATTAGATGAGAATGTCGTATTTGAAAACACCAGAAAAATCCTGAGTAATGTGGAAGAATTGTCCCGGAAATTAAACATCGAGCTGAAAATGGTGGATATCGGTGGAGGCTTGGGTGTGCCATACTTTGATAAAGAAACGGAGATAAATATTGAAAGACTTACAGAAATGATGAATCCACTTATTTCTGATTTCCGGGAGAAACATCCCGCTACCAGGCTGATGATGGAATTAGGCCGATATTTAACTGCCAAATCAGGAATATATATCACCAAAGCATTGTACACAAAACGATCCCGAGATGAAAATTTCATAGTCGCCGACGGGGGAACCAATCATCATATGGCGGCAGTGGGTATTGGTTCTTTTGTCAAAAGGAACTTCCCTATTACATTGCTTACAAATAAAGATGGGAATACCGAACGCATGACTTACAATATTTCCGGCCCGCTTTGTACGCCAAATGACACCGTTGCGAAGAAGTTAGAGCTGCCGCTTGTCAGCCAGGGAGACCTGATCGGGATACTGAACTCTGGGGCATATGGACCTACAGCTTCGCCTACAGGGTTCTTGAGCCACGGTTTTCCGGCGGAAGTCCTGACATATCAAGGGGATCAGTATTTAATACGCCAAAGAGATGACACGGAAGTAATACTGGAAAGACAATGCTTACATGAAGTCAATATGCCGGAACCGGCCGGCGTAAGGAGGTGAACATAATGAACAAAGAAAAAATGATTGAGTTGGTAAAAGTGGCAATTAACGATGTATTAAACGATGAAGACAAAACAATCACGGATAGCACAAAGTTATTCGAAGACCTGGATTTAGATTCAACTTCGATTATTGAATTATTGATGGCGCTTGAGGATAATATTCCCGAATTATCTATCGATCCAGAAGACTTAAGAGCAGAACATTTTGAATCGGTCAATACGTTAGCAGATTATGCCTTGAATCATATGGGAGAGAAAGTATATTGAGCAATCAAATCATATTAGAAGATATCTCTCATATAGAGTTGGGTCAATCAAAACCCTATCGGGAAGATAAAGAATTAATCCGATTCCAAAAAGATCTTCTTAATCAATATAATCTGCCATTTAATGAGAAGGCCCTCTTGAAGGGCCTTCAAAATGATTTCATCGATATCAGTTCCAAATTATTAGATCGATTCACCCTGGAAGAGCTCCATCGTTTCGATTTGATTCTAATTGCGTATGATACGCCGAATATAGATCCTTCCTATTCTTTGATCGGCTATTTAACGGAAAAATATAAGTTGGAAGGCTTATGTTTCGCCATGTCGGACTATGGTTTGGATATTGGCTTTGGTGCATTGAAAGTAGCAGCCAAAATGATGGAAAATGCTGATTTTACTAAAGCACTGTTGATTGTACTGGAACAAAACACCCTGCCTTACCACGAAAGCGGGGATACGCACTATAGTGATGGAGGTATGGCGATTACCCTGTCAAAAAATGAAGCTGAGAAAAATTCTCATATTATAGAGAAAAACCTTTCTTTTCAATTAAGTGAAAACTTCAGTGTTGAAGATATTGAAAAGGCCCTGGGGGCTTTTAAAGACACTGCAGTGATCAGCAATCAGGAATTGCGGGGGGAAGTACGTTGCAGACTGGCTGTTAACGGTTTCAGAACATCAAATGCTTTATATGAGTATTCCAGATTATACTCGAGTGATCGGGATATTCTTCAAAAGAATATTTGGTTGATTCATTATGATCCCCAACTAAATAAAGCAAGTGCGATTAATCTTATGGCAGGAAATGAAAAGAGGTATATTTATGACCATAGGAATCAGTAATCTATCAACCTATTTACCAGAAGATAGAGAATCAGTTGGAGAAATCATAACCAGAGTGGGCGGGCGCGGGTCTGAAACGAAGTTAATGACAAGGATCCTGGGCCTGAACCATGTGCCTATTGTGAAAGATGGACAAAGATTGGAAGAGACACTCTCGATTCCACTGGAAAATCTTCTGGATATGGAATCAGCGGAAAATCTCAAACTTATATTATATGCACATACCATCATCCCTCAGGTTCCTTCTAATTATGAGTTATTACATAAAGTTGCATCGAGGTACCAACTGGAACATATCGATCGTTATGGTATTTCACATCTTAATTGCGCTTCCATTTATAAGGCAATTGAAGTGGCAAAAGATTTTTTATTGAAACAAAGCGAAGAATCAAAAGTCTTAATATTATGTGGAGATCAAACGAACTTTATGCCGCAGGCAAGACACTTAACCAAGTCATCGGTAATCGGTGATGCTGCATCTGCCATGTTCATAAGTAATTATACAGAAAAAAATACGATTCTATCGACTGCCACGCTGGCAGACACAAGGTTTCATAACGGGATCTATTCGGATTCAAGTGAGCTGAAGAACTTCAATAAGTCCTATATGCCAAATCTGAACAAACTGATTGACCATATACTCGATGAAGCAGGTCTGACTTTGAATGATGTAGATTGGGTTGTTCCTCATAATGTAAACAAGACAACGTGGAGAAATTTTTCTGAGGAACGGGATTTTAATTTAGAAAAAATACTGACTGAACAAATAAACGAAATTGGACATACATACTGTACTGATGCACAACTGAATTTCAACTTTGCCCTCCGCAATAACAAGATAGTTCCCGGAGACTTGTGTCTATGGGTTGGAGTGGGGTTAGGTTGTTATTTTGGTGCATGCTTAATAAGGGTGTGAGGGGGATTATATGAGCGTGATGACGGAAGGAAAAGTGAAAACAGATAAAGGTATTATCGAATATTCCCGAAAAAATAGTCTGGCAGACACCATCTCTTACTTAGCTGAAAAAAATGTCTTGGGTAAAGATATCTATTTTTTAAACGGTTATTGCCTGACTACAAAAGAACTCAGTCAGAAAGAACATAATAAGGCAGAACTCGAATCATTGGCACATGTTGATGATACTGGCATTGATTTAATGGATTCAATCGGCATCATGAATCCGGCGCTGGTCATAATGAAATTAAAGGCACAGAAAAATGAAAAGAACGCAGAGTTCGGCCCGACTCAAGAAGAGGTCCTGAATGTCTGGGTGCAGATAAGAATGGGCTTGTCTTTAAAGATATTGGATCAGGCGGTTAACTATTTAAACAATCGATATATAGGGGAAACCGAGCAATTGAAGATGCAGCTGATAAAAAGCGATATTGCACAATTCATTACCGAGTATCACTCACTGCTCCTTGACATAAGTAAACTTAAATTAACACCTCTGCGTCTTATACTTCTTCATGAAAGAATCACTCAATCCAACGAATCATTAATCAAGCTTTGCGGGGGATCCGGTTACATACGTGATGGTGTAATGGATGTTTACTTTAATTCCAGAGTTATTCAACAAATATATGGAGTGATAAATGTATGAATGATCAACAGATTATAAAATTGGAAAGGATCATGGAGGAACAGGCATCCGAATTCCGGAGAAAAGGCTTGGAAGTTGATAGGGGTAAAGAAAAAATAGAAGATTTGTTAGATTTGCAGGGAGTGAAAACCTTATCAAACCTTATGATTCCCGAGGAATATAATAATACGCCGTTAACCATTGATAACGAATACAAAGTCTACGGCATAAAAGTATTGGAAAGGGTGATTGCCCTTGAAAAGCTTGCATATGGGGATGTCGGAGTCTTATTGGGGGCACCGGGACCATCTTTGTCCGGCCAGGTGATTTACGATATGGGTGACGATTTACAGAAAGAAAGATATTACACAGCATTAACCTCATCTCCCAAATGGACTTTTTTTGCTCTTACAGAACCTCAAAAAGGATCGGATGCTTCTGATATAAGCTCAACGCTGCTTAGGGATGGAGCGGGGTACATAATAAATGGAGAGAAGAAATACATTGGTAATGGGGCAAGAGCAGAATTAGGGGTCATTTTTTTGAAGGCTGCCGAAGGTCCATTGGGTTTAAGAAGTGTATTCATTGAGACAAGTAAAAAGGGGTTCTCTGCAGAACCTTTAGAAACATTGGGAGTAAAAGGCGCTGAACTTTCCCACATTAAAATCGATCATGTGGAAATCAGCGATGCAGAACTTCTGGCAAAGCATTTAAAACCGACTAGAAGAGGCTTATGGGGAGCGATCCAAACGTTTAACAAGATGCGTCCGGGAGTAGCGGCCCTGGGATTGGGCATTGCCCAGGCGGCAATGGATTATACAGAGGAGAATAGAAGCAGCTTTACCATTGAGCAAAAGCGGACTCTTGAAAAATTCAAGGAGGAAATCATTTCTGTCAGGCATTTAATCAGGGAAGCTGCCCGGGAAGTAGATAAGGATCCGACGAGCGGTTACAGCAGCTCGATGGCCAAAATAAAAGCTGTCCAACTCGCGGAAAAAATGACGGAATATTCACTTTATCTATTCGGGCCTCACGCTTTGCTGGAGCATCCTTATTTGAATAAGTGGTTCAGGGATGCCAGGGCCTTTGAATTCATGGAGGGTACTTCAAATATACAAAGACTGAACTTATTCCAGAACTTTAACAATGGGAAGATAGCCAGTGTCAGATAAATACTATCCCTCAAATTTGTATATAGATACTCTCAAACAATCCACGAATATATCCACTGATTTACGTCATGATATTGAAATGAACGAAGTGGATCAATTTCTAAAGCCATTATATTTAGTGAATGAATATTACGGGACCAGTTTAACGACAATGAACAGCCTGTCTGAAGATTATTGTACGAGTCTGGAACTGGGATTGAACGTTTCACAGGAATTCCATACAGATTTCGAATATATATTTTATGCACAAAACGAACCAGATTACAGAACGTTGAATTCACCGCTTGCCCCCATTCTGGAACATTCAAATTTTCAATACACCAACTTTTTGGGAATGACACATTTAGATTATGTTTCCGGCTTGGAAGGCCTCAAGTTAATCGATCATCTATTTAAAGGCAATGCCCTGTTTTTGATTACGGAAAGCCCCATAGGGGGTAATAGGAATTCTTTTAACCAAATAATAGGGGGCTCTTCGGTTGGAATAACGTTGAATCGGTCTGAGGGCATAAAAGTGAACTGTATTATGAGTAAGGTTTCACATCATAATGGAAAACATGACCCAGATGCTTTTTATTCGGAAATCAACAGTTTTTATGATGAGTTTTCTGAAGACATCGATTCGGAATATGTACTCATTCAAAGTACTGTACCAACAGGGGGTCTTAGCTTTAAAGAAAAGTTATTTGTGAGAGAAAATGAAAGGGATATTGATTTTTTATCGAATGATAGCTGGATTACATTTACGGAACTATTGGGACGGGGAAGTATCAGCGGCAGCGTTACATTAATTTCTACTGACCACCAGCACCGTGTATGCTTTTGCAATGTTGGTATAGGGGGGGAATCTTAAATGAAAAAGGCATTGGACTTCCAGAACGATAAAATTTTATCATTAATCTTCAAGACCAGTATCCCGCTCATTCTTGCTTCGATGGTAACAATGATTGTACAACTGGCAAACATTTCGTTTATGGGAAATGTCGGGAGCGAGGAAATATACATACGATCTTTATATACTCCGTTTGCATTTTTATCCATTGCATTTACGGAGGCCTTCCAGATCAGCCATCAGGTTTTAATATCCAGGCTTAAAGGAAGTGAGAATTACGAAACGATTAGAAAGGGTATCTTGAACTTCATTTTCATAAGTGTGATTTCTTCCCTTCTATTAGCGGTATTCATTTATGCATTGGCGCCTTTCATTGCTGATTTCTATAAAGTCCCAACTGAAATAACAGGTGATTTCATCAGCTTTTTAAGGGCTATGTTTCTTGTGAATGCACTTGTCATATTGACGATGGTATTGACCTCCGGACTGAGAGGGTATGGAAATGTCAACTTATCTATGGTATTCAATATTGTTTATGCATTACTAAATGTTACTCTCGTTTACGTACTTGCATTCTATTTGAATAAAGGTATTTACTCCATCGTTTATGCCAATTTAATAAGTTCTGTGTTTACGTCTTTAGTTGTCAGCATTGTATTATTCAAGAAGAAAATTCTCCAACTCAATCGTAAATACTTTGCATTTTATAAACAGGCTGTTTTGTTTTTAAGGAATGTCGGCTTGCCGATCTCCATTTCCTACTTGATTATTTTCATAAGCAATTTTTTCTTTAATAAGATTGTTGCTCCATTCGGTGTTGAAGCAGTGTCGGGTTTTGGTGTGGCCTACTACATTCAAACGTTCGTTATTGTACCAGGGATAGCTATTGGCGGAAGCCTCGGGATCATTATGAACAATAATATCGGCGGCGGGGACAGGTATCATCCCCGGGTTTTTGAAGCTTACAAAAAGGGTGTTGCATATACTGCCTTATTTTACTTCGTACTTACAGCGGCCATTTACATCTTCAGTGAAGCGATTATCAATACGATGGTGAAAGATCAGACTGCGTTCAGCTACGCTAATGACTTCATTTCAATTGTCTCGCCTTCATATATAATCATGGGGATTGTACTGATGACTATTACCACCTTGGAACAAATTAATAAAGGGGTCATTGCTTTAGTTCTGAATACTGCGTACTTCGCGATTATCACAACCTTAGGGTGGTATTTAACCAGACTTTTTGATGATTTGAACTACTTTTACTGGACATTTTTTGCGGTCAATTTATTTGGTGTCATATGTGTGATCTACACCTGGAAGGTGCTGGAAAAGGAATATGCATCTGATGCTATCATTGAAAAAGGAGAGGGAAGGATGTATGAAAATTAATTTAATCCCTTACAACGAAAGTAAGAAAGAAGAAGTCTGTAAATTGTACTTTGAAAATGATTTTTATTTTAAGACATTCATGCCCGATTATTTAAGTGAAAGCGAAATTTTATCAAGTGTGAATGACGCAATTTTAATAGAAATCAATGGAGAAGTTGCTGGTCTGGTGGAATGTGGAGAAGTTATGGAAGCAGCAGGCCACTATGGTATCGATTTCCGGGTATCTAAAGAATTCAATATAGAGGAGACGGGTACTATACTTTCTGCCATTATTCAGGCCTATACAGTGAAGGTGAAAGTAAATAAATTGGCTGTTAAGGCCTATGAGAAGGATGAAAAGTATCTCAGCATTTTCAATGAATGCGGGTTTGAAGTCGAGGGCACACTTCCGAATTTAGTTACGATCAATGGTGAGAACAATGGAGAAGTTCGTTTGCATAAAACGTTTAACAGTCACAGGGAAGATAAGAAGAATCAACTGGAGGAAAGTACGATTAATCGCTTCAATTCAAGGGAGGATCAGTATGCTGGCAGGTTATAGGGAAAAGAACAAAGAAGACATTGAGTGGAATTGGATTCCAGAAGAAATTCTTTATCTGAATAATGATGAATTTCCTCAATTGTACTACCCGGCCCCGGATACAGCTCCTGCTGAGAATGATGACAGCCGGATTTTATTAATTGGGTCCCATCATTCCTTTGTTTTATTCAAAAATGTGGATTACATAAATCGCTCTGCATTAGTCCAGGTTTCCATCGCTTCCCCTGAGAAAGTCGACATAGATCAAATGATGGATGAGGCATTGAACTTTGCCTTCAGAACGATACAAATGAATAAAGTTTATGGTTATATCTGTACTAGTAATATCGAAGAAATCAGCATTTTGGAGAATAAAGGATTTGTCTTAGAAGCAGTCATACCCAACCATGTTTATTGGAACGGTCAACTGAGGGACCGGGCAGTTCTTTCTTTATTGCATCGTGACTGGAAGGATGGTAAAGCAAATGAAGACTCTGAAGGTTGATTTATCTGCATCTCAGGAGCTTTTGAATTCACTTTCAAAATTAAACACTACTTTTTTTTCAATTAACCCTTTGTTGGATAACAAATCTTTAATATGTAAGAAGATTAATGAAAATGATATTCAAGTGTATGCTGCATCCGATGAAACAGGGGTGAAGTCATTATTCCTTATCCAGTTTTATCCTTACAATAAAGAGCTGGCATATATCGAGACCTTGTTTATTGACGATTCATCAGAAGGAAAAGAAGAGATGATTAACGATTTTATTTCAACCATGCAATCTATTTTTAATACGAAATGTTTTATTAAAGTGGAAGAGATGAACGATAATCGATTAAGTTCATTTAAAAAGATTGGTTTTTCGATGCTGGGACATTCCAGGGAAAGTATTTTTTGGAATGGAACATATAAAGATCAGGCAATGTACCATTTATCTTTAGAGGAGTGAAGCAATGTTACAAGGTATATTTATTGAACATTTCGAACATGAGCACATTGAAGATAGAATCTCCCTTTTATATGATTACCACATTCAGAAAAACCTAAATCATCTTTCAATGCAATTTGACAGAAATAAAATAAGAGAGCTTCATGAAGATAGTATCGAGAATAATCAAGACTCTAAAAGATATTATGTGATAAAAACAAACAAAAATAAAATCGTGGGATATTGCTGGATATCAAGCATTGACTGGATCAACAGGACATGCGAACTTTCAATAGGAATATTACCGGAATATAGAATTGGATACGGTTTACTGGCGTTAGTGAAGATGTACGATTATCTTTATGATCAATTAAATATGAAAACTGTCCTCAATCAAATTCTGGAAGGTAATGAACTTCTGCGCTCGAAAGTTTCACTTGACGGTTTGGCTATCAAAATAAAGGGGGATTCTTTTACAGCCGGGAAAGTAAGGAATGCCTATATGTGGACGCAAACGAAGGAAGAGCATGAATTACTTGGGAAGGAAAAAGCAAAGAAAAACAAGCAGCTGAATTCAAAATTCAAAGAAGTGATGAGCAGGTGAAAGATGGAAGTAGGAATAGATTTCACACTTGAAAGCAGCCTATCAAAAATAGTGAAAAATAGAAAATATATGGACTTCTTGTTCACTGAAAGAGAAATCTCCAGTGCTGACAGATTAGCCCCCGGGAAACAGGGAGAGTATTATGCAAGCAGGTTTTGTGCTAAAGAGGCAGCAGCAAAAGCTTTAGGGACAGGTTTTATAAGCAAGGACAATATTAAATGGAAAGACATAGAGATAATAGGGGAGAAAGGATCAAAACCCCGTATTGAGCTCCATAACAATGGCAAAAGCAGATTGAAGAAAATGGGATACAAAAATATCAAATTAAGTTTTTCGCACAAAGATAATTATGTCGTTGCTATAGTAATGGTTTACTGACAAGGATCTTTTCGCATAATTTGCAGCTTTACACACTGGGATCAATAGTAGAGTCTGAAAAGAACGAAATCGTTAAAATCTATATGATGGACGTAAAGCAGACAAAAAACAGTAGTTTGTACCCAGTTATTTTATTCCCAATTATGGTAAGATTATCCTAACCAATTCACAGAGTGAGGATAATATGAACATAGGAAAAGCCATAAAATTCAAACGAAAAGAAAGTGGATTAACACAAGAAGAACTTTCGAATGGTATATGCTCAATTACTTATCTTAGTAAACTTGAAAACGGGAAATTAGATTCGCAAATTAATGATGAAACACTAAACTTACTATGTTCCAGATTGGGTATTTCCCAAGAGGATCTGACTAGTGACAGTGAAGAATTATTAGACTTGCTTTTTGAATGGTACGAAAAGGTCTGTGAGGAGGACTTAAGTCAGTGTGCTGAATTATACAACAACGTACAAAAAAAGATTCGTTACAGCAGCAACTATGAAACTGCGATATTTTTTGAATTATTTAAACTAAGATATTTTATCCAGAAGAAAGATGTGGGAGAATCCATCAAAATACATAAAGATATAGATCAAAAAATAGACTTGTTTACACCAAAGCAATTGTATTTTTACCATAAGTTTTCAGGTTACCTGTACAGAGAGCGGGATATGTTGAAAAAGGCTGAGCATCATTTGCATGAGGCAATTGATTTGGATCAAGAACTCAAAATCAATGAACCTGATTTGTATTATCTGCTCGGAATCGTACAAAGCCGCCTTGGGAATTATATCAGCTCGTTTGAGTATCTGCATAAGGCTGAGGTCTTATACAGCGATTTAATAGATTATAATAAATTATTTAAAATAAATATCATCATTTCAATCAATTATATCCTGCTTGGTGAATATGACCTATCAATAGAAAAAATCGAAGTCTTGCTGCAGCAGGCAAAGAAACTGAAAAAAGAAGTCAATACCGTCGCTATGCTGAAACATAATCTGGGATATGCCTATTTTAAGAAAGAGAGGTACCAACAATCATATAACATTCTTTTGGAAACATTAGAAATGAAGGGGAAAAGCATCGGAGTCAGCGTAGATTATTTGATTACTTATTACGTCTATGTACAAGCTTTCTTACATTTAAATATGGGTGACGAAACAGAGGTTAACCATGCAATTCAAGAAGGAATCAGAATGTCTGAAGAATTGGACAAAAAAGAATATCAAATAAAATTCACTTACTTAAATTACAAATTCTCCACGAATTCAACCCAAAATGAAACCCTCACTTTTCTAGAAAATACTGCTTTGGAATATTTCAGCACCCGTGGTGACAAAGATGATTATAAACACTTTTTACTTGAAGTTGTAAAAATATATAAAGAAAAAAAGATGTATAAAAAGGCTACTCACTATTTGTTAAACTACATTGAAATATAGAAAGGAAGTTCTAAATATGAAAAAACTACTAATCACTCTAACTGCATTGATCGCTCTTGCTTCTTATGGAGGAACAAACGAAACTCAAGTACTTGCCAATGACGCGCAATATCCAGACGATTTAAATATCCAGACGATTTAATTGTCAACACACATAATGATTCATTAGAAATCGTGTAATCGGTGTTGTTTGGCTAAAGGTGAACCGGAAGAGTGCAGGTGCAGTGACCCGCTTTGAAAATATAGTTGGGTTACTGTACCTTTTCCTATGACTCCTTGTCCCCATGGTTCAGAAGAAAAGGATGAGCCGTGTGACCCCCCTTAGCTTTTTTCCACAATAAGAAGGCTGGACTGGCCGTGATATAGGTTGATTTATTGTTTTTAAAAGTTTGATCATCGGGACGTGAAAAAGCCCTTCGTGAAAGGAAGCGGTAGATCAGCACCGGTGCTTCCTGTTTCCAGACAACCGCGGGGCCGGGAACAGCGGTTTTAAGACCATCTGACCCGGCTTTGCGTTTTCCTTCTTTTGGAAACCAGACAAGTTAATCGAATTAAACGGGGACGGTTCCCGCTCGGTAGAGTGGGAACCGTCCCCGTTTTAACTTTAATCATTGATCACCGTTATCTGCTGACTCTCATACAATCTCGTGATTTCAGGCTGGATCGTATCTGTGATCAGATAGGTTAAAACGTTTAGAGGAGAGACGATGTGATTAGAGAACGTATTTAATTTATCGGATGTCACCATGCCGAGTACTTCATTTGATATGGATACCATTTTTCTTTTAACCGCGGCTTCGGCTAAGCTGGGAACACTGATTCCGATATTGGGATCGATTTTATGGATTCCCATTACGTATAAGTCGGCCCTCAGATTATTTAATGACTCCACCGTATCAATCCCTAGGTTCACCATCGATTCTTTAAACAGAGTGCCGCCGATCATGATCACTTCAATATCATGATGATTCATTAAAGCATTGGCAATCGGAGGACTATTTGTGACGACTGTTGCTTTTAACGTTAACGGCAGCTGGTTGACGAGGTGCAGATTTGTCGTTCCTCCGTCTATCAATAGAACCATATCATCTCTTATAAATTCTAATGCTTTCTTTGCCAGATCCATTTTCACTTCATTCATTACGTGCTGCCTGGTGGTGAAATCCACTACCGGCGGGCCGATCCGTAACGCTCCGCTGTGAACCCTCTTGATCAATCCTTTATTGTCGAGTTCTTTCAAATCCCTGCGAATGGTATCTTCTGAAACGGCAAGTCGCTGGCTTAGGTCGGTTGCGATCACTTTTTGCTCTTCATTCAATATTTCCAGAATTTTTTGTTGACGTTCAAGTTTTAGCAATGGTTTTCACCCTTATTTATATATGGATTTTATCTTTATATTTAAATAGTACCACAACTAATGGAAATTACACCAAACAATTATAAACATGCATTAATTTAATATAAACGTGCAGTTTATGTATTTACTTTTGTTTGTAATCGCTTTATAATGATAAAAAACAGAAGAAGGAGGCATTAACATGCAAAATAGAAAGATAACGATTTCTCCATCCATCATGTGTGCGGACCTGCTGAATTTGGAGAAGAGTGTAAGAGAGATTGAAAACGCGGGAATAGACACGCTGCACATAGATATCATCGACAGTTCATTCAGTCCCAGCATGCCGCTTGGAATCGACACCGTTAAACAATTGAGGAAAATCACGAATATGGATTTTGATGTGCACATCATGGCAAATGACAATGAGTTTTTCATACAAGAGATGATTGATATTGGTGTCGAACAGATAACATTCCATATCGAGAGCAGCGTGCATATCGACCGTTATATCAATTTAATCAGAAACAGCGGAGCAAAAGTTGGTGTAGCCCTGAACCCGGCAACCCCGTTATCGGTTCTGGATTATGTCCTTCCTCAATGCGACACCGTTTTATTAATGCTGATCAATCCCGGCTTTGCAACGGATAAGGCAGAAAAACAGATATCTTATGCAGTGAAAAAGGTAAAGGACCTCTATCAAACGATTGAAGAATCCGGATTGAAAACGAGGATAGAGGTAGATGGAAGGGTGTCCTTGGATACGATTCCTGCCTTAGTGGAAGCCGGTGCGGATATCCTGGTGGCGGGGAGCACAAGTTTATTCGTCAAGGGAAATAGTCTGGCCGAAAATAAACAGATCATGGAGCAGCGTATAGCCGAGGGGATTTCTTTAGGGGAGGCAGTGAGATAATGAGTTATCATCAGGTTCAAAATGAAATTGCACATGAGATATCCAATACATTAGGCCAGGTTGACAGTGAGAGTGTAGCGGGATTAGTAGCGGAGATCAAAAAAGCAGAAAAAGTATTTTTTGTGGGAGTGGGAAGAGTTCTTCTATCTTTGGAAGCGGTTGCTAAACGATTGGCCCACCTTGGTATCGATACGTATGTGGTAGGGCAGATCACCGAACCGGCAATCACTGAAAATGATTTGTTGATAGTGGGTTCAGGAAGCGGAGAATCTGCATTCCCGCTGATTATTGCTAAAAAAGCAAAGCAATATCATGCAAGGGTCGCACATATCGGGGCAAACCCGGACTGCTCCATGAAGGAATACAGTGATCATTTTGTAAGGATTCCAGTCCGTACGAAACTGCATTTGCCTAATGAAATTCCTTCTGTTCAGCCGATGACGAGTTTATTTGAACAGAGCCTGCTATTGTTGGGCGATTCCATTGCCTTGATGCTGATCCGCGAACAAAATATAGACATGCCTAGTCTGTGGAAGTATCACGCCAATTTGGAATAGTGAATCGTTTTTTTAGAGGAGGAGAAAGATGAGAGCACTTCATTTTGGGGCCGGAAATATAGGAAAGGGATTTATCGGGTATTTCCTTAACAAAACAGGATACGAGGTTTGTTTTGTCGATGTTGATCAAAAAGCAGTTGATCAATTCAACCAGAATAATCGATACCTTGTTGAAATCCTGGATGATGCCCGTACAGTCGAATCCATCTCTCCTGTTTCAGCGTTGAACAGTTTAACTCAAGCAGAAGAAGTCATTGAACAAATCGAGAATGCAGATATCATTACAACCTCAGTCGGGGTCAATAATCTGTCCCGGATTGCACCTGTATTATCCCAAGGGCTTTTGAGAAGGATAAAAAAGAACAAAAACAAGCTGGACATTATTGCGAATGAAAATGCGATAAACGCATCTTCAACTTTGAAATCTGAAATAGAGAAACTGGTTGCGCCGGGAGAGATGGATGAGATTCTGACATTGGCCGGCTTTCCAAACGCTTCAATAGACCGGCTTGCGCTGTCGAGGGAAGATGAGCAGGATCAAATTGCGATTGTTGAACCTGTGTATGAGTGGGTGATCAACCAAAAGGAACTGGCCAATCATGAACTCCCTTCAATAGAAGGGGCGACATATGTTGAAGAATTAAAACCCTATATTGAAAGAAAGCTATTTGTAGTGAATATGGGGCATGCAGCAACCGCCTATATTGGCTATCTTTACAATGAATCAACCATCCAGAGTGCGCTTCAGAGGCCTGAAATTGAGCAGTTTGTCAGAGGAGTCATGAATGAAACAGCTCAATACTTCTTAAAGAAACACAACGTCAGCCAGGAAGAAATGAAAAATTATATTAAAAAAACAATAATTCGATTTAAAAATCAGAATATTAGTGATAATATTTTCCGAGTAGGAAGATCCCCTATCAGGAAACTGGGGTATGATGAACGTTTGGTGAAGCCGATGCGGGAGCTGTCAGAGCTGGACTTGCCAAGTGATTATTTGGCTGTAGCCATTTCTGCCGGTTTTATCTATGATGATCCTCAAGACGGGGAATCTGCCGCATTGCAGGATTTCATCCGTGAACACGGCGTAGAACAGGCAATCAGACATTATACTGGAATAACGGATGATAGGATTCTTACTAGTTTAAAAGAGAATTATTTTAAATTGAAAGAAAATGTAACGTCTGTATTAATTGACTAAAGAAAGGAATTGGAACGATGCTCAGTAATTATCTAGAGAACACGATCAACTTCATGGATTCAGTATCATCTTGGGAGGAGTCAGTCAAGGCGGCTGCCGAGCCTTTATTGACTCAAGGGAATATCGATGAAAGTTATGTCGAGGATATGATCAATAATATCCACGAATTTGGTCCCTATATCGTGATTGTACCAGGGATCGCCATGCCGCATGCCCAGAATAAAGGCGGTGTGAAAGAGAATGGGGTCTCCTTGTTGAAGCTGAATAAGCCGGTCCTTTATCCGGAAGATAAGGAAGTCAATCTTGTGCTTGTTTTAGCAGCAACCGACAGTTCAGGTCATCTGGATTTAATCTCGGACCTGTCTTCTGTGTTGGCGGATGAAGATGTTAAGACCAGCTTGGAGAATGCTGAAAGCAAGGACGAAATCCTCAGGCTGATCAGGGATGTTGAGTAATTTTTTATAAAAAAGGGTTTTTCCTCTCCAAAGTTTAATCGGATTACTTTACTTTGGGGTTACGAATGCAATTTTATTACATCTAAATAGAAGGGATGGGAATTGTATGTCAACTGAAAGTGTTGTGGAACAGACTTCTGTATCAAAGCCGTCAGCCCGTGCGAAAATACAGGCAATGGGTGGATTCCTGACCAATATGGTGCTGCCTAATATCGGCGCCTTCATCGCATGGGGGATCCTGACAGCGCTATTCATACCCACAGGCTGGGTGCCTAATGAATATCTTGCAGAATTGGTCGGACCGACCATTACGTTCTTATTGCCGCTTCTCTTAGCTTATACCGGCGGAAGAATGGTAGGCGGGCAAAGAGGTGCCGTAATGGGGTCGATCGGGGCAATCGGATTAATTATCGGTTCTGATATCCCGATGTTCTTGGGTGCAATGATTATCGGGCCTCTTGGCGGCTTGGTGATCAAACGATTTGATAAGCTGCTGGAAAATAAAATACCTGCCGGATTTGAAATGGTCATTAACAACTTCTCGATTGGTATTTTAGGATTTTTATTATTACTTCTTTCTTATACAGTGATAGGGCCGGTGATCGAAGCGGCTAACGAAATGGTTACGGCTGCGATTGAGGCATTGGTCGAAACCGGTTTCCTGCCATTGCTGTCTCTTGTAAATGAACCGGCGAAAGTTCTGTTTTTAAATAATGTGATCGACCAGGGGATCTATTATCCTCTTGGTATGCAGGAAACACTTGAAGCGGGTAAATCCATCTACTTTACTGTAGCGTCCAACCCTGGACCAGGCCTGGGTCTGCTTCTGGCTTTTACTGTATTTGGGAACAAAATTTCCAGACGGACTGCACCTGGTGCAATCATCATCCACTTCTTTGGCGGTATCCATGAATTGTACTTCCCGTACGTATTAATGAAACCACTTACAATCCTTGGTATGATCGCCGGCGGGATGTCTGGAATCGCTACGTTCCAGCTGTTCAATTCCGGTCTGGTGGCCGGCCCGAGTCCGGGTTCGATTTTCGCCTATTTGGCATTAACACCTAAAGGGAACTTCCTGGGCATCATACTGGGTGTCATCGTCGCAACAGTCGTTTCCTTCCTTGTGACATCGCTTATCTTGAAGCTGGACCGTAAAGGTGACGATGAAGCTGCCTTGACAGAGTCCATTGAAAAGTCTAAAACGATGAAGTCTGAAGGAAAACAAGTTTTTAATCAGCCTGCTGTTCCTGAGGCCGCGGTTGAAAAGAAAATAAATAAAATTTCTTTTGCCTGTGATGCCGGTGCCGGAAGCAGTGCTTTAGGGGCAACGACCTTCAGGAAAAAGCTGCAAAAAGAGAACATTGAGGGCATCGAAGTGAAGCACTACAGAATTGAAGATGTCCCAAGTGATTCAGACATCATTGTCGTTCATAAAAACCTTTATGATCGAACGCGGCTTTCTTTTGAAAACAATGAAATCATCACGATCGAGAATTATATCGGCGATCCGAAACTTGTTAAGTTGTTGATTGATTTGAAAGAGCAGTGAGGGTTGTTGAGTATTTTGAAAAACATTTTAGTGTAGTCTCTAAACACCGCTAATGATTTCCGTGCAAGACTACGCTTTCCGCGGGTAGCCCGTGAGCCTCCTCGTCACTGCGTTCCTGCGGGGTCTCACATAAGCTACTCTTCCCGCAGGAGTCTGCGTCTTGCACTCCAATCAACCGCTGGAGAGAAGCTAACACCCAAAAGTAACATTTAATCAACAAAACCCGAACTAACTTGCCATATAAGAGGCGAATTAGTTCGGGTTTTTTAGGCTAAAACACTTTTATCCTAGCCCATTTCTTATGCTCCGAAGTTAATTTTGCCCCACATTATCTAGTATGCCGGTAATATTTCTTCGTAATTTTTAACTACTTACACTCATATCAGAAAACTTGAAAAACTCATTAACAATTATAAAAACGCACAAATTATAATTGAATTTGCGTTTTTATGCTGATAATATAGTGTTATAAAATGTGAGATTGGGAGTGAAGGCATGCAAACAAAGACAAGCAGTTTAATTGATCAGCTATCCATTAATACAATCCGTACTCTTTCTATTGATGCTGTTGAAGCAGCAAATTCGGGACATCCCGGAATGCCGATGGGTGCGGCTCCAATGGCCTACACGCTGTGGGCAAAAGAGATGAATCATAACCCTCATAATCCAAACTGGTTCAACCGGGACCGTTTTATTTTATCTGCGGGGCATGGCTCCATGCTGCTGTATAGTTTATTGCACTTATTTGGCTATGGATTGACCAAGGATGATTTAAAGAATTTCAGGCAGTTCGGCAGTAGAACCCCTGGTCATCCGGAGTTTGGTCATACCCCTGGTGTGGAAGCGACTACAGGCCCTCTGGGACAAGGGATTGCCATGGCTGTTGGGATGGCAATGGCCGAGCGGCATTTAGCTGAGACGTATAATAGGGATCACTTCAATATTGTAGATCACTATACGTATAGCATTTGTGGTGATGGAGATCTGATGGAGGGAGTATCTGCCGAGGCAGCGTCGCTTGCCGGTCACCTTAAACTGGGCAGATTAGTCGTCATGTATGACTCCAATGATATTTCACTGGATGGTGACTTGGATCGTTCATTCTCAGAAGATGCAGGGGAAAGGTTCAAGGCATACGGATGGCAGGTATTGCGCGTAGAAGATGGTAATGATGTTATTGAGATTCAAAGAGCTATTCAAGAAGCAAAGCTTGAAGAAAATAGACCGACGCTGATCGAGGTTAAAACAAGAATCGGTTACGGTTCGCCTAATAAGTCCGGTAAATCTGCTTCGCATGGGGCTCCGCTTGGTGAGGAAGAAGTGAAATTGACGAAGGAAAGCTATGCGTGGGAGTATGATGAAACCTTCCATGTTCCGGAATCAGTTTCGAAGCACTTTAATCAGTTAAGTGAGTCAGGTGAGGAAAAAGAAATAAGATGGAATGAGATGTTCGAGGAGTATAACAACCAATATCCGGACCTGGCCCGGCAATTTGAGGCAGCTTTAAAAGGTGATCTTTCAGAAAGTGGGATCTATTCGCTGCCGGAATTTGAAACCGGCGAGAAAATGGCGACAAGAGCCTCCTCAGGGAAAATACTGAATGAAATAGCGAAAAGGGTGCCGCAGTTTATAGGTGGATCTGCCGATTTAGCCAGTTCAAATAAAACGCTGATGAACACTGAGCGAAACTTTGGGATCGAAAGCTATGCCGGCCGGAATATCTGGTTCGGGGTCCGTGAGTTTGCAATGGGCGCAGCTCTTAATGGAATGGCCCTGCATGGCGGGTTAAAAGTATTTGGGGCAACATTCTTTGTTTTCTCAGATTACTTAAGGCCAGCAATCAGGCTTGCTGCCCTGATGAAATTACCGGTTACGTACGTGTTTACGCATGACAGTATAGCTGTGGGAGAGGATGGCCCAACCCACCAGCCGGTTGAACAGCTTGCTTCGTTCCGTGCAATGCCGGGAATCTCGATGATTCGTCCGGCCGATGCGAAAGAGACCCTTGCGGCATGGCAGCTTGCGATGGAAAGTAAAGACAGACCAACAGCCCTGGTCCTTACTCGTCAAGACTTGCCGACACTGGCAAATGATGAGTCTGAAGTGGGAGATGGAGTAAGAAAAGGTGCCTATATTGTATGCGGCAAAGAAGACGCTGCAGGTTTATTACTGGCATCAGGCTCAGAGGTTTCGATTGCTCTCCAAGTCCAAAAGGAACTTGAAAAAGATGGCCTATCTGTCTCCGTAGTGAGCATGCCAAGCTGGGATCGATTCGAGCAGCAATCAGAAGAATATAGACAAAGTGTACTGAATCCTGCCATTAAAACACGTCTTGCAATTGAGATGGGTTCCTCACTCGGCTGGAGGGAATATACCGGAGATTATGGTGAAGCAGTAACCATCGATCAATTCGGAGCCTCAGGCCCGGCGCAGGATCTATATCAAGAATACGGATTTACAGTAGAAAGAATCGTTGCTAAATATAAGAATTTGTATGAAAAGAATAAATTGAGGATCTGATCGGGACGGGGAGATCGGGACAGGGGGACAGGTCCCTTGTCCCACTCATTAGGGTGGTGCAATTATTTTAGTGGGACAGTAAACCTGTCCCCTTGTCCCATTTAAACAAACGTTTGATTAAGTTCTTAAAATCCCGACGCAAAGCCATCTGAAAGATTAAATAAACGTTTAATTAAAATAATTTCATAACAGGGTGTCCATTTTCCATCTTTCTTTATACCTAGTAAGTGACTAGATATAGAAGGGTGGAATTTTTTTATGAGATCAGGATGTAAAGTAGTCGATCAGGTAGGGGAAATGAAAATCGAGGGGAATCTGGTTCCTCATTTGTGGTACAAGAACATTACGTTTGCGAGCGGGAAGGCACATTTTGTGGCGATCACGCTGCTGGCGGATATTCTGTATTGGTATCGTCCGACGCTTGTCCGGGACGAGAGCGGCGATGTGATTGGGACACGGACCAAGTTTAAAGGAGATATGCTGCAGAAGAGTTACCAGGCATTTTCCGATACATATGGGTTTACGAAGAGGCAGGTGAAGGAAGCGGTGGATTTCCTGGTGGAGAATCATTTGCTGATCAGGGAGTTCAGGACGATTACGACGTCGAGCATTGTGCTGAGTAATGTCATGTATGTGCAGCCTGTTGCCGGGAATGTGAATAAGCTCATGAGCGGAAAATGCCATGTCAGTGAATTGGTTTCCATTTGCCCTGATGATACGTTGGGACGTACCGGCATGGACGCTTCGGAGGAGGGCATGTCCCGGCAGGAGGAAGGGGCACATCCGGCGGGGGAGGGGACGTATACAGAGAGATCTTCAGAGAGTTCTTCAGAAAGAAAAAATAAACAACAACAAAGCGCGCGTGATGGTGCACTGAATTTTTTTACGGAAAATGGATTTGGCAAGATGGGATCGCATATCGAAGAGAAAATCAGGGGCTGGTGTGCAAAGCTGTCGGACAGCCTGGTGGTCGAAGCGATGAAGAAGGCTGTGGAACAGGGGAAACAGTATTGGAGTTATGTGGAGGCAATCCTGAAGAATTGGGAACAAGAAGGGGTCAAGAACGTGAAAGGTGCCGAGGAGAAAGAGTTCATGAAGATGTTTCAAAAGGTCGTCAAAGAGAAGACGGTTGGCCAGCGGAGGAAACCGGTGAGGACGGAGAAACTTCCGGAATGGTTTACGGATGGAGAGAGTACTGAGGAAGAGGTTCAAGATGACGATTTTGAAGCGGAGAAGGCCAAGCTGGAGGCGGAGTTGAAGGCATTTACAGAGGGGAGGGACAAGGGGACAGGTACCCCGTCCCATCTGTTATTAGGAATGGACGTTTAGGTTGGGACAACGGACCTGTCCCCTTGTCCCTGTTCCTGGAACCGAATGGATTGATTCAGGAAACGAATTTTCGTCACACCGAGGATCTGCGGATTTATTTATGGATTCTTACGCACTCGAAGGAAGAAGCGGGATATGAGGGTGAAAGATTTCTGGAGAAGGGTCAGTACATAGCATCGCTGGGGAATCTGAGAGACTATCTATGGTTTTATAGCGGGAATAAGGTTGACAGATACTCTGTATCGCGGATTCAGCTGTCAATCAAGCGGCTGGAGAGGTATGGGTGGATCCAGGCGGAGAAGATGCCGCATGGGAAAGGGGACAGGGGGACAGGTCCCTCGTCCCTATCTAAGGACTGGACAATTATTCTGGGACAAGGGACCTGTCCCCCGGTCCCTTAATCAAATATCTTCCCCGGATTCAAGAGTCCCTCCGGATCCAGCAGTTGTTTGAACGACCTCATGACATCAACTGCTTCCCCGTGCTCCATTCTTTGATATTTCATCTTTCCAAGTCCGACGCCGTGTTCTCCTGTGCATGTTCCGCCGGCTTCGATTGCCTTCAGGATGAGTTGTTCATTTATCTTCTCGGCTGCCGCTTTCTCTTCAGGGATGGCGGGATCATACACAATGATGGTGTGAAAGTTGCCGTCTCCGACATGGCCGAAGACGCTGCCGAGGAGGCCGCATGCTTCGATTTCGCTGCGGGCGAAATCGACCATGCCGGCGAGCTTTGACAGGGGGACGCACACGTCGGATCCCATCACCTCCGTTCCCTTGATGTGGCGGAAGGCGTAGGAGAGTTCGTGCCTTGCTTTCCAAATCTCCGCCCGTTCTTTAGATCCGCTTGCCCGTTCCCAGTTCCTGCAGCCCATATCCTGCATTAGTTCTTCCACAAACACCGCTTCTTCTTCGGTGGAGGTTTGTGTGCCGGCGAATTCGAAGAATAGGGAATGCTCTTCTGGAAAGCGATAATCCCCATATGCATTTACTTGTCTGATACTCGGGGCATCAACAAGCTCCATCCTCAGAACGGGGATCCCGCTTGCAAGCACCGCCTGGGCTGCTGCGGCGCAGTGTTTCGGTGTGTCGAATGTACAGCGGGCTGCGACCGCGTGTTCAGGGATGCCGTGGAGTTTGAGCGTAATTTGTGTGATGATCCCGAGTGTCCCTTCCGAACCGGTGAACAGGCCGTTCAGATGATATCCGCTGGATGATTTTTTGGCTGAACTGCCGGTGTTGATGACGCGGCCGTCTGCAAGCACCACTTCCAGGTTCAAGATCTGATCGCGCATGGATCCGTAGCGGACCGCGGTTGTGCCGCTTGCATTCGTTGCGGTCATACCGCCGATCGAGGCATCTGCCCCGGGGTCGATCGGGAAATAGAGACCCTGCCGGTTGATTTCATGATTCAGTTCGAGGCGTGTGATGCCGGGCTGGACCGTGATGGACAAGTCATCAGGATTGAAGGAGATGACGTCTTTCATCCATTCAAAATTCATGGAAATCCCTTTGGAAACCGGGATGGCAGCTCCGTCAAGCCCGGATCCCGCCCCGTAAGCGGTGATCGGGAGCTTATTCTCCCCCGCGAATTCTACAATATCCCTGACCATCTGCGTCGATTCCGGAAACACCACGGTATCCGGCTGCACCGGCTCGTGAAACGATTCGTCCCGGCTGTGCCGGAACAGATCCCCTTCGCTCGTATTGACCCGTTCTTCCCCTATCAAATCTTGGAGTTTCCCTATCCATTCTATATTCATCCAGCTTCTCCCTTCATTTTTAAAAAATTCTAAATTTTATATTTACAAACAGAATAGCATAAATTATCATGGGTGTATACGGTATACCACCATACATCATGCTGAAAAACCCACCAGTATTTTCAACAAAAGAACTAAAACCACAAGGAAAAACTCTCATCATGTCCATTTTCTCACAATGACTCACACCTTAGATTCCATATACATACTCTATGCAACTTTTATTCTTATAAAAATAAAACGGTTATCCTGCCGTTGAACAGGGAGGGAATCACTTGCCGAGGGTGATCAAAAAAGAAACACTGGCTGAACAGGCCTTTAACCTGATCAAGAAAGACATCATCTCGGGGAAACTGGCACCGGGGGAGGAGCTTCCTGAAAAGAAGCTTGCACAGGAATTCGGAATTAGCCGGACACCTGTCCGTGAGGCACTCACAAGGCTGGCGGGGGAAGGGCTGGTCGAAGTATCCGATCAGAAAATAGCGACGGTTGCCTCTTTTACAGAGGAAGATGCGATGCATTTCATGGAGATCCGGACGCTCCTGGAAGTGTACAACCTGGAAGCGACTTTTCCAATGAATCGTGAGGTGCTTGAGGGGATACGGGAGAACCTGGATGCTCAATTAGCTGCAATAGGGGCCGGGTCCTATGAAAAATTCATTGATCTCGACCGGGAATTCCATCTGCTATTGGCCGGTTCGAACCCCAACCCCAAGCTGAGGGCATTGATTCATTCCGTCAATACCGGGGTGAACAGGGCATTCCTGGTACTGTCCCATACGCTGCAGTTAAGTGCCAGGGAAGCATATGAAGAACATACACGCATCGTGAATGCATTGGAAAGCGGTGCGATCGAAGAGGCCAAGAGGGAGATGACCGGTCACATGAAGAATATTGTACGGAGAATGAAAGGCTATTATCTGGAGGAGGAAACGAAATGAAAAAATACTTGATTCTATTGGTGATGGCTGTACTGATGATGTCCGCTTGCGGTCGTCCAAGCAGTTCATCTGGAAGCGGCAGCGGGGATAAAACGTATACGATCCGGATTGCCCATCTTGTACCGGAAGAGCAGTCGTCCCACGTAGCCGCAGTGACATTTAAAGAAAAGCTTGAAAAAGAATCGGATGGCCGCCTCAAGGTGGAACTGTATCCTAACGGACAGCTGTATGGGTCTGACCGGGAAGCGATCGAGGCGGTCCAATTGGGCAATATCGAAATGACGATCCCTGCCGTGGCTCCGCTTGCTTCTTTTAACGAAAAGTTCATGGTGTTCGACCTTCCGTTCCTTTTCAACAACAATGAAGCGGCTTATAAAGCACTGGACGGGGAACTTGGGCAGGAGCTCATGAAGGATCTTGAAGAGAACAACATCAAGGGACTTGTCTTTGGGGAAAACGGGTTCCGCCACATGTCGAATAACAAAGGGCCGATTGAAAGCCCTGAAGACATAGCGGGACAAAAATTCAGGACACTTGAAAACCCTCTTCATACCGATACGTTCAAAGCATTTGGCGCCAATGCATCGCCGTTTGCATTCGGTGAATTGTACACGGCTCTCCAGCAAGGGACATACGACGCGATGGAGTGTCCTGTATCCCTTTATTACACGAACAAATTTTATGAAGTACAGGATTATCTGTCCATGACGGGCCATGTGTACGCGGCAACGGCTTTGTTGATGAACAATGATTTCTATAATGATCTTCCTGAAGATTTGCAGAAGCTTGTGACCGAAGCCTCCGAGGAGTACCGGGAAGAGCAGCGCGGCCTGGCTCAGAAGCAGGATGTGGAATTCCTGAACAAGCTGAAGGAAAACGGGATGAAGGTGAACGAATTAACGGATGCTCAGAGGGATGAGTTCCGTGATGCGGCATCATCCGTTTACGACAAATATGTAGAACGCATCGGCAAGGATTTAGTGGACAAGGCGTTGGAAGCGAATAACTGACACCGGGATGAAACAAGGGATCAAGGTTCACTTTGATTCCTTGCTTTTTTAGAAAAAAATTCGAGAATGATCCAGCTCCGGCGCCTGGCCCCCCGAGACGTTCCGGTCCGCCCTATGAAGTCAAAGAGCGTTTTCATAGGGGGGACCTCCCGCGCTTGCCGGGTCTGATCAAGGCGCTTGCGCTTTTCTTAGAAAGGGGCTTCTTAGATGAAAAAGAAATTCGACGTATTCGAAGAAACGATACTGGTCTTGACGCTTGCCCTGATGGTGGCACTCATTTTCAGCCAGGTGGTGGGACGGTATGTGTTCTCTTCTGCACCGAGCTGGACGGAGGAAATGGCCCGTTATATACATATCTTTCAAGTGTGGATCGGAGCAAGTTATGCAGTGAAAAAGAGACAGCATATCCGCATCGAAAGCTTTATCGAACTGTTTAAAGGCACGGCCAGGAAAGTGATTGATACGGCCGCTCTGCTCATCTGGTTCCTGCTTGCGCTGTTTCTTGCCGTCTTTGGGACGCAGCTCGTTCTGGCGAGCCTCCAAAACGGACAGGTCACCCCGGCGATGCAGCTGCCGATGTGGGTGCCGTTTCTTGCAATCCCTTTGGGAGGGGCGGGAATGGCGCTCAGACTTCTCCAGCAGCTGGCGGGAATCTGGCGGAATGCCGATGAACCGCCTTCAAGGGAGGTGAGGGTATGATCGTAGCCTTGTTATTCGGCTCACTTGCCGTCTGTTTGTTAATCGGTGTCCCGATTGCCATATCATTGGGTGTTTCATCGCTTGTGGCGATTTATTTCGGTTCGACCCTCCCTTTGAATATCATCACGCAGAAAGCCTTCACGTCATTGGATTCTTTCCCGCTGCTCGCGATCCCTTTCTTTATGCTTGCGGGAATCCTGATGGGGAAGGGCGGCGTGTCGCAGAGACTGTTGAACCTGGCAACCGCGATGGTCGGCTGGATGACGGGCGGGCTTTCGATGGTAACGATCGTCGCATGTATGTTTTTTGCAGCGATTTCCGGTTCAGGTCCTGCGACAGTGGCAGCGATCGGCGGATTCATGATTCCTGCGATGATGGCCCGGAAATATGAAGGCGGTTTTGCATCGGCCGTAGCGGCATCCGCCGGGTCGATCGGGGTCATCATTCCCCCGAGCATCCCGTTCGTTCTGTACGGTGTCATCGGCGGTGTATCCGTAGGCAGCATGTTCCTTGCGGGGATTCTTCCAGGGTTTTTGATTGGAGGGGGCTTAATGTTTACCGCCTATATCATTTCGCGGAAAAGGGGCTACAAACCGGAGGCCGCGATGCCGTTTCGCTTTAAGGATGTCCTGAAAGCGGCGAACGATGCCAAGTGGGCGTTATTGATTCCGGTCATCATTCTGGGAGGGATATACGGGGGCGTATTCTCCCCGACGGAAGCCGCCGTGGTGGCCGTGGTCTATTCTCTGATAGTCGGTCTCTTCGTCTACAAGGAACTGACGTGGTCATCCGTATTTGAATGTTTCCGTGAAGCGGTGGTCATCAACGCGACTACGATGATCATCATCGGTCTCTCCGTTTCGTTCGCATATTTCATGACGCTGGAACAGATTCCAAGCGATATCTCTGCCTTTTTGACCGACTTGTCCACGAATCCGTTCATTATCCTGATTGCGATCAACATCCTGCTGCTGGTTGTCGGGATGTTTATCGATACGATCTCCGCCCTGGTCGTGCTGACGCCGATCCTGCTGCCGATCGTGACCGCCGTGGGAGTGGATCCTATCCATTTCGGCGTCATCCTGGTTGCCAATCTTGCCATCGGGTTCATCACCCCTCCTCTTGGGGTGAATCTGTTTGTGGCTTCGAGTGTCGGCGGCGTTCGGTTTGAGAAAATTGCATGGGCGATCGTTCCGTTCCTGGTGTCGATGATCATTTGTCTTCTTGTCATTACATTCTTCCCGCCGCATACCCTATGGCTGCCGGGGTTGATGAAGTAGTTTACGTGGTGAAAGGTGTGTGAAAGATTATGTCGTTATCCATCAATACAGCAGCACAAGGGTTGGTCATCCCGGGTATCCGTCAGTTTTCCAATCAGCTCGTCCACTATCCGGATGCCATCAATTTGACCATAGGCCAGCCTGACTTTCCCACACCGGAAGCGGTGAAGGAAGCCGGGATTTCTGCCATTGCTTCGAATCAGACCATTTACTCGCATAATGCGGGTCTGCTCGAATTGCGAATGGCCATCAGGAATTTTTTTGCAGAGGCATATGAGCTTGACTATGAAGCCGAAACGGAAATTATCGTGACGACCGGGGCAAGCGAAGCGCTGGATTCGGTGTTCAGGACGATTTTGGAAAAAGGGGATGAGGTGATCCTTCCCGCACCGCTTTATTCAGGGTACGAGCCGATCATCACGATGTGCGGGGCGAAGGCGGTCTATCTGGACACCTCCCTGACGGAATTCAAACCTTCCCCTGAAAAGCTGGAAGCCCTGATTACGGGAAAAACAAAGGCGATTCTATTCAATTATCCGTCGAATCCTACGGGGGTTTCCCTTGATAAGGGGGAGATGGACGAATTGGCTGCATTGATTGGAAAATACGATGTGTACATCGTCTCGGATGAAATCTACAGTGAGAATACGCTTGAAGGGGGGCATCATACGTTTGCCTCGTATGCTCAATTGAAGGAGCGGCTTTTCCTCATCCACGGCCTGTCCAAATCCCACTCGATGACGGGCTGGAGAATCGGGTATGTCCTCGGGCCGGCTCCGATTATGGAGCATGTCCTGAAAGTCCATTTGTACAACGGTGTCTGTGCATCTGTCCCTGGACAATACGCGGCGATCGAGGCATTGAACAATAACCGGCATGTGCCGGCACAGATGAATATCGCGTACAGGGAAAGACGGGATTATGTTTACAGGCGGCTGACGCTGATGGGCTTTGATGTGGTCATGCCGACAGGGGCTTTTTATATTTTTCCTTCTATTAAACAGTTTGGCATGCCTTCGCTGGAATTTGCGAATCGGCTTTTAAAGGAAGCGCGGGTGGCTGTTGTTCCCGGAAGCTCGTTTACAGAGTTTGGGGAAGGCTACATCCGTATTTCGTTTGCCTACAGCATGGAATTATTGAAGGAAGCGATGAACAGGCTGGAGAGCTGGCTGAATATATCGTTTTTACAAGATAAGGAGGTTTTATCATGAGACAGTGGGGGACACCTGATTCGCTGCGGGCCCTGCTTTGTGAACTGGTCGGCTGGCACAGCCGTACGCTGACAGAAGGGGAAATCGAATTTGCCGGGAAAGTATATGAAAAGATGAAAGGTGTTCCTTACTTCCGTGAGAACCCCGCTCATCTTCATCTCGGGGATGCAGATTACGGCAGGCGTTTTTTTACGGCTCTTTATAAACATGAGAAGGCGGAGAAGACCATCGTGCTGATCAGTCATTTCGATACAGTCGGCACGGAGGAATACGGGGAACTTGAAGCCCTCGCCTTCAGCCCCGAACAGTTGACGAGGGAGCTTGAGAACTACATCGATGAGCTTTACCCGGATGCACAGGAGGACCTGAAATCGGGGAACTACCTGTGGGGCAGGGGGACGATGGACATGAAGGCAGGACTGGCCATTCACATGCAGCTCATTGAAAAAGCCGCCGATGAAGGCTGGCCGGTCAATCTTGTCCTGGTGACGGTGCCGGATGAAGAAGTGAATTCCTCAGGGATGCGTGCTGCTGTAGTCTACCTGAATGAATTGAAGGAGAAGCACGGCTTTGACTATACGTTGTTCCTGAACGGGGAGCCGGTGTTTTCCCAAAATCCGACCGATACGGCGTATAAGGTCTATTCGGGAACAATCGGGAAAATCATGCCCTCCGCCTTGTTCTATGGGAGGGAAACGCATGTGGGGGAGCCGCTCAGCGGGATCACCTCACCGTTCATCGCTTCATTTTTGACGAGGAAGATGGAATGGAATCCGATGTTCAAGGAAGCCGATCTCGGCGAAGGGACACCGCTTCCGGTGACACTGCAGCAGGACGATCTCAGGTTGAACTACTCAGCGCAGACGCCGTTCGGGACCGTTGCCCTCTACAATGTGTTTACGATGAAGAAGACGGCTGCCGATGTCATGAATGCATTCGAGCAGGTCGCCCTGTCCGCGGCGGCAGAGTGCAATCAGTGGTACCGCGAGCTGTGTGAAAGGGAAGGCATTCCGTCGGTGGGGGAAGTAGGCGTGCTCCGCTATTCTGAGCTTGTGGCTTATGCGGAGAAGAAGCTCGGCCGGGAGTATATCGAATCCCTCAAGCATGATATCGCGGTCCATGAAGGGGACGACCGGGAAAAGTCGTTCCGCATCGCCGATACCCTGATGATCAACTGCCAGGAACTCGCCCCGGCGATGGTCATCATGTTCACCCCGCCTTATTATCCGCCCGTGAACACGTCCAGCCATCCACTGGTGGAAGAATGTATGGCGGCGCTCGTGAAATCGGGGAAGGAGCACTTTGAACTCCCGGTCGAACAGGTCCATTACTTTAACGGAATCTCGGATTTGAGCTATGTGAACTACAAGGACGAAAACAAAGGCTGGGCCGTCTATGAAAAGAACACCCCGGTGTGGGACACCACCTACACCATCCCGTTCGCTGAAATGCACAAACTCGAAGGCCCCGTCCTGAACGTCGGCCCCTTCGGCAAAGACGCCCACAAACGGACCGAACGCCTTCACATCAAAAGCGCCTTCGTGAAAACACCGGTATTTGTGGAGGAAGTGGTGCGGGTTGTGATGGGGAAGGGGGACGGGGGGACAGGTCCCTTGTCCCGTATTCTGAAGCCAGGGAGATAGTGAAGCCAGGGGGGACAGGAACTGCGGTTTAAAGGCCGGGGGACCTGTCCGCTTGGTTTTTCCCTCCTGGTTTTCAATACTCGCCGAACGACCCAAATAAAAAGAAATCCGGGATCAGTAATCGATCCCGGATTCTTGCTATTCAATGAATGTAAGTTTGACTGGCTCGACACGATCCATACTCGCCCGATACAACGTAATCTCTCCAGAGGGAGGCTTCGGATCATTCGAGTGACTTTGAAAATTTTCATTCAATCCGATTGTCCATTCCGCCTCACCGGCCCTCAAAAGGACGATGGCAATGGTACCGAATTGGACGACGTTGTCCCAGCTATACTGTCCGGATTTCCCGTTGTAGTTGATGGAGATTCCTTCTGGCCTGCTGTCGATTCTTGCATCGTTTCCTTCCCACTGACCCTGAATTGTCGGGCCGACATAGGAATAAGAAATGCCCGAATCTCTTGCGCCGTATGTACCGATGTACTGGTGAATGCTGTTGTCAGATGCACGGTAGGTCAACGTCGCGATGTCATTTTCAAGCCATTTTAACTTGAATTTCCCTTGAGTTTCGTAGGGAAGGACTTCTTTCGGTCGTGCGAAGATCCGGTAATAGGTTCTATAATAAACGGCCTCACCCGTTTTTCTGTCTTCTTTTAAGACGAACTGATTTTTCATATCGGGTGAAAAGCTTACAATCTGTTTGGTCTGCTGACCATGGTTCAGGATGAGGCCCCCTTGAAGGAGGATGAGAATAATCGCTGTTACGGATGAGATGATCTTCCACATTTTCGGAATGGCAAAGAGGAGGAAGATAGAAGCTGCCGTGCCCGCCACAATCAGGATATTGACTACATAGAATAGACGATTATCGATATATTCCAAGTTATATGCGGCGTGCAGGAACAGGTATCCCATCTGGAAGATGAACAGGATGATGGATAAGATGAATAGTAGACGCCCACTTCTTTTTTTAGTCGGTTTCATCTGGCTGTACCTCCTCCTGGAATGACCAGGTCCGTCCCTGATCTTCAGAGATGAATTTCCCTTTCACTTTTCCGCCTTTATAATCACCGTTCGGACCTTGTTTGACGCAGGCTGTCAGGTGGTCACCTTCTTTGAAGGGGACCTCCGCCATGACAAAGATCCTTTTATATTGATCCGGGATTTCCATCGCTGCTTTGTTCCACGAATTTCCCCCGTCTTGTGTGACATGAAGATCCGGTTCTTCCGGGTTGAGGATCCCGAACGACAGAAAGCCAGTGTCTTCATCAACAAATCCCCCGTCATAAATGAGCCGCGTGGTGTCGGGGCGTGGCGTCTCCTTCCACGATTCCCCTCCGTCTTTCGTCAAATAAACAGTTGTCAATTCCTGTGACATCGTCCTGTCGGCTGAAAGAATCACATAACCGGAGGACTCATTGAGAAAGCCGACTTTCCTGAAACGGATGGGCGGAGAAGAAGCTGTGACCTGGGCATCTTCCCATGTCTCCCCTTTGTCCTTTGAAAAAAGCAATCGGACGCTTTTATCGACGGAATAGTCACGGGCATATAAGAAGGCAGCAAGATCTTCTGTCAGAATATAACTATCCTCTATCAGCTCGTCCTCACTCCCGGAATACTCCCCTTGGAATAGATTCTCTTTTTCCACGGGAACTTGAATCCACTTCTCTCCATTGTTGTAGGTGGTCTGCAGCTGCTCCTGTTGAAGCGAGTATCCGACAGTGGCAGCTTCATTCACCGCTTGAAGTGGAGGGGGACCTGGATCACTTATTTCAGGTGTCTCCGGCTGAGTTACATGTGGCTCTTTTTCAAAAAAATACGTGCCTGCGATGATCCCGATGACCATCAGACAAGCCGTCCCGATCATGATGTATTTCACATTACCAGACTCCTTTGGTTATATTTTCTATTTTATCATAGAGAAAAAATCGAACGGGATAACATATTTTGGAAAAGGGGGTATTGTCAAAAAACTTATTGAAAATTGTAAAGGGCACTATCTTTAACCCAAAAGCCCAAAAGTAAGGTTCTTGGTCGCCGCAGTCGCTCTTGACAAACACGCCAATGGTTTGTGAAGTGTTCATCAAGGGCGAAGGGGACAAAAGAAGGCATGCCAAATAAGCCCTTGGTGGACAAGTGTTTGGAAGACCTGGAAGATTCCACCCGGAGGTTATCTAATGATGAGGGAAGAATGGTGATTAAAAAAGGAAACCAAGAGGACATTGAACTGCGGTTTAAAGACCGTGGTGCCTGTCCCCTTGATTTTTCCCTTGCCTCTTTCCTCGATCTACTCTGGGACAGTGTCCCTGTCCCCCTGTCCCTTCCCCATATACAAGATGATGCGCGGGCCCTGGACGCCTCCGATGTGGCCGTCGGCTCCCTCGGGGGCTTCGATCATCGTACTGAAGCGGATGGTTTTCTTTTCTTTTGCTTTTAGTTCGGCGTGGAACGGAGCTCCCTGATTAAGGAAAGGGACCGGTTTATAGTTGTTTTCATCGAAGCTGTATGTGAATGTCAGATTCTCATCGCCGGTGTTCTCAAAAGTCATTTCGCATTCGGCGGTCATGGTCCTCGGGTTATCCCAGTCAGGGACGTCAAACATACATACGCTGTCGTCTGCGATATAGTTTACCTTTTCAACCCCTTCTGCCATGAATTTCTGATATAAGTCCACGGACAGTGCGGGAGAGGACAGGACGAAGACAAACGCGATGGTTACGGCTAGCAATTGGAATCTTTTAAGGGCGAACCAAAGAACGGTCACACTTGCGATCATCAATACATGTGAAAGAATGGAGAGATGAAAGGCAAGGTTGAGATGTCTCGTCAGGATGATTTCCATTTCAGGTGCTTTGAGAGAGGTGTAGGGGAACCTCAAGAGGAAAGAAATGAGAAACAGAACGAATGATGCTGCCAATAATAAGGGTGATTTAATCAATGGTTTACCTCCAATCCGGGTTAAGTATAAAGTTTAAAATGGGAGTGTCTTTGCGCCCATCATAAAGAAAATGCTCACGGAATACCTGAACACCACATAAGCAAGCGTCAGTCCGATCACCAGATGCAGGCCCCAAAGACGCCGGATGGAGTTTAAGAGAATGATATCGAGTACAAGCCAAACAACAGGCAGCGCGGCCGCAGAAAAAAAGTAATAAAAATGACTGAAAAACCCCAGCACAATCGACGCTGCAACAAGCAGCGGGAAGATTATATGAAGCAAATAAAATATGATTAAAGCAACCCTTCTTTTCATCATTTCACCTCACTTTGCGGGACAGGGGGACAGGTACATTGTCCCAATCCGGCTGCACAGTAGTTCTATTTTATGATAAATACTGGTTTAATAGTAGGGATTTGTTTGGGGAGGGAAGTTTGAGTTTTGTAGGTTTGGTAGAGTTATTAAATTTCTAAAAGTTGAGGTGGATGGATAGGTGGGACAGTGTCCCTGTCCCCCTGTCCCAAACCTAGTAGAATACTGCCATATAGCCGATCAAACCGGCAATGGTGAGCGAAGACTGGATCACTATCCCGAGAATGTTGATGATCAGACCGGCAACGGCGAAACTTCTGCCGTTTTCGCTGCGTGATTTAATTTCATTTAAGCTCTTTCTTGCGATCACGACACCAATAATTCCGACAATGAGTCCGATTTGGATAAGAAATAATGAAACAATACCTAATATGAAAGAGATGACTGCTTTTTCATTTGTTTTGATTTTCATGAAATTCTGATGCTTCCTTTCCTCGTTTGCGTGCACTTTCCGTAGCACTTTCAATTAAACTTCTGACTTTTCTATGACTCGGTCTCGTATATTACTGAACAGTTATCAAAAAGAGGGACGCCCACTTTTCTGCTTTTCAGCCCGTAAAAACCCCAAAACCTTGTGAAATATAAAACAGGGCCAAATGAAGAATAAATAACCGCCGCCGCCGTGATATTCCTCAATAAAATCTCTCCCTGAAACCCACTTTGAATTTATCTGAAAACCCACAAATAGATTACAGATACATAAGACTATAAGACTATTATATTCTTTTTGTGAATTTTTCCCATATGATGCCAGTTTTTATTTTGAGACAGCGGGGAAGAGGGGACAGTGTACCTGTCCCCTTGTCCCAAATTTTTCCCTTTATATGTTAGGGAAATATGCTACAATACTATAGGTTTGTTAAAATGTGAAAACAAATGTAAAACGAAGGAGTAATATGTGTTGAAGACAACAGGATCGATACAGAATCAGGCTTCCAGGAAATATTTCTATGAGTTGAATTTTATACGGGCGATTGCCTGTTTATTAGTGGTGATGGTTCACGTGACAGCAAGGAACTATCATATGAATGATCAAACGTTTAACTGGGCCACGCTGTTCCTGAATCAGGTCACACGTGTGGGGACCCCGATGTTTGCCATCATCAGTGGATTTCTATTATACAACCAGGCAATAAACAGGGGGTTTCAACTAAATCGCTTTGTTTCTTCGCGGTTCACTAAAGTGGTTATTCCATTTTTGGTGTGGAGCTTTGTTTATTTGCTGGTAATTGACTATTCATTTCCTTGGCAGGAGAATGGACGGGAAATGGGTTACTTCCTTACTCACTTTTTCTTGGGTGACGGTTATTATCATCTATATTTTATGATGGTAGTGGTTCAATTTTACGTGCTCTTTCCATTTCTGCAGTTCTTAAAATCGAAAAAGTCGATGATTGCCTTGACCATACTGGCGTTCTTTGTTAATTATTTTCATTTAAGACGTCCATTTGAAACGGGAAATGAACTAGTGAACATCTTTATTCAAGACCGCTCATCTTTACTGTTTTGGATTTTCTTCTTTATGCTTGGCGGCCTGCTGGTTCATTATTGGGATTCCATCATAAAGCTGGTGGAAGAAAACGCAAAGTTCTGCCTGATGATTGCGTTCATGCTGCTGGGGGCAGGAATTTATGAATACGAAGTGTTCGGTTTCTATTCATCTACAAGAATAGCTAATTTGATCATTATGCCTATCTTCTTTATTTGTATAATAGGCGTCTATTTCCTGATGGGCAATCTGGAGAAGCTGAGAAATCAAATCATTGAGTTGGGAAATCTTTCAATGGGAATTTATCTTGTTCACCCATTGACCCTGTATCTCATTCAGCAGAATGCACCATTCCTGCTCGAAAGAACCCGCTGGATCCCGGCAGCATTCATTATTACCGTTGTGGGATCCATCATCATTGTAAAACTTATCAACAAACTGCCGTGGGGACAATACATCGTAACCGTCGCAGGAAAGAAAAAAACCAAAAAAGCAAAACAACCCGACCACACCCCCCAAAAACAAATCGCTGTGTAAGCGGGACGGGGGGACAGGTCCCTTGTCCCACTTAAGAGTTAAGGTATAGATAAAACCACCTTGGAATCCTACACAAGGTGGTTTTTATATTTTTTCCAACACAGCAGCGTAAGAGAAAAACTGTCATCCCCGCCCTTCCAAAAACGAATCAACAAGCTTATTAAACTTCCCGCTATGCTCCCAAAACATAAGATGTCCTCCCAATATTTCCACCGACGCTTTGGGAGCCAGCTTGCTTACGGTTGAGACCGCCGCTTCGGCCCAGTGCTCGGCGACAACATACAGAGTCGAAACTGCTTCACTGCTCTCGGCCGCCTCGACCCGATAATCTGAGAAGAGACCGGAAGAGAACAGGTTGGCGGCAATATAGTAAGGGGTTTTCAATGACTGGTCGACGATCCAATTGAGTTCATCATCTTTGAGTTCCCGCTGGACCATGACTCCTGCGGCGTAGGCAGAAATGAAATCCCGCTGTCCTTTTGGGTTCCGGAGGTAATTCGTATAGGCTGCAGCCATGTCATCCAGCGGGCCTTCCACCCACTCCCGGTCCTGTTGCACGGATAGAGATTTTGGGGGCATATCAATGAATGCGAGGGATTTAATACCGGCCGTGCCGAACTGCCGGATATACTCCCAAACCGTCAGGCACCCGAATGACCAGCCGACAAGCGTGGCATTCTCAACCTTCAGCTGCTTCAATACTTTCCCTAAATCGGTCCCGTGCGTCACATAGTCATTCCCATGGACCGTCATGGTGGACCGTCCGTGGCTTCTGGGATCGATTACAATCGTACGGCGGGTTTTTGAGAAATGCTTCACCTGCTCGGAAAAGACTTCAGTCGTAAACGTAAACCCCGGTATAAATACTATCGGTTCCCCGCTGCCGGTATCCTCTACATATAATTCGATCCCTGGTTCCACTTCGATATAAGTGTTCATGGCTGTCCCTCCTGAAATGTTGTCATTTTTTAGAGTATATTCAGCATGTAGGTGTTTCATATCGGTATTTATTGAATCGACCGCAGCCGCCGTGCTTAATTTATGAAATCCCATATCCCGCCGATCAGCTTGCCCAGCCCCCTGAACAACCAAAATACCAGCCTGAATGGGAAAATGAGAATCTCCGGTATCCATATCAGAATCTCAAGCAGAAAATCAACCAGAGAGAAATGCTCTCCTTGGCTTCGTCTTCTGGTTCTCTTCTCCTTCATTTTCTTACGCCATTTTTTCATGATCATCCACCACTTCTTATTGTTTAGTTGAATATACGGTCAATGGTCATCATTTGTTTCAAATTATTGGATGTTAAAACGGGAAAGTGCAATGGCTTTTACGGGGGGCCGGCTTGTGAACTAATTTTTTAAGCGCTCAAAAAAAGACGTTCTAAATTGGAGGAATCCCCTTTAGAACGTCTTAAAAATTATCCCTCCAGCCCATCCGGAAACGTCGTCAAATCAATTCCCCAAACCGCAGGAAGAGCATAATAAATCATCAGTGTAATAAAAACAATGCAGAATATGTTGATCCAGAACCCGGCTTTCACCATATCGCCGATCTTTATCATGCCGGATCCGAATACAATCGCATTCGGCGGTGTCGCCACGGGCATCATAAAGGCACATGATGCCGCAACGCCGCTTGCGATCATCAGGCTGTATGGGTGAACGTTAAGCGCGAGTGCCAGTGAAGCCATGATCGGGAACATCATCGTAGCCGTTGCTGTATTCGATGTCAGCTCCGTCAGGAAGATAACGAGTGCTGTTACCATCGCCACCACAATGATGAACTGAACGCCTTGTAAGACGGTCAATTGCTCCCCGATCCATGCTGCCAGTCCGGTTTCTTTAAAGCCTGCAGCAATTGCGAGGCCCCCTCCGAATAGAAGCAAGATGCCCCATGGAAGGTTTTTCGCGTCTGCCCAAGCCAGTATGCGTGTTTCCCCATTGCTTTTTGCCGGCAATAAAAACAGGATGATCCCTGCGAGAATGGCAATGATCGTATCATCCAGGTTAGGGATGAATTTCGTTAAGATAAACGTGCGTGTGATCCAGCAGAACGCTGTAAAGACGAACACCGCAAAGATAAGGCGTTCTTCAAAGCCCGGCACTCCCAACGCCTTCTTTTCCTTCTCGATGACCTGCTTGCCGCCTGGCAGTTCTTTGATCTTCGTCGGGAACGCGACTTTTACGAGGTAGAACCACGTAGCCCCTAACAGAATCACCGCGAGCGGCACCCCGAACATCATCCACTTCGCAAAGGAAATTTCAATGCCGTAAAGTTGTTTCACAACGGAGGCGAAAATCGTGTTCGGAGGTGTCCCGATCAACGTCCCTAGCCCGCCGATGGATGCTCCGTATGCAATCCCGAGCATGATCGCTTTGCTGAAGTTCGTTGTTTGTTCTTTTTTCTCTTTCATTGAATCCTGCACTTGATAGATGACGGCCAGCGCGATCGGCATCATCATCATGGCCGTCGCCGTATTAGAAATCCACATGGATAAAAAGCCAGTGGACACCATGAATCCTAAAATCAGCCGTTCCGTGCTTGTCCCCATCACAAGGATAATGTTCATCGCAATCCGCTTATGTAAGTTCCATTTTTCCATCGCCAGGGCGATCATGAAGCCGCCCATGAATAAAAAGATATTGGGATCCGCATACGCACTTGTGATGGCACCTGCAGAATCCACCGCTCCCGTCAGCGGGAACAATACGATGGGCAGCAATGAAGCAACCGGAATCGGCACCGCCTCGGTGATCCACCAGGTCGCAATCCACGCTGTACCCGCCAGCACCGCAAGTGCTCCCTTTGACATCCCATCAGGACTTAAAAACAGCAGAATGAATAAAAACAAAGCCGGACCCAAGAACAACCCTGCTTTTTGCCTTTTCGTATAATTCGGCTTTTTCTCCGGGTTTACATTGTTCAGCTTTCCTTTCGTTGTCCCTGTTCCTGCAGTTGGAGTCGGCGCATCACCGCTCATCATCAACGTCTTCTTCGCCTTATGATGCATCCCCCACATCTTTCCCCATAATGACTGAATCACATCTCCCATAGGTTTCTCCTCTCATATTTATACATTTATTCATTATAAATATGTTATCTGAAGATTTAAAACATTGTCAAGGTGGGACAGGGGGACAGGTACAGTGTCCCGGTCTGCATTGAGAGGGCCAAACAGTGTCCCGGTCTGCATAGAGGACCAAGGGAAGATAGGACGAAAAGGGACAGGAACTGTGGTATCGTCCCCCGGTTGACGGGAAGAACCGCAGTTTCTGTCCACATGTTTTTTTTCATGGTTTTTCCCCATGGTTTTTTCTCCCCAAAAGAACCGGTGTCCCTGTCCCGGTGTCCCTCCCCCCATAATACTTTAAAGGTTTACTTTATTCCGGGATCCATTATCGATGATCCGCCCGTTGGGTACGGAGGGGATATTGAGGGTGGTATCCATACTGTAAGAGGTAAGGTCAATCACAGGGTTATTGTGGGGGATGGATGAAATATCCCAAACCATTCCATCAAAATGGTTGAATTGACCACAAACCCTTAAAATTTTAGTGGTTATGGAGGTCGGCTGGATTTGGAGGTCTCTAAAACGGTTCCCGCTGATTTCATAAGGGATTGTAGAGCTGCTCGTCATGGTGATCATTTCGATACAATCATCCAAAGAGAGATTGAGAAACCGGTTTGCATTGATCCAGGACATCCCGGAAGCCGGACGCTTCGCAACCAGTTTCATACCTGTTTTCAATCCTGCTATTTTGATGTTTTCAAAGTGAACGAAAGAAATTTCATGGCCTGCACCGCCGGAAAATAATGATAGGCCGATCCCTTTGTGACTGCTGTGCCAGTTGACAATATTAATATCCCGTATGTGTGTTCGATTCCATGTATTGTAATATTTATATTTGCCATCTAAATAAATGACCTCGGAATCAAATGCCGGGTCATTGATCGCAATATATGCCCCTTCCAATGAGGCATTCTGTTGGATTTCCACTACACGAAAATTCCCCTCGACAACAAACTTTGTTCCATAATCAAACAGTAATTTGACCCCTTGCTTAATGATGATTGGGGCTGTAATGACATAATCTCTATTACCCAATTTAACGTTCTTTCCTGCATTGTTCCTGGCATAGTTAATGGCAGCCTGTATTTTAAGGGAGTCATTCCCGCCGCTGAAATTTTCTACATAGATGTCTTCATTCATCTTTTTCCCTGCTTTCCTTTATTCTCCTTACTATAATATGGATCAAGACTATTCTAAGCTTGTACTATCTTATTCATGAAAAATAAAAAAGGTGCCGAATATCGACAAGTTAAAATGGGAATAGTGACCATTCCGGACTTCAATATTTCATGTTTAAATCCCGGTTTCGATACAGTTTCATTCCGCTTGAATTTCACGGCGGGTATCAATCAATTCCACAGGCAGAGGGCAGATCGATCCACCATTCTTGTTAAATATGGAAAAAATTTTTAAAAAACTATTTCTAATAAACTGAAAATCTGTTAAGATACTGTCAAACAATGTTCTTTATAGTGAACAAAAAAGATGTGGTCCTATTTTAGATGCTGATAAGAGAGGTGAAGTTTTTGTCGCTTAAAGTCGATGATATAAGAGGTTTGAAGAGGATTCCTGCGAATGAGGAAGAGTTCTTTTTAGGAAACAATTCTTTGTCATCCGTTCCATATCTTACGGTCCGAAGGGTATTTGATATTGTTCTGTCCATTGCCGGTTTAGCAGCAGCAATGCCGCTTTTCATTATTTTTTCGATCCTGATTAAAATGGATTCGAAAGGTACGGTGTTTTATCGCCAAGAGAGGGTGGGAGTGAAAGGGAAATATTTTCAGTTGATAAAACTCCGCACGATGGAAATGGATGCCGAGAAGGATGGACCAAGATGGGCAGGCATTAATGATCCCCGGGTGACAAGAATCGGCAAGTTTCTCCGAAAGACAAGGATCGATGAGCTTCCTCAGCTTATTAATGTGGTGAAAGGAGATATGAGCATTATCGGCCCGAGACCGGAACGGCCTGTTTTCACAGAGATTTTCAATCAGGAAACCCCGGGGTTTATCAAGCGGCTTGCAGTGAAGCCCGGACTGACCGGCTGGGCCCAGGTAAACGGAGGATACGATGTAACCCCCGAAGAAAAGCTCGCTTACGATTTGGAGTACATACGTAAGAGAAGTTTTATCTTCGATTTGAAAATCCTTATTTTGACTATAAAAGTTGTGGTGACTGGTGAAGGTGCCAGATAAATAATAGGAGGAACATTTATGGAAGTCATGTATATGTCCCCCAGGCCGCCGTACCCGCCAACTAAAGGGGATCAGCTGATTGCGTGGGAACAGATCAAACAACTGAAAGCGAATGGGTGCCAAGTCTGCTTGCTCACGTTTGTGAAATCCAGGCAGGAAGGGGAACTCATTAAGGATAAGCTCTCCCCTTACTGTAAAGAGGTCATCCTATTTAACATCCACCCAATAGAAATGCTGCTTGGATCGTTAAAAACGATCTATAACTCCAGACCCATTCAAGTGAACCTGTTTTTTCATCCAAAAGTAAAAAAGCGCGTGATCGAGATTTATAAAAGGATTAACCCGGAAATGATACACGTGCAGACTGCCAGGGCTGCCGAGTATTTTCTCGATATCGAAGGCCCGAAATGCATCGACCTGATTGATGCTTTGTCACTGAATATGGAGCGGCGTGCAAGGTCGGGGAGTAAGTGGCTGAAGCCGATATTCAAGCTTGAATCACAGCTGATGAAACGATATGAGAAAGTGATAGCAAAGAGGTTTGACCAAGTGATGCTCGTTTCTGAAAGTGATAAGGAACACCTGAATGACAGCAAGATTATCGTAAACCCGAATGGAACCTTCATCACGAAACAACATCTATCCCACTATTCCTCCATCCCTAAGGAAAAAATCATCCTCTTTCACGGAAACATGCAATACTATCCAAATGTCGAAGCGGTTGTTGATTTTGTAAAAGAGGTTTGGCCGCATATTCATCAGGCATATCCTGAGTACCGATTTTATATCGCAGGCAAGGACCCAGTGAAAAAAGTGAAAGCCCTGCATGGAAAGGCAAATGTGGTTGTTACCGGATTCGTTGAAGATCTATGCAGCGTTCTGCTGAAGGCTCAAATCGGTATCTATCCAATGAAATCAGGCACGGGGATGCAGAACAAAATTGTGGAATCGATGGCGTGCGGAATCCCGACTATCGCATCCCCGATCGCATTGCAGGGGATTGCAGGAAGGCGGGGGGATGAACTGATTTGTGCAGGGAGTAACGAGGAAATGATTTCTGCTGTTAAACGTTTAATTGATAACCCGTATTTACAAGAACAATATGCTGTGAAGGGTCAAGCTTTTGTCCGTGAGAATTACTCCTGGGAGCAAAACTGTGCACGATTGATCCAATCCTGGAGGGGTGCTGTCATGAATAGGCTCCCTGAAGCATCGGAAGAAGTGAAAAAAGTGCTCGTTCAATAAGGAAGGAAGGTGCCTGCATGCGGATTGTGCTGTTATCAGGAGGTTCAGGGAAACGGCTTTGGCCGCTTTCCAATGATGCAAGATCCAAGCAATTCCTTAAAGTTCTGAAAAATGAACAAGGAAAGATGGAGTCAATGGTCCAGCGTGTCTGGAGGCAGCTCAGAAAAGCTGACCTTGCTGATCAGGCGATTGTAGCAACAAGCAGTTCCCAGGTGGAAATGCTCCATAACCAGCTCGGTGCCAAGATCCCCGTGGTCGTCGAACCTGAGCGGAAGGATACGTTTCCCGCAATCGCATTGGCAGCCGTATATCTATATTCCGTGGAAAGATGCAATTTAGACGAGGTCATAGGAGTGCTGCCTGTCGATCCATTTGTAGAAGACCACTTTTTTGAAACGATAAAGGAGCTGGAACGGGGTCTGGACGAAAGTGCTGCTGATTTGGCTCTTCTGGGGGTGACTCCGACCTATCCATCTGAAAAATATGGATATATTGTTCCGGCGAACAGAATGCCCGGGGACTTTATCCATGTAAGCAAGTTCTGCGAAAAACCGAGTGAGGCGACGGCCAAAAAGCTGATCCATCAGCAGGCCCTCTGGAATTGCGGCGTATTTGGTTTCCGGCTGGAATATATCATTAGGCTGCTCAAACGTAAAAATATCCCCACCCAGTATGATGCTTTACTGGCGTATTACGATCAGCTCCAATCGAACAGCTTCGATTATGAAGTAGTCGAGAAGGCAAGCAGCATCATTGCCATTCCCTATTCAGGTTATTGGAAAGATCTTGGAACGTGGAGCACTCTGACTGATGAAATGGAAACCCCGGTAATCGGAAATGGGGTCATAAGCAAGGATGTACTGAATTCTTGTATCGTCAATGAATTGGAAATCCCCATCCTATTGAATGGAGTGGAGAATATTGTAGTAGCCGCAAGCCCGGATGGATTGCTGGTGACGGAGAAAAAGAGCAGCCACAAAATCAAGGAGTACGTTTCCCTTTTTCAAGAGGGTCCGATGTATCAAGAATACCGGTGGGGGTGGAGCAGAGTCCTTGAGTATAGCAAAAAGGGTGAAGGGGAAGAAACCCTTATGGAAAAAATCCATTTGACCGCCGGCAGAAATTTAATTGACCGGGGCAGGGGGAACCAGGAAGTGTGGACGGTCATCGAAGGAGAAGGGACCCTGGTCCTTAATGATGAATTTTCCATCGCCGGCATTGGAACCAGCCTTGCGATTCCAGAAGGGGAGAACTTTTCCTGGGAGGCGCGGAGTGATATGAAACTGATCGTCATCCGCACAGGCAAACATCTAATGGCCCATCGGAGAAAAGCTGGCAGCTTGGACGGGGCGATGAACAGACCGGTTTATTCGAACTATTCATAGGCGGGGAATGGAAATGAAGAGGCAGTTTGTATATATTGCAATCATCGTCTTGCTTGCGGCAGCGGCAGTGCTGTTGATCGGCTTATTATCGAAGGAAACGTTCAATGAGGATGGCAGTATCAGGGCGGAGGCGTTTGGAGCGGATGGGAATGATCAACAGGATGATTCTTCAGCCATCCAGGCAGCCATCGATTATAGCTATAAACATGAAAAACTGCCTGTCAAATTACTGGGGAAATCCTACTTATTAAAACGGGGCCTTCGATTGAAAGAGGGGGTCACCCTCGAAATGGGGATGGCCACGAAGCTTTTGGCTGAAGGGGATTTTAACGTTTTGGAGGCAGAGCAAAAAACGTCGATTAAGAATGGGACCATTGAAATCACAAACCCCGAATTCCGAGGTGCTGCAATTTATGTAAGCGGGAAAGAACAGATCTGGACGGCTGATCGGATTCATATCGAAAATGTGACGTTGTATAACTCCAGCGGCAGCAATCGCGGGGAAGGAATCTCATTTAACGCAGGAACATCCGGAGAATTTATCAGCTTTGTGAATGTGTCAGGGGTGAATGTGAGCGGGTTTCATACGGCAGTGCTTTTACAGGCTGCGCCTCCCGAGGGAGGGGAGGACTTCAATTTCATAAACGGCAACAGGTTCATCAACATGACATTGGATGACTGCATTGTCTGTATCCATGTAAAAAGTGATGTTACCGTTCCGAATGAAGCATCGGGGAATATGTTTGAAAACCTGCAGATCCAATTGACAGAGCGGACAGACAAAGCAGTGATTCTATCGGGATCAAATAACATGATAGAAGGTATGGTCTGGGACGCTCATCTCTTAAAAGATAGTCAACCCTTGATAGAGTTGACCGGAAAATCATCGGGGAATCTTTTGAAACTGAATCTATCGAAGGACAGGGTCATGGACGAGGGGCGGGATAACCACTTCTCAACCCCGATAGAGTGATCGGTCCGTGTTGGATAGCTTACGAAAAAAAATCGGAAGGAAGATGGCCATGAAAGTGTTAATAACAGGCGGGGCGGGCTTTATAGGTTCGCATATTGCAGAAGCACTGATCGAATCCCGGTACGATGTCGCCGTCGTGGATAATCTGGTGACAGGGTATGAGAAAAACCTTCCTCCTGCTGTGCGTTTCTATAAGCAGGATGTCCGAATGGATCTGGATGATCTTTTTGCCGCAGAAAAGCCCGATTATGTCATTCATCAGGCTGCACAAGTTTCAGTGAGTCATTCTTTCATAGACCCTTTATATGATTGTGAAGAAAATATCCTGGCGACACTCAATATCCTGCAAGCATGTGTCCGGCATAATGTTAAAAAAGTTGTATTTGCTTCCACGGCAGCGGTATATGGAAATCCGGTCTATCTTCCTGTTGATGAAGCCCACCCGCTTCTGCCGATATCCTTTTATGGATTAACCAAAGGACATGCAGAGAAATGTATCCAGATTTATGGGGATACCCATCAGCTTGACTATTCCATTTTACGGTACGCCAACGTTTATGGACCAAGGCAGGATGCACGCGGGGAAGCCGGGGTCGTCTCCATCTTTATCGAGAAATTGATCCAGGGTGAAGAACCTATTATATTTGGGGACGGAAAACAGACAAGGGATTTCATTTTTGTCAAAGATGTAGCAAGAGCAAACGTTGCTGCGTTGACGAGCGGAAGTAAAGAAATCCTTAATATAGGGGCGGGGCAGGAAGTCTCTATTCAAGAAATCATCAATCAGCTGGCGATGATCATCGAGAAGCCGGTCCAGCCTCTTTTAAGACCGGTCCGGGAAGGGGACATACGTTCAAGTGTATTGCAGAATGAACGTGCACAATTAATGCTGGGCTGGTCACCAGGCCATTCCCTGGAAGAGGGGCTGAGAGAAACGGTCCGCTTTTATCAGCAGGCATCCCTTGCAGGTTCGAGGGGGTGATTCGATGAGAGAACAAATGGATTTAAAAGCATTCTTCCGTATATTAAAACGGAGATTTGCCACCATCCTTATCACCGCACTTTGCATTTCATCAGTAAGCAGTGCAGCTGTTTTTTTCTTTTTGAAACCCACTTATGAAGCAAAAGAATATATTCTGGTAGGGAATTTCAGTCATGACGGGGAGGTATACATTGATACCCAGACCATTAACAGGCTGATTGCTTCAACTGTTGATTTTATTACCAGTCCGATTGTTTTGGAATCCGTGCAGGATCAGTTCGATCTGTCACAGGAAGAGCTGGAAGATAAAGTCACGGTGCAAAATAAGGAAGATTCTCAGATTATTTCTATTGTCGTACGGGATACCAATAGGGAAAGGTCCAGGGAGCTTGCTCACCTCCTGGCTGCCAGTTCAGTCGAAAAGATGAAGAGTTCCATGGCAATGGAAGATATAACGGTGCTGAATAAAAAAGAAGGAACAAACAAACCTGAAGTAGTGGGGAATCCAGTCGTAAATATGTTGATAGGAGTGATGGCGGGATTATTGTTCGGGATTGGAGCGGCTTTGTTAAAAGATCATTGGGACGACTCCGTACAAAGCAGCGTCCGAATCGAAAAGGAATTGGGGCTGCCGGTGTTGGGTACGGTGACAGCCACTAAAGACACTCTGCCGAAAATCTACCGAAAACAGTTCAGCGAGCTGAAAGGGAATGTGGGAAAAGGAGGAGAAATCCATGCAAAGTCCCATTGAGGATATCATCTGCGGAGAGAAGCCGAAAAAGAAGGGGATTGTCTGCTTCGACGAGATGAAGGTGATCAGCAGCAAAGTAGAGAAGCATGATCCTTCAGTACTGATGGTCACGTCGATTCCTGCAGGAAAGTCTGTAGCTATGATCACAGCAGAAATGGCAGCCGCTATTGCGATGCAAGGAAAAAAAGTCCTTCTTGTGGAAGGGGATCTGAAGAGACCTTCGCTTCATGAATGGTTCCATATGGAGCAGCCTGACGGAATCAATCAGGAGCCTTTTAAAACCATTCTGCCGACTTTTGTGCAGGGGCTGGATGTCCTTTTGACCAATCATTCTGCAGGGAAGCCGATTGATGTCTGGCTTTCATCCTCATTCATGAACCATGTCGCTTACTGGCAGGAGTCCTATGATCGGATTATTTTTTCTGCTCCCTCCTTCCATTCAGGTGTTGAAATGGAACTGCTTGCTGAAGGATGCAGGGAAGCAGTGCTGGTGCTCCGGCAAAAAGATAAAATCGAAGATATAAGAAAAATACAGGCCAAACTTGAAAAGGCAGGATGTAAAGTAATCGGGGTGGTTTATCAAGGATGACTCATCTCAAAAGGCAGAAGGGGTACCCATCATGAGGCAGAATGGAAATTCGATTGTAAAGAATGTCTTTCACTTATTTTACAGTACCGCACTTGCAACCATTATGAATGCAGCCGCATTGATTGTTCTTGCCTCGTTTATCAGTACAGATGATTATGGGAAATTCAGTGTGCTGCTCGCATTTGCCATGATCATGGCCTATTTGTCGGAAGCCGGCCTGAACCAGATTGTCCTCCGTGAAGGGGCGAAAAAAGAAGCTCCTGTTTCTGAAATCATGGCCTCATTTATTAAGCTCCGCATGGGGTTGATGCTTTCAGCCATGGTGATTGGATTCCTGATCATCCATTGGATGTACCGGGGAGACACAGAATTGATTTACCTCTCTTACTCACTGATTCTTCCGCTTTTGACCGGGATATCCATGCAAAGCATCAGTACTGTTTATTTTCAGATGCTGGAGAAGATGCAATATTCCGGGTTGATCCGGATTGTCTCCGCGGGCCTGCTGATCTCCGTTATCTTGATCGGGAAGTGGTTTAATATAAATCCGATGATCGTCTTTTTCTTATATGGATCTGCCTATTTTTTGGCTGGCTGCTTTGGGATATTCCTGACAGCAAGACATCTGAGATTTTCCTTCAAAGCGCCATTTTATAAAGGTCTTCGCAAGAACTGGATTCCCTTTATGGTGACCGGTTTATTGTTTATCCTTCTTCCGCAGATAGGTCCGATTATCCTGGAGCAGACACTTACCTGGAAAGAAGTGGGGTATTTCGCAGTAGCCTACAGGATCCCGCAAGCTTTGCAGCAAGTGCCATTTATCATCGCCGGCGCTTTTTACCCGGTTTTATTCCGTTTATTCGAGGCCGGGGACCATTGGGAGCATGTGAGGAAGAGCATCTCTCAAGTGAAATTGATGGGGCTTGCCGGTATGTTGGCAGCCATTCCTTTCTACCATCTTTCTGAATTTGTCATTACGCTTTTGTTTGGGGAGAGATGGATCGAGGCTGCGCTTTTATTGAAGATATTGTCCCTGGTCATGGTCTTTCAGGGCGTGAGCATCGCTTTGGGGGATGGATTGACGACAAAGGCGCTCCAGTCGAGAAGGATGATTATTCAGGGTATTGCGGTGGCATCGGGAGTGATTTTTTATACCCTGTTCAGCCGGTTGTACGGGTTGACAGGGGCAGCGGCAGCCGGAGTTCTCATAGAATTGATCCTGCTGATCGGATTAGTATTCTGGCATCCGGATCGGATGATCCTGCTGAAAAGAGCCGTCCTACCCTATCTGGCTGCCTTTTTCATCAGTCTTTTGGCTGTGGAATCATTCTTGTCTTCTTACCCGTTTCTTGCTGTCAGCGTCCATTTAATCCTTATTCTTTCCCTTGCAGGACTGGATAGGGAATGGAGAGGGAAGGGCCTGGAGATATACCGCAAATGGAAATCGAAATCCGGAAAGGAGGCACATGATGCTGCATCCTGATACATCCAACGTACCGCGCAGCAGCCTGATCCTGTTTCTATTGCTTTTTTCAGTCATGCTGGGCAAGTATCATATTTATGTCGGCTTCGCGTTCAAGCCATATATGATCTATACAGGAATCCTTGTCCTGCTGCTTGCGGCTTCCTTTCGATTTCAAAAACTGCAGGTATTTGAAGTGATGCTTCTTCTTTTCTATTCGGTGTATGTATTTTCCGGAGCTTTTTCCCTGTATGCTTCTTCCAGCCTGAGAGCAATGTTTGGAATCATTCTTTATGTCCTTTTTTATATCCTGATGAAAGGGATCCTTGGTCTGTTTCAAAAGGAGGAACTGGAAAATGGGATTGCGAATGCCGGCCTTCTATTTAATATCGGAAGTCTTCTCCTTTACGTGTGGGGACTGAAAAGCAATGGCTTTTCCTTGCTGGGAGACGGAGTGATACGTTATGGGGCTTGGTTTGACCGGGATTATCCCAGGTTAATCGGAATGCTTGAGGACCCAAACTATTTTGTGTTTTATAATACGCTTTTTTTTACTTTCTATTTATGCAAACGCGGCTCGTGGAAAAACAATATCGGTTTCCTTTTGTGTTTAATAACGAGTGTACTCACGTTTTCCAGAGGCGGATTATTGATTTTGATGATCATCTTCATCGTTTATTTTTTCCTGAACAAACCTGCTAACCAATGGCGGTTGTTCTTATCGGCTTGTTCTTTCCTGAGTATAGGATGGGTGATCAGCTATATTCTCGGTTTTCGTGTCCTGGATATCCTTCAGAACAGGTTTCAGGATTTTTCCAATGATGGGGGGAGCGGGAGGTTTGAGTTATGGGGAAGGGCGTGGGATTTCTTCATCTCCAATCCTTTGTTCGGGATCGGGGCAAGCAACTTCGCCGATTACAACGCTTTTGAATACGGTGATCAACTTGTCGTCCACAATACATTCCTGGAAGTCCTGACAGAATCGGGGCTTAGCGGACTGCTTATCTATGTCATATTTGTCCTCACCGTATTTGTTCAAATTTTCAAAGCCGATTTTCATAGGAAGCACCCATTCCTCTTTTTGACTTTCCTGGGTTTCATTCTTCAGATGATGTTTTTATCCTTGATCTTCAATGACATGTTCTTATTATTTCTCGCAATCTTGTCTGCTTATTTTTCTTATGAAAGCTTGAACCATCAAAACGTACATACGGTAAAGGAGGCGGAAATGAGATGAACGTATTGATGCTGACGGATAAATTGACCATGGGCGGAGCCGAAAATTATTTCATCAAACTGGAAAATAAAATGACCGTTCATGGCCTTCAGCTTTATACCGCTGCGGGCGGGGGGGAACTTAGCGGGCAAATCGCCAATAAGCCTAATTATATGGAATTATCCAGGAAGAACCACATTCTTAATATTTGGCGGCTTTACCGCTGTATCAATCATCAGGAAATTGACGTCATCCATGCCAACAGCCTGCGGATGGTCCTGTATGCTGTTTTGTTAAGAAAGCTTGCCGGCAAACCAAAGATAAAAATCGTCTATACCAAGCATAATATCACGGCTCTTGAAAAATTCCCCGGATTATTTTCATCGTTGATGAATCATTGTGTGACCGGCATCATAACGGTAAGTGAGTATGAGAAAAGAGTGCTCCTTCAATATGGGGTCAAAGAAGAAAAGATCACCACCGTTTATAACGGTGTTGATTTAGATAAATTTCCTTTCATGGGAAAGCCTCAGCCTGACGTATTCAATGTCGGTATACTGGCACGGTTGTCCCCGGAAAAAAATCATGGCTTGTTCTTGGAAATTGCCGCTTCCTTGAAAGAGGAAAAAGATCTGCAGTTTTATATTGCCGGGGACGGGCCCGAACGGGAATCTATCCAAGAAAACATTCAAAAGCTGGGAATCTCCGACCGGGTAACATTGCTGGGTGAAGTGAAGGATCCCCAGGAATTTCTCCAATCAATGGATCTGCTCCTGCTTACTTCAGAAAGGGAGGTATTCCCTATGGTCATCCTCGAAGCTATGGCTACAGGCACTCCGGTGGTAACGATTAACAGGGGAGGAATTTCGGAAGCCGTCGCAGACGGGGAAACGGGAATGATGGTCGACAATCATTGCCCTGAAACCTTCTGTGAAAAAATCTTAACATTAAAATCCGACGGGGATCTAAGGAAGGCGATCATCGATGCCGCCCGTCAAAGAGTCGTAAGGAACTTCACCTCCAATAATATGGTGGAGCATACCCTTAGACAATATGAAATTGTTAAATAGCCGTCGGATCCGAGTGGCGGCTGGGGACACAGGGACAGGTCCCTTGTCCCACAACACCCAAGTCCAAAAACATAAATTACATTACGCACATTTTAGTCCCATTAGATAAGTGAGCTGCAATGGCCTGAACACCGGTTAGAAGACGGGGGTTCGGGTCTTTTTTGCTTTAACGGAGGCCGATTTTTTCTCATCAAGGTTTGTCAATCCGATAAGTTATGATTACTATTAATAATAGAATAGACTTTTCAAGATTGGAGGATACATAGATGATTATTGGAGCAATCGAAGCAGGCGGAACTAAATTTGTCTGCGGAATCGGAAATGAAGACGGGGTGATTTCCGAGAGGATTTCCATCCCGACGACAACGCCGGCGGAAACGATGGCAGAGGTCGTGGCATTTTTTAAGGATAAGGAAATCGAGGCGCTGGGGGTCGGGTCGTTCGGACCGGTTGACTTAGACACTTCAAGTTCTTCATACGGTTTTATCACAAGTACGCCGAAACCCCATTGGGCACAGTTTGACCTTGTGGGTGAGCTGAAAAAGCATTTCGACGTGCCGGTCAGTTTCGATACGGACGTGAATGCAGCTGCCCTTGGCGAGAGCTTGTGGGGAGCGGCTGAGGGACTGGACAGCTGTCTGTATATGACGGTCGGGACCGGGATCGGTGTCGGGGCATTGGCTGAAGGGAAGCTCGTCCACGGCCTGACTCATCCGGAGATGGGCCATATCATGGTGAGGCGTCATAAGGATGACACCTTTGCCGGGCGCTGTCCATTCCACGGAGACTGTCTGGAAGGAATGGCTGCAGGTCCTGCGATCCAGGACAGATGGGGGAAGAAAGGCCATGAGTTGGAGGGTTCCCCTGAAGTATGGGAAATGGAAGCCCACTATCTGGCACATGCCATAGCGAATTATATTCTTATTTTATCCCCTAAAAAGGTGATCGTAGGCGGCGGGGTCATGAAGCAGAAGCAGCTATATCCGCTTGTGAGGGAAAAGGTGAAAGAGATCCTTAACGGGTATGTGCAGCATGAGCAGATCCTTGAGAGGATGGATGAGTATATCGTGGCGCCGGGGCTGGGGGATAATGCCGGGCTTGCGGGGGCGATTGGATTGGTTAAATAGAGTGGGACATGGGGACAGGTCCCTTGTCCCGTTGTGAATCATAGGTTTTGCATGGTTTGCAGTTTGGTAGTTGGGACAGGCCCCTTGACCCACCGATTCTAAGGTGAGCTTCCCTTTCCCCTTTTAAAGTAAGAAAGATAGTAGTACAATCATCAGTAATCATTTTTCACGTCCCTTTCGCGAGGGAGGATTCAGGAGGAACTTATGAACCAACCACTATTTCTACAGCCCATATTCCAAGAGCGAATCTGGGGAGGTACGGCGTTAAAGGATCAATTCAACTATGATATCCCGTCTGATAAGACAGGTGAATGCTGGGCAATTTCAGGTCATCCGAATGGGCAGAGTACGGTCGTGAACGGGGAGTTTGCCGGGAAGACGATCGGCGAGCTCTGGAACGAGCACCGTGAATTATTCGGAGGACACACGTCGCCGGTATTTCCTTTACTGACGAAGATTCTCGATGCAAACTCTGATTTGTCTGTGCAGGTTCATCCGGATGATTCATATGCGAAGGAACATGAGAACGGCGAGCTCGGGAAAACAGAGTGCTGGTATATCATTGACTGTGATGAGGATGCCGAGATGGTTTTTGGTCATACGGCTCAGACGAAGGACGAATTTGCTGCCAAGATTGAAAACGGCGAGTGGGACGAGCTGCTTAGCCGCATACAGGTGAAGCCGGGGGATTTCTTTTATGTGCCGAGCGGGACAATCCATGCTTTGTGCACGGGGACACTTGTTTTGGAGACGCAGCAAAGCTCCGATACAACGTACCGTGTGTATGATTATGACCGCCGCGATGCTGAAGGGAATACACGTGAACTTCACATTGAGAAATCGATCGAAGCAGCGACAATTCCTCACCAGAATGCGGCCGTACAGCCTGAAGTCGAGAAGCGCGACGGGGTTGAAGTGACGAAGTTTGTAGAGGCGGAGTATTTTTCAGTATACAAATGGCAGGTTGATGGATATGCTTCGTTTGTGCAGGATCAGCCTTTCCAACTGGCGAGTGTGCTGGATGGTGAAGGGACGCTGAAGGTAAGTGGAGAAACGTATCCTTTGAAAAAAGGCGACCATTTTATTTTGCCGGCGGATGTTGAGACATTTGAGGTTGAAGGGAAATTGGATTTGATTGTTTCGCATGTTTGAATAAGAGAAGGGCAAAGCATCCTGGGCGAGGGGCTTTGCCCTTTTTTGTGTTCTAATTGGATTTAAAACAAACGTTTGATTAGAATGATGAACAAACGCGAGCAAAGAGACCCGCGGACGAATCCCCAAAAAGAGCCAGAGTACCTGTCCCCCTCGCTCACAGCCAGTTCTTCTTAGCAAGGGGCTGCAGCGAGATTCCGGTCATCACCCCAAGGCAGAATCCAATCAGAAGACCGATTGCTGTGTCTTCTAAAATCGGGATGAAGATGGTGAAGCCTATCGTAAGTCCGATGACCATACCAAGCAGGTAGAGAATAGCTTTTTTTAGGATGGGTTGATTCATGATTATCACTCCTGAGCGGGTAATTTATTTCGGCGGAGATTGAACATGCCCAAACTATACATCCTGCTTTATTCAAAACAAATAAAATATAAGTAGTTTAATATTTTTAGATGAAATTTATAGAAATTTAATCCATACTTTACCTAAACGAAATCCTGAACGGGAAGAGGGATAGTATGGGAAATGTGGAATTGGGGAAGGAAATCAGCCGCCTTAGAAAGCAGAATGCCATGACGCAGAAAGAGCTGGCGCAGGATGTGTGTACACAGGCAGCTTTAAGCCTGATTGAACGGGGACAGACGACCCCTGCTCTTGAAACGGTCTTTTTTCTCTCGCTGAAACTGAATAAACCGATCAATCATTTTTTGCAGTATGTTTTGGATGACAATGTGGATTACATAAACGAAACCGTGTCATTCATTGAAAACCTGGCCTTCGAGCAGCGTTTTAATGATATCCACCGGTTGACTCAGAAAGAACTGCGGACGATGGAAAGCAGCAGCCGGACATGGTTCGAACAATATTTGAAATGGATGAACGCGATTAGTTCCTATCGTTTGAAAAGAGCGGACTATCCGTCCACTGTGTCGCTCTTGAAGGACCTGTTAAAAGAGGAATATACCCTGCTCAATCACAAGGGCTTTCTACATTTTAAAATATTGAATTCCCTGGCCCTCATTCACGGCGAGAACGATAATTTGACCTCGTCTTTACTCTATTACAACAAAGCTTTGAAGGGTGAATGGAAAGAGGCGATGCCCTCCTTGCTCAGGCAGCCGGAAATCTACAGGCTCCGGATTCTATACAATAAAGCAAAGACCCTTTACGACATGAAGAAGTATGAAGAAGCCCAGACCACCGTCATTCAGGGGATAAATGAATCCAGGGAGAACGAGAATATCTCCATGCTCGGGAACTTTTATTACTATCAGGGGCAATGTTATGAGCAGATGAACGAAGACCGTGCCATCATTGAAGAAGCTTATAGGAATGCGGAATTCATTTATGGTTTTTTGGGAAAAGAAAACTATTTGAAGATTGTTCGGGGGAAGAAGAAAAGTTATCTGAGGGCAGATGATGATACTGCCTCCCCGGAAAGGGATTCTTGAATTTAAACAAACGTTTGATTAAATGGCTCAACCTTTGATGCTGCAAGGGTGGAGGAGGTTAAACAAACGTTTGATTAGAGCGGGACAGGGGGAGCGGGACAGGGGGACAGGTACCGCGACCCGCCAGCAGAAATTGGGACAAGGGACCTGTCCCCCCGTCCCAACGCTCACTTCATTACCGTCTTCAAATAAAATTCAAAGATCAAATCGATGAGCACGACCATCGTAGACCGCGGTGTCAGGTCATACCCGGCAAATTGGACTTTTTGGACGTCGGCGCTGATGGAGTTTCGGGTGATTTTCGCGAGGGTGCTGTCGGCCGAGTTGGTGATGGCGAGGGAATCGGCGTTCTTGTAGCGGATTTTCTCGGCTGCCCCGACGATCGTTTTCGTCTCGCCGCTGGATGAGATGAAGACGATCAGGTCATTCGGCTGCACCATATTCGGTAGCAAATCGATGATATGCGATTCGTACACATACGAGGTCGGCTTGTTGACCTGCATCAATAACTTGCTGAAGTACTCCCCGACCATTTTGGTCAAACCGACCGACACAATCATCACCCGGCCGGCGCGTTCGATCTGCCCGCTGATCTTCTCCAGCTCCTCGACCCGCAGCGAAGACAGCGTCCTCCCCATGTCCTGGCTGTAGCGGTCGAGCATATTTTCGGCCGGGCCGACGTTTTCATCAATGCTTTTCAGGACAAACTTAAACTCAGAGAAGCCTTCAAGCCCGAGCTTCCGGCACATCCGCACAATCGTCGTCGTGCTCACGCTGTTGCTCTCGGCCATCGCGGTGAGCGACTGATTTTTTGCCGTATCCAGATGTTCCTCGACGTAAAATAATACATGCTTTTCCGCATGCGTCAGTTCCCCGATGCTTGATGCGAACCGATCCAATACCTTCCCCATAATAAATGCTCCTTTATAAAACCGTTCATTGTAGTTTCATTATACCCAACCAGAAACATGACAAGGCTTTCATTCTGTACAATTATACTTTTTATGTACCGTTTCGACAAGATTCGCTATGTTATAACTAGATTGTAAGGGATTTCATAAATATCATTCATTTTTAATAATAGAGAGGTGAACCTCACATGGAACTAAGAAAAATGACAGATGAACAGCTTATCATGTTCGACGTCGATTCAACATCCAAGCACGAGATCCTCGAGAAACTCGCCGGGGCACTCCATGAAAAAGACATACTTACTTCCAAGGAAGATTTTTTGAAAGCGGTTTTAGAAAGGGAGCAGATTTCCCCGACCGGACTTGAAGCGGGGCTCGCAATCCCACACGGGAAAAGCACTTCGGTCAAGAAAGCGGCCTTCGCCGTAGCAAGGCTCAAAAACGGAATCGATACGTGGGAAAGCATCGACCCGAACAACAAGGTCCAGCTCGTATTCCTGCTGGCGATCCCGGATGCGGAAGCCGGCTCGACTCACTTGAGCGTCCTGTCAGAATTGAGCACAAGGCTGATGGACAAAGCGTACATCGATAATCTGATGAACGCAGCCACTCCGGCTGAATTCCTCGCAGCCTTAGACAGCAGGGATACAGTGGTGGAAGAACCACAGGAATATACAAAAACGGTCCTTGCCATCACGGCATGTGCCGCGGGAATCGCGCACACATATATGTCGGCCGAGGCGCTTGAAAAAGCCGGCCGCGAAATGGGAATCCGCGTCATCACCGAGAAACAGGGTGCGAACGGGATTGAAGATGCCCATAAGGGAGCGATTTTAAAAGAAGCCGATGCGGTCGTATTCGCCACCGACATCGCGCCTAAAAATAAAGAGCGCTTCGCAGGCAAGCCTTACGTACAGACGCGTGTGGCCGAGCCGCTTAAGAACGCGAAAGACATCCTGAACCGCGCACTGACGAACCCGGACGGAACCGTCGCGGGTGACGAAAATGAAGATGACATCAATGCATCTTCCGGCAATAAGCAAGGCTTGCTCGCCGAAATCACGCAGGCGGTCATGACGGGTATCTCGTACATGATCCCGGTCCTCGTCGCGGCAGGGCTCATGATGGGGATAGCGAAACTGGCGGCCATGCCGTTCGGACTCGTTGATCAAATCCATGACATCAAATATGCGACCCACTCTAACGAACTGTTCGTCATCCTGCACCATCTCGATAAATTCGGGGGAATGATCTTCAAGTTCATGTATCCGATCTTCGGTGCCTTCGTCGCGTACTCGATCGCCGACCGCGTCGGACTCGTCTCCGGTTTCATCGGAGGGGTGTTCGCAGCAGGACTTCACTACACCTTCTGGGGAGTCGAAGGCGGTATCCCGTCCGGATTCCTCGGCGCGTTGATCCTGGGACTGACGGCCGGTTATGTTTCGAAATTTTTAAATGAAAAAATCAAGCTCAACAAAAACCTGATCGCCATGAAGCCGATGCTGATCATCCCGGCGATCTCGGTTCTGACCATATTCTTCTTGAACTTCTACATCGTCGATCCTGTTTTCGGAGGATTGAATGCACTACTGAGTGATTGGATCACGGCTGCACAGGGTGCCGGCAACGTCGTACTCGCAAGCATCATTGCAGCAGCTACAGCCTTTGACCTTGGCGGACCGATCAATAAAGCCGCAGGAGCCATCGCAATCGGCCTGGCTGCAGACCAGATTTATCCGCTGACAGCGCGTGTACTGGCCATCGTCATCCCGCCGATCGGGCTCGGGCTGGCAACGGTCATCGACAAATACGTCGTCGGCCGCCGCGTATTCGACGCCAACCTGCGTGTCGCAGGAAACACATCACTGCTGCTTGGCTTCATCGCCATCAGTGAAGGAGCGATTCCATTCATGCTCCGCAACCCGCTGATCACGATCCCGATCAACATCATCGGTGCAATTCTTGGTTCAGTAACGGCAGTACTTCTAGGTGCCGTCCAATGGTATCCGCTTCCGGCTGTATGGGGATGGCCGCTCGTGGAAAACCTCTGGGCATACCTGATCGGACTCGTCGTAGGTGCAGGCTTCATCGCATTCGCGAACATCTTTATCCGATTTGCTATTTTGAAAAAAAATGAACGATGATAGGTGCTGCGCACGGACTTGGCCGGACTTCCGGTCCGCCCGCCGCGTATGGCCATTGTCACAAATATAGTCGATAAAACATAAAAGGGGGCCCGGGTCGAGTTTTTGACCTGGACTCCTTTATCTATTATTGGAGGGAACATCATGAAGAAACGTGTCTACGTCGTACCGCACTCCCACTGGGATCGCGAATGGTATTTTACAATAGAAGATTCAAACGTCCTCTTAGCGGAAAACCTCGATCATCTTTTGGACGTCCTTGAAAGAGATGAAGACTACACAGGCTACGTGTTCGATGCGCAGTCAAGTGTCGTCGAGGAATACCTGAAGGTCCGCCAGGAAAACCTTGACCGCTTGAAGCAGCTGGTGGAGGCGAAGCGGATTTTCATCGGACCGTGGTACACACAGACCGATTCGCTATTGGTAAATAAAGAATCGATCATCCGCAACCTGTTGTACGGAACGAAGATATCCGGCAGCTTCGGCCACAGCATGAACTGCGGATATCTCCCTGATATTTTCGGACAGAACCAGTACCTGCCGTCCATCTTCAAAGGATTCGGCATCGACAACAGCGTGCTGCAGCGCGGAATCTATACGGATCAGCTGAAAGGCGACCTGAACTTCACATGGAAATCCCCTGACGGCGAAACCGTGGATGCGAACAACATCTACTTCGGCTACGGCCCGGGGAAATTCCTTGAAGCATCGGAGGAATACAAGGAAGAGCGCTTGTTCCCAATTTTAGAGAAACTGGCCGAAATGAATGCGAACACGGATAACCTGTTATTGCCGGCGGGCGGGGACCAGGTCCTTGTACGCGAACATTTTCCTGAAACGATCAAGAAGCTGAACGAAGACTCTTCGGAGTACGAGTTTGTGCTGTCTGATTACGAAACGTTCATGAAGGACACATGGGAAGACGGTGCTGCGTTTTCAAATGTAATCGAAGGCGAGTTGACGGCGACCCAGAAGTCCCGGATCCACAACACGATCCGTTCGCAGCGCTATGATATCAAGAAACTGAATTATGAAGTGGAACATAAGATTTTAAACGTGCTGGAGCCTTTGGCGGTCATCGGTCAGTCGCTTGGATTCCGCTACCCTCAGGCATGGCTCGACGGCATGTGGAAGCAGTTATTCGATGTCCACGCCCATGACAGCATCGGCGGCTGCAACTCCGATGACACGAACCGTGACATTGTGCACCGACTCGAGAAAGTGAACCGCATCGCGGACGGGCTGTTGAATATTTTGAAGAAGCAGATGACGGAAGCGGTCAGCCGCCGGGTTGGTCAGGATAATGTGTTTGTTTTCTTCAATACGAATGCGAGCGTGTTTGCCGGTCCGGTTGAGGCGGTACTGTTTACGAAATCGAGTCATTTTAAGGTTTGCGGTATGGACGGATCCGAGGTGGCCGTTGAAGCGGTCGATCAAGAATACATCAGCGGCGGGAAGAAGATCGTCGTGACCGCGGAAGGCGAGAAGCAGGTCGAGGTGCCTGGCTATTACCGTACGGTGGTGATGGCTGAATTGAAGGATGTTCCTGCGCTTGGTTACCGGACGTATTTGGTTGAGGAAGTGGAAGACGGTTTGCGGAAGCTTTCGGAAGATGCTGCGAAGACTTCGATCGAGAATGAATTTGTGAAAGTGGAGTTTGTGGATGGGAATGTGACGCTGACTGGGAAAGAGACGGGTGTGGAGATCCCTGAACTGCTGCGCTTTGAAAATGTGGCGGATGCCGGTGATTCGTATGACTTCTCACCTCTTGAGGGAGACGGGCCGATTTTGCTTGAAAAAGGAGAATTGCTGTCTGTTGAGACTGGGGCACTGTCCGGGAAAATGATGATCAAGCATGAAGCTCTTGTTCCTGCGAATCTCGAAGATCGCCAGTCCGAGGTTAATTCCGAGTCATTGGTGATCGTCACGACATTGGAGCTGCGTAAAGATGAGAAAGTCGTGCGCGTCCAGCATACGATTGACAACTCGGTCGAGGACCACCGCGTGCGGGTGCTATTGAATACGGGAACGGCCGATCCTGCGTCGTCATTTGCCGATCAAGGCTTCGGATTGATCGAGCGAAGCGTGGATAATCCTTATATGAAGGATTGGAAAGAGAACGGCTTTGCCGAAGCACCGGTGCCGATTTACTCGTTGGAGAATTTTGCAGGCGTAGCCGGTGATGGCGTAACATTTGCAGCCATCACCCGCGGTATCAAGGAATACGAAGTCGTCGGCGGCTCATTGGCCTTGTCCCTGTTCAGAAGCGTCGGTCTCCTGGGAAGAGACGACCTGGCATGGCGCCCGGGCCGCGCGTCCGGCATCAACAACAAAGTGGTTTACACCCCGGATGCACAGATGAAGCAGAAGATGGAGTTTGAATACGGAGTGTATGTCGGAACCGATGAGCCTGAGATGCTTTTCGGTGAAACCGATCACTTCGTCGGCCGTCACGTTTCGTACCAGAAGCAAAGATTGAACACATTTGAAGAACGCCTCGAGCGGTTTGAGATACCATATCCGGTTGAGGGGCTCGACGATTCGGTGTCTCTGCTGCATGTTCTGGGCAATCCTGCTGTTGTGATGAGCAGCTGCAAACGAGCGTACGATGACGCTTCAGTCATTGTCCGATTCTTCAATCCGACTGATATGGTGCAGACGTTTGAATTAGACAGCATATTTGATTCGGTTACGGTTGTTAATTTGGCCGAGGAAGTGCTGGCCGCAGCGGGAAGTGAACTTGAGATTAAACCTAAAGGACATTTGACATTGAAACTGTCGTAGTTTGCTTGGGACAGGGGCTCGGCCGTGGTGGGACAGGGGGACAGGTACGTTGTCCCATTCATGGATGAACCTTGTTCCTGAAAGTGGGACAGTGAACCTGTCCCCGCGTCCCATTGTCTCGAAGCCCCCTTTTTAGATAAAAACAATATCCAATAATAGAGGGTTTTGACCCCAATCCGGTCGAACAAACAACAAAAGAAGGTGAAACCATGACAAAAAACGAACTACTAACTAACATAGAAACCAGACTCAAATCCATTTACGGCGAAGAGTATAAAGAGGAATATCTAACAAGCTTCACAGAGCTGATGGAAAAATGGAGCAGCCATGCCTTCGAAAAGACGGCACCGGTCTCAGAAGTAAACGTCTACCTGATCACTTACGGCGACAGCATCTATGAAGAAGGAAAACCGACGCTTGAATCGCTGCGCTCTTTTTTAAACAAAAAAGCGAAGGGAACAGTCACGGATGTCCACCTCCTTCCGATGTTTCCGTACACGTCGGATGATGGTTTCTCGGTCGTTGATTATCGTCAGGTGGATTCAAAACTTGGTGACTGGGACGACATCAATGACTTATCTCATGATTACCGGCTGATGTTCGATTTCGTGGCCAATCACATTTCGAAGTCCAGCGAGTGGTTCCAGGGATACTTGAATGGCGATGAAAAATATCAAAACTATTTTATTCCGAAAGATGGCTCCTTCGATGCAAGTGAAGTGGTCCGTCCGCGGACGTCGCCGCTTCATCATGAGTACGAAGGGAAAGACGGAGTGAAAACGGCCTGGACTACGTTCAGTGAAGACCAGGTTGACGTCAATTTCCACCATTTCCCGGTGCTCGTCGAGATGACGGACATCCTTTTGGAGTACGTGAGCAAAGGCGGGACAAGCATCCGCCTCGATGCGATCGGGTTCATCTGGAAGGAGTCGGGCACGACGTCGATCCACCTTCCGCAGGCTCATGAAATCATCAAGCTTTGGAGAGATGTTGTCGACTTTTTCAAGCCGAATACACAAATCATTACAGAGACAAATGTGCCCCATAAAGAAAACATCAGCTATTTCGGAGACGGCACCGATGAAGCGAATATGGTATATCAATTCACGCTTCCGCCGCTCGTATTGCACTCGTTGACCACTCATAATGGCGCCAAACTGACGGAATGGGCGAAGACAATCGATACGGTTTCGGATACGGCGACTTATTTTAATTTCCTTGCCAGTCATGACGGAATCGGCATGCGTCCGACGGAAGGCATCCTGACCGAGGGTGAGAAGCAGATGCTTGTTGAAAAAGTGAAGGAAAACGGCGGCCGTGTGTCGTATAAAGCGAATAGTGACGGCAGTCAGTCCGTCTACGAACTGAATATTAATTATTCTGATGCGCTTGTGAATAAGGGTGAGGATACAACTGAGGAGATGGAAGTGGCAAAAATGCTTGCTGCCCACTCAATACTCCTGTCATTCGTCGGTGTTCCGGCGATTTACTATCATTCACTGCTCGGTTCCAAGAATTACGAAGCCGGGGTGGAAGAGTCAGGCATCAACCGCCGGATCAACCGCGAGAAGCTTGAACTCGGAACCATTCTGGAAGAATTGGAAACAGACTCCCGCCGGAAAGGGATCTTCGGAGGACTGCAAAACATGATTGCGATCCGCCAAAAAGAATCAGCGTTTTCTCCTTATGCGGGACAGGAAGTGCTGGAACTTGGTGAGAACCTGTTTGGATTGAACCGTGTGAATGATGAAACGGGTGAAAAAATCACGTTTGTCGTGAACCTTGATTCCAGCAGAGTCGAAGTTGAGCTGCCGGAAGCAGGAGTCGACTTATTAAGCGAAAAAGAAGTGAGTGGGCTGGTTGAATTGGAACCTTATCAATTTGTGTGGATTAAATAAAGAAGCGGGACGCGGGGACAGGTACACTGTCCCACCTGCCTATTTTCAAGATGGATTTTGGGACACGGTACCTGTCCCTCTGTCCCTTAGGAGTGTGTGGAGATGAAGTTTTTGGTTGCGGCTGATTCGTTTAAGGATTCGCTTTCGGCGTTTGAGGTTGGGGAAGCTGCGAGGGAAGGGATTCTTGCGGCGATGCCTGATGCACAGATAGAGAATTCCCCGATGGCGGACGGCGGGGAAGGGACGATTGATGCGCTGCTCGCCGGGATGGACGGTGAGGAAAGGGAAGCTTCTGTTCATGATCCGCTTATGAATAGGATCAAAGCCCTCTATGCTGTATTGGATGAGGATACTGTTTTTATTGAAAGTGCACGGAGCAGCGGTCTTCCTCTTGTCCCTTTTAAACTGAGGAATCCAATGAAAACCAACACTTATGGCCTTGGTGAGCAGATTAAGGATGCCGTTAAGAACGGCTACCGCAATATCGTCATCTCGCTTGGCGGAAGCGCCACGAATGACGGCGGGGTCGGGATGCTGCAGGCGCTTGGTTGGAAGTTTTATGATGGAGATGGCATTCTGATCGGTAATGAAGACAATCCGTTACTGAAGGTGGCTTCCTTCACGGATGAGGAAAAAATACTCGAACTTGAAGAATGCTCCTTTACCATTGCCAGCGACGTCACCAACCCTTTTTACGGTGAAAACGGAGCAGCACATATTTTCGGCAGGCAAAAAGGGGCAACAGACGAGGATATTGTTGAATTGGATGCAGCCTTCCGGAATCTGGCCGGAATTTTCAATAGTAAGTACGGTGTCGACCTCCAATCAGTCGAAGGCTCCGGTGCAGCCGGCGGACTCGGCGGTGCAATCGTGGCCGGGTTGAAAGGCAGGCTTCAATCAGGTGTTGAAACAATTGCCGGACTGACCGGACTGGAAGAAAAGGTCGCAGCTGCCGACGTGATCTTTACCGGGGAAGGCAGCCTCGACCGCCAGTCCCTTATGGGAAAGGTCCCTGTAGGGGTCGCTAAGCTAGCCAAGAAGCACGGCAAGAAAGTGATTGGGATTGCCGGCCGGGTGGATACGGATTTGAAAGAAGTCAATCAGTATCTGGACGCGGTGTTCTCCATTCAGACCGAGTGCCGGACGCTTGAGAAGGCTCTTTTGAAAGAGGTTTCCCGAGAGCAGGTGCGCACCACGGTGGAGCAGATTGTAAGGTTGTTAAAATAGAAAAGTGAGGGACAGGTATCGTGGATTAAGCCACCATACCTGTCCCTTCGGTTTTTTTAAGAACGTGAAACACGGTGCCTGTCTCCATGGTTTTTGTCCCTAATAATTGAATCACCCACCCCACTTCTATATACTTTTCCTTAAAAGAACTTTACGAGGTGAAAATCATGGCGGATGAATTAGCATTTAAAAGGTGGAAATCCTTAGAACCGGGAATAAGAAAGAAGCTTGAATCGAATGTTTTTTGCAGGAAATGCGGGGTGACGACAATCGTGGACTATGAAGTCGAGTACACGAATTCCCAGTTCACATTAAAGGGATCCTGTCAGAAATGTCACGGTCCGGTGGCAAGAGTCGTCGATTAGAGGGGATAAGGAGGGGAAATGTACCACGGTGCCTGTCACCGTGGTTCTGCAGCGTGGTCCCCGTGCCTGTCCCTATGGTTCTCTGCCGTGGTTCTGGCAAGGGACCTGACCCCGCGGTTCCAGGTCGACTAAAAGGAAAAAGATGTGGAAGTGAGCCGCGGGATCTGTCTCCGCGGCTCGTAAAGTAGGTGTAATCATGAACGATAGACAGCAGGAAATGGTGGGCATTCTTTTGCGTCATTCGAATCGGTTCTTGCTTGTGAAGGACATCACCGAAGAATTGAATTGTTCTGAGAAGACGGTGAGGAATGATTTGAAAGTGATTGAAGCGGAGCTGAAGGGGTATTCTTCGGCGGCGCTGGTGAGGAAGCCGGGGCTGGGTGTCTGCCTGGAAGTGGATGAAAACGATAAGAGTAAGATCTATCGAGATCTTTATATAAACGGTACAAAAGAAAACCGCATGGAAGAAGAGGACAGGCTGATCGAGATTGCCTTTGAGCTGCTGATGAGCCCGAGTGCCGTTACGGTTGGGGAACTTGCAGCGGAATTTTATGTCAGCAAGTCTGTTATAAAAAAAGATCTGGACCTGCTTGGAAACTGGCTGGGCTCATTTGATCTGACTGTGGAGACGAAACAGAGGATCGGACTGACGCTTGAGGGGACGGAAAAGGATAAGCGTTCGGCCTTGGCCCGCCTGCCTGAGCTTGTGAATACAAATAATGATTTTATTAAAAATCAGTTCTCTCCTCATGAAATCTCTTCAATCACCGCCTGGATGAGGGATCTCCAAAAGAAATATGCCCTCTCTTTCACGGACGAATCCTTTGAACGGATTGTCCTCCACTCGCTTCTGATGTTGAAGCGGACCAAGCTCCAGCAGTTCATTGCGATGCCGGATGAAGAGGTCGAATCTTTAAAAGGGCATAAAGAATACCGCTGGGCGGGTGAATTACTGGATAGAATGGAGCAGGCTTTTTCCATTCGTTTTCCGGATTCGGAAAGGGCATATCTGACGCTGCACTTCCTTGGCGGTAAATTTTTGCAGATGAACGAGGTTGAGTCAGACGGGACTGACGAACTTCTTTCAAAAGTCATCACGGCTATGGTTAACTCGTTGTCCAGAACGCACGCGGTTCATTTTAATCATGATGAAGAATTATTGGAGGGACTGCGGGTCCATCTGCATTCCACCCTCAATCGGCTGAAGCACGGGCTGCCGGTTTCGAACGTAATGCTGCAGGAAATCAAAAAGATGTATCCCTATCTGTTTGATCAAATCCTTTTTGCAATCGAGGAGATGAACCAAACACTGCCGCTGGAGATACCTGAGGAGGAAGCAGCTTATCTGACCCTGCATTTCCAGGCGTCACTGGAGAGGCTCAAAAATAAGCATCTCGCAGTGAAAAAAGCGGTCATCGTCTGTCACATGGGGATCGGGATGTCACAATTGCTGAGAACCAAGATTGAGCGGAAATTCCAGACGGTACAGGTGGAAGACTGCATTGCGCATTCTGAGCTGCAGGCCTTCTTGAAGCGCCGCGCGGTTGATTTTATCATCAGCACGATCTCTCTGGAAGCTGCAGGGAAGCCTTATATTGTGGTGTCTCCCTTATTTGATAAGGTTGATGAGGAACGGCTTGTTGAAATGGTCAGTCAGCTCGGAAAAGCGCCGCAATCAAGCGGAAAATCGATGATTTTAAGCTGCACAGACCCGTTCCTCGTATTCCCTCATCTCCAGGAAACGAATAGATATGAAATCATCAAAAAGCTGTCACTGGACCTTTTTAGAAAGGGATATGTGGAAAAGGAATATACCGAAAGCGCGATGATCAGAGAAAGGCTGGCAGCTACGACAGTGGGGGCAGGGATTGCGATCCCGCACGGAAATCCCAAATATATCAGGCAGTCCGTCATCGCTATCGGAACCCTGACGGAACCGGTCGAATGGGGTGCGGAGAAAGTGTCACTGGTCTTCCTGCTGGCAGTCCGCGATGATAAACAGGAAAAGGTGAAGCGGCTGTTCCGGGAGATTTCGCTGTTAAGTGAGGACCCGGACAGGATTCAATCTGTTTTAAAAGAGAAGGACCGCTTGCAGCTTCTTTCAAAATTTAATGGATTTTGAAGAGATAAAATCCGAACTGATTTGCCTTAAAGCATGCAAACCTGTTCGGGTTTTTAGGTAGAATGTACAGTTAGATATTAGCTCTTTCCAGCGGTTGATTGGAGTGCAAGACGAAGACTCCTGCGGGGAGAGTAGCTTATGTGAGACCCCGCAGGCTTGCCGAGGAGGCTCACGGGCTACCCGCGGAAAGCGAAGTCTTGCACGGAAATCAATAGCGGTGTATAGAGCCTTTTTTATTTTTGCCATTTTACCGCAGCCTCCGGTAAAAGTTGCTCCTTTTAAACTGACAATCAAGCGTTATAGTAAATGTAAGCGATTACGAAAAAGGAGAGACAGAGATGAAACTTTTAGCCATCACATCATGTCCAAACGGTATCGCCCACACTTATATGGCTGCTGAAAACCTTGAGAAGGCAGCGAAAGAGATGGGCGTCCAGTTAAAAGTCGAAACCCAGGGATCGATCGGGGTGGAGAACGAATTTTCAAAGAAAGACATTGAAGAAGCGGACGGCATCATCATTGCCGCCGATAAAACAGTCAATAAAGACCGATTCCACGGCAAGAAATTGTTGGTTGCCGGGGTGCAGGACGGAATCCGCAAGCCCGGGCAGCTGATCAAGAAAGTGATGAGCGGCGATGTGCCTGTCCATCAATCGAGTTCTGCAGAAGCGGCGGGCAAGAGTGAGAAGAAGGAGAACCCGGTCTACCGCCACTTGATGAACGGGGTTTCCTACATGGTTCCGTTCATCGTTGTCGGCGGATTGCTGATAGCCGTGGCGCTGACACTTGGAGGGGATAAGACGCCGGGCGGGCTCGCCATTCCTGACGACTCGTTCTGGAAAAGCATCGAAGCGATCGGAGGGGCTTCCTTTATCTTCATGGTGCCGATCCTTGCCGGGTTCATCGCCTACAGCATTGCAGACAGGCCGGGGCTGGCACCCGGTGTAGTCGGCGGTTATATCGCGGCGAATGGAAGTTTTTACGATAGTGAAGCAGGGGCTGGATTCATCGGCGGGATCATCGCCGGTTTCCTTGCAGGTTATGTTGCCCTTTATATTAAGAAAATCAAGGTACCGAAGGCGCTCCAGCCAATCATGCCGATCATCATCATCCCGGTGTTCGCATCGCTCATCGTAGGTCTTGCCTTTGTATTCTTGATCGGGGCTCCCGTAGCGGGCGTGTTCACCGTGCTGACGGACTGGCTCGCAGGCATGCAGGGGACAAGCTCCATTCTGCTCGCGCTCATCCTCGGAGCGATGATCTCCTTTGACATGGGCGGTCCGGTCAACAAGGTCGCATTCCTATTTGGATCTGCCATGATCGGGGAGGGAAACTATGAAATCATGGGGCCGATCGCGGCTGCCATCTGTATCCCTCCAATCGGTCTTGGACTTGCGACCTTCATCGGTAAAAAGAAATTCCAGCCTGCTGAACGGGAAACAGGCAAAGCATCGTTTACGATGGGACTGTTCGGCATCACAGAGGGGGCGATCCCGTTCGCAGCGCAGGATCCACTGCGAGTGATCCCGAGCATCATGGTCGGGTCGATGACGGGTTCCGTCATTGCCATGCTTGGCCATGTAGGGGACAGGGTTGCCCACGGCGGACCGATCGTCGCAGTTCTTGGAGCGGTCGATAATGTGCTGATGTTCTTTGTTGCCGTGATTGTTGGTTCGCTCGTTACGGCCGTGGTGGTGAATTTGTTGAAGAAGGATGTTCAGGAAGAAGGATCTTTGGATTTGGCCGGAGCAGGAAGTGCTGAAGAGAGTATGGAAAGTCAGGGGGTTCAGCCCGAACCGGTTGAGGGAGAGATCGAGAGGACAGTTACAGAAGTAGATAAAATCAATCAACTGACAGACATTACAAATCTGGATCTGATCAACATTGATCTCGAAGGGTCGTCCCGCGACGATGTCATCGACGAAATGATCCAGTTGCTGAACAAAACCGGCAGTATCACGTCTGCCGCTGCATTCAAAGAAGCCATTCTGAACCGTGAAGAAGAAAGCACAACCGGAATCGGCATGAACATCGCCATTCCGCACGGCAAGTCCGGCGCCGTCACAAAACCAAGTGTCGTCTTCGGAATCAAAAGGGACGGCGTGGACTGGAACAGCCTCGACGGTTCCGATGCGAAACTGATCTTCATGATCGCCGTCCCTAAGGAAAGTGAAGGGAATGAGCACTTGAAAATCCTTCAGCTCCTGTCACGTCAGCTCATGGATGAAGAGTACCGCGACAAGCTGCTCAAAGTGAAGACAAAAGAAGAAGCCTATAAGTTATTGGAAGAAATCAAATAAATGATAAAAGCCCGTCCCTTCGTGTAAAAGGGACGGGCTTTTGTGTGGGACAGGGGGACAGGGACAGTGTCCCATTAAAGATGTAAAAACTGATTATCAAGCACGGTTATCAGGGGCAGAGGGACAAGGGACCAGTCCCCCCGTCCCGTTTTGCAGGGGAAAGGGGAATCCTTGGTTTCGGAAGGGACAAGGGACCTGTCCCCCTGTCCCTATAAGGATAGCAATATGAATATGGCTGAGGCGCTTGTGGTGATGCATAGTAAGTAGATGAGCATGACCACTTGGACTTGTGACAGCCCGTAATCCAACAGTCTGTGATGTAAATGGAGTTTATCGGCTTGAAAGATGGATCTGCCCTGCCGTAATCTTTTTAAAAATACAAAAATCGTATCAAAAATGGGGATCGCCAATATGAGCAGAGGGATGTTGATCGTGATGAGAGTGATGGTCTTCATGGCTCCGATCACTGAAATTGCCCCTATCATGAATCCGAATAATGTTGAGCCTGTATCTCCCATAATGATTTTTGCGGGAAAAAAGTTATGAGGCAGATAGCCGATCGCAACTCCCAGCATGAGGGCTGACAGGAATGCAGAAACGGGCTGATTCATCAATAATGAGGTGATCAGGAAGGTGAATGAAAATATACCGGCCATTCCGCCTGCCAAACCATCCAGACCGTCCATGAAATTGATTATATTGATGATGAAAATGATCCATACCATTGTAAACAGCTTCCCTATGACAGGCGAGAGCTCCATATAACCTAATATAGGAATATCGATCTGCGATACATAGTCCCCAAATTGAACGACCAGGAATGCAGCGATGGTTTGGACCAGCAGTCTGGGGAAGGGTGAAAAGTCTTTTGACTTGGTTTTATAGTAATCATCTATGAATCCGATCGTACTTAAAAGAATAATGGCTGCCGCCAGCGTCAGGGTTTCGTTCAACGTTAAAAAATCCAGCCGATAAAAACAGAATATCCCTGTAAGGGTGATCCCTGTAAAAACCACCCCTGCAAGCATAGGGAGGGGTTTTTTATGTACTTTCCGGTTGTTGGGATTGTCCACAAAGTTGATTTTGATTGCAACGGGAATAATGAGCTTGACACCGATATAGGTGCATAAAGAAGCGAGCAGGACGATTATCAGAGATAACGTGATCATATATTATTTGCTCCTTTGGATAGCAATGAGTCTACTAATCATAGTTTTCATACAGTATAGTACAAGATTCAACTTTTTTCTACAATTAGTAAAAATTTCAATTTAAAAGGAATATAAAAAAAGAATGGGACAAGTTATCTGTCCCATTCACCTTAAAGTGATTGATTACTAACCAAACGATAGTGTGAATGCGTACCTCGCATTTTCCCGTCCGCAAACACTTTGATCCCCGTTGATTCCTTATGAGGGAAGACCCTCGCAGTGAATACCGTTTTACCTCCGTTGATAAAAATCTCCACAATACTGCGGTCAACGAAGATCTGGAGTTCAACAGAGTCGCCGATTTCAAGGTCTGAGCTTCTTTCAAAGCCATGCTCCGCGCCGAATGCGTCCGCAAAATTCTCCCGGTCTAAAGTGACGGTTTGCTCCGTGCGGTTGAACTCCAGTACAAGTCTTTCAGCTTCAGATGAGCACAGCTGCAAACCAAAGATCTCAGATTCTATTGATTCCAAGGAAAGTACAAGCTCGTACTGATCAGACCCGGTACTGATTCCTGTACTTCCCTGATCCAGACTGAACTCGCCTTCCGCCGGCTCCAACCGAAGTTTCTCAAGCTCCCTTGCCGGCTTCTGAATCAGCCTGCCGTCCACGACATCAAGCTCTCGCGGAATCGTCAGGCAATGCGCCCAGCCTTCCTTGTCTGAAGGGTAATCCATCTCGCCCATGCCGGCCCAGCCGAACAGGAGGCGCTCCTTGTTTTTTCCTTCAAAGGTCTGAGGGGCGTAGAAATCGAAGCCTTTGTCCAGTTCATGATGGCTCTCGACCTTGAATGTTAGGTTTTCGATATCCATTTTGCCAAGAACATAGATTACATTATAAAGATTCTGATAGGCATGTTTCCCGGCCTCAAGTCCCTGAGGTGAAACCACGAATACATCCTGCCCGTTCAATTCAAAATAGTCCGGGCATTCTAGCATGTAGCAGGTGTCAGGCAGGTTCAATTCCAGCTCCAGCTCGCCTTTGAATGACCAGTCACGAGCATTGCTTGATTCGTAGACGATGATGGCGCCGGTCAGGTTGGATCGCTGGGCACCGAGCAGCATATAATAGGTGTCATTTTTCATGAACACCTTCGGGTCGCGGACATGCCCCGTATACCCCTCCGGAACGCCCTCGATGATCGGGTTCTGCTCATACTTGCGGATCACGCCATCCTTGTCCATGATCGCGAGGCACTGGTTCGCCGACCGTTCCTCGGCGCTGTATTTGATGTTGCCGGTATAGTAAAGGTACAGTTCCCCGTCGACTTCGATCGATGCCCCTGAATAGGCCCCGTGTGATTCGTAGTTTTCGACAGGGACGATGGCCGTGGGAAGCCTATCCCAATCCAGCAGATCCTTTGATTTCACGTGCGCCCAGTGCTTCATTCCGTGAGTGGGGCCGAATGGATACCATTGATAAAAAACATGGTATTCCCCGTTGTAGTAAGCGAGGCCGTTCGGATCGTTCATCAGCCCGTAGCCGGGGTGGATATGATACGCAGGCTTCCAGGCGGAAGACGCGGATTTTTCCTGCAGCTGCCCGAGCTCATTTTCTTTTGCATCGAGGATCGTGCGGTACTTTGGTTCGGTGTATCTGTTCATGCTTGTCAAATTCCTTTCGTGAAAGAGATTTTCCCTTGCGCGGGAAGAATCGACGATAAGTGGTTTAGTTGAAAATGTTACATTGGTTTCGCTGATATGGGATCCGAATCGATAAAAGGATCAACGGTTTCGATAAAAGAACCCGGATTTTTGAAAATAAATCTTTTGATTTCGATAATAAAGTTTCGATTATCGATAATAAAACGGATCATGGTCGTTCGGGGCCAGCCGGAAATTCCTCATTACAGGCTTGAACGCCGTAACGAAGCACCAAAACGCCTGATTGAACAAAAAACAATCGAGAAAATCAAGAATCCGGCCATAAAACGCCCAATTCCGGCCATTAAAACGCCAAAACACGGCCCCTATAAAAGAAAAGCAGGCAAGTGAACCCCACTAACCTGCTTCTATCAACTTTTTATAAAATCAAGCTTCTTTTTTATCTGAGTATCCAAACATCCAAGTCAGCACGAATGCCACTGCAATCGCAACAACGTTGATCAGGATATATTGAAGGATCTGCCCGTTCAGGTAGAGCAGCGTTCCCGGGATGACGGTGATGGCCATGCCCGTTGCTTTCAGTCCCATGATGGAAGCGAGGAATCCTCCGACTCCACCCCCGATGAGTGCCATGATGAATGGCTTGCCGTAGCGCAGGTTCACCCCGAAAATGGCTGGTTCTGTGATGCCAAGGAATGCTGAAAGGGAAGACGGAAGCGCCAGTGCCTTCAGTTTCTTGGACTTCGTTTTTAGGCCGACTGCCAGTGCCGCGCCGCCCTGTGCTGCAATCGAGCAGGTGATGATCGCGTTATAAGGGTTGTTTCCGTATTTCGCGAGCAGCTGGATTTCGAGCATGTTAAAAATGTGGTGGATCCCGGTGACGACGATGATCTGGTTGAGTCCGCCGATCAGGAATCCGCTGATGCCGAATGGCCATTCAAGAACTGCGATTGTACCGTTTAAAATGACGTTCTCCAAGCTGTGGAACACAGGTCCGATCACGAATAATGCCAGTGTGATCATGACAAGCAGTGTCAGGAACGGCGTGACGATTAAATCGAGTGCTTCAGGCGTGCGCTTGCGTATTTGCTTTTCCAGTTTTGCCCCGAGGATCCCGGCGATGAAGGCAGGGAGGACGGAACCTTGGTAGCCGACGACAGGGATGAATCCGAAGAATTCAAGCGGCTGCACGTCTCCGCCTGCGACTCCCCATGCGTTCGGCAATGAAGGGCTGACGAGCATCAATCCGAGGACCATCCCGACGATCGGGGTTCCGCCGAATACTCTGAAGGTCGACCATGCGACCAGTGCTGGCAGGAAGATGAATGCCGTGTCAGTCAGGATCTGCGTATATAATAGGAAGTTCTCCGAGATGTCATCCGGTGTCATGCCGAATAGTGCGAGTATCTGCTCCTGCATGACGAGTCCGCGAAGTCCCATGAAGAGACCGGTTGCCACAAGCACCGGGATGATCGGTACGAAGACATCGCCGAATGTGCGGATCGCGCGCTGGAACGCACTGCCGCTTTTCACGGCTTCCTTCGACTGCTCCGCTTTCGTCGAACCGGCGATTCCCAGGTTCCTCACTTCTTCATAAATGCGGTTGACCGTTCCGGTTCCAAGGATGACCTGGTATTGGCCCGAGTTGAAGAAGGCGCCTTTCACTTTATCCGTGTTTTCAACTGCTTCCTGGTCGATTTTTTCTTTGTCTTTCACCATGATTCGTAAGCGGGTGGCACAATGGGCGACAGACAGGATATTCTCTTCGCCGCCGACTCCGGCCAGGATTTCTTCTGCAATCTTTCTGTTCTCTGACATTGTTTCTCCTCCTTTGTTCATGTGTGTAATCGATTTCACATCGGTTGAAAATAAATGCATCGGCTGATTGGATGCCCATACATAGGTAAAAAGAATAAGAGTGCTGGTGGGGTGGATGTGTAATCGATTCCACACCAGATAAAAATAAAAGTACCGGTCTCTAGATGCCAATACATAGTTAAAGTTAGTAGTGTAATCGATTCCACATACGACATAACGTTATGAAATCGATTACATACTGAAATTATACACTATCTTTTTTCACGAGTCCATAGTCTAATACAATTTTACTCGTCGGTATTTTCTTTTGATTGATCATCGACAGGATCAGGTTGGCTGCTTCCCGGCCGGCTTTGTTGTATTGAAAATCGATGGTCGTGAGGGGAGGTGTGACATATTGGGACAGCTCGGATGCTCCGACCCCCGCAAGTGCGATGTCCTCAGGGATTTTGAGTCCCTTTTCCTTCAGGTAGTTCATCGCCCCGATCGCCAGTCGGTCCGTCACGGCAAACACCGCAGTCGGGAGAGTGGAGGATGATTCCATGATGTTTTTCATTGCCCCGTAGCCGGATTCGACATCGAAAACAGCTGTCTGGATCCAATTCTCTTCAATTGGGAGTCCATGTTTCTCCATGGCGGCAAGATATCCTTTCTTCCTCATCAGCCCGACGGCACGGTCGGATTCGCTAACACCGATGAACGCCACTTTTTCATGACCTTTTTCGATGAGGTAATCTATCATCTCTCCTGTTGCCATGATCTCATTGAACACAACCGACGGGGTGCCCGGCATATCCTGGCCGACGACCACGAACGGCACCTTCAGCTTCTGGATTTCCTCCACCAGCTGTTCGTTCGTATTGGTGGCAGACAGGACGATTCCTTCAACGTCCCTGCTTTTCAAAAGCTTCAGGAATTCGATTTCCTTGCCGGCATCCAGATTCGAATTCGCCAGTAGAATCTGGTAGCCTTCCTCAGCCAGAACCCGGTCGAGGCCGTTGACCATCCTGCTCGTCGTCTCGGATCCGAGCTTCGGCAGGATCACCCCGATTACCTTCGTCTTCTTCGTCCGCAGCGACTTCGCATTCTCGCTCGGCACATACCCTGTTTCTTCTATTACTTTAAGAATCCTTTCTCTCGCTTCCTCGCTCACATACCCGGATTCATTCAGCATCCGAGAAACCGTCGCGCTCGAAACATTCGCCCTCCTGGCCACTTCCTTAATCGTAATCACACAGCGTCCTCCTTGCAATTTCTCTTGGCTTAATTGTACTTGATGAGAGGGGCGAATGGAAGTGGGACGGGGGGACAGGTACCATGTCCCAAAACGGGCGGGAGTCGGGGGGACAGGTACAGCGGTACTAACTTGGTACAGCGCCTGTACCAAGTTAGTACCGGGACAGTGTACCTGTCCCCCTGTCCCGCGCAAGGCCTAATTCTTTTACTTTTAATCGTTTTCATTTTAAGATGACAGAGAATACCCCTTGTAGATTTTAAGGGGTGAGAGAAGTATCTAAATGAAGAATGAACAAGACGCGTACTAAATCAGAGGAGGACGCTCAAATGAAGAAAATCATCAATCATCCAGACACACTGGTCACGGAAATGTGCAGGGGGATGGCGATTGCCCACCCGGAGCTTGAATTTCTGGAAAAGTATAAGATTATGAAGAAAAAGGAATTGGATGAAAATAAGGTGACCTTGATCAGCGGAGGCGGCAGCGGCCACGAGCCGGCACATGCGGGGCTCGTCGGGAAAGGGATGCTCGATGCGGCGGTATGCGGAGACGTATTTGCTTCACCGTCCCAGATTCAGGTTTACCAGGCGATCAAAGCAACGGCGAATGAAAAAGGAACCCTGTTGATCATCAAGAATTACAGCGGTGATATCATGAACTTCAAGAATGCCGCCCATATGGCTAAAGAGGATGGCATTCCTGTTGATTATGTGAAGGTCGATGATGACATCGCGGTTGAGGACAGCCTTTATACAGTCGGACGCCGAGGTGTTGCCGGAACCGTACTTGTACATAAGATCGCAGGGGCGGCTGCGGAAGAAGGAATGGGACTGAACGAAATTAAGGCCGTCGCTGAAAAAGCAGCGGCCAACGTGCGGAGTATCGGTATCGCTTTGACTTCATGCACCGTTCCGGCAAGCGGGTCTCCTACTTTCGAATTGGGTGATGCCGAGATTGAATATGGAGTCGGAATCCATGGAGAGCCCGGCATCAAGCGGGACAAGATGGCGACAGCAGATGAACTGGCAGAGCGGATGGTCGATGACATTCTCAAAGATTTGAAGATGGATGATTCTTCCGAAGTGGCTGTGCTGGTGAACGGCTTTGGCGGGACGCCTCTTCAGGAACTTTACCTATACAACAATGCGGCGGCAAGAATTTTGTCTGAAAAAGGGATTCGCATCAACCGTTCATTTGCAGGCAATTATATGACGAGCATTGATATGGACGGGCTTTCCTTGACGGTGATGAAACTGGATGATGAACTGAAAACGTTACTGTCGAAGGAATCTCTGGCACCTGCGTTCAGAGTTGACGGGCCGGTGCCTGCAGTGGAATACAAGAGTGGGGATGAAGTTGAAGTGAAAAGACCTGTTTCGTTTGAGGTGGAGACACCGGCAGGATATGCAGTGATCAAGGGTGACGAGGTAACGTTGGAAAATATGATTTACCTCGTGGATAAAATGAGCGAAGTGATCATCGAGAACGAAGTCCCGTTCTGTGAACTGGATTCCCATGCCGGTGACGGTGATTTCGGAATGAGTGTCGCCAAGGGGTTCAGACAGCTGAAACGTGAATGGCATTCGATCCTTGAACAGGAAAATCTGACGATCGGCAGCTTCCTGGATTCATGTTCCATCGTCATCATGGAGTATTGCGGAGGAGCTTCCGGCCCGATATGGGGCTCGGCATTCCGCGCTGCAGGTAAATCAGTCGGTGATAAATCAGCGATGACCGTTTCTGACTTTGCGGACATGCTTCAGGATGCAGTCGAAGGCATTCAGCGTACTGGCGAGCGTTCGTTTGGAAGAGGCGCGGAAGTCGGGGACAAGACCCTGGTGGATGCACTTGTGCCTTGTGCAGATGCCTGGACTGGAAGTGCTGAAGCCGGCAGCGACTTTAAGACAGCTTTTGTAAAAGGAGCCGAAGCTGCCGTTGAAGGTGCAGAGAAGACGAAGGACATAGTTGCCCGGATGGGGCGTGCCGGAACAGTCGGCGACCGTAGTCTCGGGCATCCGGATGCCGGTGCTTATGCGCTTGGGGTCATTTTTACCGAACTTGCAGGCAGTTTGAAATAGGGATGAATGGAAGCACGGGCCGGGTCTCGTGCTTCTTTTTTGCGGGACAGGGGGACAGGTACAGTGTCCCAAGTTGTTATTATTTGAGAATGAAATCGAATGATAACCCTGGGAGAATGGGACAACGAACCTGTCCCCCCGTCCCATTTCATCCTAGAGGCTCTTGGACCAGGGACAAGGGACCTGTCCCCCTGTCCCGCCATTCAGAGACGGGACATTTTTTCATTGAGGAATGTTACGTTTTTCTCGTTGCCGCGAAGCTCGAACATATGAAGGGCACGAGTGAAATAAAGTATTGCTTTTTCCGTTTCATTGACCAGCTCATAGTTGTACCCGATTTGATAGTTCAGTTCTCCGAGTCCCCAAAGAAGCTCTTCTTCGATGCACCAGTTTAGGGCTTTTTTACAATAGACGGTCGACTCATCGTATTGCCCGAGGCGGGTCAGCACCCGTGCAATATTATAGAACAAACGGGGCTTGATGGTTTTATCATATAATTGTTCAGTCGCTTTCAGACTGGATTCAATTTGATCATAATAATCCAGGGCCTCGTCGTGTTGATGCAGGGAAGAATGGATTGTCCCTATGCTCAGCAGGATTTCCATCTCTCTTTCTGTCCTGGCTTTCTTTTGGCTGGCTGTCAGGTAAAAAGCCTCGTTAAGCAGAAAAAAGGCCGCTTCCTCATCCTTTTCAACTTCAAAAGCATAGATTCCCTTGTACCAGTAGAGAAGCTGCAGTTTTTCAGGATCATTATAAAAAAGAGGGTTCTTTTCCTCCGTCTTAACAAGTTCAAGAATTTCATCAAACTTGAAATTCACCCTCAGACGTTTCAGTTGCTTTTCTACCTCTAACACATAGTCAAGGCGCGGGGTTGTGCCAATCTCAAAGAAGTAATTCACATCGACACCCAGCTTTAAAGAAATTTGATACAAGGCTGCAGCACTCGGATAGATATCACCCTTCTCCATCCGGCTGACCAGAGCCTGCGTACAAACCCCTTCTGCCAGCTCCCCCTGAGTAAGACCTGCACCCTTCCTCAACTCCCTTATCTTCTTCCCAATTGCCGAATAATCCATTTCAAAACTCCTCACAAAAATCATAGTGGGACAGGGGGACAGGTACGTTGTCCCATCTCTAGTATACTAATAGGTTCTTCAATAAGGAAGGTGGGACAACGTACCTGTCCCCCTGTCCCGATTGGGTCTTTATTTGGGTGTGTGGAGGAGGGGGGATTGGAGGGGAAAGGTATTGTGGGATAGGATTGGGGGCTTCGTCAGGTTGGGAGTTTTGGATTAGTAGAGTTATTTTGATTGGAATTTTTCCGGATTTTGGTAGGCAAATAGGAACGTTGCCGCGCAGCTTATCTGCTAATGAACCTGAGGTAAGGGGAGTGGAAATTAAAGACCCTTTTACGTCAATGCTTCCTAACCCTTTAACGGTAAGGGTTCCTCTATAGTTCAGCTATAGATTTACAAAATTTTCTAAATATAATATTGGTTTCATGCCTCTCCTTCCGTATCATTATGGTTGAAATGGATAAGCCATTACTGAATGAAAGGGAGGAAGGTATTTAATGAAGAAAGTCTTCATCACAATCATGGTTTTGCTGCTGATGCTGCCAGGAGCTTTGAATGGAAAACGGGCTGGGGCCGAGACCTCCGGTAAACTGGATTCCACCTATTTCGGGGAGTCTGAGGAACTCCTGACTCCGCTGATGGATGCGATCAGTATCTTCAACGGGGCGGTCGGGACTGAAAATGGTAAGCCGGTGATGTATACCACCACCAAGGGACTGCCGGCACAGCTGAATGTCATTGATATCAAATCTGAGAAACTGCTGCGGGTCATTCCGCTAGAGGGGGCGGAGAATACATGGGCACATGAAGTGCTCCCGAACGGAGACCTGTACATCGCGACGATCGGCGGTGGTGCCAAGCTGTGGAAGTACACGCCGGGTGCAGACAGTGCGGAGGTTGTAGCAAGGTTTTCCGGTGAGACCTTCCCGTTTTCCATTACATCAGAACAAGGAAAGATCTATGTGGGGACCTACCCAAGCGGGAAAGTTTTTGAGTATGATCCCGCTGACGGATCTGTAGATGATTACGGCCGGATGATCGGCGAGTCATCACAAGAATATATCCGGTCCCTGGCTGTCATAGGGGACGATGTGTATTCCGGAACAGGCCACGGGAAAATCATTCATTACAATAAGTCTACTGGTGAAAAAGAAGACATTGCCGCATCCATCGGTGAGTCCGGCCATATTTATGATCTGGATAAGGTCGATGACCGCTATCTTTTCGCCAGATATGAGCTTTCCAGCAATGCCTATGTCTATGATACAGAAGAAGGGGAATGGCTCGATGCAGTCATCCCGAAAGCACGCGGACTTCATGTTCCGGAACAGTCGGAGGACGGAAAGGTTTATTTTATGAATACGGAAAATAAACTCCAGACTTTCGATCTCGGGACCTTGGAGGTCGAGGACACGGGGATTACGTATAAAAGCGGGTTCCGCGGTGTCGACTGGGTGGAGTTCGGCACTCCTGAGCTGCCGGGCAAAAGTCTTGTCACCATCAATTTCAGCGGGTTCGTTACCTTCCTGAATCTGGAGACTAAGAAGACGGTCACTACCCCTGTCCTGGCTGAAGGGACGGCGAATGTGATGAACAAAATAGAGACGGGCCCGGATGGGAATCTCTATATCACCGGGGTGCAGACAGGCAAGGGAGCGATTTATAACCCCGTGACTAAGGAGAAAAAAGTCTACAATATGGGCCAGGGCGACAGCATCGGCACATTCGGTGATAAGCTGCTCTTCGGTGTGTATCCTGAAGGAGACATCAGGGAGTTCGATCCTGCGCTTGAGCCATCCGATTCCAATCCGAGGAAGTTATTTACTATCGGAGAGGAGCAGAATCGGATCAGCTCGATCACAGAAGGGGACGGCAAAGCCTATATAGGAAGCATCCCATTCTATGGGGAGCTGGGAGGTGCTTTGACGGTTTATGACCCAAATGCGGCGGAAGGGAGTCAAGTGGAGGTCTTCCGAAACGTCGTGGAGGATCAGAGTGTGAACAGCCTCGTCTACAGGGATGGGAAAGTGTACGGCTCTACCACCATCAATGGCGGGCTGGGAGCCGATCCGACAGCGGAAGAAGCAAAAATTTTCGTGTGGGATACAGAAACGGAAGAAGTGATCAGGGAGGTTTCCCTAATGGTTGAAGGCCTTGAAAAGCCGGAAGCCATTGGTGAATTGTCGTTTGGACCGGATGGACTATTATGGGGGGCTTCGATCGATGCGATTTTTGCGATGGATCCTGACACGCTCGAAATCGTTAAAAGCAGGAAGCTGTATGATTCCCTTCCGCTTTCAGCGTGGAATAAAATTGAACTTGAGTGGTCGGATGGACTTCTATATGCTGATTTCAGCGGGAACCTGACTGCCATCGATCCAGAAACGTTGGAAAGCAGGCAGATTGCCAGGGTATATGATTTTTCTGTCGGCCCTGACGGAAATCTATACTACTCTTCGAGGGAAAACCGGACGATGCTTCATAAAATGGAAGTGAAGAAGGTATCTGGTAAAGAAGAAATGACGGTAACGAATCATCAATTTGAACGGCCGGTCGATGACGGCGGGATCCCGGGGTGGACCTCAATGTTCAACACGGATGATCAGGCGAAGTATACCGTATCGGGAGAAGAACGTTCTCATGGCAGACAAAGCCTGAAGCTTACGGATACCGCGAGAAATAAATCGGTTGCTTTAATGAGTGACAGCATCAAGGCAGAACCGGGGGAAGTTTTTGAATCATCCGCAAATCTCTTCATCAAAGAAGGAACGGGAAGCTTCATGGTGAGATTTTACGATGAAGAAGGAAGGTCGATCTCAGACAAACCGGTCCATACGAGCACCGGCCTGAATAATTGGCAGGCCATCTCCATCACAACAGAAGCACCAGAAAACGCCGCCGCCATGAGAGTCATCTGCTACACAACATCCTACTCAACCGGAACCATCTACTACGACAAAGTGGAAGTAAGTAAGCTATTATTTGATTGATGAAGGTGGGACGGGGGGACAGGGACCGTGTCCCATTTTCCAGATGGATGAGGGATAGGAGGACAGCCCCGTTATTGAGAAGGATCTGCCAATTACTTATGAGGGTTCGTAATGTCTGACAGGAAGGATTCTGTGGAAATTAATAAAGGGACAGGGGACCAGTCCCCCTGTCCCTTCCCTTTTACAAATTAATTTAATGAAGGGACATAGGGGCAGGTACTTGTCCTTATGTCCCTTTTTATTTTGTGAGGTGGGACAAGGTACCTGTCCCCCTGTCCCCTTCCCTTGTTCCATTACCCTTTAAAGAATTCGATGACAGGGTCTAATAATCCGGTGAATCTTGCGATAAGAAAGACGACGCAGAAAATTGTGAATGCCAAGCTTATCCGTTGCCCGATTGTTTTGTTTTCTTTTTTTTCTAGGTTTGCCATACTTTGTTCACCTCATGTTTAATGGTAGTTTTCGTTGTTTTGTTGCTTTTATATAACATTCCGATGATGAGCAGGATGGTGATGATCAGAATGGTTACAGCAAGGTTGGATAGAGATTGGTTTTCAACTAGTTCTTTTACATATACATGTAAAATGCTGAACATGATCAGGATTGGGATGTTCCATACAAATAGATAGTAGAAAAGCGGTTTTACCAATTCTCCGTTGTATCTGTACCCATTATACTTCTTACAATTCCTTTTCATGAGACGGGATAGGTATACTCTTGAAGAAATATAGGTGAGGATGAACAGCTGCCCCATCGCAAAAAGGATAACAGCCGCATCAACCTGCTGTAAGAGCATGATGATGAGCAGGTATGTACCTGATATCAAGAAAGACAGAGTGTGTATAAGGCGGCTCCTCATCTTCAAAAATTCATGATAATTGAAGGGGATTGTATATAAAAGATCTTGATGATCTTTGTCATCTGAAAGCACAATATTCAACGTCATCGTTGTAATGATCAAGGCAAAAACATTGATCAGGATGGTCAGCGTGACCCCCGATGAGGCAAAGTGATTCTTGAATTCTATCACGCTGGTAAACAGCAAGGGAGATACATACACTGAAAATAACTTAGGTGTTCTGATTAAATACAATAAGTCTTTTCTAAGAAAGTAATTATCTATGAATCGATGAATTACGGCGGTTGCCTTATTCGAGTAAAAAGATTTCTCCAGGTCTTTTGAAGAGATCGTGAGCATGCCCTTTTGATAACAGAATGCCATTATTAAGTAAACTGGCAGGATAAACAATGAAGCATTGATCATAATGAACAGTGAGATTTTCATGACAGATGCTATGCCGGCTGAACCCTCCAATAGAAGGGAAGGATATTTCAGCAGAACATAAAGAACCTTAGCCGTCCAGTCATTTTGAACAAGAAGGTATTGTTTATAATTCCCGGCATACACGATGACAGCAATCACACCCACAGATGCAAGGGTCATGATGGAATAGGCAGCTGTTTTCAGTCCTTTTCCCTTCGAGATGATGAAAGCCGCTGCAAAGAGCAGATGGGCCAGCGCACTGAAGAATATTGAACCGCCTATGAGCTGAGGGACCGTCACTAAAACGATTGCCAAAGAAATGTTACCTGCGGCGTAATTTGCCAGAATAAATGGAAGTATGAAAATGATGTTGATAGATAAGACCTCGATTGCAACAATGAAGAAACGGGCCATGATGATCTGGGAATGCTTGATTGGTGCAACAAGCAGAATCTCGCGTTCAGCGGAAAAAAAATACTCTTTGTAAAACTTTTTCACAGAAGCCGACACTGAAATCAAACATAAGAAAGCAAAAAGCGCCAATATGTATTTGCTCATGTTCCCTTGCATCCCGTCGGGGAGGACATTGATGATAAAGTATAATATGGCGGTCAGAGACAGGAAAAGAAATGACAATCCGATTATGTCAGTGAGGACATCCTTTTTTGATTGTTTAGGTTTTTGACTTGTCAGTTTATACTTAAACGTTAAATACTTGATGAAATTCATCTCGATTATTCCCGTCCTTCTACCACAGAGATAAGGTAATCTTCTACGCTTGTTAGATTTCCTTGAAGCTGGCTGACAGATATATTCTTCTTTAAAAGAGAACCATTATTGATGATCGTGACTGAATCGGCTATTTCTTCTATAATATTCAAAGAATGCGAGGATAAAAATACGGTTCCGCCGTTGGAGGTGTATTCCTTTAAAAATGACTTAAATTGCCTGATGCTTAAGGGATCAAGTCCGAGAGTCGGTTCATCGTATATCAACAATGAAGGTTCGTGCATGACGGAAGAGACGATCGAAACTTTTTGTTTATTGCCTCTTGAAAGATTTTTTATTAGTGTATGTCTGTATTTTTCCACTTCAAAATGCTTGAGATGAGCGTCTATTTTTCTCTCGATTTCATGAATATCCGTCACGCCGTATAAGAACGAAATGAAATGTAAATGCTCAGTTACGGAAAGCTTTTCAAAAACGGCTGGATAGTCGGGACAATAGCCTATGTACTGTTTATGCTGCGGATTCTTATAGTTTATTGGTTCATGCCGGAAATAAACATTCCCTTCATCGGGGGTGAGGATCCCGGTCAAGATCTTTATGGTGGTCGATTTACCGGCGCCATTTTTACCTAAATATCCGCATATCGTCCCTTTATCGATTGTAAGAGAGTCAATCGAGAGGACACACTCTCCATCATAATACTTCTTCACATCTTCCATATGTAAGATAGTCAAGATCGCAATTCCCCTTTATATGTAAAAATGGTATTAATTAGTCTGTGAATTTATCATACACCGTGTTTTCTCATCCAACAAGGAAGAGAATACCAGACGAAAGGTTCATTTTCGCTGGTATTCTCTCTATATGTTATAAGGGGGAAATCTTAAAGAATGATGTTGATGATTTCGTAAACAGAGTATCCTTTAAGGAACCAGTCAACGATCTTCCCTGGGTTTGCTTTAATGTAATTCAAGATTTTAGTAGCTTGTGCATATGTTTTACCTGCAGCAGCTTTCGCTAAATTATATGCCCATGATAAGAATGATGCCACTTTACTCCAAGGGATCTTGCTTACTAGTGCTTTAAGTGCGTTATAGATTGCTGAGAACATTGTGAAATTCCTCCATCAAATATAATTTTTTCCAAAGGCCTTTGGTTAACTACATCATAATTCCAGTTAATGTTATATTCAATAGATTTTGACAATTGTTGCGTATTTCCGCAAAGGCTGTCTTATAGGAATTTCACAAAAAAGGCTGGTAGTATTGACTTTATTGTTCGCGGGGAAAAACCAACCGGATAGTGGTTCCGCGGTTGAGTTCACTCATCACTTCCACCTTCCCGCCATGGGCTTCTACTAACTGATGCGTAATTGCCATACCTAATCCGGAGCCGTTATCACTTTCCTTTGTGTTACCTCCCCGGTAATAACGGTTGAATAAGTTCTGGATGGTTTCCGGGTCGATGCCGGAACCGTTGTCTTCGACGCTTATGACAGAAGCTGCCGAAGATTGTACGACCCTGATAACAATATCAGTACCGGCAGGATTGTACTTAATGGCATTCACAACCAGATTATTCATAATTCTTGTAAACCATTTTAGATCAATTTCAAGATCTGCATGATCATGCTCTGTTTCAAGATGGATGGGCTTTTCTTTGGATTGATGCTGAACCATCCAGCTTTGAAGAAATGGCACGACGTCTACTTTCTCTTTATGAAGAGGCAGTGCATCGTTCTTTAAGCGGTAGGTGAGGTTCAGGTCTTCGATCAGTTCACTCATATAGTGGGATTTTTCTTGTATGATTTTCCCGAAGTCATTGATCTCGCTTTGCGTCCATGTATAGGAATCGGAGGCGAGAAGGGTGGAGTAGCCGTAAACGGAACTGATCGGTGTTTTTAAATCATGTGAGAGCCCGGTAATCCACTCCTCCCTTGTTTTGTCCATCTTTTGCTGAAGCTGTTCGTTCTTTTGTAAACTTGATGTGAGTGTCTCCAAAGAGTGAACGACATCCTTAAAGAAAGAATACTTCTTCTTTAATCTGCCTGATTTATTCAGTAAAGGACTTTTGCCTTTCTTATTGAGGGGGCTTGCATGTTTCCCTTGGGATAGATCATTGATCCATTTAAGGGTATGTAATAATGGAACGCCGAATTTTTTTCCGTACCACAAGCCCAGGATAACGATCAACGAAATAAGGATGGCTGATACAATCAAGAACCCCTTGATAAATGATTGATTGACGATCCCATCTGTTATGGACTGGCGGGAATGGTATGGATTATCTGTTCCGATTACGTATAAAGAACTGCTGGTTTCAGGTGTGTAAAGTGAGACATCATATCTTGAATTCCATGGTTCTTGTAAACTATTAACCAGTTTGTTAAACGAATAGTTTAGGCTGTCCGGAGCACCATAATAATCGCTGATTTCTCCTTCGGAATCATAGACCTGTATCCAGGCATTGTTTTTATCCAGGTATTTCTTTACTTCATTGGTGATGACCGGAAAGTCCTCCATAGAAGTCACTTTATCCAATAGTTCATGACTCTGTACTTTTTCCCCGTAAATGATTGTGCTCGTTGTGCCGCTAGTTGTGTTGATTTCCCATTGTTTCGTTCTGTAATGCATTTCCTCCAGTACCAGAATGTCACTCAAATTATATTCTTCAGGCAGATCATCCGGGGTGTTGTACTGTCCGATAACCCGTCCATCCTGATCGAGGACCTGCAGCCATCCGTCTTTCTTCTTGACCGAATCTTTCACGTCTTGATTCATTCTTACTTCATGCTCATCTATCACAATGGCATGTTCCAAATAGTCATCTGACGTACGCGTGAAATCCGATTTCATCTCTGATCGGGAAATGATGAATGACATAGTAACCAGTGCGGTGGTAATCAAGATGATGATGATGACCAGCATAAGGATGAAGTGTGATAAGAAATGGACGGTCAATTTTTTTCTTACATTCATCGCTTTTTGCTCTTTTCACTCACAAGTTTATAGCCAAGCCCCCTGATCGTTATCAAAAAAGAGGGCCTGCTCGGGTTCTCTTCAATTTTCTCGCGTATTTTTCTGATGTGAACCATGACGGTGTTATCATCCATCATCAGGTCATCTTTCCACACTTGATGATAAAGCTGTTCCTTTGTAAAAATCCTGTCCGGGTTTTTACAGAAAAACAACAGCAGATTGTAGATTTGAGCGGAGCAGGGAATATGTTGATCCTTGACCCATAGTTCGGCAGATCTTGTATCGAGTTTAAAATGACCGTAATCAAGTATTTCACCGTCGTTCCTGTTCCCTTGAGAGGCAAGATAACGATTCAATTGAACTTTTACCCGTGCTGCCACTTCAAGTGGATTGAAAGGCTTAGTGATGTAATCATCGCCTCCATGAGTAAACCCGGTTAACTTATCGAGGTCGGTGTTGCGGGCCGAAATGAAAAAGATGGGGGCATTCGATGTCTTTCTGATCACCGAACAGATATCATATCCATACATATCCGGCAGCATCACATCCAGTATGATTAAGTCATAGTTTTTCGATTCAACTAACTGGATGGCTTCCTTTCCGGTCATGCAGGTTTCAACTGATTTGAAACCTTCTTTCTGCAGCACCAGTTTGATCATATTCAATATTTCTAATTCATCATCGACAATCAGGATTTTTCCATTTTCCATCGTTCTGCTCCTTTTTAAGGTAATGTTAAGGATGAGTTAAACTTATCTTAATTTACCATTAGTATACTAGATTTAGAAAGGAGTGGTAATGAATGTGGGCAATATGCATGAATGAATTTAAAGGGCATTTTAAGAGTGTGAAATCAATCGTCGTCATCGCCATTATTTTTGGAATCAGCTTTTTACTTGCTGACCTGATGACAACGGTGGCTGAGCAAATCGATTTAGGCGGGGGTACTGACGGATATGCAATAGGGACGTTAATGATTGTATTTGGATTAGGGTTCTTATTTATAGCAGGTTTATCCCATGATGTGATGAACCGTGAAATCAGCAGCAGGACAATGAGGTTTCTGGTAACGAAGACAACGCGTACCAAAATTCTATTAGGGAAATATCTTGGGGTATGGCTGTTTTGGCTTTTCTGTATAACGGTCTCATATATTCTGGTATCGTTTGTTTCAAAAGAATTCTTATGGCTTGGCGTCGTGGATTGCATGCTGTTTCTCTCCGTCGCTTTAGGGCTGAACCTTATCTTTTCCATCGTACTGCCGAAGCCGGGTATGTCAATGTTTTTTGGGATCGTATTTGCCTTGATATTCCCTGCCGTCAGCTTCTGGGCAATTTATGCAGACAGTATATATACGAACTGGTTTAAGTATTTTACTCCCTATTACTATTCAACGCTGGGAAGCTACTATATCTTAATCAATCTCGTCTATGCCGTCATCCTGTTCGTCATAGCAAGGGAAATTTTCAAGAGGAGAGATTTATAATGAATGTGATCGAGGCAAACGGGCTTACGAAACAATTCGGTGCTAAGACGGTCGTCAACGATGTCAATTTACATGTAGAGGAAGGTCAGATATATGGATTCCTTGGGCGTAATGGTGCAGGTAAATCTACTTTCATCAATATGATCACGGGGATCATAAAACCGACTGCCGGGGATTTTAAACTGCTTGGGGAAACCAATATCGAGAAAGTCTATTCACGTATCGGTGTCTTGCCGGATTACTCCACGTTTTATGATTCATTAACGGCGCTTGGACATTTAAAATATTTTGCTAAGATCAACGGGAAGAAAATAACGTCATCCCAGGGGAAAGAGATCCTTGACCGTGTCGGCCTTTTGGAACATGCAAATATCAAGGCCGGGAAGTTCTCATTTGGAATGAAGAAAAAGCTGGGCATTGCTCAGGCGATCGCCCATGATCCCGATCTGATTTTCCTGGATGAACCAACTTCAGGGGTCGATGCAGAATCAGGGCTCAGCATCCAGCAATTGATTTTGAACTTGAAAAAAGAGGGAAAGACCATCTTCATGACTTCGCATAATTTGAATGAAGTTGAAAAAATCTGTTCCCGCATGGCGATCATGAAAGACGGTAAAATCATAAATGAGGGGACACTGGAGGATTTAAGGGCTCATTACTCTTCTTCAATCCAGGTTGAAATCAAACATTCTTCGCTGGAAAATGGCAACAGACATCTGATCAATCAATATCTTGAAACAGTCGGAAGAGAAATTGAAACGGAGGGGAATGTGACCTCCATGGTTATAGAATCTGAAAAGAAAATCCCGCAGATCGTCCGGGCTTTTACCAAACAGAATATAGATTTATACCGGATTAATGTGGATGAACCATCCCTGGAAGAAATTTTCTTGAAGGATCAGTCAGGGGCTAAAGTGTCGAGCTTTTAATCATTATCCCAACACACAAGAAAACACACGTTTACTGAAACGTGTGTTTTCTTGTGTGTATGGGGGATTGAACCGCCTTATGTAATGATCTTGTTTCTATAGGCTTGGACGATGATTCCCACTCTTGTCTGTACGTCTAATTTCTTTGAAATCTTATTTATGTGATACTCCACGGTGCGCTGCGAGTAATTCAATTCAGAGGCAATTTCTTTATTCGGCATTTCATTGGCGATCATTTTAATAATCGTCGTTTCAATTGTATTCAGCAAGGAATCCTCCAGGCTTTTCACATTTATCCCCTCCGCTTTGTCCTTCACAATTAAAATGTTAACAGAAGTTTCCCGAAAAAAAGTTTTTAAAGACTATTTGGTCGAATTACTAAGTAATATGGTGTGAAACCGCTCTTATTTTGTGCGATTTTGTAAAAAAATAAAAATAATTGAAAAAATTTATGTTACTATAAATTTGAAATTATGGTAAATTTAACGAGGGCGAGGAGAGGGTATATTGGCCTTATTCATTAAGTTATTTGGCGGGACGATAGAAACCTTCTTGATTATACTGGTCGGGTATACGCTAATGGGTATATCGGTGAAAAGAAAGGTTTATCCGCTGCTTGTGGCAAGCTTTTATGGAAGTGTCATTTTGACTATGCTGAAAGGGATCACAGAACCCTATGTCTATTTGCTTATTTTAATTGTTTCTCTTGGCATACTTTTGACTTTTATTGTTCAAGCAGGTATTCCCCAGTCTTTACTGGCGTTAGTGGCGGGTGCGATTATTTTGCTTCTTTCAGAGTTTATCAGTTTCTTATTCTGGTATCCTTTGCAGGCAATGACAACGATAGACGTTGCAGAATTGCCGATTCTTTTAGTAGCTGTTCCGCACATGATGATCATGCTGCTCGTTTATTTTCTTATCAAGAAGTTCAATCTTCATATCCAGCCGCACAATGACAACATAGTGCGGAAAGGGAACAATGCCAAATTTTTTTCCGTTTTATTTTTATTATTCGGTATGTTGTTCCTCTATTACGCAATTGTTTTTAAACATCATTCAGCTTCTGCCTCGGCTGTCTGGTCTGCAGTATTCTTAGTATTCATCACGATATTAATCTTCTACGTGATCCGCTATTTGCTGAACTCGAATCTTGAGTCTTTGTCAATTCGTTTGAATCAGCAGTATGAAGAAGATTTGACCCAATATATAAGCAGCGTGAAACTTCAAAGGCATGATTTTGTGCACCACTTATTAGCTGTCAAGAAGATGTTGGATAATGGGCATTTCAATCAATGTAAAGATTATTTGGATGAAGTATTAGAGGAAACATCAAGTGTCAGCGATGTCCTGCCGCTTGCTTCCGACGCTGTTGCCGGCATGCTCCTTTCTTATAAGGAACTGGCTTCAAAAAAGAATGTCATTGTTCATTACCATATTTCTGACCAGTTAAAGGATATCCCCTGCAGGGTTTTTGAATTGAATAAAATTTTGGGTAACCTCATTCTTAATGCCATTGAAGCGGTGGAGTCAGTTGAAGAGTGTAAGAGACATGTGACTGTGTCGATTGGTAAAAAAGATCAGGAATACTTCTTTGAAATCAGTAATTCTGCAAATATTGAGGAACTCGAAAAAAATATCACCTGCATTTTTAAAGAGGGATTCTCCACTAAGGAAGGGACAGGAAATCAGGGGCAGGGTTTGGCGATCGTGCAATCCATTGTAGATAAATATAAAGGGTATATTTATCCGGAAATCGTGGATCATTCCGTCACATTTGTAGTGAAAATCCCAATTGGAGGGTAACATGCGAATTTTTACACCTAATATGATTTCGGTGAATGTTACGAAAGCAATCATTCTTCATAATCCCGATCTGGGAAAGAAAAAAGATGAAATCAGATATGGGCTTGAATGGATGATATCCGGCTTTATTCAGATTTTCCTGACTGTCGCTGCAGCTATTCCGCTGGGGGTGGCGGCAGAGGCGTTCATTATATTGGTGAGCGGTGCAGCACTTCGCATGTTTTCAGGCGGAGCCCACGCAAAAAGCTATTTTAAATGTTTACTGATCAGTCTGCTTCAAGTGATCGGACTGTCTCTATTGGCAGCACACACGACTATTTTTGATAAGTTTCCAGAGGTATTACTGGTTTTGCTGATTTGCAGTGCATTCATTATTTTTATGAGGGCACCAGTATTGCACAAGAAAAAGGATCTGTTTAATTCAAAGGAAAAGCAAAAGTTAAAAATCTTGTCATTGCTGACTTTCGGAATTCTCTTTTCAGCAGGTTATCTACCATATATATCGGATTTTCAGCAATGCATCTGGCTTTCCTTGATCATACAAAGCTTTACATTAACTGCTACTTGGGAAAAAATTCTCTCCTATGGAGAGGGTTTTCAATATAAATGATATACGAAGGAGGAAAATTCAAAATGAAAATCTTGACGTACTTGATTGCAACAGCAGCCCTGTTCTTCAACTCTATCACTTCTATCAGCAGCTGCTTCTGGTTTGCTTATGAACCTGACCTGCCTCAAAAACAATCAAAGGAGTAGATTGTTATTTACCTTAAGATTGCTGTGATTGATGATGAAGAAATGATTCTTGAGCAAGTAGGGGAAATTACTGAAAAACTTCCTGAAACGAAACTGGTTCTTTCGACTACAGACGTCACTGACCTATTCTCTTTAGTCGATAAAAAAGGGGCAGTGGATGTTGTTATGCTGGATATTAATATGCCTGTAGCAAATGGTTTTGATATCGCTCAATATATCAAAGAAAAAGCACCTTCGATTAAAATCATCTTTATGAGTGCTAATCCGGACTTTGCTCTTCAGGGCTATAAATATTACCCTGAAGATTTCCTGACCAAACCCATCAATCTGGTACGATTTAAACAGACATTGGAAAGAATACATTCTACCGGGGTCCGTATGAAAAAAATCGGGGTGAAGGAACAGGGGAGATTTCGTCTGGTAGATACCTCCCTGATCTTGTACATAGAGAGAAAAGGGAAGAAAACACTCATCCACCTGGATGATCAGTCCGTCATTGTATGCAGTGAAAGCCTAAACCGTCTGGAAGATATGCTGAAGGATGATATGTTCTATCGGACGCATCAATCCTATTTAGTACCTATAGACAAGATAGAATCCATCGAACAGGATACATTCATGAAGTCATACAATGTCCGGCTTAAAAACTGCCCGACCATCATTAATTTAAGCAGGCATAAATACAGTCAGCTCAAGCTTTTTATGGCATCATACTTCTAATGGACAAATTATGATGCCTCAGTGGGGACGGGTATTCCCTGTCCCATTTTCACTTCAAAGGCTTCCGGATTTTTCATAGATAAAAATGATCGACAGTATTTTATTTTTGAAGTTGACAATCAGGCAAAGAATTGATAGATTAATAAAGGTCTTGATAAAAAGACAGAACATGACAATTGGTTCTGCCACGACATTTTTTATGAATGAATCTGGAGGATTAGCTCAGCTGGGAGAGCATCTGCCTTACAAGCAGAGGGTCGGCGGTTCGATCCCGTCATCCTCCACCATGGATTTTTTACGAAGCGTGAGCGGAGTAAAAAGATCCTTCCATAAACTTGCATAGCGCAGCGGAGCAAAATATTCGTCCTTAAAATTTACGGAGCGTGAGCGGAGTAAAAAGATTCTTCCTTAATCATCACGAAGCGACAGCGGAAAATCCTTTCTTAACCTTTGCGAAGCGAAAGGGGAGCATCAAGCTCCAGAGCGAAAGGGATACACCTTATGAATCGAAGCGGAGCATCACTAAGCAAAAGCAGGCAAGCCTTAATATAGGCAGTCAAAACATAACGGTGCTCATTTTGTAAGTTAGCAGTTAATCACACGGAGGAATACCCAAGTCCGGCTGAAGGGATCGGTCTTGAAAACCGACAGGGGTGTTAAAGCCCGCGGGGGTTCGAATCCCTCTTCCTCCGCCATATTTTTTTATTCTCTCATGGAGGGGTAGCGAAGTGGCTAAACGCGGCGGACTGTAAATCCGCTCCTTCGGGTTCGGCAGTTCGAATCTGCCCCCCTCCATATAGCTTTTTTTACGGAGCGTTAGCGGAGTAAAAAGAAGCCTCCTTAAACTTTGCGAAGCGAAAAGCGGAGCAAACGCTCGGAGCGAATAACGCATAATTTACATTTACATCACAGGGGCATAGTTTAACGGTAGAACGAAGGTCTCCAAAACCTTTGGTGTGGGTTCGATTCCTACTGCCCCTGCCAATTTACAATTATATAAGCGGGTGTAGTTTAATGGTAAAACCTCAGCCTTCCAAGCTGATGTCGTGGGTTCGATTCCCATCACCCGCTCCAAAGCGTAATCCACAGGTCAGTTCTCTCGGGAACTGGCCTTTTTGTATTGTGGCGGGACGGGGGGACAGGTACGGTGTCCCAGCGGGAAGAACAGAGTAGGACGGGACAAGGGGACAGGTACGGTGTCCCGTAGGGAAGTATAGAGTAGCAGAGTAGCAGAGTGGGACAAGGGACCTGTCCCACTGTCCCACCAGGCTCCCCATTGACTATTTCCGGTTTTTGTAAGATAGTTACTATTGATATTGATATTGATATTGATATTGATAGTTAAGCTGGTGGGGGAACGCAATGAAGGAATTTCAGGATGGGCTGCATAAGAAGAATTATTATTTGATAGTTTCAGTGATTATAGCTTTGATGGTGCTGGGTGTAGTGATTGATAACACAGTGAATATGCGTTTTATCGCACATGGGCTGATGGTGGCGGTTGTGTCTGGCTGCCTGCTGTTATATCCCCGCTATGAGAATACTATAATGAGATATATAACGGTATTCGCTTCTACGGGCTATTTATACAGCCTCTTTTACTTATATCCTGAGGTATGGTCTGGATTTGTGCTGCTTTGTTTTATCCCGGCACTCTCCATCCTCTTTTTCGATCGAAAGCTTTTTTATTTTTCACTGGTTCTAAATGCAATGTTGATTGCGTTTACTTTCATTTATACTATCATCATCGATCAGGGGAGAAACTATCCTTATCTCATTTCAGATATAGCGGAGAACATTGTGAATTTCATCGCGAGTCAAGTCATTCTTTATTATGTCTTTCATTTGTCGAATGAAAGAATGAAGAAGCAGCGTCTCTATTTTGAACAAATACAGCAGGCTGAACGTCTGAAAACGACGGGGCAGATGGCCGCAGCCGTAGCTCATGAAATAAGGAACCCGCTTACTGTGGTAAAGGGGTTTTTACAATATTATAAGGAAGATCCCGATCTCAACGGAAATTTTAAAAGGAATTTCTCCTTGATGATCGATGAGCTTCACACGGCAGAGCATGTGATTACGCAATTCCTCGCCATGGCCAAACCGGATCAGGAAAAGTTAACGAATTCTGTGGATATTGAAATGGTAATGAGAGATGTAACAGAATTATTGAACACGTATGGATTATTGAACGATAACAATATTGATCTCTCTATAGAAGCAGGTTGTTATGTAAATGCTAATCATATTGAACTAAAGCAATTGTTCATAAATTTAATTAAAAATGCCATTGAAGCCTCTCCATATGGTACAGCCGTCTACGTAACGGTTGAAGAAGAAAAAGGACATGTGGCAATAAGAGTGATGGATAACGGTAAAGGTATGACCCAAGAAGAAGTAAATAGCCTCGGAACTCCTTTCTACTCATTAAAAAGCAAGGGAACGGGACTCGGCCTCATGATTTGTTATAACATTGTAGGAAAATATAACGGCACCATCAAATACGAAAGTCAACAAGGAATCGGCACCACCGTCACCGTACGCTTTCCTCTCAAATAGGGACGAGGGGACAGGTACCGTGTCCCGCTTCAAAAGCGGGACAACGGACCTGTCCCCTTGTCCCTTTATTGGATTTTCAGGGTTTCCCCGACGTAGATGCGGTCGCTGATGAGTTTGTTGGCTTTTTTTAGTTTGCTGACGGTTGTATTGTACTTCTTGGCGATGGCAGAGAGTGTATCGCCTTTTTTGACTTTGTAGGTAGTGGTTTTGGAATTGTTCGGTACTGTGCTTTTGCTCTTTGAAGGAGCGGCGGCAGTCCCGGAAACTTTCAGTGTCTGTCCTACATAGATCATGTCGCTTTTTAAGTGGTTGAGCTTTTTCAGGCTGCTGACGGTCGTCTTATATTTTTTGGCGATGACAGAGAGTGTATCGCCTTTTTTGACTTTGTAGGTAGTGGTTTTGGACTTACTTGGTGCTGTGCCCTTGCTCTGTGAAGGGGCAGCAGCGGCAGTCCCGGAAACTTTCAGTGTCTGCCCTACATAGATCATGTCGCTTTTCAGGTTGTTGAGTTTTTTCAGGCTGCTGACGGTGGTCCTATATTTTTTGGCGATGGCAGAAAGGGTGTCGCCTTTTTTGACTTTATACGATGTCGTCTTTGCAGGAGCCTTGCTGTCATTATTGACTGGCTTAGCAGCAGTTCCGGAAACCTTCAATACTTGTCCGGCATAAATGCGGTCGCTCTTTAAGTTGTTGAGCTTTTTTAAACTGCTTACGGTCGTACCATATTTCTTTGCAATCGCGGAAAGTGTATCCCCGCTTTTAACTTTATATGTACTGGTTTTACCCGGTGGTTCTGGTTTTGCAGGCGGGTTTTCATCAAGGAGGTAATACATATCTTTACTGAATGTCACCCCGTGCTTTGATTTGTAGCTTTTTGCTGTCTTCTTGAACAGGGCTTCCTGCTCTGAGACATTGGCCTCCATTGCTTCCAAGGCGTCGTTGTAATCTTCCTCTGATAAATCGCCGTTATAAAAATCAATGGTATCGATTTCGGAGTTATATACTTCTATTAAACTGCTATAAATGTATTCATCCAATTGTACGATGGCTGTGTTTTTAACATTAACGGGAGCTTCTTTCTCCAGTGCCGCGTCAAAATACCCCATGTATCCATCGTACAGATCCATCATTTCATTCTCGGATTTTGCAGCATCGATTTTCTTTGTATAGCTTTCCAGTGTACGGATGATAGTCGCATAATGTGATGCGAATTTATCGAGCTCCACCTGGTAATTGATTGTTTGAGCGGCCTCCACCGAATATCCAGGCTGGATAATTGCAGTCCCCGAAAATAATAGGGATGTTGCCAATACAGAAGCCGTTAAAGTCTTCTTCGTAATCATGTCCATTTCTCCTTCAAGAAAATATAAGTATAGGAAACCACTTCCTGAAATAATTATAATGACCCGGCAAATAATTGGGAATAGCTTCAGAAGGCCATGCCAAAAAATATTTTTCGACATTTGGGACAGGGGGACAGGCACCTTGTCCCGTTTAAACAAACGTTTGATTGAAATTCTTTAAGGGTGTAAGAGAGGGGCGGATGGGGTTAACCGAATGTTTAAATGGTTTTTGTTGAAGTGACGCGGGAGGTGGAAGGTGGGACGTGGTACCTGTCCCCCTGTCCCGCACGAAAAATGGTTAAATCCCCTCTTGATTGCCAAAAATGAATACTGAGATCTGAAATCGAATATTTACATAAAACTAACGTGAGTGAAGCCAACCGTTTACATGCGTTTACTATAATACGTACTAACTTTAATGCGGGGCCGGATTTTGGCTGCCGCAGTTATCAATTAGAAAACAGAAGGATTTTAGTGGGCAGAAGTGCTTGCCCATGCCGGTGCAGTGGGACGCGGTACCTGTCCCCCTGTCCCGCCTTTGGATTGGAGTTGGTTTGGATGGGTGATTTGAGGGCGCCTGAGAAGAGGTTTCGGCCAGAGCTTGAGGGGGTGCGGACGGTTGCTGCGTTTCTGGTTGCTGTTTATCATATTTGGGTCGGGTCGGTTTCTGGCGGGGTGGATGTTTTCTTTATTGTTTCCGGTTATTTGATCACGACTTCTTTGTTGTCGAAGATGGAGAAGGCCGGGCGCATTCACTTGATCGATTATTGGCTCGGACTTGCAAGGAGATTGTTTCCGATTGCATTCGCGGTACTCTTGTTCACTGCGGTTGTGTCGATTTTGATCATGCCGCAGGTCCAGTGGAAACAGATCATCGGGGAGATCTTTGCTTCGGCGTTATATTTTGAAAATTGGTATTTGGCCAATAGCGCAGTGGATTACCTGGCCCAGAACAATCAGGCGAGCCCGCTTCAGCATTTCTGGGCGTTATCTCTACAGGGGCAGTTTTATCTAACATGGCCTTTTGTGGTTTTATTGGCATATTTTTTAGCGGAAAAAGTGCTTGGGACACCGGTGAGGAAGACGATGCTGGGCGTGCTCGCAGCACTCTTCACTTCATCGATCGGTTATTCCATCTACAAAACTGCGGTGAATCAGCCATGGGCCTACTTCGACACATTTGCCCGGGTTTGGGAGTTCAGCCTGGGCGGTATCCTGGCACTTCTCCTGCCTTACTTGAGACTGAATAAATCAGTGAGTACGGTGATGGGGTGGCTTGGTTTGGCGGTCATTTGTTTCACGGGGATTCTCCTTCCGGTTTCAACCGTGTTTCCCGGCTATGCAGCGCTGCTGCCTACCGGAGGTGTGATCCTTGTCATCATTGCAGCCGAAAACAGCACACGGTATGGGGTGGATAAGCTGCTTGGTTCCAAGCCGTTCCTGTATTTCGGCGGGATGTCATACGGGTTCTATTTGTGGCACTGGCCGCTGCTGATTTTCTACTTTGCTTATTTTGATGTGGAAAAAGTACCTTTATTGGGTGGAGCTGCGCTCATGGCAGCGGCATTTGTGTTATCCTTCCTATCGGTAAAAATGCTTGAAACACCGATCCGGAATATCAATATCAAACAATCTAAAAGAAAACTTGCGGTTGTGCTAGTGAGTCTGCTGGTCCCGTTATTCTTCGTCAATAGTGTATGGGCTTATTATGTTACCGGACAGGATCATAAGGAATATGACATAAAGAAATATCCCGGGGCCATGGCCATTTCAGACGGCGTGAAGCCGGCTCCGGGTAAAAAGCCGGTTCCATCTTCGCTGGCAGTGAAAGAGGATCTGCCTGCTTTTTACGATGACCCGGAGTGTTTTTCAGGCATTGAAGAGGAAAGAGTGACGAAGTGTTCACGGGGTGAAACAAAGAACCCTGCTCACACGATCGCATTGGTTGGAGGATCTCATTCAGGCCACTGGTACCCGGCGCTTGAAGAGCTCGCCAAGAAAATGAAGCTGAAAATCGAAATCTACAATAAGGATGCCTGCCGCTTTTCATCTGATGATTTTGACGGGTTGTTGAATGCTTCTTGCATGGATTGGAATGAGAAAGTGCTGGAAATGTTGAAAAAAGATCCGCCTGACCTGGTCTTCACAACTGCAAATGTCGGGGCCGGTGATCAAGTTCCTGAAGGGTATATGGAGCAGTGGAGAAAACTTGAGGGGATCTCCGAAGTGTTTGCTGTACGTGACAACCCGGCGATGGAAGGAGACCCGCCGACGTGCGTGGAGCAGAAGAAAGATATTGAAGACTGCTCAATGCCAAGGGATAAAGTATTATCAGAAGCCATACCATGGGAAAACACCGAAGGGATCCCGGAAAACGTCACCTTCGCCGACCTATCCCAGTACTTCTGTGATGATAAATCATGTCCCCCAGTAATCGGGAACGTCCTGGTATACCGCGATTACCACCATATCTCCACCCTATACTCCCGCACAATGGCCGGAGCATTAAAACAACCACTCAGGAAGGCACTGGAATAGTGGGACGGGGGGACAGGGACCTTGTCCCATTTTGTTTAGAGGCACATCGCTAAATTGGCACAACAGAGGGACAGTGAACCTGTCCCTCTGTCCCATTAAAGAGGATTTTCTCTATTTATGTCGAATAGAGTTAAGGTGGTACAAGGGGACAGGTACCTTGTCCTTTTCGGGACGCGGTACCTGTCCCCCTGTCCCACCAAAACAAACAAAGGAGATGGTCCATTGCCAAGGACGAAAAGACGGAAGAGTGGCACAGGAATTTACCACATTATGCTGAGAGGAATCAACAAACAGATGATTTTTGAAGGAGATGAGGATAAGGGGGCATTCCTTAAGAGACTGAAAAAGTATAAAGATATTTGTGATTATGAACTTTATGGTTATTGTCTGATGGATAACCATGTGCATCTCTTGATGAAAGAAAATGGAGAAAGCATATCAGACTGCCTCCAGAGAATCAGCTCAAGTTATGTATACTGGTATAATAATAAATATGAACGCTGCGGACATCTGTTCCAAGAGAGGTTCAAAAGCGAAACGATTGAAACCGAAATGTCATTCAAAAAAGTTCTTCGATACATCCACCAAAACCCACTGAAAGCCGGACTCGCCGCTAATATATACGAAAGCAAATGGACAAGCTTCCACGAATACCTCAAAAAAGAAACCTTCATAGATACTCAAGCCCCGCTTCTCCTGTTCTCACCAAACCTCCAAAACTCCAAAAGCCTATTTCAAGAATATATGCAGCAGCAAAATGATGATCAATTCCTTGAAGAAAGTTATATCAGCAGAAGAACCGATGCTGAGGTCCTGAAGCTTTTAAGTCTTGCAGGCGTACCCAGTATAAGCATGTTGCAGCAACTGGACAAATCCACAAGGAATCAAATAATAAAGGAGATGAAAGAAATAGAAGGGGTGTCAATCAGGCAGTTATCAAGGATAACGGGGGTTTCGAAAAGTGTGATTGCCAGGGTTTAAATAGAAGGGAGAGAGAGGTGGGACAGTGGACCTGTCCCCCTGTCCCTATGGCAATTCAATAACCTGCTGAATCATTAAATCCAGTTTTACTATACTCCCGGGTGGCAGCTCTAAAACAGAACGGGCTTCCTTTACCGGTTTTACTATTGACCAGGGCTGTAAATCTCTTGCCAGTTTAATGATTCTATGCTGTTCATCAAGAAAGACAGCATCAATTGAAAAGTTCATAAAGAACATATGGATGGAATTGCAAGGAGCGATCAACAGACATTCATTTACAATGGGATCCTTCCTGAACATCAGCCCTTTAAACCGTGCGGCAAATGTATCCGCCACTATAATTGAATAGGGGAGCGTTCGATATAGTGTGTCTTCTTTCGGTAGAGGCATGACTTCACTCCTTCCTTTTGTAGGCATATAGTCTCAATATACAATAGAAACCCATTATTCTCAATAGCGAACATTGTCGTTATTTATCGATTTTTTTCTGAATATAAAGTATTTACACGTTCATTATAATGAACTATTATAGAGCTATAAGGTTGTTCTTAAAAAAGAACATCCGGATAATATATCAAACAATTAATAGGAGGAATTTAAAATGATGAACAAACTAAAGCAGCTGGCAGTGGAAGAAGAGGGTCAAGGGTTATCTGAGTATGGGTTGGTGGTTGCAGGTGTTGTAGTCATAGTTGTTGCAGCGCTAGCTCTTCTAGAAGGAGAAATTAACGAATTATTCGGCGGATTATTAACAAACGAAGAATAGTAAACCAAAGCCCTGCCTAAAAAACAGGGCTTATCCCAATCCACATTCCAGAGGTGAACCAAATTGATTCTTATTTATAGCATTCTCGTTTCAGCCCTGCTGGTCTCCCTGATCACGGACCTGAAATCTAGGAAAATATTAAATATCGTTACGTTTCCAGCCATCTTATCCGGTCTCATCTTCTATTCCATTACTCAGGGGTGGGATGGATTTTTTTTTAGCAGCCTGGGGATGCTGGCCGGTATCGCAACTCTGCTAATCCCGTTTTTACTTGGAGGAATGGGAGCGGGGGACGTCAAACTGATGGGGGCCGTCGGGGCACTTATGGGAGCGTCGTTCACGCTTCAAAGCTTTGTATCTGTTGCACTTTTAGGCGGACTCATCTCGATCGGATTGATCATCCAAAAAAGGGGCCTCTTGCAATCTCTCAAATCCCTCTACATATTTCCGGCCCTCCTGATGGGGACAAAAGGAAGGATCCTCATTAAACCTCAAATGGAATCTCCCATCCTGTTCCCTTATGGAGTCCCGATTGTACTTGGTACATTATTAACGTTTGTATGGAGTGTTGCCATGTGAGAAATGAAAAAGGCCAGTCGCTCGTTGAATATGCTATGGTGCTGCCGCTTTTGTTGCTCCTTATTTTCGGGATCATAGACTTCGGAAGGTATTTTCATGCGTACCTCACCGTGGACCATGCCGGCAGGGAGGCGGCCCGTGCTGCAAGCGTCGGGAAAAATGCCGTGGATGCAGCCGTGAGGAATGGCACAAGCATCGGCTTGTCATCCGGTCAGGTACAGGTTTCGGAAGCCGGCGGTGAAGCGTTTGTAAGGATTATTTATCCCATCACGTTTGTGACGCCGGTCATAGGGTCCCTGGTCGGTCCCCTTCAAGTGGATGATACGACCGTGATGAGGATTGAATGATATGAAGAGAATGATATTTTTACTAAAAAATGAAACAGGTAATATCGCTGTCACGACGGCGCTCTTCCTGGTGGTATTACTGGGTTTCACCGGTCTGGCCCTGGATGGCGGCAAGATTTATTCGGCAAAAAGTTCCCTGCAGAAAGCGCTGGATGCTTCCGTATTGGGAGGCGTTCAGGTGGTTGCCAGCAAAGGGGAGGCAGTTGCGGTGACAGTGGCAAAGGATCTCGCCCTGAAAAACGGACAGACATTGGAAGGGGGATCGATTGCGACGACCAGCCGGTCTATCAAAGCCACTCAGCAGGTGAGTGTCCCGCTGACATTTGCCAAGTTCTTCGGATTTGACAGTACAGTGGTAGAGGCCTCGGCTAAAGCTGTTGCCGCGCCGCTTAAAAAAGGATTCCATATCACCCCGATCGCAGTCGAAAAGGACTCGCTCCCTCATAATACCGAACTGAAATGCGACAAGACAGGCAGTCATCGCGGGAACTGCGGTTATTTGGCTTTTGATGGAAGAGGGGCTGCGAATCTTGCAGACAATATCATCAACGGCGTGGAAGTTTCCGTTGGCGGCCTTGAGACTGTGGTCACTGAGCCGGGGCAGAAATGGGGACCGGTAAAAAGCGCATTTCAAACGTTGATCGATCAAGATGCAGGGAAGCCCCATTGCCAAATCCCCGATACGGCAGACGGGAAATGTTCCAGGGTGATCTATATTGTTGTGATCGACACGTGGGACGGTGCGAATGGAAGGGATACCTTGAATGCTGTCGGTCTGGCTGCCTATTGGCTTGAGGATGTCCGGGAACCAAAACGCGTCATCGGAAAATTCATCAAGACCATCGGCGCGGGGGAAGGGGATGAAGGAGCCCCCGATTACGGACTTTATGGTGTGAAATTGGTTGAATAAATGCTGCGGGAGGATGTTATGAAAACGAAACGATTATGGATCTTATCTTTACTATTTGGAATCATTGCAGCCCTGGCTGCATACGTCGTTGTGTTCCCGCCTTCAGCGCCTGTTCCGGCGGCTACTACTGCAGCAGCGGACAATGAGGATGAAAAGCAGGCAGAGAAAGAGCCAGGAATTGAAAGCCGCCAAATGAATAATAAAATGCTTGAGGTGGAAGAAGGGAAACGGGCTATGTCGTTAAAAGTCACCGCTTTGGAGCAAGGGGTCTCAGGATACGTAGAGCCCAATTCTTACATTGATATCATTGCTTATGAATCTGCAAAGGATGAAAAGACAAAGAAAGAATTCCGGACAGCAAAACTCGTCCTTCAAAACGTCAAAGTGCTCGGTTCAGGGAAATCGGCTGACGGGGAAGATGAAGCTCTCCGCTATGAGACCATCACTGTTGAAGTGACACCGGAACAAGGCGTTGAACTGAGCCTGGCTTCCAGGGATAAAGACGGATTTTATTTCATGATGCGCGGAGAGGGCGACGGGACGGTCGAGGATAAAGCCATTTCGTTTACAAGGGAAATCATTAAGGAAGGCGAGAGTGAGGAACAATGATCAATTGGTTTTATTATTGTGATACGAATGCCGCGCCCGGTGATCTCGAGCTGATTTTGCAGAAGCGTTCCTATGAACTTCTTCAATTCCCGCATTTGGACGATCTGATTCACCGGATCAAAGACACGGATCATTCCATTTTATTCATCAAGGCGAATACGCTGCAAAACGGATATGATCTCTGTCAGGAGATGTCCATTCTTTTTCCTTATCTTTATATCATCCTGATCGTGCCGGATAACATGGAAAATACACGAAAAGCCATGAATGTCGGAGCATCTGATATCCTGCGGTTCTCCTCGGATCTGGAAGAGAAAAAAGGTGCAGTTGAAAGAGCGGTGAAATATTTAAAGCTTAGGGAAGAAGGGGTCAGCTATCATCTGGCAAAAAACTGCAGGGTCCTCTCCGTCTGCAGTCCGAAAGGCGGGATCGGGAGGACGGCTGCTGTCGTCAATCTGGCGGCGGCTTTTGCCAGGATGGGAAAAAAGGTCGGCGTGCTGGATGCGAATCTGCAGTTTGGGGACGTCGTCATACAGCTTGATCAGAAACCGGGCGGGACGATTTATGAGTGGGTGAAAGAGGAATATGAGCGCCACAGTTATTCCATTGATAACTATCTGGCTGTCCATGAAAGCGGTGTGTCGGTAATGCCGGCGCCTTCAAGGCCTGAATTTTTTGAAATGATATCAGAGATCCATATAGAAAAAGTGATTGAAGAAATGAGGATGAGGTTTGATATACTCCTCATCGATACCCCTTCATACCTGTCGGAAATCCATTTGAAATGTCTGGAGCGTTCAGACGAATGCCTCCTGCTTGTGACAGATGAAATCCCGGTACTTAAAAGGAGCCGGCTCTTCATTGAAGCCTTGGAGGCTTTTCAGCTGCATGAAAAGATAAAGGTGATACGAACCCGGACAGCCAGGAAACAGATCGATCAGCATAAAATGGAAAGGGTCCTGGATATTCCGATTTTTGCTTCCCTGCCTGAACAGGGGCAATTGGTATCACAATCCATCGACTTGGGGACGCCCGTGGTGATTTCCCAGCCAAGAACCCCGATTGGAAAAGGCTTTTTAAATCTTGCACGCACATTGGCAGAAAAGCCGGTGGAAGCAGCGGAAGCAAAGCTGCAGGAGCCTTCAAAAAAGTCTAAAAGAATGAGAAGCCTCGTACCGATGAAGGGGAGGGTGTAGATGGCCGTATTCAATAAGGTTGTGACAAAGGAATCCCCGAGTGCGGAGCGGGTTGAAAAGGGGAGAGTCAGGGCACAGGCAGCAAGTGAGTTTTGGGAGACCGGTTTGAGACTCCACCACTTCATTATAGAAGAATTGAAAAAGCAAACCGGACATAGTGAAGAACAGGAAAAGCTGATCATTAAAGAGTTAAGTGAAGAGTTTATCAAAGAAGAAGGCGGCCGCATGACCTTTGAAGAAAAGCAGATGCTGATCGAATCCGTGGAGGATGAACTTCTTGGATATGGTCCCATCACCCCTCTCCTTGAGGATCATTCCATTTCGGAGATCATGGTGAATGGTCCGAAGCAGGTGTATTATGAGCAGGACGGCAAGCTTATCCGGAGTTCAGTCACGTTCAGGGATGACGCCCATGTGCAGAGAGTCATTGAAAAAATCGTTTCTCCGATAGGAAGGAGGGTGGATGAAAGCTCTCCGATGGTGGATGCACGCCTGCCGAACGGATCCCGTGTCAATGCGATTATCCCCCCTCTTTCCTTGATTGGCCCGACTGTCACGATCAGAAAGTTTGCCGAGACCCCGTTTACTGTGGATGATTTAATCGAGTTTGGCAGCTTGAACAGCGATATGGCTGAATTCCTGAAGATTTGCGTCATGGGGAGAATGAATATTTTTATCAGCGGGGGTACAGGGTCAGGAAAGACATCTTCTCTGAATATCCTGTCTTCTTTTATCCCTCAAGATGAACGAATCGTGACTATAGAGGATGCAGCCGAGCTGAAGCTGTCCCAGGATCATATCGTATCGCTTGAAGCGAGGCCGAAGAACATTGAAGGAAAAGGGGAAATCACGATCCGGGATCTGGTCCGGAACGCGCTCCGGATGCGTCCCGACCGCATCGTCGTCGGAGAGGTCAGGGGTGCGGAAGCACTCGACATGCTTCAGGCGATGAATACAGGACATGATGGCAGCTTGAGCACCGGACACGCGAACTCCCCTCGCGATATGCTGTCCCGGATTGAAACGATGGTCATGATGGCGGGGTATGACCTGCCTGTTCGTGCGATCAGGGAACAAATTGCGAATGCGCTGGATCTTATCGTTCAGCAGGTGAGATTGAAGGATGGATCAAGGAAGATCACCCATATTACAGAAGTGCAGGGAATGGAAGGCGATACCATCGTCCTGCAGGATTTATTTTTGTATAAAGAGACCGGAAGCGGCCAGGGAAGATTCTTCTCCACCGGAATCAGGCCGAAGTTCATCAGCCAGCTGGAGGAAGAAGGACTGTCCGTATCGCCTTCCTGGTTCAGGGGGGAGTGGTAGGATGGAACAGATCACGCTGGCCGCTGCGACGCTACTCTTGACTACGACCGTCTTTTACCTGATCGGTTCGGCAGTCATGAAAAAAAAGCGTCATCGTCAAAGGATAGAGAAGTATCTGACCTCTTCCCCCCTTATTGAAGAAAATAAGGAAGAGACCGGTACTGGTAAAAAACCTGCAGGCGGTAGATTGGTTGCAGCATTGGCCCGGGCGCTGGAAGGCATAAAATTCGGCGATAAGACAAAAATGCTGCTCGTACAGGCAGGGAGTTCCCTTACTCCCCCTGAATTCATGGCGATCCGCTTGATCGTTGGGGGAGCGGCCGGATTCGTGCTGATGCTGCTGCAGTTCCCTTGGATCCTAACCGTCATAAGCCTGCCGGTCGGCTACTTGCTACCTAAAGTCTTTATGCAGAATAAACGAAAAAAGAGATTGCAGTCATTACCCTCTCAGCTGATCGATACGCTAGGGATGATGGCTAATTCAATGAGGGCCGGCTTCAGTTTTATGCAGGTCATGCAACTGGTTGGAAAAGAAATGCCTGCTCCGATCGGACCCGAGTTTGAAAAAGCGGTTCGTGAATCAGGCATGGGAGTACCATTGGAAACGGTATTTAAAGATATGCTGGAGAGACTGCCGAGCAAAGAACTCGAGGTTGCCCTCGATGCGATCATTGCCCAGAGAAAAAGCGGAGGCAATCTGACTGAACTGCTTGAAACGATGGAGGACACCATCCGGGGCAGGGTGAGCATCCTCGGGGAATTGAATACATTGACCTCCCAGGGGAAGATGTCGTCCATCATCATTACTTGTCTTCCAATCGGGCTCGGGATTTATCTCTATGTGATTGATCCGGATTACTTCAATCCGCTGATCTCCCAGCCTTTGGGCATCTTCATGCTGGTGACGGCCGCTGTATTCATCGTGATCGGCTGGTACACCATTCAAAAGATCCTTCGAATCGAGGTGTAAGAATTGAATCTAATATTTCTGATTCCAGCGATTTGTTCATTTACCTGTCTGTCAGCGGCACTGCTATTCTCTCTCAATCGTAAAAGTCTGCTGCTTGAGGGGAGGATCTCGCGGACTTTTCCCCTCAAGGAGAAAGGTGCATCCGATATGGACCCGTTGAGTCAAAAGAAGTCCGGAAAACCTTTCGTCAGCCTTTGGGCGAGAGGGGTGAAGACGGTGGGGAAAAGGACTTCGAAGGGCAAGCAAAAGAAACTTGAGCATCTTCTTCGCGATGCAGGCTATTCGGGTAAAATGACGGCGGTGGAATTCCGGCTCCTTCAGCTGTTGATCAGCGGCGGAAGCGGTGCGCTCGTTTTCTTTTTGATCGCAGCGGCGGCCGGCCAGCCTGCTGTCACGCTGCTGCTCTCAGCCGCTGTTTCATTTCTTGCTTTTCAGTACTGTACATTTTTCCTCAGTAAAAAAAGGACGCGGAGAATCGCCGAAATCAATCGGGAAATGCCGGATTTCTTCGATACTGTCAATCTGCTGATTGAAGCCGGCTTAGGGCTGGATGCAGCGCTGCTGACAGTCTGCCATAAGAAAGACAGTCCGCTTTCAGATGAATTCATGATCGCGCTAACCGAAATGAAAAGAGGAAAATCGAGGAGGGAAGCCTTCTATGAACTCAGGATGCGCGTTCCCTCCGATGGACTTCAGAGGGCACTGACCACCATGATCCAGGCAGACTACCTGGGGGTTGGGATGTCAAAAGTCATCCGCAATCTCACCATCAGGCTCCGGGAACAAAGAAGGGAATCAGCAAGGGAACAAGCCATGAAAGCCCCGGTCAAAATGCTCTTCCCCATGGTCTTCTTCATCTTCCCGGCCATCTTCATCGTCTCACTCGGCCCGCTCATCGTCAAAATCCTCACCGAAGGATTGATGTAAAGAGGTACAGGGGGACAGGTTCCTTGTCTCAGGATGGGACAAGGAACCTGTCCCCCTGTCTCATTTCCCCTGTCTCATTTCCCCTGTCTCATTTGTGTCTTTAATTCAACTTCCATTTACATCCATTCCCCAATATGATTCTATAAATATATAGGATATTTCCTCCAAAACAAAAAGAATAAAAGAAAAAATTCTCCATAAAATGATTCCAAGGGGGTACAAATGAATAGAATCAAACTTGCCATCATCACTTCGGTTCCAGAGACCGACCTTATACTGGTCCTCCTCAACTCAGAAGCAGACACCACCATCCTGAAACCGACCGATCTCAGACGGGGACAGCTGGATCAATTCGACTCCTTCGCCATACTTGGCGGTACACAAGACCTGCCGCTGCTTTTGGACCCAAGGGACAGAAACCCACTTGAAGCACAAATCAAAAAAGGCAAAAAGGTTTTTGTCGAATACACGGCAAGCATCGGAAACGTATACTTCAGCAAGCCTGAAAGCACACGGTATGAACGGCTGGTATACACGTCCACAGACATCCAAACACTCGAAACAGGCACAGTCCTCGATGACCAGTGCGGGATGCGGATTAAACCTCACGAAATTTCATGTACGAAAAACACACCCATCTTGCAATTCTGCAGAATCGACACCCACGACTTCATAGAAGTTTCAAAATCGACAGTCTCCATTATCTCAGACAGGGCCCTCTGGCTTGATGACCCGGAAAACCTGCTCATCTGTTCTTTCAGGTTATCAAACTTCAAAAAAGCCCGTTACGCCCCATGGCCCGATATCAAGAACGTCATCGAATTCATCACCGGGTGGCTTGTCGATAAACCAGTATCCCTTCAAGATTATCCACCATCCTATGAAACTCAATTATCTTCTCAGCATTCGTCATTTGAAAATCAAATCAAGGAAACCACACAGCAGGCGATGAGCTGGTTCGAAAACGCTTCTATACTCGTTAAAGATGGGAAAGGAGGAGCCATAGAAGGGCTCGGAACCGAGATCCATCCAGACGGGACCCAGCGGATCAGTACGACTCTAAGGGCTGACTGCATCGGTGAAATCTCGTTATCCTACTTGCTGGATTATATGCACAACGGCAATCGGGAAAGTCTCCAAATCTCGGATAACCTGACCGATTTTATTTTCGAAAATTATTTATGCCAGTCCGGGGACCATCTATCCGGCATGATGCGCTGGACGCATGAAGCGTGGGGAGTATGCTATCAGGATGACGTCGCAAGGGCCGTCATCCCGCAGCTGCTGAAATGCCTGTATCTAAAAAGTGATGATCACCTCGCTCAATGCATCAATGCGCTGAAATTTTTAACAGCCACGACCGGCACCGATGGGACCCGGGTCTTCCGGACGGACAATCTCGACCTTACACCTGAAAAAATCAATGAACTGAAAGAAAGTCCCGGCGATCTCCCGAGTGCCCATTACAATGCTTACTACCACGCCGCCCTGCTGCTGGCTTACAAGTTAACAAATATCGAAGAATTCAAAACTACGGCGGTCACCGGATTGACGACGATTATGAATGTGTATCCGGATACGACCAGGGAACAGAGCGAGACACAGGAATACTGCCGTTTGATCCTTCCGCTCTCCTGGCTTTACTGGGTGACAAAAGAGGAAGAGCATAAAGCCTGGTTATACAGGGTGAGGGACGACTTGATGGAAAGAATGCACCAGGGAGGCGGCTTCCTGGAATGGGATACCGGTTATAAAGCAAGCATGCGCCATGCGATGGGGGAAGGGGAAAGTTCCCTCCTCACGAAAAACGGCGATCCGGTCATCGACCTCCTGTATTCGAATAACTGGCTGCCGATGGCGTTCATCCAGGCCTGGTGGATCACAGGTGATGAAGCGTTCAAGGAGTTATGGGAAGAGTCAGCCCGGTTCTTTGCCAATGCCCAGATCAGAAGCGGTAATAGACTGATAAATGGAGCATGGGCAAGGGCCTATGATGTCACCCGGAAGGAAGTATTCGGCTCGCCGGCCGACAGCGGGTGGGGGCCGTGGGCGGTCGAATCTGGGTGGACGGTTGCCGAGGTGACGTCCGGATTGTATATGGGGCTCGTGGAAGAGCGGCTTGCTTCTTTTCATAAAGGAGGATGATCTGGTATGCCGGCTGAGGGAGGATTTCTCCGTTATTTTTATAGAAAAAGAAAAAAGAATTCACTACAAATCTACAAGTCTAAAAGCAGGGAGTCAGTATGAAAAGAGAAGAATTCCTGGACCATATCAAACACAAATTAATCGTTTCGTGCCAGGCTTACCCCGGTGACCCATTGTTCGGGGCGGACATGATGGAAAGAATGAGCGCGGCAGCAAAGGAAGGCGGTGCCGCTGCGATCAGGGCAAACGGGAGGGAAGATATCATCGCCATTAAAAAAGCCGTGGGTCTGCCTGTCATCGGGATCGTCAAGCGGGATTACGATGACAGCTCCGTTTATATCACCCCGACTGTGAAAGAGGTCGATGAGCTGCTCGCCACAGGGGTCGATGTCATTGCCCTTGATGCCACCCAGCGGGAGCGGCCCGGAGGAGTTACGCTGAAGGAACTCACGGATTATATAAGGAACCGCAGTGGCTGCCTGATCATGGGCGATATTTCAACGGCAGCAGAAGGGAAAGCTGCGATGGAAGCCGGCTGTGATTTCATCTCGACGACGCTGTCGGGGTATACCCCATACAGCCGTCAGTCACCGGAAGTCGATTTCGACCTTGTTAACGAGCTGGCAGAAGAATTCACCGTCATAGCCGAAGGGAAGATTCAAACACCCGAACAGGCGGCGGAAGCTTTCAACTATGGAGCCCATGCTGTAGTGGTAGGTACAGCAATCACACGGCCGGAAGCTATCACCAGCCGATTTGCTGCAAAAATAAAAGAGAGCTTCGGCTCGCAGAAAATGCAGGGGAGGTGAAGCCGATGATCACAGCCAGTAAATCCAGTCCGATGGTCTTGATCTCAAGCCATTATAAATCGATGACCAAGTCCGAACAAAAGGTGGCGGACTACGTCATGAATCAAACAGAAGAAGCCGTTTATCTGACGGTGACGGACCTTGCTGAAAAAGTGGGGGTGGGTGAGACCACCGTGCTCCGGTTCTGCAGGAAACTGAATTACAAGGGATATCAGGATTTTAAGCTGGCGGTCGCACAAAGCCGGGTCGGGCCGGCGGAAAAGGCGGGAGGCGAGGTTGCCGACACCGATTCACTGGATGTCGTCGCAGCGAAAATCACCCGGCAGAATACGAAGACTCTCGCTGACACGCTTGAACTGTTTCAGAGCGCCGGACTTCAACGGGCGATAGACCTGCTGTCGAAAGCCCGGCAGATCAGCTTCTTTGGAATCGGATCCTCGGGATTGACTGCCCAGGATGCGGAGCACCGGTTCATGAGGATGGGGTTTCTAGTGAACTGCTCGACCGATTCCCACGTCATGGCCATGAAAGCGGCACTGGCCAGGGAAGGGGATGTCGTCGTCGGGATTTCGACTTCGGGAAGTACGAAGGACGTGGTGGATACGATGCGGATCGCCAAGGAAAACGGAGCGAAGGTGATGTGTATTACGAACCACGGCAGGTCGCCGATCACAAAGTACGCAGATGTCATCCTGCTTGCGGCTTCGAAAGAGTCACCGCTGCAGGGAGGCGCATTCTCATCCAAGATCGCTCAGCTCCATCTTCTCGATATCTTGACAAAAGCCATCGAAATGCAGCGCAGAGAGCCAACATACGGCTCCATCAAAAAAACAGCAGAAGCAGTACTCGACAAAATGTATTAGGGACGCGGGGACAGGTCCGCTGTCCCAATAAATTGGGACACGGGACCTGTCCCCGCGTCCCACTTAGGAGGGGTTTATGTTGAAGAGGTTGTCTGTATTTCTTGTATTGGTTTTGATGCTGGCGGCTTGCAGCAGTAATTCTGCAGGCGGCGGTGAGAGTGGAAGCGACTCCGGTAAAGACGGGGGCGAAATCAATTTGATGATGTTTGAGGGTGGATTCGGTTCTGATTGGGTGAAGAGGAGTGCGAAGGAATATGAGGAGATGAACCCTGGCGTGAAGATTAACGTCACGGCATCGCCGGATATCCATACCCAGCTTCAGACACGCTTCATCTCAGGTGATGTACCGGATATCATGAACCCGGGGGCGAAGGTGGATATCCAGGGGCTCATCAGCCAGGGCGAAATCATGGAGCTTGACGAGCAGCTGGAAAAGCCATCCTACGATGATGAAAATGTCACTTGGAGGGACAGCTTCATCCCCGAGCAGTTCAAGCTTCAGAAGGATGGAAAAACATACGGAATCCCGACGGTATTCGGTGCCGGGTATCTGTGGTGGTATGATCAAAAACTCTTTGATGATAACGGATGGGAACTGCCGAAGACATGGGACGATCTGGAGAAACTGAAAGCCGAGGCAGCAAAGAAGGATATTTCCCTATTCGCGCTTCAAGGTATGCATCCAGGGTACTATTTCTATGGATTCTACCTGCCGCTGGTCCAGAAAATAGGAGGAGTGAAAGCAGTGGAGGATGCTTTCAACCTGAAGGAAGGGTCATGGAAATCGGAGGCCTTCTTAAAAGCTGCGGAAGAAACAGCGAAGTTGAATCCTGAAGATTATCTGCTTGATGGGACTCTATCGCTTTCCCATACAGATGCCCAGACTCAATTTTTTCAAAGAAAAGCTCTCTTTGTGACAGCGGGTACATGGCTGGAAGGGGAAATGCAGGACGTCATTCCTGAAGATTTCAAACTCCGCGCAATGAACCAGCCTGGCTGGGAAGGGCAGTCCGATCTTGAAAACAATGCAGCCCCGATCACATCGGGCTGGGGCGGGGCCTTCTATATCCCGAGCAAAGCCAAAAACAAGGAGCTGGCGGTGGACTTCCTGAAGTACCTGTCTTCTAAAGAGTCGGTTTATAAAATGATGGAGCGCGGGCTTGCAAGTACGGTGAAAGGGACTGAAGACAAAATTACTTCAGAGCCGCTTTCAAGTTCCCTTGACGTAATTAGCAAATCCAATAACAAAACCTATCTCCCTACAAGCATCAATGATTCGTATCCTGAGCTCGCCAATAATCTTGTGAATAAAATCCAGGGACTCCTGAATTGGGATGTATCACCGGAAGAATTCGTGAAGTACGCAGAGGAAAAAGCCGGTGAGGTTCGCAAGGATGACAGTATCGATAAGGTGAAGTTTGATTGGGGAAGCAATTAAGGGGCAAATTTCATAGCGAAGTTCGTAAAGAACGTTGATCCCTGCTGAGGCTTTTTAAAAAACAGGTTTCACCCGTTAATAAAATGATCTAAATAAAAGTAGATAGGAGGATTGCCCGAATGATCCGTGATGGTTTATTCGCGGCCGTCCTCTTCATCTATACAGAAAGAGAGACAAGTGGTCATGAATTTAAAAATGCAAAATCGAGTGTTCATTCTGTCCTTTTTGCTTCCGGCCATGCTGATTTACGGGATCTTTGTTATCTATCCGATTCTCTCCGGTTTGACGACGAGTTTTTTCCAGTGGAGAGGGACGGGTGCAAAGACATGGATCGGGTTCGATAACTATCAGAAGCTGCTGACGGATGAAAATTTCATCAATTCTTTGGTGAACACTTTTAAATATACGCTCGTCCAGGTGCCGATCATCCTGTTCCTGGCGTTATTATTCGCTCTTTTGATCACAGGGACGAAAAGTGCTAAATGGGCGAATTTCTATCGTTCGAATATCTTCATGCCGTTTGTCCTGCCCGGGGTGGCAATTGCTTTATTGTGGGCGACGATTTTCAATCCGATCAACGGGCTGTTTAATATCGTACTGCGGACGGTGGGGCTCGATAGCTTGGCGCATGAGTGGCTGGGTGATCCGGATACCGCTTTCTGGGCGATAGTATGGGTGAAGACATGGGCATCGATTGGATTTTACACCCTATTGTTCATAGCGGGAATATCGAATATCCCGAAGGAAGTACTCGAGGCGGCAGATATAGACGGAGCTTCACGTGTTCAGAAAAGCATGCGGGTCATCATCCCGATGCTGAGTCCGGTCGTGAAAGTGGTCGTCATATTCTTGATCTTGAACAGCCTTAAGATGTTCGAGGAACCGCAGCTTATGACCGCCGGCGGTCCGGACCGTTCCACTGAACCGATTTCGCTGTATATGTATGAACAGGCGTTTTCCAATTTCAATTTCGGATATGCCTCTGCAATCGGGGTGGTATTTTTCATCCTGACCTTCATATTCAGCATTTTCACGATTAAAACGATGGGAGGGGATGCCAATGAAGAACATTGATCGGTTAAAAAAGATGGATTGGCCGAAGCACTTGATACTTATGTTCTGGACGGCGCTCATCATCCTTCCGACTCTTTGGGTGGTCATGAATTCATTGAAGACTTCCGGCAGTATTTTGACCGATCCCTACGCCCTTCCCGTTCCTCCTCATGTCGAAAACTATCAGAATGCTTGGGAGGATGCAGGCCTGGGACGCGGGTTCCTCAATAGTATTTATCTTACGATTCTATCCGTTTTCTTCATCGTCTTATTTTCGGCGATGCCTGCGTATATACTGGCCAGAAAGGTGTTCACGGGCAGGAAGTTCGTCTATTATTTTTTCATCAGCGGCTTGATGTTCCCTACATTCGTGGCGATGGTACCGCTGTTCCTGCTGATGACAAAATTGAATCTGCTGGACAATCATTTTGGATTGCTGCTCGTGTATACGGCATATTCCCTGCCTTTTACGATTTTCATCCTGTTCGCGTTTTTCAGGAGCCTGCCGAAATCGCTGGAAGAAGCGGCGCTCATGGACGGGGCCGGACCGTACCGGACATTCTTCTCCGTCATGCTGCCCCTCGCGAAACCAGGGCTCATCTCGGCAGCCATCTTCAACGTCGTCGGCATCTGGAATGAATATGTACTCGCCCTGATCCTGATTCAGTCGCCGGAACTGAAGACCCTGCCTGTATCCGTCGCGAACCTCATGCTCGTCATGCAGTACAAAACCGACTGGGGCGCCCTGTACGCCGGACTCATCATGTCCATCATCCCCGTCATCATCATCTACCTGATCTTCCAAAAACAACTCGCCTCCAACACCACCGCCGGAGCCGTGAAGGAATAGGGACAGGGGGACAGGTACCTTGTCCCAAAACCAAATAAGGGGTGGGACAAGGTACCTGTCCCACCGTCCCGCAAAGGAGGAATTCTATGAAGCAGTATATTGCCTTTGATATCGGAGGTACTCATATTAAGTATGGGATTGTGAGGGAGGACGGGAGTGTGGCAGCCAGTTTCCTTACAGATACGGAGGCGCAATTGGGCGGTACTGCGATCGTCCAGAAGCTGATCCGCCTCAGCCGGGAATTGCTTAAGGAGTACAGGGTTAAAGGGGTGGCCATCAGCACTGCCGGCAGGGTGGATGCGGATAAAGGAATCATCCTTGGGGCAAGCAACAATATCCCTGGGTATAAGGGAATGGAATTGAAGAAGCTGATCTCCGAAGAATTGAACCTTCCCGTCGAAGCGAGAAATGACGCGGACTGCGCGGCTCTATGCGAGCACTGGCTCGGCAACCACGGGGCCTCAAGCTTCATCATGCTGACAGTCGGGACTGGAATAGGCGGGGGGATCATCATAAATGGTGAGCTTCACACCGGCCACTCTTTCAGCGCGGGGGAGTGGGGGTATATGAGAATTGAAGGGGAGCAGTTTGAGAAAGTCGCTTCCTTCCCGGGCCTCATAAGGATGGCCAAGGAATACAAGGGTGAACGGGAGTGGACTGGAAAGGGGATTTTTGACGCATATGACCAGGGAGATCCCGAGATCAAAAAAGCCGTCGCTAAGTTCTATAAACATCTAGCCGTCGGAATATCCAACCTCATCTGCATATTCGACCCTGAAAAAGTAGTAATCGGGGGAGGGATTGTGTTGAGGGGTGAATTGTTCCTCAAAGAGATCAAAGAAGAGGTGAAAAAGTATACAAATGAAGATTTCTATAACCGAACCGAACTTGTACTCGCAAGCCACCAGAACCATTCGGGAATGATCGGGGCCGTTTATCATTTTATGCAGAGGGACTAGGGGACAGGTTCGTTGTCCCAGCGTCTGCTGGGACAATGAACCTGTCCCCCTGTCCCGCCCTTCTACACGGCTCTTTCGATATCAAGTTTGTCCTGGTAGTTTTCCTCGATCATGTGGATGAAGGGTTCCACGTATTGGGCGTCGAATTGTTTACCGGCGCATTCGCGAAGTTCCTTGATGGCTTCTGAGAATGATTTTGTTTTCTGATACGGCCTTTCTGTTGTCATCGCATCGAACGAATCGATGACACAGAGGATCCGGGCCAGTTTCGGAATGTTGTTTTCTTTTAGGCCGTAAGGGTACCCCTTGCCGTCATACCGTTCGTGGTGAAGCTCGATCAACGGCAGCAGTTCATCATACTTCTTGATCGAGGCGATGATTTCTTTTCCATAAATCACGTGTTTCTTCATCATTTCCCACTCGTGTGCATCAAGTTTCCCCTTCTTATTGATGACATCCCGCGGTATTTCCAGCTTGCCGATATCATGGATCAACGCTCCGAGAATCAGCGTCCGCTTTTCTTCACTGCTGAGATTCAGCCGCTCACTCATTTCAACGGCATACGAGTAAACCCGTTTACTGTGCTGATACGTGTAAATATCTTTGGATAGAAAAATCTGCAGCTGTTGTTCCAGCGCATCGATTTCTTCAGCGTACTGAAATTCCTGCTGATAATGATGATCTTCCTTATAAACTTGTATATTGTTCTTCCCCTGTGCTTTTGCAAAATACAGGGCCTTGTCCGCTTTTGACAGTAGTTCAGCAGAGCTGTATGTTCCTTTTTCAAATTCGACGATCCCCCCAGAGAAGGAGATGCAGCCGAGAGGGGAGACTTCGGTTCCTGGAAAATAGGTATTATTCAGTTCTTTCCGTACCTTATTCAAAAAGGAGAGTGCTTCCCTCTTTGAAGTATCGGGCAGGATGATGCCAAACTCCTCTCCTCCATATCGGGCAGCGATACAAGGGAGATCCCTGGTCTTTTCGTTCATGAACTTACCGAAGAATTTCAGCAGTTCGTCTCCTTTCACGTGACCGTTCGCATCATTGAATTTTTTGAAATCGTCAAGGTCCAGCAGGGCCACACAAAATGATCTGCCTCTATTCTCGGATAAAAGTTCATCCAAACGCAGCTTGAAGTAGCCATGATTATATAACCCCGTAAGGAAATCCATTTTTGCCTTCGCTTCTTCTTCTTTGTATAAGTTGAAAAAATTCCTGAATGCAAACGAAAGCATGACGGCCAGGATGATGAATAGAAAGATGCCGAAAATAGGCTCCTGGCTGAGCAAGATGGTCAGCACGAGTGACAGAACAAGGGTGCTTACGTAACTTGCGAATACTTCAGAGAGTATCTGTTTTTGCGTGGCTTCCCTCAGGATCGTCTTCAGCGAAGGTCTCCTGGCCAGATAAAAATAAAACCACATGATGACGACGTTAAAGAAAAAGTACACGGTCAATGAAGCCATATAAGGGAGGATATTCGAGAAATCAGTTGCTCCCACGGTTCCTCCCGTTAAAATGAAAACGTAGTAAGTGGAAATCAGCATGAGAGAATAATTGGCAAAGTTAAAGAGATGTTTCCACCAGGCAAGCTTGAATTGGATAAAAAGAAAAACAAGCCCGCTGAGTGCGAGTGTGAGCAGGGGGATTTTCAATCCAAACAAAAAAAGACCTGCTAAGTAGATAGAGGAATCCATGGACAATGTATTGCCGGATAAGGGGATGATGATGTTGAAGTGGTTTAACAGCAGGATGGAACCTACTAATGTGTAGATGATCACCCAGTTTGATAGATCCTCCGTTCCCAGACTCGGGGGAAGATGATAGGCAAACAATCCCGTTCCAAATAGACAAATGAACGCAATGTAAACGTTTTGTGGTTTCAAAGACATCTTTATCACTCTCTCGAAAAGAATAAGGGCCGGCCCATCATGAATGTTATGTATCAATGGGACGGCCTTAATGTTATTTTTTAAAATTCCCAGAACTTCCATCCTGAAGTCAGGGCTACGATTGCAGAACCAACGATAATAAGGTTAATAACGGCCGCTTTAGCTTTATTTTTCATTATAACTCACCTCCTTTAAATTAAGTAGTGGTTGATAGAAGTTTATCCTTCTTTCGGACCATCACAGATTGGATGAAAAGATAGGCCCCTATGTTCATGACGACATCCCCGATGCTGATGGCCTGCTCCCTTGGATAAGGGGCGGACAGAGGGATGATATCACCGAGAAAAGCCAGATTGGTAGATTCGGTTACCAACGTGTGTTTCGCGTAGAGGGCATTCTTCGTTGCTTCCAGATAATAAGGATCAATGACAGACGCTGCTTCGAGGGATACCGGCATTCTTCCTCCATTTACGGCCATGACAATAAAGTTCAGCAGCACCCCGATGAAAATCGTGATGAACTGAGGGTGATGGCGATTCGCCAATAAAAAGTAGAGTCCGACGACATACACCGCCATAAATGAGAGATTACTAATCTGCCCGACCCACTCTATCTTATTTTGAAAATAAAAAATGACGATTTGGAATAAGAGCAATAGAGGGAAGACCCACCCCTTCTTAAAAGTGAGATCGGCAAACCCTTTCAGGCTTCCCCCGCGAATGAAACCAATGATGATGGCAATCAAAATTCCGTCAAAGACCATGAGATATCCTCCGATTTAGCTGTAAATATGAATGTGAAGTGACAAAATATTATAAAAACTGACACAATCTACTTCCATTATAACGGAAATTAAATGGAAATGTTTACTTTTTTTGAAATTTTTTTGGGACAGGGGGACAGGTTCATTGTCCCAGCACGCTGGGACAATGAACCTGTCCCCCTGTCCCTTTAAAGTCATTTTATGGACGTGAGGTAAGGGATATGGTTAGAGGTAGGTATAGGATGGAGGGGAGTATGCTGTGATGAAGGAAATCGTATATTTTAATGACCACGTCACCACTCTTTTTGCGGTGGAGGAGCTAAGGAGGCTGTTCAGGGGTGCGGGAATTGAGGCCGCTATAAAGAGGAACGGTCCTCCGGGTCCAGAACTGGAAGTCATAAATTTAATGCTCGAAAAAGACTACAACACATCCGGATGGTGTGCCGATCAGTTGTCCTTGAAAAATGACGGGTTCGCGGTTATCGAAGACGAAAAGCATGTGTCGATCATCGGAAAAGAAGAACGTTCATTGTTATACGGCGTGTATGATTTTTGCGCGAAAAAACTCGGATATAGCTGGGTTCATCTGTCAGAAAAAAGACAGCATCCATCTGCAAAAAATACCGCTTGTCAGGAAGAACCCTTATTTAAAAGACGCGGCAATGTCATTGAAACGGTCAATGATCCCATATACATAAACCGCCTGATCGACTGGGGAGTCAAAAACGGGCTGAATGAATTTTTCTTCACCTTTTTCCTTTGGGATAAAATAAAAAAATATGTCGAAGGGGAACTGGCCAAACGCAGTATGAATGTCACGCTCGGCGGCCACAGCCTTTCTTTCTTAATAGAAGAAAAAGGACACCAGGCCCTTCATTTCCTTAAAGACATCGGTCTGCAGGATCGGGTTATAAAGCGGATTAAGGATATCTGCCGGGAATCGCCGGTCGTTACCAGGGTCTCATTGTGGCCGGAAGACGTGGGGATCGGGAAAGAAGAGAACGCTGCTTTTATGCCGGCTTACATAGCCTTCACGGAGAAGCTGAAGGAAGCATTGGGGAAATTGAACGTTCAAGTGGAACACATCGTGTATAACGCGGGTCTGGAATGGAATATGCTTGAACGCTCCGGGGGGACCGAAGCCTCCGGGGAAGCGGATGTGTTGTACGCATATTGGGGCAGGGATTATTCCCGCTCCCTCCATCATCGGGGCGGCGGGCAGGCGCGGGCAGCAGCCAGCCTCAAGGATTGGAGGGCGGAGACCATGAAAAACGGCAGATCCTTTACCGTGCTTGAATACTACAGTGACCATTTCATGCTGAGTGAACTTTTTCCTCCGCTCCTGAACAGGATGAAGGAAGATATGGACGACTATAAGAAACTCCAGGTGGACGGAATCCTGAATTTGATCGTACCCTGCCACCTGAAGTCTGAACGGCTGGCTGATTATCCTTGGAAATGGATTCACCAGCTGAACAATTACATGTTTGCGGGCTTGAGCTGGGGCAAGGAGTACAGCGCGCTGGCCGGCGACTATCGTTCTTTCCTTGGAGAGGAACATTTTTCAACTTTATTGAAATTGGAAAAAATCATCGCCAGGCACACCGTTTGGAATGTCCCGTTGTTCCCGGCGCGGGTCGTGGATCCGGAAAAAGTGAAAAGCCGTGAAGATGGCCGGGAAATCATGCGCTTCCTGGATGAAGTCATTGATTTTCTTGAAAACCAAACGCCTGCCGTCGATGACCGGCTGCTCGCCATTCAAACCAAGGACAACTTCGGTTCTTTTTCCACTGAGGAAATGCTGTTGATCTACTTTGATTTCCTGAAAAAATCTGCCGCTGCTTCTAAGTGCGGCTGGCTGGAAGGAGCCGCTGATGGACTATAATAAACTGAAATACTATGAACCTGCTGAAAAAATGGCTCAGCCTTTTACAGTAAAGGAAGATTTAATTGTTTACGGCGCAACCCCTGCAGGCATCACATGCGCCATCCAGGCAAAGAAGATGGGACTGTCAGTCGCCATCTCCGAATTCAGCCGTCATATCGGCGGGATTACGGCAAGCGGACTGGGTGCGACGGATTTCGGAGCCAAAGAAGCGATCGAAGGCTTGTCCAGGGAGTTTTATAAGAGAATCGGAGACTATTACGGACAAGAAGAGCAGTGGACCTTTGAGCCTAAAGCAGCGGCTGCGGTTTTTAAAAAGTGGCTTGCTGACTATCATATTCCAGTCTACTGCAATCAGCACCCTGCAAAAGTAGAGAAGGAAGATAAGAAGATTAAGAGGATCATCATGGAAAATGGCTGTATCTTTGAAGGAAGCTTTTTCGTGGACGCGGGCTATGAAGGGGACCTTATGGCCAAGGCGGGGGTTTCCTATGCGGTGGGCCGCGAGCCGAATACTGAGTACGGCGAGACCTATAACGGGATCCGGTTCGGGGAACCTCATCATAAATTTGAGCTGCGTGTCGATCCCTATGTGACGGCAGGCGACAGGGGGAGCGGTCTTTTGCCTGGCGTGGAGGAGGTTGCTGCCGGGTCTGAGGTCCAGGGTGAAGGCGATCACCGGATACAGGCGTATAACTTCCGCATCTGTTTGACAAAAGAGCCTGAAAACCGCATTCCGTTCCCGAAGCCACCTTTTTATGAAGGGGACCGTTATGCCTTGCTGCTCCGTTACATACAAGCGGGTGTATGGGACGCGCTGAATCTCCACACCATGCTGCCAAATGGAAAAACGGACCTCAATAATTACGGGGCGGTCTCCACTGATTTTATCGGTGGGAATTACGACTGGCCGGATGGAAGTTTTGAAAAGAGGGAAGAAATCTTCCAGGAGCACTTCAATTATAATCTCGGCATGCTGTATTTCTTGAGTCACGATGTAAGGGTACCTGATGCGATCCGTAACGAAGTGTCCGAATGGGGGCTCCCGGCGGATGAATTCATGGAAACCGGCCACTGGCCGCATCAATTGTATATCCGGGAAGGCAGGAGGATGATCTCGGACTATGTGATGACCGACCGGAATTGTCTGGGTCAGACAACCGCAGGGGAGTCAATCGGTCTCGCATCCTATCAGATGGATTCCCATCACTGCAGGCGGGTCGTCATCGACGGCGCCTGCGTCAATGAAGGGGACGTCGAAATCCCGATTTCGCCTTATCCGATTTCTTTGCGCTCGATCCGTCCGAAAGCGGAAGAATGCACAAATCTGCTGGTGCCTGTCTGTTTATCGAGTTCTCATATTGCCTTTGGATCCATCCGGATGGAACCGGTGTTCATGATCATCGGGCAGTCTGCGGGGGCTGCGGTGAGCCTTGCTTTTGAAAAAGGGTCATCGGTTCAGGATGTGGGATACGGGGAGTTGAGAGATGTATTGCTGAAAGCGGGTCAGGTCCTGGAATGGGATGAGAGTGTGGAGGATGATCCGGAAGAGCGGATGAGGAGTACGTTTGGGCGGGGGTGAGGATTGTGAGTTGCTTTTCTGGGTATAGGGGCGGCTGCAGGGTTGGTGTTTGGCTGCTGGAGCGCAGAAGGGTCGTCGATTTTTGTCGAATTGTCGGTATCCTACCTTTTTTTGTTGGTAAATCTGAAAAATTGTTGGCAAACGCTCAGAATTTGTTGGTAAATCCCTATTTTTGTTGGCAAACGCTTAGGAATTGTTGGTATCGCCCCCATCCCCGTAGAAAACCTTCATATTCTTGGTGATATATCCCTTCTCCTGAAAAAAACTTGAAAATGGTTGGAGGACTACCAAATCCCCGCCGCCTCAATCCCATACCATCAAAAACCCGGTTCGGTGCCCCGCACCGAACCGGGTTTTTTCAAAACTACAACTCTATCGTCTTAAGAGCCAGTTTAACCTCCAAATCATTCGCCACATCTTCACCCTTTGCTTTCTTCAAGTGTCCCAATGCTTTATCAACGAATTTCCGTGCCTGATCCAAATCACCCTTATCGCGATGATGGGCCGCCTGCTTCAGTGAGTTGATCAGCTGTTTATGGACAGGGTGGCTGATATTTCCGTCCGCCGCTTCTTCAGAAATCAAGTCCATTGCGGATTCCAACGTATTTTCCAGCACCTCGATCTTCATCAAGTCCGTTCCATCCGCATAATAAATGTCGCCGTCGATGCCGACAGTCATAAGCTCTGTCGAACCAAGCGTTTTATAATGCAGTGTATCCGGATCGATGGCCGTCAGTTTTCCGGCAAGCGTCGTGTACATCATATCGTTGTCATCCCAGCGGATGTGGATCGGGCGCCATCTGCCGTAATGTTTCACATCTTCATAGATGGTCCTGCTTTTTACTACTTCCAGCGTCTCGGGATCCATGGCGAAGATCGTTCCGTCGGCTGCCGACCATAACAGGCCGTCCGGACCTTCACTCATTCCGCTGATCATTCGCGGATCGTAATCGAGACCGGGGATGTCAGGGACGAATTCAGTGATCTTCTCATTGCTTTCAAGGTCCCACACAAAGACTTTTGCAGCTTCTTCTGTCGGGTCAATTCCAAGACCGCCTGCTATCGTGGTCGAACCGTACAACTTGTCTCCTTTTTCAGCAAGTGCGACAATCGCCTGGTTGTGGATGACGTTTTCGAAAACCTGGGCATTGTCAGGATCAGCGGGATCAAGGATCGTCAATGACCCGCCAAGTTTTCCGTAATCAGGGATCGTGCCGATATAGAGCTTATCATTCACAGGCTCCATTTCGAACGGTCTGTCCTGATGGGGGATATCATAGATTTGCTGTCTGTCCAGTACTTCCTTGGTGGTATCAAGTTCGTAGATGATCGCTCCGGGGTAAACCCCGAAATACATCTTATCCCCGATTGCCGCCATTCCTTCCGCCTGTCCGAGCGTGAACATTTCAGAAGTACCGGAATCAGGACGGTAAACCGCACCCTTTCCGCCCGGGTAGCCGCTCATATATAAATTCCCGTCCGGTCCGTTTTCAAGGGTCTGGATCGGAATCGGATTTCCGACCACCGGAAGTTGAATGGTTTTTACTTTTTTCGTCTCAAGATTCATGTATGTGACTTGTCCGGCAAATTGGACAGTCACGAGTGAGTATCCCGGGAAATCCGGGTCACCTTCCAGTTCCACCCAGCCAGTGTTGCGGATGAATGTGCCGAACCTGACACCTGTATCACTTGCGGCAAGGGTTTCGTGGTCGATTTCCATGATTCGCCCGTTCTGCAGGAAGTAAGCCTTATTGCTTCCAGGAAGCCCCTGGATAAGCCGGAGCCCTTTATTATTTTCATAGTAAGTATCTTCCCATTCATTCGTAATTGTATTATAGAAGAGAAGCGAATTATCACCGCCGCCGACTCCTGCTACAATATAGTCGCCGAACGCATCCATCTGCCATACGCTTGATCCCTGGATGACGTGGTCCGGAACAGGGATCGACTCATATTCGCCTGTTTCCACATCAAGTTTCACCATACGGTTGTCGACACCGACACCAAGATAAAGGAATCCATCGTGGTAAGCGGTTGAGCGCGTGTAACTTTGACCGGGTGCGACTGTTCCGTAATCCCTCATTTCGCCTGTACTCGGGTCATACATCCCGGCTTTCGCGTTCGGGAAAGATCCGAAGTAAACGCGGCCATCTTCATCATAGGATAAGCCGTACACCACGCTTTCCCCGATCCCGCCAAGGTCTTTCACTTCCTGTGTCCCGGGGGAGTACTCGTACAGATGTCCGTTTCCTCCGATGTACACATTGCCATTCGGAACGGTGATATGTGTCCACACGGCACCCGTCCCTTCAAGCGGATAGGATCTCAGCACTTCCTTCGATTCCAGGTCAATTACCTGGAAAATGGCCGGGCTTCCTGAAACGGTCGTGTACATGACGTCGTGTCCGTCCTCCTCACCATAAGCAGAATCATAGACCGCAACGCTTTCAATATGGTGGCCAAGATTGACCGGGTCTGCAAAATTACTGTCTGCCGCGGCTGTGGGGGAACCTGCCGGGACATACATGGAGCCGGCCAGCATGATCAATGCCAAAGCGATGATCCAGAACGATTTTCCTTTATTCTTCATTCTCCCATCTCCTCTGAAAATAGTATTCTTTTTATTGCCTGGTCCTTTTTACACCGCCTTTCTTACTCATGTATGTCAGCGCTTTCTTCGGTGATGTATGTTAGTCATTTGTGAAACTTCCGCATGCTGTTATTCCTATTTTTATAGATTTAGAACCCCTGAAACAAGTCTTTAAATAGTCGTAATGTTAGATGGGAAAATAGACCTGCCATCGTTCTTTTAGCCAGTAGTTGCAATACCGCTTTTTGATTTCCGTGCAAGACTTCGCTTTCCGCGGGTGACCCGTGAGCCTCCTCGGCTTTGCCTGCGGGGTCTCACATGTCCAGCTGCAGGACTTAGAGGCACATGTCATAAGTCAAATCGACCAAGAAGGCAAAGAACGCCTTCCCGGCCAATTCGTCTTATGCCACCCGCCTCTCTTCAAAGCCCTTCCGCTTTTCCGATTGGCAACTTCTCCCGCAGGAGTCTTCGTCTTGCACTCCAATCAACCGCTGGGGTTGCGATAATCTCAAAAGAGCAGTTTGATAATTTCCCCCTCAAAAAAAAACCGCTCCCAAACCGGAAGCGGTCCATCTCATCATCAAGCTGTCTTATTTTCTGCACTGTTCAATTTCTTCCTCTCCACTTTTTCAAAAGCCCGCAGCCCGATCCACATCACCGCATAGGCAAGGACGCTTCCACTAAACAGGGGAATGATACCGGGCAGAAGGGACACACTCCCGTATAAAAGGCCGCATGCAGCCGCCATTTGGATCAGTTCGAGCGGTGAGGTCAATGCAATCAGCAATGACTGCTTCAGGACCTTCCAGAACGGCAGGTCAAAGTGGACGTAAACCGGAAAGAAAAAGAAGAGGGTGATCATATACCAGATCAGGATCAACACGATCACCGGGACGAGGAAGGTCAGCTTCCCGCTGTTCATTCCGATGAAAGTGAAGTCGTAATAAAGGATATAACCGATCACTGTAAAAATAAGGCCGCAGCCGTTCGATTTAAAAAATTCCTTCTTATATGTATGCCAAAACGACGTGAACACCGGGCCGGTCCCGTCACGGAGCTGCCATTTTCTCACCACAGTGAACAGCGCGGCGGTGGCAGGGAAAAAACCGAATGCCACAAGGCCCGCAAAAGTAAACAACACCCACAGCAGGTTGAGGTATGCAAGCTTAAGCATCCCGTACACAATCGTATTAAACCGTTCCCATCCTCCCATATTTCCACCCCTTTTGTGAACTACTATACGTCACGGATAGAAAGGATTGCAACGATTTTTCCCATTATTCAAAATCCTTTTAAAAAGGGAAGGGCTGTTTTTATTAAGCTCTTTTCGCATACTTTGTTGCTTTACACACAAGAAAATGCCGGAACTTAGGGTTTTCTGATGTCCTTCTACCTGTGGTTTAAACTTGAATTCGAAAAGAGCACGTCCACAAAGAAACATACAGGCTGCTGGACAATTTACGAAAAGCAACAATCTTTTAGAAAACAACCTTTTATTAAAGACAATTAAGAGACTTGTCTCTTTTAAAAAAACGAATTAGACTTGAAGAAAGGTTATGAATATTTTTACAATTCAGATTTGACGAGTGGGAATTGACTGCTGCTGCAGACATGACAGCGGTCTATAATGCTGTTCAGAATACCAGGGGGGTGTCTAACGGAAGGCAAGCATCTTTAAGAGTCATAACAAAGGGGTTCACAGTTTCAAAAAATAAATAAGAAGAGGGGATCATTCATGCAAAAGAAATTGACGTTTCTCTTAGTATTAGTCATGGGACTTTTCCTGATGGCTGCCTGCAGTTCGAAGGATGAAAAGGCAGGAGGAAAAGCAGGGGACGGGGAAGTTTCCGGTGAAATCACGGTTTGGGTCCATCCTTATACAGGTGACGCGGATGCAGAGAAAAAGATGTGGGATGAAATTGTTGCTTCTTACAAGGAGAAATTTGATGTGGATGTAAAGATCGAGACGATTCCTTGGGCAAACCGGGATCAAAAGGTATTGACGGCACTCGCTGCCAACAACGGTCCGGATGTCTTTTATGCCATCCCTGACCAGATGCCTCAATATGCAGACGAAGGGATGCTTCTAGAGCTGGATCCTTACTTGAAAGATAACGATATGGATGATTTTGTTGATACAGCGCTGCTTTCAACAAAATGGAAGGATAAAACGTACGGACTTCCAATTCTTCAGGAAGCGTACACGCTTTTCTACAATAAAGAAGTCATCAAAGCAATCGGTGAAGATCCTGAAAAACTTCCCGCTACTTGGGATGAGTTCTCTGACTGGGCTAAAAAGGCTAAAGACAAAGGGTTCTACGCACTCAGCTATCAGGGCGGCGGTTCTATGAACGGAACATTGTATCCGTTCCTGTGGCAGGCAGGCGGGGAAGTCATCACGCAGGATGATGAAGTGAAGATCAACAACGAAGCAGGCGTCGAAGCGTTTGAGTTCATCAATAATATGTATAAAAAAGGCTGGATTCCTGAAGATTCCGTTACGGCGATGGAACATGATGCCTTATGGAACGGCGGGAAAATGCTCGCTGTTCAAGGATCAGGTATTTCACTGACAAATCTTCAAAAGAGCGGACTTGACTTCGTCATCGCTCCGCCGCTTAAAAACAAGGAACAGGCCACATACGGTACTACGGGAATGTTCGTGGTTCCATCGAACAGTGACAACCCGGATGCGGCAGCAGAGTTCATCAAAGTCGTGACCAATGCTGAAAACCAGCGTAAATTCAACACGCTGACACAGTATATCCCGGCTCGTGAATCAGCGAAGGATATCTTTGACGACCAGAAATATCTAAGCCAGCTTTCCGAGTATACACAATATGCACAGCCGGGTGTCATCCACCCGATCGGACGCTCCATCATGCCTGGTATCCAGGCCGAAGTGCAGACGATGATGGCAGGTGAGAAGACACCTGAGGAAGCAGCCGATGCAGCTGCAGAAGCAATCAAAGCGGAACTCGCCAAACAATAGTGTTTTAGGCAGAGAGTACTGATCCTTCCCGGATTGGTGCTCTCTGTTTCCTAACTTACATAAAAGAAGGTGATGAAACTGATTAACACAGAGACGGTCAAACGTGAACTGAAAGTGAAAAATAAAAAATTGCCTCTGAAAACCCGGATCAAGCGTGAATGGGACCGGAATGCGATTGTCTACATCTTTCTCATACCCACATTGATTCACTTCCTGATATTTCAGATCTTCCCGTTTGCGTTCAGTTTTGTCCTGACATTTCTGGATTGGAAGGTCATCGGTGATCCGGAATTTGTCGGGCTTAAGCACTGGATGAGGTTCCTCGAGGATAAACTCGCTTGGAAAGCGATTTGGAATACGGTCTTATTCTCCATTTACTATATCGTCCCTACGATGGCACTGGGGTTGATCCTTGCCCTGATCATCAATTCAGGTGTGTGGCTGAAAGGATTCTTCAAGGGTATTTTCTTCCTGCCTGTCGTCACTTCCTTCGTCATCATCGCCGGGATCTGGGGATGGCTGTTCAGGGGGACTGAATCAGGTATGGTGAACTATCTCCTCAGCCTGTTCGGTGTTGATACACAGCTGTTTCTTTCCGATTCGGGCCAGGCACTGATCGTCCTTGCGGGCCTCAGTATTTTCAAAGTGGCCGGAAGCACGATGATTTACTATTTTGCCGGACTGCAGTCAATCGATAAGCAGCTGTATGAATCAGCCAGGATAGACGGGGCGACGCCGTTCAGGATTTTCTGGTCGATCACGTTCCCGCTGTTGAAACCGATCCACTTTTATGTGGCAATCATCACCACGATCGGTTCGTTCCAGATCTTCGACTCCACCTTCCTCCTTACGGGCGGCGGGCCGAACTATGCTACAACGACGATCGTGTTTTATCTGTACCAGCAAGGGTTTGGAGGGCTTAACTTGAGCTACGCAGCGGTTCTCTCCTACGTGTTGTTCTTTATCATCCTGATCATCTCGCTCATCCAGAGGAAATACATGGGTCAGGAAACGAAATATTATTAATCCCCAGGGTAAAGGAGGGTGAACAATGGGAAAAGTCATAAAATATTTAGCGCTGGCGGTATTGGCACTCTGTTTTCTCTTGCCGTTTGTCATCATGGCGCTTGGTTCGTTTAAAGAAATGCAATACGCACTGCTTGATCCGCTCTTCTGGATCCCCGAGGATCCGACGTTTGGCAACTATAAATATTTGATAGGAAATGGACTCTTCGTCCGCTGGATCTTCAACTCGGTCGTCATCACGATCATCCCTGTTTTCAGCCAGATGATCTTCTGTGCGATCCTGGGTTATATTTTTGCAAAAAAACAATTCCCGGGGCGCGAGGCCATCTTCTGGATATTCATGGCGGTCATCATGATCCCTCAGCAGCTTCTCATCATCCCGAAATATATCATGTTCGCGGATTTCGGCTGGATCAATACGTATTGGGCATTGATCATACCTGAGCTTTGGGGGATCATGGGCGTTTTCCTCGTCCGTCAGTTCCTGCAGAGCATCCCGAATGATTTGGAAGAAGCGGCCCGCATCGACGGGGCGAATGATATCAAAGTCTTCTTCAAGGTGATTCTGCCGCTGTCGATCCCGGTTGTCGCGACAGTCGGAACGTTCTCGTTTATTTCCAACTGGAACGATCTTTTCCAGCCGCTGATCTATATGACGAGGGAAGAAATGTTCCCGGTGACGGTAGGGCTGGCGTCTATTCTCGGTAAAGAAGGGAACTTCGGGATTGAAATGGCCGGTTCGACGCTGTCATTCATTCCGACATTCCTGATTTTCTTATTCTTCCAGCGCTACTTCACGGAAGGAATCCAGATGTCGGGACTTAAGTAGTTCACGGAAAGGCGGTCGGGCAGATGAAAGATCTCAACATCGGCATGGTCGGTCTGGATACCTCCCATGCCTCTGTTTTCACCAGATTATTAAATGATTCAGGCGGGGAGCATCATGTACCCGGAGGGAAGGTCATTAAAGCCTTCCCTGGAGGCTCACCGGACTTTGAACTGAGTGTCAGCAGGATCGGGCGGATCACTGAGGAAGTACGCAGGCACGGAGTTGAAATCGTGGATACTCTGGAGGAAACGGCGGAAGGGACCGACGCCGTCCTGCTTGAATCGGTGGACGGCAGTACTCATTTGGAGCAGCTGAGGAGACTGATTGTTTACAGAAAGCCGATTTTCATCGATAAGCCCTTCAGTCTCTCGTCCTCGGAAGCAGAGGAAATGGCTGCACTGGCAAGTACCTATTCAACACCAATCGTCAGCACGTCAGCGCTTCGTTTTTCAGAGGGATTGAGAGATGTTTTGTCGAGAAAGGATAAAGGTGCGATCATCGGTGCTGACTGTTTCGGACCGATGGATATGATCGCCGGTCAGGGTTACTTCTGGTACGGGATCCATGCGGTCGAAATGCTCTTCGCGATTCTGGGGGAAGGGACAGAAGCTGTTACCGTAAATTGCAATGATGACCATGACCTCATCGTCGGAAGGTGGAGGGACGGAAGAATTGGGACGGTCAGAGGGAACCGCTCCGGCTGCCAGCAGTTCGGGGCCCTCGTCCACTTTGAAAAAGGGACGGAGTATGTAAATGTGGCTGCTGATGCCAAGCCTTTCTACGCGAGTCTTCTGGAAGAAATCATCCGTTTTTTCCAAGGCGGCAGCCCGGGGGTCAAGTTGAGTGAAACACTTGAAATCATCCGTTTCATCGAATCGGCGGGCGTAAGCCGGGTTTCAGGGGAGAGGGTGGACATTGAATAGGATTCACGGCAAATAAAATAGAATTCAGGACGCTTCCCGAATTCTATTTTTCAATTGCCCGGATCCGTAGGCTGGAGCCTCAAACTGGCTGCTTCAGAATCAACCGTCTCAGCCTTTCTGCTTTACTGAACCTTTTCATCCATCGTAAAACTCAAGCGGTAGATGCGGCGCGGCCGGCCTTTGTGGGTAAGCTTTTCCTCACCGACGATGTCGACAAGTTCGGCGTCCATCCATTTCAGCAGGATCCGGTGGGCGCTCCGGACCGTGATGTTGAGGGTTGAAGCAAGTTCCTGTGCCGTGTAGTCGACAATTCCGTATCGTTCGACCCTTGCCATCAATTTGGTCATGTAGGAGGCGGACATTCCCGCTTTTTCGGCCCTGTCGAGGAGTTCTGCATCGGTTATGGCGAGATCATACCGCTCGTACTGGGTGTTTGTCGTGATATCGACGGGACCGAGGACGCTTCTGTTCTCGCGGACGATGTAGCATACATCCCCGCCGGAATCCTTGGCCTGCCTGAGAGCGAGCCGTGCATGGCTGCCGGCTTCGGCCGCCGTCGATCCGAAGCCGACCCCGATGCTCAGGGTGATCCCCATCGCATGGTTGGTTTCCTGCAGCAGCGGGATGAATTTGTAGCCTCGCGTTTCCCGTTCAAAGATGCCCCGGGTCGTGATGAAGGAGTATTCCTCACCGCCGAGGTTGATGAGATGCCCGTCCAGTTGTTTTATGTAATCAAGCAGCATCTGCTGGATGTTTAATTTCAGCAGCTGGACATCGTGCTCCGAATGGTATTTCTCTGTGATTTTTTTAAAGTCATCGACATTGATCAAGCCGAACACGATTTGGGACTCCTTGTTCCTCCGCGTTTCGGTGGCGAGGAGGGCCCTCTCCAGCGAGACGATCATGTCCTGCTGGGTCGGGGTCACCCATTCATAAGGGATGTTCAGCTCAACAAGGCGTTTGGATACTTCCTGGATCCCGGTCAGGGCGATGGCACCGTGCCTTTCATGATTGTCGATGTGGAACCCCACGATGTCACTGATCAGCGGAGGGTTGGACTGCTTCTGGAAGACGGATAGTTCGCTGTTTTCCTCCCCGAGCTCGGCCAGTATTTTCTCGACATATTTCTTTTCGATCGTATCAATTGAAAGATTCTTCAGTCCGTGCCTGTTTTTGATCAGGAAGAGGGATCGGTACAACCCCGTCCCCATCAGCGGGACATGATGGACCGGGATCGGGAAATCGAGGAACTGCTTTGCGAGATTGTACAGATGGTACTCGGTGAACATGAGTACGTCAACGTCATACATCAGGTCTTTAGCGGCCTCGGCAATGATGCTCCCGGGTTTGATGACTGAGAAATGCGGTTTGAAATTAGGGAATGACTTCAATGTCTCTTTCGTTTGGGCGACGAGCTCTTCGGGCCCGATGATTCCGATATTGATTTCAGAGTTATCGTGAATGGATTTTTTGCTTCTCAACATGCTCCCCCCATTACATGCTTTTATAGACATGTCTTTTTATTTAATGATAAAGATAATAGTCTGAATTGTCAAAATTCAGTTAAGTAAAATATTTCTGCCCGCCCACTTTAAAGACCATTTAAAGACTTGTCTTTTAATAAGCGGCTTCATAAGATGTTGATAAGAAATTATCAGAAAGTTCAATCTTACATTTCAGGAGAGTGGTTTGATGAAAACGATTCAAGAATTAGAAGTTTTTATGACAGAACCTTCACAGGCGCTGGTCGAGGATATCAGGAAGCTGGACGGTGATCTCATGATCGTCGGCGTCGGCGGAAAGATGGGCCCGACCCTGGCCAAGATGGCAAAAAGGGCGATCGACAAGGCCGGAGTGAGCAAAAAGGTGTATGGCATTTCAAGATTTTCAACGCCTGACTTAAGGAATGAGCTGAATGCATTCGGAATCCATACGGTCTCGGCGGACTTGTTGAAGGAAGAAGATCTCCAGGCGCTGCCGCAGGTGAAAAACATCATCTTCATGGCTGGGAATAAGTTCGGGACGGTCGGCAATGAGCATTTCACCTGGGCCATGAACGCTTATCTGCCGGGACGGTTCGCTGAGAAGTTCCCCGATTCGCGCATCGTGTCATTTTCAACGGGCAATGTGTATCCGCTTACGGATGTGATCAAAAGCCACTGCGGGGAAGATCAGCCCGTCAACCCGATCGGGGAGTATGCACAGTCGTGCCTCGGGCGTGAACGCGTCCTCACTTATTTTTCCCATAAAAATGATACGCCGATGCTGTTTTTCAGATTGAACTACGCCATCGACCTGCGGTACGGTGTCCTGCTTGAAGTGGCGAGGCAGGTATACAATGGGCAGCCGATCGATTTGACGATGGGGAATGTCAATGTCATCTGGCAGGGGGATGCGAATGAATATGCGCTCAGATCTCTGCTGCACACGGAGTCCCCGCCAAAAATCCTCAATGTGACGGGTCCCGAGACGATTTCTGTCCGCTGGCTTGCAGAAGCCTTTGCCAAACGCTTCAAAAAACAGGCGGTGTTCGTCAATGAAGAACAGCCGACAGCCCTGCTGAATGATGCTTCACAGGCCCATAAATTATTCGGCTATCCTAAAGTGACGATGCAGCAGATGATCGAGATGACAGCGGATTGGGTGGAGAGGGACGGCTATACGTACAATAAACCGACCCATTTCCAAGAAAGGCAAGGGGCATTTTAAATGCTGAATCCATCGGTTAAGAAGTCATTGCATGAAGGTGCCTTCATCCCGGCCCACCCCCTCGCGATCACCGGGGATAAGGAGCTGGATGAGAAGAGCCAGCGGGCATTGACCAGGTATTATATCGATTCTGGCGTCGGCGGCCTTGCCGTCGGGGTCCATACGACGCAATTTGAAATCCGCGATCCCCGCTTCAATCTTTATCAGAGGGTATTGAAGCTTGCCGTCGAAGAGATGAAAGGGGCGGGTGTCCCTGATTCGTTCATCAAAGTGGCAGGGATCTGCGGACCGGCTGATCAGGCGGCTGAAGAAGCAGAATTCTCGAGAGATGCCGGGTATGATCTGGGGCTGCTCAGTATGGGCGGATTGCAGGATCATACAGAGGAACAGCTGCTGGATCGGACGAAAAGGGTGGCTGACATCATCCCGGTGTTCGGCTTTTATCTGCAGCCTGCAGTCGGCGGCAGGATTTTATCCTATGAATTCTGGGAAGCATTCGCACGTATCCCGAATGTCCACGCCATCAAGCTGGCACCTTTTGACCGGTATCTGACCGCCGAGGTCGTCAGGGCGGTCTGCCGCTCGGGACGTGAGGAAGAGATCGCCCTCTACACCGGTAACGACGACAATATCGTCAACGATCTATTGACGAACTATAAATTCAATGTGAATGGCGAAGTGAAGGAGAAGGGGATCGCCGGGGGACTTCTCGGACACTGGTCTGTGTGGACGAAGCGGGCGGTTGAATTATTCCATGAAATCAAACAGCTGGAGCCGGACGATTGCGTCCCCCCTTCGATGCTTACCCTCGCTCAGGAAATCACCGATGCGAACGGCGCTTTCTTTGATGCAAAGAATGGCTTCAAGGGAAGCATTGCCGGGATCAACCAGGTCCTCGCCGCCCAGGGATTGATGAAGGGGCGGTGGTGTCTGGCCGATAAGGAAGAGCTCAGCCCCGGCCAGCTGGATGAAATCGACCGCGTACGCAGGGCTTACCCTCATTTGCATGATGATGATTTTGTTGAAGAAAATCTCGCAAAATGGCTGGGCAGCTGATGTTGTTCACAGAAAACGGGAGGAACATGAAGATGAGGAAAATCACAGTTTGCAATAAAAGGGTGGAAATCGTACAGGAGGAGAGGCCGGGGGTAAAACCTTCTTACATTTTGGTCAAAACCTTGTATTCTGCAATCTCACCCGGCACAGAGTTGACGATTCTTCAAAACAGCAAGGACACGCCGATTACGCTCGGATACAGCGCAATGGGAGTGGTGGAAGAGGCGGGAGACGGCATAACGGATGTGAAAAAAGGGGATCTTGTCGCGGTCTACGGAGCCCCATACGTCCAGCATGCCGATGCCCTTCTCGTGCCGGGGACGCTTTACTCAAAGGTACCTGAAAATGTAGAGCCGAAGGAAGCGGCGCTCGGCGGGATCGGGGCGATCGCCATCCACGCACTAAGGACGGCGGGGCTGCAGTTTGGGGAGACGGTTGTCATCGTCGGCATGGGGCTCCTCGGACAGATGATCGCCAAGATTGCGAACGCTGCTTCGTATAGGGTGATTACATATGATCTTCACGAAGAGCGTGTGGAAATGATTAAAAAAGACCGGGGGATCAAAGCATTCACTACGGCAGAAGAAATGAAGGCGGAACTGGACCGGTGCACGGCCGGGCAGGGAGCGGATGCTGTTCTGTTATGTGCGGGCGGGAAGAAGTCGCCGCTTACCGGTCAGAGCCTCGAATGGATCAGGAACAAAGGGAAGGTGGTCATCGTCGGTGATATCGAGCCGGACTTTCCGAGGAATCTGATGTTCAGTAAAGAAGCGCAGCTGCTGATTTCGCGTGCCGGCGGGCCGGGCCGTTACGATAAAGTCTATGAGGCGGAAGCCATCGACTATCCCTATGGATTTGTCCGCTGGACGGAAGGAAGGAATCTTGGTGAGTATATCCGGCTTGTAAGCGAAGGGCAGATCGATGTGAGGCCGTTCATTCAGCAGGAAATAAGTGTAGGGGAAGCGGAGGCAGCCTATGAAGAGCTCATGAATAAGCCGTCTGCCGCGTTGACGAAAATAATCAACTTCTCCAGCTGAGGAGGGATGAAGATGAAGAATGAAATGAATATAGGATTGATCGGGATCGGCTCGATTGCGGAATCCAGCCATATCCCGAATCTGAAGGCTGCAGAGGGCGTGAAACTCGCTGCAGTCGCCGATGTGGACCTCGTCCGGGCGAGGGACATCTGTCAGACATACGGGATCCCCCGATTTTTCAAAACGGCAGAAGAGATGTTCGGGAAGACTCAGCTCGATGCGGTGATGATCTGTACGCCGAATGCGACCCATATCCCGATTGCGATGAAGGCTGCCGAAAAAGGGATCCACGTATTCATGGAAAAGCCGATCGGGACGGACGTAAAAGAAGTGGAAAACTATTTACGGTTCGCAAAAGAAAAGAATGTGATGACGATGGTCGGAATGCCCCATCGTTTTCGTCGTGATGCGCAGATTTTAAAAAAACATGCTTCCAAAGGGACCTTCGGGAATGTGTACTATGTCAAAGCCAGGCTTTTCAGGCGGCGCGGGACACCGAAGGGATGGTTCACTAACAAGGCGCTCTCAGGCGGCGGGGCCCTGATGGATATCGGGGTGCATGTGCTGGACCTGGCGTGGTGGCTGATCGGCAGACCGGAAGCCCGGAGCATCACAGGTAAAACGATCACTGGACTCGGAAACTATGAAACAGACTATGTATCAAGCTGGGAATCCAGCAACAAGCAATTGAACAGCGGCCGGATTTTTGATGTGGATGATTTCGGGGCTGCATGGATCCGCTTCGAGAACGGAGCGGCCCTTTCGCTGGAAACCTCCTGGGCGCTTAACGGGGAGCAGGATGAGGGGATCGGGATCGACATCTTCGGAGACAAGGGCGGCGCTTCATTGATGCCGCTTTCCATTTTTACAGAAGAAGACGGGCTTCTCTGTAAGACCCAGCCTGTATTTGAAAAAAATGACCCATTCAAGGATGAGATCGAACATTTTATCAAGTGCATCCGGACAGGGGCGGCGCCGCTGGTTGAGGGGGAAGATGGAGTTGAAGTGCTGAAACTGTTGGCGGGAATCTATGAATCTTCGAGATTGGGAAAAGAAATTCAGTGCAACGAAGGGAGAAAGGATACATGTTGAAAGTGGGCGTTATCGGGACGGGATCGATTTCAGAATTTCATATAAAGCCGTATCTTGCGAGCGGGGAGGCGGAGCTTGCCGCCCTCTGTGACCTGAACGGTGATCGTCTTGCAGAAAAAGGAAGATTATACGGGGTCACACGATTGTACAGTGATTACAGGGAACTTCTCGGGCAGGATGACATCGATGCAGTCAGCATCTGTACCTGGAATAATTCGCACGCAGAAATCGCCATCGCCGCACTTGAAGCGGGGAAGCATGTCCTGGTTGAAAAGCCATTGTGCATGACGGTCGAAGAAGCGCTGAAGGTGGAAGCTGCGGTCGAATCATCCGGGAAGGTCCTGCAGGTCGGGTTCGTCAGGCGTCACGGGGACAATGCCAAGCTGTTGAAGAAATTCGTGGATCACGGCGAACTTGGGGAGATCTACTATGCGAAAACGTCCTGCCTGCGCCGGCTCGGAAATCCAGGCGGCTGGTTCAGCGATCTGTCGAGATCTGGAGGCGGCCCGCTGATCGATCTCGGCGTCCATATGATCGATATCTGCTGGTACTTCATGGGGAAGCCGAAGCCTGTATCGGTGAGCGGAAATGCCTACAGGAAGCTTGGCAACAGAAGCCATATCAAGAATCTTTCATTCTATCAGGCGGCGGATTATGATCCTGCCCATAACGATGTGGAAGATCTTTCGAATGCCCTGATCCGGTTTGAAAACGGAGCATCCCTCCTGGTCGACGTGAGCTTCACGCTGCAGGCGAAAAAGGATGAATTGTACGTCAAGCTGTTCGGGGACAAGGGAGGCGCGGAAATCGAGCCGGAACTGGTGATTGTGACGGAGAAGCATGACACGATCCTGAACATCACCCCGCAGATTGATAACCTGAAATTCGATTTTGAAAAAGCGTTTTATAACGAAATCGATCATTTTGTTTCATGCTGCCTGGAAGGAAAAGAAACGATCGCCCCTGTGTCTGACGGCGTTCAGGTCATGAAAATGCTCAATGCGGTATACGAATCGGCCCGGACCGGCAAGGAAGTGTATCTATGAGTGAGCATGAAAAGGTGGATCTCCTCATCGCCGGGGGAGGGCTTGGAGGATGCGCAGCGGCAATGGCAGCATGCTCAAGGGGCCTGAAGGTGATCATGACCGAAGAGACGGATTGGATCGGAGGCCAGGTGACCGCGCAGGGGGTACCGCCGGATGAGCATCGCTGGATCGAGGAATTCGGATGTACGACAAGGTACCGGGACTACCGGAACCGGGTGAGGGATACGTACCGCAGGAATTTGAAGCTTAAAGAACAGAAGGAGCAGTTGAATCCGGGGAACGGTCTGGTGAGCAATATATGCCACGATCCCAGGGTCACCCTGCATGTTTTGAATGAAATGCTCCTCCCTCATCAGCTGACCGGCCGGCTGCAGATCCTGCGCAATACGAGGGTGGTCTCGGTGGCGAAGGAAGGGAACAAACTGCAGAAAATGACGCTGGTGAATGAAGCATCCGGGACAGAGAAAGAAGTGGAAGCACGGTACTTTGTCGATGCGACGGAAGCCGGCGACATCCTCCCTCTTGCCGGAATGGAGTACGTGACCGGCGCGGAGGCAAAGGAAGAGACCGGTGAACCGCATGCTGTGGATACGGCAGATCCTACGGACATCCAGGCGTTCACATACGTCCTCGGGATGGAATACCGGGAAGGTGAGGACCATACAATTCCTGAACCTGCGATGTATTCGTTCTGGAAGGACTTTCATCCCGATATCTGGCCGGATAAACTGCTCAGCTTCTTCGCGCCGCACCCGATCACGAAGGAAAAAAGGAAATATACACTGTTCCGGGAAGAAGAAGGATTCCCGCTCTGGGAGTACAGGAGGATTTTTGACGGAAGTCAGTTTGATCTGCACGCGGCAGGCGGGGACGTCACACTGATGAACTGGCCGCAGAATGACTTTTTTCTAGGGAATGTGTACGACGTGCCGGAGGATGATAAGGAAAAGAATCTCTATCAGGGAAAACAGCTCAGCCTCTCCCTGCTGTATTGGCTTCAGACCGAAGCCCCGAGGCCGGACGGCGGAAAAGGGTACCCGGGCCTGAAACTGCGGAAAGATTTATTCGAGACGGAAGACGGGCTGGCAAAGGCTCCTTATATAAGGGAGTCCCGGCGGATCAAGGCGGAATATACGGTCGTCGAGCAGGATGTGTCACCCGACTTCCATGAAGGACCGGCCGGCAGGAAGTTCAGCGACCGGGTCGGGATCGGGTCTTACAGCATCGATCTCCACCCGAGCATGGCCGGGAGGAATTATCTTGATATCAAGGCGCAGCCTTTTTATATCCCGATGGGCGCGCTCATCCCTAAAGATGCCGGCAATCTGCTCGCCGGATGCAAAAACATCGGCACCACCCATATTACAAACGGCTGCTTCAGGCTGCATCCGGTCGAATGGAATATCGGGGAGGCATGCGGTGCACTTGCTGCCTTCTGTATCGAGCGGGATTCAGAGCCGAAAGCAGTCCGTGAAGATCAGGAGTTACTGGAGGAGTTTCAGCAGCAATTGAGGGAGGATGGTTTTGAACTTGACTGGCCGTTTTAATCATGGAAGAGGGGTGAAGCCATATGGGAAGGAATGTCGGGGATTTTCCTCTTGAACAATTGCGTGAATATAAACCGGAGCTCACTGGCCGGCCGGCGGATTTCCAAGCATTCTGGGCCGGAGAGAAAGATAAGATGAAGTCTTTGCGTGCAAACGTTAAGGCTCGGAGGCGCGAGTATCCGGTTCCTTCAGTAGAGGTGAGCGATCTCCTGTTTGAAAGCTGGGACGGGACGCCATTGAACGGCATCTTCGTCAAACCGGCTGGAGTGGAGGAGTGTCCGGTCATCGTCTGTTTCCACGGTTACACGGGAAGCTGCGGACTGGCGGCGGATTATTTGAAATGGACAGCGCTCGGTGCGGCTGTCTATTCATTTGATGTCCGGGGCCAGGGGTCTTCCCCGGACTATGCCAGATACCGGAATGGAAGCCGGATCACGGGATGGATGCTGAACGGCATCCTTGATCACGAAAACTACTATTATACCAATGCGTACCGGGACGCGATCCTGCAGCTTCAGTGGACACGGTCCCAAGAGGCGCTTGTCACCCCTTCATCGTTCGGTGTGATGGGCTCCTCGCAGGGCGGCGGGCTGGCGCTTGCCGCCGCGGGTCTCGGGGATGGGGTGGACTATATGCTTTCAGACTGGCCGTTCATGATCCACTTCGAGCGGGCACTGGACATTGCGCTTCAAGGCCCTTATATGGAAGTGGTCAATTACTTTAAATGGAACGATCCGCAGGGCGCGGCCGCCGATGAGGTCAAAAAGACATTAAGCTATATCGACAGTCTTCATTTCTGTGACTCTATCACTTGCCCTGCTCTGATGGCCGTTGGTCTTGAAGACAATGTAACGCCTCCTTCGACCGTCTTTGCCGCCTTTAACCATCTGGGTTCAGTTGAAAAAGAAATCGAAGTGTATCCCCAGTTCACCCATGAAATGAACGGATTTCACGAAGAAAAAAGGCTTGCTTTTACAGCAAAACAATTGAATAAAACAGGGAGGGACCTCACATGAAAATCAGTGTCAGCATGTACAGTCTCGCATCAGCGATCAAAAAGGAAAACTGGTCCATATTTGATTTCATCGACTATGCGGCAGAGATTTCCCTTGATGGTGTCGAGCTCCTTGATTTTTACTGGAGTGACGGCGGCAGGGACAACGAAATCCAGCGGGTCAATCAGGCATTGAAGGAAAAGGGTCTTGTTGTTTCCGCTTATGATGTCTCGAATAATTTTGTGAAAGAATCTGCAGAAGACCGCAGGATGGAGACTGAAAAGGTATTGGAAGGCATCGGGACTGCGAAGAAACTGGGGACGAATATCGTCCGTGTTTTCTGCGGCGATCTTCACGGCGATTTGACGTACGCAGACGGTCAGAGCTGGATTGTGGAAGGACTGAAACAGTGCGCAGGAAAAGCGGAGGAAGAAGGAGTCTATCTTGCCATTGAAAATCACGGCCTGCTTGCCGGAAAAAGTGAACAGGTGAAAGAAATAATCGGGAAGGTGAACAGCCCTTATGTGGGTTCGACCTTTGATACAGGGAACTTTTTGCTTGTGCATGAAGAACCGCTTCACGCGTTTAACAGATTGAAGGAAGAAATCGTTCATGTCCACTTTAAGGATTTCAGGAAAAAAGAGGCATCTGAATCATTGAAGGGATTCAAGTCCACACAGGGTGTAGAACTGATCGGGACCGTTCCCGGTGATGGACAGGTGGACCTTGCGTCCATTGTGAAAGGGTTGAAGGCCGCAAACTACCAGGGCTTCCTTTCCATTGAATACGAGGGTCATGATGATGCAAAGGAATCGAATGAAGAAGCCGTCAGACGCCTGAAAAAACTGTTGGAATAGGAGGTTTCCCATGAGAAATTCAGTAATCGGGAGAAAGGAAAAAATCAAAAGCGGCTCCGTCTCCGGCAGGACAGTGCTGCTTTCAATGAGTGAAGGTAAAGGGAAAGCCGCGGAGGAAGCGGATCATGTATTCATACCGGTGGAACTGGCGGAAGAATACAAAGGGAAAAATGCGAAGGTATACTTTGATTTGGAGTTGTATCCTTTTTTTCAGCGGATGAAGGAAGTAATAGGGGGGAACGGGGACCACAGAGGAGTCCTGAGGCTGAGGAGGACCCTCCCGGAAAGCGGCGGTGATACTGACATCTGCGGGGACCTTTTCGTACTTTCAGGCATTGCGGGTGAAGCGGGACGCATTCATGTAACAGCCGCAAATCGCGGCAAGATTCCCCGGCATGTCATCCTTACGCTGAGTTTCGCGGAGGGGAAGATGGCCCATCTGGAGTATACATTCGGCGGGACGGACGAACGGATCGAGCTGGAATGGAGCGGGATCAGAACGATCGCGGAATTCGACAGTGAGGAAATGACTCCGGTCAAATCTAACGGATCCACCCGCCTGCCGCTTCAATACAGTGTGGAGGATATTCTGGAGAAGTCCCGCATTGCCGATGAGGCATTTTACGAAAAGCTGGACACCTATAAGACGCTTGTGAAAGGAGGAGGCGCTTGATGAAAATCGGAATGATGAGCTTTGCCCATATGCATGCTTTCAGCTATGCAGACAGTCTGATGAAACTCGCAGATGTAGAAATCGCCGGGATCTATGATGACGATGAAAAGCGCGGGAAAGAAGCAGCCGGAAGCTATGGGACGAAATATTATCATGATCAGGCTGATTTCCTGGCAGCGGATATGGACGCGGTCATCATCTGCAGTGAAAACAGCCGCCATAAAGAAATGGTCGTGAACGCGGCTAAAGCAAAAAAGCACATCCTTTGTGAAAAACCGATCGCGACGAACGTAGAAGATGCAGAAGAAATGATTCGCGTCTGTGACGAGCAGGGTGTGATCCTGGAGATCGCGTTTCCGGTCAGATTCAGCGACCCGATCATGCATTTGAAGAACATGATCGATGAAGGGGAGCTTGGTGAAATCGTGGCATTCCGTACGACCAACCGCGGTCAGGCACCCGGCGGCTGGTTCATCGACAAGGAGTTATCCGGCGGAGGGGCCGTATTGGATCACACCGTTCATATGGTGGACATCATGCGCTGGTATTCAGGACTGGAAATCACATCCGTCCATGCGATCGTCGATTCCTTCTTCCATGACATCGAAATCGATGATGCGGGCATCCTCACGCTTGAATTCGAGAATGGGGTGATTGCCTCCCACGACGCAAGCTGGTCGAGGTTTTCGGAATATCCGGTGTGGGGTGATGCGTCGATCGAGGTGATCGGGACGAAGCGTTCAGTGAGGGCCGACGCATTCAAAGAACACTTCAGGCTTTATAAAAGCGGTGATAAATCGCTGGAACATGTCTTCTACGGGAATGACATGGATTACGGACTCATAAAAGACTTTGTCGACTGCGTTGAAAAGAAAAGGAAACCTTCTATAACAGGCTGCGACGGTCTTAAAGCGCTCGAAGCCGCCCTTGCAGCATACAAATCAAGCGATACGAAATCAACCGTTCATCTATAAAAGGGACAGGGGGACAGGTTCATTGTCCCACCCGGTGGGACAACGAACCTGTCCCCCCGTCCCAAAGAGGAGGATTGTACTTGTACTATCTTAAAGGCGACATCATCACTGACGGGCAGCGTTTTGCGAATAAAACGATCGGGATTTCCAACGGGAAGATCTTCTATGTCGGGGAGGATGAACCGATCGACGTCAGGAACCTGTATATTACAAAAGGAGTGATCTGTCCGGGTTTCGTGGATATCCATCTTCATGGCGTGAGCGGGGATGATTTCATGGACTCTGCGGCAGCTTTTGACAAGATTGCTGAACGGCTGCCGCGTTACGGTGTGACTTCCTTCCTCGCAACTTCAAGAACGGCAGACCTGTCCGATCTTGAAGAATTTCTGGTGCACGCAGAAAGATTTGAGCGGCAGCCTTCCTACGCCAGTCTTCTCGGTGTTCATGTCGAAGGCCCCTGGATCAGCCCTGTCTACCCCGGGGCCCAGAAGTCATCCTTGATCCGGCGCCTCACGGCAGAGGATGCACATCGTATCATCCTTCCCCATGCCGACATTATCTCCATCATCACGATTGCCCCGGAAGAAGTTGAGGACCCCGCGGTTCTCCATCAAATATGTTCACACGGCATCCGGCTTTCGGCAGGACACACGAACGCTTCGGCTGAGGATGTGAGGCTGGCTATCAAGCATGGGCTCCGTCAGATCACGCATACCTTCAACGCCATGAGTCCCGTTCATCACCGGAACCCCGGGACGGCAGCCGCTGCCCTGATATTCGAAGAATTGATGTGCGAAATAATCCCGGACGGACTCCACGTTCATAGGGATATGATCGGCTTTCTGTATAAGGTAAAGGGCAGGGAAAAGATGATGCTTATCTCGGATTGTACAGGATATAACAACCTCGAGGATGGAGAGTATTTATTACGGGGTAAACACCTTGTCAAAGAAGGGAATAGTCTAAGACTCAAGGACGGGCCGCTTGCAGGCAGTGCCATCACGCTGGATAAAGGTGTGAAATATGCCGTGGAGCACTGCGGGATTCCGCTGGAAGACGCTGTCTGCATGGCGGGAAAAAGTCCGCTTAAAGCAATAGGGAAAGATGCAGTGAAGGGAAGTATAAAAGAAGGATACGATGCCGATCTGGTTGTGCTCGATGAAGAATTGACGGTGGAAATGACAATCGCCGGCGGGGAAATCGTTTATAAGAATGAGTGAGCATAGGGTGCTTGCTCTTTTTTTATGGCGGGACAGGGGGACAGGTTCATCGTCCCACCCCGGTGGGACGATGAACCTGTCCCTTTGTGGGTACTACGACCCCTTTCGTGTCTCTTAAGAGAGTAGAAATGACCGTTCAGAGGATTACGGAAGAAGGGGAAAGAAGTCATTAAATGTAAACAATTTTCGAGGAAGGAGGGCCGTTTCTGTCATAATCATACGAAATGTGGAAGGGAGAAAAAGAATGAGTAAAAAAGTAATGCGTACGGTTTCTTTCGTGCTTTCTTTATTATTGTTGATTTCACTGGTTCCGGCACTTCAGCCGGTTGTGTCTGCCGAGGCAGGTTGGAAGGAGCTGCAGGTGGAGAATGGCGGGTTTGAAGCGGTTCCAGGCTCTGAGAAGGATATTCCATCATGGGTGATCTGGAGCGGAGGTCAAAAGACGGGCATGAACTTGTCTGACGAAAAGGCGTTTGAAGGGGAGAGGAGCCTCAGGGTTGATAACTCTGGTTCTTTCGGTCTTTTCAGTCAGCTGATTGATGTGAAGGAAGGGAATTCCTATAAAATGACGGCTCAACTATACGTAGATGAACTTGTGGCAGGCAATCCCGGGATCTGGCTGCGCTGGTATGATGCAGATGGAAAGAGCTTAGGGAATACGCCAAAATATTTCGAGGGGCTAAAAGAAGGGCAGTGGCAGGAAGTTGCGGTTGAAGCAGATGCTCCTGCACGTGCTGCAGGGGTAAAAGTATTCCTCTACCAGACCACAAGCACTGTGACCAAGGGTTACTATGATAACATTCATGTCTTTGAAAAATCGAATGAACAGTTGGAACTGCCATTTGAATACGGTGACCCGATCAACCTCGGCCCCTCTGCATTAGCGGCCAAAACCCAGGGAGCGGCCATAGGCGACGGTGAAGTCTATTATGCCACAAACGGGTCACCGGCCACTTTTTATGCCAATGATGCAGAAACAGGGGAAAAGATCTTCTCCCATGAACTGCCTGGCAGTGATGTCGTATGGGGGATGACCATCGGGTCGGACGGGAATGTGTATTTTGCCGGCACATACAACGGCATTCTGTACAGATACCTGGTGGACGAAAAGAAACTGGAGGAAGTCGGGAAGAGTCCTTCCGACAACTGGATTTGGCAGCTGGATGCAACGGAGGATGGGAAGATTTACGGCGCAACCTATCCGAATGCCAAAGTGTTCGAATATGACATTGAGGCTGACACCCTCACGGATCTCGGGCGCTTCCATGAAGAACAGAACTATGCAAGGGGACTGGGTGTAACGGGTGAAAACTTATATGTAGGGATCGGCACGACGGCCTACTTGATGAAAATGAACCGTGAAACCGGGGAACGGGAGGAAATCGACCTGCCGATCACGGGTACGAGTACGTCGGTATCGAATGTGTGGGAATACGGAGACCGGCTGTTTGTCGCATATGGGACAAGTATGCTGGTCCTCGATGTGGAAACAGGAGAAGTGGTCCATGAAATGAATTGGCAGGATGAAGCTGCCTATGATGGATTGATTTCACCTCCTTCCCCGTATGATGAAAGCCTGATTTATTTCAAGGACAAGCGGACCAGCGAGCTGTGGACCTATGATATGGATACGGATGAAACACAGCCGGTAGAACCTAGGGTTACGCTGCCAGCTTCCCCGGTGAAAGCATTTGAATGGACAACGAATAAAGAAGGAAAGCAGGTCCTGTCAGTCCTTCACCACCAGATCGAATACTCCACCTATGATCCGGAGACGAATGAAGCGAATGTCATTTATCCTGATGTTGAACTTCAGGGGCTATCCATTCAAAGTCTTGAAATCGGCCCGGATGAAAACGTGTATATGGGTGGATATCAAGGTTCGTTCGGGGTGTTTGATACATCCACTGAATCGTACCTGCTTAGGGAGCGGAACCCCCACCAGATCGAGGGCATCGGTTTTATGAACGGAAACGTGTATATGGGTATTTACGGCGGAGCGTTGATTTACAAATATAACCCTGAGCTTCCTTTTAAATATGAAGACGGCAAAAGCGGGGACAACCCCGAGATGGTCCATGATATCGGGGATGACCAGAGCAGGCCGTTCACCTTTGCATCAGGTGACGACAAGTTATTTACCGGCACGATCGCCGATTATGGAAAACTCGGCGGGGCGCTCACCATTTATGATGAAAAAACAGGTGAATGGAATACCATCAGGAATATCATTGAAAATCAGAGCATCATCGGCCTTGCCTATAAGGACGGAACGTTATACGGGGGATCCACCACGGCAGGCGGACTGGGCATAGATCCGACCGAAGAAAGGGCAAGGATGTTTGAATACGATGCAGCTACAGGGGATTATGAGTTATTCGACTTGGAAGTGGAAGGAATCGAGACTCCAGAAATGATTGGGGAACTTTCATTTGGCCCGGATGGGAATCTGTGGGGCGCAGCCTATGGAGTGAATGCGGAAGGGAAAGCGAACAGCGTCATCTTCGCAATGGATCCCGACTCGAAAGAAATCATCAAGCAAAAAGAGTTTTATACAGGTGTGCACCGAGGCAGTCAATGGCGTCCGTTCTTCATGAGATGGGATGAAGAGGGCATGCTTTATACCACCGCTGCACGAAAATTGACGGTCATCGATCCTGAAACAATGATGAGCAAACAGCTGATCGGGGACACGGTCAATCTGATGGACATTGATAAGGAAGGGAATATTTATTACGCCGCGGGAGCCGACTTGATGAAGCTGCCTGTTCCTTTGGAAAGTGCAGAGCTGACTGCAGAGGACAGCAGCCTTATGCAGGGAGAGACGTCGGAACTGGATCTGAAGGTCACATTGGCAAACGGTCAGGAAACGGACCTTGCCGGTGCGAAGATCAAGTGGGAGAACAGTAATCCTGAAGCAGTCGAGCTCGGTGAAGGAGAAGTGACTGCATTGAATGCAGGCACAGCCGAAATAAAGGCGACGGTCACGTACAATGGTCAAACCGTAACCACCGACGCGCTGATCATCACCGTTGATGTCAGCACCGCAACACTGGCAGAACAAATTCAAGCCATGAAAGAAAACGGTGACCTGGACCATGCCACAGCGAAAAAGCTTGTTAATAAGTTGAAACAGGCCCAGCACCACAATGATAAGGGAAGAACAGAGCAGGCCCTCAAGCACTTGGCAGACTTCTCCAAACATCTGGACAGAAGCAATGCCGAAGAGAATATCAAAGCACTGCTCGAACGTAATGTCCAATCCATCAGAGATGGCTGGGACGCGGGGACAGGTACGTTGTCCCAATAGTTTGCATGTTTCATAAAAAGCCTGGAGACGTTGGAGTCTCCAGGCTTTTTCAGGTTCAGGGACAGGGGGACAACGTACCTGTCAGATTTAGAAATATTTCTACAATAAAGCCTGGGGAAGTAGGGACTCTCCAGGCTTATAAAGTGGCGGGGGAGGGGAAAAGACTATTATCGTTTGGTGGGACACCGTCCCTGTCCCCTTGTCCCAACTACTCCGTCAATTCCACATTATGCTCATCGGCTAGCTTTTCCAGTTCATTTGTGTATTTTCTGATCCCTGCTCTCCCATCGGCCAGCATTTCGTTGGCATCCGCTACCATTTCGTAATCCTGCTGCTCTAATGCGGCAAGGATTTTAATGAAGGCATTGTTTTGCATGTTAACGGCGTCGATGTAGAGTTCGTGTATTTCCTGGACTTCTGAAGTGGCAGGCTTCACTTCTTCAAGCTGGTCGAGAAAATCTCTGTAGGTTGGCAAGACCACGTCTTTAATATGAACGTAGGTTGTGTAATCGTCCTCATAGTTATCGCCTGTTACACTTTCGTATTCGGCCAACGCTTCTTCCTCTAGTGCTGTAAGGTCTTTCAGGTCTTCGTTGATGTAGTTCATTAAATCATCTTGCACGGGGTCACTGCAGCCTGATAACAATAACAGCATCATCATTCCAAGAATCATCACTTTGATTTTCATTCATCATCCTCCTTAAATTGGTTTACCTTATAGCGGAGAAGACCGTTTACCATTGAAATGTATGATGAGAGGAGCCTGGGTCATTACTCCTGAATAGCTCGTGTTTATGCATGATGACAGATTTTTTAATAAAAGATGGCACGTGAAGGAGACTAAAAAACCACTGTTCCTGCCCCCTTGGTTCTGAGCCTTTAGTCATATTGTTCCCCTTGTAAAAATCATGTAAAATTTAAAAATACAGACAATTGCAAGCGTTTGCATATGAAGCGGCTAAGAGACATCTTCTGCCTTGGGGGAAAGGTTAGGAGGATGCTCATCTCTTTTCCACATTTGCGCAAACGTTTTCACAACCAGAACAATGAATAACAAAGGGGAGGAAAAATAACCATGAAGAAAGGAACAAAGCGGCGTTTCTCGATACTCATGACAGTATTGATGGTGTTGAGCCTGTGGCTGCCATATGTACCTGCACAGACAGCGGCGGCATCAGCCGGCGGGGAAGCAGTGGACACGGCAGCGGGCACCGACCGCACCGTACGCTTCACGTACATCCGCGGTGACAAGCAGTATGACGGCTGGAACATCTGGGCCTGGAACACCGGTGTCCAGGACGATCAACTAAACTTTGACTCTTATGAAAACGGGGTTGCGACAGCGGATATCGCAGTTGGGCCAGAGACTGAGCAGTTTGGATTTGTGCTGCGCAGTACAGAAGACTGGGAGACTGCCCAAAAAGAATTCGGTGACCGATTTATCAAGGTCAATAAAAACGACTCGCTTACGAAGGCTTACATAACAAGCGGTGTCGAGGAGATCCGAATCGTTCCCGATGGATCGGCTCCTGTGATTGATGGGGGCGATGCGGTTTTTTACTATCGTGACAAAGCGTTGTTCGCGGACGATGCCATGGACACGATTGATAAAGTAGAATTGAAGTTTAATGGCGAAACGAAGGAAATGACGTATGAGCCGGAAAATGAGAGATTCACGGTTTCCTATGAGGATATCCCGAATGGGAAGACTCCGTACTCTTTCCTGGTAACAAAAAACGGTGAGACCACAGAAGTGAGCGATCCGTACAATACGGTTGACGGCAAGTCCTATCTTGATTTTCAAAAAGGGGATTTGACGGTAACCGGGACTGTAGAACCTGGAGCGATTGATTACAACGAAAATGCTGTTCTGAATGTAGATATTGAAGGATTGACAGAAGGACTGTCAGTATCCAAAATCAAGGCAGATCTTTCAGAGCTCGGCGGATCGAAAGACGTGGCAGTCGATCCCTCATTAAAAGAAGTGACGATAGCGGTCGATGACGATGTGACGGCCGGCACGAAAAAGATTCCGATTAAAGTTGTCGACAGCTACGGAAACCCGTATGAAGGAACCGCCGAAGTTGAAGTGAAAACCCGACAGGCTGTCGGAGGGAATGACTTCGACTGGGATGAGTCCATCATCTATTTCATGCTGACGGACCGCTTTTTTAACGGGGACAAAACGAATGATGATCCTTACGGCTTGAACTATGACAAGTCGAAACGCGGCTCCTATCAGGGCGGCGACTTTGAAGGGATCACAGACAAGCTTGACTACCTGGATGAGCTTGGCGTGAACACCGTCTGGATCAGTCCGATTGTGGACAATGTTAATTATGATGTCCGCAAAGGCGAAGGCGGCGAGCCATACTTTGGCTACCACGGTTATTGGGCTGACAATTTCAGCGAGCTGAATCCTCACTTCGGTTCGATGGAAGAATTCCATACGCTGATCGACGAAGCCCATGCGCGCGGGATCAAGATCATGGTGGATGTGGTGCTGAACCACACGGGTTACGGGCTTAAAGACATCGACGGGGACCTTCCTGAAGAGGGGCGTCCAGCCGGCTATCCTACCGATGAAGACCGCGCACGATTCAGTGATATTGTCCGACAGGGTTCAGAGGTTGGCGAGGACGAAGTGGTGGGGGAACTGGCAGGACTTCCTGATATCATCACGGAAAACCCTGAGGTCCGCCAGCAGATCATCGACTGGCAGACAGACTGGATTGACAAAGCGACAACCGAGAATGGCAACACGATCGACTACTTCCGTGTGGATACCGTAAAACACGTCGACAAACCGACGTGGATGGCATTCAAGAACGCGATCACGGAAAAAATGCCCGAGCACAAGATGATCGGGGAAGCGTGGGGAGCGAGTGCTGATAATGATCAGGGCCTCTTAGAGTCCGGCATGATGGATTCCCTGCTTGATTTCGGGTTCAAAGACATTGCTAAAGAATTTGTGAACGGAAACGTAAAAGCGGCGAATGATAAATTGGCTGCACGCAATGAAAAAATTGATAACACAGCAACATTTGGACAGTTCCTCGGAAGCCATGATGAAGACGGATTCCTTTATTCGCTTGGAGGGGATGAAGGCAAGCTGAAACTGGCTGCTTCCCTGCAGGCGACATCTAAGGGTCAGCCGGTCATCTATTACGGTGAGGAGCTCGGCCAAAGCGGCGCGAACAACTACCCGCAATATGACAACCGTTATGATCTTGCATGGGATAAAGTTGAAAACAACGATATCCTTGAGCACTATAAAAAGATTCTCAACTTCCGCGGAGACCATTCAAAAGTTTTTGCCAAAGGGGAAAGAAGCTTTATCGGCGGAATGGACAGCGACAAGTTCCTGATGTTCTCGCGGACGTACGGGGATGACTCGGTGTATGTAGGACTGAATGTCGGGGACGAAGCGAAAGAAGTAACGGTTTCAGTCGACTCTCCCGATGCGGTCATCACCGACCATTATTCCGGGAAAGAATATCCTGTATCCGGGGCTGAAGAAGTGACCGTGACGCTTCCGGCAAAAGCAGATGGAGGTACCGCACTGCTGACAGTCGACGGCGGTGCGATCACGGGTGCAGAAGCTGGTTCAGCTGATGGCGGCGAGCCTGAAGTGGAGCCGGTCCCTGATAACAATATCCGCATCCACTACAAGCGTGACGACGGTAACTATGAAAACTATGGTGCGTGGCTGTGGAACGACGTGAGAGACCCTTCAGCCAACTGGCCGACTGGCGCAACCATGTTCGAAAAGACCGACAGCTACGGTGCCTATATCGATGTACCTCTTGCTGAAGGAGCGAAGAACATCGGCTTCCTGGTCATGGATGTGACCAAGGGGGACAGTGGTAAAGACGGCGGCGACAAAGGATTCACCATTACTTCTGAAGACATGAATGAGATCTGGATCGAACAGGGTTCCGATAAAGTCTCAACCTATGAGCCTGTTGATTTACCGGAGAACACGGTCCGCATTCACTACGTTCGTGATGATGCAAACTACGAAAATTTCGGGGTGTGGAACTGGGGAGACGTTGCGGCTCCTTCAGATGGCTGGCCAGCGGGTGCAGCTGATTTAACCGGAAGAGATCAGTATGGAGCATATGTTGATATTCCATTAAACGAAAATGCGAAGCAGATCGGCTTCATCGTCATGGATGAATCCAAAGGAGATGCCGGCAAGGATGGCGGGGATAAATCGTTCAACCTTCTGGATAAATACAATCGCCTCTGGGTAAAGCAAGGCGATGACACGGTATATGTTTCCCCTCATTGGGAAGTGGCATCGGGGATCACATCTGCTGAAGTCGTTTCAGAAGACACGATCCGTCTGGGCTTTACGATGACAGAAGGGCTGACACCAGAAACCCTGAAGGAAAAACTGGCCATCAAAGACAGTGCTGGTGCTGAAGTGGCCGTGGAAAGTGCTGAGATCACCGGTGACAAAACAGTTGAAGTAAAAGCTTCCTTCAGCCTTGATAAACTTCCATTATCCATCACCTACTCAGGCAGGACCGTCTCAGCCTCGACCGGCTGGAGGATGCTTGATGAAATGTACGGATATGACGGGGATGACCTCGGCGCAGCCTATAAAAAAGGCAATGCCACGCTAAAATTGTGGGCGCCGAAAGCCAGCAAGGTAACGGCAAATTTTTATGATAAAAAAGATGCTTCATCCAAGATTGGCAGTGTCGATATGACGAAAGGCGAAGAAGGCGTCTGGTCAGCTGATATAAAGGCAAAAGATTTAAAAGTGAAAGACCTCAAAGGCTATTACTATCAATATGAAGTCACAAATGACGGTGTAACGAAAAAAGTGCTGGACCCTTACGCGAAATCAATGGCCGCTTTCACGGTGAACACAAAAGGTGAAGCAGGCCCTGACGGCGATACGGTCGGAAAAGCTGCCATCGTTGATTTAAAGGGAACTAACCCGAAAGGTTTCTCGCACGCCGATATCGACGACTATGAAAAACGCGAGGACGCGGTAATATATGAAGTCCACGTCCGCGACTTCACATCCGATCCGTCGATCGAAGGGGACCTTGACGCAAGATGGGGATCCTACAAAGCGTTCATCGACAAGCTCGATTACATCAAATCACTCGGTGTCACCCACGTCCAGCTGCTTCCGGTAATGGCCTGGTACTACGGTGACGAAACGAAGATGGGTGAAAGGGAGCTCGAGTATTCAGCCGGCGGCAACGAATACAACTGGGGCTACGATCCGCACAGCTATTTTTCACCGGACGGGGCTTACTCGGAAAATCCGAAAGACCCTGAACTGCGGGTAAAAGAGCTCAAACAGCTGATTGATGCCATCCATGACGCCGGAATGGGCGTCGTGCTGGATGTCGTGTACACGCATATGGCGCAGACAAGCACACTGAACGACATCGTTCCGAATTACTACGCGTTCCAGGACGAAAAAGGGAACTTCCTCGGAGGCTTCGGGAACAACCTGGCAACCAACCACAAGATGGCTGAAAAGCTGATGGTGGATTCGGTGAAATACTGGTTCGAAGAATACAAGATCGACGGCATGCGCTTCGACATGATGGGGGACGCTACGTACCCTGCGGTGCAGAATGCATATGACGCAGCTGCATCCGTCAACCCTGACGCACTCTTTATCGGGGAAGGCTGGAGAACGTTTGCCGGCCACCTAGCAGACCCTGAACTTAAAGGAATGGGCGCAGATCAGGACTGGATGGATAAAACCGATGATGTCGGCGTATTCTCTGATGAAATCCGGAACGAATTGAAATCCGGATTCGGTTCGGAAGGAGAGCCGCGCTTCATCACAGGCGGCGCGCGGGATATCAACACGATTTTCAACAACATCAAAGGGCAGCCGGGCAACACGGCCGATGACGATCCGGGCGACATGGTCCAATACATCGCGGCGCATGACAACCTGCCGCTGTATGATGTCATAGCGCAGTCGATCAAGAAAGATCCGGCCATCCCGGAGAACAACCTGGAAATTCACAAACGGGTCCGTCTCGGGAACTCCATGATCCTGACGTCACAGGGAACGGCTTTCCTTCATGCCGGCCAGGAATACGGCCGCACGAAGCAGTGGTTCGGTGAAGGGGTGCCCGAACAGAAATATCATGAGTTAAAGGATGAGGACGGCAATCCGTTCGGATACTTCATCCATGATTCCTATGATTCTTCGGATGCCATCAATAAGTTTGATTGGGAAAAGGCGACGAACAAGAAGGGATTCGCCGTGAACTCAACAACGAGGAAATACACTGAAGGCTTGATCAAACTGAGAAAGTCGACAAATGCATTCCGCCTCGGTGAAAAAGAACTTGTCGATCAAAACGTCACACTGATGGACATCCCGGAAATTCAGGAGCAGGATTTGATGCTTGCATACAAAAATGTTTCCACGGATAAGACGGGCACCTACTACGTATTCGTCAACGCCGACGAAAAAAAACGCACACTGTCCATCGGGGACTACGACCTCAGAGGTGCAAAAGTGCTGGTCGATGACGACGAAGCTGGCGTCAAACCGGTTGAGGACAGATCAGGGTTCAAACTGAAAAAAGACAACTTGACGATTGATCCGCTGACTACAGTAGTAATTAAAGTGGATCAGAAGGGAAAGAAGAAAAGGGACTAGGGGACAGGTCCCTTGTCCCACTCATCACTGAAGGTTAGTGCAGTTCTCATTCCAATTAAATAACCAGTACTATAAAAATAGGTGTTTCCAGCTTTTATTGCAGGAAGCACCTGTTTTTATGCCTGCCAAAGCATAATCCGAGTGATGAAGCGCCGCAAATCTTCTATATAAGTTTAAACAAACGTTTGATTAACAATAATGAAGCCTGTCATCAAGGGCCCCAAGGAGATAAACAGATGTTTAAAGGATATAGGAAGGGTAAACCGACGTGGGACAGTGAACCTGTCCCCTTGTCCCAAACTTTACAAAACTCTTACTTTGGTGAATTGGGTTTTTAATGTTTGGTTTTTATAATGTTGGGAGAGCGGTTTGGATTACTCATTTGCAGAGGTGATTGTATGTTTGGATTGATTAAGTCGGATTACGATGCTTACGGTTTCAGTCTTAAAGGGTTGATTGTGAGTCTATTTAACTTTTCTACGTTTTGGCTGGTGGTTTCTTACCGGGTATCTCATGCGCTGTATAAAAAGAATATTCCTGTTTTGCCCCGGCTGATCCGGTCAATGGGGATCTTGTTTTATGGAGCTGAAATCTCGTATGGTGCCGAGATTGGCCCTGGGTTTCGGATTGCCCATTCCGTTGGGGTCGTGATTGGTCCTAAAGTAAAGGCAGGGGCGAACCTGGAAGTTTTTCAGAATGTCACCATCGGGGGGCGTGACAGAGAACGCAACGGCATCTTGAAGCCGTCTATCGGTGATAATGTTACAATCTTTACCGGCGCTGCCGTCCTTGGTCCTGTGCGGATAGGGGACAATGTTTCAGTGGGTGCCAATTCGGTGGTGACAAAGGACATACCTGCAAACCTGATTGTGGCAGGTCTTCCCGCTAAGAAAGTAGGGGAAGTGACAGTTCCCCATTCGTTGAGAAGTATGAATAGAATCAGCTGATTTTAACGAGTCCATCAAAAGGTGGGCTCTTTTTTACATAAATAGGATTATATTACTATTACATTTTATGTAAAATAATGTATTTTGTATGGTAAAATCAACTTTAAAACTATTAAGTTTAGGAAGTTGAAAAAATGAGTGGTAAAATAAATCAGTTTCTTAAGATATGCCGGAATTTTAACCCAACTCGCATAACGATTAAAACAGAAGATCACCACCAGCTGAAAGATATCATCATGCTGATGGGAAGTGATTTGAATATAGAGGTCACCCGCTACGAACATGATCAGGATTTTACGATCATGGTTTCAGACGGAAAACAGGTGGAGATTAAACTAACATCCCTGGGAATCATTGGGTTAATAGAGAAAGCTTACTCCACGGATCCGGATCAAAAGGAAATTGAAGCTTCCTTTAGTATGCCAAAAGGAGTTTTTACCCTTTCTCTGTTTGGAAGATACCCTCAGGATAATCGGGGAAAGGGGACGATATTTAATGATCTGGTTACCAAAGCGGCTGCCTGCACAACTTGTCCCAAAATGATGGAGAAGAAAGCGGTGATCAGCAGGCTGAACGGAAATATAGAGGCGGACCTTATGTTTATTGCAGAGGCTCCCGGTCCTTCCGGAGCTGAATTAACGCGCGTTCCAATGTCAGGGGACTCTTCAGGTGAAAACTTTGAAGAACTACTGAATCATATCGGCATGACGAGGAATGAGGTATATATTACTCATGCAGTACTCTGCTGTCCAACGGATAAAGATGAAAAGGTACGTGTTCCTTCTACCAAGGAGATCGCTAATTGCAGTCATTACCTTTTGGAACAAATTGAACTCGTCCAGCCTAAGATGATTGTCACTTTAGGAAGCAACGCCCTGAAGGCTCTCAATACGATTAAGAAGCACTCCATCGTACTGAAAGATCATGTCGCCCAACCTCAACAATGGAACAGTTACAAAGTGTTCCCGCTCTACCATACAAGCACAGTAGTCATGAACAGACGAAAACGAACCAAACAACAACAAATGCAGGACTTCATAAAATTAAAAAAGCACCTATATTGGGACAGGGGGACAGGTTCAGTGTCCCACTCCTGAACCAAGTCTAAAAAAACCGTGAACCCAGGCAATCTTTGCTGGGGTTCACGGTTTTTAATTCAATAAAAGTAGTTTCTGCTTATTTTTCTGCTTCATCCTTCGAGATAGACTTTTTTAACACCTCAATTTCCAGATCATATTGTTCCATTTCCTTATCGAATTTTTTATCCTTCGCTTTAATATCTTCTGAGAGTTTACTTTTTTCTTTCATGCTATGCCCCCTTTTTGGATAACCAGCGATCAAGCCTCACTAAAAAGCATATTCATCCATCAGTCTAAGCATGAAAGCAGTTGAAAATCACATACTCTCTAGGCTATAAGGCACTCAATATTGGTAGGGGGACAGGGGACCTGTCCCCCTGTCCCAAAATTTTTACGTGGTTTAACATATTATTTACGTTTGCTTAATATACTTTTGTTAATCTACAGTTGTAGGGAAATTAAAATTGATAATGTGGAGGGGTTCTATGTTACGCAATTTTAGAAGAGAATGGCATAAGTTTTGGTATTTCAGTTTTAATTATGTGCTGGAGATGACAAGAGATTCTCCTCAATTCAACAAGTATCGTGAAAAATCCCAATATCATGGTGAGAAACTTATGCAGCTCTTGTAGCTGTATTTTTTTGTGCAAAAATTTTTTGTCGTAACTTTTAGAACGGCCGTCTACAAAGATATACAAATTCTGTAATCTATCTGCTATATCATTTACCTCATAGATTATATGGGGGGATGAGGGTGAAGAATTTTTTACTAGTTTGTCTGTTTATCATTACATTTGCTGTTTTAGCAGGCGGTAAGATGTACTGGGATGGCCAACTCAATTCCGTTTTAGCAGAGACAGTAAGTGTGAAGGCTCCGAATCAGTCCGTAAAATCGGAAGCGAACGGGGATCCGGAAAAGGCAGCAGCCAAAAAAGAAAAAATGATTAAATTAGATCGCTTGAATTATCTGCCGCCAGAATTGCAGCAGAAATTCAGAGAGAAAATCAACCAGGATAAACCACTGCATTTAATGATTCTCGGTTCCTCCTCAACTTCTGAACAAAAGGGTGCATGGTCCGATTTGTTAGAGAACAGGCTGATGGATGTTTACGGTAATACTCTGTTAAACGTCACAGTCAACGAGATTGCCAATAAGACATCAACTGAAATAGTTGAAGAAAACCTCCACAAAGAACTGGTGAAACAACATCCTGATATTCTTTTGCTTGAACCTTTCCTGCTTTATGGCATCGAGGAAATCGGGATGAAGAAACGGTTGAATAATCTTACAGCCGTGCTTGAAGATTTTAAAAAGGGGAACCCCGATTTGACCATCATCATCCAGCCGGCAAACCCTATATACGGCGCCCATTACTACCTCGAGGATGAAAAGGAGCTTCAAAAGTACGCCGAACATAATAAATACATTTATTTAGATCACTGGAAGGCCTGGCCTGCTTCCGATGAAAAAGAAATAAAAGATTATCTGACAAACGAAAGCCTGCCAAACAAAAAAGGAAACGAAGCCTGGGCTGAATTTCTCATTAATTATTTTGTCAGGGAAATCTAAACTGGGACAAGGGGACAGGTTCATTGTCCCAGTTTCAGGACATTCAACCTGTATTTAATTTCCACCCCCATTAAAGATGCAGCTTGAGCGAATTTTGTGAAAATTGAAGTTGGCATTGTAAGAGGGGGAAGTGGTATATGAAGAAGAGTGGATACTTTTTAACCCTGAAGATTAAATGGCATTCCTTAAGGCTTACCTACCATTATGCACTTCTTGAATGCTGCCTGGATTGGAAACTAAAGCAAAAGTTGCAGGAAAGCATTCATTATCATGAGATGAAATTACTTGAACACACGCATCAACCTCCCAAATCGTATACTTAAATGAAGATCCATACTTAACTTTTAGTTAAGCACCCTTATTGGAACGGGACGATAAGAAGAGGCAGGTTTTAAGGTGCGAGGGTGTTTACAAAGGACTTACTGGGAGGAATTCAAAGCTGTAATATTCTTTTAAGAATATCGACTTTTATTTCCTTGAAATTATGTTACTATCAAAAAAAGTAGTAGTATTGAACTATTGAAGTTGAATGTAATAAGAAATAAAAATCATTCATAACTCGTACGATAACGGCAAAATCATTGAAAAATGATGACGCAAAACTATAGGGGCTACTGTCACTGACAAAGCCAGCCAGTTTCCGAAACGGACTCCTGCGACTTATGAAACAAAGGGAGGAACATTATGAAGATGAAAAAAGTGATGTTTCTATTAAAGTTCAGGTGGCATTCGATAAGAGTGCGCTATCATCAGGCATTGCTGGATAGTTGTTTAGATTGCCGGCTTAAAAAGAAAATCCATCAAAAAATCTTGTATCATGAAATGAAACTGAAAAACATTTAATTTTTAGAAGGCTCTTACCGGGCCTTTTTTATTTTGTCGTGGGACAGGGGGACAGGTACATTGTCCCTGAGCGGGACAACGTACCTGTCCCCCTGTCCCGAAGTATGCCGCCCCCCTGTCATGGCAAGGATGATGACGAGGGAGTGATTGGAGTGCGATGGGTTACTGCCATTAGCTATTTGGTCCTTATTTTTATTTTTACTTGTACGGAGAAGCTAACCAGGTTATATATTGAGGGAATTCCCCGGTTCAGGTGGAATCCAGAGCCGGATTATTCCGCTTTCTTCGACTTCACTTCTTATCCATTCACGAGCCCAGCCTACATTTATCAAAAAGCAGGCCATGCGCTTGCATTTTGTTTACTGGCCGCAATTGTCTATATGGTTGTGAATCGATTGGGGACGACCATTCTTATCTCTGCCGGATATGCTTTATTTACAGAGGTCGCACAATTATTCTTTTATAGGACAGGGTGTTTGCTGGATGTAGGATTTGATGCAGGAGGAGTAGTTTTGTATGTTGGATTGTACTGGTTGTGGAAAAAGGGATTAATAATAATTCAAAAAGCGGAAGACAAGCCATCGAATCTTTAATCTCTAACAGGCAATATGTAGAAGCGAGTTTTTATAAAGGTGGGACAAGGTACCTGTCCCCTTGTCCCACGCCCTGTCTCAATTTGTCTTTTTTTGTCTATTTATTTTTGTTAAGTTGTATAGATAATTCAGACTTTTATGTTGTATAATAGTACAAGAAAAGGGATTAAATGTATTTTAAGAAGGGGGCTCTGGAATGCCGGTTTATTATATGAAAGAAATATGGACTCCTTTGAAGCTATTTGGGATCAAGTTCTTCCGGTGTGAAGAGAATCGTATATACATAAAGGTTCTTCAATCTCACCGTAAACGTATTTTTGGGTAAGGATCAATCCTGAATTGATGTGAAAAGGGCAAAGCCATTGAAAGGTGGTGACGCAAAGCTATAGGGGCTTCTGTTCAAGTGACAATGCCAGCCAGCTGCCGAGTCTTTTCTTTTTAATTTTTTTAAAATAGTCTTTCCACTCACAAACCTTTAAGGTTTTTTTATTTTGCCTTATTTTATATATTCTTCTTTTAACCGCTCCTTAGCCCCATGCCGCCACTTCTTCACAGCCCCGACCGAGACCTCCTCCTTCTCCGCAATCTCCCTGACCGTCAACATATCCCTGAATGTATACATGACCCACTTGGCCTGTCCTGCAGTAAGTCCCTCACAATATGCAAGCAAGGTCTCCAGCGAAAGCGGAGTCTCCTGCCATTCATCCTCCACCAATTCCCAAAACTCTTCCTTTGGATAGGTCTGCCGGTCATGCAGCTTTGTTTTCTGTTTTAATTCCGTGAGCATCCTCCCTTTGATATAAGAATACGCAAACGCTGCAAATACCCCTTTATCAGGATTGAAGTTCTGGGCTGCCTCCCAAAGAGCGATCAGTCCTGTCTGATAGAATTCCTCCCGATCCCTGAAGATGTGAAGGGAGAGGATGATCTTGTGAATCATCGGTTCAAACTGCTTTTGAATTTCATGGAATGATTCCATGTGGGTGGTCCTTCTGAATGGCGCGCCTTTCGGTTATTCCCGGGTAGCTTTACCATACAGGGGAGGGGGAGGAAACGACAAAACGGGGAATTCTCTGTTTTATTGGAGATTCCGCGTTTTTGCCCGGAGAAAATAATGCGTTTATGGATGGGAAGTGATTGTTTGGTCAGAATCGAAACTTATTTTACGAAAAAATGTAAAAATTTGTAGAAATTACTGGAAATGATATCCTGTTTCGGTATAATAGGTATAAAGTCACTTATTTTTATGATTTTTCTGAAAAATAAGTTTCTACTAACATTTAAAGGATGGTGTAGTGAGTGAGAGAAAGAGAAAACCCGATCACAATGAATACAATGGCGATTTACCCGGCTTATCACGAAAGGTATCAATCCGTCATTCTGAATCAGACTGGCGATCATGTCTTCAGTAAAAGGTCGGTCAAGGATCTGCTGGACGATGTGTGTATGCGAAATGGAGCTTCATACGACGGCCGGGTAAAAGCTGTGAAGCATGTTCTGCCTTATTTCAGGAAAACGCCTGTCATCATCAGTGAAGATCCTTACATACTTGCTTTTCCCACCATGTCGCCCCAACATTATGAATGCACCTGGCTATTTTGTTCCCACATCGAGAATTTCACCCACACTAATGGAAAGACATTTGTTCATTTTAAAAACGGCTCGATGCTGGAAGTCTCCTGTTCAGTGAGAGTTCTCCGAACACAGATGGAAAGGGCGTCTGCAACATTGACGTATTTTTCTTCAAATGATGCCGACTTGCCCCCTTCAATAGAAGAAATGCCGGGACCGGCGATTTACTCCAGCATGCTGCCTTTCAATCCGGAGGATCCGCCTCCCATCCAAATATAATAGATTGAGAGAAGAAGGCTTTTTAGAAAAGGCTTCTTTTTTATGGGCAAAAAAGAGACTGGGACAAAAGTGTTTGAGCTAAGGCCCTGCAGCTGGACAGAATCTGCCGCGAGAATGCCGAGGAGAACACTGGAGCAGACATTTTTTTATCCTTCAATGTGTGTAACCTCTGTTTGTTTTAATAAGGGAAGGTTTTTCCGTAATCCTGCTGAATCGAGCTGGGTTCGGGGGGATAAGGGAAGTATTTTCCGTTAAGGCAAGGTAAAAGGTTACATTTTCATGCTTTCGGAGTAAATAAGGGAAATGTTTCCCTCTATTCACTCCATATTTCGTGCTTAATCGCTAATAAGAGAAATTCCTCCCCTTATTTTTGAGAAATCTCTAGCCGGTGGTTATCCTGCCATAAAAAATGAGGATGTGACGAGACAAATAAAAACCCGAATGAATTTGAACGTGAAGAGGCAAATTCGTTCGGGTTTATAATTAGTTCATCCTGCACTTTGATTTTCGTTCTGCAGCTGACATGTGAGACCCCGCTGGAACCGGGATGCCCGCAGAAAGCGATGTCTTGCACGGAAAATTATCGGAATAAAGAACATATACTGATATTGTTCTTGGTAGATTTTTAGTTTTGTCACAGCCTCTTCGTATGGTTATTCAGTAATCCCGACAGAATCAAATCCGCCGGCGGCTGCCGCTGCTTCGGCACTTCCTTCACCGTAAAGATCCACTGCTGATTGGATGATGGCCTGACGCGCATCACTGAAATCAGACAGGCTTGTCAGATAAGTCGTCAGCGCACGGTAGTAGATTTTACCGAGCTTCTCGCGGCCGATATCCTGAGCGGTCAGGTAAGCGGCATGATTGATGATGGAGGAGTTGATATGAACGCCGCCGTTATCAAGGCTGCGCGGCAGATCATAGTACTCATCCATATGGGAAGGGTACATCCCGTCACCGTTTCCATATGGAACATACGCTGCGTTGACAGGGTACTTACTTGGGTTACTCAGGCTCCGGAGCGATTCCCTTCCGCTTTCCTTGGCTGCAGGGGCCATGATGTCCTCGCCGAGCTCCCAGTTTTTATCATCGATCAAGGCACTGAAAATATCGGAGAACGCTTCGTTCAACGCGCCGGATTGGAATCGGTACTGCAGGTTGGCGGAGTTCGTCGTTACCCCGTGAGTCATTTCGTGGGCAGCGACATCAAGTCCCGCAGCAAGCGGAATCATGAATTCACCATCGCCGTCCCCATATACCATGTAGGTGCCGTTCCAGAAAGCATTATTATAATTTTCCCCGTAATGGACGACCGACTGGATCGGCATGCCTTCACCATCAAGTGAGTTGCGGTCATGCTCGTTCAAATAATAGTCATAGACCTTTTCGGAGTTATAGTGGGCATCCACAGCCGGCCGGTCAAAGTCGGATGTGAAGGCGGCATCTTTATCCTTGAACATTTCGATCCGGTTATTCGAGTAGTCATATGTGAAGATGCCATCGAGACCTTCATGACTGTAGTCCGCCAGCTGGAACATCGTACCCTGATTCGGCTCTTTTGTCTGGGAGATGTGAAGGAGACGGTGCCCGCCCAATACCCCGATCCCGGTTCCTGTCTGGGTTTTGATATCCTCTGCATGCATGATGGCATTGTACTGGTCGACGACTTCCCCTGTTTTTGCGTCTACGAAAACAAACCAGTTGCCCGGTGCTTCACCGAGGAAATTGACATTCACTTTATACGCCAGGTGATCATTTCCTTCGAACGGATAGATCACGAGTTCCGAAGTCGGCGCGTAGGTCAGCTTGTCCGGTGCTTTCACGGCTGACTTCGCTTTATCGACTGCTTTACTGCTTGATAATGCTGGTGTCGTGTTTAAGCCGGCATTTTCAGCAGATGGATGATAAGATCCATTCACAGACGTAATTTCATTCTTTTTATTATAGTGAACGATGACTTCAGATCCCTCGACCGGGATGCCGTCTTTCGTTTGGTTGAAGCGGACATGTGTCATGCCTAAGTCATCTTTTTCGACTTTCTTTGCTTTTAAGCTCGCTTTCGGATTCTTGATGTTGAGTGTGGACTTTTTCTCATGGAGGTAATTGAGAGCATCATTGGATGTAGCAGCCATGCGTTTCACGGCTTGCTTCTCTTTCACGAATAGAGGGACATTTGCTTTTTCATTCCACTGCTTGACTGATTTGGTCTGTACCCCGGCAATTTCCTGAGGCTGGACGGCCAGTGGCTGCCCCTGCGGCAGAGTGGCGGCGATCAGAGCAGTAGACAGTGCGATTGGTGCAATAAGTCTTTTTTTCAATTTATTTCCTCCCTATGTCATTATGATATTAAGTATAGTGAGCAATCTAGTAAAACACATGAATCTATCGAACGAACTTGGCAGGGGAGTTTACTGGAGATAATAGACTGTCTTAAGAAGTGAATGTGGGGAATTTAGGGTAACGAAAATCATTATTCGATAAATTTCGTCACACGAAATAAACCGAACGATCCAGCCATCGTCGAAATCTAACGAAACATGCGGTCTGTAATGCTTTAGTACTTTAGTAGACAGCGGAATAGGCCCGGAATGGGAATTAAAAGGATTGAAATTTCTAGAAAATGTCTCAGAGTCCGCATATTTCTGTTATGATAATAGGAAAGAGTGAGCGTTGAAAATAGTGACGAAGGGGCTGCCGGCGGATGATTAGTACTTCTGATAGACTCATAGCTTTTTTGGAAGAACACTCGATGGAGTTTTTACATAATTGGAGATCGAATATCGTTATTTCAGATCAGGATGTGTATAAGGAAGAAGTGCTGCAGAACGGTCTTCGGATGTTTCACCTGATAAAACGTGCCATTAAAAACCCCTTGACCGAAGAGGAAATCCAGGCACTTGCCTATAAGACCGCCCAGGAGCGGGTGGAAGCCAATGTGAATATCAGCGAGTTCGTGTATAACGTGAACGTCGGGAAGAGTGAAGTCATCAAATGGGTGAGCCGTTCGGGGATTGAGTGGACGGAGCTCCAGCCGTATCTGGAAGGGATCAATGCTTTATTCGACCGCTTCTCTTATCTGGCCGTCAAGCAGTACACGGACATACGGGACAGACAGCTGCAGGAAAAAGAGCTTTATATTGATCAAACTCATAAGGAAAGGCTCACGATCCTCGGGCAGATGAGTTCGAGCTTTGTCCATGAATTCCGGAATCCGCTGACTTCCATCATCGGATTTACAAAACTGCTACAGCATGATTACCCGGATCTTCCGTATCTTGATATCATGCAGCATGAACTCGATCAGCTGAATTATCGGATCTCCCAATTTCTCCATGTATCAAGGAAGGAAATCATTGAGAGCAAGAGGGAAGAGATCAATCTTTCTGATATGTTCAAAGAGCTGCTGGAATTCCTGTATCCGAGTCTCCTGGCCGGGGACGTCTCTACCACTCTTGAAGTGGATGAATCACTGATTATCTCAGGAAACAAGGATGAGTTGAGGCAGGTCTTTCTGAATCTGATCATGAACTCGATCGATGCACTGCAGATTGAGAAGGGAGAACGTTTAATCCGTATCCGCTCTGTAATGCAGGCATCAACCCTGCATCTATCCATCACGAACAACGGCCCCAGAATACAGCAGGAAACCATCAATGCAATATTTGAGCCGTTTTATACAACGAAAGAGCTCGGAACGGGAATCGGTTTGTTCATATGCAAGAAGCTGATTGAGAAGCACGGCGGGGAAATCACGTGCTTTTCGACTGACGAAAAGACCGCCTTTACAATTAAACTTCCCCTTCGTTCCAGTGTGCCGACGTTACCGTCATAAGAGAAGGTCTGCCCTGAGGCGCAGGCCTTTTTTTATTTCTTTTCCTTACCCGCAGCCGCTGGTGATATAATGGAAAGAGGATATAGTAAAATAAACCTATAACAAGGAGAATTCCGGTGCTTAAAGATGAAAAAGGAATCACGTTAGTGGAAATTCTTGCGTCTATTACGCTATTATCTATTATTCTCGTATCCATCATCACCTTCTTTCCTCAGGTCGGCATGAATAATAAGCATAATGAAGAAAAGATTCAGGCAATCAATCTTGCGAAAAAAATATTGGCAGTCTGGACCGATGATGAGGATAACGAAGTGAGTACATTTATAAAGGACCCTGACTCGATGCCTGTCCCTTATGGGTACGAAATAATAGTACCTGATGACCCGGGGGATTTTTATTTTACTAAAGTACTGGAAGGCTTCAGTGTTGAAGTCAAGCTTTCGAAGGATAGCGCAGAAAGCCGGCTGCATGCTGTGACCATCCAGATCGGGCAGTCAGGGAAAATAATAACTGAAACATACGGATATATCACAGTCAGGGAGGCGGAAGAATGACGCGTAATCAAAATGGCCTCACACTTGTTGAAGTTCTTGCCAGTCTGGCTGTTTTATCCGTGATCGGACTGCTCTTATGGAATGTTTTCTTTCAAGGTATTTCCTATTCAAAGAAAGCGGCCACTGACACTTCCCTTCAGCAGGAAGCCAATCAAATTTCTATGAAACTGACAAGGATCCACCAGACCAGTCCTTCATATGAGATAGTGAATAACAACTGTCAACTTAAGGTATATAACACTCAAACGGATGATAAACAGCTGATCACATCGTTTTCTGATGGAAAGACTTGCTACACGGCAGACATAGAGGAAGGTTCTGACCATTCCAGGGATTTGGAACTCACATTGTCCCTGAAAGATGCCCCCGGGGAGAAGTTCACTTTACATACCACTTTATATAAACTGAAAGGCAGTTCAAACCATGAAAATTAGAGAAGAAAAAGGGTATGCATTAGTTCTTTCTTTGTTGATTATCACTGTATTTATGGCAGTGGCTCTTAGTTTATTGGCTGCTTCTTACAATAATTCCAAACAGAGCAGCAAGGTCGAAGAGAACTACCAGGCAGCAGCCATTGCCGAGATGGGGATCCCGTATTATCAAACGTCGATCATTTATGCCCTTGAAAAAGCGAGGGATACTGTGCTTGCTGAAATCGCCCGGGACAAAAATGCCGGTTTAAATGAAGAAGAGATTTTTAACCTCATGATCACTAAATTCACGGACTTTTTAAAAGAAGAGAAAGTGGAGGTGGGGGAAGGCGCTTCGTTTGAACTCAAGCGGACCATTTCTCCTGCGGGAGACACAGGTCTGTTCATTGAAATCACAAGCACGGGACTGAAAAAAAAGGAGAGATTCACCTTATTTGCTGAAACGACCATTCCATTAACGATTACGCCTGCAGTAAATAATGGCGATTCGTATACCGGTGACTTTCTGAAAAAAATACCGCTGCCGGCAGTGCCGGACAGCTGCAAGAATCCCGCCAGTCTGAACAATCGTTGTAAAGAAGTCCTGCTTACCACCTCAAAGACCTATTCAGAAAATAATATGAAAATCCAGAAAGATCTTGTCTACTCCCTGAATGATTTAACGCTCACCGGAAACAACAACAACCTTGAAAATTCAAGTATCCATGTAGACGGTCAGTTTACAATGGGTAAAAATATGAATAACGCAAAGAACATAATCCTTGAAGTTGGTAAGAATGCCATTTTTAATGGACATTTGGATTTGGAGGGAGAATCAGCAGTATATATCGGCGGAGACATGAAAGTGGGAAAACATTTGAATGTGTCCAGCGGCTCAAAAGTGTGTGTCGCCGGAAAGCTGGAAGTCTCCGGACATAAAAATATTTACGGCAAGTTGTTCATAAAAGAGCAGAATAAAGAGGGATTTTATGAAAATTGTGCAGGGGGAAACCCTGTCGAGCAGCCTGCATCTGTTTACTGGTCTTCTGATATTGAGGATACGTTTACGTATTATTATGATAAAAAGGATAAGTAAATATAGAAAAAACAAGAAAGCCCCTCTAAAAATTCAACGATATTACTTTGACTGATAATGTTTTATGTAATTTAGGAAATAAATCTCAAATTTAATGTTTAAGCTGGAAGGGTCATGGGTAAAAAATACTATCTGAGCAATTTAACTCTAAAAGATAGAGGTGCTTCCTATGAATCTTTCAACCAAGCAGGAAATGTGTTTCTTTTACCATCCGTCTTCCGGGAAAGATCTATTTATCAATATGGGCCACACTCGTCTTTATGGAAAAAGCTTGAACATCGAGGCTTCTTCCCAGTTTGGGACTATGAAGGTGGTCCTTGCCGGGCATCTTGGTACATCCACGATAGAAAAAATGGATGAGTTCTTGCTTAAATATAAATCTCACTTTAAAAATTGCAAGGACATTTCAATCGACATCAGCAAGCTGGATTTTATCAATCAGTTTGGTGTTGCCGCTCTGGTCGATCTGGTTTGTTTACTGAAGCACGAGGGTCTTGAAGTGTCCATTCGCCGTTCTGAAAACAAGGCAGACCAGGTACTGCGGAAAGCCGGTTTTTATGAATGGCTGCAGGAAAATTAGAATAAGCTTGATTCCCGTTCGATTGGGAATCAAGCTTTTTTTGTTATTTCAGCTTTTCGATATCTTGGATGATTTCTTCAAATGGCGGGTCTGATACGCCCTCGTATGTTTTAAGGAGCGTCCCCGATTCACCGGCCAGGAAAAAAGAAGTCGCATGAACGAACTGGTTCGAACCTTCCACTTTAGCGGCAGGGGTCTTAAACGAAACATTTGCAAATGACTCGATTTCCTCACGGGTATAGCCGGTCAGGAACGACCAGTTATTGTAGTCTGCTCCGTGGCGCTTGCTGTATTCGGCCAGAACTTCCGGAGTATCCTCCTCGGGGTCGATTGAAATAGAGACGAGCTGGACATCATTTTGCAGACCGGCTTCCTTAATTTTCTTTTGAAGTTTCGCCATATTCGCCGTCATCGGGAGGCAGACCGTATCACAGTTGGTGAAGATGAAGTCTGCGATGAGGATTTTATCCTTATTGAGATCCGATAACCGCACCTTCTCACCGTTTTGATTTTCAGCCTCAATCTCCCCGACCTCGACGCTCATCGGAAATGATTCCTCCACATTTCCCTTGCCGCACCCTGCAAGTACAGCCGCAAGTATTCCCGCCAGCACAACAACCCAAAATTTCTTTATCATAATCTCCCCCTTACAACAAAGGTCCGCCCCTGCACTGCATGTAAGCAGCGAGGGACGGGCCTTCAAATTAGTCGATGAATTGTGTGTCGATCAGGTCTGTGAATTCCGGTTTTTCTTTCAGGAATTTCAGTTCGTGTGATGAGTCGGCGAATGCCTGCACAGCGTCAGAGTCAACTTTATAAGTGAATCCTATGCGCTCCCAAGCCTGGTCGACGACTTCTTTGCTAAGTTCCTGTTTTGTTGTTTCTTTTATATCGTTGATTGTGATTTCCTTTGCTTCTTCTGGGTTTTCAGCGATGAACTCTGTTGCCTGTTTGTGGGCGTCAACAATTTTTTGGATGCGGTCCGGGTTCTCATTCACTGATTTTCCGGATGCCACAAGTACGGATGCAGGAAGGGTTTCACCGAAAGATACCTCGTCATGGTCAATGATGACCTTCGCGCCAGTTTCCTGCTGGATCACTGCTGCCCATGGCTCAGGTGCCACGGCGATATCGACTTTGCCAGACTTCAGCATTGCCGCGTATTGAGCAGGATTTCCTGTAACATGCTTCATCGTTCCGCCGATACGCTGAGACTCGATGCCGTGTTCTTTCAGGAATGTCTCGACTTGAACGTCATGCGTACAGCCTACAGCCGGGGTGATGAATGATTTTCCTGTGAAGTCTTCGACGGAGTTGACGCCGCTTTGTTCACTGGCAAGCACGACCGTACCGCCTGTGGAGGCACCGGCGATGATCTTCACATCCGCACCTGTCATGTAGTTGTTCATGGCAGGACCCGGTCCGACAAGTCCGGCGTCGATGTCGCCGGTTTTAAGGGCGGTCATGAAGGATGAACCGTCCGGGAATGTCTTGTATTCGACCTTCGTGCCGTCCCCAAGCTGTTCTTCGAAATAGCCTTTATCCTTTGCCACCATCGCAGGGACGTGGTTGATATTCGGGAAGTAGCCGATGACGATCTTTTCTTTGTCCGAAGAAGATCCGGACGTTTTGCCTGATGTTCCGCATCCGGCTAAAATACCGGTGAAGAGGAAGAAAATCGCTGTAAAAAGGAAGATTTTTTTCATTTTGTGGCCTCCTAATGGGTTTTATGGGTGAGTAACTGACTTTTGTCAGGGTGCTCATTACGTAATTGTGTAATGATGGAGCGTTTATTATCAAAAATAACACTTTTATTATCAAATAACGGAATATATTATCAAAAACCAGCCATTTATTATCAAAAATCCAATTATATTATCAAAACCAATATTTCAGGCAAATCGGCCGAAAGAATCAAGCAGCCCCCTAAGACTCCAGCCCCCAGCGCTTCATAACCGACTTCTCGATCCGCTGGAAGATCAGCTGATCCACAATCGCCCCGACGACACCGATGATGATCATCACCGCAATCACGAGACTCATGTCACCGAAGTCCGACGCATACCGGAGCGTGTAGCCGAGTCCGGGTCCGGTGCTCAGCAGCTCACCGGCCATCAAGGCTCTCCATGCAAATGCCCATGCAAGCCGCGATCCCGTTACCACATATGGAATCGAAGCGGGGAAGATGACCCGTATGAACAGATCCAATCCGCGGGATCCCATCGTCTGCGCTGCCCTGATGAACAGCGGCGATACATTCTTGATCCCCATCCGGATATTCAGCGCCATGACGAAGGTTCCGCCTAAGATGACAACGAAGATAACCGATTTTTCGTTCAGCCCGAACCACATGATCGCCAGCGGGAGCCAGACGATGCTTGGTACGCTTTGCAACGCAAGCAATACTGATCCAAGCGTGTCGTCGGCCGTTTTTGATTTTGCCAAAAGCACACCGATCGAGGTTCCGATCAAAAGGGAAATCCCCAATCCAATCAGCAGACGTTTGAAACTTGCGATCAGGTCGATGATGAGAGTCTGATCGGATATACCGGCAGCCAGCGATTCAAAAACCGAAGTAGGAGAAGGGAGCACAACCTCCGTCCACAACCCGAACCGGGAACCTGCTTCCCAGAAAGCGATGATGACTGCAAAGAAGATGATTCGTTTAAGAGCTGTGTTCATGGGCTAATTCCTCACTTATGACTTTGTCGATTTCCTTCTTCAGGTAGCTCATGATGTGCTCCTCGAGCTTTACCATTTGGTCCTTATGAGCGTCCCTTGGGCGGGGGATCTCCACTTTGATGTCTGCCAGGATCGTCCCGGGGCGTGTGCCCATCACGATGATCCGGTCTGATAGTTTGATGGATTCCGAGATGCTGTGGGTGACAAAGAGGACCGTCTTTTTCGTTTCCATCCAGATGGTTTCGAGCTGTCCGTGTAGGCGTGAGCGGGTCTGTTCGTCGAGTGCCCCGAATGGTTCATCCATCAAGAGGACTTCAGGATCCATCGCAAGCGCTCGAGCGATCGCGACCCGCTGCTGCATACCTCCTGAAAGTTCGTGGGGATAATGGTCATGATAGTTTCCAAGCTGCACCATATGTAGATATTTTGCAGCCTGCTGCCTCGCTTCGGCTTTGGACATTTCTTTTTTCAATGGGAACGTCACATTGTCACGTACGTTCAGCCATGGAAAAAGGGCTGCCTGCTGGAACACCATGCCGCGGTCTTTTCCGGGTTTCTTGATCGGATTACCTCCGACGGTTATCTCGCCGGTCGTGGACTTGGTAAGTCCCGCCACGATCGAAAGCAGCGTTGACTTCCCGCACCCTGAAGGACCGAGGATCGATACGAATTCGCCCTTGTCGATCTCGAGGTTGATGTCCTTCAATACATCGACCGGTGTCCCGGTTTTATCATTATATTGTTTGTTCAGATGTTCGATTTGAATGAACAAATAATCACCTTTCCCTATAATTCATATTAATCTAATCGGAATTTAATGAATTTAATTATAGTATATTAGTAGGGATTGTCAAGGTTGCTTGTATATTTATTGAAAGGGTATTTTTGTAAAGTTAAGGGACTGCCGGACGAAGGTGGAAATTGGTGCTCGAATAATCACGGTGAAGCCAGCCAAGAGAAAAGGCCGGTTGCGAATTCGCAATCGGCCTTTTCTCTAATTCTCCAACCCATATAACTTCAACGCCATCTGAATATTCAATAGCTGATCCGGCATATCCAATCTGCAGTCGAGCAGTTCCTCGATCCGGTTCAGCCGGTAATGCAGCGTGTTTGGATGGATGTGGAGGACGTCGGCTGTCTCCTTTACATTCCGGTTATGGTTTATATAACAGGTCAGCGTTTCCAGGAGGTCATTCTTTTTCTTGGAATCATCCAGCAGCGAGCCGATTTGATCCATGATGAACCCTTCTATATCATCAGCAGGCGTCTGCATCAGCAGCCGGTACATTCCAAGCTCTGAATAATGGAGGATTTTCGAATTCAAGCCGTGCTGCTTGATGAAGTATAGGACCTGATTGGCATCTTTTGAGGATTTATGGACCTCCTGCAGTCCTTTCTTCCATCGGCCGATTCCAATATGGATATCGAAGGAGGGGGAATTCTTTTTTGCCGCAGCCGCCTGTTTATGGAGGAAAGCATCGATGCGCTCGGTTTCCCCGCTGCGCTGATTTTCTGATTTACAGGAGAATAAGATCACCATTTGATCATGTTTCAATAGAATCAAAGAGTCTTGCAATTCGAGCTGACACTTCCTGTAAAAGGTATGGATCATCCTCCTCCGCTCAAGCAAGCCTTCCTCCGCTGATGAAAACGCCTGTTCAAAATGGAGGGAGGCGACCATGAACGATTGTTCCGGATGGATATCCAGCTGTTTTGCGTGATGGAGGAGGGCGTCACTCATATTCCCTTTCAACAGCTGATCGAGAAAGTCGCCTTTCATTTTCTGCTGAGTATCAAATATGGCTTCTTCTTTTAATATTTCCAGCGACAAGACAGTGCAGGCGTGCTCCATGGCGGCGGTATTGATCTCATTCAGCGGTTCTTTTGAAAAGACGGCAAGAACCCCGAACAAATCGGGCATCAAACCAATCGGGAGCAGGAGCATATGATACTCATCGCCATCTGTTTGAAATAATAATGTCTGCCGATTCAGGTGATTGGCACTCATCGAACGCACTGCATGATCGTTCAACGCTTCCATCACATCAGAGGACAGGCCATTTTCGCAGCAGGAAGCAAGTTCTTCCTGGCTGCGGTCAAACAGAGATAAGTTGACTCCCATTGCGCCATGCAGGTAATCGATGATGTCCTGCAGGTTTTTTCCTTTCAGTACAAGGTCGGCTAGATCCCTGTGCAGCCTGACAGATTGAGAGAGCATTTCATTATGGTTTGAAATCTGCCTGTTCAATTCCTTGAACTGATCGAGCGCAAGGGACTTTTCATGATAAAAGTTTCCTTTTTCGATTGCGATGGCAGCCTGATGGCTGATCGCTTTCAAAAGCTCGACATCCTCTGTGCTGAACTCTTTGTCCTCCTGAAAAGAATCGATCGTAATTACGCCGATCCCTTCATTTTTCAATAGTATTGGTGCGCAAAGCGTGGAAAAAGGATATCGGGGAATCGACCTTTCCATGATATCCAGATTCCTGGGTGTCAGGGAGCGCGTGGTGGTATGGACTTCGCGCATAGATTGAAAGATCTGGCATTCTTTTTTCACAAAGGTCTGTCCTGTCATGGATTCCCCCGGTTTTAGATTCAGTTGATTCAGGATCATCGAGTCGAAACCGGTAGTCGATTTTGCCACAAGCGCATCCTGGTCCGGGTCATATAAAAACAGGACACCGCCATCAGCTGCGTCAATCACGGAGATGGTTGTCTGCAAAATAGAATCCAGAATGGTCTCAAGATCAAGCGAGCTGTTCAAAACATTCGAAACATAGATGAGGGATTTCAGCTGTCTGTAACTCAAGTTTTCTTTCATATTTCGTCCAGTCCCTTGTTTTTTCATCTATTATACTATCTTTCTGAACGGGCTGCTGAAGGGACTGCAGCAGCGTTCTCTTCAAGGTAGGAAACGGCCGAACTCAACAGGACCTTCGCTGCATTCAGCATCGCATCTTCATCGATATCAAATTTAGGATGGTGATGGGGGAAGACGGCATCTTTATCCGGATTTCCTGCGCCTGTAAAAAAGAAAGTACCCGGCACTTTGTTGAGATAATGGGAAAAATCCTCTCCGCCCATCATCGGCTCGATTTCAAAGACAGCTTCCTCTCCCATGACATTGCTTGCACAAGAGGCAAGGAGCCCGGTTTCTTTTTTATGATTAACGACAGCCGGGTAGCCTTTTGCATAATGAAAATCATATTCGGCTCCATACCCTGAACAGATTGATTTCAGGTAGTTTTCCATTTCTTCGATGATGAATTGCTGCACTTCTTCATCAAAAGTCCGCACGGTCCCAATGATGACAGCCTTGTCAGCGATAATATTGAAGGCATCCCCTGCATGAAAGGAACCAACTGAAACGACAGCAGGGGAGAGTGGATTCACGCGCCGGCTGACAATCTGCTGAAGCCAATGCAGATAATTCATCCCGACCATGATGCTGTCTACCGTCTCATGAGGAGAGGCGCCGTGGCCGCCTTTTCCCTGAATCGTAATTTCAAACCTGTCGGCGGCTGCCATGATCGGCCCTGAGCGAACCCCGATTTTCCCTACCGGTATCGTCGACCACAAATGAGTGCCGAAGATAGCATCCACTCCATCGAGGCAGCCGGCCTCGATCATCGGTTTTGCTCCACCCGGGGCCACTTCTTCCCCGAATTGATGAATCAACACAACATTGCCTTTTAAAAGATGCTTATTTCGCTGCAAAATTTTGGCGGTGACCAGCAAGGTTGCGGTATGGGCATCGTGTCCGCAGGCATGCATGGCACCATCCACCTTTGAACGATACGGTACATCCTTTTCATCCTGAAGGGGAAGGGCGTCGAAATCGGCCCTGAGGGCAACAGTTTTACCCGGAAGGTCCCCCTGAATTTTGCCGACCACTCCGTTTCCCCCAACCCCTGTTTTCACTTGAATCCCTAATTCGGTCAAATAGGCAGCTATATACTCCGGTGTATGTACTTCTTTAAATGAAACCTCAGGCCGCTCGTGCAAATATCTCCTTAATGAGACCATTTCATCAAAAGATTCCTGGAGCTGAGAAAGTAATGGGTTCATTTTGCAAAACTCCTTTGAGTTAAATTAGTAAAAATTATAAATTGTTTGGAAACTGGAAGCTATAGAGAATGATAACAACTTTCGGCCACCTTTTTGTGCAGTCACACAAAAAGATGGTTGTAAAAGGATTTTATTGCGAGATAGCACCTCATTGTATATAAGCACAAAAAATAAAGTGGATTTTTGTAATTATCTATATAGAATTTGCTGAAGGATTCTGTGATAATCGGTAATAATTAAAATTTTCAGAAAAATAAACGAGGTGATTCTATGGAAGCCGCAAGAAAAAGCAGCTCTTCATCTGCTGCTGCTCAAAAAATTGAAAAGAAAAACTGGTTCGGAAAAATGCTTGATTTTGTAGAGCGATCCGGGAATAAGCTTCCAGATCCCGTTACGCTTTTCATTATTTTCGCTATTCTGGTCATCATCTTGTCGCATATAGGGGCACTTGCCGGATGGAAAGCGGTCAATCCTTCGACAAATGAAGAAGTAGTGGCGGTCAGCCTGCTGACTGCAGAAGGCTTCCAGCGGATGATGACGAATATGGTGAAGAATTTCGCCGAATTCCCTCCGCTTGGACTCGTCCTTGTGACCATGATCGGTGTAGGTGTTGCAGAAGGTGTCGGTTTGATCTCCGCCCTGTTGAAAAAGGTGGTCCTGTCGACATCTCCCAAGCTGATCACCGTGTCCATCGTGTTTTCAGGGATTTTGGCCAATATGGCAGGTGACGCAGGATTCATCGTGCTTCCGCCTATCGCCGCCATGGTGTTCGCGAGTGTCGGCCGCCACCCGATTGCCGGGATGGTTGCGGCATACGCTGCTGTCGCCGGAGGCTTCAGCGCAAATCTGATCGTTAATATGCTTGACGCCCTGCTTGCAGGGTTCACACAGTCGGCTGCTCAAATCGTCGATAAGAGTTTCACTGCGAATCCGGCGATGAATTGGTACTTCCTCGCAGCCTCATGTCTATTCATCATCCCGCTGGCTGTCTGGGTCACAGAGAAGATCGTCGAACCGCGTCTGCCGGAATACAAAGGTCCGAAAATGACATTGGACAAGCTGACCCCGCTGGAAGGAAAAGGCTTGAAGTGGGCAGGCATCGTCACGCTCGTCTTCTTGGCGCTCGTCGCTTTGACGGTTGTACCTGAAAATGGGCCATTGCGCGGAGAAAACGGCTCGATCGTCATTTCGCCGTTCATGAACTCGCTCGTGCCGATTATCATGGGATTGTTTTTATTCCCTGCTCTCGTGTATGGATTCATCACAAAAGAACTCCGCAATGACAAAGATGTCGCTCAATCAATGGCTGTATCGATGGGCGGGATGGGGATGTACATCATCCTTGCATTCTTTGCCGCTCAATTCATTACGTATTTCAACTGGAGCAACCTGGGGGTCATCATGGCCATACAAGGGGCGGACTTCCTGAAAAACCTTGGATTGACCGGATTGCCTTTATTGATCGGGTTCATCCTTATCAGCGCATTCCTGAACCTGTTCATCGGAAGCGCATCTGCTAAATGGGCGATCCTCGGTCCTGTATTCGTGCCGATGTTCATGCTGCTGGGGTACAGCCCTGCTTTCACGCAAATGGCATACAGGATCGGTGACTCGATCACGAATCCGATCACTCCGATGTTTGCCTACTTTGCGATCTTACTGGCGCTGGCTAAAAAATACGATAAGAACCTCGGGCTGGGCTCCCTGATCGCAGTCATGCTTCCGTACTCCATTTTCTTCGCACTGGCATGGATCGTATTCTTTGCCATCTGGTACTTCCTGGGCCTTCCGCTTGGTCCTGGTTCCGGGATCTTTCTGGATAAGTGATTGCCGGAATCGCTATTAAATGAAATTTTCGTACCCGGCTCATGAATATACCGAGCCGGGTTTTATATCTTTATGGCGCAAGCAAGACCTGGCCTGCTTTCAAATTCATACAATAAAGGAGATAAAATAACATGACCTCAACCTACACACTTGAGAGACATTTACTCGAACTTGATGACTGTCCGGACTATCCGTCAATAAACAACCGCGAACTTGCTGAGAAACTTGCCGCCCTGAACGAATTCGGAACAGCGCCCTCAGGCGGGTTCAATCGTCCTCCTTTTTCAGAAGCAGAACGCGGTGCAGCAGCTCTTTATAAGGGATGGATGGAGGACCTGGGAATGATGGTCCGGGAAGATGAAGCCGGAAACTTGTTCGGGAAGTGGGGAGGGAAAGACCCGTCCCTCCCGTGCATCATGACCGGTTCACATCTCGATACCGTCCCTGACGGCGGGGCTTTTGACGGGGCGCTTGGCTGTCTCAGCAGTCTCCTGGCTGTAAAAGCACTGAAGGAGCAAAGATTCGAACCCCGGCGCTCCATTGAAATCGTCGTTTTTGTAGACGAAGAGGGGTCCAGATTCGGCCATGGTTTATTTGGGAGTCAGGTAGTGATGGGGGAGGTGGAACCCCAGTCGCTTCATCATTTTACTGATGAAGCGGGCATTACGATGCACAGGGCGATGTCTGAAGCAGGTCTCGACCCGGAGCATTTGAAACATGCAAAAAGAAACCCTGAAGACATTTCCTTTTTTCTCGAACTTCATATCGAACAGGGAAAACAATTGGAGAATGAAAACCTTCATATAGGGGTGGTGAGCGGAATCGCCGGTCCTTCCTGGCGGAGCTTCACTTTTAACGGCAGCACTGATCATGCCGGAAACACCCCGATGACGATGCGTAAAGATGCCTTGGCAGGCGCAGCCCAGTTCATCACAGAAGTAGAAAAGCTGCCTTCAACAGTAAGCGGGACAGCGGTTGCTACAGTCGGGAGGATCCAGGCATTCCCCAACGGTACGAATGTGATCGCAGGTAAGGCCGTTGTTGACGTGGATGTGAGGGATATATCACTGGAAAACCGGAATGAACTTCTTAAAAGAATTACAGCGAAAGCCAAAGAAGTGGCATCCGGAAGGGATTTGGAGGCAGATGTGAAAAAGGGGATAGAAATTGCTCCCGTCCCGGTGAAAAAGTCCATCCTGGATAAGATGGCAGAAATTGCAGAAAAGGAAGGATTCGCTTACAAAGTCCTCCCGAGCGGCGCCGGTCACGATATGATGAATATAGGAAAATACACAGCCGGCGGCATGATTTTTGTTCCTTCCCATAACGGGAAAAGCCATTCTCCTGAAGAATGGACATCTCTTCCCGATTGTGTGAGGGGTGTAAAAATGATGAGTGAGTGTTTGAAAGAATTTTCAAGCTGAGGCTTGACTGCTTTCTCTCTAAATATAAACTTTATTAAAAACTGTCAAAGAGGGGGCCGGCGCGCTCCCTCTTTATTTTTAGTAAAAACATCCAGTAAAATATTTAAAATATTTTTACTAAAATGTTTACTATAACAGCGCTTTCATTTATACTAGCTTTAAAGTTTACTAAATCAGTTACTCTAACGTTTGATAGGACTAACTAGAAAGCAGTTTCGGAAGAGAGGAGTTTCATCATGATCTTTACAGTTGTATCCTTCTTGTTATTTACACTACTTGTAGCATTCATCTCGTACTGGAAAACGAAGGACGAAGATTTAAGTACGCAAGATGGTTATTTCCTTGCCGGACGCAGTTTGACCGGCTGGGTCATCGGGGGCTCGCTGATGCTCACCAATTTATCGAAGGACAGCTGATCGGGCTGAACGCCCAGGGCTATTCCGATAATATGTCCGTGATGGGCTGGGAAGTCGGATCTGCGATTGCACTCGTCATTGTGGCGTTTTACCTGCTGCCGCGTTACTTGAAAGGCGGGATCACGACGATTCCGGACTTCCTGGAAGAACGGTTTGATTTCGGAACAAAGCAAATCGTTACGATCCTGTTCTTGTTCGGATATGTGTTCAATCTGCTTCCGCCCATCCTGTACTCTGGAGCAGTTGCGCTGAGCGGGATCTTCAATGTCCCTGAAATGCTCGGGGTGGACCGGACGACGGCACTCTGGATCACGGTATGGACAATCGGTGTCATCGGTTCGCTGTATGCCATTTTCGGTGGACTGAAAGCGGTTGCCGTATCCGACACGATCAATGGTATCGGACTTTTGATCGGTGGATTGATGATACCGGTCATTGGATTGTTTGTACTTGGAGACGGCTCTATGTTCAACGGTGTGAACACCATTATGGAAAATACGCCCGAGAAGCTGAATGCGATCGGCAAGCCGGAGGACCCGGTGCCGTTCAGTACGATGTTTACGGGGATGCTCCTTGTAAACCTGTTTTATTGGGGGACTGCGCAGCATATCATGCAGCGCGCGATTGCCGCCAAGAACCTGAAGGAAGGGCAGAAGGGTGTCCTGATCGCAGCGATGTTCAAATTGCTCGGACCTTTCTTCTTGATCCTGCCGGGAATCATCGCATTCAATATGTTCGGTGAAAACCTTGAACCGACGGATGCGTACCCGAGACTTGTGAATGAAATCCTGCCGACTCCGCTAGTCGGGTTCTTTGCAGCCGTACTATTCGGTGCGATTCTGTCTTCATTCAACTCGGCGTTGAACTCATCTGTCACTCTATTTATCTTGAATATTTACAAGCCTTATATGAAACCGGGGGCTTCCGACAAGCAGCTTGTCAAAACCGGGAAGTACTTCGGAACGCTCTTGGCAGTGTTTGCAATGGTACTGGCGCCGCTGATCGAAAAAGCGCCGCAGGGGTTTTTCCAGTACCTCCAGATTGTAAACGGTTTCTATAATGTACCTATTTTCACGATCATCATCATCGGTTATCTGACGAAACGCGTGCCTGCAATTGCCGCGAAAGTTTCACTGTTCGTGTTCATTTCGGTTTACGCAGTGACGCAGCTGTTCTGGGATACGGGACTGCACTTCCTGCACATCCTCGGGATCCTGTTCGTCCTATGTTCCGGTCTGATGCTGTTCATCGGGAAGATCAAGCCGAGGGATACGGATTATGTTCTTGAGGAATCCCATAAGGTCGATATGACACCTTGGAAGCTTGTTTACCCAATCGGGATTGCAGCGACCATCGCAATGATCATCATTTATATGGTCTTCTCTCCTGTGGGGATCGGTGCATAATACGTATACAATCGAACAGTCAGGTGGCTTCGCCTGGCTGTTTTTTGAAAAACTGCGCTATGGTCTTCGCAGTTATTTTGGTAAGTTCAGATGAAATTCCAGTTAAAATAAAAACTTAGTAAAACTTTTACTAAAAGTTTATTGACGGACAAACGCGCTTTGAATTAACATGATATTGGAAGCGGTTACGGATTCAGAGTGCACCCGGCCGCGGGATGAACAAATGATAGAATGACAGATTTGTTTTTATATAGGAGGAATCAGGATGGATTATCAGAAGCTGTCTGAGAGCTTTCAGCATATATTCAACTGCACTGCAGAACAGGCATTCTTTGCACCCGGCCGTATCAATTTGATCGGGGAGCACACGGATTATAACGGCGGTCATGTGTTTCCATGTGCGATCACGTTCGGCACGTATGCATTTGCCCGCAAACGTGAGGACCGGATGGTCAGGATGTATTCGATGAACTTTGAAGAAAAGGGCATCATCGAGTTTGAACTCGGCAGCCTGAATTTTGACAAGAAACATGATTGGGCAAACTATCCGAAGGGTATGATCCGGTTTTTAACGGAAGCCGGCCACACAATCGATTCCGGGATGGACGTCATTTACTGCGGCAATATTCCGAACGGGGCAGGTCTTTCTTCTTCGGCTTCAATCGAACTTGCGACCGGGGTAATGCTCGAAGGATTGTTCAACCTGGATACTGAAAGGCTTGAGCTGGTAGAAATCGGTCAAAAAGTGGAAAATGACTTCATCGGTGTGAACAGCGGGATCATGGATCAGTTCGCAATCGGAATGGGGAAGAAGGGGGCAGGCATCCTGCTTGATACAAATTCCCTTCAGTATCAGTACGCCCCGATTGATCTTCTGCACCATAAAATCATCATCATGAATACGAATAAGCGCCGCGAATTGGCAGGATCCAAGTACAATGAGCGCAGGCAGGAATGCGAAAATGCGCTCAAGAGCCTGCAGGGTGCAGTCGGGATCGATTCACTCGGCGACTTGACGGAAGAGGAATTTGAACAGCATAAGCACGTGATTGCTTCTGAAACGGAACGGAAGCGGGCCAAACATGCTGTCTATGAAAACCGCAGGACCCTTAAGGCACTGGCGTTTTTGAAAAACGGACAGCTTGAAGAATTCGGGAAGCTCATGAATGAGTCACATGTGTCGCTTCGGGATGATTATGAAGTGACCGGAAAAGAGCTCGATGCACTTGTGGAAGCGGCCTGGAATCAGCCGGGCGTCCTCGGGGCAAGGATGACCGGTGCCGGCTTCGGGGGCTGTGCAATCGCAATCGTGGAGAACGACTATGCGGACCGCTTTATCAAGGAAGTCGGTAAAGAATATAAGAAGGAAATTGGCTATGAAGCGACATTTTATACAGCAAGTATCGGTGATGGTGCAAAAAAATTAGACAAAGAGGTGATCGTATGAACGTGTTAGTTCTTGGCGGGGCAGGATATATAGGATCTCATGCAGTCTATCAGCTGGTGGAAAAAGGATACCGCACGATTGTCGTGGATAATCTCGAAACGGGGCATGAAGAGGCAATCCATAAGGATGCGGTCTTCTACAAGGGGGATATCCGGGATAAGGAATTCCTTCGTTCTGTCTTTGAAAAAGAAAGCATCGACGGCGTTATCCACTTTGCCGCCAATTCTCTGGTGGGCGAATCGATGGAAAACCCGCTGAAGTACTTTGACAACAACGTATACGGCACACAGGTTACGCTTGAGGTAATGAAGGAATTCGGCGTGAAGCACATCGTCTTCTCCTCCACGGCTGCCACTTATGGGGAACCGGACCAGGTGCCGATCACGGAAGATATGGTGACGAATCCGACCAACGCATACGGTGAGACGAAGCTTGCGATGGAAAAGATGATGAAGTGGTGCGACGAGGCATACGGAATCAAATTTGTATCGCTTCGTTATTTCAATGTGGCGGGTGCGAGGACGAACGGTGAAATCGGTGAGGATCATGATCCCGAGACCCACCTCATCCCGATCATCCTCCAGGTTGCACTGGAGCAGCGGGAGCATATCACGATCTTCGGTGAAGACTATGATACACCGGACGGCACGTGCATCCGAGATTATATCCATGTCGACGATTTGATTGAAGCTCATCTCCTGGCCCTCGAGCATCTGAAGGAAACCGGAGAGAGCAATGTCTTTAATCTGGGTAGCAGCCAGGGCTTTTCTGTAAAAGAAATGATCGAAGCCGCCCGCAGTGTGACCGGACACCCCATCCCGGCAAAGGCCGGGGAAAGGAGAGCCGGTGATCCCAGCAAGCTGATCGCCTCTTCCGACAAAGCAAAGAGCGTTCTTGGCTGGAGCCCATCGAGGACCTCGATCGAACGGATCATCGGTGATGCGTGGAACTGGCATGAGAATCATCCGAACGGCTATCGTGACAGAAAGGGAGAGTGATGGACATGACCATTATCCGTCAAGTCGACGCGCTGATTGAAAAGGCGCTGGAAGCTGATTTGATAACGAAAGAAGATGAAGTGTATGCACGAAACCGGGTGCTGGCTTTATTGAAGATTGAAGACTATCAGCAGGATCAAACACCCTGTCCGGGGGATCTGGACATTCCAGCCTTACTTGAAGTGCTGACTCAATATGCAGTGGAAAAAGGGATAGTTGAAGACATGTTCGATAAGAAGGAAATCTTCTCTGCCCATGTAATGGACTGTTTCATCGCGAGACCGTCTGTCATCAATACAGAATTCTTCCATCGTTACGAGAGTGACCCTAAGGAAGCGACGGATTATTTTTACCAATTGAGCCAGGACAGCAATTACATCCAGATGAAGCGGATCAAGCAGAATATCAGCTATAAAGCGGCGACTGAATACGGCGGGCTCGATATCACCATCAATCTGTCGAAGCCTGAGAAGGATCCGAAACAGATTGCGATGGAAAGGGCGATGCCGAAGAAGGAGAATAAATATCCGCAGTGCCTGCTATGTGTCGAAAACGAGGGGTACGCCGGCAGGATCGGTCATCCGGCACGTGCCAACCACCGGATGATCAGGCTGAACCTCGGGGATGAAGACTGGATGCTGCAGTATTCTCCATATGTGTATTACAACGAGCACTGCATCGTCCTTTCGAAAGAGCACCGTCCGATGGAAATCAGCAAGAGCGGATTCGAACGTCTGCTTGAATTCGTCCATCAATTCCCGCACTATTTTGCAGGATCGAACGCAGACCTGCCGATCGTCGGCGGCTCGATTTTATCGCACGACCATTATCAGGGCGGACGTTATGACTTCGCGATGGCGAAGGCCGAAAGCGAGTATAGGTTTACACTTGAGAGTTATACAGGTGTCGAAGCTTCCATCGTGAAGTGGCCGATGTCGGTGATCCGCTTGAGTTCTTCTGAAATGGCGCCGCTAGCGGGTGCAGCAGATGAGGTCCTGTCGCGCTGGAAAGAGTACAGCGACCCGGAAGTCGGCATTCATGCATACTCGGGGGATACCCGGCACAACACGATCACACCGATCGCCCGCATGCGTAACGGCAAATACGAACTTGATCTGGTACTCCGTAACAACCGGACGGACGACGAGCATCCGATGGGCATCTTCCATCCGCATGCAGACGTCCATCATATCAAAAAAGAAAACATCGGTCTCATCGAAGTCATGGGTCTCGCCGTCCTGCCGGCCCGCCTGAAAACCGAACTTCAGGAAGTTGAAAAAGCACTTCTGGGTAACGGGCATAACGTCGAAGACATCCATCTTCCATGGGTCCGGGAAATCAAAGAGCGCTGCGGCAGCGAACTAACCGAACAAAACGTCAGCGGAATCGTCCGCAAAGAACTCGGCCGCAAATTCTCCCGCGTCTTAGAAGACGCCGGCGTATTTAAACGCGATGAACAAGGGCAGCAGGCGTTCAGGAAGTTTGTGGATGGTTTGAATGGTGAGAGATAAATCTTTATAGAAAAGCAGCCTAAGGGGCGCGACGGTTTTAGGTTGACCCTGTCAGGCTGAGGAATATTTATGGGCCGGAACCGGATCCAGCTTTTGATTGTAGTGGAAGGCGAAGACTCCTGCGGGAATAGTAGCTAAAGTGAGACCCCGCAGGAGCGCGAGCGGCGAGGAGGCTCACGGGCTGCCCGCGGAAAGCGAAGTCTTCCAAGGAAATCAAAAGCGGCGTTAAGCAGCCAATATTTTAAATAAACAAAAAGCCCAAAGAGGAGAAAGGTGATAAACATGTACCTAGGAGTGGACTACTACCCCGAACACTGGGATCATTCCCTGATCGACGAAGACCTTACCCGCATGAAAGAAATGGGCGTCAATATGATAAGAATCGGCGAATTCGCCTGGCACCTCATGGAAAAACAAGAAGGGAACTTCGACTTTTCCTTCTTCGACCATGTCATCAAAAAGGCCAGGAACGAGGGGATCAACGTCATGTTCGGCACCCCGACCGCCACATTCCCGGCATGGCTTGCAACTAAACACCCGGATATCTTGATAGAAGATATCAACGGAAATAAAAAATCATTCGGCGGCCGCCGTCAATACTGCTTCAACTCTGAAACCTACGAAACATACTCCCTGCGCATCGTCGAGGAGCTGGTCAACCACTACAAAAACGAAGAAGCGATCGTTTCATGGCAGGTCGACAATGAATTTGGACACGAAGGCAGCGACATGTGCTACTGCGGCCAGTGTTTAAAAGCATTTCAGCAATTTCTCGAAAAGAAATACGGATCCATAGATGAACTGAATAAACGCTGGGGGACGATTTTCTGGGGTCAGAACTACAATGATTTCTCGGAAATCCCTGTCCCGAAAGTGACGGTCACCGTCCATAATCCTGCGATGATGCTGGACTGGGCACGTTTCAGGTCTGCTTCACTAGCGGGATTCGCACGCAAACATATCGAGCTTGTCAACAAACTGAAGGGCGGGCACCAGACCGTGACAACGAATCTGCCGGGCGGATTCTTTGATAAATGGTTCGACCACAATGAATTTTCAAGGGAACTGGATTTCGTTTCGTATGACAACTACCCGGTATGGGGAGGCTTGAAGGAGCCGATTTCTCCAGCCCATTTGTCCATGACACTTGATTACGTCCGAGGCTTGAAGAAAGAGAATTTCTGGATCGTCGAGGAATTGATGGGGGCACAGGGCCATGACATCATCGGCTATCTTCCGCGTCCGAACCAGGCGAAGGCTTGGGCATGGCATGCGTTTGCGCACGGATGCTCGAACATGCTGTTCTTCCGCTGGCGCGGGATGAACAAAGGTGCCGAGCAGTACTGCCTTGGAATCCTTGACGCCAACAACCGCACTACCCGTAAATACAAGGAAGTCCAGCAGTTCTTCAATGAGGTTAAAGAGTACAAAACACTTTTCGATTCACCGGTGAAATCGGATGTCGCACTTGTTTACGATTTTGACACGATCTGGTCGTGGAGGAATCAGCAGCAAAACGCCAGCATCGACTACACGGAAGAGATCCTCCGGCTTTATGAGCCTTTCCACAGGCAGAATACATCCATCGATGTGATCAAATACGATCAGGACTTCTCTGATTATAAAGTGCTCCTCCTGCCGGTTGCCAAAGTGATGGACCGCGAGCTTGCCGGCCGCCTCGAGGAATTCGCGGAAAACGGCGGAACCGTCGTCATGTCCTACCGTGCCGGCGTGAAGGACCGCGATAATAATCTGGTATTTGGAAACATGATCCCGGGGGAACTTTCCGGTCTTTTGGGAATCGAAGTTGAAGAATCAGAATCGCTGCAGGCGGGTGAAGCAGCTCCGGTAGTTCCAGCAGAAGGCGGTTCCGTCTCGAAAGCCGTCTCCTGGCGGGATCTTGTAAAGCCGCTGACTGCACGTACTCTCCACCGCTACGATGACCGCTTTTACAACGAGTATTCCTGCGTGACCGAAAATGATTTCGGCAGCGGGAGAGCCTACTACATCGGTGCAGGCGTTGAAGGGGAAATCATGCATTCACTTGCAAAGACGATCGCCGAAAATTCAGGGCTTAAAACAATCGAATCCAACCATGGTGTGGAAGTCATCACGAGAACGGCGGAAGGAAAAGATTACCGGGTGGTCGTGAATCATAACGGGCACGAGGAAACATTCAACAGTATCGAACTCCAGCCGTATGAGTGCCGCATCATCGAGGTGTAAAGGAATGGATATCAGAAAAGAAGCATTCGGGGACCTGAATGGACAGCAGGTCGATTCCTATACGTTAAAAAATGACCATGGCATGGAAGTGTCCTTCATTACGTATGGCGGGGCTGTAACGAAAATTCTTGCACCGGATCGGAATGGCCGTCTTGAGAATGTCGTCCTTGGCTTTGATACACTGGACGACTATATCGGGCACACCCACTATTTCGGTGCAATCGCCGGCAGGGTAGCCGGAAGGATCGGGAACGCGCAGTATTCCTTGAATGGTGAAACAATTGATCTGACTGAGAACGAAGGACGCAATCATCTTCACGGCGGCAATGAAGGTTTTAATTGCGTGAACTGGCATGAGGAAGAAGTGAATATAGCTTCAGACAGTGTAAGTGTGAAGCTTTCTTATCACAGCCGTGATGGGGAAGAGGGATATCCCGGTAACGTGAAGGTATATGCGGCATATACATTGACAAATGAGGGAGGGTTCCTCATTGAATATTCGGCAGTACCCGACCGCGATACACCGATCAACCTCACGAGCCACAGTTATTTTAATTTGAGCGGGGACGCCAGCAGCCCGATATTGGACCACACCTTACAAATCGAAGGGGACGCTTATCTTCCATTGAACGGGGAGAACCTCCCGGCTGGAGAGATACGACCGGTTGAAGGGACCCCATTCGACTTCCGGCAGCCGCGCACCATTCTGGATGGGATGGGTGACTCGAAAGAAACCAAAGAGGGCTATGACCATCCGTTCACCTTGAAAAAAGATGGAAAGATCGTACTTTCACATGAACGAAGCGGCAGGATGATGACCATTGAAACCGACCAGCCGTCCGTCGTCCTGTACACCGGGAACTTCCTAACGGGCGAGCGCCTGAGCGGAGGGAACACAGCCGGAAGGCACAAGGGACTGTGCCTCGAAACCCAAGGTTATCCCGATGCAGTCAATCACCCGCACTTTCCGTCGGTGATGGTCAAAGCGGGGGAAGAATACAGGGCATCTACTTCGTATATTTTTTCTGTGGATAAATAGAATCATGAGAAAAGGACGGGCCTTTAGTGAGACAGGGGCCTGTCCTTTTTTTGTGGGTAAGAGGAAGGTGCGCGGTGCCAGGCACAAATGGTCTGTTTTGAGCCAGGCACCGGTGGGTCTGAGAGAAGATTGTTGTACCTGGTACAAACGACGTCAATTGTACCAGTTACAGGAGGTTGGCCAGTCACCCCTTCATTAATGTCCTGGACAATCATTGAAAAGGTTTTCACTAAAAGAGCTGTTTATCGTTTTATCCCGCATGAATTGGGTAACTTTATAATAAATACCAATAAATACTTATTTAACAGGAGGGAAACGATGATCAGCCAAACACGCGATATTGTCCAGAAATCACTGGACGCTTTGCTCGAAGATGAACATTTTTTACCGGAATTGCAAGGGGAATCGAGGGAACAGGCTTTCACCTCGCTGACAGCCATTCTATCCACACCGAATCATGTACATAAGTCGTATTTGAGGGTGCCGCTTGAGAACGGCCGGGTCGACCGGGTCCCTGCTTTCAGGGTGCAGCATAACAATGCCCTGGGTCCTTATAAAGGAGGGATCCGGTTTCATGAATCCGTCAATGAGGATGAAGTGGTCAACCTGGCTTCGCTTATGACACTTAAGAATTCTCTCCATGATGTTCCGTTCGGCGGGGGAAAAGGAGGGATTATCCTCAATCCGCGCGATTACACCGATAAAGAGCTGAACTTGATTGCGAAGAAATACGTTCAGTATTTCAGTGACGTCATCGGACCTGATAAGGATATCCCGGCACCTGACATGGGCTCCGGCGAACGTGAGATGGACTGGATGATGGCAGAGTATAAAAGTATCCATCCCGGCAATCCGTACAGGGGCAGCTTCACTGGGAAAAGTGTCGTAAACGGAGGGTCCCTGGGACGCCGGGAAGCGACCGGAAAGGGAGTATTTTTCACCTTTCGCTATATGATGCATGATTTTATAAAGAACCAGAAAAATCTCCTTACCAATACGGATAATATTTTTGCCAGGACAGCGCAGAAATACGAAGGGAAGCCGCTGACCATTGCCGTTCAGGGATTTGGTAATGTTGGATCGGTTGCAGCGCTGGAAGCATACCAGTCCACCCACCTGCAGAACAAAGTCGTCGCAGTCAGCGACAGGAATGTCACTCTTTATAATAGTGACGGTCTGGATATCCCTGCTCTGATCGAGTTTACAATGAAGAATAAAGGGGACCTCCCGAAATCGGGCGATCAGCTGCAGGAGATTGATGTGAAGGCAGAGATATCAGATCGTGAAGATGTGCTGTACCTCGATGTGGATGTACTGATCCTTGCTGCCCTGGAAGATCAGATCCACAAAGACAATGTGGAAAAAATAAAAGCAGGCATCCTGGTAGAAGGAGCGAATGCCCCTGTAACGACAGAGGCGGACCAATACTTGAGCGATAAGGGAGTCATCATTGTACCGGATATACTCGCCAATGCCGGCGGTGTCATCGTATCCTATTTTGAATGGCTGCAAGGGCGGGAAACTCAGTTCTACTCAGAAGAAGAAGTGTTCAGGCTCCTTTACGAAAAGATGCAGTCAACACTGGATACGGTACTTCCGCAGTTCTTCGGCGATCCATTCCCGCTCCGCCAGAACTGCTATATCCACTCGGTGACCAAACTATCGACCGTTCTCTATAGACAAGGAAAACTTTACTGAATCAACGCAGCGGGGGACGGGCTTTTAGCTTGCTAAAGGCCCGTCCCTTTTTTAATTAAGCGCGAATTCGGGCGGGTGCCAGGCACAAAAGTGTTGTTTTGTGCCTGGCACCAATTTTTTTAGTGACTGTACCTGGTACATGAACCCTCTAATGTACCAGGTACACATCCCGCAAATTGTACCAGGTACACCGCACACGATTTGTACCAGGTACATCTACACCCCGCCGCTTCCCCCCCTCTCTAGCTCCTCTGAAATCAAGAAAAACCCCTCGCCGACCCCTTGCTCCATACTTTACTAAAATAATAAAAATTTTAGTAAAATTATGATTGACTATTTTCTGATAATTTACTAAAATCTTAAGTAAGATGTAAACGCTTTCTGGAAAGTGTTTTATTTTTACCACGATAGAAAACGATTACAACTCTTCTAATCTATGAATTTAAGGGGGACAAAGGGTATGAAGAAAATTTTCGTCATGATGACCATCATTGCTGCTTTGGTGATCAGCGGCTGCAGTTCGAGCAGTTCCGGCGGCAAGGATGGGGAAGTGACCTTGACGGCATGGGCCTGGAACGTAAACGTGGGGGCCTTGAATGACGCCGTGAAGGAATATCAGAAGGATCATCCAAATGTGAAGCTGAAAGTGGAGGATATTGGCCGTTTGGATGTATATGACAAGCTTTCAACAGGTCTTGCAGCAGGCGGAGTCGGGCTTCCTGACATCGTCCTTGTGGAGGATGACCGTATACAGGGGTATGTGCAGGCATTCCCTCAGGGCTTCCTTGACCTTTCGGAAAAGGGATTCGATGATCATAAAGATAAATTCCCTTCTTTCAAAAATGACCTGGCGCAGGTCGACGGCAAGTACTTCGCAATGCCGTTCGATGCCGGCCCGGGGGGGATGTTCTACCGCAGAAGCCTGTTTGAAGAAGCGGGCGTGAAAGCGGAAGACATCGAAACGTGGGATGACTTCCTTGAAGCAGGAAAGAAAATCAAAGAGAAAACAGGATCCTATGCAATGCCTCTTGATATGTTCAAGGATGATCCGACATTCAGAATGATGCTGAACCAGCAGGGTGTTTTCTACTATGACGAAAAAGGCAATATCGACCTTACGAGCCCAGAAGCGGTGAAAGCAATGGAAATGCAGAAGAAATTCGCCGATGCGGATCTGATTAAGAATGTTGACGGATGGAACGGTGTCGTTTCTTCGACAGTCGACGGTTCTGTTGCTGCGATCCCATTCGGTGCGTGGTATTACGGAACGATCATCGACCAGGCGAAAGGTACAAAAGGGGATTGGGGAGTATTCAAGCTTCCTGCCTTTGAAGAAGGCGGAAACCGCGCCTCCAACCTGGGCGGATCCAGCTGGATGATACCTGCCGCATCAGAAAACACGGATGCAGCTTACGATTTCATTGAGTATTTTTCAACGGACAAAGATACGCAGATCATGGCAATGGAAGACTACGGTTTATTCCCGTCATTAAATACGACTTACGATTCTGAAGTCTTCACTGGCGAAGATGAGTTCTTCGGCGGGCAGAAGATCTGGGAACTGTTTGCAGAAGAAATGAAAGACGTTCCGACTGCCTACTATACGAAGGATTATTCCGTGGCGCTTGATGAAGCCATCAAAGCCCAGGCGGATACATTCAACGGCAAGGATCCTGCCAAAGCGCTTGAAGAAGCAGCGAAGCGACTGGAAGACCGTACGAAACGTAAAGCAAACTAATTTAAAAGAGAGATTTAGAGCCAAGAGGTTCGTCTGGTGATCTAGGTCTCTCTTTTTCTATAACACTAGAGAGAAGGATGATGTATGAAGTCAAAGACATATATCCCATATTTATTCATCGCACCGGCCGTCATTCTGTTCAGCATCTTTATGCTCTATCCGATCATTTCGTCGCTGATCCTCAGCTTCCAGACCGGACAGGGCGCCAACCTGACATTCGTCGGGATGGACAACTATAAGCGGCTGCTGGATGATGAAATTTTTCATACCGCACTTAAAAATACGTTTATTCTATTAATCATCCAGGTACCGATCATGGTCCTCTTGGCACTGGTGCTGGCTGCGTTATTAAATTCGGCACTGCTTCGCATGAAAGGGTTCTTCCGGGTGACATTCTTCCTGCCGGCCGTCACATCGCTGGTCGCCTACTCCATCATTTTCTCCATCATGCTGATGAACGACGGGGTAGTCAATCAGCTGCTGACATCCCTTGGATTCAAGGCGATTCCGTGGCTGAACGACCCGTTCTGGGCAAAAGCTTCCCTCATCATCGCGATGACATGGAGATGGGTCGGCTATAATATGGTCATTTACCTGGCAGGACTTCAAAATATTCCCGAGGAGCTTTATGAAGCGGCAAGCATGGACGGGGCTTCGCGGGTGCGCCAGTTCTTCTCCATCACCATCCCGCAGCTGAAGCCCGTCATCCTGTTCACGGTCGTGCTGTCGACCATCGGGACGCTTCAGCTCTTCGATGAACCGTTCGTATTGACGAAGGGCGGACCAAGTGATGCGACGCTGACGATCGGGATGTATCTGTATCAAACCGGATTCCGTTTCTTCGACTTTGGCTATGCTTCAACCATTGCGTACGTGATTGTCGTGCTGATTGCAATCATGACGTTCATACAATTCAAACTAACGGGTGATCAAGAATGAGACAGTCTAAATTAGGTAAGAAAATCGGTTTATATAGTATCCTGGCCCTTGGTGCCCTTGTTTCGCTCTTCCCATTTTACTGGGCGGCGATCGGGGCGACGAATGAGAGCGGCAAGATGTTTTCAAAGCCCCCGGTCCTCGTACCGGGTGAGAAGCTTGCAGAAAACGTCCAGAATCTGAATGCGTCGATTGATATCGGCAAAGTGATGTTCAACTCGCTGTTCATCGCGATCATTTACACTGTGTTAAGTTTATTGATCTGCTCAATGGCCGCCTATGCGTTCGCCAAGTTCCGTTTTAGAGGGAGGAACATCATCTTTGGCGTGTTCCTGCTGTCCATGATGGTGCCTTATCACGCGACAATCATCCCTCTTTTTAAGATGATGGCGGGCTTCGGCTGGCTGAATACGTATCAGGCAGTGATCCTGCCGAATCTAGCGTATCCTTTTGCCATCTTCCTGATGAGGCAGAATATGCTGGCGTTCCCGACTTCATTGATCGAAGCGGCGAGAATCGACGGCTCGGGTGAGTGGAAGATTTTCTTTAAAATTGTCCTGCCGTCCATGAAGCCTGCACTTGCGGCAACGGCGATCTTTTTATTCCTTTATCAGTGGAACAGCTTCCTGTGGCCGTTGATCGCGTTATCGTCCAACGATATGTACACATTCCCGGTCGCACTGTCCAGCCTTTTCGGACTTTCCCGGATTGATTACGGCCAGGTCATGGCAGGTGTGACGATAGCCACGATCCCGATCATCATCTTCTTCCTGGCACTGCAGCGGCAGTTCATTTCAGGGATGCTTGGAAGTGCGGTGAAATAAGGGGTTGTCATTATACAACCTGCGATACGATGAAAGGATGAACCAACATGCCAATTTATGTGACGGAACATACGGAACAATTTCATCTTCAAGGGAAAAACGTCAGCTACATCTTCTCTGTAATGGAAAATGGTCAGCCCGGCCAGCTTTATTTCGGGAAAAAAGTGAAGCACCGCGACGATTTCTCTCATTTACGTCAGCTGCCGGCCGAACCGCTTGGGAATGCCTCTTTTCCATTTGAGGGGAATCAATATTTCTCTCTGGAATTTTTAAAGCAGGAGTACCCGGGCTTCGGCACTGGCGATTACCGGGAGCCGGCTTTTGTGCTCAGGCACTCGAATGGAAGCAGGACATCACAATTTGTTTTTAAAACATATGAAGTCTTAAACGGAAAGCCTGGAATCGATGGCCTTCCAGCGACCTATGCAGAACGTGAGGATGAGGCTGAGACCCTGGTTGTCATCCTGGAGGATGCAACGGCCGGACTCGAGATGGATCTTTTATATACGGTGTACCACGACCGGGATGCGATTGTCCGCAGTGTCCGGCTCAGGAATGTCGGGAGGGGGAATGTGGTGATCGAGCGCTTGCTCAGTGCAGCGGTGGATTTCCCGAATTCCGACTTCGAATTCATCCACCTCGACGGAGCCTGGATCCGTGAACGACATGTCTCGAAGAATCCGCTCCGGAAAGGCCTTCAGTCGATCGACAGCAAAAAAGGCGTATCCAGTTCGCTGCATAATCCTTTCTTTGCCCTGAAGTCCCCGGACGCCACCGAGTCGCATGGGGAAGTGTTTGGATTCAATCTTGTCTACAGCGGCAACTTCTTCGGCGGAGTTGATGTGGATCACTATGATACATCCAGGGCGCTGATCGGCTTGAATCCGTTCCATTTTGAATGGAAGCTCGAAAGCGGAGAGTCCTTTCACGCACCTGAAGCCGTGATGGTATATTCCGATCAAGGTCTGAACGGCATGAGTCAAACGTTTCACCGCCTCTATGAATCCCGGCTGGTGAGGGGGGATTGGCGCGGAAAGGAACGCCCGATCCTCATCAATAACTGGGAAGCGACGTATTTTGATTTTAATGAAGAAAAAATTCTCGAGATCTGCGCATCGGCATCCGAACTTGGCATCGAGCTGTTTGCACTGGATGACGGATGGTTCCTCGGACGGAATGACGATACGACGTCCCTTGGCGACTGGACAGTCGACCGCAGCAAGCTTCCAAATGGGATAGATGGATTGAGTGAAAAAGTAACAGGGGAAACGGGCATGAGCTTCGGTCTTTGGATGGAGCCGGAAATGATCTCTGGAAAAAGTGAGTTATTCAAGACCCATCCACACTGGGTTCTGGGCGTGAAGGATCGTCCGCTCTCACACGGGAGGAATCAGTTCATCCTCGACCTTTCAAAGCAGGAAGTCGTTGATTATCTGGAAGAAACCCTTTCGGGGATTCTGTCTTCAGCCAGGATTTCTTATGTGAAATGGGACATGAACAGGAATATGACAGAAGTGGGTTCCGACTCTGTTGATAGCGACAGGCAGGGGGAAGTCGGCCACCGGTACGTGCTGGGCCTCTATCAGCTGCTTGAAAGACTGATCGGCAAATTCCCTCACATCCTGTTTGAATCATGTGCAAGCGGTGGTAACCGCTTCGATCCCGGCATGCTGCATTACATGCCGCAAACATGGACAAGTGACAACACGGATGCCATCGAACGGTTGAAGATCCAGTGGGGCACCTCGCTCGTCTATCCTCTGTCATCGATGGGCGCGCACGTATCAAGCTGCCCGAATCATCAGACCGGCCGTTCCACACCGCTAAGTACGCGTTTTAATGTCTCTATGTTCGGTGCATTCGGCTATGAGCTCGATGCCACTCAATTTTCAGAGGAAGAAAAACAGGAAGTGAAAAAGCAGGTGGAGTTCGTAAAAGAAAACCGCAGTCTCCTTCAGTTCGGCTCATTTTACCGGCTGATCACTCCATTTGAAGGCAATGATACATCATGGATGGTGGCGGGTGAGGACGGCCGTGAAGCGATCGTGGCATTTTACCGCACATTGGCCATGCCAAATCCGTCCCTGAAACGTATAAGGCTGCAGGGACTCAACCCTGATACGCTGTATAAAATTGAAGCGGCCGGACAACCCGGACAGCAGGCATATGGTGATGAACTCATGAATATCGGGCTCATGGTCCCGCCGATGTTCAGCGGCACCGTCGTTACGGAGAATACAATACTCAAGGGTGACTTCGCGTCAATGATCTGGAAATTGAGGGAAGTCCGATAAGAAATCCCCATAACAATGGAAATTCGTGTTGATTTGATTTAAAGTAAAGAGTGGTAAAGATTTTAACGTAAATAACGAAGTCACTATAGATGAATGGTTTTATGCAAGAGAGAAGTAAGTCGAGCGGCCCGCTTCTCTTCCAGGAAAAAGTATTTAAAGGGGGAAGTGGGATGGCCACTCTAAAAGACATAGCACAAAAAGCGGGAGTCTCACTGGCAACTGTTTCAAGGGTCCTGAACTACGACGCCTCACTGTCCGTCGCGGACGAAACGAAAAAACGCATTTTCCAAATCGCACAGGATATGAATTATAAAACGCTGAGGAACCGGAAAGACCCCCAGCAGGTGAAAGACCGTCTCCAGTTCGGTCTCGTCTACTGGTACTCCGATCAGCAGGAAATGGCCGATCCATATTATATGGCCGTCCGCAATGGGGTCGAGCGGGAGTGCCAGGAACGGAATATCGACCTGGTCAAATTGTTCAAGAACGGAAACACAATCGACCCGTCAAGGCTTTCTGAACTGGACGGCATTATAGCCGTCGGCAAATACAGCCAATCCGAAATCGATGCATTCGAAAAAGCGGCACGGCAGCTGGTGCTCGTCGATTATTCGCCTTCGGATGATTATGACTCAGTGGTCGTTGATTTCAGGAAGGCGATGACAGAAGTACTCGACTACCTCTTAAGTCTCGGTCACGAGCGCATCGGCTACATAGGCGGAAAGGAATATGTCCTCGAGGAAGAACCGATCCTGGATGAGCGTGAAATCACGTTTCGTGAGTATCTATCTCTAAAAGGGATGCACAATCCTTCTTTCATCTGGACGGACGGCAACTTCACTTCGGAGAGCGGATACCATCTTATGAAGGAAGCGCTGAAAAAAGATGATGTCCCGTCCGCCTTCTTTGTCGCATCGGATTCCATGGCGATTGGAGCGATACGCGCCCTTCATGAAGAAGGTATCGCCATTCCGGATGACGTCTCGATTGTCGGCTTTAACGATATTGCAACATCGAAATTTTTACAGCCTTCCCTGACAACCGTGAAGGTCTACACTGAATTCATGGGGGAATCGGCGGTCGAACTGCTGCTCGACCAGATCCAGTCGAAACGGGAACTGGCCAAGAAAGTTGTTGTCCCGGTCCACTTGGTGAAGCGGGAAAGCTGCAGTGAAGCGGCTGGTAAATAAGGAAAAGCTCTTTTTGGATCATTGGATGGTCCTGAGAGGGCTTTTTTGTTTGGTGTGTTTTTGTACCCGGGTTGTCTGAGCCTGGCTCAAAAAGCCAGATTTGAGCCAGGTTCGATTATCGCAATCTGGTTTCTGACGGGCATGATGGCGAAAATTGTCGATTATTGAAGAATTGTCGGTAATATCGAAAAAAACGTTGGTAAAAGGAAATTTTCGTTGGTAAATTCAAATTTTTGTTGATAACACCCCGAAAAATGTTGGTAACTCCCGGACATGTGCTGTGCCTGGCACAGCCAACCCCGCAGCACCAAAACCACCTCATATTTAAAAAAATTCCAACCAAAGGTGTCCTTTTCCTCCCCCAATCCCTATATAAAAGGTGAAAGGAGGTGAAGCACCATGGCAACAGCGGATTTGAAAGGAACGAAGCTGAGATTTGCTTATAACGACGGGATGGATCAGAAAGGCAACCCGAAGTATAAGTTCAAATCATACGGCTACATCAATGGCTCGGCCACGGCAGATGAGATGCACAGTGCTGCTCAATCGCTCGCAGGACTTTCTGAGAAAAATCTATTCAACGTAGAAAAGATCCAAAACTTCGATATCAACGCGTAACGACAGTTGAATTTTAATAGAAAGGAGAGGATTTTAACATGGCAAAAGTACTTGAACTTGAATTCATAACAGAAACCGGCAAAGCAGCGAAAATCAGCGTCAACGATCCGATCGACCCGATCGATACCGTCCAGGTGAAAGCAGCAATGGACAACCTGATCGCAACCGGCGTATTTGGAAGCTCAGGCGGCGCACTGGTAAGCGTAGATGGCGCACGCGTGGTAGAACGCAACGTTACAGACTATGAAGTCTTATAATAAATGAACAAAGCCAAAGCCAGCCTCGAAATCCAAAAACGAGGCGGGCTTTTCAATTTAGATTAAACGTTTGTTTAACCCTTCAAAAGCCTGTCCCATAAAGGGTTTGAGAAGTTAATCAAACGTTTGTTTAAAAATAGAATTGTGTATTAACGGGATCGGGTTTGTGTTTAATCAATGGATAAGGGTAGCAGTGAGTATAGTTTCACTCCAGCGTTGATTGTAGTGGAAGACGAAGACTCCTATCAGAAAAGCGGAAGGGCTTTGAAAAGAGGCGTGTGGCATAAGACGAATCGGCCTGGAAAGCGTTCTTTTGCCTTCTCGGTCGGTTTGGCTTATGACATGTGCCTCTAAGCACTGCAGCTAGACAGTTAAACCATGGGAATGATTGAGGCAGTCTCACTTCCCGTCCGCGGAAAGCGAAGTCTTCCACGGAAATCAAAAGCGATATGCAAGGAATATTTTTTGGCGGGGGGTTCCCTTTAACCACAACAAAGAAATCGCTTACACGAAAAACCAATCCAAAATCTCTTATTGACTTTCCAAAACAAACCATATAATATCTCCTATAAGATAAAAAACTTCGAAAATTAAATACTTTCAAATTATCAAGAGCGACCGAGGGATCAGGCCCTATGAAGTCCGGCAACCTCCATTTATGGAACGGTGCCAATTCCTGCAGAATGGATTTCATTCTGAAAGATAAGTCGATGACATAAACGCGATGCTTCTTTCAGTAATTGAAAGAAGCATTTTTTATTTGGCAAGACATCAATGAAAAAGAAAAGGGGTGTGAATGATGATCAGAATCAATAATTTAGTAAAAGAATACAAAACAAAAAAGCAGACGGTACTCGGAGTGGATAATGTCTCCGTCACCATTGAAAAAGGGGAAATCTTCGGTATCGTCGGCTACAGCGGAGCGGGGAAAAGCTCGCTTATCCGCTGCCTGAACTTACTGGAGAAACCGACATCAGGGGAGATCATCATTGACGGCCGGGATTTGACGAAGCTGAATTCAAGGGAACTCCGCCTCGCACGTCAGAAAATCAGCATGATTTTTCAGCATTTCCACCTTATAAAAGCAAAGACGGTTTATGAGAATCTTGCTTTTGCCTTAAAAGCAGCGAGGGTGCCTAAGGCAAAGATCGAGCCGCGGGTGACCGAACTATTACAAATGGTCGGTTTAAGCGACAAAGCTCAAGCCTATCCCGCACAACTTAGCGGCGGCCAGAAACAGCGCGTCGGAATCGCGAGGGCGCTCGCGAACAACCCATCCGTCCTTCTCTGCGATGAAGCAACGTCGGCGCTGGATCCGAGTACGACCAAGTCAATCCTCAAGCTGTTAAAAGACATCAATAAACAGCTGGGGCTGACCATCGTCCTCATCACGCACGAAATGGAAGTCGTAAAAGAGATCTGCGACCGGATGGCCGTCATGCAGGACGGGAGGATCGTTGAGGAAGGGCCCGTGTACGATCTGTTTGCCAACCCGAGACAGCCGCTGACGAAGCAGTTCATCGAAAATATCCTGCAGTTCGAACTGCCGCCTCACTTATTGAAGAGCCGGACGGGCAAGCTGATCAAAATACAGTTCAAGGGTTCGATCGCAGAGGAGAGCGTTGTATCGGAAGTGTTCCAAAAGTACAAAGTCCGCGGCAATATCCTGCACGGGAAAATCGAATATATACAGGAAACGCCGCTCGGGATTTTCATCATGGAGCTGATCGGCGAAGAATCCGAAATACAGGCCGCCATCCGCTACATAACGGCCAAGACACAAAGTCTGGAGGTGCTCGACCGTGCTGCCTGATTCATTGACTGCGATTTTACCAGAATTGAATAAAGCATTCCTGGAAACCATCTATATGGTCGGTATTTCGCTGGCCATAGCGATCCTGATCGGGCTGCCGCTCGGTGTCCTGCTTTTTGTGACAGATAAAGGATTGTTCCTGCAGAACGGGTTCATTAAGAAGATTGTCGGCTTCGTCGTCAACATGGTCCGCTCGATCCCGTTCATCATTTTATTGGTTGCACTATTACCGCTTACTAAACTATTGACGGGAACGACGATCGGACCGACAGCGGCATCTGTGTCCCTCTCTGTGGCAGGGATTCCGTTTTTCGCAAGAATGGTAGAGACGGCACTTCGCGAGATTGATAAGGGAGTCATCGAAGCATCGGTGTCGGTGGGTGCGAGTCCATGGATGATCATCAAGGATGTCCTGCTGCCGGAAGCAAAGCCGGCCGTCATCCAGGCCGTCACAATCACGACGATCAGCCTCGTCGCATACTCCGCCATGGCGGGAATCGTTGGCGGAGGCGGCATCGGCGACCTTGCCATCCGTTTCGGTTATTACCGCTACGACAATACGGTCATGATCACCACAGTCGTCGTGCTGATCTGCCTGGTGCAGCTAATCCAATACACGGGCGATATTTTTGCAAGAGTTGTAGATAAACGATAAACAACCCAGGGGGAAGATTTCAGATGAAAAAATGGTTTTTACTTTTAGCAGCAGCTTTGACTGTCAGCCTGCTGGCAGCATGCGGTGGAGAAGAAGCAAGTTCTGATGATAAAAAAGAAATCACGATCGGGGCGACATCCGGACCTTACAGCGACATGGTGACAAAAGCCATCAAACCTGGGCTTAAGGAAAAAGGGTACACCGTTGAAGTGAAGGAATTCAGCGACTACATCCAGCCGAACAACGCACTCGCTCAGGGGGACCTTGACGCGAACCTGTTCCAGCACAAAATCTATATGGAAACATTCGCAGAGCAGCACGGCATGGAGCTTTCGGAAGTTATCGTAGTGCCGACCGCACCGATGGGGATCTACTCAGAGAAATTTGATTCTCTCGAAGATATCAAGGAAGGCAGCGCCATCGCAATCCCGAACGATCCGACAAACGCAGCCCGCGCATTCCAAATCCTAGAGGATGCTGAGCTGATCACATTGAAAGATGGGACTGACCCACTGACGGTATCAGAAAAAGACATCGATAAAAACGTAAAGAACCTGCAATTCAAACCGATCGAAGCAGCCCAGCTTCCAAGGGCGGTGGAAAGCGTCGATCTATCAGCAGTGCCGGGGAACTACGCATTGGCTGCGAAAATGGATCTTCTTGACGCTTTGCAGCTTGAGAACATGCCTGATCAATACCGCAACCGTGTTGTCATGAACACGAAAGACGTTGATTCACAGCTTGCAAAAGACATCAAGGCAGTCGTCGAAGCAGACGAATTTGAAAAAGTGATCGATGAAGAATTCAAAGGCTTCGGGAAGCCGGAGTGGATGGAATAATTTCATAGGTTAACAAATAGGAGGCTGGGACAAAAGTGATATAGTCTAAGTAAAACCCAAACTAATTTGCATTAGATAAGGCAAATTAGTTCGGTTTATAATTTCTTTATTGTTCATTTCCACATCCAGCGGTTGATTGGAGTGCAAGACGAAGACTCCTGCGGGAAGAGTAGTTAATGTGAGACCCCGCAGGAACGAAGTGACGAGGAGGCTCACGGGCTACCCGCGGAAAGCGAAGTCTTGCACGGAAATCATTAGCGTTGTTTAGAGACCACTCTATATGTTCCTCTTTAGACATGGAATTTTAAGTTTTGTCCCAGCCTCTTTCTTATAAAAGGTCAATCCTCAATGTTCATCTGAATCATATACAACCCATTCCCAAGCATCTTCATCATATTCACAGAAGTACGTATAATAGTAGGTTTTTGGTATGGTGACGGCCGCATCAGGGTCGGATGGATCGTTCCAGCTGCTGTCGTAATATTCTTTTACTTCGATGCTTGCTTTATAGGTTCCATCCTCTTCTTTTATCGACAGGGACATCTCGTCGAAAATCATATCATTTAACTGCCCGCCGTAGGTGATGCTCCTTTTTTGAAGGTTTTGGATTGTTTTCTCATTGTCTTCGAGTTGTGAACCTTTCACATTTCTTAACAAAGAGGAGTCTGCATAAGTAATGGATTCAATATAGGACTCGTTGTATTTGATGATGCCGCTGGTCAAATCGTCAATGACCACTTGACTGCCCGGCGGAAAATCCAATTCAACTGTTTCAGATGCTGCGGCTTCCACCTCTCCACTGAATACATCTTCCCACGGATAACTATATTTCCCGCTCACCACTACAGAATCCCCTTCCGACACGGGACCGATCCGTAAAGATGAATCTTCTATCGTTCCGTAAGGTTCCCCGTTCAAATAAACTTCCGCCCCATCAAATTCGGACTTCACGGTAATATACTGTTCATCAAATAACAGCGGGATAGGCACATCCGCATCCTCCCATATAAAAAGAGACAGTGATGTTTCGAGTTCTCCCCATTCTCCATCTTTAATTGCTTTGAATGTAAATTCTCCTGGTATCATGTTTTCAATTTCTCGCGATTCCTTACCTGAAGCCGGAACTTCCTTATCATTGAGAAACACTTTTGCATCCGGGTCCGTGTCCAGTGTGAACGAGACAGGTATCAATTCAGCGGTATATTGATTGATGAACAGCCACTTTTTTTCTGGGGATTTTTTCAACTTAATTAAAAAAGGATTTGATGGAGCAGCTGATGCAATGGATTTTTCCTGTCTCTTGATGTTTTGGAGCAGTTTTTCGTATACTTCAGGGTCAGCATGAATCTGATCCAGGAAATCCTGCAGTGCATTTCTGGTCAGCGGGATATCAGATGTTTCTGACAGCAGTTCCTGCAGAGCCGGGGCATCCTTCTTTTCCAGCGCTTCGATTAAGGTGTCGGTTGTATGAGTTGGAAGGGAGGCATCTTTTACATAGAAGTATCCGTATGTAGCGCTTCCTGCTAGGAGGATTGCGAAAATGATCAGGGAAATCATGAGCGGCCGGGGTTTCTTTTTGTTTCTGACTGGCGGAAATTCGGACTTTATGGGCTGGCTGACTACCGGCGCCCTGCAATCAGCACAATATGATTCAAATTGAGAAACTGCTGTACCACAGTTTTTACAGTACCGATTAGAAGAAGCTGCACAACGTTGACATCCTTCATCGTCCTTCAGAGCCTCACCGCACTCTTTGCAAAATTTGCTTTCGACTTCCAACGGCTCACTCACGGAACAGGTGGAACATTCATCCCCATCGATCAGATTCCCGCATTCCCTGCAAATTTTCTTATCAGCTTCACTCGGAGCAGCCGCCTCCCCGCATTGGCTGCAAAACCACTTGCCTTCCGAGAGTGACTGCCCGCATTGTTTACAGAATTTCATCTTCCTCACCCCTGCTGATTAATCTTAAAAAGCCCCTTTTTATAAAAAACAAGGGGCTGCTGTTCTTCAGAATGGCGAGAAGAAAGAGTCAATCTTGTCTTCAACCATATTTATAAGAGTGGAAATGATCATCGCAGCCATGGCAATGAACGTCAGAAAAATAGCGATATACGTCAGCAATGTCCCGTATAATGTGTCCAGTCCCCCGGGCTCATCCTTTTTAAAGCTTGAAATGACGAGGGGAGGAGTGATGAAGACAGCTCCCATGAAACCAAGTCCGAGGAGAAGCGGGTAAAGGAACATATCCAGCAATGAAAAGACAAAGGCAAGGATAAAGATACCTGCGAAAGGGATCAGCATGGAACCGAACCGCGCAAGCACGTCGGTGTAGGTGACCCCGACTCTCCCAAGTTTAATGGCAATGTAGGAATAAGACGCAATCAGTATCATGAATAACACGTAAAAGAAGGCAGGCTTTACTAAAACGGAGAAGAACGCTCCGTCCCCTTTGTAATCCAGGCTGAGATAAATAATCAATGGAATGATGACAGAAAACAGCCCAATCGAAATCAGCCCGTTCACAAGCTGATCGGCTCCTGCCTTCGCCGTTGCTGAGACCGGGTTTTTAAGAACTTTTATAAAATACTGGAAGTACATGCTCGAAGCCTGTTTAACATTTTCAACATGGACATTCGGCTTCGGCGGCGGAACGGCCTGGACAGCGGCCGGAGTTGAATATCCTGGACCCGTATCACCGGAAGAGTCTGGTTTCATCAGCCTCGTCCCGCAATTTTCACAAAAGTTCCCTTCATCATTCACGTGTTCGCAATTCGTACACTTCATACGCAAAACCCCTTTCTTGGTGTATATCTAATAAATACCGGTTAAGTGAGAAAATATGACTATATTTTAAATGGTGATGGTGTGGGACAGACTTTGAACTAATTACTGCCAACTCTAAAAGCGGGAGTACGGATTAATTATCGATTCCAAACAAAAAATAGGCATATATTCACAACTAATATTACATTTGTAAGTCCAAAGTTCTGATTTTGTAAAATAATTGAAAATATCTTAAAATTCGACGAAAAGATGCTATATTTAATAGGAAGCTTAGTCAATATTCTACATTCTAAGCGGTTAATGGAAATAATTCGTGGAGGTGTTTTCATAGGATAAAGTAAATATCCGTAAATCATCCTTTTGGGGAAAAGGACCGGTTTTTGCGGAGAGAAGTGACATCTTATGTAAGCGTTTGCATTTTAGGTTGGACCAAATTACTGTTAGAAAAGAATAGAGGAGGAACCAGTTTGAAGATCATGAAAAAACAGTTGTTCATTTTGACAACGATTTTCGCCTTGCTTGCCGGGTACATCCTGCCTGTCGGCTCGATTGCATCTGCGAATGATACCTTGACGGTTCAGGAAGCGATTGAGAATAATGAGGGGACTGGAACGGTTGAAGGGTTTATCGTTGGATATACGGTAAGCGGAACTAATATTGATTTTGATGCTCCTTTTAGCGAAGATTTCAATTTTGCGATTGCAGATTCAGTAGATGAAAAAGATCCGGCAAAGATTCTACCGGTTCAGATACCATCTGCTTTCCGGACGAAATTCGGATTAAAGACAAACCCGGACAATATCGGGAAAAAAGTGACGGTCACAGGTGATTTGACTGCTTACTTCACTGTACCGGGACTAAAGAACACTACAGCCATGTCCTTCGAAGGCGAACAGCCTGAAGATCCAACCCCATACGAAGGAATCGAGGGCTTAAGCATCCATGACATCCAGGGTGAAAGCCACTCATCTCCGTATGCTTCTGAGAAAGTGAAAGAAGTCGAAGGGATCGTCACACATGTGGAGGATGCAAGTAATTTCTACATGCAGGACCCTAACCCGGATGAAAATCCGAAGACATCCGAAGCTCTTCTTGTGTACAAGCCATCTCATGGTGTGCAGGTGGGAGACCATGTGAAGGTAGACGGTCAAGTAAAGGAATGGGTGCTTGACGGTTACAACGAAAAGTTAGAGACAGACCTTGCGATGACAGAACTGAATGCGCAGTACGGAAATGTCATTGTCGATTCAAGCGGCAATGAACTTCCTGAAGCCCTTGTTATCGGTGAAGATGTTACACCTCCGTCTGAAGTGATTGACAACGATCAGTTCGGTGAATTTGATCCTCAGCAGGATGGCATCGATTTTTACGAAAGCCTGGAAGGAATGCGTGTTGCACTTGAAAACCCAATGATCACGGGACCTCAAAAATACGGCGAACTTCCGGTCATCACTGAGCAAGTTGAAGGGAAAGCCTACACAAAAGAAGGCGCTCCACTTTTAACTAAAGAAAACCAGAATCCTGAAAGAATGTTCCTTCTGTTGGATAACCGTGATTTTGTCGCGAAAACGGGAGATCAATTCAACGGAACAGTAAATGGTGTAGTCAGCTATGGCTTCAGCAACTTCAAGATCCTTGTGAACGAAGATGAACTTCCTGAACTCAATGAAAGAGAGTTTACGCCGGAAGTGACGACGATTGAAAAAGATAACGACGAATTATCCATTGCCGCATACAACATCGAAAACTTCGCGGCAGCTGACACGGAAAAGCGTGACAAGCTTGCCAAATCAATGGTGGAGAACTTGAATTCTCCGGATATCATCGGTCTTGTAGAAGTATTGGATGAAAGCGGAACGACTGACGATGGTACGGTTAAAGCGGATGCCAACTACAAAGCATTAAGCGATGCAGTGGCAAGCTTCGGGGGACCAACGTACGCGTGGACCGAGATCGCTCCTCAGGATAAAACAGACGGCGGTGTCCCAGGTGGAAATATCCGTGTCGGCTATCTATACAATCCTGAACGCGTGACTCTTGCCGAAGCTCAAAAAGGCGATGCCACAACAGCTGTTGCTTACGAAGATGGATCACTGACTGTTAACCCGGGCAGAATCGACCCGACAAATCCAGCATTTGAAGACAGCCGTAAATCATTGGCTGCAGAATTCGAATTCAATGGTGAAGAAGTGATTGTCATCAACAACCACTTCAACTCCAAAGGCGGAGATGAGCCGTTATTCGGTAAAAATCAGCCTCCGACTCTTGGAAGCGAAACACAGCGTATGCAGATTGCAGAAGTCATCAACTCTTTCGTTTCTGACATCCACACGAAAAATGAAGACGCAAATGTTGTCGTACTTGGTGATTTAAATGACTTTGAATTCTCCAATCCGCTTCAAAAACTTAAAGGGGACGTTTTAACAAACCTTGTTGAAACTCTTCCTGAAAACGAACGATACACGTACACATACCAAGGTAACGCGCAAGTCCTTGATCATATGCTTGTATCAAACCGTTTGGCAGCAGGTGCTGAATTCGACATCGTGAACTTCAACTCTCCATATATGGAAGAACACGGACGAGCGAGCGATCACGATGCCCTTGTTGCACAGCTTGATTTTACTGAAGAAGAAACAAACGAAGACTTTGACCTTTCCATCATGCATACGAATGATTCACATGCTCATGTTGAAGGGTATCCCCGTTTATTCACGGCAGTGAACGAGATCCGTGCCGAAAAAGAGAATTCGCTTTTACTTGATGCAGGGGATGTATTCTCTGGTACATTGTATTTCCGCCAATATGAAGGTCTTGCGGATCTTTGGTTCATGAACGAACTTGGCTTCGATGCCATGACATTGGGGAATCATGAATTCGATAAAGATTCAGAGACACTTGCTAATTTTATCAAAGAAATGAACTTCCCGATGGTATCGTCAAACGTGACCGTAACTGGTGACGCTGATTTAGAGCCTTTAGTGAAGAATGAAATCGGTAAGCCTGGAGAAGGCGGGAACATCTATCCTGCGATTATCAAAGAAGTAGATGGAGAAAAAGTGGGAATCTTCGGATTGACCACTCCAGATACAGCGTTCATCTCTAATCCAGGAGAAAATGTGGTATTTGAGGATGCGGTCGAGCGTTCAACTGCAACCATCAATATGCTGAAAGAAGAAGGCGTCAACAAAATCATTGTCCTTTCACACTTAGGCTATTCTCATGATTTAGAGCTTGCAGAAGCAGTGGATGGTCTTGATATCATTGTCGGAGGCCACTCTCACACGGTTCTTGATGAGCCTGTTGTCATCGATAAGGAAGAGCCGACAGTTATCGTGCAGGCGGGTGAATACCTGAATCTGCTAGGCCTGTTGGATGTTACTTTCAACTCTGATGGTGTCGTAACAGGTCATTCAGGTGAAGTGCTTGATCTTGAAAATTACGAAGAGGATGCCGAAGCACTTGCTAAAGTACAGGAATACAAGGCTCCGCTTGAAGAATTGAAGAGTGAAGTTGTAGGCTCGACAGATGTTGCCCTTGATGGGGAACGTCAAGATGTACGCCGTAAAGAAACAAACCTTGGGAACCTGATTGCAGACGGAATGGTTGCCAAAGCAAATGAGTTCGTGGAAACTTATATCGGCGTTACAAATGGCGGAGGAATCCGCGCTTCGATCGATGCAGGTGAAATCACCCTCGGTGAAGTGCTGACAACAATGCCATTCGGAAATCAGCTTGTAACACTTGACCTGACAGGACAAGAGATCCTTGACGCACTTGAGCACAGCGTTTCACGTGTTGAAGGTGAGGACGCACCTGGGGAATTCCTTCAGGTTTCAGGAATCAACTTCAAATACGATGTAAACAAGCCTGCAGGTGAACGAGTTTGGTCTGTTGAAGTCAAAACAGCTGACGGATTCCAGGAAATCGATCCTGAACAGACATACCGCGTAGCGACCAACGCCTTCACTGCGAACGGCGGAGACGGCTATGATATGTTCAAACAGGCGAAAGATGAAGGACGCCAAACAGATCTGTTCCTTGTCGACTTCGAAGTATTTACGGATTATCTTGAAGAAAACAGCCCTGTCTCACCACAAGTGGAGAACCGTATTGTACAGGAAGCAGAACCTGACGATTCGGACGATCCGGGAGACGGTGACGGCGGATGGGAAGATGATTTTTATGAAATCATCAAGAAGATAAAGGATTGGCTGTGCAAGCTGCTTGGATGGTGCAGTAAGCCTTAATCTCAATAATAATGAATTACCCTTGAGAACCAACTGTTGATCAGTTGGTTCTCTTTTTAATTTACTCAGTTCATTTGTGGATAAAATCACTACTTCTACAAAAACTAACCATCATTCTGGGAAATTCGTTTGTATTTTTAAACAAGTAGGAATGACTCTGCGAACACAAGGGGAATTTTGAAATAATAAAGATACATCAATATATGTGATGGGAAGGCAGAACGTATGAAAAGAATATCCTTTACTTTATTCGTCATCATCCTATTGGCCGTTATTTCTTTTGGTATAGCCACCGGGTGGGACTGGAAAGGCGTAAATGAGAATAAGGCGGGCAAAGGAAACTGGACAGGATCTTGGGCTTCATCCATGCAGGCACCTTTGGAAGACGGAATTTCGAACGAGGGATTCAGCAACCAGACTGTGCGGATGATAGTAAAGCCTCACATAGACGGCAAGAATGTGAGAATCCGTTTATCGAATGTCTTTTCCCCGGAAGCGCTCAAATTGGAACAAGTACATATAGCCGTTTCAAAAGGGGGACCTGAAGTTGAGTCGGACACGGATCAGAAGGTAACCTTCGACGGCAAGGAAAAAGTGACCATCCCCGCTGGTGAAACCAAGTGGAGTGACCCACTCGATTTCAAAGTGAGAAGCGATGGAAAATTGGCAGTTAGTGTCTTTATCCGGGAAAAAACAGGGCCAGTCACTTGGCACCCCCGCTCAATGCAGACAAATTATATCACCAGTGGAAATAAAGCAGGCAGCAGCGATTTTGGCGCATACGAGCAAGATGAACAATCATGGTTCTGGCTGGATGCTGTTAACGTGTTGGCTGATTCTTCCATGAAAGGTTCCATAGTGGTGCTGGGAAGTTCCATTGCAAATGGAAACCATTCAACACCGGATACAGACCACCGCTGGCCGGATTATCTTGCTAATCGGATGAAACAATCGGATATCCCAATGTCCCTCGTAAATGCAGGCATTTCCGGCAACCAATTGATAGAAAGTACTCCTGACAAAGGAGAAAGTGCGTTGGAAAGAATCGAGAGGGACGTTTTTGATCAAACCGGTATCAAGTCGGTCATTCTTCATCAAGGATTGAATGATATCAGACATCATCCGGAATACAGTGCGGATGATATCATAGATAAAATGAAAGAAATCATTGAAAAAACACATGATAGGGGATTGAAGATTTACGGTGGAACTTTAACACCATATAAAGGTTCTGGCAGATACACTGCAGAAGGTGAAAAAGTACGCCAGGAGGTCAACGACTGGATCAGGACCAGCGGTGAATTCGATGGAGTCATTGATTTTGACAAAGCGGTGAGGGATCCTGAAGATCCTGAACGGTACCTGCCTGAATATGATGCAGGGGATCATCTGCACCCCAATGATGCCGGTTATGAAAAAATGGCCGAAGCTGTCGACCTTTCAATGTTTAAATAAAATGAACTGGCATCGGGTAACGGGTTCCGTTTCAAGGTGCAAAATATGTTTGAAAATCATTTTTCGTATCGCAGCCCGTACCAAAATTAAGAAGAATTGAAAAAATGCCTGGAGGATCTGTCTCCAGGCATTTTTTTATTACAAGATAAGCACTGGTCAGGGGATTCTTAATATACAGTAGTTAACCATCAAAATAAGCGGAGTAAATCCCCTTATTGAGGAATTAATATGAAATAGGGAGTAAATAGGAGGAAAAAATCCCTCTAATTGCTCTCAAAGCATGAAAATCGCTCCTTTAACCTTGCCTTAACGGAAAAAACTCTCCTTATATCCCCCAAACCTAGACGATTCTGCAGGATAACGGAAAAAATTCCCCATATTAAAAAAGTCAGAGGCTACTCACAACAAAGTAGATTGAAAAATATATCTGCTTCATTGATCTGCCCCTCATAATTACACCCTTCTTCTGCTAGTTAGAATGGTGTACGGGTTTCATGCTGACAAAACGTACGACCCATGTTAAAAGGGGTTTGAAACTCAGGACATTTCAACAAAAAGAAGCAGTCTCATTCAGTTGCGAATAAGACTGCTAATCTATGTTCATTAAGTTTTTGTATTCGAAATCCGGACTCGTCAGGCCGCGCGTCTGATTCTTGTTCTCTAATTATACAGTCTGCTTTTCAGCTTCAATCACTGCCAAACGCTCAGCCACTTCTTCCTCAGTCAAGCCGTGTTCGATGATATAACGGTTTTCTTCGCTTCTGCGGCACTCGTCGGAGCAGCTTCTCATATATTTATGCTCGTTTTCTTCTGAGCAAAGGATTTTCTTGTTGCATGGCGGGTGGGCGCAATTTACGTAGCGTTCGCAAGGCTCACCGTCGAAATAGTCCTTACCGACAACGACATGCTCTTTGCGGTTGACCGGTACGGCGATACGCTCATCAAACACGTAAAGCTGGCCATCCCACAGGTCACCCTGCACTTCAGGGTCTTGTCCATAAGTGACAATTCCTCCGTGCAGCTGTGCTACATCCTCGAAGCCCTCTTTCAATAACCAGCCTGAGAATTTCTCACAGCGGATACCGCCTGTGCAGTAGGTGATGATCTTTTTATCGCCCAATAATTCTTTATTTTCACGGACCCATTCAGGAAGGTCGCGGAAATTGCGGATATCAGGTCTGATCGCGCCGCGGAAGTGACCAAGATCATATTCATAGTCATTGCGGGCGTCAAGAACGATTGTATCTTCGCGCTGGATCTGCTCGTAGAAATCCTTCGGGTCAAGGTATTTACCCGTGATTTCATGTGGATCCACGTCATCTTCAAGACGAAGTGTCACAAGCTCCGGACGATGCTTCACCTTCAATTTCTTGAACGCATGTTCATCCGCTTCGTCGATTTTAAATACTGTGTCATGGAATAATGGATGATTTTTCATCGCTTCCATATATGCATCCGTCTGCTCAATCGTACCAGAGCATGTTCCGTTGATTCCTTCAGAAGAAATCAGGATGCGTCCCATAAGCCCAAGCTCCTGGCATAATTCCTTATGCTCGGCTGTCACTTCCTCGGGATTCTCGATTGTTACATAGTTGTAGTACAGAAGTACTCTGTAAGGTTTTTGACTCATATTTCATTCCACCTGTCGATTAATATTTGCAAGATATAATCTTAGGATCTTTTTCCTTATTACTCTTACGACATTCTATTATAACAAATATTCCTTTATATGCACCAGTTTTACTGAAAAAAGGAATAGGAACGGGAGGAAAAGAAGGTGGAAAATGGAAAGGACGAATGGACTGAATCGTGTGTACAGGACATACATCCTGGAACCAGGAATACATTTAAATTGAAATTGATTCATGAATTTGAAATAATTAGAAATAGGAAAACCGAGGGGGTTCACGTTACATATGTTAAAAAAATTGTTCTTGCTTAGTCTGGTTGCTGCGGCGGGAATGTTGATTGCAGGCTGTCAGGAGAAAGCCCAGCCTGACGATCGATTGAAAGAGTACGTCGATCTTTGGAATGACAAGAAATTTGACAAGATGTACGATGCCTATCTTTCAACTTCTGCAAAGGAAACCTATAAAAAGGAAGATGTCGTAAAACGGACAAATGATATATATGAAGATTTGGCCGTGAAGGATCTGAAGGTCAAGTTTAAAAAGCCGAAAGACGAAAAAGAGTGGGACAAGGAAAAAGAAGCAGAATTCCCTGTCACAATCTCTATGAATACACTCGCGGGCGAGGTTTCCTATGATGAAACCGTCACCCTGAAAAAACAGAAAAAAGACGATGAAGAGAACTGGTTTGTCGATTGGGACCCGTCATTCATCCTCCCTGACATGGAAGAAGGGGATAAAGTCGGTGTTGAAAGCATCCCGGCCAAGCGCGGCGAAATTTATGACCGGAATGAAAATCCGCTGGCTATCAACGGTGAGGCTTTCCAGATCGGTATCGTGCCAGGTGAATTTAACGAAAGCGAACTGAAAAAACTGTCATCCCTCCTGGAGATGTCGCCTGAAGCGATCCAGAAAGAATTAGGTCAAAGCTGGGTAAAGCCTGAATATTTTGTGCCGATCAAGAAGCTGCCGATATCCGAACGGCCGCTTGCACTGGATATCATCGACCTGCCGGGACTCTATTCGAAACGAGTGGAAGCACGCCAGTATCCTTATGGTGAAGCAACTGCCCATATTACAGGATATCTTGGCAAAATCAATGCGGAGAAACTGGAAAAGTTAAAGGATAAAGGGTACACGGCTCAATCCTTGCTCGGTATAAGCGGGGCGGAGGAAGTGTACGAAGAAAAGCTCCGCGGTCAAAGCGGCCAGCGTATCTACCTCACCAAAGTGAACGGCGAAGAAACCCCGGTGGCTGAACAGGAAGTGAAGGACGGGGAAAATATCTCGTTGACACTGGATGCCGAAATGCAGAAAAAACTGTATGACCAGATGAAGGACGAAGTCGGAACGGCAGCGGCTGTCGATCCAAAAACAGGAGAGGCATTGGCCCTTGTGAGCGTCCCTTCCTATGATCCCAATGAATTTGCACTCGGAATGGCCGGTGACAAGTATGACAAGATTTATAACGACCCGGACAAACCGCTCCGTAATCGTTTCTATCAGACGTATTCACCGGGATCTGCCATGAAGGCGATCACCGCATCCGTCGGTTTGAAGTCCGGCAAGCTCGATCCCAATAAAACGTTTGATATCAAAGGGAAGAGATGGCAAAAAGACGAATCATGGGGCGGTTATCAGGTCGTCCGCGTATTTGATAATGACAGCGTGGTCGACTTGGAAAGCGGGTTGAAGTACTCCGACAACATCTACTTCGCACGCGTCGGACTTGAGATGGGTGCAGAAGCATTTATCAAAGGGCTGAAAGACTTCGGATTCGGGGAAGAAATCCCGATGTCCTATCCAATTGAAAAATCACAAATTTCGAATGACGGGAAAATCTCCAAGGAAATCCAGCTCGCCGACTCGGCCTTCGGACAGGGGGAAGTCCTGATGAGCGTCGTCCACCTTGCAAGTGCCTATGGCGGCATCATAAACGACGGGACCATGATGAAACCGGTCCTCCTGAAGGATGAGGAGCAGGGCGTCTGGAAGAAGGACCTGCTGACTCCCCAACAGTCACAACTGATGCGCACGAATCTTAGGAAGGTTGTTTCTGAAGGAATCGCCGGTAAAGCTCAAGTGTCCGGTAAGGAAATCGCGGGTAAAACCGGTACAGCCGAGATTAAAGCTGAACAGGGTACGAAAGGGAAAGAAAACGGATGGTTCGTATCCTATGATCAGAAGAATCCCGAATTTATTCTTGCGATGATGCTCGAAGGCGTGGAAGACCGCGGCGGAAGCACGCATACGGTTCAGGTGGCGCAGAAGTTTTATTCGAATTACTGATAGAATGGAGTTAATTTGCATTTGATAGTAGTTGCGATTTAATTTGGCCTGCCGGGTGGTTCTCGGCAGGTTTTTTTGTGTTTGGGTAGGGTGGACTGATTCTATATTTTTCCAAGTGACGAAATAATGGGCGAAATCGAAAGATTATTGGGCTGGTTTCGAAGATTAATGATGGAAATAAAAGATTAATGTGTCGAATTCGAAGATTCCAGAGCAAAATTAAAAGATTCCGCTCCCGCGACCATGTTAATGTACTTGTACGGGGCGGTTAAGCTCCTGATAAGCGATGAAATTAGCATTTAACCAGTAAACAAGCATTCAATCATCTAGCGGTTTCATCAAACCGATCAATTTGGCCTGCCGGGTGGTTCTCGCAGGTTTTTAGATGTTGAGGAGTGGTGGGTTTATTCCATATTTTTCTAAGTGACGGAATAATTGGCGAGTTCGAAAGATTATTGGGCGGGTTTCGAAGATTAAAAGTGGAAATTAAAAGATTAACGTGTCGAATTCGAAGATTCCAGAGCAAAATTAAAAGATTCCGCTCCCGCAGCCCCATGGACCGGCCCTCCCCCCAGTAATCTAGACACCCTAATCAACTATAAATCCAGTATGCAGCGGTAAACCTCCTCCCTCGAGAGGGAAAATCCGCATAACTGCCGGTAAAATCCCTCAACCTCACCAAAAATTGCTCCGAATTATGCTATGATAGGGGAAATCTATGAACCGACACACATCAGGAGTGATTTAGTTGAATCTATTTTTGACAGGAGCTACAGGTTTTCTTGGGGGCAGGCTCATCAAGAACTTATTAAAAGATAAACAAAATGAAGTCTTCATTTTAGTCAGGAATGTGGCGAAAGCGGAGACTCTGCGCGATACATTTCCGGCTGCAGAACAGCGCAGGATCCATATCTATCAAGGAGATATCACCCAGCCGATGGCAGGGCTGTCACCCGAAGACATCGAATGGTTGACCAATAAAGTTGATGCAGTCTACCATCTGGCGGCACTCGTGAAATTCGATCTCGATTTACGCGACGAATTATTTGCAGCCAACTATGACGGCACGAAACATATTCTCGAGTTGGCGTCGCAACTTAACGCCAGTACGTTTTATTATGTAAGCACGGCCTACACAGTCGGGACGCTCCCGCATGGAGTCGAAGAGCTTTACCCTGCAGACGGAACATTCAACAATCCTTACGAAGAAAGTAAAGTGAAATCCGAACATCTTGTCTTCAGCTACCGCCATAAAATGGACGTTTCCATTTTCAGGCCGGCCATCATCGTCGGCGATTCAAAAACAGGGGAAGCTGACTCACAGTTTACACTGTACGGATTCATGCGTGCCCTGGCTGTTTTTAAAAGAAAGACGGCCAGGAAAAATAGCGAAAGCCGGACATACAGATTGCTGGCTGCCAAGGACGGGACTTCCAATCTGGTTCCGGTCGACTATGTCGCTGATATCCTGAGCCTGGCACCACAGAAAGCTGAAAAAAATAAAATCTATCACATCACAAATCCGAATCCGCCAACAAACGCCGAACTCTTGCAGATGCTGAAAGAAGCCCTCGAATTTCACAGCTTGTCTGTTGTGGAAAGTTCGGATGAGCAGCTGGATGAGGAAGAGATTCGCCTCAATAGTCTGATCGATGTGTTCAAAGTTTATCTTGCGGGGAACCTTTCATTTGATGACCGGAATACGCAGGAGTTGATCCTGGGAACTGATGTTAGACACCTCAACATGACGGAAGAAATGATTGAGATGATTATCCGGGCCGGGTACGGTTTAGATAGAAGAGCTGTAATTTAAATAAGACAAAATAACATCCCGCCATAATATCAAATGGCGGGATTTATAGTGGAGAAATCAATTTAACGGTTTGGAAAAATACAGCCGCTTTCCCATCTGGTAAATTCCTTCCTTTTATTTGTCTTTCACACCGATTTCCAATAAGATAAAACATGTACCATTACCGCAATTTTCTTGGCTTCAAAAATAAACAAACTGACGAAAACGGCTGTGAAATATGGTACTATAAGAAAATGTAAAGAGTGAAATTCTATCATTAAAATACATAGAGTAAGGAGAATGATCATGAGTAAAACACTTATTTTCGGTCACAAGAATCCTGATACGGATACGATCACGTCAGCGCTTGTGTATGCTGACTTGAAATCAAAAATCGGTATGGACGTTGAGCCGGTTCGTCTTGGTGAAGTGAACGGTGAAACTCAATATGCACTTGACTATTTCAAGGTAGAGGCGCCGCGTCTTGTTGAGACGGTTGCAAACGAAGCGGATACGGTCATCCTTGTCGACCACAACGAGCGTCAGCAAAGTGCGAGTGACATCGAAGACGTGCGGGTGCTTGAAGTCATCGACCACCACCGCATCGCGAACTTCGAAACAGCGGATCCGTTGTATTACCGCGCAGAGCCGGTCGGATGTACGGCAACGATCTTGAACAAAATCTACAAAGAAAAAGGCGTTGAAGTAACAAAGCAAATGGCCGGATTGATGCTGTCTGCGATCATCTCTGATTCACTGCTGTTCAAATCACCGACTTGCACGGATGAAGATGTAGAAGCTGCGAAGGAACTTGCGGAAATCGCAGGCGTGGACGCTCAGGAATACGGCCTTGAAATGCTGAAAGCAGGAGCGGACATGAGCTCGAAGTCAATCGCAGAGCTTGTTACCCTTGATGCAAAAGAATTCTCCATGGGTACGGCGAAAGTGGAAGTTGCACAAGTAAACGTTGTGGATACGAACGATGTACTTGGACGCCAGGCAGAGCTTGAAGCGGCGATGGAAACTCTGATCAAGGAAAAAGGATTGGACCTATTCCTATTGGTCGTGACGGATATCCTTGAAAACGACTCGACTGCTTTGGCACTTGGAAGCAAACAGGCAGAAGTAGAGAAGGCGTTCAACGTGAAGCTTGAAAACAACACAGCTGTGTTGAAAGGCGTTGTTTCTCGTAAGAAGCAAATCGTGCCTGTATTGACGGATGCGATTAAGTAATATTTTTTGGAGGAAGCGGTCTTTTCAGGCTGCTTCTTTTTTTTCGGATCATAATAGTTAAATTGGGGGTTCCTGGCACAAAACAGCCTTATTGTGCCAGGAACAAAAGGACTGATTTGTGCCAGGCGCAGAAACCCGAATTGGTGCCAGGCACAAACTTACTCATCTGTGCCAGGCACCACACTAATAAATATTAATATTTCCTTTTCTGCCTGCTTTACTGTTGGAAGGTTCTTTTATTCAGTGAAAAGAGATTACCGTTTGACACTTTCTTCAAATGCCTCGGCAATTACAATCAATACTCCAGGTACGCCCCAAACTCCTTCATAAGCTCTTCGCTGCATGATTATCCCTTGTATCATCTTCAATAATGGCACTCAGCCGAAAGTAAGAAGGGTTTCCCTGCCAATCCATTGCCTCATCTTCCATACGTTCCTCACTTATTTTATGGAAGTCTAATCTATTATAAATATAATGGTAAATTTTTCATGTAATGATACTATTAATACTATGAGTTTACTTTAATTTAATAAGGAGTAGAGACATGGGAATCATATTATTTATTACTTTATTAATCGGAGCTGTACTACTTACCAGTCCTGCAGTGAAAGGGAGTATTGGAGAAGGAGAAGTAAGACACTATTTGAGAAAGCTGGATACAGAAAAATATAAGATATTTCATGATACACTATTGCCTTCAAGGAATGGGGGTACCACCCAGATTGATCATATCGTAGTGTCGCGGGCCGGAATCTTCGTAATCGAAACAAAGAATTACAAAGGTTGGATATTCGGAAATGAGCGAAGCAGACAATGGACACAGACCATTTATCGGAGAAAACAGAAGTTTAACAACCCTCTTCATCAAAATTATGGGCATATTAAGGCAATCGAACATATCCTTGGTGAACAAAAAAACATCCCGTATTATAATGTTGTAGTATTTGGGTCAAGGGCCGTGATAAAAGGAGTAGAGGTGAATTCTCCAAATACATATGTCGTTTCTATCAAACAGCTTCTGTTATTAATTGAGAATCATAAAGAGATGATCATCAGTGATTTTCATATGAAAGGAATCGGACTAAGGCTGCAGAGTAAAGAGCTTACTTACAAAGGGGCAAGCAAAGAACATAAAGGGAGGGTAAGAAAAGAGCAAGAGCAAAAGAAGGAGCAAGTGAATAAAGGGATATGCCCGAAATGCGGGGGTCAGATCGTTGACCGCACATCAAAAAAGAATGGTAGCACATTCAAAGGATGCAGCAATTTTCCGAAGTGCAGGTTTAATGTTTGAGCAATAAAAAAGGACACTTCCCATAAAGAGAAGTGCCGTCAACAGGTATTGTAATTTGTCGTTGAGTCTATTAAAACACAGGATAGAAATACGTGTAACTTCATTCTCGTGCGATATTCCGGAAAAATACCTGTGTAATTGAAATGTTTTGGGGCGATATCTGTTAAAATATAAAGATATTAATATTCTGGTAATGGAGGGATGGACTTGGACTATTCAGCCATTGGAAAAAAAATCAGGGAGCTCAGGAAAGAGGTTGGACTCACGCAAGGAGAGTTATCAGAGGATATATGTACTCAGGCGTTGATCAGCCGGATTGAAAAAGGGGATATCTATCCAAGTGCTGCAACTCTCTATCAAATATCCAAGAAACTGGGCGTGGACGTCAATTATTTCTTTGAGATTGGTTCGACTCCGAGATTGGACTATATCAAAGAAGTCGAACGCCAGTTAAGGAACCTGAGAATAAAATTGAAATACAGCGAAATGATGGATGTGGTAAAAGTGGAGGAAAACAATCCCCTCTTTTACAAGGATCCCGCCAATCTTCAGATGCTCTTATGGCATAAAAGTATTTATATATTTGAAGTTGAGAAAAATCATACGAAAGCGATTGAACTGTTGAAAGAGGCGTATAAGCTCACGGCATCTCCCAAGAAAGTTGGAAGTGAAAGAGAAATTGAAATTCTGATGACGTTAGGTTCCTTTGAGTTTAATTTAGGCAGCCTGGAAAAATCGATGACCATCTATGGACAAGTCCAGGAAGAACTAAAAGCGCTTGAACTTCTAAACGACAAATCGATCAAAACCCGGCTGCTATATAATATTGCGAGGGTACTCACCAGATCGGAAAAGTATGCAGAATCGACTAACTATTGTCAAGAAGGCATCCGGTGGTGCGTAGAAGAAGAACACTTTTGGGGACTCGGGGAGCTGTACTATCATATTGGACACAATTTTGACCAGGAAGGCAAATATGATGAAGCACTGCCATATATAGAGAAGGCCATGATCATATTTGAAATGAGAAATAATCACGGCTACCATTCATTTATTTTGAACAAGAAAGAGCAAATCCAGACAAAGATAAAAGAAAGAGACAATCAATAAAAAGAGCACTCCCCATAAAGGGAAGTGCCGTCAACAGGTATTGTAATTTGTCGTTGAATTTATTAAAACATAAATCTGTATTCCTTGTATTTTATCTCTGGGGTATTGAGAAGGGCTTACAGCTTGTTTTTCTGAATAACGGGCTATTTTTCTTATTAAATATAAAAATATTAATATTTCTTCAAATAGTACCTGAATGGGAAGTGGAGCAGCAAATTATAAAGGAAATGAATCAATTTCATCAGCAAAAAACTGGGCCTCGAATCCGTCATCATGACTGAAAATGGCAGGGACGGCGAAACTCCCCTTGGAATCGTTACAGCCTGGGATTTAAACGAAATTGACTGTACAACAGACTAACCTTCTTGATTATTTTCAGGGAGGTTTTTTATTTAATCTCTGAATACCACATACGTGTAGGCAGTCCAACATAAAAATGGTTGTATAAGGTCAAGACAGGGGTGAAGGGATGCGGAGAAGGAAAAATCCGATTCCTCTTTTACTTATGGGCGTCGTCGGCATGATTCTCCTCTTCCTTTTCGTGAGTGTGCTTGGAAGCAGGGAGGGGGACTCGCCTGAACAGGTCATTGAGGAATTTTACGATTATGAGCAGAAAGGCGACTTCGGGAATTCATGGGAGCTTTTTCATTCTGAAATGAAGAAGAAGTTCGGGAAAGCATCTTATATTCAAACGAAGAATCATGTGTTCCTAGGACATATGGGAGTGGATTCCTTTGAAGTGGAAGTGGGGGACATAGAAGAAATAAAGGATTTTGAGTTCAGCAAGGATGGACCGGCGTTCAAGGATGTGAGGTCCGCCAAGGTGGATCTGCTGTATGACAGCCAGTTTGGCGAGATGACGATCAGCCAGATTTGTTATGTGGCACGCGAGAAAGAAGAATGGAAGATTTTGTGGGACTATGATTTTTAATCTTTTGAGTTTTAAAGTTTCATTCCTGGGTAAACAAAAACCAACTAACCATTTTTAAAAGGAGGGCTAGGCTGTGTCCCTTTTATACGTGAAGGCCCGCGAAATGATGGAATTCGATGCAAAAGTCCAGCAGGTTCAGAACACGAACATCCGCCTCTTCCGTAAACCGAAGCCAGCACCTGTTCAAAAAAATAAATAAAGCCAGCGGAACCTTCAGGCAGTCTAATTTAATTAGGCTGTTTTTTTATATGCAGGCTCTTTTTACATATTTTGTTGCTTTGAACACTAGAAAATACCGGAACCTGGGTATTTTCGGCTTGTCCGTTCTTTTGTTATTTGAAGTGGAGTTCGAAAAGGAAGTTAAATTCAGGCCGCAAACCGCTGTACGAAAAGCAGCAATTTTTTAGAAAACAGCCTATATGTAAAAAGGAGCCGCACACTGGCAGCTCCCCCTGAATTTATTCTAAATCCTCACCGATGATGCGTACTTCACGCTCCAGCTCCACATCGAACTTCTCTTTCACCGTCTTCTGCACGTGCTCTATCAGTGAGATATAATCCTTCGCCGTCGCATTGTCCTTGTTGACGATGAACCCGGCATGCTTTGTGGAAACCTCGGCACCGCCGAAGTTCGTCCCCTGCAGGCTGCTGTCCTGGATCAGTTTACCTGCAAAGTATCCAGGCGGTCGTTTGAATACACTTCCGCAGGATGGATATTCAAGCGGCTGCTTCGATTCCCTTTTATACGTAAGGTCATCCATGACGGCTTTGATATCCTCGTATTCCCCCGGCTTTAAGCTGAAGGTCGCCTCCAGCACAATATCGCCATTTTCGGAAATATTGCTGTGGCGGTAATCCAGCTCCAGGTCCGCAGCCGTGCGTTTGACAAGCTCACCGTGACGGTCGACAACATAGCAGTAGTCGAGTACATCCTTGATTTCCCCGCCGTAAGCGCCGGCATTCATGAATAACGCCCCTCCGACAGTACCAGGGATCCCGCATGCAAATTCAAGTCCGGTCAGGCGTTCAGCCAATGCACGTCTTGAAACATCAATGATGGCTGCCCCGCTTTGTGCCACAATCTGCTGGTCGTTTGACTTGATATCATCGAAATTTTTCAGGTGAAGCACGATTCCGCGGATCCCGCCGTCTTTGACGATGAGATTGGAGCCGTTCCCGAGAAGTGTGAACGGTACGTCCACCTTGTTGGCAAGCTTCACGATGTTCTGCACTTCCTCATACGTTGTCGGAGTGAGGAAGAAATCCGCCTTCCCGCCGAGCTTTGTATAAAGATGGTCCCTCAGCATTTCATCCCGCTTGATATTCTCTTCATGCATCACATTCAATAATTCTTTATAAACAGTTTCTTTATTGTACATTCATGATCAGTCCCATAAAATATTTTTCTCTGGTTATAAATTCTACCCTCCCATTATATGATGAAAACCCATTAAAGTTAAATGGTTTCGGCTGGCAGTTTGCAAAACCACGAAAATGGTAGTGTTTCTGCACCTATGAAAAAGAACCCCCTTAAAAGGGGGTTCCCCGGGATTACTTGATAAAATTGAACGTCTTGGCCATGGAAGAAATGAAGTTAGTCAGGAAATTTCCTTTTGACTCCTTTTTTTCCTGTCCCGGATTGGTGGCATCGCTTTGCTTGAACTTGATGGAGTACTTGGCAAAACCGCTGTCTTCAGTTCCAAGATACTTAAACGTTCTGGAATCATGGATATATTTCTGTGCATCAGGTGAGCTTTGGAATACGACATTCACATCATCTTTGATAGCAGCGAAATTCCAGTTGCCGTCCGCCTCAGGGTTTATGGTCCCTTTTTCCATGATGTAATCGATGATGACATTGCGGTTCTCGTCGGGTGACTGGATGATGATATTCGAGCCATCGATGCCAGGGAAGTGCCCGCCGCCGCTTGCACGGTAGTTATTCGTCGCAACGATGAATTTTTGATCGGGATCGATCGCTTTTCCGTTAAATTTCAGATTCTTGATTCTGTGAGAATCTTCATTGATCAATTTTCCGTCCGTATTGTAACGGAGTGGTTTAGTGACATCGATTTCATATGTCACCCCGTCGATGACATCAAAGTTATAAGATCTGAAATCCCCATTAACCAGCGGCTGCTCTTCGGTCGTTGCAGTGTCGATCTGATTGAACTGACCGGCTGACATCTCGAGCCATTCTTTCACCTGAGCGCCATCTATCAGCACAGCTTGAAGCGTATTGGGATAAAGATATAAGTCTGCAACGTTCTTGATGGCAAGTTCGCCTGCAGGGATATCGGTGTAATAGGAAGCGTCCCCGCGTGTGCCCGCTTTGAACGGTGCACCTGCGGAAAGGACAGGGAGCCCTTCATATTCAGTTCCCTGGATGTATTTCTCTACATACCATTTCTGTGCATTCGTCACAATTTGGATGGACGGATCGTCTTTTACCTGAGCAAAATAACTGTTGATCGGCGCTTCGGTTTCACCGACCGCACTTCTGACCCAGTCGATGGTATGGTTATGATCTTCTTCGATCGCGCCGAATACTTCTTCGTCACGCTCGACCAATGGATTGCCGTCTTTATCTGCAATTCCGCGGGTGGATGATTGTGAATCGGCCACAGACCATTCCCCATCCTTAAGCTGAAGTTCTAAATCAACCAGGCCAAGATGGCTTCCCCAGTACCCCGGCATGACGGATGCAGTGCCATTGATCGTGCCTTTCACAGTATCGACACCTTCAATCCCTGCATATGATTCAGATGGGAAAACCCCGTGTGAATGGCCGAAAAGGATAGCATCGATGCCGTCCACTTTTGACAGGGAATATGTAGCGTTCTCTTCCATGCCTTCATCTGTGACGCTGCCGATACCGGAGTGAGGGATGGCGACGATGATATCCGCGCCTTCTTCCTTCATCTGAGGGATGAATTTATTTGCCGTCTCTACGATATCTTTTGTGATCACTTTTCCTTCGAGGTTTGCCTTGTCCCACTGCATGATCTGCGGAGGAGTGAATCCGATGACGCCAACCTTCAAAGTGTGTTTTTCACCGTCTTCATCGACCACTTCCTTATCAAGGATTGTATAAGGATTAAAATAGTTTTCGTCGTTGGCCGGATCACTGTCGCCGTCATCTTTGTATACATTCGCATTGACATAAGGGAAGTTGGAACCTTTCAATGACTTTCCGAGAAAGTCCAGACCGTAGTTGAACTCATGATTTCCGATGTTTGCTGCATCATAATCGAGCAGGTTCATCGCTTTGTATACAGGGTGAGTTTCCCCGTCCTGCAGAGGATCCACTTTTGCAATATAATCACCAAGCGGATTCCCCTGGAGCAGATCGCCATTGTCGAACAGAAGGCTGTTGGCCGCTTCTTCACGTGCGTTTTTAATGAGGGTGGCTGTTTTTACAAGCCCATAGCTGTTTGTTTCTTTATCCTGATAATAATCATAATTGGCAAGGTTAACGTGGATATCAGTCGTTTCCAGGATGCGAAGCTTCACAACATCCAGATCCATTACATCTGCGTACGTAATGGAAGGAGCGGCTGCAGGGATAATAAGTCCTAAGGCTAGAGCGGCAGAGGCTGCTTTTTTCATGTTCTTCTTCATCATGATCTCCCCTAAAATATGTATTAAGTTGCAAACACTTACATAGTAGCATTTAGGTGTAAAAATAGAATGGTTGAAAAGTAGTGTTTTTGTAATTGTTTGTAAATTTACAGTGTAAATAGGGGCTACCTTTACGGGTGAAAATAAGATAGGATTGAAACTATATAGTATAACATCTATTTAGCTATTAAATTGCATTTTAAGCGCTTTTGATTTCCGTCAATACTTCGCTTTCCGCGGGCGGTTGGTGAGCCTCCTCCGTTAAGTGGAACTGTCCAGCTGCAGGGGTTAGAGGCACATGTCATAAGCCAAACCGACCAAGAAGGCAAAGTGTTCGTGGACGATCCGTCTTATGCCACACGCCTCTCTTCAAAGCCCTTCCGCATTCGGTTAGGAGTCTTCGTCTTGAACTCCAATCAATCGCTGATCTGAGATGATCATAAGATACTTATCACCAAATTTACATACTATCTTTATTAGAGAGAAGGGAATTTGAATGGCACGCCTTTACACCGCCCTAATTGGACTCAGCCTTATCTGGGGCATGTCCTTCGTTTTCATAAAATGGCTGATCGAACCTGCCGGCGTCTGGGGGACGGTCTTCCTCCGCTGCATCGCTGGGGCGCTTGTCCTTCTTCCGGTCTTTTTCGTTCAAAGACGAAAAAAGGAGAAGAAGCCGCTTCCGATATGGAAACTGATCGTGGTCGGTATCGGGAATGCGGCCCTGCCGTGGACACTGATCGCTCTGAGCGAAACGCAGATCAACAGCAATACCGCATCGATTCTGAACGCAACGACCCCGATCTGGACCGGGCTCCTCGGATTCCTGCTGTTTTCAGCGGTGCTGACAAGCTTTCAATGGATCGGCATCCTCGTCGGCTTCTTCGGCATACTGGTATTGATGAACTTTGAAGTGAGCGGGATCTTCAGTTCTGATTTCGTCGGAGTGGGGACGATGATCCTTGCAACCGTGAGCTACGCGTTTTCTTCTCATTTCACAAAAAAATACCTGGCAGGAACGGGTGTCGTGACCATCTCGACTTTTCAGCTGCTGATCGGGGCCGCGATTGGCTTCATTGGAATGCTGGTGACCCAGCCGATAGATGTCGGCGGCCTGTTAACCGGGGAAGCATTACTCGGTATCGTCGGTCTTGGCTGCTTCGGTTCAGGAATTGCAACATTATTGTATTTTTATATCATGACCAACGGAAGTCCGGAGTTTGCCTCGACGGTTACATATCTGATCCCGGGAACGGCGATGATCTGGGGGTTTTTGCTTCTGGGAGAACCGGTTACGAATAACCTGATCCTCGGTCTGTTAATCATTTTTGCAGGGGTATTTTTATCATCAAGGAAGTCCAAAAAGACGCTTTCTTCGCTTACAGTGGGGACGCGGTGAGATTTAAACAAACGTTTGATTAAAGTCTGAAACCTCAGTATTGATGGGGGCTGCGGGACTTAAACAAACGTTTGTTTTATTTTCAGGGAGGTTGTTTTTTCGGGGAAAGAGGTGCAATCGAAACAACTTTCATATAAAATGGGTAAGATACATAGGTTAGAGTAGACGAGCTGTCGGCAGGGGCTCCTCTGGGCATGCTGCCGATCGACATAAAAGACTAAAGAATAAGAGGGGTAAAAACTATGAAAACGGCAATTGTAACGGATAGTACAGCCTACATCCCGAAAGAATTGCGCGAGTCACTAAACATACACATGATCCCGTTGAGCGTCATCCTCGGCGGCGAAACATACCGCGAGGAAATCGACATCACGGCCGGTGAATTCTACGAAGAAGTCACATACCAGGACAAGCTCCCGACCACCTCCCAGCCGCCTGTCGGCGAATTCGTCGAGTTGTTTGAAAAACTGTCCCGTGACTACGATGCGGTCATTTCCGTACATCTGTCCAGCGGCATCAGCGGAACCTATCAGGGAGCGGTGCAGGCTGCCGGAATGGTAGATGGGATTACGGTCTTTCCTTATGATTCAGAAATCAGCTGCATGGTCCAGGGATTTTATGCTCTCGAAGGTGCCAAGCTTGCGCGTGAAGGCAAGGGCGCAGAAGAGATCGTTCGGTTGTTGGATGAAATGAAGGAGACGGTCCAGGCATACTTCATGGTCGATGACCTGGCTCATCTGCAGCGCGGAGGCCGTTTGTCACAGGCACAGGCAATCATCGGAAGCTTACTTCAGGTAAAACCATTGCTGCATTTTGTAGACAAAGTAATTGTTCCTTTCGAGAAAATCCGTACCCGTAAGAAAGCGTTGAAACGGGTGGAAGGATTGCTGGAGGATGCGGTGAAGGACGGAGGATCTTATCAGGCCTCGATCATCCATGCGAATCGTGAAGAAGAAGCGATTGAGTGGATGAAGGAGTTAGCTGAGAAGTATCCCAATGTGGAGTTTAATGTGAGTTATTTTGGTCCGGTGATCGGTACCCATCTGGGTGAAGGCTCGATGGGGATGGGCTGGGCTAAGAGGTTGGCGGAATAGATTGTTTGGGGTCGGGTGCTGGTTGCGGTGCCTGGCTTTTTTGTTGGGGATGACTTGTTAGAGTGGTGGTGCCTGGCTCAGAATGCGAGGATTGAGCCAGGCTCAAAGTTAGGGGGCTGAGCCAGGTTCAAACTGGGTGAATTGAGCCAGGCTCAAAGGTGACACTCTGAGCCAGGCTCAAACCGGTAGAATCGAGCCTGGCTCAAAAACAACAATTTGAGCCAGGCACCACAACAAATGCACCAAACATACCGCTCTCCCTTTGCTCCCTTCCACGACAATACTAAAAAAAGTGAATGAAAAGCAGGAAAAACACTATTTATGTCGAATACAAGAAAAGTACAAAAAGTAGAAAGGATGATGACATGGCAAGGAAACTTAGAATCTGGTATCCCGGTGCAACCTACCACATCACTGCACGAGGGAATAGGAAAGGAAACTTGTTCAGAGACGCGAAGGATTACCACAAATACTTATCACTGCTTCTAATAGCTAAGAAAAGAACCCCTTTTATTCTACACTCATACTGCCTCATGCCAAACCATATCCACCTCGTTATTTAAACAGTCAATCACTCTCCAGCAGAAATCATCCATTACATTCACTCACTGTATGCCCGCTATTTCAACTTTAAGTACAATTACACAGGACATGTTTTTCAAGATCGCTATTTTTCCAAGCTCATAAAGAACTGGAAGCATCTGATGGACACAAGCAGCTATGTTCATCTTAACCCGGTTAAAGCAAAGTGTTCAAAATTGCCCCAGGATTATCAATGGAGCAGTTACAAGAGCTTTATTACAATGAAAGACGATAAAGTCACGGATAAAGAGAAAATGTACGAATCTCTCGGTGATAACCCTCAACAAAAAATTCAATTTTATGTTGAATCCAAATTGCGTATTAAAGATTGGGAGATGCCCTGATAAGGGAACTTGATCTTTATTATAATCGCTGAGCCTGGCTCAATTTCAATGAATCGAGCCAGGCTCAAAATAGTTAAAATGAGCCTGGCTCAAAACCACTGATTTGAGCCAGGCACCACAACTGAAACCAGTTAACCAAAGGAGGAACCCAAATGAGATTCATACAAGAATCCACGCACCTAACCCCCGAACAACTACTCCCCACCCAATCAAAACCTCTCCAAAAAATATCCAACATACAAATCCCGACCCCAACCCAACCTAACCCAGCATTCAACTATTCTACTGAACTCCAACACTACCTCTCCGGCCGCTCCCTCCTCCCGGACGAACTCCCATTCCTAATAGAACTACTGCACCAACATCACCTTAACGGATACATTATCTATGGAAAAGGAGTGGAAAACAATCACTGCCATCGATGCGGCAACACGAAAAAGCACCTATTCGCCAGCTTCGAATGCTACCGCTGCAAAGAACCATGCACCTACTGCAGAAACTGCATCATGATGGGAAGGGTATCGGAGTGCACCCCGCTCATCACCTGGACCGGACCGGCGCCACCAGCCGCCAATCCACCGAGCTTCGATTGGACCGGCACCCTCTCCCAAGCCCAGCAGGAAGCATCAAATAGAGTAGTAGACACTGTCAAAACAAAGGATAATCTACTAGTCTGGGCAGTCTGCGGAGCAGGAAAAACAGAGGTCCTCTTTCAAGGTATTCAAGAGGCACTTAACCAAAACAAGAGGGTCTGCATCACCGCCCCCAGGACCGATGTCATTCTCGAACTTTCGCCCCGCCTCCAAAAAGTGTTCCCGCAAACATCCATCCCATCCCTGTACGGAGGCTCTGAGGACCGCCACGAATACGGGCAGCTCGTCCTGTCAACGACCCATCAGCTGTTCCGATACGAAAAAGCTTTTGACTTCATCGTCATAGACGAAGTGGATGCTTTTCCCTACAGCTACGACACGTCGTTGCAATATGCCGTTGAAAAAGCGCGTAAACCAGAGTCGGCCATCGTTTATTTAACTGCGACGCCAGACTCACAAACTCAAAAGGGGTGCGCATCGAAAAAACAAAATCATATCCGCATTCCGGCCCGTTACCACCGCCATCCCATCCCTATGCCAAGGCTTGCCTGGTGCGGCAATTGGAAGAAGGCATTTGATAAAAATAAAATACCTTCTAAACTGAAAAAATGGACCCTTCAAAAACTACAGCAAAACAAACAGGCACTCATCTTTTTCCCGTCAGTAAAAATAGTGGAAAAGGCACTCCCTCTTTTTCAAAAGATGAATCCCGCCATAGAATCCGTTCATGCAGAAGACCCCCACCGCAAAGAAAAGGTCCAAAAGGTGAGAAGCGGGGAAACCCCGATCCTACTCACCACCACCATTCTGGAAAGAGGTGTTACCATTCCAAATATCGGTGTCGCCGTGTTGGGAGCTGAAGAATCCATTTTTACCGAAAGTGCTCTCGTTCAAATTGCTGGCAGGGCGGGGAGAAGTGCCGCTCACCCAACAGGGGATATTGTCTATTTTCATTACGGCAGGACAAAAGAAATGATCAATGCCATCTTCCACATATACAATATGAACAAGGAAGCAGGGAAGAGGGGATTGATCGATGGATAATTTCTGTTTATATTGCGAGATCCCCGTCAAAGAACCCGTTACGTGGAGAGGTTTATTTTACAGCGAGCCTCAATTTCTTTGTGCTGAATGTCAAAAGGGATTGCAGCGGATAGAGGGACAAAGATGTTCTCACTGTTCGCGGTCGCTTGAGCAGCTTCCGGAAGAGTTGAAAAAAGGTGAAGTGTGCCGGGACTGCTTCCGTTGGGAGGAAGATCCCGACTGGCAAGGCATCCTCCAGCAAAACACATCATTCTTTGAATATAATGACTTCCTCAAGGACTATTTAGCACGTTATAAATACAGAGGCGATTACAGACTGGCAAAAGCATTCGGACCTCAACTTGCCAATCACCTCAAGCCGCTCCAATACGACCACATCATTCCCATCCCGCTCAGTGAAGAACGGCACTACGAACGAGGCTTCAACCAATCGGCCGCGCTTTTAGAAGAAGCACAAGTTACTCCTTCCGAGCTGCTCTCGAGATCCCATTCTGAAAAACAATCCAAAAAATCCCGCAGAGACAGGTTGCAGCAAAAACAAATATTCTCACTAACGTCAGCCAACCTCACCGGCCAATCCATCCTCCTCTTCGACGATATTTACACAACCGGCACCACACTCAGACAAGCAGCCAAACTGCTCAAAGAAGCCGGGGCCGAAACAGTCACATCCCTGACTCTAGCAAGGGGCTAACAGATTTCATTTTCCTTCCGATATAAGAAATAAGAAGAAGACCGGGAGGAAACCAGTATGTCAGAAATCACGAATTGCCCGCGCTGCAATGCGCTTTTTATGAAAAATAAATTCCGCGACGTATGCGAGAACTGTTATAAACAAGAAGAGAAGATGTATGAGAAGGTATACCAATTTTTAAAGAAAAGAGAGAACCGGGCGGCGACAATGGCGACAGTCATCAACCAAACTGGAGTTGATGAGGAAATTCTATACAAATGGGTGAAGAAGGGACGGATTCAGACGAAGTTGTTCCCTAACCTGGGTTATCCATGTGATAAGTGCGGAAAAATCATTACGAGCGGCAAGCTGTGTCAGGGTTGCGCAGATTCTTTGAAAAAGGACTTACAGCAGTATGAAGCGAATAATGAATGGAAAGAAAAGATGAAGGAGCAGGGTACGTATTATACAAGCCGTGACAAGTGAACCAGAAAGAAAAATAGGAAGAACTCACCAGTCGGGAATCCTAAACAAATCGGAGAGATAACCGATATACTTATATAGAGACACTCTGAACGTGAGGAAAGCGAGGGAAACAATATGAAAATAAATAATATTGGGAACCAGAATATCAATCCGTATCAGCGAAATATGAATAAGCTGAATGCAGCGGAGAAAGCAGGCAAGGCACCTTCCGACAAGATCGAAATTTCGTCTGCAGCGAAAGAGATGCAGGAGGTTTCGAAGCTTGGCAAGGAACGTCAGGAAAAGGTAGAGGCACTGAAGGATCAGGTACAGAGCGGGAATTACACAATCGATCCGAAAGCCATTGCCAAAGGGCTCAAAAATTTTTACCAAAGCTAGGAGAGAGCGGACATGTCAGCATCCACATTAGTCGCGACACTTGAAAAACTGTATAAGCTGAACAAAAGTCTGCTTGATCTCTCTGTCAGGAAAACTGATGCGATTAAGAGTGGTGATATGAAAGGGCTGGACGACCTCTTAAAAGATGAGCAGAAGCATATCGCTGCCATCAATACGGTCGAGAACGAGCGGCAGCGGCAATCCGAAGGATATCTGACTTCACTCGGTCTGCTCACAGAAGCGCCGCCGACCCTTTCTCAATGCATCGAGTACAGTGAGCCTGAAGACCGGGCCGTACTCCTTGATTGGCAGCGTGAAATGACAGAGTTGATCTCCCAGCTTAGAGAACGGAATGAACTGAATCAGAAACTTGTCTATCAATCTCTGCAATTTGTGAACATGAATCTATCAATCATGCAGCCGCAGGATCAGCAGACAACTTACGCACGGCCAAACGGAGAGAAAAAATCACCGCGGCAGCGATCACTCTTTGATTCACAGGCTTAATACTTTGAAACGGAGGCACCACCATGCGATCTACTTTCCACGGCCTTGAAACCGCAAAACGCGGCATGTACACACAGCAAGGCGCCCTTTATACGACAGGCCATAACATTTCCAATGCGAACACGCCCGGCTACAGCCGCCAGCGCGTGAACTTCGAACAGACGACGCCATACCCGGCTCCATCCATGAACCGTCCTGACATCCCTGGTCAATTGGGGACAGGCGTCGAAGCAGGGTCTATTCAGCGTGTGCGCGATTCGTTCCTCGACGTTCAATACCGCGGTGAAAATAACAAGCTTGGGTATTGGGAGTCGAAAATGGAAGCGATGAAGAAAATGGAGGAAGTCATGAACGAGCCGTCAGAGTCCGGCTTGTCCAAAACGATGGACATGTTCTGGCAGTCACTCCAGGATCTTGCCGTCAATCCGACAAATTCAGGTGCCCGTTCGGTTGTCCGTGAAAGAGGTATCGCAGTCGCCAATACGTTCAATTACTTATCCACATCCCTTACAGGTGTGCGCGGTGATTTGAAAAATGAACTGTCCGTCACCGAAAAGCAGATCAATTCACTTACAAGCCAAATTGATAAAATAAACAAGCAGATCGCCGATGTCGAGCCTCATGGCTATTTACCGAATGATCTCTATGATGAACGTGATCGTCTCCTGGACGAGCTGTCACAGCATGTCACCATCCAAACAAGCTATCAGTCAAGCGGCGGTGCGGCCTCCCCGATCGCGGAAGGTCAGGTGACAGTGAACCTGGTCGGAAACGACGGGAACTTTGCCGTGACCCTCGTCGGGAAAAGCGGGGCGAACGAGCTGAAGCTCTCTGCAGAAGGTCCGCAGGAAACGGTCGATTCCGTTACGATCGGAAATCAGAAGCTGGACGTGAATGACTTCTTATCCCAGGGAGAAGGAAAGTTAAGGGCACTTATCGATACATATGGATACACCGACAAAAACGGTAAAGCACAAGGCTCCTACATCACCATGCTCAACGAACTCGACAGCATGGCGTATGAATTCGCGAAGGCTTTCAACGAGCAGCACCAAAAAGGGGTGTCTCCTGCCCAATTGGAAGATCCAAGTGTCGAAACACCGAAGTTCTTCCAGGATGCGAAGGATGCTTCAGCTGATTTGGAGGACGTAGATAAGGCAGGATTTGCACAGCGGATGCAAATTGCCGAGGAACTGGAAAACCTGGACATGATCGCAACGGCAAGTGCAGGAAATCCCACACTTGGTGACGCAGCCAATGTGAGTGCACTAGCCGATATCATAACAACGACCGAGCTTCCATACGGTGAAAAGCCGGCAACCTTCAGGGCTCACTTCGAATCGGTCATCGGTTCGATGGCAGTCGAATCACAGGAAACAGTCCGTTTGACGCAGAACTCCGGAGTACTGCGTGGTGCGGTGGAAGAACGCCGGATGTCCGTAAGCGGCGTTTCGCTTGACGAAGAAATGACCGATATGATCAAATTCCAGCACGCCTACAACGCCTCTGCGAGAATGATCACACTGCAGGACGAAATGCTCGATAAAATCATCAACGGCATGGGAACCGTAGGAAGATAGGAAGGTGAAATTTAAATGCGCGTAACGCAAAGCATGTTAACCAGTAATTCAATGAGAAACCTGAGCTCATCCTACGCCCGCATGGGACAGCTCCAGGATCAGCTCGCCACCGGTAAAAAAATCACCAAGCCCTCAGACGATCCCGTTGTCGCGATGAAGGGGATGTTTTACCGTTCGAACCTGACGGGGATCGAGCAGTATAAGCGGAACCTCTCAGAACTTTATTTGTGGATGGATAACTCTGAATCCGGGATCGATCAGGCTAATCAGGGTCTGCAGCGTGTGCGGGAGCTGACGCTGCAAGGGTTAAATGGGACGTTGAGTGAAGAGGACAAGAAAGCTGTTGCCATAGAAATCGAACAGATTAAAGCGGATCTGGTGGGAGTGGCTGAAACGAAGGTTGCCGGGAGATATATTTTCCACGGAACAGATGTTGGAAACTCACCCATTAAAGATGGAAATCCTGCAGACGGCAGTGGACCTCAGGTTGCGGATAATCTTAAAGAAGCAGTTATTGGCAACTACAATGTAGAAGTTTCACAGGGCGTTTCCTTAAAAGCAAACGTAAACCCGGCCCATGTCTTCAGCCAGAAACTGTTTGATACGGTGCACAATATTCAAAAAGCATTGGAAACAGGGGATACGGGCGCTCTTGATGTAGAGCTTGGGAACTTGGACGATGTCATGGAAACCTTGTCCGCAGAACGTTCCGAACTCGGAGCCCGCTACAACCGCCTCGAAATGATCGACGACCGCCTTGGGCAGCAGGAAGTCGTGGCAAATAGAATTCTATCTGACAACGAAGACGCAGACATCGAACGGGTCATCACCGATTTGAAAACCCAGGAAAGCGTCCATCGTGCTGCACTGGGGGTCGGAGCAAGAATCATCCAGCCTTCACTAATGGACTTTTTAAGATAAATGCTAGGGGACCAACCCTTTAAGGTGTTTCGTCACCTAAGGGGGTGGTCCCCTTTTGAATAGAGGAGAGATACGATGAACTTTCCACAGATACGGCTACACTCCACACCTGCCTCCATCGGTATAAAAACAACACCGGGCAGGGTTGAAATTGAAACACCGCCGCCTGCCCTCGACATCCAGCAGCCGAAAGCCAAGATGGAAATCGAGCGTCGGCCGTCAAAGCTGACAATCGACCAGACAGAAGCACGGGCCGACATGGATTTAAAATCAGTGCGCCGCAGGATAGAGGATTTCTCAAGGCAGGGGTATGAAGACTGGTTAGCAGGACTCGCCCGTATGGCGCAGGACGGCGACGAGCTTATGATGATTGAAAACGGCGGAAACGCGATTGCTGAGCAGGCAAAACGAAACAGTGAAGATCCGATGTATGATTTTAATATCGGCTGGATCCCTTCGGCGGGAAGTGTGAAGATTCAATACGATCCTGGTGAGGTGAAGGTCCATTTTGAATCTCAGAAAGTGATTAACAATACACAGGTCGTGAAGCCGAACGTGAATGTATCAAAAGCGCAGGTAGATATAAGTCTCCAGAGATATGCCGATTTGCAGATTGATTTTGTGAACTTAAAGCATGTTGGGATTAATTACGAACAGGAAATTTAAGGCGAAGGAATGAGAACATGATCATAAATACAAAATATCATGGTGAAATTGAAATCAAAGAAGACAGTGTGTTGAATTTTGAACAGGGGATTCCGGGATTCAATGAAGAAAAGAAATTCGTGATTCTTCCTCTTCAGGACAATGAGTTGTTTCACATCCTACAATCCGTTACCACTTCTCAGCTCGGATTCGTGATGACAGATCCATTTCTATTTACAAAAGAATATGATTTTGAACTTGATCAGGGAACGGTAGAATTATTAGGCTTTACCTCTGAAAAAGATGTCAAAGTACTAACCATCTTGACAATGAGGGAAACCCTGAATGAATCAACCGCCAACCTTCAAGCACCCATCATCATCAACCTGGCAAACAACAAAGCCAAACAAGTGATCCTGAATGATACAAGCTATCAAACGAAACATCCAATCTTTGCTCAGCCAGAGCAAGCCGGTAAGGAGTGAGACGATGCTGGTACTGACAAGAAAAACAGGCGAAGCCATCCAAATCGGGGAAGATATCGAAATCAGCGTGGTATCGATAAAAGGAGATCAAGTAAAGCTCGGCATCAACGCACCTAAGAACGTCGAAATCCACCGAAAAGAAATCTACCTGACCATCCAGGAAGAAAACGCCGAAGCCTCCAAAGGAATCGACAACCTCTTCAACATTTTGCCGAAAAAACAATAATTTTTTCTAGAAATCTATTAAACCCTGGTAAATTCGACCGATAATAACCATGTAAGCAAGGAAGAAAAGGGCGGCCGACCTTTCTGTTCTTTGTAAACCAAATACTAAACAGTTCACAAGGATGTGGACTTATTTTCAAGGAGGAAATTTTGTAATGAGAATTAATCATAATATTGCGGCTTTGAATACTTATCGTCAGTTATCTACTGCAAATGGTGCACAATCAAAATCAATGGAGAAGTTGTCTTCAGGTCTTCGTATTAACCGTGCTGGCGATGATGCTGCAGGTTTAGCAATTTCTGAAAAAATGCGTGGACAGATTCGTGGTTTGGATATGGCTTCAAAGAATGCTCAAGATGGTATTTCATTGATTGCAACTGCCGAAGGTGCTTTAAACGAAACTCACTCAATTCTTCAACGTATGCGTGAGCTAGCGGTACAATCTGCCAACGATACAAATACAGACACAGATCGCGCCGAGTTACAAAAGGAAGTAGATCAATTAGCTGAAGAAGTTACACGTATTTCCAATAATACTGAGTTTAATACACAAAACTTGTTAGGTGGACAGTTTGATGGTACATTCCATATTGGCGCAAACGAAGGCCAAAACTTAAACTTAACAATTGATGCAATGGATGCTTTTACTCTTGGTGTAGCAGCAACCGGAACTGCAAGAAGTGTAGATGTTTCAGATCCAGCCAATCCGGTTGTAACTGAAGCCACTGTAACGGCAGGTATTGATATTTCTACTCAGACCGCAGCTGATACAGCTATAACAGATATTAATGATGCTATAGAAACAGTTTCTGCTGAACGTTCAAAACTAGGGTCTTATCAAAATCGTCTAGAACATACTATAAACAACCTAGGTACTTCTTCAGAGAATTTAACTGCCGCAGAATCACGTGTGCGTGACGTAGATTATGCTTTAGCTGCCTAAACAGCAACAAGCACAGTCGTCCTGACTGGTAACGGTCAGAGATCATAATTGGGTGAATTGCTGGAAACCCCTTAGAGCTTTTCTTGCCACAACGTAGTTGGAAACGACAAGCGTGATGGTTTGATAAAAGAAAAGATTGGGCAATCAGCAGCCAAGCTCCTGTCTTGAAAGAGTGGAGAAGGTTCAACGACTAGGATAGACCATCTAAGGCGAAAGCTATGGTGATGAAATCCGTAGGTGAAACAATGGTCATCAGCATTGTGAATCCGAAGTGCCCAACCCCTACTGAATTCAGAGGGTGAAGATATAGTCTGGTCATTTATGAAAGTAAATGTTCGCACGATGGCGAAAGAAATGATGAACCAAACAAAGAATTCTATTCTTTCTCAAGCAGCGCAAGCAATGTTGGCTCAATCCAATCAAATGCCTCAAGGAGTTTTACAACTTTTGAGATGATTGATTGGAGGGCGTCCAGTTTGGCAACGAACTGGAGTATGACTGGGTGAATTGCTGGAACTTCCTAAAGCTTCATCAACCACAGCGTAACTGGAAACGGTAAGCGTAATGGTTTGAAAATGATGAAGATGAGACAATGGATAATCAGCAGCCAAGCTCCTGTGAGGAAACTCTGGAGAAGGTTCAACGACTAGAATGCACTGTCTAAGGCAATCGCTATGACAATGAGATTCGTAGGATGATGGAAATCGTTCGAAGTGCCCAGCCCCTTGCATACAAGGGTGAAGATATAGTCTATTCTATGATCGAAAGACATAGTCGCAAAGCAAGCGAACCAACAACCACAAGGAGTTTTACAACTTCTTCGTTAATTTTAAGTTATTTGAAAGAACCCTAGACTTTAACGTTCGGGGTTCTTTTTTGCTTGCATATGTAATGTTAATTAACTCTAAACTTTCCCCCGACTCTTCCGATATAACCCATATACACCCCAAGGAGGATCAACCAATGATTGAAAAAGTGACAGGCACCATCCAACCCACACAATCATTTTCCAAACCAGAAAACAACCAAAACGAAGTAGTGACATACATACAAGGACAGGAACGACACCAAGAAGAAACCAACAACCAGCCTGTCACGCGAGAAAAAGTGGAAGATGTCGTTCAGGGGATGAATGAGTTTTTGCATGCTTCGAACACTCATCTTAAATTTGAATTTCATGATAAATTGAAAGAATACTATGTAACCATTGTTGATGAACGGACAAAGGAAATCGTCAGGGAGATCCCGGCAAAGAAAATGCTGGATATGTATGCGGCGATGACTGAATTTGTAGGATTGATCGTTGATAAAAAGATATAAGGAAGGTGATTCCTGATGGCAGATATGAGAATCGGCGGGCTTGCGAGCGGTATGGACACCGATCAGATGATAAAGGATTTAATGAAGGCAGAACGTATCCCTCTTGATAAACTGCAGCAAAAGAAGCAGTATCTTGAATGGCAGCGGGATGATTACCGGGATATGAACAAGATGATGTTTGATTTTAGTAATCTTATTTTTGACGGCGTCATGAAGCAGGGTACATACACGCAGAAGACAGTCACTCTATCAAATCCAAATGAAGTTTCTGTTAAGAATATAAATGCTACCGGCGATTTTTCCGGAACAATCAAAGTGGAATCATTGGCTACCGCAGCCACGATGTACAGTTCAGCTGCTATCACTCAATCGGATGGAGGGGCTTTTGACCCTAAGAAGAAATTGAGTGAATCCTTCGGTTTGACTGGTGAACAAACGATCAGAGTCAAAGCCATCCAGAAAGACGGTACGATGGCAGCTGATTTTACTGAGATCAAGTTCGATCCTGCAGAAGAGAGCCTGGACAGTCTTATGTCAAAAATCAATAATCAAACCGGTGTCACGATGTTCTATGACTCACAGACTAAACAAATGTCAGTGATGAGTAAGAATACCGGAAGCAACGGGGCCGGAGCCGAGATTGAATTGCAGGGCTCGTTGTTTAGTACTCATCTGAAGCTGGATGCAGACAATGACGCGGCGGTAACTGCAGGCAGGGGTTCAGCCGGCGAGAATGCTGTTTTTACTTATAACGGGATGAAAACGGAACGTGCGTCCAATACATTCAACATAAATGGTTTTGAATTGACTTTGAAAAACGCGTCAAACACGAATGTATCATTCAGTTCACAACCAGACACCGACAAAATCCTAGAAAAAATCGTCAAATTCGTAGACGAATACAACAAACTGATTGAAAAAGTGAACGGCGAACTCAACGAAAAGAATTACCGTGATTTCAAGCCTCTGACCGCTGAACAAAAGGAAGCGATGGAAGAAAAAGAGATCGAGATGTGGGAAGAAAAGGCACGGAGCGGAACTCTCCGTAACGATTCGGTTCTTTCTTCTGCAATGAACAAAATGCGGATGGATCTTTACACACCTGTTTCCGGCGGGACGTCAGGGACCGACCAGCTGTCTCAGATCGGTATCAAGACTTCCAGCAACTATTTGGAACGTGGAAAACTGATCATCGATGAAGCCAAGCTGAGGGAGGCCATTTCAAAAGATCCCAATGCCATCTATGAAATTTTTGCGAAAGACGGTGCCACTTCCGGAGAGCAGGGGATCGCACGCCGCTTGCGGGATACATTGAAAGATACGATCGACAGTGTAGAGAAAAAGGCAGGTAAAGCTTCCAGTACGAATAATACCTTCGCTTTGGGGCGTCTATTAAACAATACGGACAACCAGATCGACCGTTTTGAAGATCGGATGATCCAAGTGGAGGACCGTTACTGGCGTCAATTCACCGCTATGGAGAAAGCAATCCAGCGGGCGAATCAGCAGTCCATGTACCTCATGCAGCAATTCGGCGGAGGCATGTAATAATTTTAACAGCAGCAAAAAAGGAGTGTCATTATGGCCATTAACAACCCGTATGCAGCCTATCAGAATAACTCGGTCACTACGGCGTCACCGGGTGAGCTTACACTTATGCTTTATAACGGAAGCCTGAAGTTCATTCATATAGCAAAGAAAGCCATTGAAGATAAAAACATTGAATTGAAGAACACCAACATCCAAAAAGCACAGGCCATCGTCAGCGAACTGATGGTCACGCTCAATACGGATCTTGAAATATCCCAAAATCTTATGTCGCTTTACGACTATATCAATCGCCGGTTAACCGAAGCGAATGTTAAAAATGATAGTGCTATCTTAGAAGAGGTTGAAGGGTTGATCACTGAATTCCGCGACACATGGAAGCAGGTCATCCAGCTTAACCGGCAGAAACAGCATGCTGGCCAAGGCGGACTGGCATAATGAGTTCTGTTTTGCTCTGTCATTCGATTACCAAGCAGCTGAAAGAAGCCGTTGAAGGCCTGTCAGACGGTAATCGTGAATCTGTAATCGGGAAAATAGAAAAACTGCTTGAAGAAAGACAAACCCTGCTCAGCAGCATAAAGCCGCCATTTTCAGAAAATGAGCAGCTGCTCGGCAAGGAAATGATGGAATGGAATCAGGAAATCGACCGCAAGTTAATTTTCCTGCGTACTGAAATCAAGCGGGACATGAATGGTTTAACCAAGAAAAAATCTTCTGCCCAAAGATATACCAATCCTTACCAATCCCTGCAGCATGACGGAATGTTCTACGATAAAAAGAAATAGGTGATTCTCTTTGACCAGCACGGTAATACTGGATGAGAAACAGTTTGAGTTATTGCAGCGCTATGTTGGTATGCTTGAGACAATTGAGGAAGCTTTGGCGTATGTAACGGATAGTTTTAAAGACATTGAAAAAACAGAAGGTGACCGCGTCCTGGCTGATGTATTCGAGTCATTTGGTCAAGTATCTGAGAGTAATGAGCTTATTAAAGCGTTATTTAAGAAAAGCCCTGAAGTTGTTCGTGTGCTGAATGAGTTCAAGCTAGTCATCGATCAGACAATGAAACTGGACGGTCACTTGGGAGAGAGCAATATAAAAGAAGAAATCGTGAAGGGCAAACTTTCGCCTGCATTTTCTGCGTGGAAGCTGGAAATCGATCGAGTCTTGAAGCCGTTATTGAATAACTAATTACCAGCCCCGGATTAATCCGGGGCTGTTTCTTTACGTGTATTTACGATTTAGAGAGATTTCTTGCGATGCTTAACCCGATAGATGATAGAAGCAAGAATATTAGCGAGAAAGAACAGTGGATTTCCCTGCATGTTGCTGTGAAGCGCCAAATCTCCGGCGTTCATTGAATCGTACATCTCCCCTTGTGTACGGCCTTTCTTTCTATGTTTTTCTTCTTCTCTTTTTAACGTAATCAGAAAGCGGTATTGAAACGGAAGGATGAGAAGTGAAATTAGAATATATACTCCAATTATGATCAGGAACACTTCAAGCAGCATCGAGATTGCCTCCTTTAAGTTATTTCTTATATACGTTTTGTGAATGGATAAAGTTTCATGTTGGGAGAATGATGGAGAATGATGGAGAATGAGTATTTATGTTCACCTGCTGAATAAAGAATAGGATTCAGCTGGTGAGTGGTAATTTCTTTCTTTTTCACCTGCTGATTTTAGAAGGGATTTCACCTGGTGAGGGACTGTATCATTTTCACCTGCTGAATTTTCCCGTTAATTCCCCAGCTGAATCCAAAGTAAAGGCAGGAATTCCCATTATTTTGTCGAATACTATCCATTACCAATTAAGAAAGGGTGTTGTCATGTACCATAGAAGAGAGTGGTCTCCAGGGTGCACTTACCATATTACTGCCAGGGGGAATCGGCAGTATACGATTTTTCGGAACAAAGACGATCGATTGATGTATTTGAAATACTTAGAGGATGCCAAACACAAATACCCCTTTATTCTTCATTCATATTGCCTCATGACAAATCATGTCCATCTCCTGCTCCAGACCATTGACGACCCTCCAGGCAAAATCATTCACCAGACACACTACCGTTACGCCCGATATTTTAATAAGAAAAATGGTTTTAATGGGCATCTGTTCGAGGGGCCATATCGCTCGGTAATAATCAAAAATAACAAACAATTAGTAGATACCAGCTGTTATATTCACCTGAACCCTATAAAAGCGGGCATAGTCACTGACCCTGGCAGTTATCAGTGGTCCAGTTACCGATCCTTTATTACCAATTCTCGTAATATCCATGTTAACCAAGATAGGATTCTTTCTTATATGAATAATTCCAAAGAGAATTATAAGTTTTATACCGAAACCAAACTTTATCAATTTAATAACTGACAATAAGAAAATTGGATTCTTATTATTAGCTTCACCTGCTGAACTTTCTTTATTAATCAGCAGGTGAATTATATTTAATGATGTTCACCAACTGATAATCAAATGAATATTCACCTGTTGATTTTTCAACATTTTTCAGCAGTTGAATCATAAGAAGAAATCACCAACTGAATAAACAAACAATCCACCTTTAAGTCACAAACCTGCCCCAAAACCTCCACCAATCCTTCAAAAATATCCTGTTAACCACCAAAATTAAGTGAGATAATAATAGAAGAAAGAGTGAATGGCCACTAATCAGCTCCACACCCTTTCACTCTGCCCATTCTTCAATCCCTTGTGTCCCAACACTTTCGACATATTTCAAAATCCTGTGACAAAATTCTTTCCGAAATGACAAAAAATTTTGAAAGTTTAAGCAGGGATATTCGGGGGAATGAAGAATATATACAACATAGCTTTATTTTTAAAAGGAGGAGTTTACATGTTGAATTACAACATTCGAGGCGAGAACATTGAGGTAACTCCAGCGATTCGCGAACACGTGGAGAAGAAGATTGGAAAGTTAGATCGTTACTTTAATGAAACTCCTGATGCAAATGTACATGTTAATCTGAAAGTGTACCCTGATAAAAATACTAAAGTTGAAGTGACTATTCCAATGCCGCACCTGGTCCTTCGCGCGGAGGAACGCCACACGGACATGTATGCGGCCATTGATCTGATATTAGATAAATTGGAACGGCAAATCCGCAAGCATAAAACAAGAGTGAACCGCAAAATGCGTGAAAAGGGCAGCCCGAAGGAGTTCTTCGCAGCCCAGGAAGACCTTAATCACGTATCTCCAAACGGAGCTGCTGCGATTGAAGTAGAGGACGAGAATGATTCAGAAGTAGTGCGTACGAAGCAGTTCAACCTGAAGCCGATGGACAGTGAAGAAGCCATCCTTCAGATGGACCTCTTGGGACACAGTTTCTTCGTCTTCACAGATGCCGAAACAAACGCTACAAACATTGTGTACAAGCGTCGCGATGGTAAATATGGATTGATCGAGACAAACTGATCATACAATCAAAGATCCTGCAGTCATATCTGGCTGCAGGATTTTTCAACAGGTATTGAAGAGGGTTTTTCCAATTTTTGTCGAATGATAGTAGTAGACAAAATTGAGGGGGAACCAGAGTGAGAGATCCACGACTAGCGAAGTTGGCAGAAGTCCTGCTGACACATTCATTGAAAATGAAAGAAGGAGAAAAGCTCCTGATCACAGGCGAATATAATACGAAGCCGCTCGTGAAGGAACTGCTTCGTAAAGCCTATGAAATGGGCGTCATCCCGTACTTTGAATTCGGGGATCAGGAATTGCTGCGCCTCATCGCAACGAATGCGAAAGAGGAGCAGATGGTCCTCATGAATAAATGGAATATGGATCGGTACCAGGATATCGATGCGTTCATCAACATTTCAAGTGACCCGAACGACGCGGAGATGAGTGAGGTCCCGGGCGAACAGTGGCAGCTCCTCATGCCTCTCGTAAAAGAATCAAATGATTACCTGGTGGAAAAGAAGAAATGGGTTCTATTAAACTATCCGAATCCGGCCCTCGCCCAGAAAGCCAAGATGAGCTTTGACACGTTCTTCGACTATCTCCTTGAAGTATGCACCGTCGACTACAAGCAGATGGAAGAGGCCCAGAAGCCGCTCAAGGATCTGATGGACCGTACGGATAAAGTGAGGATCACCGGAGAAGGGACGGACCTGACTTTTTCCATAAAAGATATCCCATCGGTCATGTGCTTCGGGGAAAGGAACATCCCGGATGGGGAAGTTTATACGGCACCGGTCAAGGACAGTGTGAATGGGACGATCACCTATAATACGCCTACTCTGTACCGAGGTTTTTCTTTTGACAATATCTCGCTGACATTTGAAAACGGAAAGATAGTCAAGGCGAAAGCGGATAAGACAAAGGAGCTCAATGAGATCCTGGATACCGATGAAGGCGCGCGCTTTATCGGTGAGTTCGCAATCGGTGTGAACCCGAAAATCAAGGAACCGATGCTGGATATCCTGTTTGATGAAAAAATCGGAGGGAGCTTCCACTTCACCCCGGGACAGGCTTACGAAGGAGCGGACAATGGGAACCGCTCAAGCGTTCACTGGGACATGGTCTGCATCCAGCGTCCCGAATATGGCGGAGGCGAAATTTACTTTGATGATGTGCTGATTCGGAAGGATGGACTTTTTATTTTAGATGAACTGAAAGGGTTGAATCCGGATGCCCTTGCTGCCGGAGCAACCGTGGGAGTTTAGGAGAGTCAGAATAAAAGGAGGACGTCAACATGACATATTCTATCGTCGGATATGATCCTGAAGAGAAAGAATGGGGAATTGCCGTGCAATCAAAGTTCCTTGGTGTCGGTTCGGTCGTCCCGTTTGCCAAAGCAGGCGTGGGGGCGGTGGCGACCCAGTCCTATGCCAACACGACGTACGGTCCGCAGGCCCTGCAGCTGATGGAAGAAGGGAAGACGGCAGAAGAAGCACTGGACATCATCACGAAAGATGATCCTGAGCGCCACCTCAGACAGGTCGGACTGATCGATGCATGGGGACATGCGGCTACATTTACGGGTGAAGGCTGTTATGACTGGGCAGGCGGAGTCACTGGAAAGCATTTTGCAGCCCAGGGGAATATTTTAGTAGATGAAAATACTGTCAAAGCGATGGCGGAAACCTTTGAATCCACGGCAGGCAGCCTGGCAGAAAGGCTGCTTCACGCTCTTGATGCCGGCCAGGATGCAGGCGGGGACTCCCGAGGTATGCAGTCTGCTGCGCTTTTAGTAGTAAAAGAAAAAGGCGGCTACGGAGGATTCAATGACCGTTACGTCGATCTGCGGGTAGATGACCATGCGTCACCTATCAAAGAGTTGAAGAGAATCTATCTGATGCATCAACTCTATTTCAAAGAATCAGATCCCGGGAGAGTGGTCCTCCTGGAAGGCGAAGTTCGGGACGACCTTGAAAAAGAACTGAAACGCCATGGATATGCTGATGGGAGCAAGTCGCTGCACCAGGCGTTGAAGGACTACCTGCACACCGAGAACTTTGAAATGCGGGAGCAGGAAGAGAATTATATTGATCTGGATGTATTGGATTATATGAAGAAACAGGGTAGATATGTTAGATAAAAAGTTATTCTTCAGGTTATTGGTTAACCTGAAGAATAGCTTTTTTATTTTTAGTATGAAACACAGCATTTATTAATACTATTAACTTAAGAGATAAAATTAAATAAGGAAGGTGTTCACATGAAAAATCTATTTTCTAAAGTTGTTGTCATTACCGTCATCCTTACTTTTGTGATTGGAGGAGCAGCAGGGGCACTTGTGTATCATGTGAATGATGCGGCAGAGGTATTAAAAAAAGACTATGAGTCCAAGGTAGCTGCTTATTTTTCTGAAAGAGATGGAAAAATAAAAAACGATGTAGAGGGACTTACACAAAGTGAAATCCAGAGACTTAAAGATGAAACGAATCAATACCTCACTAGTAAATTGAATGAGGACTACCAGGGCGAATTGAACCAGAAGTCAAATGAAATCACCCAGGTCACCGATCAGAAAATCGGAGAAATAAAACAGTATATCGACGAGCTGATGAAAAGCAAGAATCAATAGGATTATTATTAAAGGGCTGTTTTCAAGGATGTAGCTTGAAAACAGCTTTTTTGTTTAGGGTATGAATGTAGATATCATCCTCTGGCAAGCGGTTGATTGTAGTGCAGGACAAAGACTCCTGCGGGAAAAGTGACTAATGTGAGACTTGTCCAGCTCCGTCGGCTAGAGGCTCGAGGTCATAAGTCAACCAAGCCATAAAGGCAAAGAGCGCCTTTCTGACTTGCTCGCCTTAAGCTTGTCGCCTCTGAGCAAGCCGACTCCGCTTTTCTGCCCGCAGGAGTGCAGCGACGAGGAGGCTTACCGCCCGCCCGCGGAAAGCGAAGTCCTGCACGGAAATCAAAAGCGGCAATCAATGTTTTTTATCAAGCAGAGGGAGGCAACACACCCACTGGTTGTTTTTACATCCTCCAAAATAGTTTAACCAAACCCAAAAGTGTTATATAATGAACATTTGTGAACGGGACTCAACAATTCGGAGGTAAGAACAAGCATGAGTACAGTCGGAAGAAATGAACCGTGTCCTTGCGGGAGCGGTAAGAAATATAAGAAATGCTGTGAAAAAGAAAATGGCGTGAATATAGATGCAATGATAAACCAGGAGCTTGACGTGCTGCAGGCACAGCTCTATGATTTCATTGCAACTGCGCAGGATCCCAAGATGGAGGAAGCGTATCATGAATATCTGAAGAAAATGGACCTGATGAAGGCCGATCCGGATATTTATGAAATGGCGTTCGTGAGCTGGTACGGTTCCACACAAAAAGATGAGAAAGGCGTTCGTCTGATCGACCGCTTCATCGATAAGTCGGTTGGTACGGTGACCCGCCCTCAGACGGCTGCCGTCCTGGAATCCTGGAGAAACCTGAGAGTGACGGCTGGTACGGTTGAAAAAGTGGATGACAGCACACTTCATGTTGAAGAAGTGATCACCGGTGAAAAACTAGTAGTAAAAGAGAGGTTCGGCAATTTGGAAGAAAGCAGTTTCTTCCTGGCGCTGCTGCTGCCGAACGGAGACAAGCATCTCCCATTTGCCCAGTACTTTATCTATCCATCAATTGAAAATGCCGCGATGGAATTGGTGAAAATCCGTTTTGAACAAGGTGAATTTAAGAATCTGCAGGATTACCTGGCAGATCAATACATGATGCTTGCCGACGTAGGATTTGTTTTATACAGTGCGGAAAAGAAAAAATCCGGCAAGAAGGCTGCTGTGGATTCGGAAGGAACTGAAATCGAAACACCGGCTGAGCAGGAAGCTCCTATTGAAGGCGTGGAAATCTGGAAAATGCCTGAATATAACGAAGCAATCACTGCCCTGAAAACCTTCCTTACTGAAAAAGGGGAAGACAAAGCGGAAAGCGACTTGCTCGTTTCCGTACTGGAAAAATACTTCTACACAGAACGCCCGACGATCCGCAACCCGAAAATCTATTCAGGTGCCCTCGTCGACATGGCCAAGAACATCGACGAAATCAGTATCCGCCACGTTCAAAAGGAACTCGCCGAATACTTCGACGTATCCGCCAACAGCATCTCCAGACGAAGCAAACAGATCTGGGAAAGCTACCAGGATACAGTTTATGAACTGTTAAAAAAATAAATCTATAACTGCAGCAAAAGTGAATTTAACTAATTAAAACCCGAACTAATTTGAATCTCAAAATTCATGTTGGTTCGGGTTTTGTGGTTTGATACAAATTAGTTTTAATTACTACCAGCGGTTGATTGGAGTGCTAGACGAAGACTCCTGCGGGAAGAGTAGCTTATGTGAGACCCCGCAGGAGCGAATGCGACGAGGAGGCTCACGGGCTACCCGCGGAAAGCGAAGTCTAGCACGGAAATCAAAAGCGGTATTAAAAGCCCAAACTAAAATGCCTCCATCCCCCTTAAGTTGTAACAGGGTAACGTTAATGGTAGAATTAACAGGAATGAATTGTTTTTGAAGCAGGATTTACAGTGCTTTTAGCGAATGTGTAGTAGAGATGTTTTAAGACTGGGAAATTTATCATTTCTCATGGAATTCTCATTTACTTTCGCTATAGTGATGAGTGTAATTGGGCTCTACTTATACAGGATAAAGGAGCGTTATACATGCTTGGGATTTTAAACAAAGTGTTTGATGCGAATAAAAGAGAGATCAAAAGGCTTGAGAAGATAGCCGATCAAATAGAAGAACTGGCTCCGGAAATGGAGCGCCTCTCGGATGATGGGATCCGTGAGAGAACGGAACGCTTTAAGGAGCGTTATCAAAAAGGTGAGGATCTTGACGATATGCTTGTCGAAGCATTCGCGGTCGTACGCGAAGCGGCACGCCGTGTCCTCGGTCTTTATCCATACCGCGTCCAGCTGATGGGTGGGGCATCCCTCCACGGCGGTAACATTTCCGAGATGAAAACCGGTGAAGGTAAAACCCTTACGGCAACTATGCCGGTTTACCTGAACGCGATCACTGGAAAAGGCGTTCACGTCGTAACGGTCAACGAATACCTTGCCAGCCGTGACGCTGAGGAAATGGGGCAGCTTTACAATTTCCTTGGTCTGACTGTCGGTCTGAACCTCAACTCCATGTCAAAAGAAGAGAAGCGTGAAGCGTACAAAGCGGACATCACGTACGGAACGAACAACGAGTTCGGTTTTGATTATCTTCGTGACAACATGGTCCTTTATAAAGATCAAATGGTTCAGCGCCCGCTGCACTTCGCCGTAATCGATGAGGTCGACTCGATCCTGATCGACGAAGCGCGTACACCGCTGATCATTTCCGGTAACGCACAGCGCACGCCTCAGCTTTATATCCAGGCAAATGCGGTTGTCCGCACGCTGAAAAAAGACGAAGACTTCACCTATGATGAGAAAACAAAAGGTGTTCAACTGACTGAAGATGGTATTACAAAAGTGGAGAAAGCCTTCCACATCGATAACCTTTTTGATATTTCACACGTCACCCTTAACCACCACATCAACCAGGCGCTGAAGGCACACGTCAGCATGCACCGCGACGTTGATTATGTGGTACAGGAAGGCGAAATCGTCATCGTCGATTCCTTCACAGGACGTCTGATGAAAGGACGCCGTTACAGTGATGGTCTTCACCAGTCCATCGAGGCGAAAGAAGGGCTCGAAATTCAGAACGAAAGCATGACGATGGCGACGATCACGTTCCAGAACTACTTCCGTATGTACGAGAAGCTTTCCGGTATGACTGGTACAGCGAAGACGGAAGAAGAGGAATTCCGCAACATCTACAACATGAACGTCATCGTAATTCCTACGAACAAACCGATCGTCCGTGATGACCGTGCCGATCTGATTTACGCTTCCATGGAAGGTAAATTCATGGCGGTTGTAGAGGACATCAAGGAACGTTATGAAAAGGGACAGCCTGTTCTCGTCGGTACAGTGGCCGTCGAAACATCAGAGTTGATCTCCAAACTTTTAACAAAAAAAGGCGTACGCCATAACGTATTGAATGCGAAAAACCACGGCCGTGAAGCCGAAATCATTTTAGAGGCAGGCCAAAGAGGAGCCGTTACAATCGCAACGAACATGGCCGGCCGTGGTACGGATATCAAGCTTGGAGAAGGCGTGATCGATCTTGGCGGTCTTGCCGTCATCGGTACAGAACGTCACGAATCACGCCGTATCGATAACCAGCTCCGCGGACGTTCCGGGCGTCAAGGGGACCCTGGTGTCACTCAATTCTACCTTTCAATGGAAGATGAATTGATGCGCCGATTCGGATCCGACAATATGAAGACAATGATGACCCGCCTGGGCATGGATGATTCCCAGCCGATCCAGAGTAAAATGGTCAGCCGTGCTGTTGAATCCGCCCAGAAGCGAGTGGAAGGTAACAACTTCGATGCACGTAAGCAGCTTCTTCAATACGATGATGTCCTTCGCCAGCAGCGCGAAATCATCTATAAGCAGCGTTATGATGTCATTGAATCAGAGAACCTACGCGAAATCGTTGAAGGGATGATCAAGTCCGTCATCGAGCGCCAGGTTGCTGCCCACACGGCAAACGAAGAAATCGACAGCTGGAACCTGCAGGGTATCGTTGATTACGTCAATGCGAATCTTCTTCCTGAAGGGGACGTCACGGTTGACGACCTCCGCGGAAAAGAAGCCGACGAAATCATGGATATCATCTGGGAAGACGTGAAAGTCCGCTATAATGAAAAAGAAGAAGAGATGGGCGCAGAACAAATGCGCGAATTTGAAAAAGTCATCCTTCTCCGCGCGGTCGATACGAAATGGATCGATCACATCGACGCGATGGATCAGCTCCGTCAGGGTATCCACCTGCGGGCCTACGGTCAAACCGATCCGCTTCGCGAATACCAGCATGAAGGGTTCGCCATGTTTGAAAGCATGGTATTGGCCATCGAAGAAGATGCAGCCAAATTCGTCATGAAAGCCGAAATCAGAAACAACCTTCAGCGTCAGGAAGTAGCCAAAGGCCAAGCCGTCAACCCGAAAGAAGAAGGCGGCAAAGCCAAGAAGAAACCTGTCCGCAAAGAAGAAGAAGTCGGCCGCAACGAACCATGCCCATGCGGCAGCGGCAAAAAATTCAAACACTGCCACGGCAGAATGGGATAATTGCAAGATTGGAGAGGATACCTGGTACTTACATAGGAGTGCCAGGTACTTTTCCGTTTTAATGCGGGGGCCCGTTTTTGCTGGGTTTCGGTGCCAGGCACAGATCGACTGAATTGTGCCAGGAACAAATAGCCCGTTTTGTGCCAGGCACAGCGTTTAGAATGACGTTGATCCTGGCTCGAAGTTCAAAAACGTGTACCTGGTATTTTCTATAAACAACAAAAACTGTGTGATTTGTGTATTTAGTACAATCCAGCTGGTGATTGGAGTGCAAGACGAAAACTCCTGCGGGAAAAGCGAAGCTGGGGAGACTTGTCTAGCTCCAGGGCTTAGAGGCACATGTCATAAGTCAACTCGTCCAAGAAGGCAAAGAACGCCTTCGTGGCCGATTCGCCTTATGCCACACGCCTCTGAGCAAAGCCCTTCCGCTTTTCTTGCCCGCAGGAGCGCAGCTCCGAGGAGGCTCCCCGCTCGCCCGCGGAAAGCGAAGTCTTGCACGGAAATCACCAGCGGCATTTAATACAGAAAGATAAAATAAACAACAAAATAACCACAGAGGTGACCAATCATGGAACTAGCAGAAATCAGATCAGAGTTAGAAAAAACAGCTAAGACATTAGCGGACTTCAGGGGGTCTCTTTGACTTAGAAAACAAAGAGGCACGCATCCAGGAACTTGATGAAATCATGGTAGAACCCGATTTCTGGGATGACCAGCAAAAAGCGCAGGGACTTATTAATGAAGGAAACGGACTTAAAGCCCTGGTGAATGATTACAAAGCAATGCTCGAAACGCAGGAAAACCTTGAGCTGACGCTTGAGCTTGTAAAAGAAGAGCCGGACGAAGACCTTCAGCAGGACCTTGAAGAAGAACTCGGCGACCTGATGAAGCGCCTGAACGACTATGAACTTCAGCTTCTTCTAAGTGAAGAATACGACAAAAACAACGCCATCCTTGAACTTCACCCGGGTGCTGGCGGAACCGAGTCACAGGATTGGGGTTCCATGCTGCTGCGTATGTACACGCGCTGGGCTGAGAAGAGAGGATTCAAGGTGGAAACACTCGATTATCTTCCAGGGGACGAAGCGGGAATCAAAAGTGTGACGCTTGCCATCAAAGGTCACAACGCTTACGGCTACCTGAAAGCGGAAAAAGGTGTACACCGTCTGGTTCGTATTTCTCCATTCGATTCTTCCGGACGCCGTCACACTTCATTCGTTTCATGCGAAGTGATGCCGGAGTTCAATGAAGAAATCGAAATTGATATCCGCACAGAAGATCTTAAAATCGACACGTACCGTGCGAGCGGTGCCGGCGGTCAGCATATCAATACGACCGACTCGGCTGTCCGTATCACCCACTTGCCGACCAATGTCGTCGTGACATGCCAGTCTGAACGTTCACAGATAAAAAACCGTGATGCAGCGATGAAAATGCTGAAAGCGAAACTTTACCAGAAGCGAATCGAAGAGCAGGAGCAGGAAATGGCTGAAATCCGCGGAGAGCAAAAAGAAATCGGGTGGGGAAGCCAGATCCGTTCTTATGTGTTCCATCCATATTCCATGGTCAAGGACCACAGAACCAACACGGAATCCGGAAACGTACAAGGCGTGATGGACGGGGATCTTGACCCATTCATCAATGCTTATCTGCGCTCGAAAATTCAGTAATGGTGTTAAAAGCTGAACCACCCTGTCAGGGAGGTTCAGCTTTTTTGTTTAGATTTTGGTAAGCGGCTGTGCCTGGAACAAATCATATACATTGAGCCAGGCACAAAACCCCTGCATTGTGCCTGGCTCAATCCACCCAATCTGAGCCAGGCTCAAATCCCCCCTTTTGAGCCAGGCACCAGTCAAGATTACCCCGCCAAAGCGCCCCCGCCAAGCCACTATCAACCAAACACCCACTCCATCCCACTAATGCTTTACCACGTCACCCCAATGTCATTTACACCCTTCAATACCCATGCTATACTCTCAAAGGTTGTGACAGAGCGTATGACGCGAGCTCTTACAAGGAGCCCGGATAAGCACTTCACTAACACAAAAAACAAATCTACGATTTAAAAAAAGTATGAGTCAAATGCCGGTTCAACCCTCAATGCGAGATGCCAGCAAACGGCCGGCTCCCATGAATAAGGGATGATTTAACCTGCTTGTACTCATACTATCAATACATATACAGAAGGAGTCGTACGGAATGGGTTTGAAGCAAAAACGTCGAGGGCAGTCATTTAATCCGCGGAAAGAGAAGTTTTTGGAGTATTTGTTTGTTGTTGCAGGGTCAGCGATTGTGGCCATTGCGTTTAATGTGTTCCTGCTTCCGAATGAGGTGGCATCGGGGGGAGTCAGCGGTATTTCTACTATATTAAAGGGGCTGTTTGATTGGAAGCCGGCATTCGTGCAGTGGGCATTCAATATTCCTCTTTTCATAGCGGGGCTCATCTTTCTCGGTCTTCAATTTGGTGTGAAAACGGCAATCGGGACCATTTTTCTCCCGTTTGTGGTGTACCTCACTGAAGACTGGCAGCCATGGACTGAGGATCCGCTCCTTGGGGCGCTGTTCGGCGGAATCGGAGTCGGACTGGGACTTGGAATCGTGTTCCGCGGTAAAGCTTCGACTGGTGGGACCGACCTTGCCGCCCAGATCGTAAATAAATTCACGGGTCTTTCGCTCGGCACGTGTGTGGCGATGATCGACGGGATGATCGTGCTGTCAGCGGCGATTGTCTTTGATATTGAAAGAGGGCTGTACGCGCTGATCGGTCTTTATGTGACGAGTAAAACGATCGATCTTGTACAGGTCGGGGTAAGCCGCTCCAAGATGGCGCTCATCATCACGAACCGCCAGGAAGAAATTCGTGAGGGGATTTTGAATAAAATTGACCGCGGTGTGACAAAACTATCAGCATACGGCGGATACACGGATGATGAACGTCCGATCCTGATGGTCGTGATCGATCAGACAGAATTCACAAAACTGAAACAACTGGTGAAAAGCATTGATGCCTCTGCGTTTGTGGTCACAATGGACGCTTCTGAGGTGTTGGGCGAAGGTTTCAAACGGGTTTAAGCTTGGTATAATTATCTATAGGAGAGAGAATTCACCACGGTCGATTCTTACTCTTAAATTTTTTCCCAGGAGGAGAAAACATGAAGAAAAAGCTATTAGGCATTCTTTTAGGGACTTCATTGGTGCTTGCAGCTTGCGGCGGCAATGATGGCGGCGACAGCAAGGAAACGAGCTCCGGCGATGTTGATGCTGAAAAAATCGTGAATAACAAATGTACCAGCTGCCACGGTGGTAACCTGGAAGGCGGCATGGGGCCGGCTCTTAAAGACGTTGGTTCCCGATTGGATAAAGATCAAATTCTTGAAATCATTAAAAACGGTAAAGGTCAGATGCCTGCAGGTCTTGTAGAAGGTGAAGAGGCGGATGCAGTAGCTGAATGGCTGGCGAATAAAAAATAAGCATTGAAGAGGGGGAATCCTATATGGGGTTCTTCTTTTTTTGGTTAAAGCACTTATTCACAACTATGTGCATTTCCTTTTTTAAAACTATGTGACAAAGTTTGATATTATCCTTTTCCTCTTGATTTCCTTACTGACTCCCTCTATTAATGAGTTTGGAAGCAATCCCCATCTATCTTTTTTACTTGTTGTTAGTACCTGTTACTAGTTAAAAAATACTATATGAATATCGAATTTTAGGTATAATCGGCAATAAAAAAGGTAAATATTTCACAAAAAGTACAGTTTTGAAATGAAACTGTAATAATATTTTTCCTTAACATCGTAAGAAGTGATGTTATAATATTTTCGTGAGCGAAATTCGAGCAATTTCACCATTTTATGTCTAATTTGGTAGAGACGATAGAATTTTATATCACACACATAGATACTACACAGCCAAGAGGGGAACTACATACTACAAATTAGGTGATTTTATAATGATAGAAATGAAAGACGTCTATAAGCAGTATAACAACGGCGTTATGGCTGCGAATGGGTTTAACGTCCACATAAAGCAAGGCGAGTTTGTTTATGTCGTGGGTCCAAGTGGCGCAGGAAAGACAACGTTCATAAAGATGATGTACCGTGAAGTGAAACCTTCAAAAGGTGATATTATCGTAAATGGAATAAACCTGGCAAAAATAAGGAACAGCAAGGTGCCTCAACTTCGACGGAATATAGGGGTGGTCTTTCAGGATTTTAAACTGCTTCCTACATTGACCATCTATGAAAATGTTGCGTTTGCACTTGAGGTAATCGAAGAGCAGCCAAAACAGATCAAAAAGCGTGTTATGGATGTACTCGAGCTGGTAGGCCTTAAACATAAAGCAAGGATGCTTCCGAATGAGCTTTCAGGCGGAGAGCAGCAGAGGGTCTCGATTGCGAGGTCGATCGTCAATACACCGAAGCTGGTGATTGCGGACGAGCCTACAGGGAATCTCGATCCTGAAACCTCTTGGGACATCATGAATATCCTTGAGGAAATCGCAAACCGCGGTACTACCGTGATCATGGCAACACATAACCGGGAAATCGTAAATACAATCAAGCATCGGGTAATCGCCATCGAGAATGGCCGGATTGTCCGTGATGAACAGCGAGGTGATTACGGTTATGAAGGCTAGAACGTTTGCCCGTCACTTCAGGGAAAGTTTTAAGAGCATCGGCCGAAACGGCTGGATGACCTTCGCATCCGTCAGTGCAGTAACCGTCACATTATTACTTGTTGGTGTTTTTATCGTCTTGATGCTAAACATGAACAAGGTGGCGACCGATATAGAGAAAGATGTCGAAATTCGCGTACTTCTCGAAATCGGAACGAAGAAAGAAGAAGTTAAAGTCATAGAAGAGAAGATTGATAAAATAAGTGAAGTCGAATCCGTCGAGTATTCCTCCAAAGAGGAAGAACTTCAGAATCTGGTAAAAGATCTCGGTGACGATTTCAGATTATTCGAGCAAGATAACCCGCTTTATGATGTGTTCATCGTAAAAGCGAAAGATCCCCGTGATACAGGCAGGATTGCCGCTGAAATAGGCAAGTATGATAATGTCAACGAAGCACTATACGGGGAAGCGAAGATCGAAAAGTTATTCAATATCCTTGAAATGAGCAGAAACGTCGGATTGGTGCTGATCATCGGTCTGTTGTTCACGGCGATGTTCCTCATTTCCAATACGATTAAAATAACGATTGTCGCTAGAAGAAGAGAAATCGAAATAATGAAACTCGTGGGTGCAACCAACTGGTTCGTCCGCTGGCCGTTTGTCCTTGAAGGATTATGGCTTGGTGTTTTAGGTTCCATTATCCCGATTGCTCTTGTTACAACTGGTTATTACTACGCTTATGAGTTCATTAAGCCAAAACTTCAAAATAACTTTATACAGATACTGGACTTTACCCCGTTCATCTACCAGGTAAACGGATTGATCCTCTTGATGGGATGCCTGATCGGCGCGTGGGGAAGCTTCATGTCTGTACGTAAATTCTTAAAAGTATAAATTAACAGGTGATAGACGCTGAAAGGAGCGAGCCGCTTGAACAAGAAGCATTTTGTATCAATAGCAATTGCAGCAGCATTAACAATCGGCAGTTTCCCGGCAATGGGGACAACGGCCAACGCTACATCCGTAGAGGATCTGAAGAAGAAACAAGGTGAGGTTTCTTCTCAAAAGGATAAAATCAACAGTGAAATCAATAAGAAGAAATCAGAAATCAACGAAAACATCGACAAGCAGCAGGATATCAAAGCGAAAATCGCAGAGTTCGATGCAAAAATAAGAGATACAGAAAATAAAATCGCTGAAAAAGCGAAAGAGATCGATGAAACAAATGCAGAAATTGATCAGTTGAAAAAAGAAATCAAAGAGCTCGAAACTAAAATCAAAGAGCGTAACGAACTTTTAAAAGAACGTGCACGTGCGATTCAGGAAAAAGGCGGCTCAGCAAACTATCTTGACGTCCTGCTTGGTGCGGAAAGCTTTGGCGACTTCATTAATCGGGTCTCAGCAGTAAATACGATTGTAAGCGCAGATAAAAAGATCATGGACGAGCAAAAGAGAGACCAGGAAGAACTGGAGAAGAAGCAAAAAGAAGTAGAAACGAAATTAGCTGAATTAGAAGATGATAAAGCAGGACTTGAAACATTGAAGCAAGACTTGAACAGCGAAAAAGCCCAAAAAGCTGAACTCTTCAAGCAGCTTGAAAAGCAGCAGGCATCACTTGAAAAAGAAAAAGTGAATCTTGAAAAAGAATCAAGCGAATTGGCTAAAATGGAACAGCAAATCGGCGGAGAAATCCAGGCAGAGCAGGCCCGTTTGGCTGAACTTGCCCGCCAGCGTGAAATTGAGAAGAAAAGACAGGCCGAAGCAGCGGCCAAAAAAGCAGCAGCTCAAAAAGCAACAACTTCCAGCAGCAGCGGCGGTTCTTCCGCTTCAGCGTCGGCTTCAGCCAGCGTCCCTGTAAGTTCAGGCGCATGGACAAGACCTGCATCAGGTGCCATCACGACTGAGTACGGGTGGGATAACCTAAACGGTGAGTCGCGTTTCCATTATGGAACCGACATTGCAGCTCGTGGAAGTGTTCCAATCGTTGCAGCAGCTGATGGATATGTCATCAAGAGCCATTATAGCTCAAGTTACGGGAATGTCGTATACATCACACACTCTATCAACGGAAAAACCTTTACTACTGTTTATGCCCACATGTCTTCTGCTTTGGTAAGCTCAGGACAGCCTATAGATAAAGGTCAGCAAATCGGCTACATGGGTGACACAGGGTACTCATTCGGTCAGCATCTCCACTTCGAACTTCATGAAGGTTCTTGGAATGGGTCGAAATCTAACTCTGTAAATCCTCGTAAATACATCAACCTCTAATAGAATGATAGTTTTACAGAATCCTGCCATATGTTTATGGCAGGATTTTTTTGGACGGAAATTATTAGTAGATGAATCCTTCATGAATATTCATAAAAGAATACTTCCCTCACCTTACAAACCATACGTAATCATGTATAATGAAATATATGTCGAAAAAAGCAAATTTTCACATAAAAACTCTTTAAAAGTATGGTGAATATTGGTACTATAGTATTATTGTGAAAAACGAACACACATCATTTGCACTACATATCAACCTGCGATAATGGCAAACTAATTCGAAAGATTAGGACGCAAAGCCACGGATCTAACGTTTTCCGAAACTATGACCGCCGGGCTGCCGAAAAGGATTGGAAGATAAATGACGATGTTTCATCATTTATTGCCCGCCATTCTTTTTGGCGGGCAATTTTTATTTTAATAAACCTACTGTCTCTGAAGCCTATGGAAGTTCAGGTTTGGAAAGGAGAAGTGAAGATGGAACAAGGAAATAATTCCGACATAAAAAGACAATTGCGCAGCTTTTGCAGGAGAAACCGTTCCACTTTGAAGAAGTTCAGCTCCTATACAGCAGAAGAAATCAGCGACATGGTATTAAGCAAGCTGGGCTATGAAGAGGTGAAGAGGGTCGTGGACGACATCAAGGTGATCGACCGCCGCGGCGGCAACACAGGCTTTTATTTAATGATGATCCTGGAAGCACTGAAAGTTTCAGATGCCTCAAATTCAAAAGATAGAGCCATTATATGATAAACTCCGGATGTCCACATTGACACCCGGTTTTTTTATTGTCCAGCTCCGGCGGCTAGAAGCTCGAGTTCATAAGCTAAACGTACCAAAAAGGCAAAAGGCGCCTTTCCGGTACGTTCATCTTATGCTTGTCGCTCCTGGGCGAGCCGCCTCCGCTTTTCGATTCCCGAGAGAAATTACTTGATTGCCTGAAAGATAAATATCATACTTGAATACACAAAGGGGTATCGTATGATGTTTTTTCCTTTGAAGGAAGTCTATTTATATGAAAAAACGAAAACAATAGAGAGAATAAGCTGTCTATGAAACTTATCTCAAAAAATGGGAGGGACCAATCATGGAAGGACGCGGACATTTGTTTCAACATCACAAAGCTTCAAAACTGCTTGACCCAAAGCGGCAGGAAATGGTGCCAGTGGAAAAAGTACTTCAACTTCTTCATTTAAAAAAAGATGACCTCGTCGCAGACCTTGGGTGCGGCAACGGATATTTGACACTGCCGATCGCGAAGGAAGTTGATACCAAGGTACATGCCGTCGACCTGCAGCAGGAAATGCTCGAATATCTCCAGCACCGAGCAGGGGAAGCTGGCGTCTCGAACATCGAATATAAAAAATCTTCGCTCGAATACTTAAGATTCAACAAGAACACCCTGGATAAAATCGTATCTGCCTTTGTTTTACATGAGGTGCCGGGTCTCACCAAAGTATTTCAAGACCTGAGCGACATGCTGAAAGACGACGGCCTCTGGCTCATCCTGGACTGGGAAGCGGTCGAATCGGAAATGGGTCCGCCTCTTGAAGAGAGGATCCCGTCTGAAGAACTGGCACAGCAGCTGGAGACAGCCGGATTTGAGACAGAAGTCGGGCATTTGGACCCTGCCGTTTATTATATTGTGGTGCGCAAGGGGTAAGGGTTGTGTTTGGGTTGTGCCAGGCACAAATAAGCCGATCTGTGCCTGGCACCAACGGCAAAATGTGTACCAGGTACAAACCACTGGAATTGTACCTGGTACACCCGCCCCTAAATGTACCAGGTACAAAAATCCGAGCCAGACTCAATCCCCCGTAATTGAGCCTGGCTCAAAACACCGTATCTGAGCCAGGCACCCCCGCACCAGTACACGCAACCATGCCAAACCACTACAATCCAAAACTCCCAATCTTAACAACCCCAAAAACCCCCAACCCCTTAACAAACCCTTAACATTCCCCCGCCATACTATTGGTATAAAAGGAGTGAACAATGTATGGTAGAAGTATCAATTTGGTTTGCGCTTGCGGCTGGGGCGCTGTCGTTTTTCTCGCCCTGTGTGTTTCCGCTCCTGCCGGCTTATGTGAGTCATTTGACCGGCGGCCAGGCGGAGGGAGGGCGGATTCAGGTGGAGAGGAAAGTGGTGTTCATCCGGTCTTTCGGTTTCATCGCCGGTTTTTCCCTTATCTTCATTCTGATGGGGGCATCCGCAAGCCTGCTCGGAGGGTTATTTTCTGAGTACAGATTGTACATAGAACAGATCGCCGGGATCCTCATTATCGTATTCGGCCTGCAGATGATGGGCTGGATTTCGTTTTCCTTCCTGATGAAGGGCGGGAAGCAGTTTGAGGTGAAGAAAAAAGGGACTGCCTTCGGTTCCGTTATGATTGGGATGGCGTTTGCGAGCGGATGGTCCCCGTGCGTCGGGATCACGTTATCGTCAATCCTGCTGCTTGCCGGGGCCAGCTCGACCCTGACGCAGGGAATCCTGCTCCTCATCGTGTATTCACTCGGGCTTGCACTTCCGTTCCTGATTATTTCACTGATGATAACGAAGACATTCTCGGTGATGAAAAAAGTGAACAGGATCCTGCCGAAGCTTGCGAAGTTCAACGGGGCCCTGATGGTTGCGATGGGGCTGCTCGTTTTCAGCGGAAAGATGCAGCAGATCTCTGCTTATCTGTCCGTGTTCAGTCTGTTTTCAACATAGGAGGATATTGTCGTGAACGTTCAGAATAAGAGCATCCTTGTCGTGGAGGATGATGCAAAGATCCGGAAACTGATCAGGATTTTTCTGGAAAAAGAAGGCTATGAAGTGTTCGAGGCAGAAGATGGGGAAGAGGGGAAGCGTCTGTTTAAGGAATGCGATCCCTGCTTTGCGATCCTCGACTTGATGCTTCCGAAAATCCAGGGCGAAGAGCTGTGTGCCTGGATCCGCGAGGAAGAAAAAAGCGATATCGGCATCATCATGGTGACGGCGAAAACGAGTGAAGCCGACCGGATAGCGGGGCTGAAAAAAGGGGCGGATGACTACGTCACAAAGCCCTTCAGTCCGAGCGAGCTCGTGACCCGGGTGGAGACGGTCCTCCGCAGGACATCCGATCGCTGTCAAAAGCTGAGCCGGAACGGTCTTATCCTCAAAGCGAAAAAAGGTGAAGTGTCATATAAGGGGAATCCTATCGAACTCACTGCTTTCGAATTCCGGATCCTGCACCTTCTCATGAAGCATCCGGGACAGATCATCTCGCGTCAGCAAATCCTGGACACCCTGTATGAACTCCACGAAAAAGTGGTTTCGGAACGGACGATCGATGTTCACATCCGGCACCTCCGGCAAAAACTCCAGGCGTGCACGAGCATGAATTTTATCGAAACGGTAAGGGGAATGGGGTATAAATTCAATGGATAACCGCAGAAAACCGGGCAGTCTCCTGACCCAGCTCACGTTTCTGAACACAATCATCATCGGGGCCGTCATCCTGATTGCCGGATTCACCGTAAAAAATTATGCCTGCAATCTCGTGAATCAGCAGCAGATCACAGGCTCAAATCTTGAAAGTCTGCTGAATGATTACCTGTTCAAAGTGAGTCTGCTCGCGTTCATCCTGGCCGGGGGATTTCATTTCTTTTTCATAAAATGGCTCACCACCCCATTAAAGAAGCTGACGGAAGCCACTCAAGTCTTGAAAGCGGGAGGGCTGCCGGAACGGTTGAAGAAGCCTCTCATCTATGAAGTGAAGGAGCTGAGTGAAGCGTTCAATGAGCTTTCGGAGACGACGGCGCGTGTGAAAACGAGGCAAAACCGCCTGCTCCGCGACCTGTCACATGAGCTTAGGACGCCGCTCACCAACCTTACCGGCTACCTCGAAGGGCTGGAAAAAGGAATTATAGAAGGGGACAGGGAGATTTACCGCTCCCTGCAGGAAGAATCAGGGCGCATCGAGCGGCTCTTAGAGCAGCTTGTACATATCAATCAATGGACGGCCGATACGGATCACAATCAGGGAGTGCTTCACATTCATGAACTGTTAGAAAGAAGGCTCACGGCCTTTCAATTGAAATTCATGCAAAAAGGGATCAAAGTGGAGACGGATCTCGTTCCTTGCTCCCTCCACGGGGACTGCGACGGACTTCAGCAGGTATTCAACAATCTCCTTCAGAATATTGCGGACTATGACGTCGGAAAGAAACTGTCTGTAAAAGGATTTGTGCAAGGTCATGATTATATCGTACAATTTTCTCATCATGGAAAAGAGATTCCCGCAGAAGAGAAAGATCTCATCTTTGAACGGTTCTACCGGGTAGATCCATCCCGATCGACCATGACCGGTGGAGCGGGACTTGGCCTGGCGATATCGAAGGAGATTGTGGAATCGCACGGCGGATCCCTCAGCCTTCAAAGTGACGGGGCCCGCCACGAATTCGAAGTGCGCCTCCCTGTCCAACCCTATGATTTAGAGGAGAATCATCATGAACCAACAATGGTATAACATCGGCGCATTCACGTTCCCGGGTTCATGGGCAGCAGTCACAGCCTCGTTCCTTCTGACCTTCCTGTTCCTCTTTTTCTGGAACAGAAAAGCAGGGGACTGGTATTCGAACGCCGTCTTTTATTTCATCCTGACCTGGAAGCTGAGCATCATCATCGCAGACTTCCAAACGGTGATGGAGCACCCGCTCACGATCCTTTATTTTCATGGAGGCACCACGGGATACTGGCTGGGCATCGCCGTTGTTTTAGTTTATACATTTGTTAAAAAGGAAAATCCTTATCATGCGTCTGCTGCCTGGATATTGACGGTGCTTGTCTATGAAGGAGTCATCGACTTCCTCAACGGCTCGTACATGACAGGCGGACTTCAGCTGGCGGTTAACCCCATTCTGTTTTTCTTTTTACTGAAAAAAATCAGCGGGGAGGATAAGCGGATCTGGTCGATTCAGATCCTGACCATTTTCACCCTGATCCAGCTGTTATTGAACGCATCCGGCGGCTTTGAAATCGGTACATCCCTATTGACCTACATAACGGTTTCCGCCGTTCTGCTTTTGCTACTTATAAAACAAGGAGGAAAATCCAGTGAATAAACGTAACTTTGCTTTGGCCATCGTGGCACTCCTGGTCGGGATCTTCCTGGTAAACCTGTTCCAGGATCAGCAGGAGAAGAAAGAGAAAGAAGAAGCGGCCCAGCTAGCCAAGGAGTCGATGGACCTGTCCAATGCTGAGCAGGGACTCGCAAAAGGCGACCGGGCCCCCGACTTTGAGCTTACGACGCTGGCGGGGGAGACAGTGAAGCTTTCCGATTACAAGGGCAAAAAAGTGATACTGAACTTCTGGGCGACATGGTGTCCGCCGTGTAAGGCAGAAATGCCGCATATGCAGAAGTACTACGAAAAAAATGCTGAAAAGGAAAACGTCGAGATCCTCGCCGTGAACCTCACCAGCATGGATGACGGCAAGGACAAAGTCCAGGAATTCGCGGACGGCTATGAACTCACCTTCCCGATCCCCCTTGACGTTGACGGGGCGATCGGCGAAGAATACCGGGCCTTCACCATCCCGACCACCTATATGGTCGACACCAAAGGGCTGATCCAGCACAAAATCGTCGGACCGATGAATGAAGATATGATGGGTGAGATGGTATCGGGGATGGACTGACGCGTAAAAAAAGGCCTGTCCTTCGCTACGTTTAATGATATACGCCTCGAGGTATGTAACAAGTATGCAATCAATCATCTTGCAGAAACTATAGCTGGATAGAAATTGAAGGAGGAATCTTGAATGTTTCACTACACAAAAGAAGTTTCGATGACTGTGAAGGAAGCGGCGGAAAAAGTGGAAAGTACACTGAAAGAAGAGAGCTTCGGAGTCCTTTGGAACCTGGATCTTGCCGGCAAGCTAGAGGAAAAAGGCCTTGATTTTAACGAGGAAGTTGTCATCCTTGAAGTATGCAATCCGAAGGAAGCGAAGAAAGTCCTGGAACAGAGCATGCTCGTGAGCTACTTCCTGCCATGTAAAATCAGCATCTATACCGAAAACGGCACAACGAAAGTCGGAATGGCGAAGCCGAGCAAGCTTATTGAGCTTGTCGATAATGATGAACTGAAAAATATCGCGCTGGATATTGAAGAACGATTGATCGCTTGTATCGAAAAAGTATAAGAATGAGGGGCATCTGCTGCATCGGCGGCAGGTGTTTTTTATTTGTTAACTTCTAATTTCCCATTAAAATAATACGCCCTCCGGAACATTTCTCTTCCTCCGAATCTTCTGAATATGGTACACTCTTTAAAATACCAACCGCAAAGAGGAAGGATGACATATATGAAATTCACAACGAAAGTCGTACATAGCCAGCTGAAAGGCACCGAAGAAATCCGCAGCAAGACCACACCGATCTACCAGACCTCGGCATTTTCATTCAAATCGCTTGAGGAACTTGAAGGATTTTATAAAGGGAAATCCCCTTATCTATATACACGGACGGGAAATCCGAATACGGACGAGCTCGGCGGGATGGTCGCAGCCCTCGAGGGTGCTCCGGCCGGTGTCGCGACGTCATCCGGTTTGTCAGCAATCCTTGCTGCCGTACTTGCGGTGGTTCAGACAGGCGACCATATCATCGCAGCGGAAGACCTGTACGGAGGCACCTTCCATATGCTGAAGGAAGAGCTGAAAGGCTTCGGAATCGAAACGACATTCGTCGATTTCTCGAGCCGCGAGGAAATTGAACAGGCCATCACGCCGCAAACAAAATTGCTCTACAGTGAAACGGTCACCAACCCGTTCATGAGGGTGGAGGATATCCCGCAGCTCGTCGAACTTGCTGAAAAACATAATCTCAAGACGATCATCGACAACACCTTCGCCACACCGTACCTTCGCCAGCCATATCTCGAAGGCGTAGATCTCGTGGCCCACAGTGCGACCAAATACATCGGAGGGCACAGCGATATCACGGCAGGCGTGGTGACCGGAAATGAAGACCTGGTAAAAAAAGCACGGGAAAAAGTCGTCAACATGGGCTCCAACTTAAGCCCGTTCGAGGCATGGCTTACAGCAAGGGGAGCAAAGACACTCGGCCTCAGGATGGAAGCACAGGCCCGTAACTCCGGCATCCTGGCAGACAACTTAAGATCGAACCGGCATATCAAGCACGTTTATTATCCGGACAATCTGTCCGAAAAAGGACACGGTGCCATCGTCACCATCGAACTCGATGCGTCTTGCGACATCAGCACATTTTTTAAATCGCTCGGCTGGATCAAGATCGTACCGACACTTGCAGGAGTGGAAACGACCGTCTCCTACCCGCTCGGCACCTCCCACCGTGCCCTGCCCAAAGAAGCCCAGCAAAAACTCGGCATCAACACCCACGTCGTCCGCATCTCCTTAGGAATCGAAGACGCCGAAGACATCGTGGCCCAGTTCAACGAAGCAATCGAAAAATCTGTTGGGTAATTTAATTGATGATTTTTAAGGGTAGTTAGATATCAAGTGAATTTTTTTGATTTTTTTAAGCTGGACACTATTCCCTAACGGTTCCAGCAGTTGATTGGAGTGCAAGACGAAGACTCCTGCGGGAGAAGTGACCAATGTGAGACCCCGGAGGCGAAGCCGAGGAGGCTCACGGGTCACCCGCGGAAAGCGAAGTCTTGCACGGAAATCAACTGCGGTATAAAAAGCCCAATCTGAAAAACAAAAATTAATCAAAAACCAAAATAATAAAAAAAATCAGAAAATGCCCTTGACGATGAAACAATCAGCCTTTATAATTCATCTCAACGCACTACTTAAAAAACAACTAAATCGCTCTTATCCAGAGAGGCGGAGGGACTAGGCCCGATGAAGCCCGGCAACCTTCATGCCTGCGAAACACTCGCAGCTGCATGAAAAGGTGCTAATTCCTGCAGACGAAAGTCTGAAAGATAAGAGGAGGACCCTATTAAATTAGACCCTCTTCTTAGGAAGGGGGTTTTTCATTTTCCTCTTCTTTAAAACTCCTAGAAGGTTGGCCGGCCCGGTTAAACCAGTTGCAATTACCGGCTGAAACGAAACCGGCAGCGTCCATCGCAACCAATACCCTAGAAACCAAGTTAGCCAATGGAATCCAAAAAACAGACCCAGGGAGGAATTCACTATGACAAAATCATTCGATATTGAAACGGTATTACTGCACGGAGGCCAGGCGCCGGACCCGGCGACAGGTTCACGCGCCGTCCCTATCTACCAGACAACATCCTACGTTTTCGACAACAGCGAGCATGCTGCAAAATTATTCGGGCTGGAGGAAGAAGGGAACATCTACTCCCGTATCATGAATCCGACGGTGGACGTCCTTGAAAAACGGATCGCCCTCCTGGAAGGGGGAATCGGGGCCCTCGGCGTTTCGTCCGGAATGGCCGCAATATCGCTGTCCATCCTGAATATTGCTGGGGCAGGAGATGAAATCGTCGCCGCGACAAATCTCTACGGGGGAACATACAACCTTTTCTCCACGACGCTTCCGAAGTACGGCATCAAGGTGCACTTCGTCGATCCGTCCGATCCGGAAAACTTCCGCAATGCGATCACGCCGAAGACGAAGGCCGTTTTTGCCGAAACGATCGGAAATCCAAGCCTTCACGTACTGGATATTGAAGCGGTCGCGAAAGTAGCGCATGACATTGAAATCCCGCTCATCATCGACAACACCTTCGCTACACCGTATCTTACGAAGCCGATTGAATGGGGCGCTGACATCGTCATCCATTCAGCCACAAAATGGATCGGCGGCCACGGTACGGCGATCGGAGGACTCGTTGTCGACGGAGGCAAGTTCGACTGGAACAACAAGAAATTCCCGGGCTTCGTGGAAGAAGACCAGAGCTATAACGGAATCCGCTTTGGCATCGATGTCGGCGAAGCAGCCTTCATCACCAAACTCAGGGTGCAGCTGCTGCGTGACTTCGGGGCATGCCTGAGCCCTCAGAACGCTTTCCTGCTGCTGCAGGGACTTGAAACACTGCATCTTCGAATCGAAAGACACACGGAGAACGCACTGAAAATCGCCGAGCATCTTGATCAGCACAGCGGAGTGGCTTGGGTTTCGTATCCGGGCCTTGCCCAGCACCCGTCCCACTCACTGGCACAGAAATACTTGAAAAAAGGCGCCGGTTCGATTGTCGTCTTCGGCATCAAAGGCGGCAGGGACTCTGGCCGCAAAGTGGTCGACAACATCACGCTCTGGTCCCATGTGGCGAACGTCGGCGATGCGAAATCACTCATCATCCATCCGGCATCGACGACCCACCAGCAGCTGAACGAACAGGAACTGCGCTCAACCGGCGTTACCGAAGAATTGGTGAGATTATCAGTCGGCCTGGAATCAGCCAAAGACCTGATCGAGGACCTGGATCACGCGATTGAAGCGGCGCTTGCAGCTTCACCGGTATAATCAATTTTTTAAAAAAGGGAGATCCGGCCCGAAAAGCCGTCTCCCTCCATTACTGAAAAAAGGAGGCGGCGGAATGGAGAATCCCCACACCCGAGCGGCCCGATACGAAGTCAACTCCATTACGATCCCAACCCTGACGCTTGAAAGCGGGGAGACCCTGAAGGGGGTCGAGCTTGCCTATGAAAAAACAGGATCAGCAAACGGCCCGGTCATCCTCATCTGCCATGCCCTCACAGGGAATCATCTCGTAAAAGGGACGCCTGGCAGCAAGGGCTGGTGGGACGGACTCATCGGCCCGGGTTCATATCTGGATACGGATGAATATACGATCCTTTCCTTCAATGTACTTGGCGGGAACGACGGCAGCACCGGTCCTGCATCGATCGACCCTTCGACAGGCACGCGGTATGGAAGGGAGTTTCCAGCTGTCACCGTCAGGGATATGGTCAAAGCCCAATACCTTGCGCTGAAGGAACTGAACATCCCGCACGCTTACGCCGTCATCGGCGGTTCACTCGGCGGGATGCAGGCGCTCGAATGGGGGATGATGTACCCGTCCTTTGTCGATAAAGTGTTCGCCCTTGCCGTCACACCGACTCTCAGCGACTACGGCCTAGCCTTCAATCATATCGGCATCCAGGCAATCGAATCGGATCCCGATTTTCAAAACGGTGATTATCCAGAAGGCGCTCATATAAAAGGTTTGGAGATTGCGAGGATGGCCGGCATGGTCACATACAGGACACCGCTTTTGTTCGACGACCGTTTCAAACGTGAAGAAGCGCAGTCCGGTTTTCAAGTGGAAAGCTATTTGAATTACCAGGGCAGGAAGCTTGCCGGGCGTTTCGATCCGAACAGCTACCTCACCCTCCTGAAAGCCATGAACTCTCATGACTTGAGCAGGGGCCGCGGCTGCACGCTCGACGATATCGCGGAACACTACCCGACCGAGCTGATCACCATCAGCTATGAGGGAGACCTCATCTACTCCCCTGAAGACATGGAACGCTTTACGAACCGTGTGCGTTCAGGGAGGCATTATTTCGTTTCCACAGCTTTCGGCCACGACGGGTTCCTGGTCGAATTCGAGAAATGGGGCAGTATGATTTCCTCCCATTTGAAAAATGTTCAAACAAAAAGGGTTGTGAACGGCTGACGAATCATAACCCGTCCCCCTCCGGCATATAGTTTAATAGCAAAGACATCGCACCGCGGAATCGCGCGTTTTTGTGCGGTGTCTTTTTTAATAAAAAAATGGTGAGTGTCCGGCTCGATTAAGGTTCTCAGGATGTGTTTGCCCCGGACAGGCAGTCAGCCCGCGGCTGATAAAAGGACAAACCATCCCTCGCGCATGCCGGCGCTTTTCGTATCAGCCATGACACCAAGTTGGAGGGGGAAATATGGAGTTGAAAGGCAGAAAGCTTATCATCACAATCTTGATCAGCATGCTGATCGGGGCAGGCGGAATGTACGGCGGATTCACCCTGTTTGATTTCGGCAATTCAGGGGACGAGCTCACAGAGTACAACGGTAGCGGGGATGTCGCTGACAAACTTCACAAAGTGGAAGTGGCCTATGACCTCATCAGTGAGAAATTTTTTCAGGACGTCAATAAAGGGGAACTCGTGGAAGGGGCCATCCAAGGGATGCTGAAAACCTTGAATGATCCTTACTCGGTCTACATGAACGCCGAGACGGCTTCGCAGTTCAACGATGCCCTCGACTCTTCCTTCGAAGGGATCGGGGCGGAGGTCACGATGATGGACGGGAAGCTGGTCATCGTTGCCCCTTTTAAAAATTCACCTGCAGAAGAAGCAGGGCTGAAGCCGAATGACCGTATCGTCAAAATCGACGGCAGCAGCATCGACGGCCTCGATCTTTATGAGGCGACCCTTAAGATAAGAGGGAAAAAAGGAACCGAAGTGAAGCTGGAATTGCTGAGGGAAGGCGTCTCCGAACCGATCGAAGTCTCCGTCAAACGCGACGAGATCCCGGTTGAAACCGTCCACTCGGATGTGAAAAAAGTAAACGGAACCAAAACAGGCTATATCCAGATCACCACTTTCTCTGAAAACACGGCTGCAGACTTCAAGAAACAGCTGGCAGAACTCGAAAAGGATAAGGTGAAGGGACTCGTCATCGACGTTCGCGGCAACCCGGGCGGATTGTTATCCAGCGTTGAACAGATCCTCCAGGAGTTCGTGACAGGGAAGAAGCCTTATATCCAAATACAGGAACGAAACGGCGAAGTCATGAAGTCCTTCTCCGATAAAAAAGAAAAGAAAGCCTATCCGGTCGTCGTCCTCATCGATGAAGGAAGCGCATCGGCATCCGAAATCCTTGCAGGCGCTTTGAAGGAAACAGAAGGCTACCCGCTGATCGGGACAAAGAGCTTCGGAAAAGGAACCGTCCAGCAGGCCGTTCCAATGGGAGACGGCAGCAACATCAAGCTGACGATGTACAAATGGCTCACACCGAACGGAAACTGGATCCACAAAAAAGGGATCAGGCCTGACGTCGCAGTCAAGCAGCCTGCATACTATTACGCCCACCCGCTTCAAATCGAAAAACCGCTGAAGCCTGAGATGAACAGCGAGCAAGTGAAAAACGCACAGGAAATGCTAAAAGGGCTTGGATTCATGCTTGACCGCTCCGACGGCTACTACAGCAAAAAAACAGAACAGGCCGTCAGGGAATTCCAAATCCAGCAGGGCCTCAAAGCTAACGGAATCATCGACAGCAAAACAGCCGAACTTCTGCAGGCTGAAATCTACCAGCAGATCCAAAACGAAAAGAACGACCTCCAGCTCCAAGCCGCAATCGAATACGTAAACCGCATCGCAAAGGCCCAGGCTGCGAGAGGGTCGGAATAGTAAATTGGAATGATCGCCTTCCTTTGGGGAGGCGGTCATTTTTTGTGCATTTTGCGTGTACCAGGTACAGGGGGATTTGGTTGTACCAGGTACAATGATTGCGTCGTGTACCAGGTACAAAAACCGGATCATGTACCAGGTACACATACAGCCGAATGTACCAGGTACAAAAACCGGATCATGTACCAGGTACACAACCGGGAAACTGATGGCCATCTGCTGTTCCTGGCACAAATACCCCTTTTTGTGCCAGGAACAATCAAGCCGTTTTGAGCCAGGCACCGGCCGCCATACCCCGAGCCAGGCTCAAAACGCCGAATCTGAGCCAGGCTCAAACCAGCCGAATCGAGCCAGGCTCAAAACGCCGAATCTGAGCCAGGCTCAAACCAGCCGAATCGAGCCAGGCTCAAAACCCCCAATCCAATCCTGGCTCAAACACCCATAATCGAGCCAGGCCCCCCAACCCAATTCCCACCACCCCAACCCGTCCCAACCAACAGGCAAATCAATCAATTCTATCAATCCCCCCCTGAATCCATGCACTAATTCTCAACCAAAATCTATTATATAGAGTGAAACCATTTTAATAGAAAGGAGGAAATATATGTTTGATATAAAAGGAAAAGTGGCGATTGTGACGGGAGGCGGAAGGGGCCTCGGGAAAGAGATGGCGCTTGGCCTGGGTGAAGCGGGTGCGCACGTTGTAGTGTGCTCTAGGAATCTGGCAGCCTGCGAAGAAGTGCGGGATTCCCTGACGGCCCTGGGTGTGAGGTCTCTTGCCTTCTCCTGTGACATCACGAAAAAAGAAGATGTCGCCCATATAATAGAAGAAACAATGAAAGAGTTTGGCAGGATTGATATTTTGATCAATAACAGCGGGACTTCGTGGGCAGGTCCGTTTTTGGATGTGCCTGCTGATAAATGGGACAAGGTCATGGAAGTGAATGTGAAGGGGACGTTCCTGTTCTCGCAGGAAGCGGCGAAGGTGATGGTGAAGCAGAAGTCGGGAAAGATCATCAACATCGCATCGGTCTCAGGTTTCGGGGGAACGGATCCAAGGCTGATGGACACCGTTCCTTACAATGCGAGTAAAGGTGCGGTCATCACGCTGACTAAAGATCTTGCCGTCAAACTTGCCTCTCATAATATCCAGGTAAATGCGATTGCGCCGGGCTTCTTCCCTACTAAAATCACCAAACAGCTTTTTGAACAGCAGGGGAATGCGATTATGCAGCATATTCCTGCGAAACGATTCGGTGAAGGGGAAGATCTGCGCGGGATAGCTGTCTTTCTTTCATCAGCCGCCTCTCAGTATGTGAATGGCCATATTTTAATCGTGGACGGCGGAATATCCGCCCTGGCATAAAAGGAGAATGAAGAATGGATGAATGGTATAGAGAATTAAAGCGTGCAGGAACGCGTACCGAGTTTGAGATCAATCAGGCAATCAAAGCCGAAATCAACCAGAGGGAAGTCATTGAAGCATACAAAAAGGTTACGGAAATGATCATGAGTATTCTTCAAATCCTGACTTTAGTGCTGCTGTTTGTTGAATTTCTTAATCAAAGAACGCTGATCGGACATGTCAGCCAAGGGGGGTGAAGCGAATGGAAGATAATCTTGACTTACTAAAAGAAATAGAGCGGTGGAAAGGATTTTTCAATACCATCACAATGGATGAGGAATGGAAACCGAACTTCCCTCGCAAGGCAATTTGGAAAAAGGGCACCTGCACACTCTGGCACTATCAGCAGGAAGCCCCCAACGGTAAAATCCCGTTGTTCCTTTTGTACTCACCGATCAACAAGCCGAGCATCCTCGATTTGACGAAGGAATACAGTATGATCGGACGATTTTTAGAAGAAGGATATGAGGTGTATCTTTTTGAATTCGGGAAGCCGTCGCAAGAGGACCGTTCCATCGGACTCGAAGAATACTTGTTTCAGTACATTGATTCGGCAATAAAACAGATGCTGCTGCACAGCGGACAAGCCATGTTTTCTCTGGCCGGTTTCTGTCTCGGGGGCACGCTTGCAGCCATCTATGCCTCACTGCGGCCGGACATCGTAAAAAACCTGCTCCTTTTCGTCACGCCGGTCGATTTTCAATCGGTGCCTGAATTCAGCGAATGGATCGAAGCGCTGAAAAGCGGGGAGCTGGATTTTGGACCGCTGATTGCACACAGCGGGACGATACCGGCTTACGTGATGAAAGCGGGTATGCGCCTCTTGACTTCCCCGGTCTATTTTTCACCCTATCTCTCCCTGTTGGCGAAATCCTATGATCCGGGGCATGCCTACTATTGGTATCGTTTCAACCAGTGGACCAACGACCATATCCCGATGACAGGATCTTTTGCCCTGGATATGATCGAATTTTTTGTGAAACGGAATTCCCTTTTGACCGGCGGCTTCGGTCTCGGCGGGAAAACGGTCGATCTGAAGAATATCACTTCGAATGTGTATATGATTTCATCCCGGTACGATCAGATGGTCCCTGCAGGTATTTCTTCCCCGCTGATGGATCTGGTTTCCAGCCGTGACAAGCATCTGGAACTGGTGGAAGGCGGGCATGCAAGCTTGATAAAAAACAGCGTTTCCCAACCTTTGAAAGAATGGCTTGGGGAACGCGCGTAAAGGAGGGAAGCCATGTATTACGAAGAAATTGAGGACGATTTCCCATTCGGTTATTTGGGGTTTGCGTTTGTCGTGTTTAAGCAATTTTGGATACAGTATATCCAGTAAAGGATAAGCCGGGGGAGATACCTCTTTCCGGCTGATTTTTTACATAGGGATGATATTCCGACATCATTTCCCGGGAAAATATCGGATATGCTGTCGAAATACCCGGAAGTCTGTATATATCCGGGAAATTCCCCGCTTGGATTTCCGAATGTAATAGAATCAGAAAAAAATTGCAATAGGTTTTAGAGGGGGATTTTGATAAAATAATAGATAACAGTTTAAAAGAGGGGGTGACGTTTCATTGGTCGAGGTTTGGTTACTGGACGTCTTAAAGGCTTTGGGGAAATTCATTCTGCACCCGGTATTATTTCTATCGGTGCTGCTCGCAATTATGACAGGTTATTTTCGTGTGAAAAGGGAACGAAAGGATTTTAACACGCGTCTCCTGGATGGATATCATGATCTGCGCGTCCTTTTATCATATGGCATCGCGGTCGGGCTGCTATTTTCATTGGTCACCATAGGGGCGGGACTGGTCATTCCGGTGTTTGCCCTGACGCTCATCGGTGCTTTGAGTGTGTTCTTTGCACTCACAAGGAATTTTCATCTTGTGTCTGCAGCGATCACCACCGGATTTTCTTATTTCCTTCTCGTGACGGTTCATTATTTTGACTTGGAAATACCTTATGTACATACGTATTTGGAAGATTTGAATCTCGGGCTGCTCAGTTCGGTCATGGTCCTTGCGGGGGTTCTCACCCTCATTGAAGGGATCCTCATCAAACTGAACGGATGGAAACATACTTCCCCGCGCCTGATCAAAAGTGAGAGGGGATTGAAAGTCGGGGTCCACAAAAGCAAAAAGCTTTGGCTGGTGCCGATGTTCGTGCTGCTCCCGACAGGCAATCTGACACTGCCATTCGACTGGTGGCCGGTGTTCACACTCGATACAGAGAGTTATTCGCTGCTTTGCGTCCCGTTCCTGCTCGGTTTTCAGCAGCTTGTGAAAAGCACGCTGCCTGAAGTCGCCATCAAGCAAATGGGCTCTCATATATTCTGGCTCGGAGCCTTCATCCTGACACTTGCCGTCACGGGCTTCTGGGCACCGATGTTTTCAGTCGCTGCAGGAGTGATTGCGATCCTGGGCCGCGCCTGGCTCATATATCGCCACCGATCGGCGGAAGATTCCAAGCTTTATTATTACAAAAGACAGTCGAAAGGCGTCATGATCCTGGGAATCCTTCCAGGGACACCGGCCGAAAAACTGTCACTCAGTATCGGGGAAATCATTTTAAAAGTGAACGGAACAGACGTGAATACTGAAAGGGGATTCTATGAAGCCCTTCAGAAAAACGGTGCCTACTGCAAACTCGAGGTCCTCGGCACTAACGGGGAAAACCGGTTTGAACAGGGTGCACTGTACGAAGGGGATCACCACGAACTCGGAATCCTGTTCGCCGATCAGGATTCAGGCTGGGAACGCCATCAGGTCTCATGAAAAAAGCTTGCAGAATCAATTTCTGCAAGCTTTTTTACATACTCTTAAACGGACCGGGCTTCATCCTTCTCCGTTTTATCAATGATCGCGGTCCCGACAAGGTCCCCGGTCACATTCAGGGCCGTTGCCCCCATGCCGACAAGTGCGTCGATGGCCGTCAACAGTGCCACGGTTTCCATCGGCAGACCGAGCTGTGCAAAGACGGTGGCGATCATGACGATCCCGGCACCAGGAACACCGGCAGTCCCGATTGATGCGAGTGTCCCGATCAGCACGACGACAAGCATCTCGGTCAGCGTCAGCGGTTCACCGATCACATTCGCCGCGAAAACGGCTGAGACCGCTATGCGTATCGCTGCCCCGTCCATATTGATCGTCGCCCCGAGCGGAAGGCTGAAGCCGTACAGGCTTTTTGACAATCCAAGATTTTTCGCAGCATCCAGCGTCAGCGGAAGCGTCCCTGAGCTGCTTTGCGTGACAAATGCCGTGATCATAGGCGTGCGTGCCTGTTTGAAAAATCTCCCCGGACTGATCTTGAAGAAGATCATGAACAGGATATAGAGCCCGATTTGTACGGCAATCGCCGCGTAAAGGACGAGCACCATATTGCCCAGCGATACGAGTGTATCCAATCCCTGATTTCCGACCGTGTTTGCCATGATGGCAAAAATCCCGATAGGCACGTATTGCAGAACGGCTTTCATGATCACAAGCACCGCTTCATTCAATCCTTGCGCCAGCTTGTACACATGTTCACCCATTTCATGAAACTGTTCACTCGATCGCAGCCACGAGATCGCAATCCCAAAGGTGAGGGCGGTGAAGATGATCCCGAGAAGGTTAAACTCCGAAAATGCAGTCACGATGTTTTCCGGGATGATATTCAATAATACACTCACGATTCCCGGATTTTCAGGTACTTCGAACGATTCGTCCGTGTCGAGCGTCATTCCGGTCCCCGGGTTGAACAGGCTGGCGACGGCAATGCCCACGATGATGGCCAGAGCAGAAGTAAGAACATAGTATAAGAACATTTTTCCACCCATGCGGCCGAGACTGCTTACGTTTGTCTGGTTGACACCGACAATCAGCGTAAACAGGATCAGCGGCAGGATGACGAACTTAAGGAGCTTGAGCAGGACGTCGCCAAGCGGTGTGAGGACGGACGCATCTTTGCCGAAAATGAGCCCGGCGGTCACACCGAGCACGAGAGCCACGGTGATTTTTAGAATAAGGGACGTTTCGAGGTATCCCTTCCATATCGCTTTCATAAAATTCCTCCTTTAATTAATAGTTTCCCCATTGGATTCCATTGGAATCTTCTATTTAGAGCATTCCGCACATTCCATAAAAAAAACCGGCCGCAACAATTCTATATTAAAACAAAAACACATTGTAATAGTCGGGATTAAATTACGATACAACACACTTTCTTGTCTGTCAAAAGAATAAATCGGTTCTCCATTCCAATCTTACGTTTTGTAAATACGGAACAGGGTATAAGGGATATATGAACATAACATTGGGAGGAGATTTAAACCATGTCACTTCAACCACTTGAAGTAAAAGATCTGGTCAAAAAAATCATGAAAAATGAAGAAGTCTTTATCCTGGACGTCCGCGGGGAAGACGATTATGAAAGCTGGAAGATTGAAGGGAAGTCTGTCACCACCATAAATATCCCTTTGAAGGAGATCAAGCAGGAACCCGGAAAAGCGAAGGAGAAACTTCCGGATGAAGGACCGATTTATGTCGTTTGTGGGAAGGGGATTTCATCGCAGGATGGAGTGGAGGTCCTGAAAGAAGCAGGCGTCTCTGAAATCACCCATGTGGTCGATGGGATGAACGGCTGGAGCGGGCATCTCGAACCGGTCAAGATCAGCAAGCTTCCCGGGGAAGGCGGGGCGCTCTATCAATTTGTCCGTCTCGGGAAGGGCTGCTTATCTTATATCATCGAATCCGACGGGGAAGCGGCCATCGTCGATCCCAACCGTATGACTCATTTTTACACAGACTTCGTTGAGGAACAGGGTCTGAAAATCAAAGCAGTCATCGATACGCATCTGCATGCCGACCACATCTCGGGAGGGCGTGAAGTCGCCGGTCAGTGCGGTGCAGATTACTACTTTCCCGAAAATGATGATGAAGGTGTGGAATTCGAGTATACTCCGCTGAAGGACGGCAGCGAAATCAAAGTCGGAGCCGTGCCGGTCAAGCCATTCTATTCACCCGGCCACACAATCGGCAGTACGAGCCTCATCGTGAACGATGAATTCCTGCTCACCGGCGATATCCTGTTCGTCGAGTCGATCGGCCGCCCGGACCTTGCCGGAAAGGCGGAAGACTGGGTGGAAGACCTGAGGGAAACCCTTTATGACCGCTATAAGAATCTGGCGGGCGACCTTACAGTGCTTCCGTCCCACTTCGGTCAAATGAGCGAGCTGAATGAGGACGGGAGTGTGTCGGATAAATTGAACTCTCTCTATGAAAAAAACAAGAAACTGAACGTGGATGATGCAGGGAAATTCCGGCACATGGTCACGGATAATCTTCCAGAGCAGCCGAACAGCCATGAAGAAATCCGGAAGACGAATATGGGGATATCCCACCCCGATCCTGATGAAAAGCAGAGTATGGAGACAGGTCCCAACAACTGTTCAGTGTAAACTAAAGAGGGCAGGCAGCCTCATCAGGCGCCTGCCCTCTTTATTTTCCCTTCCAACCACTCTATCTTTTGGTATAATTTTACTAATGATAGAGTTAATAGGGAGGCTTGCAATGAAACTGCTACATATCATTAAAAATTTTATTTTATCTGCAGCCGGTATCATCTTGATGGGCGGCCTGCCGGTGCTCATTTCCGGACTTGCAGCTAAAGAGGTGCACTGGAATGCCTACTGGACGACAATCCAAGAGATTCTGTCTGCAATCATCCACCCATCCGAGCTTACGTATAAAGTGATCGGCGGGCAGAAAGAGCGCGATTTGTTCCCGTTTCTGTGGGAGCCGATCCAGTATTCACTGACCGTCTTGTTTTCGTCCTTCTTTCTGGCCATGCTCTTGGCCGTCATCCTCACGATCCTCACCATGATGTTCTCGGAAAAAATCAGGCAGTCCATCAAATTCGGTTTCTATCTTCTGGAGTCACTGCCCGATCTTCTCATCATCCTTCTTCTGCAGCTTGCCATTCTTGCTTACTATAAACAATCCGGACAGGTCGTCGCAGGGATTGCTGCCACTTATGAGGAGAAGATATATCTGCTCCCGATCCTGGTGCTTACCATCCTGCCGTCCATCCAGCTGTACCGTTTGACGATCATGACGTTCGAGAAGGAAGAGAAGAAGGATTACGTGCAGCTTGCCAAATCAATCGGGTTGGGGAAATTTTTTATCTTGATTGTACATATCCTTAGGAATGCCGTCATCTCCGTCTTCTTTCAGTCAAAGAAAACGGTCTGGTTCATGCTGTCGAACTTATTCGTCGTCGAGCTGCTGTTCAATATACCGGGCATCACCCGTTTCCTTATGTCGACGCTGCAGCCGACACTATTCACACTCGCTTTATTCAGCATTTTCATCCCTCTTTTCCTTTTTTACAACATCGGGGAGTTCGTGCTGTCCCGTAAGGCAAACAGGGGGGAGGAATTATGATGAAACGAAGTGTATGGAAGAATCCGATGTTCCTCAGCGGCTTTTTGTATCTGTTTCTGTTGATCCTGGCGAGCTTTCTCTATACCATCCTCTGGGATGATGAGGTAAGGCGGCTTTATTTTATTTCTGAAAATGGATTCCCGGTGGAGTCGGCGCCGATCTCGCCAAAATGGAATTATCCGTTCGGCACCGATCCGCTTGGCCTGGATATGTTAGGGAAGATTCTCATCGGCGCGAAATACACGCTGATCCTTTCCTTCATCATCGCCTTCCTGAGAGTCGCCGTTTCCCTGCCGATTGCGCTTGTGCTCGGCACCTACCTGCAAAGGTTCAAAAAATCGATCAACGGAACGATCGATTCGTTTCACTATATCCCGTTGTCCATCATCGCTTATTTTCTGCTGCACCCGGTTTTATGGGAGCCGTTCAATGGGTTCACCACCACGATGACGGAACGGTTCATCATTGAAATCCTGATCCTGACTCTTCTCATTGTACCGATCCTTTCGTCAATGCTCGGAAATGAAGTATCGATGGTATACAAGGAAGAATTCATCCTCAGCGCAAAAGTGCTGGGGGCAAGTAAATTCAGGATCATCTTCAGACATATCCTCCCGTCATTGAAAGACAAGCTGGTCGTCCTTTTCGGTCAGCAGATCATGCAGACGCTGGTCATTTTCATACACCTAGGGCTCCTGAAACTATTTGTCGGGGGAACGGACGTCGATTATTCCTTCGTCCCGGATCCACCACAGTCCAGCACCAATGAATGGTCCGGGCTGATCGGTGACTCGTTCCGCTACCTGCAGGGGGCGCCGTGGGTACCGCTCACCCCGATCCTCTTCTTTGCGAGCGCCATGTTCGCCGTCGCCCTGATGATTGAGGGATACGTGCGCGCAACATCGGGCCACTCCTATTTTTATAAAAAGTTCAGGGAGAAATACAATGGGGAGGGTGTGGAGAAAAAGAACGAGTTGAAAACGGCTGATTTTGAGAGAGTGCGATCCGAGGGGGAAACGATGGGAGGGTGAAAAGAGGGTATGTGTTTCGTTCGCTTGCCGGGCACCATTCAATGATTGGGTGCCTGGCACAAATCACCCGTTTTGTACCAGGCACAGGACCGGTCCCCTTCGTGTACCAGGTACATCGGGTCCGGGATGTACCTGGTACATCAGTTCCATTTTGTACCTGGTACAATTCCACTCCTTTGTACCAGGTACAATCAAGCCCCCGTGTACCTGGTACAAAACAGCCGCCCTGTACCAGGTACACTCCAAAGCAAAAAAAATCGGCCAAACCCCAGGCGGGCCGGCCGATTACCCCTGTCTTCCCCTCAACCGCCAATACCGGACAGCTGCATAACCGAGCCCCAGCAATGCTGCCGCACTCAGCATGATCCACGTTCCCCTTGAAGATTCGATCACATTTACAACGATCAGCGCTTCAAGCAGGAGTGCCGGTATTTTTCCTGCGGTGCTCACCACGGTGAAGGCGCCAGCCGAGATACTGCTGAATGCAGCGGCGACCGTCACCACCCCTGAAGGGACAAATGGGAAGATCCGAAAGACAAAGAGGAGGAAAATCCATTCCTTTCCTTCTGCCTGCTTTAATTTTAAAAAATAGCGGTTTTCCAATACTTTATCGGGTTTTGCTAGGGATATCCCTTTCCTATAAAGCACAAAACTCACGACGGCACCAAGTGATTCACCGATGATGGAGAGGAAAATCCCTGTTTCAAGGCCGAAATATGAAATATTTAATGCCGTAATGAAAAAACTTGGAAGGAAGCCTGCGACACTGATCACGATGTTCACCCCTACGCTGAAAAAAGCGATCAGGACAGCACTGCCGCTGAGATGATCCTCAATGATTTCGTTTATCGTCAATGCCAGCCAGTCCAAATGCCTCAGTCCTTCATCATGGTCTTTTAATCCGGTAAGTGTTAGTTACTTTCACCCTTTCACATTGTACATGATTTTGACCAAAAAGAAACAGAGCCCGGATGCCCCAGGCTCTGTTCTGCGAAAAAAATCAATCTTATCAATACATACTCAAATGCGTGTTCTTCCCCTTCAAAATCTGATATACCCCGTAAAGGAACAATCCGGCCGCCACAATGGCCAGGATCCACTGACCGTAAGGCTGTTGGGCGATCTCCAATAGGGCGCCGTCGAGTCCTTTCGTTTTGTCGGGGTCTGCGGTGATGGCCGTCTGGGTGAAGAAATAACCGACAAATAAGAAGACGAAGCCGCGCGAAAATATCCCCATTCTTCCGGCTTTCCTGCCTGCTTCCCATTCCTTCTCGGACATTTCATGACGCTTGAAATCCTTTGTGAATTTTCCAGTTACGGCAATGTACATTTCATGAAGGGCGAATCCGATGATGATGGCACCGACGATGCCGATGATCCACTGACCAAACGGCTGTGATAAGAGCTTCGCCGAGGTGGATTGTTCGGAACCCGACCCGCTCTTGGCATGCATGGCGATCATGAATGCATTGTATGAAAGTGCGCCGTAGATGATTCCGCTGATGACATGAGTGAGCCTTCTGAATGCAGATTTCATCAAGCTGTCAGAATGTCCGGGGTCTTTGACTGCTTCGATGAAGCTCCATATGACGATGCCGATGATCCCGAATCCGACGATCCACAGGAGGACCTCACCGAACGGAGCCTGTGCAACCGCACTGAACGCCCCGCTGGTATCGGACATGCTTCCTCCTGCACCGAACGCTGCCATCAGTGCGAGCGCACCGATCAAGAGATAAACGCTCCCCCTTGAGATAAATCCAACTCTTGCGAATCCCCGGATCCATGGTTTGATGTCAGATGATCCCTGATTGCTTTTCCTTGTATCTTTAGAAATGGTCGTTGAAAGATCAGCCATTTTCCTACTTCCCTTCTGGTACTTATCTAGTATTACTTATGTAGGTTTTTCCCCGTAAAAAGGGATTGGAAACCTCACGGCGTATAAAAAATATTCCAATTGAAAGGCAGAAATTTTTACAAAAAACATATTTACAACTCACGGTGCGGGGAGTATGATATCTATCATCAAACAAATATTCTTTATCGCTTAATTCAATATGAAGCGGGGGACCCGAGTCACCGGGGTGAATCCTCATCGCTGCAAGGTTCTTGATCTAAAAGGCATAGGCCTGGGCGCCTAAGCTTAAGGGTGGACCCTTGTGTGCGGATAAGGTAGGGCTACTTCCATCGCCCGAATCCGTCAGCTAACCTCGTAAGCGTAATGGGAGAGGATGATACTTGTGATCAAAAAATGATGACCACAGGGTGTATTCCTTGTGGTCTTTTTGTGCTGTTTTTTTGTATGAACTTTATACACCGCTGTTGATTTCCGTGCAGAACTTCGCTTTCCGCGGGTGACCCGTGAGCCTCCTATTGATTTGGTGGCCCTGTCCAGCTCCAGTGGTCTGCTCCCGTTTGAAAATTAACCTTCTGCTTTTGAGGCAAAAAACGCCTCTAAAGCAGAAGAACATTTTTCAAAGGGAGCAAAACGCCCACTTCCGCATTTCAATCTGTCTAGCTGCAGGGCTTAGAGGCACATGTCATAAGCCAAACCGTCCAAGAAGGCAAAGAACGCCTTCGTGGACGATTCGTCTTATGCCACACGCCTCTGATCAAAGCCCTTCCGCTTTTCGTATAGGAGTCTGCGTCCTGCACTACAATCAACAGCTTGACTCAGCAAATAAACAGTTAGTCGTTACGAAAATGAAGGATAATACGGCAAGTCTCATCTCCTGCTTGTGCCAGACATTCCACGGCAGCGGAGTTGAATAATATCAATTGGTTAAGCTAATAAAAAGGTTTTGGAGGGTGTTCAACATGAAGAAACAATTTGCAGTCATCGGCTTGGGCCGGTTCGGGGGAAATCTTGTCCAGGAGCTGGCATCGCTCAATGTGGAGGTGCTGGCGATCGATATCCATCACGAAGTCGTCCAGAAGTTCCAGGACATCGCGACTCATGCAGTGCAGGCGAATGCGATGGATGAATCGGTGCTGAAGTCGCTCGGACTGCGGAATTTTGACCATGTCATCGTTTCCTTCGGCGAGAATATCGAGGCGAGTATCCTGACGACGCTGCAGCTGAAGGAAATTGGCGTCAAAGAAGTGTGGGTCAAGGCATCGAATGCCTACCATCAGAAGGTTCTCGACCGGATCGGCGCAGATAAGGTCATTCATCCCGAACGCGATATGGCGAGAAGGATCGCCCATCACATCACGTCTGAAAAGATCATCGATTATATCGAAGTATCGAAAGAACATAGTATCGTGGAGGTGCTTGCAACCAGGAAGGTCGCAGGGAAGAATCTGATCGAGCTGGATGTACGCGCGAAGTACGGCTGCAATATCATCGCCATACACCGCGGTGACGAGGTCATCGTCTCGCCGTCTGCGGATGAAGTCATCCAAAAGGAGGACCTCCTGATCGTGATCGGCCATAACCGCGATATCAATCGCTTTGAAAAAGAAGGTGTATAAAAGATGAAGGGAAAAATCGCTCCCTGGACCCCGCCGCAGCTGCTGGTGATAACGTTCATTTTTTTCAGTATCCTCGGGATGTTCCTGTTGAAGCTGCCGTTTGCGACGGAAGAGGGCATTTCGATGCTAGACGCGTTGTTCACCTCGGTTTCAGCAATGACCGTCACCGGGCTGATCGTGGTTGATACGGGCACTGTGTTCACCACGTTCGGTGAAGTGATCATCATGTGCCTGATCCAGATAGGCGGTCTCGGGATCATGTCCTTTGCCGTCCTGATCTTTATGATGATCGGCAAGAAAATCGGGTTCAAGGAGAGGCTGCTGATTCAGCAGGCGTTGAATCAGACTTCGGTCGGCGGCGTCATAAAACTCGTAAAATATTTATTTTACTTTTCTTTTACGGTGGAGGCGGCCGCCGTCGTCCTGCTGGCTACTCAATGGGTGCCGGAGTATGGATGGGGCAGGGGCTTGTACGTCAGTTTGTTCCATAGCATCTCTGCCTTCAACAACGCAGGATTCTCCATCTGGGAGGACAGTCTGATGGGTTACGCAGGGAACCCGGTTGTGAATCTTGTGATTTCGCTGTTATTCATCATCGGCGGGATAGGGTTTACGGTTCTGGTCGATCTTTACAAAAAGAGGACGCTGAAAAAGTTGTCCCTTCATACAAAAATCATGCTGTGGGGAACACTGATCATCAATACGGCAGCGATGATCATCCTGTTCATCCTTGAGTACAACAATCCCCACACGCTCGCTGATCTGTCTCTGTTCGATAAATTGCAGGCGGCTTATTTTTCAGCCGTGACACCGCGGACCGCCGGATTCAATACGCTTGACTATGGAGTCATGGAGCGGGATTCGATTCTCCTGACGGTCCTCCTTATGTTCATAGGAGCGGGCAGCGCGTCCACAGGAGGGGGCATCAAGCTTACAACCTTCGTCGTCATTTCACTCAGTGTCTTTGCGTTTTTGAAAGAAAAACGTGAAATCCGCCTGTTCCGCCGCACGATCAGTGAGTTCCATATCTTCAAAGCTCTGGCCGTATCGATAATGAGTGTATTCCTCGTTTTCACCGCGCTGTTCATTATGAACATGAGTGAAAAAAGTGCCGGGTTCCTGGAGATCCTCTTTGAAATCGTCTCTGCTTTCGGTACCGTCGGTCTGTCGATGGGAATCACAGGATCACTGACCGATATCGGGAAGAGCGTCATCATCATCGTCATGTTCATCGGAAAACTCGGTCCGTTGACGCTTGCATTCTCACTGTCGAGACCGGATAAAGAGAAGATCCGATATCCGAAGGAGGATATCATGACTGGATGATCCATACAAAAAAGACCTGTGCTTCGCCCGCACAGGTCTTTCTTTTGGACTTAAAAGGAAGGTCTCGCTTTTTCCTGATTCTCATGCATATCCCATTTCCCTTGATAAAATCCTCCGTCGTTAAGGTTTGGAAGCGGGGCGAATAAAGCGATTCCCTTATATTCCGTTTGCCCGGCTTCATATTCAAAAAAGCCCTCGCCCCCTCCGATGTATTCCCCGGTTTCCCCGTACAGGTCCTTCACCGCCTGAGGCTGAAGCTCCGGCCTGAATTGGACGGATACCTGATATCTCTTCTGGGGATCGCTCCTTTTCATGACGATCAAAAAGGTCCCGTCTTCCCCTATTTCACCTGTTTCGGAGACCTTCGTTTCAGCCAACGGCTCAGCTTCCGCATTCATGACCTGCTGCAAAGTGACCGTTTCAGGGTATTCCGTCAAGCTCGCTTCGATGACAGCTCCCTTGGGCAAATCGGTCTCTCCTCGGAAAACCAATTTATTTGTACTGAACTGGACTTTTGATTGCAGCGAAATCGGCTCTTTTCCTTTTGGTTCGGGTTCGGCTTCTGCCTGCTCCAGTGTTTCATCAACCAGGACGACCCGGCAGCCTGACAGAATAAAGAGGAGGGAAAGCGATAGAACAGTCAGCAGTCTATACGGTTTCACGATGATCGCTCCCCGCTGTGAATTGAAAATCCTCCATGCTCTGCTTAGAAATTGCAGCTTCCGCGCGGCTGTCATTTTTACCAGAACCCGCCTTGACCGTCTGTCCCTCGATCAGCACCTGTCTCAGAACGGAACTGATTTGATTCACACAGTAGATCGATACCGCAAAAAACAGCAGCGGTGCGAGCAGGAGCATCGGCTTGTTGAAGACCTGCTGGATGTTGATGCTCATCGTGGCGGCCCATTCATTGGTCACCGAGAAATACTGTGGGATGAACTCCAGGACGCCGAAATTTTCCGTGATCAATCCTCCCAGCGTAATATGCAGGATGCCGAGCTGTACAAGGAGAAGAAGCGTCTGAGCGAGCTGTTCCGAGAACAGCACGATCGACTGGCGGCTGAAATATGGCCACAAGTGCTTCCGGATCAGGTGAAAACGCCCCGCTCCCATCGTCCTCGAAGCCGAGATGAAATCCTGCTTCAGGAAATCATGCATCCCCTGTCCGACGTACATCCCGAGAGACGGGATGACAATCAGGGCGATTACGATGACCTCGATGACGAGGAACCTGAAGGAGGGAAGCGATCCTCCCGCGAATGCAAGCTGAAGCGGATACAGCAGGATATAGGCAATGATGGCAAGCGGGATGAAATTAAATGTGTCCAACAGCCCTTTTGCCCCTGCCCGGAACCAGCGGGGAAGAAAGGCATACAGCACACCCGTGATAAATCCGCCCGTCATTCTTAATAAGGCGATGACGATCGCTGATAACAGCGTGTATTTAGCACCTGCCACCAGGATGATGAATAGATTCCTTCCGAGCTTGTCACTTCCGAACGGGGGCATCTCGGAAATGGAATAAACAGGTGCCGCGACCACCCTGCCAGTTTCCTCATCTTTCATATAAGCCGGCCCTGATTCTTGAAAATCAGGATTCAAGACAGGGATGATGTAACTGCCGATGATCATGGCGAGCAGGATTAAGATCGGAATCCAAAATCGAATCGTTTTGAATACACTCATGCTTCCGCCTCCTCATGGATGCCCGTGTATTTTGTCAATAACAGCTGACCCAGACTGAATAATAGAAAGAAAGGGATATACACCATCAGCATGCCAATGAAAAAAGCACTCGGCTTGCTGACAGCGGTCGACAGCATCGCCACCATGAAACCATTGATGTTGAACAGGATCTCAATGATCAACAGATTCGAGAGCATCAGCAGGAAAATCGGCTTGATATGATAATAAAAACTGACCCACACATTCCTGAACAAATGGACCCACAGTGTATAAGCCTTCGAGAACCCTTTGGAAAAAGAAAATTCAACGTACGGTTTATCTCCTTCTTCCCGCAGCTGGAACAAGAAATTTTTGACCAGAAACGCAACCGGCATCACCGCTAAACAAAAGATTGGCAGCATATAGATCCTCTCTTCCCCAAGGGCATAGATATCGAAGAAAAGAATGCCGGTCTTCTTGAACAGAAAGATGATGAACAACTGCAGGAACACCACAACGAGCACATCCGGAAGCGAATCGAGCAATTCAAGGATCCTCAGAAAAAACCGGTGGGCCCTTCGGGGAAGGAGCATGGCCAGATAGCTTAATACGGCAGCACTCACAACCGCAATGAAAAAAGACGTCACCAGCAGCAGGAATGAATAGCCGAACAGCTTCAGCATCATCGGGAAGATCGGATATTCCTTCCCGTCCGCTTCGACTTGTACAAAAATGGACCCCGGATCGAGCAGGTCCTTACCGATCAGTTGGAGTGTATGAATATATTTAGCGATATGTATCACAAGTTCATGGTCGTACATAAGCAGCGACCCGGCCCCGCTGAAAAGGAATAGACCCAGACACGTCAGGATGAATTGAAGGGGCAGCCGGAGGAGCTGTTTTTTCATAAAAATCCCTCCCTGATTAAATGGCGCTTCGATTACAATTATATTACAAAATTTTCAAACTATTTACCTATTATACTATATCATTTCCACTTTATTCCCTCAATGTCTTTAAAACCACTGGTGAAGACAGTGTAATATGGTTATAAAAAACCGGTACGACTATGAAGACCCTAGGCTTTATGGGCGAATATTATAGAGGTGATTTAAATAACGCTAATGATTTCCGTGCAAGACTTCGCTTTCCGCGGGCGGTTGGTGAGCCTCCTCGTCGCGACGCTCCTGCGGGGTCTCACCTAACACGCTTTTCCCGCAGGAGTCTTCGTCTTGCACTCCAATCAATCGCTGAATTAAATGTACAACAAATTAAAAACCCGAACTAATTTGCCTCATCTCATGGCAAATTAGTTTGGGTTCTACTTAGACTATATTATTTTTGTCCACCCTCATTGAATCTGATATCAGTATGGTCTCGCATCTTTTTGATTTGGCCTCATTTCAAGCCTCCCCATCCAAAAACCTGCATCATCAATCGTATTAAGCGGGGCAAATAAGGCTATTCCGGTGTATTCGGTCCCGTTATCTTCATAGTTGAAAAGTCCTTCGCTCGCTCCGATGCTGTCCCCTGTGTCACCGTATATTTCTTTTATCGGAACGGGTTGCAATTCCGGTCTGAATTGAAGGGATATCTGATAACGTTTCTGGGGATCCCTTTTCAAAACGACTAGAAATGTACCTTCTTTCGCTACCTCGGCTTTTTCAGCTGCTTTGGTCTCCTTAAGCGGGTCGGCAGCTCCAACTTCTACAGAAAATGGTTCTGTTCCTATCGGATATTCCATCTTTGAGGCTTCAAGGATGGTTCCTTCAGGAAGGTCCGTCTCTCCCCGGAACACAATTTTTCGATTATCATACTGAATATGAGCCTGCAGATTAATCTGTTCCTGCAAGGGGGCAGATTTCTCGGGCTCAGGAGCCTCCAGCGAAGGGTCCACTAAGACTACTCTGCAACCGGACAATAAGAGAAGGAAACCCAGCAGCAAGCACACTATTTTTAAATTTCCCAATTAATATCACCCCACTGGTAAATCAAACGATAAGTGTTCTTGTAAAGAAATTGGCCCCTTGGTAACTTCAACGATTACATAATTACATACTCGAATTATTTACCTATTATACTATACAGTTTCCACAATATCCCTTGAAAATGTGAAAAAGTGAACATCCGAAAGTTTCGATTCTTTCGTATTAAAAGCCGGTTCTTTGCTGCTTCACCGCAGCGAGGGAGGGACCTCCAATCTTTTTTCAAAAACATATAGAACGATACGATGAATAGGAAAATGGACAAAAAAGGGGGTGATTAAGCGTTTACATGTGGGTAGAGTGGGATTGACGCAGCCGCGCGATTTCACTATAATTTGAAAAAAATCGGAACTTTCAGATAGGGTGGTGTCATAAATGAAAACTGTTTATAATTTCTCGGCAGGTCCCGCGGTGCTGCCGAAGCCGGTACTCGAAAAAGTGCAGAGTGAACTGCTTGATTATGAAGGGACAGGCATGTCCGTGATGGAGCTCAGTCACCGTTCCGCTGCATTCCAGGAAATCATCGACGGGGCCGAAGCACTGCTCCGTGAGCTGCTAAGCATTCCGGACGATTATCATGTGCTGTTCATGCAGGGCGGGGCTTCCCTGCAATTTTCGATGATTCCGCTGAATCTGCTCGGCCCGGGCCAGACCGCCGACTATATCGTCACCGGCAGCTGGTCGAAAAAAGCGGTGAAAGAAGCGGATAAAGTCGGGGAAGTGAGGACGCATGAGATGGAAAATCAACATAGCATCCCGCAATTTTCTCGTGATGATTTTTCAAAAGACGCCCGGTATGTACATATCACCTCGAATAATACAATAGAAGGAACGCGGTTCAACGGCTATCCCGAGACCGGGGACATCCCGCTGATCGCCGACATGTCCTCGCATATCCTGTCAGAGGGACTGGATGTATCAAAATTCGGTCTCATATACGCCGGCGCCCAAAAAAATCTCGGACCGTCCGGAGTCACGGTCGCGATCATCCGCAAGGACCTTGTCGGCAATGCGCCTGAGCATTGTCCGGCACTCCTGGATTACGACACCTATGTAAAGCACGGCTCGTTGTTCAACACCCCGCCGACCTTCTCCATCTATGTATTGAAACTCGTGCTTCAATGGGTGAAAGACAATGGCGGATTAGAGGGGATGGAAGCGCGCAACCGGGAAAAAGCGGAGCTGCTGTACTCGGCGATCGATCAGTCCGGTCTCTTCCATAACCCGGTTTCACCGGAAAACCGGTCACTCATGAACATCCCTTTTACTGCAGAAAAAGATGAAGTGAATGCCAGATTTTTAAAGGAAGCAAAGGAAGCAGGCTTAGAGTTCCTGAAAGGTCACCGTTCTGTCGGGGGCATGCGCGCAAGCATTTACAACGCGATGCCGCTCGAGGGTGTGAAGGAGCTCATCGATTTCATGAAAAACTTTGAACGCGAACTGAGTGAAGGAGGATCATGATGCTGACAATCAATACGTACAATGCGATAGCCAAAAGCGGACTTTCATTAATAGAGGATGATCTCAACTATCTCCTGAACGGGGAGGGAGATCCCGACGGCCTGCTCGTCAGGTCCAAGGATCTACATGATTTCTCATTCCCTCCGTCGTTAAAAGCGATTGCGCGTGCCGGTGCGGGCGTGAACAATATCCCGGTCGATGACTGTACCGAGAAGGGGATCGTCGTGTTCAACACGCCGGGGGCGAATGCCAATGCCGTTAAGGAACTTGTGCTTGCCAATCTGATCGCTTCTGCACGCAATCTCTATTCTGCGGTGGGCTGGGCGCAGACGCTTCATGGAGAGGAACATGCAGCCTCGGTCGTCGAGGCAAAGAAAAAGGAATTCGTCGGAAGTGAAATCAAGGGGAAAAAGCTCGGTGTCGTCGGTCTCGGTGCCATCGGTGTCCTTGTCGCGAATGACGCCCTCGCACTCGGAATGGATGTCGTCGCTTACGATCCGTTCATCTCAGTCGATGCCGCTTGGAGACTGTCACAGGACGTGAAACGCGCCCATAACATCGAAGACGTCTGGGCGCAGTGCGATTTTGTCACATTCCATATCCCCCTTACGGACAAGACGAAGCATTTCGTGAACAATGACAGCTTTCTGCGCATGAAAAAAGGCATCACCCTCCTCAATTTCTCACGAGGGGAACTGGTTGATGAGCATGCCCTCGGTGAGGTATTGAACGCGGGCACCGTCAAAAAATACGTCACCGATTTTCCAAATGAAAAGGTCCTGGGATTGAAAAATGTCATCCCTGTTCCGCATCTCGGCGCTTCCACCGTCGAATCGGAAGAAAACTGCGCCGTCATGGCGGCGCAGCAGCTGAAAACGTATCTTGAGACAGGGAACATCAAGCACGCCGTCAACCTGCCGGACGTGGACCTTCCATACAGCGGCAAGATGCGTCTGTCCGTCATGCACAAAAACATCCCGAACATGGTCGGGGGCATCACGACGACCTTATCCGGCTATGCCGTCAACATCGCCGACATGATCAACCGCAGTAAGAACACATGGGCCTACACGATGATCGACCTAGACCAAAAGCTGACTGAAGAAGAGCAGAACGATGTCAAAACAAAATTGAAAGCCATCGATGGCGTCGTATCGGTGCGCCTCATCTAAAAAGGATGACTAGAACTCCCTTATCCCGAGAAGAATGTGTAAGAGACACTCACTCGGAATAAGGGAGGTTTTTATATATGCCAAGCGTACCTTATCAGGGGTCCACCCTATTTTATGACGATATCGGAAAAGGGACTCCGCTGCTATTCATTCATCCCCCTGGAATGGGGAGGGCCGTATTTTCAAAACAGCACTCCCTTGCCAGTCATTTCCGGCTGATCATCCCGGATTTATCGGGACACGGAGATTCTCCGACTCTGAAGCCGTTCATTAGCCTTGATTCCTTTGTGGATGAACTTCTTTTCCTTCTTGATCATTTACAGTTATCCACATGTGTACTCCTCGGATATTCAGCCGGAGGTGTGATCGCACAAGAATTCGCCGCGGCATATAATGAAAGAGTAAGCGCCATGATCCTGATCGGGGCTTACCCCAGGGTTGTCCACAATAAGCTGAAAATGATGCACCTCATCGGGATGAAGATGGTCCGTCATCATCCGGTACGGCTCGCCAAGATCATCTCAAAGGCCCATACGAAAGATAAGTCGGAACGCAAAGAACTCGTCCTTCACATGAATAAGGCGAATCCGGAAGTCTGGTACCATTTTTACAAGCAGTCACTGAATTATGACGGCATTGAAAAAATGAACCGCTGCAAGGTGCCGCTTCTGCTCATATACGGAGAGAAATCGGACTGGGTCAACGATCAAATGGAGTGCTACAAAGACTGTCACCCGAAGAAAGTCTACATCATACCCGGGGCATCCCACCAGATCCCGACCCTCCATCACGATGCACTCAATGCCATCCTGGCCGGGGAAGTGGAAGGGCTGGTTTCTTTTAAATAAAATAAGGGTAAGGGTACATCCCGGAACGATATAAGAGAGAGGAGAATACAATGGGAATCCATCACTATTTCAAAAGCCTGTCCGACCTTGAGACGCTCGTGCGCTGTCCGGGGAGGTTCAAATATCACGAACATAATGTGGCCAGCCACTCCTTCAAGGTGACCAAGATCTCACAATTCCTCGGGACCGTGGAGGAACAGAATGGACAAGAGGTCGACTGGAAGGCCCTTTACGAAAAATCGCTGAACCATGACTATGCCGAGTTGTTCACGGGCGACATCAAAACACCGGTGAAATATGCATCGGCAGAACTCCGCGAACTGTTCAGCCAGGTGGAAGATCAGATGGTCAAAAAATTCATCAACACCGAAATCCCGCCGCAGTTCCAGGACGTCTACAGGGAACGGTTCAAGGAAGGGAAGGATGCATCACTCGAAGGCCAGATCCTGTCGGTCGCCGATAAAATCGATCTTCTTTATGAATCATTCGGCGAAATCCAGAAGGGCAATCCGGACCCGTTATTCATGGAGATTTATGAGGGAGCCCTGTCGACCATCATGAAATTCAGGGAGCTCGGGTGCGTCCAATATTTCCTCGACTACATCCTCCCCGACATGCTCTCGGAAAAATTCATCCCCCACAGTGAATTGAAAGAACGGACGGAGCGGTTGATCCACTCCGCGGACGAATAACGAGAAAAACCTTTCATCGGGCGAAGTTATTCGTTAAAATATGGTTATTCCCGTCATTTGAGGAGAGTGGACCGTGTCTAAAATCATACTGGGTATCTTTTTGCCGGGATTGCTCGTGATTCTGTTCGCCAGAGTCACCTACAATCACTACGTCGGACTCATACTTACCGTAGCCCTGATCGCTGCATCCGTATCAAAAGGATATACCGACTCCTGGGGACTGATCGTCGTCGACGCAGCATCCCTCACCGTCGGATTCTGGTACAGCAATCGTATGATGAACAAAGCGAAACAAAAAACCTGAGCACTGTGGACCAAAACAGTGCCCGGGTTTTTCTTTTTATACGGATTGTGGATAACTGGCAGAGTATTGTGAATAAACTAGATTGTTCTGAATTTATTCACACTATGAATCCGGATTCATACACATTATTCACAGGTTACGATCAGAAATGTGGATAAGAATTGTCGTTTTCCACAATAATTGGTAATTTATACACATAGTTATTAACAGGTTGTGTGTATTGTTTTAGCTTATCATCGACCAAATCTGCACATAAAAATGATTTCCGGTACATTTATTTGGATTGGGGCACCATTAACCGTGATCATCCGCAGACTCCTATTAAAGCAGCCAGTTCGGTATTGGTATTGGGGGTCATGCGGGAGAAGGTCGTGGTTTTTGGAATTTATTTCTATTTGACGGAATTATCTTGGAAATTAAAAGATTATGGGGCGGAATTCGAAGAATAATGGTTAATATTGAAAGATTAAGGCTCAAAATTAAAAGATTTCAACCTGAAATTCGAAGATTCCGGATTCAAGGCCCATCCATTTTATGCTTTTCGCCTCTAAACAATCCCCCTCCGAAAATTAATTGGGATTATCCCCGTATAAATTGATCTGCATCCACTCCCGCCGGCATGAAATCATATCCGAAGACGTAAAAAATCGAATAATCAACATTCCACAGTTATCCCCAAATCCTCCACAACGCTCTTTTCCTTGCAAAACAAAGCAAGGATCCCTGGGACGAAATAAACGAACTTTTGTTCGCTTTTTATTGGTTATTTCCCTGCGATATGTGGTAGAATGTGTATAGATGAATGGACTGTGTTTAATTTGTGAATAAATAGGTAAATAACAAGGTACGGATTCTTTAGTACAGGAGGTTTCACGGTGAAGGAACAATTTCAATTAAAGTCCAAATACAAGCCGGAAGGCGATCAACCGAAGGCAATCGACAGATTGGTTCAAGGCGTTAATGAAGGGAAACGTCATCAGACGCTTCTCGGGGCGACAGGTACCGGTAAGACCTTTACCGTTTCCAACGTAATTCAAAAAGTGGAGAAACCGACATTGATTATTGCCCACAATAAAACACTTGCCGGTCAGCTTTACAGCGAATTTAAAGAGTTTTTCCCGGATAATGCTGTCGAGTATTTCGTCAGCTACTACGATTATTATCAGCCTGAGGCGTATGTTCCCCAGACCGATACATTTATAGAAAAAGACGCAAGCATCAATGATGAAATCGATAAGCTCCGCCACTCGGCGACATCCGCTTTATTCGAGCGGAGGGATGTCATCATCATCGCTTCCGTTTCATGCATATACGGGCTCGGTAACCCGGAAGAATACCGTGAGCTTGTCCTGTCCCTCAGGACAGGGATGGAAATCGAGCGGAATCAGCTTCTACGCAAGCTTGTGGATATCCAATACGAACGCAACGACATCGATTTCAAGCGCGGGACATTCCGCGTACGCGGGGATGTTGTGGAAATCTTCCCGGCATCGCGTGATGAACACTGCATGCGTGTGGAGTTCTTCGGGGATGAGATCGACCGGATCCGCGAAGTCGATGCCCTGACAGGCGAAATCATGGGAGACCGTGATCACGTCGCTATCTTCCCGGCATCCCACTTCGTAACCCGCGAAGAAAAGATGCAGGTCGCGATCAAAAATATCGAGAAAGAACTGGAAGAACAGCTGGCGATCATGAAAGAAGACGGGAAGCTCCTCGAAGCACAGCGCCTCGAACAGCGGACCCGCTATGACCTTGAAATGATGAGGGAAATGGGCTTCTGTTCGGGAATCGAGAACTATTCCCGCCACCTTACATTGAGGCCGCCGGGTTCCACACCTTATACGCTCCTGGATTATTTTCCGGATGATTTCATGATTGTGGTGGATGAGTCCCACGTGACTCTGCCTCAGATCAGGGGGATGTTCAACGGGGACCAGGCACGGAAGAAAGTGCTTGTCGACCACGGTTTCCGTCTGCCTTCAGCGATGGATAATAGACCGCTCAGGTTCGAGGAATTCGAAGAAAAGGTCCAGCAGCTCCTTTATGTTTCCGCAACGCCGGGGCCATATGAACTTGAACACAGCCCTGAAATGGTGGAACAGATCATCCGTCCGACAGGTCTGCTTGATCCGGTTATCGAAGTGCGTCCGATCGAAGGACAGATCGATGACCTTCTCGGTGAAATCAATGAGCGGATCGAGAAAAATGAGCGCGTCCTCGTGACGACACTGACAAAGAAAATGTCAGAGGATCTTTCTGCTTATTTAAAAGAAATCGGCATCAAAGTGCAATATCTGCACTCGGAAATCAAGACGCTCGAACGGATCGAAATCATCCGTGACCTGCGTCTTGGAAAATATGATGTCCTTGTGGGAATCAACCTGCTCCGTGAAGGACTGGATATCCCTGAGGTATCGCTCGTAACGATCCTCGATGCGGATAAAGAAGGATTCCTCAGGTCCGAGCGTTCCCTCATCCAGACGATCGGACGTGCTGCGCGTAACTCGAACGGTAAAGTCATCATGTATGCCGATAAGATGACGGATTCCATGCAGAAGGCGATCGATGAAACGAAACGACGCCGTGAAATCCAGATTGAATATAACGAAAAGCATGGCGTCACGCCGACGACAATCCAAAAAGAAATCAGGGATGTCATCCGTGCGACCCATGCTGCTGAAGAAGCAGGGGTTTATGAGGGGAAAGAGACAAACGTATCGAAAATGTCCAAACCGGAGCGACAAAAACTTATTGCTAGCTTGGAAGTGGAAATGAAAGAAGCGGCCAAGGCGCTCGACTTTGAACGGGCAGCCCAGCTTCGCGACACCATTCTTGAGCTAAAGGCGGAAGGGTGAAACAGGAATGGCCAAAGACCAAATTATCGTACAAGGAGCCAGAGCTCATAACTTAAAAAATATAGATATCAAAATTCCGAGGGATAAGCTGGTCGTCCTGACCGGCCTGTCCGGATCGGGAAAATCATCACTGGCATTCGACACGATCTATGCTGAAGGGCAGCGGCGCTATGTCGAGTCCCTGTCAGCGTATGCCCGTCAATTCCTGGGACAGATGGACAAACCGGATGTCGATTCCATCGAAGGACTGTCACCGGCGATTTCGATTGACCAGAAGACGACAAGCAAGAACCCAAGGTCGACAGTCGGGACGGTCACTGAAATCTATGACTATCTCCGTCTGCTGTTTGCCCGTGTCGGAAAACCGATCTGCCCGAATCACGGCATCGAAATCTCATCCCAGACGATCGAGCAGATGGTCGATCGGATCCTTGAATATCCCGAGCGTACGAAGCTTCAGGTTCTTGCACCTGTGGTGTCCGGGCGGAAAGGGACCCATGTCAAGACGCTTGAAGACATCAAGAAGCAGGGATTCGTCCGTGTCCGCGTGAACGGTGAGGTCGTGGATCTCGGGGAAGAGATCAAGCTTGAAAAAAATAAGAAGCACACGATCGAGGTCATCATCGACCGTATCGTCGTAAAAGACAGCGTGTCTGCGCGTCTGTCGGATTCATTGGAAACGGCCCTCCGTCTTGCTGAAGGACAGGTCGTCATCGATGTGATCGGAGAGGAAGAGCTCCTGTTCAGCGAGCATCATGCCTGCCCTTACTGCGGGTTCTCGATCACGGAGCTTGAGCCGAGGATGTTCTCTTTCAACAGTCCATTCGGGGCATGCCCGAGCTGTGACGGACTTGGAACGAAGCTTGAAGTGGACAAGGACCTTGTCATCCCGAACTGGGACCGAACATTGAACGAGCACGCGATCGCCCCGTGGGAGCCGACGAGTTCACAATACTATCCATCCCTCTTGAAGGCGGTCTGCGATCACTACAGCATCCCGATGGATGTGCCGGTCAAGGATATCCCGAAAGATAAAATGGATAAGATCCTGAAGGGGTCGGGCAGGGATGAAATCTATTTCCGTTATGAAAACGACTTCGGACAGGTGCGCGAGAATTATCTCCGCTTCGAAGGGGTCATGAAAAACATCGAGCGGCGCTACCGTGAAACAAGCTCGGACTACATCCGGGAGCAAATGGAAAAATACATGGCGCAGCAGGACTGTCCTGCATGTGACGGCCACCGGCTGAAAGAAGAGAGTCTCGCCGTAAAAGTGGACTCCCTCCACATCGGGGAAGTCACTGCCTTCTCGATCGAGGAAGCAGATCATTTCTTCTCTAAGCTCGAGCTGTCGGAAAAAGATATGAAGATTGCCAGGCTGATCCTCAGGGAGATCCGCGAACGTCTCGGTTTCCTTGTGAATGTCGGTCTGGACTATCTGACGTTGAGCCGGGCAGCCGGGACACTTTCCGGAGGGGAAGCACAGCGGATCCGTCTGGCAACCCAAATCGGTTCACAATTGACGGGAGTCTTATATATCCTCGATGAACCATCGATTGGACTTCATCAGCGTGATAACGAGCGCTTGATCGATACACTCAAGAATATGCGTGACATCGGCAATACGCTGATTGTCGTCGAGCATGATGAGGATACGATGCTCGCAGCCGATTATCTGATCGATATCGGTCCGGGTGCAGGCGTGCACGGCGGTGAAGTCATCGCGGCTGGGACTCCGGATGAAGTCATGAATGACAAGAGTTCATTGACCGGACAGTATCTATCCGGGAAGAAATTCATCCCGCTCCCGCAGGAGAGACGAAAGCCTGACGGGCGATATCTCGAAATTGTCGGAGCAAAAGAGAACAACCTGAGCAATGTGAAAGCGAAGTTTCCGCTTGGTGTCTTCACGGCGGTAACCGGTGTTTCCGGTTCCGGTAAAAGTACGCTGATCAATGAAATCCTTCATAAATCCCTGGCCCAAAAACTGCACAATGCCAAAACCAAGCCTGGGGAGCATAAGGAAGTGAAGGGGGTCGATCATCTCGATAAAGTCATCGATATCGACCAGTCGCCGATCGGCCGGACGCCGAGGTCAAACCCGGCAACGTACACCGGCGTATTCGATGATATCCGCGATGTATTCGCGACAACCAATGAAGCGAAGGTGCGCGGATACAAAAAAGGTCGCTTTAGCTTCAACGTAAAAGGCGGAAGATGTGAAGCGTGCCGCGGAGACGGAATCATCAAGATCGAAATGCACTTCCTTCCGGATGTATATGTCCCATGTGAAGTCTGTCATGGAAAGAGATACAACCGTGAAACACTCGAAGTGAAATATAAAGATAAGAATATTGCAGACGTCCTCGGGATGACGGTGGAAGATGCCGTGAAGTTCTTTGAGAACATCCCGAAAATCAATCGCAAGCTTCAGACGATCGAGGATGTGGGACTCGGCTACATCAAGCTCGGCCAGCCGGCGACCACGCTTTCCGGCGGGGAGGCGCAGCGTGTCAAACTGGCATCCGAGCTGCACCGCCGTTCAACGGGCCGCTCACTGTATATCCTGGACGAACCGACAACGGGTCTCCATGTCGATGATATTTCGCGTCTCCTCACCGTCCTTCAGCGCCTTGTCGATAACGGCGATACCGTGCTCGTCATCGAGCACAACCTCGACGTCATCAAAGCGGCCGACTATATCGTCGACCTCGGACCTGAAGGCGGAGACAAAGGCGGAACCATCATCGCCAGCGGAACCCCCGAGAAAGTCGCAGAAGCCAAGGGATCCTACACAGGCAAATACCTGAAACCGATCCTCGACCGCGACCGCGAACGAATGAAAAAGAAAATCCGCGAAAAAGAAGAAGTCACAAGTTAAAGTATGAGAAAAATGAGAGTTAGGAGAAATCCTGCTCTCTTTTTTTACGAAAGGTTTTGATGGAGTTACCGAACTCCAGCGGTTGATTGGAGTGCAAGACGCAGACTCCTGCGGGAAGAGTAGCTAATGTGAGACCCCGCAGGAGCGCAGCTCTGAGGAGGCTCACGAGCTACCCGCGGAAAGCGGAGTTTTGCACGGAAATCAATAGCGTTGTTCAAAGGTGAATGAATAAAGGTGCCACAAAAATACCTCCCGATACCCATCAAAACTCAGACCTAAGATGGAGCCGTAAAAAGAATGTCCCGTGAGAAAATGATCATAAGAGGAATTCCATAAGAATGAAACCTTTTTTAAAACGTATCGTAGATAATAGTAAAGGAGATGATGAAAGTGGAGACCAACAAGATTTTATCAGCGCTTTGCTATTTCAGTATATTTTTTGCAGGATTTATTTTTCCGATCATCGTCTATTTCGTAACAGACAACCCGCATGTGAAAAAGGATGCCAAGTCGGCCTTGATTTCTCACATCATACCGATCATCGCAATACCCCTGTTATTTGCAGGCTTGTTTTTAGACATAGGCATTTTTGCCACAGGCTCCGGAATTCCGGTCTTTTTCCTCCTGATGATCGGCCTGTTCATCATAATCAATATTGTCATCGTCATTTGGAATGTGTACAAAGGAATCAAAGTACTTCTGTAAGGCTCTTTTCTCAAATTTGTTACTTGAGAAAATACCGGAATAAAAACTACACTTCATTTTGCTTCGGGTTCGAAAAGAGCACGTGTACTCACTTCGTTAGAACGTTGCATGCTGTCCGAAAAACAACATTTTGTCAGTAAACAGCCTTTTGTAATGAATTCAATGATAAGGGGATGAAGAAACATGAATGAAGAACGCAAACGGATTCTCGATATGGTGGAAAAAGGGACACTCACGGCACAGGAAGCATTGACCCTGTTAGAAGCGCTCGACAAGAAGACAGAACCGGCAAAGGAAAAAGAAAAGGACTTCCTGGATGAGTTCGTATCCATTTTTGATGATAAAAAGAGCGACACCAGCAATGGCTACAAGACGGATAAAACAAAGGACAAAATCCTCGATTTCATGAACACCGCCTTTTCCAAAATCAAAAACTTCGACTTCGATTTCCAATGGAATCAGTCGGTCGAAGTGTCCCACGTCTTCCAGCAGCCGGACACATCATTCAAGAAAGTCGATGTGGATGTCGCAAACGGAAAAGTGGAACTGATCCCATGGGACGGGGAAGAGGTACGCGTCGAGTGCCAGGCGAAGGTTTACCGCACCGAGGACCGTGAAGAAGCGCGGAGGCAGTTCATGGAGAACATCTCTTTTGCCGTCGACAGGGATACGCTCTACTTTGCAACCCAGACGAAATGGATGAAAGTCGACTCGAAACTTTATATCCCGAAGCATCAGTATGAAAAAGTATCCGTGAGACTGTTCAACGGCGGACTGAAAGCTGAACATATCGAGGCAGAGGACTTCCGGGCCAAATCGGCAAATGGAAAAATCAACATCGACAATCTGACAAGTAAAAGAGCAGAAGTCGAAACGTCGAACGGAGCCATCACGATTCTGAATGCGAAAGCTGAAAAAGTCGAAGCGGAATCGATCAACGGCAAGGTCCAGGTCGAAGGTGATATCCACTATACAGATGCCCAGTCGCTGAACGGCAACATCATCTGTGCACTTACAGGTTCAAAAGCAGATACCGTCCACGCCAAAACCGTGACTGGCAATGTCGACCTTTACGTGCCGGGATCCATCAACATCGCCGGCGAAGCAAAATCCAATCTTGGAAGCTTCAAGATTGAGCTCGAAGGAATCGATGTCGTCGAAGAGAAAAATGATGTCGTCCAGAAGCAAATCAAATTCAACCGCAAAACGGATTCAGAAGATAAGCTCCACCTCTTTGCAGAAACAAAGACCGGTTCTGTCCTTATTAAAAAGGCAGAAGACAGGAAAACGGATACCATCTGATAAAGGACACATCCACCTGTTTTAAGCTCCCGCTCGAAGGGAATAAAGAAAATATGAAGGGTTGTCCTCTTGTATGATTCAAAAAATCTATCAATTCCACCACAGAGTGGATTGGAGCGGAAGGCACTTGACTCCGACGGGAGATAGAGGAAAAGTCGAGACCCCGCAAGAGCGCAGCTCTGAGGAGGCTCGACTTCCTCCCCGCGGAAAGCAAGTGCCTGAAGCGAAAAGGAACGGTCTTGATAAAAATGTTTAAACATCATCCATGCGCAAAAACATCCGTTTCTCCCTCATAAAATAGGACGCGGAGAAGAATGTTAAGAAGGACAACGCATAAGATGAGAAGGAAGTGTTCTGTATGAAAAAACAATTAGCACGCTCAAGGTCCAATCGCAAGTTCGCCGGCGTGATCGGCGGCTTATCCCGGTTCACGGGAATCGAAGCGACGATCCTTCGGGTGATATTCATTATTTTATTGATTCCGACGGGATTCTTTCCGCTGGTCGTCGTATACGGTTTATTGGCCTTTGTGCTGCCGAATGAGGAGGAAGCCATCAGAGAATGAGATGGATAGTTGGTATTTTGATCAACGCAGTGATTTTTATCGCATTGGCAGGATTCTTTGACGGGTTCAATGTTTCAGGTTTCGGGGCGGCTGTCATAGCAAGCATCGTCTTATCGATCCTGAATGTATTGATCCGTCCGCTTCTGATCCTCTTGACACTGCCGGTGACCATCCTGACGCTCGGGTTGTTCCTGTTCGTCATTAACGCGGTCACCCTGCTGCTGACAGACGGAATCATGGGGGATGCCTTTGAACTATCAGGATTCGGCATGGCCTTCCTGGCATCAATCATCCTCTCCCTTGCCAATTTAGTCATTCAAAAAGCTGTGTTTGAACCTAAAAAGTAGGAATGGACTCCGGTCGTCAGCGGCCGGGGTTTTTTTTATGGAAGAAAAGAGGATTTCCCCTTCGATTACTAGAAATAGTTGGAAAGATGAGGGGGGATCTGCATGAACGTAACATCAACAAGTATAAAAGGGATGAAAGTCCAAGTCCCATATCGATTATTAAGTAATTCGGACAATCCAAAAGGGCTCGCCATTTTCTTTCCGGGAATGGGCTACACCGTCATGGGTCCGCTCCTGCACTACCCGACCGGAATGTTCCTGAATGAAGAATGGGACGTGATGCAGATAAATTATGAATACAATTCGGAGGAGGTGAAGGATCTGACCGACCAGGAATTTGATGAAATGCTCCTCAGTGACTCTAAAAAAGTCATCGATACCGTACTCGAATCCAGCACATACGGTTCCCATTTCCTGGTGGCAAAATCAATCGGAACCATCCCGATGAGCGCCGAACTCCAGCGCCCGGCATTCAAAGACGCCCGAGCGATCTGGCTCACCCCGCTACTGAACGAACAAGCCGTCCACGGCTCCATGATGAACAGCCGCCAAAAAGCCATCTGCTTCATCGGCGACCGTGATCATCACTACATTCAGGAACGCTTCAACGAACTAAACAAAAACCAAGACCTCCAGCTCCACCTAATCCCAGGAGCCAACCACAGCCTCGAACAAGATTTCCGGGTGCTGGAATCCATCGACACCCACAGAACCATCATGAACCTAATCGAATCATTCATAAAAAAAACATAGCCCAAGGGCTGTGTTTTTTGCTTTCTCATCTCCTCCAACTGCACGTCATTGTTATGGAGAATCGCCATCCGTGCAAATTAAAGTACTATCCAGCAGTTGATTGGAGTGGAAGGCGCAGACTCCTGCGGGAAAAGCGAGACAGGTGAGACCCCGCAGGAGCGCAGCGACGAGGAGGCTCACCGTCCGCCCGCGGAAAGCGGAGTCTTCCACGGAAATCAACTGCGGTATTCAAACCGTTTTTCTTAGTTAGAACGTGGCCAATTCCATAACAACCGACGCGCTTGCGCTTTTCCTCATAATTGCTAAAATAGGAAAGAGCACAAAAAAAGATTCGAAGAACGAACAATTGACATAGAGAATAAAAGGAGGAGCTTGCTTTGGCAAAAGTTCGAACAAAAGACATACTGGAAAAATTCAACCTGGAGCTCGTGGGCGGAGAAGACGGATTACATAGACCGATCACCACAAGCGATATCTCGCGCCCCGGGCTTGAAATGGCCGGCTACTTCAACTATTACCCCGCAGAGCGGATCCAGCTGCTCGGGAAAACCGAGCTTTCATTCCTCGAGCTGCTCGACGAAACAGAGCGCAAGCGGCGCATGGAGGCGCTGTGCACGGATATCACGCCGGGCATCATCATCTCCCGCGACCTGGAAATCCCGGATGAACTGGTGGAAGCGGCAAACCGCACGGACGTCCCGGTGATGCGTTCGGATATGAAGACGACCCGTTTTTCCTCCAGATTGACCAACTACCTGGAAAGTAAGCTTGCTCCGACGACCGCTGTACACGGCGTACTGGTGGACATTTACGGAGTCGGTGTGCTGATCACCGGCAAGAGCGGTGTCGGGAAAAGTGAAACCGCCCTTGAACTCGTCAAGCGCGGACACCGCCTTGTCGCAGATGACTGCGTCGAGATCCGCCAGGAAGATACCGATACCCTGATCGGGACTTCCCCGGACCTGATCGAGCATCTTCTCGAAATCCGCGGTCTCGGGATCATCAATGTCATGACCCTCTTTGGTGCCGGTGCCGTGCGCAATTACAAGCGCATCACCCTCTGCATCAACCTTGAACTCTGGGATCAGAAGAAGCAGTATGACCGTCTCGGCCTCGAGGAAGAAAAGATGAAAATCATCGACACCGATATCACGAAATATACGGTCCCTGTCCGTCCCGGCCGGAACCTGGCCGTCATCATCGAAGTGGCCGCGATGAACTTCCGCCTGAAGCGGATGGGCGTGAACGCTGCCGAACAATTCACGAACCGCCTCTCCGAAGTCATTGAAGACGGCGTGAACGAAGACATCTAATTTATTCATAAAGGCTGTTTTAAAAGGATTGCCGCCATTCGTACAACATTTAGAACCTTATTGAAGTGAGTATACGAGCTCTTTTCCGAAATGATTCTAGTCACGGTAATACCCAAGTTCCGGTATTTTCTAATGTCGAAAAGAGCCTAATTAAAGGAGCGAAATCATGGACCAATCGATTACACCCATCGATCCGATTGCCTTCCAGCTCGGACCCTTGCAGGTACACTGGTACGGCGTCATCATCGGACTCGGAATAGCATTAGGACTATACCTGGCAATATCAGAAAGCAAGCGGCTGGGGCTTCACCCTGATACGTTTGTAGATTTACTCGTATGGGCGATCCCTATCGCCATCCTGTCCGCAAGGGCCTACTACGTCGCATTTGAATGGGACTATTATTCGCAGAATCCGGGCGATATCATCAAAGTCTGGAACGGCGGCATCGCGATTCATGGAGCATTGATCGGTTCCGTGATCACGGCCCTTGTTTTTGCAAAAATAAAAGGCATCTCTTTTTGGAAACTCACTGACATCGCAGCACCGAGCATCATCCTCGGGCAGGCGATCGGCCGCTGGGGCAACTTCATGAATCAGGAAGCCCACGGCGGCGAAGTGACCCGTTCATTCCTTGAGAACCTGCATCTGCCCCGGTTCATCATCGATCAGATGTACATAAACGGGACCTACTATCACCCGACGTTCCTCTATGAATCACTCTGGAACATCGCAGGTTTCATCCTTCTCCTGATTTTAAGGAGAAAAGCGAACCTCCGCCGCGGGGAATTGTTCCTATCCTATGTCATCTGGTACTCGATCGGCCGTTTCTTCGTGGAAGGAATGAGGACGGACAGCCTCATGCTGACTGAATTTCTGCGGATCGCACAGGTCATCTCGCTTGTTCTGATCGTCGTTGCTGCCGCGCTGATCATCTTCAGAAGAAAATCAGGTCTGGCACGCCATGCCTATAATGATAAAAGCAACGAAGAAGTGAATATGTAATCAAAACAGTTAGAAAGACAAATAGATAAGGGGAGAAGAGAGAATGTGGATGTCATCGATTAAGCAAGGCGGCCAGACAGGTTTAAAGACAACCTGGTCCCTGGGAAAAGTCATTTTCCCCATCACGCTGATTGTATTTGTCCTGCAGTATACGCCTGTCCTGCCCTGGGTGATGGAAAAAATATCGCCGTTCATGAAGCTGCTTGGCCTGTCGGGTGACGCGGCCATTCCTCTTGTCCTCGGAAACTTCCTGAATCTGTACGCAGGAATCGCGGGGATCCTTTCCCTGGACCTGACCGTCAAGGAAGTCTTCATCGTGGCCGTCATGCTGTCGTTTTCACATAACCTGCTGATCGAGTCGACGGTTGCCGCCAAAGTCGGCGTGAAGATCTGGCTGATCGTCGCGGTGCGGATAGGACTCGCGCTCATTTCGGCGGTCGTCATCAACCTGTTATGGAAGGGCGGCTCCGAAATGGCCCAATATGGCATGATGCCCCCGCAGCAGGCAGAGCCCGATGGCTGGGGAGAAATCCTGCTCCTCGGACTTGAAAAAGCAGGCTACGGCGTGCTTCAGCTCGCACTGATCGTCATCCCGCTCATGATCATCATCCAGATCATGAAAGACCTCGGCTGGATGGAAGTCTTCTCGCGCTGGCTTGCACCTGCGACGCGTGCGCTCGGCATGAATGCGAATACATCGACGACGATGGTCGCCGGACTCGTCATCGGCCTCGCTTACGGCGCAGGCGTCATGATCCAGGCGGTCAAAGAAGACGGCGTGAGCAAGAAGGATGTCACGCTCGCCTTCATCTTCCTCGTTTCCTGCCACGCAGTCGTCGAGGATACGCTGATCTTCATCCCGCTCGGCATACCGGTCCTTCCGCTTCTGATCATCCGTCTTGTGACAGCAATCGTCCTGACCATGATCGTCGCGTTTTTCTGGAACCGCGCCGATGCAAAAAAAGAAAGGAAGAATCATTATGAGCAGAATTACAACAGTATTATTTGACCTGGACGGAACACTGATCAACACAAATGATCTGATTATTTCTTCCTTCCTTCATACGTTGAACCACTATTATCCGGGACAGTACGCCGAACAGGACGTACTCCCATTCATGGGCCCGCCGCTCGAGGAATCCTTCGGCGGCCTGGATCTCGATAAAGCAGAAGAAATGTGCGCCCACTACCGCGCTTACAATCACGAACACCATGACGAGCTTGTAACCGAGTTCGAAGGAGTGTACGAAACGGTCGAAGCCCTGTACAAGCAAGGATACAAACTTGCCATCGTCTCGACAAAAGTGCGCGATGTCGTCCTGAAAGGTCTCGACTTGATGAACCTGCGTCAATTTTTCGACGTTGTGATCACCCTGGATGAAGTGGAAAACGCCAAGCCTCATCCGGAACCGATCCAGAAAGCCCTCCTCGAACTGGGTTCGTCCCCTGAGGAAGCAGTCATGGTCGGCGACAACCACCATGACATCCTGGCCGGTAAAAATGCCGGCGTCCTTTCTGCCGGAGTCGCATGGAGCGCGAAAGGCCGCGATCATCTCATGCAGTATGAACCGGACTTCATGCTCGACACGATGCCCGACCTGTTGAAGGTGGTCGGGGTACCGACGGCATGAGACGGACGACCCGCTATCCGGTGACGGGAGCCAATTCCCTTTGGCATGTATACAAAACCGTGCCGTTTTTGAAAGTCGTCAAGAACTTCCTCGTCATCCAGGCGGCGCGATACACCCCGTTTCTCGGGTTGAAAAACTGGCTCTACAAGACGTTCCTAAGAATGAATATCGGCGACCAGACATCGTTCGCCCTCATGGTCATGCTCGACGTCATGTTCCCGGAAAAAATCACAGTCGGAAGGAACACGGTCATCGGTTACAACACGACCATCCTTGCCCACGAGTATCTGATCAAAGAATACCGCCTCGGCGAAGTGCAAATCGGCTCCGAAGTCATGATCGGAGCGAACACCACAATCCTCCCAGGCGTTAAAATCGGCGACGGAGCCATCGTCTCCGCCGGCACCCTCGTCCACAAAGACGTCCCGCCCGGCGCCTTCGTCGGAGGAAATCCGATGCGTGTCATCTACACCAAAGATCAACTTGCAGAGCGTTGGCAGGATGATGAAATCTACGGAAATAACACAGAAAAATAGATTGAAGGCAAAGACAATTTCCCCGGAATCTGTCTTTGCTTTTTTTATTTACTTAAGAAACTAAAACAGATCTTGGGGGGATTCAGCTGGATCCAGCGGTTGATTGGAGTGCAAGACGAAGACTCCTGCGGGAAAAGCAGCTTATGTGAGACCCCGCAGGAACGAAGTGACGAGGAGGCTTTCGGGCTGCCCGCGGAAAGCGAAGTCTTGCACGGAAATCAATAGCGTTGTTATTGTTAACAGGCAACTACATAAAATTAGCTATTCCCCCTCCCCCTAAACTGGTTTAAAGTAAGGGGAGAGAGAAATGAGGGGGGCAAAGGGCATGAATTGGAATGATTGCATCGAAAGAACAAATACACACTCGGTCAAATGGTCGTTTCCTGAAGAAGAGGACGTCATTCCGATGTGCATCGCCGACATGGACTTTCAGGTGGCACCGGCCATCGCAGAGGCACTTAACCAGAAAGCCAGGCACGGAATATACGGTTACACGACCTTCAGCGGACGGTACTTCGAATCGATCATCTCATGGTGGAAAAAACGGTTCGGCATGCCTATTGATAAAGAGTGGATCTGCTTCAGCCCGGGTATCATCCCTGGCATAAACGTACTGCTGTCCGTGCTGACCGAACCGGGTGACGGGGTCATCATCCAGGATCCGGTCTATTATCCTTTCTACAGCACGATTGAGAACCATGGCTGCAGCGTCTTGAAAAACACTTTGATCTACAGGGACGGTGAGTATTCAATCGACTTTGACGATCTGGAAGAAAAGGCACGCGGGTCCTGTACCAAACTTCTGATCCTCTGCAGCCCTCACAACCCGGTCGGGAGAGTGTGGACCCCAGAGGAATTAAATAGAATCGGAGAGATCGCCAAACGTCACAATCTATGGATTATCTCTGACGAAATGCATGGGGACCTAGTCTACAGCGGCCACGAACACAGACCTCTCTTCAGCGTAAATGAAAGCATAAAAGAGAAAAGCATCCTCTGTGCTGCCCCGAGTAAAACATTCAATATAGCAGGTCTCCAGACATCGATACTCCTGATCCCGAATGAAGAACTCAGGGAAAAGTACAATGAAAAACTCACAGGCTTCGGCCTGATGAGACCGAATGTATTCGGGATCGAAGGGACGATTGCCGCTTATGAAGAAGGAGAGCCTTGGCTGAATGAACTTCTCATGGTACTCGAAGACAACAAGCAGTACGTCTTCAATTACCTGGAACTGCATCTGCCTGAAATGAAGGCAATCACACCGCAGGCTACCCACCTGATCTGGATCGACTGCAGAGGGCTGGGTATGGAGGGAGAAGAGCTCTGCACATTCTTCCTCGAAAAAGCCAAGGTGAAATTCGACGAAGGCTTCAAATTCGGTGAAAGCGGCGGCTCGTTTGTAAGAATGAATATCGCCTGCCCGAAAGAACGGATCGACACGGCACTGCGAAGGATGAACCACGCCGTCCTTGAACACCGGATGAACAGGCAGGCTGTGAAATAACAAGGATTGAAAATGAAAGAATAAGGGAAAAGGCAAAAGTGGATCGTGACAATCTATTTTTGCCTTTTTTTATGAAAAAACCTATGTTGATTCCTCCGCCGACCCTTTATTCGGAGCGCTTCCGCAAGAGATTGTGCCAAAATCAACATAATTGTGCCGGTTTCCAAATTATTGTGCCAAAATCAAGTTTATTGTTCCACACCGAAACTTATTGTGCCGATTTTCCTGTAAAAGTGCTTCTTGTCGAATTTTCCCGGCAACCCATCATCACGATCTCCATCCACATCGACAAAATCCTCTTTTAACGGTTGACGAATAAAACAAGAAAAGCTACACTACTTATAACTTTATTTTATTAGCACATTAGCGAACTAAAGGATTTCCGAATAATCAACTATTAGTAATCCTCATTCCATAGGGGAAAATAAATCAATATTCAATTTGCCGAAGGTGGTTCTTATGACGAAGCTATTCATGTTTGAGAAGCCGTTGGGAATGAGAGACACATTCCCTGACTTATATGAAATAAAAGACCGCACGAAAAAGAAAATGGAAGGTGCGATGAAGCGTTGGGGCTACAAATTCATCGAGACGCCGTCGCTTGAATACTACGAAACGGTGGGAGAAGCGTCTGCAATCCTCGATCAGCAGCTGTTCAAACTGCTCGATCAGCAGGGCCACACGCTTGTCCTCAGACCGGATATGACGGCTCCGATCGCCAGAATCGCAGCATCGAAACTCCTCAAGGATCAGGCGCCGCTAAGGCTCGCCTATTCGAACAGCGTCTTCCGCGCACAGCAGCGCGAAGGCGGACGGCCGGCGGAATTCGAACAGGTCGGCATCGAATGCATCGGGGATGACTCTGTCAGCGCTGACGCCGAAGTCATTGCCCTGATGGTGTCCGTCCTGAAGGAAGCGGGACTCGACAATTTCAAGATATCGATTGGCCATATCGGCTTTGTACAGGAACTCTTCACCCAGATCGTCGGGACCGAGGAAAGGGCCGAGACGCTGAGAAGATTCCTTTATGAAAAAAATTATGTGGGGTACCGCAAGCATGTCAATGAGCTGACCCTATCCTCCATCGACAAGCAGCGGCTGTTCAGCTTCCTGAAACTGAGGGGATCCGACAATGTATTCGCCGAGGCCCATTCCCTTTTGGAAGGTGAAAAAGGACTCCATGCGCTTGAACAGCTGAAGGAATTATGGAGCATCTTAAAAGACTACGGCGTGGATCAGTACATCAAATTCGACCTCAGCCTCGTCAGCCATATGAGCTACTACTCCGGCATCCTGTTCGAAGTGTACGGCGAGCATGTCGGATTTGCGATCGGCAACGGAGGCAGATACGACAAGCTCCTTGAAAAATTCGGCAAGACATCCGGTGCGACCGGATTCGGCCTGCGCCTTGACTATGTACTTGAAGCGATGAAGGTCGAATTGACGTCCTCCGAGCAGGAGTGCGTCCTGTTCAGCGACGAACGCAGGAAAGAAGCGATCACGCTCGCATCAGAGCTGAGGGATGAAGGGAAGGAAGTCGTCCTCCAGAACTGGAAAGGTGTCGGTGACGTCGATGAATTCACGAAAGGCTTCAGCAATGTACATTTTGTAGTGGGCCGTGACTCGAACGGAAATGGCGGTGAGAAACGATGAGCAGCTTGACGATTGCGATGCCTAAAGGCAGGATTTTTGAAGAAGCGGTCGAACTTTTACGAAAAGCGGACTACGACCTGCCGCCGGAATTCGATGACTCCAGAAAACTGATCATCGAAGTGCCGCAGGAAGATCTTCGCTTCATCCTCGCAAAGCCGATGGATGTTCCGACGTACGTGGAGCACGGTGTCGCGGATCTCGGGATCGCCGGAAAAGACGTGATGCTTGAAGAAGAGCGGGACGTGTACGAACTGCTCGATCTTAAAATCAGCGGCTGCTACCTCGCCGTTGCCGGGCTGCCCGGTACGAAGATGAGCGATGTGGCACCGAAGATCGCGACCAAGTATCCGAACGTGGCCTCTTCCTACTTCCGGGAGCAGGGTGAGCAGGTGGAGATCATCAAGCTCAACGGCTCGATCGAACTGGCCCCCCTCATCGGCCTCGCCGATAGGATCGTGGACATTGTGTCGACCGGCAGGACGCTGAAGGAAAACGGACTCGTGGAATACGAAACAATTGTGGATATCACTTCTCGCCTGATCGTGAACCCGGTCAGCTACAGGATGAAGGATGAGAAAATAGAAGATTTGGTGGCAAGGCTGACACGCATCATCGAAGGTTGAGGGAGAACTTTTTTAATCAAGGCTGTTTTCTAAAAGATTGTTGCTTTTCTAAATAGGCTTGTAACCTGAATTGAGCTTTTGGTGGACGTGCTCTTTTCGAACTCAAGTTTAAACTAGAGGCGGACGGGCAATCTGAAAATACCCAAGTACGGTATTTTCTTGTCTGTATAGCAACAAAATATGCGAAAAGAGCTTCATCAAAAAGGCTGGTGGAATACATGAAGATTATCAAAGAGGTCGAAGAAGCGTCGATTAAGCGCTCGGTCGACAGCGGAACCGAAGAACAGCGAAAGGCCGTGAAAGAAATCATCGCCTCCGTCCGTGAAAAAGGGGATGCGTCCCTGAGGGAGCTCACGGAAAAGTTTGACGGAGTTTTAATAGAAGAACTCAAGGTATCCGAAGTGGAAATCGCAGACGCGTTTGCCGAAATGGACACCGGGATGATCAAGGTGATCCAGGAAGCGGCGGACAATATCCGCGACTTCCACGAAAAGCAGAAGCAGTCCTCCTGGTTCACAACCAGGCCGGACGGTACGATGCTCGGCCAGAAGCTGACCCCGCTTGATTCGGTCGGGGTCTATGTGCCAGGCGGAACAGCGGCTTATCCCTCATCCGTGCTCATGAACGTGCTGCCGGCAAAAGTCGCCGGGGTCGGCCGGATCACGATGGTCTCGCCTCCCGGAAAAGACGGCAAATTGTCTGCCGGTGTCCTGGTCGCGGCAAAAATCGCCGGAGTGGAAGAGATCTACAAAGTCGGCGGGGCGCAGGCAGTAGCCGCTCTCGCATACGGGACGGAGACGATTTCACCGGTTGATAAAATCACGGGTCCGGGGAACATCTTCGTGGCGCTTGCCAAACGGGAAGTGTTCGGAGACGTCGATATCGATATGATTGCGGGACCGAGTGAAATCGTCGTGCTCGCGGACGGCAATCAGCATGGGGATGAAATAGCGGCTGATCTGTTATCGCAGGCGGAGCATGATACTCTCGCATCCGCAGTCCTCGTGACGACGTCTGAAGAACTGGCTGAAGAAGTATCGAGGGAAGTGGAGCGTCAATTATCGACGCTGCCAAGGGAAGACATCGCCCGCAGGTCAATCAGCGACTACGGTGCCATCTATGTCACGCAGGATCTGGAGAAGGCCGTGGATCTTGTCAACAATCTGGCACCGGAGCATCTTGAAATCCTGACGGCGGATCCGTTTGAAACGATGGCGGGCATCCGCCACGCCGGCGCGATATTCCTGGGCCGGTACAGCTCGGAGCCTGTCGGGGATTATTTTGCAGGGCCGAATCACGTTCTGCCGACAAACGGGACGGCACGATTCTCAAGTCCCCTGAACGTCGATGAATTCATGAAAAAATCAAGCATCATCTCCTACAGCGAAAAAGCGCTGAGGGAGAATGGAGATAAAATCGCGGCATTTGCGCGGCTCGAAGGACTCGAAGCCCACGCACGTGCAGTCGAGATACGATTCAACAAGAGGGGCTGAAGTCCCCGGTATTTTAAAGGAGTGAAGCAGCGATGGAAAGAAGAGCGGAGATTGTGAGGAAGACGAATGAAACGGATATTCGTTTGAGTTTCGGGATTGACGGGGAAGGAAATTCGGAGATTGAGACGGGTGTGCCGTTCATGAGTCATATGCTAGACCTGTTCACCAAACACGGACAGTTCGACTGTAAAATCGGTGCGAAAGGCGACACGGAGGTGGATGACCACCATACGACGGAAGATATCGGGATCTGCCTCGGACAGGCGCTCGTGAAGGCGCTCGGCGATAAAAAAGGCATCAAACGCTACGGTTCTGCGATGGTGCCGATGGATGAGGCACTCGCAACTGTCGTCGTCGACCTCAGCAACCGTCCGCATCTTGAATTCAGGGCAGAGCTTCCAAGTCAGAAGGTCGGGACATTCGATACGGAAAACGTCCACGAATTCCTGTGGAAGCTGGCGCTTGAAGCAAGGATGAACCTGCACGTCATCGTTCACTACGGACACAACACCCACCACATCATCGAGGCGATCTTCAAGGCACTCGGCCGTGCGCTCGATGAAGCGACGACCATAGACCCGCGGGTCAAAGGGATTCCTTCCACAAAGGGGATGTTGTAGACCATGATCGGCATCGCAGATTACGGAATGGGAAATCTGTTTTCAGTCAGCAAAGCCCTCGAGCGGCTGAACGTCCCTTATTTTATCAGTGACGACCGCGGGAAACTGCTGGAGGCGGACGGTCTGATCCTCCCGGGGGTCGGCGCCTACAAGGATGCGATGAATCTCCTTGAGTCGACGCATCTGAAAGAAACGATCCTGACCTTTGCCGAAAGCGGAAAGCCGCTGCTCGGCATCTGCCTCGGGATGCAGCTTCTTTTTGAAAAAAGTGAAGAGAACGGCAGCACAGCGGGACTCGCACTGCTTCCGGGGGAAGTCGTCCATATTCCGAAAAAGGATTCAGAAGGGAACGAATACAAGGTCCCCCATATGGGCTGGAATCATCTATCGTTTAAAAAAGACTCTGCCCTTCTCGAAGGCTTGGAGGAAGGATACGTTTACTTCGTCCATTCCTATTATGTAGAAGGATCGGAAGAGGTCCTGACCGCGGCGGCGGACTATGCAGGGGTTGAAATCCCGGCGGTGGTCAGCAGGGAAAACATATACGGCATGCAGTTCCATCCCGAGAAAAGCGGGCAGCTGGGCATGCAGCTGCTGGAAAACTTCACAAGGAAAGTGAAAGAATCGGAGGCAGTATCATGAGTTTTACAATCTATCCCGCGATCGATATGCGCGGCGGAAAATGTGTACGGTTGATCCAGGGTGATTACAATCAGGAGACGGTATACGGCGATTCTCCTTTCGATATGGCAAAAAAATTCGCGGATGAAGGCGCGGAGTGGATCCACATGGTCGACCTGGACGGCGCCAAGGAAGGTTCCCGCATCAATGATGAATTTGTCCTTGCGGTGGCTGAAAAGCTCGATGCGAAGGTTCAGATCGGCGGCGGGATCCGTTCTGCGGAAGACATCGAACATTATCTGAATCGCGGCGTGGACCGCGTGATCATCGGCAGTATCGCCGTGTCTAACACGGAGCTTGTGAAGGAATGGCTTGCTAAGTACGGAGGCGAAAAGATCGCCATCGGACTGGACGCCAAAGACGGCTATGTCGCGACGCACGGCTGGGTCGAAACGTCCTCCCTGAAGGCGGTCGACCTCGGAAAAGAACTGGCCGAAGCAGGTGCGGAGACATTCATTTTCACCGACATCGCAACGGACGGCATGCTTTCGGGGCCGAACATCGAAGCGGTAGCCGAGCTTGCCAGGGAAACGGGCAAATCGGTAATCGCATCCGGCGGCGTGAGTTCGTTGGAAGACCTTGCTGCCCTTAAAAAATACTGTGACCAGGGAGTGTCCGGTGCGATTTGCGGCAAGTCCCTCTATACCGGCAAGTTCACAGTAACCGAGGCACTGGAAGAGGTGAAGGGCTCATGCTGACGAAACGGATCATTCCCTGCCTGGATGTAAAAGACGGCCGTGTCGTAAAAGGCGTTCAATTCGTAGAGCTGAGAGATGCCGGAGATCCCGTCGAACTGGCAAAAGTATACGATGAACAAGGTGCGGACGAGCTTGTTTTTTTAGATATATCAGCATCCCATGAAGGCCGGAAAACGATGGTCGAGGTTGTCCGCCATGTAGCGGCGGAACTCGCCATCCCGTTCACGGTCGGCGGCGGGATCAATGCCGTCGAAGATATGAAAGCTATCTTGAGAGCCGGTGCCGACAAGGTTTCCCTGAACACGGCAGCCGTCCTGCGGCCCGAACTCGTCCGCGAAGGCGCCCGGTATTTCGGCTCCCAGTGCATCGTCGTCGCAATCGATGCCAAGTACGATGAAGAAAGCGGCAGCTGGAAAGTCTACACCCACGGCGGCCGGAAGCTCCGCGAGCTGGATGCAATCGAATGGGCCAAGCAGGTTGAAGAACTGGGAGCAGGCGAAATCCTGCTGACATCGATGGACAGCGACGGTGAGAAAAAAGGCTTCAATGTGGCGTTGACCCGCGTGGTGAGCGAAGCCGTCTCGATTCCGGTGATCGCTTCGGGCGGAGCCGGCAACTCAGAACATTTTAAAGAAGTATTCACGGATGGAAAAGCAGATGCGGCCCTTGCAGCATCGATTTTCCACTATAAAGAAACAAGTGTCGAAGAAGTGAAGAGCTATTTGAAAGAGCAGGAGGTGCATGTACGATGACGAACAACGATTGGATAAGTGACGTGAAATACGACGAAAAAGGACTTGTGCCGGCAATCGTACAGGATGCCGAAACGAAGGAAGTCCTGACCCTTGCCTATATGAACGAAACATCGCTTGCGCGGACCCTGGAAACGGGGGAAACATGGTTCTACTCCCGCTCCCGCCAGGAACTCTGGCATAAAGGCGAAACAAGCGGAAATACGCAGACGGTGAAAAGCATCGTGTGGGACTGCGACAAAGACGCACTGCTTGTCCTTGTCGATAAAAAAGGACCGGCGTGCCATAAGGGGGAGGAGAGCTGTTTTCATGAGCGGGTGTTCGGAGGGGCGTCTGATTCGGTAGGTTCGGATCATGCGTCCGCTTCAAAGGAAAACATCCTCCTGACCCTTGAGAAGCTGATCGCCGACCGCGAGAAAGAGCGTCCGGAAGGCGCCTATACGACTTATCTGTTTGAAGAGGGAGTCGACAAGATCCTGAAAAAAGTCGGCGAAGAAGCGTCAGAAGTCATCATCGCCGCAAAAAACAGGGACGCCGAAGAACTGAAATGGGAAGCCGCAGACCTGTTCTACCACGTACTCGTACTGCTGCGCGAACAGGAACTGCCTCTTGAGGAAGTCCTCGGTGTGTTGGTAGAGCGTCATAATAAGTGATGTTGATAGATAGAGGGACGGGCCTTTAGTTGGTTAAAGGTTCGTTCTTTTTTGTTTGTTTTATTAAAAAAGACAAGCTTTCGGTTTGGAAATCAGGCTGGGCTGGATCCTTTCGTGAAGAGTGCGTATTAATAGATTGAGTTAATGATTGGGGTATGGCCACAATTAAATAATTGCGCCGGAATCCAGATAATCGCGCAACTTTCCAAATTATTGCGCCTGTTTCATCATAATTGCGCCACTTTCACAATTATTGCGCCAGAATCGTATTAATTGCGCCAACCCACCCTGGCAGCAGGCATGATCTCCGGGTCAACTTACTATCTTATTACTAATTCTGCCCTTCATCCAAACAATTGCACCCTTCACTAAAATAATTACACCCTTCCTAGCCCCGATTCTACCCTTCAACCAATTAATTCACCCTTTCAAAAAAATAATTGCGCCCTTCATGTCGAAAAATCTCCACCCGGATCGCATCTGGACCAAACCTCAATCCACACTGCCCACCCCATACCAAACGCCCATCCCCTCAAAATATGGTAGTTTAGTCCAACTTTGTTGTGTGTTATACTATCTTAGTTATAGGATTAATACTTTAAATAATCGTGCTCTATCCGCAAAGGTACTACTAAGCGGCCCCGGCAAACGAACGGAACTCCCAGCCGGCCGGCCCCGCTGAAAGTCTGCAGAAAAGAGCCTGGATATACTATGAACGTTTCGGAGGACTTTGATGAGAAAAGGGTCAAAACTAAGAAGTGAGCAAGCCAAGGTATTGTCTTTTGTCCCTACAGGTGAGTATTACTACAATAAGGGAATGAAAGCTTATCATCGCCGCGAGCTAAAGCGGTCGTTAAAATATTTGAATAGAGCGCTTCAATTGGAACCGCTAGAACCGATGATTGCGTGTCAGTTGTCGATTGTGTATACAGAGCTTGGCGATTTCAAGCGTGCGAATGATTTGCTGCATGAAATTCTGAAGAACCTGGATCCGTATATGGTGGAGTGTCATTACTTCCTCGCCAATAATTATGCGCATCTCGGTTTGTTCAAGGAAGCGTATGATCATGTGAGCATATATATGGATAAAGCGGAGCACGGCGAGTTTGCCGAGGATGCCGAAGATCTCCTAGAACTGCTGGAGCTCGATTCGGACCTCACCGTGGAAGATCTTTACGAGCACGATGATTTGATCGTCCAGCAGGAGAAGGCGAAGGACCTCCTTGAGTCCGGGCATTTCCAGAAGGCTGTTGATACCTTGAAAAAAGTGATCGATGAATACCCGGAATTCTGGTCTGCCTACAACAATCTGGCTCTTGCCTATTTTTATCTCGGCGAGGTGGAAGAGGCTTCTGCCACGCTTGAAGAGGTGCTGGAGAAGAATCCGGGGAATCTGCATGCGCTCTGCAACACGGCTGTGTTTTATTATTACCAAAAAAGGCAGGACGAACTGGATGAACTGGTCGCCGGACTTGAAAAGGTCCGCCCGCTCCTGCATGAGCACCGCTTCAAGCTTGGGGCGACGTTTGCACTGATCGGACATTCGGAGAAAGCATTTGAATGGCTGAAGTCGCTGCAGAAGATCGGTTTCGAAGGGGATGCGAGCTATTATTACTGGCTGGCCCATTCAGCGTATGAAACCGGCCGTGAGCAGACGGCGCGCAATGCGTGGAAGAAGGTAGTCGAGATCAATCCGGAAAAAGAGGGCAGCGAGCCTTGGAATGAAGATCGTCCAACCGGATTTGAGAATCACGTGACGTCGATCCTGAAGAAGCTGCAAAGTGAGTATACAGAAGAAAAACTGTTCGGCCTCTTTCTCACCGCTGTGTCGGAGCACCAGAAATCCGTGCTTACACATGCCGATTTCTGCGATGTCGAGGAGCTTTCGATCGTGGAAAAGGTATACCTCGCCCACGTTTTGAACAGAAACGTCAACAGCTCGATCAAAGTGAATCAGGAGATCAAGAATATGCATGAGGTCGCCATGCACCTCTATGAATCCAACCACCCGATCTCGAGTGTGGATTCCGGCCTGTTCCTGACATGGTTCACGGTTGCCTACCGCGGCCTTAAGGAGCGAGAGACATTCAAGAATACAAAAGCGTTCGCGGCGGCTGCCTATTATGTGTGGAACCGCCTGAGGAATGAGAAGGTGACAAAGAAGCAGGTATGCGACAGCTACAGTGTTTCTGCGAGTACACTGACTAAATACATCACCGTCGTGGAAAACTACCTTCCATGAGCATATTTTTGGACGATACAACCCTGAATTTTATAGGATAATGATAGCAAGTAAATACTATATGGGGAATACGATAAAGCATGCTTACAAGAACGTTTGCGGAAGGAGAATTTCAGTATGTCAGAAGAAAAAATCTATGATGTTATTATCGCCGGTGCCGGTCCTGCCGGTATGACAGCGGCTGTCTATACATCCCGCGCAAGCCTTTCAACCCTGATGCTTGAAAGAGGAGTGCCGGGCGGCCAGATGGCCAACACGGAAGAAGTGGAAAACTATCCAGGTTTCGACCATATCCTTGGTCCGGACCTGTCGAATAAGATGTTCGATCACGCAAAGAAATTCGGTGCGGAATACGCATACGGAGACATCAAGGAAATCGTCGACGAGGGCGATTACAAGCTTGTCAAAGCGGGATCGAAGGAATACAAGACGCGTGCCGTCATCCTTTCAACCGGTGCCGAATACAAAAAAATCGGCGTTCCTGGTGAAAAAGAACTCGGCGGGCGCGGCGTATCCTACTGTGCCGTATGTGACGGCGCATTCTTCAAAGGGAAGGATCTTGTCGTCGTAGGCGGCGGGGATTCTGCCGTCGAAGAAGGCGTCTACCTGACCCGTTTCGCGAACAAGGTGACGATCGTTCACCGCCGCGGCGAGCTTCGCGCACAGAAGATCCTTCAGCAGCGTGCATTCGACAATGAAAAAGTCGACTTCATCTGGAACCACACGGTGAAGGAAATCAATGATAAAGACGGCAAAGTCGGCAGTGTCACTCTTGTTTCAACTGAAAATGGCGAAGAAACAGAATTCCAGGCTGACGGTGTCTTCATCTATATCGGAATGATTCCTCTGACGAAGCCATTCCAAAACCTTGGAATCACAAACGACATGGGCTACATCGTGACCAACGAACAAATGGAAACGAAAGTCCCTGGCATCTTCGCAGCCGGCGACGTACGCGAAAAAGAACTCCGCCAGATCGTTACGGCTACAGGCGACGGAAGTATCGCTGCACAGGCGGCCCAGCATTATGTAGAAGAATTGAAAGAGAAAGTCAAAAACGGTTAATGGATAAAGCCCCGGGACTCGGATCCCGGGGCTTTTTTTGCAAAAAAAGCGGATTCAACAGGAATTGGCATAAGCCTGTCATCATCCGTTTTCTACCAGTCTTTCCTTCAAGACTTCCTAAAATGTTTATCATACAAAGCAACAAGTTCAGTGAGCGTCCATTTTTCCAAATCCGGTCCTTCCGCAATCCCATTCTTCACCAGAAGACGAATAAAATGCTCGCGCTGCTTCTGGACGGCTTCTCTTAAAAATGGCATAACATTCACTCCTTTTGATTGTATTGTAAAACCTTCCCCGCCTGGTTTCAGCGACTTTGACAGGTTTCCTGCCAACGGAAGAAAAGTTTGTCAGACTTTCTTACATAATCCTCGGGCTCCGCCGCCCGCCCATGTATAATAAGGCTAAGAGGGGGAGGGCAGTGTGGGACAGGAATCTTCCTATAAGGACAAAAAGGTGATTTCAATCGGTGTCGTCAGTGAATTGACTGGCCTGACAGAGAGAAAAATCAGGTATTACGAGGAAAAGAAGCTCATCTACCCGGAACGGACCAACCGGGGTTACCGGAAATACTCTTTCAACGATGTAGAGCGGCTGATGGAAATTGCGGACCATAGAGAAGAAGGTGTCACAACCAAGGAAATCAAGTACGAGCTGACGAGAAAAGAGAGAAAAGAAGCGAAGCAGAAAATGATCAAGGGCCAGATCAATGCACGATTTGGCATCCAGAAGAACTGATCGACCTTCGAAAAGGCATACTCAAGCGGGGGAGAGTTTGTCTTTTTTATTGTAAAAAAATGTTCATTCCAAAAATATACAGGTTACATCCTCTGACAATCGGGAATAACTTCATCATGTACAAGCAGCCAAGAACAGGAAGGTAGGATCATCAATGTCAAAATGGAAAATTATCATACCCATTGTCGTAATTGCATTAATTCCCCTTATTTATTTCAGTTATTTTGCCGATGAAAGCAAGTCGGAATCGAAGAAAAGGGTCATTGCCCTCGGTGATTCCCTGACGTACGGATACGGTGATGACAAAGATACAGGTTATATCGGCCGTCTGGAAGAAAAGGTGAACAAGAAGGAGACGGACGAAATCTACAAATTCCAGAATCTCGGGATTCCCGGTCAGAAGTCTTCCGGTCTTCAAAAGCAGCTGATGAAACCGAGCGTGAGCGAAGATTTGACAGAAGCGGATGTCTTTATCGTCAACATCGGGACGAATGACCTCATCAAAAGCAACGGTGGTAAACTGGTCCCTCTTCATCATGACAAAATCATGGAAGCGAAAAAAGAATATGTGGATAATTTGAATTTCATTCTCGATACGCTTGAAAAAACGAATGAAGATGCAGAGATCCTTGTCATCGGGCTATACAATCCTTACCCGGACAGGGACAGTGATAAAATTGAAGCATATGTGGATGAGTGGAACCAGACAATCGTGAAAGAAGTGAAGAAGCATGGGAAAGTAAAATATGTTTCTTCCAATCCATTATTCAAGGGTAAAAACAAGGAGCAATATTTCCATGATTCCCTCCATCCGAATGGAAAGGGTTACGAACTTATGGCAGATCAGATCATGAAGAAATATGACTTCTAAGAATAATCATCCAAATAAATGAATGTTAATTCATATGAGGTTATACAAATTCTAACAAAAAACGACGCTTGTTTAATAAAAATTCGTCAAAATTAACAATTCCGTAATACCGTTTTAAATCTGTTGTAACACGAATGAAACAATTATCGGGTATTATAGAAAGTAAGAAATTGACCCCCTTTTTAAGTAATAAATCCCTTTGACGACACAGGACTCGCCTGTGTCTATTTTTTTTGCCATTTTCCTCTGTTATAGTGATTCAAAGCTGGCTGTATCACTCGAAATTTGAAGAAGCCTGTCCCCATATTTTTATGAAGAAATCGACAATTTTTCCTGAAGAAGCCTCCAAAGTGAACTTCCATGGCTGCCCCGCAGGCTGAGACATTGTAGCCTGTCCGCAATCATAGTATAATAAAGGGAATGAAAAAGGACGGAAATGAGTCCTAATGAACCAGACTAGAGGTGAAGGATGTGCAGCGTGTCACAAATTGCTTATATCTGGATGGAGACAAAGTACTCCTTCTCCAAAAACCCCGCCGCAATTGGTGGGTGGCACCCGGAGGCAAAATGGAGCCGGGTGAGTCGATCCGCGATGCCGTCATACGCGAGTACCGCGAAGAGACAGGGATCTATTTAAAAAATCCGGATTTGAAAGGTGTGTTCACCTTCATTATCAAAGACGGTGAAAAAGTCGTTTCAGAGTGGATGATGTTTTCCTTTTTTGCAACGGAAGCAGACGGCGTGAACCTCCAGGAATCGGAGGAAGGCAAGATCAAATGGCATAAGTTCGAAGACATCAAGGACCTGCCGATGGCCGAAGGGGATTATCACATCCTCGACTACCTGCTCCACGGAAAGAAAACCATCTACGGTACATTTACGTACACACCGGATTTCAAGCTGCTGTCATATCGCTTGGATCCGAGTTAATAAAAGAAAAAATATGTACATGTGATTTTGATCTTTGGCGGTTCCAGCAGTTGATTGGAGTGGAAGACGAAGACTCCTGACCGAAAAGCGGAAGGGCTTTGCCCAGAGGCGTGTGGCATAAGACGAATCGTCCACGAAGGCGTTCTTTGCCTTCTTGGTCGGTTTGGCTTATGACATGTGCCTCTAAGCCCTGCAGCTAGACAATAGACTCCTCTAACAGGAGGCTCACGGGTCACCCGCGGAAAGCGAAGTCTTGCACGGAAATCAACTGCGGTAATGAAAAGCCCCATACACAAATTTCAAAATAAAGCGGGGGAAGAGTATGAGTACAGGTTCTACGAATGACGTACAATTAGTGATCATCACTGGGATGAGCGGAGCCGGTAAAACGGTCGCCATCCAAAGCTTCGAAGATTTAGGTTTTTTCTGCGTAGATAATTTGCCGCCGACTCTTCTGCCTAAGTTCCTCGAACTCATGAAAGAGTCCGGCAATAAAATGAATAAGGTCGCACTTGTGATGGACCTCCGCGGAAGGGAATTCTTCGACCATCTTTTCAAGGCGCTGGATGAGCTTGCGGAAACCTCATGGGTGACGCCGCAGATCCTGTACCTGGATGCGGATGATTCTGCTCTTGTGAGACGCTACAAAGAAACGCGCCGCTCCCATCCGCTTGCCCCGTCAGGCCTTCCGCTTGAGGGGATCAAGCAGGAACGGGAACTGCTCGAAGAATTAAAAGGCCGCGCGCAGCTGATTTATACGACATCGAAAATGAAGCCGAGGGAATTGCGCGAGAAGATCCTGACCGAGTTTTCGGTGAACAAGAAATCGATTTTCACGGTCAATGTGATTTCATTCGGTTTCAAGCACGGTCTCCCGATCGATGCCGACCTTGTGTTCGATGTAAGATTCTTGCCGAATCCCCATTATATCGACCATATGCGCCCGAAAACCGGGCTGGATCAAGAGGTTTCGACTTATGTCCTGAAATGGAATGAAACCCATAAATTCCTTGATAAAGTGACCGATTTGCTTTCCTTCATGCTTCCCCATTACAAACGTGAAGGGAAGAGCCAGCTTGTCGTGGCGATCGGCTGCACGGGCGGCCAGCACCGTTCGGTTGCACTCGCGGAATACATCGGGCATCACTTCGAAGAGGATTATCATACGAAAATCTCTCATCGTGATATAGAAAAGAGAAAGGCTGTTCAGGCGCCATGACCAAACAGCCAAAGGTTGTCGTCATCGGAGGGGGGACGGGTCTCCCTGTCCTCCTGCGCGGACTGAAACGCCACCCGCTCGATCTCTCTGCGATTGTGACCGTGGCGGATGACGGCGGCAGCTCGGGAAGGCTGAGGGATTCACTGGACATCCCTCCGCCGGGTGACATCCGGAATGTGCTGGCGGCACTTTCCGAGGTTGAACCCCTTGTAGAGCAGATGTTCCAGCACCGCTTCGAAACAGAGAATGAGCTTTCGGGTCATGCCCTTGGAAACTTGATCATTGCCGCGCTGGCTTCGATCACGGGTGATTTTGTCCACGCCATTCAGGAAATGAGCAGGGTCCTGAATGTGAAAGGCAAAGTGCTGCCTTCCGCCAATCAAAGCGTCATCCTGAATGCCGAGATGGAAGACGGCACAATCGTGACGGGGGAGTCTGCGATCCCGAAGGCAGGCAAAAAGATCAAGCGTGTCTTTTTAAAGCCTGACAACATCAAGCCGCTTGCTGAAACGCTCAGGGTAATCGCGGAAGCGGATCTGATTGTCATGGGGCCGGGGAGTCTTTATACAAGCATCATTCCGAATCTGCTCGTGCCGGGGATCGGCGAAGCAGTCTGCCGCTCGAAGGCCAAGAAGCTGTATATATGCAACATCATGACCCAGATGGGTGAAACACAGGGATACACGGCAAGCGATCATGTAGAGGCTTTATCAAAGCATTTGGACTCTTCATGCATCGATTCGATCCTCGTCAATAACAAGCAGGTGCCCGGTGAAGTCCAGGCACGCTATGACAAGGAGCAGGCGAGTCCCGTCCATTTCGATATCGAACGTTTAAACTCAATGGGACTTGAAGTTCTTGCCCGGGATATCCTGTCATATAATAATGGACTGGTACGCCATAATACAGAAACAGTAGCGAAAATCATTCATTCCTATATGAAATCCAAATAATGACAGAAGAAAATTTCTGTTGTATTAGCTTGTGCAAGCGTTTGCTAGGAGGTGATGGGGATGTCGTTTGCGTCAGAAACAAAGAAAGAACTAACCAATATTGAAGTCAAGGACTGCTGTGCCAATGCTGAATTATCCGCTCTTATCCGGATGAACGGCTCACTTTCCTTCTCGAACCAGACGCTGGTCGTCAATATTCAGACCGAGAACGCCGCGATAGCCAGAAGGATCTACACACTGATAAAAAAGGGATACGACACCCCGGTGGAACTTCTGGTGCGGAAGAAGATGCGTCTCAAGAAAAACAATGTCTACATCGTCCGGATCAAAGAAGATACAAAGAAAATCCTTGAGGACCTGAAAATCCTCGGCGAAGGATTTACATTCATCCATAATATCTCAGAAGATCTGATTAAGAAGAAATGCTGCAGGAGATCATATTTAAGAGGGGCATTCCTGGCAGGGGGATCGGTGAACAACCCGGAAACATCCTCCTATCATCTAGAGATTTTTTCACTGTATGCAGAACACAACGAAGCGTTGTCAGACCTGATGAATACCTTCGGGCTGAACAGCAAGACGCTCGAACGAAAAAAAGGATTCATCACTTACTTAAAAGAGGCGGAAAAAATCACCGAGTTCCTTAATATCGCAGGGGCACATAACTCCCTCCTGCGGTTTGAGGATGTACGGATCGTAAGGGATATGCGTAACTCCGTCAACCGCCTCGTCAACTGCGAAACGGCCAACCTGAACAAAACGATCGGAGCCGCATTGAGGCAGGTCGAGAACATCAAATTCATCGAAAAGCATGTCGGCCTGGGGGTCCTTCCCGATAAACTGCGTGAAATCGCGGAACTCAGGGTCACCTATCAGGACGTGACATTGAAGGAACTGGGGGAAATGGTATCAGGCGGTACCATCAGTAAATCCGGAATCAACCACCGCTTACGGAAAATCGATCAAATTGCCGAGAAAATCAGAGCGGGTGAGAAAATAAGCAAGTAATCCGAACAAAGGGGAGAAATGATAATGGTAGAAAAACAAGTCGAAGTCAAACTGAAAACGGGTCTTCAAGCACGCCCGGCCGCACTTTTCGTGCAGGAAGCAAACCGCTTCTCATCGGAAATCTTCTTGGAGAAAGACGGTAAAAAAGTGAACGCCAAAAGCATCATGGGCCTCATGAGCCTGGCGATCAGTACCGGCTCTGTGATAACACTGGCAGCGGATGGAAGCGACGAAGAAGAAGCCATCGCGGCACTTGAGAAGTTTGTAGGGAAAGAAGGATAGGGTCGGCTTCACACGAGGAAAGCCGGCAGTCCAATAGGGGCTGCCGGCTTTTTCTGTGGACCGGGATTGCAAAAGGCTTGATGTTGATTGTGAAGATTTCGTCTTTGGAGAATGCTTCTATGAGAAAACCAGCATGAAACAGATCTGTTTATGTGCGGAATTCCTGATTAAGTGCGAAATCCGGAATTTAAGTACGAAAATCCCGATATATGTGCGAACTGGCGACTCCCCGACATAAGTTGACGAATTTCGCAGAAGACCCTAACTAATGCCGCATTCCCAAGCAAAACAAAACCCCGGCGGCCAAAGCCGACGGGGCAAACTCTCAAAAAAGATATTATTTATTGTTCATATCGTTGCGTGTGATGATGCGGTCGATTAAACCGTATTCCTTCGCGCGCTCGGCAGTCATGAAGTTGTCGCGGTCCGTATCTTTCGCGATGACTTCCAGCGGCTGGCCAGTGCGGTCTGCAAGGATCTGATTCAGTTTTTCACGAAGGAATAGAATGCGCTTCGCAGCGATTTCGATTTCCGTCGCTTGACCTTGTGCTCCACCAAGCGGCTGATGGATCATGACTTCAGCATTCGGAAGGGCAAGTCGCTTGCCTTCAGCACCTGCTGCAAGAAGGAATGCACCCATTGAAGCTGCCATACCGATACAAATTGTTTGTACATCAGGCTTGATGTATTGGATTGTATCATAGATCGCCATACCTGCCGTGATGCTTCCACCAGGTGAGTTGATATAGATGGAGATATCTTTCTCCGGATTTTCAGACTCCAGGAATAGAAGTTGTGCTACAATGGAGTTCGCCACATTATCATCGATGGCGCTTCCAAGCATGATGACACGGTCTTTCAACAGACGGGAATAAATGTCATATGCGCGTTCGCCGCGGTTCGTTTGTTCAATAACTGTAGGAATTAAGTTCATCCTTCGTTCCTCCTTAAAGTACACTTTTTTTTATTTGTATTTAATACATATTCACTTTGTACTGTAATCATACACTGTTGGTCAATAAAGGTCAAACCTGACGCACCAGCGATTCTTACACTATGTAATCCTTTCTACATCATACCCATCCATTCCTTTTTTAAACAGAGAAAACGTATTGCATTCCTGAAAAAAGTACATTATAATATACTTTCGTACGATAGTTTTACAAGATCACTTACATGCCCTCGTGGTGCAACGGATAGCACGTAAGATTCCGGTTCTTAAAATGGGGGTTCGATTCCCTCCGAGGGCGTACCAAGATGCCGCTGCGTTATTATAACGCGGCGGCATTTTTTTGTCTTCAGTTGTAACACCGCTGTTGATTTCCGTGCAGGACTTCGCTTTCCTCGGACGGTTGGTTAGCCTCCTCTTCGCATACGCTCCTGCGGGGTCTCACCTAACACGCTTCTCCCGCAGGAGTCTTCGTCCTGCACTCCAATAAACAGTTGGCGTATCCATTATTTAAAAATCCAGTATTGGATTTACTTATAAAATCTCCACCTTTTCTACTCCTGTCAGAAGGGCTTGATACTTTGGGAAATGAATTTTCGTTTGAACCAAAAGTGGAGCGCCAGGAACGGTCAATGTTAATTATTACTCTCTCTATTAATAGGTTAAAAGCTATCTTCCACCTGCTAAATTCATAGAATTCTATAAAACAACCAGTCTTCCAAACAATTTCCATTAACGTAACCCAAAATTTCATGTAAAATGAGGGGAGGAGGTTAGAAGGATGAATTTGAACACAGGATTATGGCAGAAACAGCAACTAAAGCTTCAGATGACCCAAGAGCTAAAGCAGGCCATCACCATCCTCCAGTATTCCACGTTGGAACTGAATGCTTTCCTCGAAACAAAAGCATTGGAGAATCCCCTCATACAAATAGAAGACCCCATCACAGACATTCCCGGCCGGGGAGAGTCTTATTATGATGATAAAAATGAGACCGATTTCACCGAGTTTCTATCAGTCTCGGAGAAAACACTTGAAGAGCATCTTTTTCTTCAATTGGATTTGAAATCGTTTTCATCCATAGAACTTAAAATCATGAAAGACCTGTTTCACAGTCTGGATGAGAACGGATATCTGCATATAGAAACGGAAGACTTCCTCTCCAGGCATGATCTTCAATCCTCTCAGCTCCAGTACTATATTGACAGTCTGCAAGAATTGGAGCCAGCCGGAATAGGGGCCCGTACCCTCCAGGAGTGCATTTTCCTCCAATTAATGCGGAAAAAGGAAACCGGGCTTGCACGGAGGATTGTCGAAGAGCATTTCGATGATTTTGCCGCGAAAAAATGGAAGGTTATCGTGAAGGAATTGGAAGTTGACCTGAAGGAGATACAGAAGGCCGCAGATCTCATTCGGCAGTGCAATCCACGTCCGGGTGCACTCTACAGTGACGGACCTTCTCATTACATAGCCCCTGAATTGGTAGTGAAAACAGCGGGTGAAAATGAAGTCTCTGTTTCCCTTTTTGACGGGACGACTGTCAAGGTGATCTATAATGAGGAATACAAGGATTTCCTCGAGCATCACCCCGATAAGGAAACCGTTCGTTATCTGAGGGAGAAGGATCAGGAATTCCAATGGCTTCTCCAAAGCCTGAGGCAGAGGAAACAAACGATTTTAAAAGTAGGGAAATTGATCGTCGAAAAGCAGAAATCATTCTTTTTGGAAGGGCCGGCCGGTCTGCAGCCGCTGACGCTTAAGGAAGTGGCCGATGAAGCGGGGGTCCATGAATCTACTGTCAGCCGGGCGGTCAAGGGTAAGTATATGCAGACGCCATATGGCATCTATGAAATGAAGTACTTCTTCAGTGCCGCCATCAAAACACTGAACTCGGAAGACAGTGGAGCGGCTTCCTCCACCGCAATCAAAAATGAATTACAGCGCCTGGTAGATGAAGAAGATAAGAAAAAACCGCTGTCCGATCAGAAAATCGTCAATATGCTCATCGATAAAGGCTTCGACGTCTCGCGCCGGACGATCGCCAAATATCGCGATCAGCTCGGGATTTCTTCGTCTACGATGAGGAAGCGGTATGAATAGCGGACGAATTGTGGAATTTGGGGGAAGTCCGAGGGATTGAGGACAATCTTTTGGGGATACCAACCAAAAATAGAATTTACCAACAATTCTTCGGGCTTTCCAACAATTTCAAGAGAGTTACCAACAATTCCTGCTGTTTACCAACAATTTATTATGAATTACCGACAATTCGGGAGAATCCGACAAATTTCGCGCATAAGGTCACACGCCCAAACCATTTCCACCCAGCGGTCATATATAGTATTATCGGTTGTACCAGGTACAAACAGATGGATTTGTACCTGGTACAATCACCGCAACCTGTACCAGGTACACGGACCGAGGTTGTATCAGGTACAATCTTCTTAGGTACACCGAACCGAAATTGTACCAGGTACACCCATCCAGCAAACAACCCAACCAAAATCCACCCAAAACGGAGGAGCAAACCAATGAACCCAGTCATCTTCTACACCAGAAACCAATGCCATCTTTGCACCGATGCGAAACTGAATCTGAAACTCGTCCAGGAGGACTTGAAATTCGAGATCATCGAGAAGGATATCGACGAGAGTGACGAGCTGACGGAGCGGTTCGGATTGATGATCCCGGTGGTGGAATATGAAGGTGAAATCATTCAGTACGGGCAAATTGACTATTTTACACTGAGTAAACGTTTACATCAAAAAACTCAGTAGTTTCCAGTTGAAATGCGATTTCTATACTGATAGAATTGACGTTGAAAGCAGGGATGAATTTTTTTTGGAGACAGTGGGACATAATATGTCTATGCGGGACTTTTAGAGTCCAACGGGCATATGCCGCATTTTCATCAACCAATGGAAGCCTGCGTTTAACGCCCGTTCCATTGTGGAATTACTATAAAGTGGCACTCACTCACTCCATGTAAGGAGCTTTTACCGATGGAATCCATTATAGATATACAAAAGCGATTATTACCCGACCTGCTTGAAGTTATGCAAAAGAGGCATCAGATTCTCCGTTCGATTCAATTCTTACAGCCGGTCGGCCGCAGGAGCCTGGCGCAGAACCTCGGGTTGACGGAACGGGTGCTGAGAAGTGAAGTGGAATTCCTGAAGAATCAGGACCTCATCTCGATCAAGACGTCCGGGATGATCATGACAGAAAACGGCATGAAGCTCCTCGACAGGATTGAAAACATGATGAGAGAGATCTCGGGAATCAATGAAATGGAGAAAAGATTACAGTCTTTACTCAATCTTAATGAAATTGTCATCGTTCCCGGGAATAGTGATGAGTCTCCCTGGGTAAAGGAAGAATTGGGGCGTGCGTCTGCTTTTAGTATAAAACAGCGCCTTGAGGGGAATAATATCATCGCTGTGACCGGCGGTTCTACGATGGCGGCTGTCGCAGAAATGCTGACACCCGACTTTTCCGGATCCGACACGCTGTTCGTTCCTGCACGGGGCGGAATCGGGGAAGATGTGAAGAACCAGGCCAATACGATCTGTGCGAAGATGGCAGAGCATACAGGGCTGCGCCACCGCGTGTTGTATGTTCCCGATCAGGTGAGTAAAGAAGTCTACAAATCCTTTTTGACGGAACCGGTGATCAAAGAGGTCTTGAATTTAATCAAGTCGGCGAACATGGTCCTTCATGGAATTGGAGATGCTATCACAATGGCTGAAAGGCGCAAGACGTCACCGGATGATTTTGAAAAAATCACGGCGGGTCACGCTGTCGGTGAAGCGTTCGGCTATTATTTCGATGAGTCGGGGGAAGTGGTACATAAAGTGCCCACCATCGGACTCCAGCTTGAAGACCTGAAGCATATCAATCATGTGTTTGCGGTTGCCGGCGGCAGCTCGAAAGCGAAAGCGATCCGGGCATATTTAAAGAGTGCTCCCTCTTCAACCATCCTGATCACGGATGAAGGAGCAGCGAAAGAGCTTTTAAAAGGCTTTAGGCCTTTTGAAATATAAAAAATCATCCTTACACACACTAAAGGAGGAAATAATATTATGGCAACTAAAATTGGTATTAACGGATTTGGACGTATCGGACGTAACGTATTCCGTGCAGCACTTAAAAACGATAACGTAGAGGTAGTGGCAGTCAACGACTTGACTGATGCAAACATGCTTGCTCACCTTTTACAATATGATACAGTTCACGGAACTCTTGAAGAGAAAGTAACTGTTGACGGTGACACTCTTGTTATCGGCGATAAAAAAGTAAAAGTACTTGCTGAGCGCGATCCTGCTCAACTTGGCTGGGGCGACCTTGGTGTAGAAGTGGTTGTTGAATCAACTGGCCGTTTCACAAAGCGTGCAGACGCTGCGAAACACCTTGAAGCCGGTGCGAAGAAAGTTATCATCTCTGCTCCTGCAACAGATGAAGACATCACAGTTGTTATGGGTGTTAACGAAGACAAGTACGATGCAGAGAACCACAACGTGATCTCTAACGCATCTTGTACAACTAACTGCCTGGCTCCATTCGCGAAAGTCCTTAACGACAAGTTCGGAATCAAGCGTGGTATGATGACAACAATCCACTCTTACACTAACGATCAGCAAATCCTTGATCTTCCGCATAAAGACTACCGTCGTGCTCGTGCGGCAGCTGAGAACATCATCCCTACAACTACGGGTGCTGCGAAGGCTGTATCACTAGTTCTTCCTGAACTGAAAGGCAAATTGAACGGTGGAGCAGTACGTGTACCGACTCCAAACGTTTCACTTGTTGACCTTGTTGCTGAACTAGACAAGAACGTTACTGCTGAAGAAGTAAACGCAGCATTCAAAGAAGCTGCTGAAGGCGATCTTAAAGGAGTTCTTGCTTACAGCGAAGAGCCATTAGTATCAACTGACTACAACGGAAGCCCTGCTTCTTCAACAATCGATGCATTATCTACTATGGTAATGGAAGACAACATGGTGAAAGTCATCTCTTGGTATGACAACGAGAGCGGATACTCTAACCGCGTAGTTGACCTTGTTGATTACATCGCTTCTAAAGGTCTTTAATCCGACATTAATGTAAATTGACATTATCAGCACGGTGAGGATGGATAAATTCTGTCCCACCCTCTATAATGGAAAGGGATGAAGGGGAGCGGGGAAGATTCCCCACTCCCTTTTTCTTGTTCCTATACTGAATTTTCTTTTCATTATGAAAAGAAACACAAAAGGAGGCCTTTTACGATGAATAAAAAATCAATCAAAGATGTTGATGTAAAAGGGAAACGCGTATTTTGCCGTGTCGACTTCAACGTACCGATGTCAGAAGGCAAAATCACGGATGAAACCCGTATCCAGGCTGCACTTCCAACAATCAAGTATCTGGTGGAAGGCGGAGCGAAAGTCATCCTGGCGAGTCACTTGGGCCGTCCTAAGGGTGAAGTAGTGGAAGAACTTCGTTTGACACCGGTAGCGGAGAGACTTTCCGAACTGCTTGGAAAGAACGTAGTAAAAGCAGACGAAGCATACGGAGAAAACGTACAATCCAAAATCAGCGAAATGGCTGACGGTGATGTACTCGTTCTTGAAAACGTGCGTTTCTATGCCGGCGAAACAAAGAATGACCCTGAACTTGCAAAAGAATTCGCGGCACTTGCGGATCTTTATGTGAACGATGCATTCGGTGCAGCCCACCGCGCGCACGCTTCAACTGAAGGTGTGGCAAAGCATCTTCCGGCTGTCGCAGGATTATTGATGGAAAAAGAGCTTGAAGTACTTGGCAAAGCACTTTCAACTCCTGAGCGTCCATTCACTGCGATCATCGGCGGAGCGAAAGTCAAAGACAAAATCGGTGTCATCGATAACTTGTTAGATAAAGTGGACAACCTGATCATCGGAGGCGGACTTGCTTACACATTTGTGAAAGCGCAGGGCCACGAAGTTGGGAAATCCCTTTTAGAAGAAGATAAAATTGACCTTGCAAAGCAATTCATGAAAAAAGCTGAAGAAAAAGGCGTTAAATTCCTTATGCCTGTCGATGTAGTCGTTGCTGATGACTTCTCAAACGACGCTAATAAAAAAGAAGTGGCCATCGATTCGATCCCGTCTGATTGGGAAGCACTTGATATCGGTCCTAAGACAAGGGAATTATTCCAAGCGACAATCAAGGATAGTAAGCTTGTCATCTGGAACGGACCTATGGGTGTATTCGAACTCGATGCATTTGCGAACGGAACGAAAGCCGTAGCTGAGGCGTTGGCCGATGCGACAGATACATACTCTGTCATCGGCGGCGGTGACTCTGCAGCAGCTGTTGAAAAATTCGGCTATGCTGACAAGATGAGTCATATCTCTACAGGCGGAGGCGCATCCCTTGAGTTCATGGAAGGTAAAGAACTTCCTGGTGTTACAGCCCTTAACGATAAATAATTCAGCAAAAATACAATGATAGCCAAGAAAGGATGAGCACTATGCGTAAGCCCATCATTGCAGGAAACTGGAAAATGAACAAAACGGCATCAGAAGCAAAGACTTTCACTGAAGAAGTAAAAGGTTTGGTTCCTGACACAGATAAAGTCGACTCTGTCATCTGTGCACCGGCTCTATTTTTAGAAAGCCTGGTTGAACAGACAAAAGACAGCAAGGTGGCAATCGGTGCACAAACCATGCACTTCGAAGAAAACGGAGCCTTCACTGGCGAAGTAAGCCCTGTCGCACTAGCTGACATGGGTGTTGAATACGTGATCATCGGGCACTCAGAGCGCCGTGAAATGTTCAATGAAACAGATGAGTCCGTAAACAAGAAAACTCTTGCTGCATTCAAGCACAACCTGACTCCGATCGTGTGTGTCGGTGAAACATTGGAACAGCGTGAAAACAATGAAACAAAGGATCTTGTCGGATCCCAGGTGAAAAAAGCTCTTGCCGGTCTTACTGAAGATCAAGTCAAGAAGACAGTCATCGCTTACGAACCAATCTGGGCAATCGGAACAGGCAAATCTTCCACTTCAGAAGATGCCAACGAAGTATGTGCCCACATCCGTCAAGTCGTGGCAAGTGAATTCTCGCAGGCTGCAGCAGATTCTGTACGCGTACAGTACGGCGGAAGCGTAAAGCCGAACAACATCAAAGAATATATGGCTCAATCCGACATCGATGGGGCTCTGGTAGGCGGCGCAAGCCTGGAACCTCAATCGTTCCTTCAGCTACTGGAGGCAGGTTCACATGAGTAAGTCACCAACAGCTTTAATCATCTTAGACGGCTTTGCATGCCGCGACACGAACGAAGGAAATGCTGTTGCACAGGCCAAGAAACCGAATTTCGACCGCTTGTGGAAAAAGTACCCTCATAACCAGTTGACGGCATCCGGTGAAGCGGTCGGCCTTCCTGAAGGACAGATGGGGAACTCCGAAGTGGGGCACTTAAACATCGGTGCAGGCCGCATTGTATATCAGAGTCTGACCCGCGTAAACCTTGCAATCCGTGAAGGCGAATTCGAAACGAATGCAACCTTCCTTGATGCCATCAACCATGTGAAGGAAAAAGGGACAGCCCTGCATGTCTTCGGGTTGTTGTCAGACGGCGGCGTACACAGCCACATCGAACACTTATACGCACTCCTCGGCTTAGCGGCACAGGAAGGCGTCGAGAAAGTCTATGTGCATGCGTTCCTTGACGGACGAGACGTCGGACCGCAGACAGCACCGAAATACATCGAAGAAGCAGAAGCGAAAATGAAGGAAATCGGCGTCGGTCAATTCGCCACGATTTCCGGACGCTATTACTCAATGGATCGTGACAAACGCTGGGAGCGTGTGGAAAAGTCCTATCGTGCGATGGTGTACGGTGAAGGCCCTGATTACACAGATCCGATGCAGCTGATCAACGATTCATATGAAAAAGGAATCTACGATGAATTCGTGCTTCCTTCTGTCATCACAAAAGAAAATGGAGAGCCGGTCGCAACGATCAAGGACGAAGATGCCGTCATCTTCTACAACTTCCGTCCGGACCGTGCCATTCAGATTTCAAATACATTCACGAACGAAGATTTCCGCTACTTCGTACGCGGCGATAAGCATCCGAAGAACCTTCACTTCGTGTGCCTGACAAAATTCAGCGAAACGGTGGACGGCTTCGTTGCCTTCAAACCTACGAACCTGGATAACACGCTCGGTGAAGTTCTGTCTCAAAACGGTTTGAAACAGCTTCGCATCGCCGAAACGGAAAAATATCCTCACGTCACGTTCTTCATGAGCGGCGGCCGTGAAAATGAATTCCCGGGCGAAAAGCGGATCCTGATCGATTCACCGAAAGTGGCAACCTATGACCTTCAGCCTGAGATGAGCGCCTATGAAGTGACAGATGCTTTGCTCGCCGAAATCGAAGCAGACAATCACGATGCGATCATCCTGAACTTCGCAAACCCTGACATGGTCGGCCACTCCGGAATGCTTGAACCGACGATCAAGGCAGTCGAAACAGTCGATGAATGTCTCGGCAAAATCATCGACCTCATCGAGAAAAAAGGCGGAACGGCCATCATCACGGCCGATCACGGCAACGCTGACGAAGTCCTTACCGAAGAAGGCAAGCCGATGACCGCCCACACAACGAATCCGGTTCCTGTCATCGTCACAAAAGAAGGAATCGAACTCCGCGACGGCGGTATCCTGGGAGACCTAGCTCCGACGATGCTTGATCTATTAAACGTGGATCTGCCGAAAGAAATGACCGGAAAATCTTTGATTAGAAAATAATTGTTTTTACCGTTTCCAGCAGTTGATTGGAGTGCAAGACGAAGACTCCTGCGGGAAGAGTAGCTTATGTGAGACCCCGGAGGCGAAGCCGAGGAGGCTCACGGGCTACCCGCGGAAAGCGAAGTCTTGCACGGAAATCAACTGCGGAGTTCAGGGTTGTAAAACAAATTGATTTTATACGAAAACCTAACTATAAAGGAGAGTTATTTTTATGCCATTCATTACAGACGTATACGCACGTGAAGTACTAGATTCACGCGGTAACCCAACAATCGAAGTAGAAGTTTACACTCAATCAGGCGCTTTCGGACGCGCGCTTGTTCCATCCGGAGCATCTACTGGTGAATACGAAGCAGTAGAACTTCGCGACGGCGACAAAGGCCGCTACCTTGGTAAAGGTGTCCAAAAAGCAGTCGACAACGTTAACAACGAAATCGCTGAAGAAATCATCGGTTACGACGTAACTGAACAAGTGGCGATCGACCAGGCGATGATCGCGCTTGACGGTACAGAAAACAAAGGTAAATTAGGTGCTAACGCAATCCTTGGTGTTTCCATGGCTGTTGCACGCGCAGCGGCTGACTTCTTCGGAGTAGAACTATACCAATACCTTGGCGGATTCAACTCCAAGCAGCTTCCAGTTCCAATGATGAACATCGTCAACGGCGGAGAGCACGCTGACAACAACGTTGACATCCAGGAATTCATGATCATGCCTGTAGGAGCTCCTACTTTCAAAGAAGGACTTCGCATGGGTGCTGAAATCTTCCACAGCCTGAAATCAGTTCTTAAATCTAAAGGCTACAACACGGCTGTAGGTGACGAAGGCGGATTCGCTCCTAACCTTAAGTCAAACGAAGAAGCACTTTCTACAATCATCGAAGCTATCGAAAATGCAGGCTACAAGCCAGGCGAAGAAATTCTTCTTGCGATGGACGTTGCAGCTTCTGAAATCTACAACAAAGAAGACGGTAAATACCATCTTTCTGGTGAAGGCGTTGTTCGTACGTCTGCTGAAATGGTTGACTGGTATGCTGAGATGTGCGACAAATACCCAATCATCTCAATTGAAGACGGTCTTGACGAAAACGACTGGGAAGGTTTCAAACTTCTTACTGACCGCATCGGAAACAAAGTTCAGCTTGTCGGAGACGACTTGTTTGTAACAAACACAAACAAGCTTGCTCAAGGTATCGAGCAGGGTATCGGTAACTCCATCCTGATCAAAGTGAACCAAATCGGTACACTTACTGAAACATTCGATGCAATCGAAATGGCGAAGCGCGCAGGCTACACTGCAGTCATCTCCCACCGTTCTGGTGAAACAGAAGACAGCACAATCGCTGACATCGCAGTGGCGACAAACGCCGGCCAAATCAAGACTGGTGCACCATCACGTACAGACCGTGTAGCGAAATACAACCAATTGCTTCGCATCGAAGACCAATTGGCACACACTGCACAATACCTTGGTGTGAAAACTTTTTATAACGTTAAGCGCTAATTGATTTGAGATTAGTGATAGGAAACAGCCCTGTTTGGTGACGGGGCTGTTTTTTTTCTGTTATGGGGTGTCGCGTGATGCTTGCTGCCGGACTGAGTGTTCGTTCGGGTAGGGCGGGAGACTTATCAGCAGCTGAAGAAGCGGTTTATCTTCTTAATGCATTCGTTTTGACTATTTTTTTATGGAAAATAGACAAATTAGTCTTTTAAAGAACAAATTCAGGAGTTCAGACTGGGGCTATTCATATGCGAAATCCTTCGTGAAGAGGTTTTCGATCCACATGTTTAACTTTTCAAGCCACTTTTGTGATTTACGGGCCACTTTTGAAAAATACGAGCCAAATCCCTGATTTACAAGCCACTTTTCATTTTTATGAGCCACTTAGAATTATTCTAATCTGCCTGCCAAATTACCAAAACCTAAATTCTCAAAACCTCAATTTGTCTGTTTTAGCTGTCCTGTTTCTCACAGATATAGGCTTCATCCCGGCCCGAATTGAATCCAACGCCTCTCCGAACCCAACACTTTCCACAATTATGCGAATATTACCTTGTCCGTACCATGTCCCTATGGTAAACTAAGAATGTTGTAATGTTCGTATCAGGAGGTGGGACTCATGCACGCTTTATTAGTCACTTTGCTTATCATTGATTCAATCGCACTTATCGCTATTGTTTTACTTCAATCAGGTAAGAGTGCTGGACTTTCAGGGGCCATCTCTGGTGGTGCAGAACAGCTTTTCGGAAAACAGAAAGCACGCGGTATCGACTTGGTATTACACCGGATCACGATCGTGTTGGCCGTATTATTCTTTGTTCTAACAACTGCAATCGTTGCGATATAATACAAAACCTGATCTCTAATAAGGTCAGGTTTTTTTATTTTTGTAGAGTTAGTAAATTTCTTACAAAAATAATGCTGGTTCAGTCATATTATAGGTTCCAGCAGTTGATTGGAGTGCAAGACGAAGACTCCTGCCAGAAAAGCGGAAGGGCTTTGCTCAGGAGGCGGGTGGCAAAAGATGATTCGGCCATGAGGGCGTTCTTTGCCTTCTTGGTCGGTTTGGCTTATGTCATGTGCCTCTAAGCCCTGTAGCTGGACAGTTACCAGTCAGATAAAGAATTATCGGGGCTCACGGGCTACCCGCGGAAAGCGAAGTCTTGCACGGAAATCAACTGCGGTTTATAAACCGAAATATTGGATTATAACCAGCATATTTGCTAAAAATAAAGAGTAAACCATTTAAACGATCGTTTAACTCATCGAACCCATACGCATCAAGGGTTTGCCAATCTTAATCAAACGTTTGTTTAAAAAAACAAACCGAAATCCCATTACATACACAAATCTTTTAAACAATCGTTTAAACCGATGAAGTCTGCTGTATCAATGATCGGAGGAGTTAATCAATCGTTTGTTTAAATTCAGAGAAAAGGAGTTCATATAAATGAAGACCGTTTTACCAAAACCATTTACATTTGAAGCAGGCCCGAGAGCCGTTCTGCTGCTGCACGGATTCACTGGAAACTCGGCAGATGTGAGGATGCTCGGCCGCTATCTCGAAAAGAAAGGCTACTCTTCACACGCACCTCATTATAAAGGTCATGGTGTACCGCCTGAAGAATTGGTTCATACAGGCCCTGAAGACTGGTGGCAGGATGTCATGAACGGATATCAGCACTTGAAGGATAAAGGCTATGAAGAAATCGCCGTTGCAGGACTGTCATTGGGTGGGGTATTTTCCTTGAAATTAGGTTACACTGTACCTGTAAAGGGTATTGTACCAATGTGTGCGCCTATGTATATAAAAAGTGAAGAAGTCATGTATAAAGGGGTCGTGGAATACGCCCGCGAATTTAAGAAATTTGAAGGAAAACAGGAAGATCAAATTGAAAAGGAAATAGAAGAGTTCAAGAAGACACCGATGAACACACTGAAAGCTCTTCAGGAACTGATTGCCGATGTACGCGGGAATGTCGATATGATCTATTCACCGACATTTGTCGTACAGGCAAGACATGATCACATGATTAATACCGATTCTGCCAACATTATATATGATAACGTTGAATCGGACGAAAAGGACTTAAAATGGTACGAAGAATCGGGTCATGTCATTACACTGGATAAGGAAAAAGAACAGCTTCATGAAGATGTGTACAATTTCCTTGAAAAATTGGATTGGACTGTTTAATGAATAGCAAGAGCAGGAGGGATTGTCATGGACGAAAATATTAAAGAGCATGTGGATAAACTCCTTTCCTACATGAGAGATGAGGCCTATAAGCCGCTGACGGTACAAGAGCTGGAGGAAGCATTCGGAATCGAGGGCTCCACCAATTTCAAGGATTTTGTAAAGGCGCTTGTCGTGATGGAAGAGAAGGGTCTAGTGGTGCGTACCCGCAGCAACCGGTATGGTCTGCCGGAAAAAATGAATCTGGTAAGAGGAAAGGTTTCCGCCCATGCGAAAGGATTCGCTTTCGTCATACCTGAGGAATCGGGCATGGATGATATCTTCATCCCTCCGAATGAAACAAACAACGCGATGCACGGGGACATCGTCCTTGTACGTGTGTCGTCGAACTCGTCGGGTTCAAGGCGGGAAGGGACCATTGTCCGTATTGTTGAACGCGGTGTCGATCAGATGGTCGGTACGTTCACACAAAGCAAACACTTCGGATTTGTCATCCCGGATGATAAGAAATTTGCAAGCGACATTTTCATTCCAAAATCCGCTCAAAAAGGAGCGATTGAAGGCCATAAGGTTGTCGTGAAGCTGACGGCTTATCCTGAAGGCCGGAAGAGTGCAGAAGGGGAAGTTATTGAAATCCTCGGTCATAAAAATGATCCCGGTGTCGATATCCTTTCAATCATTCATAAACACGGCATCACGGTCGAGTTTCCGGAAGAAGTGATGGAACAGGCCAATAATGTACCGGATACGATCGACGAATCGGAGATACCGAACAGAAGGGACCTCCGTGACCAGACCATCGTTACGATTGACGGAGCAGATGCCAAAGACCTGGATGATGCAGTCACGGTGACAAAGCTCGACAACGGCAATTACAAGCTCGGAGTACATATCGCCGATGTCACCTACTATGTAAAAGAAAGCTCTCCGATCGATCAGGAAGCATTTGACCGCGGAACGAGTGTATACCTCGTAGACCGGGTCATCCCGATGATCCCGCACCGCCTCTCAAACGGAATCTGTTCATTGAATCCGCAGGTGGACCGTCTGACACTTTCCTGTGACATGGAAATCTCTCCGGATGGGGATGTCGTTAAACACGAAATCTTCCAGAGTGTGATCAAGACCACGGAAAGAATGACGTACTCTGATGTAAATAAAATTCTTGTCGACAAAGACGAAGAGCTTCGTAAACATTATGAGCCGCTGGTGCCGATGTTCGAGCAAATGGAAGACCTTGCCCAGATCCTCCGTACAAAACGGATGAAACGCGGCGCCATCGACTTTGATTTCAAAGAAGCAAAAGTCCTTGTCGATGATGAAGGTGAACCGACGGATGTCGTCCTGCGTGAACGTTCCGTTGCAGAAAAACTGATCGAAGAATTCATGCTCGCAGCCAACGAAACGGTGGCGGAACATTTCCACTGGATGGAAGTACCGTTCATTTACCGTATCCACGAAGATCCGAAAGAAGACAAGCTGCAGCGCTTCTTCGAGTTCATCACGAACTTCGGATTGATTGTAAAAGGCACAGCCAATTCTGTACACCCGCGAGCCCTTCAGGAAATCATTGAAGACGTACAGGGTAAATCTGAGGAAATGGTTGTATCGACGATGATGCTCCGTTCAATGCAGCAGGCGAAATACGATCCTGAAAGCCTCGGTCACTTTGGACTGGCGACAGAGTTCTACACTCATTTCACATCGCCGATCCGCCGTTACCCTGACCTGATCGTCCACCGTCTGATCAGAACGTACCTGATTGAAGGGAAAATCGATCAGGCGACCCGTGATAAATGGGGAGCGCAAATGGGCAATATCGCGCAGCATACTTCAAGCCGCGAGCGCCGTGCCGTTGACGCAGAGCGCGAAACGGATGAACTAAAAAAAGCAGAGTACATGGAAGACAAAGTAGGGGAAGAGTACGACGGTATCATCTCTTCTGTCACGAACTTCGGGATGTTCGTTGAACTGCCTAACACGATTGAAGGTCTTGTCCATGTCAGCTACATGACAGACGATTACTACCGCTTCGACGAGCGGCACCTCGCCATGATCGGCGAGCGGACAGGCAACGTCTTCCGCATCGGTGACGAAATCACAATTCGCGTCGTCAGCGTCAACAAAGACGAACGCGCCATCGACTTCGAAATCGTCGGCATGAAAAACAACCGAAGGGAAAGGCCGGCAGAATCCCGCACCTTCCGCTCAGAAAGCGGAAAAAGCAAATCCCCGTCACGTAAAAAAGAAGACGGAGAATGGTCAACCCGACCGCCAAAAAACAACAAAAAGAAAAAGAAAAACAAAAAACACTACGAAAACGCCCCACGCAGCAAACGTAAAAAGAAGAAGTAGGCTTTTTGTTATATGATTGATAAGAGTAGATTTAATGAAGCTTTACTTTGAAAGAGGATTGTGTTGTTTATCTGTTCCTTCCAGCTTTTGATTGGAGTGCAGGACGAAGACTCCTGCGGGAGAAGCGAGTTAGGTGAGACCCCGCAGGAGCGCAGCGACGAGGAGGCTCACCAACCGCCCGCGGAAAGCGTAGTCCTGCACGGAAATCAAAAGCGGTATAAAGAACCGAATACAAATAACATGTGAGCAAAGCTAATCCTTTGCTCCTTTCCTTTTCATACAAATCTTCACCAAAATATGAGATAATAAAAAGCACGACAGAAAGAGAAAAGAGGGGATCCACATGCCAAAGGGAGAAGGCAAACTCATTGCCCAAAACAAAAAAGCACGCCATGACTTTACAGTCGAAGAAACATACGAAGCGGGACTCGTCCTCCAGGGGACCGAAATCAAAGCCATCCGTGCCGGACGCGTGAACCTGAAGGATTCATTCGCACGCATCAGAAACGGCGAAGTCTTCGTTCACAACATGCACATCAGCCCGTATGAACAGGGGAACCGCTACAACCACGAACCGCTGAGGACGCGAAAGCTCCTGCTGCACAAAAAACAGATCAGCAAGCTGATCGGTGAAACGAAGGAAGCAGGCTACTCGCTCGTACCATTGAAGCTCTATATTAAAAATGGTGTAGCAAAACTTCTCATCGGCCTTGCCAAAGGTAAGAAGAAGTATGATAAGCGTGAAGACCTGAAACGCAAAGAAGCAAATCGTTCAATCCAGCGTGAATTGGCACAAAGACAAAAGGGAACGTACTGATTTCCGGAATCTTACAATTGCATTCTGCTGTAGATTTGTTATAATAATAGATGTCGCGAGGTAATCAAGCGGCAGCAAGAACAATTGAATAAGTGACCAGATTGAACTTATTCTTCCCGTTCTTCCCTTTATATCATGGGGACGTTACGGATTCGACAGGGATAGTTCGAGCTTGGGTCGCGAGCCGTAGGGATCGTCTACGTTAAAACGTCAAAGCCAATAATAACTGGCAAATCAAACAATAACCTAGCTTTAGCAGCGTAATAGCGCTTTAGCTGTTCCTCCCTCCATCGCCTATGTGGTAGGGTAAGGGACTCACTCTTAGTAGGCTACGCCGGATTCCACCGTCTGAGGATGAAGGAAGAGATTAATCAGACTAGCTGCATGGACGCCCGTCGATAGGCAGAAATTGCAGTGAACTCGCGAATATATCGACTACGCTCGTAGACGCCTAAGTGCCGATGTTTCTGGACGTGGGTTCGATTCCCACCGTCTCCACCAAATACATATTTGGTGGTTTTTATTTTGTTCAAAAAATTCAAGAAGCTGGGACAAGAGTGTTTAGACTGAGTAAAACTCGAACTATTTTGCACACCCTGTGGCAAATTAGTTCGAGTTTTTAATTTGTTCAAAAATATAATGGAATTTTAGCCTTTTCTAGCGTTTGATTGGAGTAAAAGACGAAGACTCCTGCGGGGAAAGCGAAACAGGTGAGACCTGTCCAGCTCCAGGGCTTAGAGGCACATGTCATAAGTCAACTCGCCCAAGAAGGCAAAGATCGCCTCGTGGACGATTCGCCTTATGCCACCCGCCTCTGACCAAAGCCCTTCCGCTTTTCTAACCCGCAGGAGCGCATGCGACGAGGAGCATTCCTGTTATAAAGTAAATTGCGTTTATATCGAAGTTTTTGCGATGTGCATAAAAAAAGCCCCCTTGGTACGATAGAGAGTGTCATGCATGACCTCGAATTAAGTACCGAAGGG
>NZ_MINN01000116.1 GCF_001877785.1 Rossellomorea aquimaris | reverse complement strand
TCTTCCGAGAGTTGCATCGCGTCTGTATCACTGTGATCTATTCATTTGTTGAAATACAGTCAAGTCATTACTCCTGTAATATTTTCTTCTGTCTCATCTTGTGCTTGTCGACTCGCTTTCTGTCCGGTTACGGCGGATGTGGTTGTACTGCGAAGACGGTGAGTATTTTATTTTTTTTTTTTTCGCCCAAGCCTCCTCAGCCGCTTCGAAACCCTTGTGCTCCCACATCTGCTTAACGCAGATGCGTCGCAAATGAATGCACTCAGCTAAGCTTCGTTCATTCATTCCTTGCGGGGTCTCGGTCGTCTCGCTTTACCACTGGAGTCGCGCGAACGCTTCTCCAAATACTTAGAGAGGTCATTAATTGTTGGATATAGAAAGGGTTGTCTTTTTCTTAATTGATAGCGAACTATGAAATTTTTCAACACGCTGAAAAAAACTCCTGTTTCCAGGAGTTTTTCGATAAGCTTTATACTTTTTTGAAGACGAGTGAAGCGTTATGTCCGCCAAAGCCTAGTGAATTGCTCATCGCATAAGAGAAATCAGCCGTTCTAGCTTCATTCGGTACATAATCCAAATC
>NZ_MINN01000115.1 GCF_001877785.1 Rossellomorea aquimaris | reverse complement strand
TGGCTGTCGGCTTGTGCCTCTTTACGCTGCCGGGATGGCTTCCTCAACGGTCTGAGTCGCTCCTGTTGTCTTTTGCTGGGCATGTTTGAGCCCGCTATGGCGCTGCAAGTCTGGAAGTTGCGTTCACACAGGCGTTGATGCTATTGTGTGGCAAACTGCTGAGCCCGTCTCTGGTTAACGTACCTGGTCCGTTAGTTGTCATTTGACTATTTGCTTTTTTTTTTTTCGTCTTAAAAGACGTGCCTGCGAATTCCACGGTCGTCGGCATTCCAGGAAAAGTCGTCATTCAGGACGGTGTTAAAGTGAAAAATCGTGACTTGAATCATCAGAATATGCCGGATCCTGTAATGGACAAATACGATGGCATGGAAATGAAAATTGCTGCTTTGCAGCGTGAAGTGGAACAATTGAAACAGCAAAATAATCAGCAGCAGGAAGAAGGGAAGATGTTATGACTATCCAAATTTTTAATTCATTGACGCGCCAAAAAGAAGTATTTGTGCCGCTCGAAGAAGGCAAAGTGAAAATGTATGTGTGCGGACCGACCGTCTACAACTACATCCACATCGGCAACGCACGCC
>NZ_MINN01000114.1 GCF_001877785.1 Rossellomorea aquimaris | reverse complement strand
GCTCTGGAACTGAATTATTGGTATTTTTCAATCATCCTTCCTGAAGCTGATATCCCGCAGATGATGATCGCTTCCTGGGCCATCTTGTTCCCACTTTTGTCACTTTACTTTTCGTGGATGGCTGTTGCACTGGCTGAAAAACAAACAATCAAGCTTTTCTATTGAGCAAATAAGCAAAGAGAATCATGAAGAACACAAATGACAAGAACAACCATAAGCTAATATCGTGATTGCCTGTGTTGTCATATATTACACCGATGATAAAAGGCATAAATGCTGAGATCAAATAGCCGCCGGATTGTGTCATCGCAGCCCAGCTATTCGCTTCATCAGCCGAATCTGTTGCATCTAGCGGCAATAACAAGGCAATCGGAAACAAACCAAAAAAAAAAATACAAACACAAAACCCTCCCCACCGACGCTGAACTTTCCCCACCCACTTTCACTCTTCCACAACTACTACACCACTATCATCATACTCCTCTCCAATTATTTATTCTAACATCACAGACATCAACTAGAGAACATACACAATGCTACCTACACTTACACCATGCCTCATAGCTACTACATATCAATCTATATA
>NZ_MINN01000113.1 GCF_001877785.1 Rossellomorea aquimaris | reverse complement strand
TGCGACGACCATATCGATGATCAAAAACGGGATGAAGATGACGAAGCCGATCTGGAAAGCCGTCTTCAATTCGCTAAGTGCAAATGCCGGGACCAAGGACGTCAACGGAATGCCTTCAATGCCCTCCGGCTTTTCGAGTTCGGCGTATTTGAAGAACAACGCCAAATCTTTTTCACGCGTATGCTGGGCCATGAATTCCTTGATCGGCAAGATAGCCGCATCAAGCGCTTCTTCTTGTTCCAGCTCTTCATCCAAATATGGCTGCAAGGCCGTGTCGTTAATTTCTGTCGCAACTGGCGCCATGATGAAAAATGTTAAAAATAACGCTAAGCCGACCAATACTTGGTTAGGCGGCATCGATTGCGTGAAAAAAAAAACACACCAATCAGACCACCACACAACACCTCTTCAAGCTGACACCCAGAAAAACAAACCACTTACCCCTCACATACTCTGTCTAATAACACAACACCCATCCCCATTACTCATCATATATCCATGTGACACTGGACCTGTCACCCCCCCTTCCAACACTCATCCACGGTCCTCTTACAGCTGACCCAACCACCCCCATACGCAATCTCCTTATTC
>NZ_MINN01000112.1 GCF_001877785.1 Rossellomorea aquimaris | reverse complement strand
TTGTTTCGGCTCACCCTTGACGCTGGGCGGCTGGGAGTGGTAAGTCAACACAAAATCAAACAACTTTTTTAAGGGAAGACAGCCGGTAAGCAACCGGACTGAGGTAGCCTAACGAGCCATGGATTCGCAGGTTGTTATACCAATTGATGTAATCGAATAGTTCGAGGGACAACTGCTTGAGCGACTCGAAGCGCCGACCGTTAATCCACTCGGTTTTCAGTGTCTTAAACGTAGTTTCGGCAACCGCATTATCATATGGATTTCCCTTTTGGCTAAGCGACCGCTCGATTCCATGCGCCTCCAAAATCTCATCGATTCCTTCGTTTTTAAATTCGGATCCACGATCGGTATGGAAAACCGAGACCGCATGCAGGTCCAGTTTGACGGTTGCGAATGCACGTTGAACCAACGCGGCATCTTTTCGAGCGCCTGCGCTGACAAAAAAACCGATAATTCTACCGTCCTTTTCAATCCGACACCCTTCCCACAGCCCTTTGACTCACTACTCCCACTTCTCACCCTCCTTTCTTTCACATCCTACTTCATCCTCCTTTTCATCTTCAACCCTGTTCCCCACAACCTTCCTTCTTCTTCGCCTGAC
>NZ_MINN01000111.1 GCF_001877785.1 Rossellomorea aquimaris | reverse complement strand
GTTCCGGTTTTTCAGTTTCTTGCGGTGGTTCCGGAGCTTGTTCTTTTTCCGGTTCCGGTTCAGGAGCTGGTTCCGGCTTCGGTTCCGGTTTTGGCGCTTCGATCGTTACGCCGTTGGAAGCAGCCGATTGACGGCCTGTAATGTCCACTGCGACAACTGTATACGTTCCAGGGCCAGGCGCACTATAGGAGTTGCTGCTCGATTCTGACACAGAAGAAACTCTGCTGCCGTTTCGGAATACACGGTAACCGACGACATCATTGGAAGCGGAGTCGCTCCACGTGATGGTGCGCCCGTTGATCGACGTTCCAACCGGGGCAGGGGCTGCACTGTCTGCATCAAATGTGGCACTTGAAACAACGTTGCTGAATCGTGAACTGCCAGGGAATAATTTCCCTGCATCTCCACCGAATGGTGCGAGCATGCGATCAACATATTCCTCAGACACGAAAAATAAAAAACAAACACAAATACTTCAAGAATTAGCACACCTGATTAACACATCTAACACATCACACACCCTTCATCAATTCATTTATCACCAATCCACCTAACAACTTCAGTCCACACAGTCAACCACACACACACATTTTCACCACACAACACAA
>NZ_MINN01000110.1 GCF_001877785.1 Rossellomorea aquimaris | reverse complement strand
TCTCTTGGTTTGCGTGTCACTGGTAGAGTAGTCAGTGTGCTGGTCGACTTGTAGACTATTGCATGTATTTGTGTGTGTTTGTTGGTTTTGTGTTAACGAATAAGGAGGCAGACGAGATAGGAGTACGTTTAGTGTGTTGTGAGATGGGTATATGTAAAAGGGGCTGGTTTTTTTTTTTCAAGACCGTTCAATTGATCGCTTACTTGCTGCATGTACACAGCGAAAAACCGAAACAGCCGTCGCTCATCATTTGCCCAACTTCGGTTCTCGGCAACTGGCAAAAAGAGTTGGAACGTTTTGCACCTGATTTAAAAGTCGCGACGCATTACGGCAGCAACCGTCCGAAAGGCCAGGCTTTCCTGGACTCGCTTGCATTGGAACAACCCGATGTGGTGCTGTCGACGTACGGCATCGCTTCTTCCGACAGCGTCGAAATCCAATCGATTACATGGACGAGTATTACGCTCGACGAAGCCCAAAACATCAAAAATATGTACACGAAGCAATCGCGGACGATCCGCAAATTTAAAGGGCAGCATCATATTGCGCTCACCGGGACCCCCATTGAAAACCGTTTGTCTGAATTATGGTCGATATTCGATTTCATCAATAAAGGCTACC
>NZ_MINN01000109.1 GCF_001877785.1 Rossellomorea aquimaris | reverse complement strand
GCTTCATACATAATCGCCGGATCGAAGCTTTCAGTTGCTGAAAACTCGAACGGGTATGTGGCAACCATGTCATCATAGCCGTCTCCTTGGCGTTCATAAAATGGATGCGGCGCCCCGAAAGTCATGTCTTCAGATTTCGAGATTTCCGCAAGGTCTGAATAAGTGTCCGCATCGTAGTCTTTGGCGTATGCCAACGTATAACCGTTTTCAAATCCGAGTGGTTCGAGCCATGTAGCGCCCAATTCTTCTTCATAACCTGCCCGCACTTCTTCTAATACTTCTTCAGAAGACTGTCCTGGCGTCGACTCCCGCTTCAAGACGTCTTTCAAGCCGGTTCCGGTGTATTCGACGTACATGTCGATATCGCCTTGCTCAAGTGCTGGCGTCAAAATCGATACTTCCAAAAAAAAAAAAATTTCTTATACACACATCCTAGCGAACGAGTCGCACTGCTGGCTAGTATTAAGTCTTCTGATTGATAAAACACATAGACAGATGAATGAAAGAGAAAAACGAGTTCGGAGGATGTACCAAAGTAAATAGAGGTGTGGTGTCGTAAGTATGTATGTAGAGATCTGCTGATAGGCATCGTGATTGACTATGGAGTACATGTGTAACCACGCG
>NZ_MINN01000108.1 GCF_001877785.1 Rossellomorea aquimaris | reverse complement strand
TTTTGTATGGAATGGTATTGATTGTGCTTGGGACTGAAATATAGTCGGCTGTATGTTGGATAGGCATGTAGTAGATGGAATATGGGGCATAAGAAGGGATAGGGGGGAGGGGTAGGTGGAGTGGAGAATGATATGAGTAAAAGTATTGTATATTTTTTTTTTTACAATCGTTGACGACGGTCGAAAACTATCAGCAAAAAATCAACACGGCAGTGACGGAATTCGCTCAAGCGAATGGCAATGTTTTTGAAACGACTTCACCAGCAGGCGAGTTGAGCGTTGCAACAGATGCCCCACTCGAATTGCCAAAAGGATTAGATGAAGACGTGAAAAACGTGCAAGCCGATTTTCGTGCCATCGTCAGCGGCCTCGGGGCGGAAGGGCAGACCGCCGGCTACGCAGTTTCAGCACAAGAGCAATTGATTGTTTCGACAGAAAACCGCCGCCAAGCGGTTACCGGCGTTTCATTGGATGAAGAAATGTCGAACTTGGTGAAATTCCAACACGCTTATAATGCCGCAGCCCGTCTCGTATCGACGACCGATGAAATGCTCGACACGATCATCAACCGCATGGCTGCACGCTAAACCTAAAAACGGAGGACGGCCCAATGAGAGTAACCCAACAAATGATGC
>NZ_MINN01000107.1 GCF_001877785.1 Rossellomorea aquimaris | reverse complement strand
TTAATGAACTCCGGCCCTGTCGCACAGTTCAATCCGACCGACAACGGCTTGATGTGTTCGATCGACACATAGAACGCTTCAATCGTCTGTCCGGCAAGTGTCGTGCCCATCGGTTCAATGGTCCCTGAAATCATCACCGGTAATTCCACGCCGGTTTCTTCAAAGGCATCATGTATCGCAATGGTCGCCGCTTTGACGTTTAGCATATCTTGGCTTGTCTCCAAAAGCAGAAGATCCGCGCCCCCTTCAATCAAGGCTTTCGCCTGCACTTGAAAATCGGCTTTTAATGCGTCGAATGTGATGCCGCCTGTCACCGACAAGGTTTTCGTCGTCGGCCCAAGCGCCCCCGCCACAAAGCGTGGCCATTCCGGCGTCGAGTATTTCGCTTGGCTTTTTTTCGCGATTTCGACCGCTTTTTGATTGATTTCCGCTGCCCGATGGAAAAAAAAAAACTGACACCACCTGACCTACACTCATCCCACATACCAACACCAGCCGGAAAACAAAAAGTAAAACACAACGTTTGTCAACTGAACAAGACCGCTGCACTGCCTTTCACACTATTAATACCTCCATACATTCCTACCACCCACACCACAAACACCCCACCACGAATCATACCCCAACGCACATAAACCACTA
>NZ_MINN01000106.1 GCF_001877785.1 Rossellomorea aquimaris | reverse complement strand
AGGTTAAACTGTAAGTGAGTCATCTTTATTCCCTCTCTTCATTGTTTATCGTCGTTGAAAACAGTGTTGCCAAGAAGGAATAAAATGACTCTTTTTCTTTTTACACAATTATATGGACTTAATCAATTTCCACTATAAAAAAGGCCCGCCCTTCATCACATCAAAGTGATAAAGGACGGGCCACCGAATCCTGGCACCTGTGCCACAATCTATACAGTAAACGGCGGAACATACCGCCCGTCGATATCGGTAAAGCCGTATTCCTTCGCGAGGTCACCAGCCTTAAATACCTGCCCGCTTTTCTCCATCACGTCCGGGTCACCCGCGAGTGCGGTGATGGCCCGTCCGATATAGCGCGGCGATTCGGTCTGCTCCAGATCCGCGAAGTCCTTCCAATTATCTTCATCCGCCCCGAAATGCTTCAGGACCAGTTCAGTCCTCATGAACCCGGGGGAAACGGCAAGGACCGCAATCCCGTCATCCTTCAATTCTTCGGATACACCATACGCCATGCGGACAAGCGCATTTTTTGCCAGGTCATAATAAAACTGTCCCGTGTATCTGCCCTCATCCCAGAAGGTGGTGTGAAAGATGACCCCTCCCCGATTTTCGCGGAGCAGCGGGATCGCATAATGATTCGTTGCCAATTGGGCCCGCACACCCGCCGTGAACATCTTATCCCAAAGGGCAAGCGGCAGCTCCCAGAAAGCACCCGGTTCCACGCCGATATCATGTGCTCCCCATACATTATTGACGAGGATATCCAGCTTCCCCTGTTCGTCACGTATCTGCTTGATGACGGCTTCTGTTTCCGCATCAATCGTATGATCACACCGGACCGCCACAGCTTTCCCGCCTGCCGCTTCAATTTCAGAAACCGTATCATCAATCGTCCCGGGCCAATCATTGGTTGCGTCTCCTTTCGTGCTCCGGCCCGTGACATACATGATCGCCCCCGCTTTTCCAAGCTCGACCGCTATTCCACGACCCGCTCCCCGGCTGGCCCCGGTTACAAGTGCCACTTTTCCAGTCAATGATTTCATGTCCATCATTCCTTCCATGTTCAAGATACTCTCATTATACGATTGCATTCTTGACATCAAGTGTCATATTTAATTAAATAAAAGTAATCAATTTTAGAAAAGGTGAACGAAAATGAGAGGCGACAGACTGATTTCCATCCTTCTATTACTGCAGTCACACGGCCGAATGACCGCGGGCGAACTGGCAGAAGAGCTCGAAGTATCGGAAAGGACCATCTACAGGGACATGGATGCATTAAGCGGGACAGGCATCCCGGTCGTCGCGGAACGCGGTAAAAACGGCGGCTGGTCGCTGCTCGAAAACTACAGGACGGATCTGACAGGACTCAAGGAAGCGGAGATACAGGCCCTCTTTGTTTCCCCTTCCGCACATTTGCTCGAGGATCTCGGCCTGACCCGCACCTCCGCAGAAGCAAGAAACAAATTGATCGCTTCCCTTCCATCGACTTACCGCGAAAACGCCAGGGACGTCTGGAACCGGATCCACATCGACACCCGTTCGTGGCGCAGGCAGCAGGAAAAAACATCTTCTTTCGAAGTCCTGAAACGAGCGATATGGGAAGAAAACAAGTTGATGATCACCTATCAAACGGCAGACGGGAAGCAAGATGACCGTATAGTCTCCCCCCTCGGCCTCGTAGCCAAAGGGGATCTCTGGTACCTGATTGCACTCAAGGACAACGGAGAAATCCGTAACTACCGGGCTTCTCGGATCCAGCGCGCCGAACTGCTCGATGAAGCATTCACGAGGCCAGCTGACTTCGAGCTCGCCGAATACTGGAATTCTTCCACCAAAGCCTTCATCAAGAACCTGCCCAGCTATGAAGTGAAGGTGGAGGCTGCTGCAGCAATTGTTTCCAGGCTCACCTTCAGCGGCCGTTTTGCCCGGGTCCTTGAGGTTGGAGCAGAAAGCGGGAACGGCAGGGTCCCCGTTACCCTCTCGTTCGATACGGAAAATGAGGCCATCGGCTACCTGCTCGGATTCGGGGATCAGGTGAAAGTCGTCGAGCCCGTCGAATTGGGCAGCCGGATTTTGGAGATGGCTGAGCGGACAGCGGCTTCTTATCGTGAACAAGACAATTCTAACTAAAGCAGATAAGACCGCTGCACAGGCGGTTTTGCCGATGAGTCCGGCATCCCTGCCATTATGCTTCGTGGCCGCAGGTCTCAATCGATCCATCCTTTCCTTTTTGCAATCACCACAGCATCGATCCGGTTCTTTGCTTCCAGTTTTTGAATGATCTCGGATATATAATTCCTAATGGTCGGAGGAGAAAGAAATAATGACTGACTGATTTCTGAAACAGATTCTCCCTTTTCTAACTGACACAAAACATCCTTTTCCCTGATGGTGAGGGGATTAACTTCCTCAAACATCGTATGCGACAGCTGTGGACTGAAGACTTTACTGCCTTTCAAGATGGAGCGCAAGTTTTCCGCCAGCTTCGCTACTGGTGCGTCCTTTAATAAATATCCCCTCACCCCCGCCTGGAGGGCTCTCTGCAAATAACCGCTCCTTGCAAAAGTTGTCACGATCACAATCCGGCAAGGGTTACCTTCATGCTGAAGGGTTTTTGCCACATCAAGGCCATTCAGCACCGGCATTTCGATATCAAGGATTGCGATGTCCGGAAGACAGTTCCTGATCAGCCTCAGCGCCTCGCTCCCGGTGGATGCTTCCCCGATCACTTCTATGTCTTCTTCCATGGACAGTAAACTTCCCATCGCACCCCTCAGCATCCCTTGATCTTCTGCAATGATTACCTTCATCCCGTCACCTCCTTCACTGGAACATCCACCATCGGTATATTGATTGTCACTTTTACCCCGCCTTCGGATACTGATTCGATATCCAATCTTCCTTCAATCATAGCAAGCCGCTCCTTCATGCCGAATAAACCGCTCCCTTTCTGCACATTCATCTCTTCCAGACCCCGCCCGTTGTCTTCCACCTCCAGGATATATGACCCGGTGCTGTTATGCAGAATGATTCTGCATCGGTCCGCTTGACTGTGCTTTAAGACGTTTGTGACGCACTCTCTGAGGCACAGTCCGAGTATCTTCCCGATAACTGGCGGAATGTCATCAGCCCGTTCCTCCACCTGAACGTCCAAGCCGGCTGATTCGAGCATCGTTGAAGCTTGAATCACCTCATCAGACAGGCATACCGTCTGCATATCGCTGACCAGCTTGCGCGTCTGTACCAATGTGTTGCGTATGATCTCCTGAAGTTCCCTTGCCTCATCGACTGCTTTATCCGGTTTAACCGGAATCAGCCTTTCAATCAATTCCCCTTTTAAAGTCAAAAGGGATAAGGTATGTCCCAGCGTATCATGCAGATCCCTTGAGATCCGCCCCCTCTCTTCAAGTTTCACCAATCTGATAATTTCCTCATTTGCACCCTGTAGCTCACCCTTCATTTCATAGTACAACTGTTGCGACCGCAGAAAATAAGGAACTCCTAACAGGAAAATGAGAACGGTAATCCAAGCCCAATTCTCCTCTCCGATATCAGCCGCACCATAAAAAGAAGCAGTCAGCGTATATACAATCATCAATAAAACATTAACTGCTGTAATCCGAAAAAAGGAGGATAAGTGACCAGCCATAATGGCTGGATAGATCCCATACCAGCAATTCCATGGAGAAAAGAACACCATCAGCAGGCATACACACCCATGCTGCAGGATGATCAGCAATCCACGGTATGATGCCAGCTTCATGCCCCTCCAAAAAGCCGCGGCAAGAATAAGGAACAGGACATACCCGTACCACTCCTCCCCAAAGGGAAGAAACACCATACTTATTGCAGGAATGACCAGCAGTGTCATCCAATTGAATTTGCTTGGAGTTTTCACTCTTCCTCCCCCTCTTATAAAAAGCTGCATACCTATTGATTTTACAAGGTAAGCCGGAAGTCCTCTTTATTTTCGGGAATAAATCGATTTACGCATCCATACCGGTATCCATGCAATGGAGAGTGCAGCTACGAGAGCATGAATCGTATTTGCCACCCCTGCAATGCCTGGCTCTGCCGGAAAAGCCCAGTCAAACAGCGAGAGCAGCACCCCTGTAAAGACGGTGATCAGTCCGAAGTAAAGCCTGGGCCTTTTCGTTTTGCCCTTTAATTTTAAATAAATGTATGCACCGATGATGTTGACGGTGACACACGCAAATACAATCGACAATGGCGTCATTTTTACAAAACTAACCCCCTGCCAATAACAAAGCACCCAATACAATAGTACCGCCGCTGCACCCGAAACCAGACCGACAGCTGAACCAACCTTCCATACACTTTTCATGCTTGCACCAACTTTCTCTTTACTTCGATTCGCTACCATCCTACCATCCGGGGTAATGGGCAAATAGTGATGAATATCATTTAAAACGCCGAAAGAAAAATTCTATATTTTACCATATAAGGATGATACAATTAAAATAGAAGCATTAGCCTAAATTTGCTTGTACACCTGCTTTGCCCAAAGTGGTTTATAAAAAAGGAGGTTTTTACATTGGTTTGGTTATTCGTTCTGATTCCTTTATCCTTCATGGCCGGGGTCATTATCGTCGGAAGCATCAAAGAGAGATATTTTTCACAAGGTTATCTTACCGGTGACTGCTACGACACTCATAAACCTGAAGGATATAACGCATTTTGCCATGCACAACGCAACCATTTGAGAGGATGGACAGGCGGCCATTAAAACCTGGAAGAAAAGTTAGCTCCGATTAAAATCATTCAATGAGCAGGAATGAAAAGGCATCGCTGTCTGTCATGTCTTTTTTCGTTTTCGTGGAGAAGACAATCTGCAATCTTGTAAAGGAATACATCCTGTATTCGCCGTATTACTAATCTATACTTCTCTATAAAAGGAGCGATACCATGACCTACGAAGAAATCATGCAAAAGCTCGAAGAACTCGGATCTGATCAGACAAAACGGATCTTTATGAACCACGGAGCGAAAGAACCGTTTTTCGGTGTGAAGGTCGGAGATTTGAAAAAGCTGGTCAAATACGTGAAAAAGGACCATGAACTTCCCCTCAAACTTTATGATTCCGGCAATCACGATGCCATGTATCTGGCCGGTCTCTCCGTCAACCCGAAGCTTATCTCAAAAGAAACGCTTGAAGACTGGGCGGAAAAAGCCAACTGGTATATGCTTGCGGAATACACGGTTGCCGGCGTTGCCGCGGAAAGTGATTATGCGAGGGAGCTTGCGAAGAAATGGATGGATTCGGATGAAGAGATGATGGCCGTTTGCGGCTGGAGCACCTATTCAAATTATCTGTCGATCACACCGGATGAGGAGCTTGATTTGAACGAAATCAGGGTGCTCCTGAACCGGGCGAAGAACTCTGTCCACAATGAGCGGAACCGCGTACGCTATGTGATGAACGGCTTTGTCATTTCAGTCGGAAGCTATGTCCCGGCCCTTCATGAGGAAGCGATGGGTGTTGCCGAGTCGATCGGGAAGGTCCATGTGGATGTCGGAAATACCGCATGCAAGGTTCCTCTTGCTAAAACATACATTAATAAGATTGTGGACAAAGATCGTGTTGGAGTGAAGCGTAAGACGTGTATTTGCTGACCTTCCAAGTAAAAAACACCTCCGAATACCTGAATCGGAGGTGTTTTTTTATATTAATACGTTAAATGTCTTTTGAAAAATGGCTAATTGATGCGGATTCTGCCCCATAATCGGATAATTGCACCCTTTATTTAATTATTAGGCCTCTCCCCATCCTCATTGCGCCCTTCAATCAGTTAATTGTGCCCTTCATCTGAATAATTCTACCCTTCATGTCGAAATTTTCTCCATCTAACATGACATACCAAACCGCTACCTATCCAATCCAAGCTAACGCTTCAACCCATTAATCCTCTTCGTCAACTCCAAAAACCGCGCATCAAGTTCCGCATACTGTGCATCACCCGGTACCATGAAACTGAGGCGTCCAAGCACTTCCTGCCTCTCCGTCTCAAGCTTCAGACGCAATTCCTCATCATCATCTCGCACAGCAGCAGGCTCACTCAACTGCTTACGCACCCTTCCATCTTCGATCACAATTCTCACATCGGTCGTCTTCTCCACAAAATAGCGGTCATGCGATACGACGATCAGCGTGCCGTCATACTGAGCCAGCGTCTCCTCCAGCTGTTCCCGGGAAGGCAGATCAAGGTGGTTCGTCGGCTCATCCAGGATCAATACATCCTTTTCTTCTAAAATATACTTCATCAGCTTGCACTTAACCCGCTCGCCCATGCTCATATCCCGGATCGGTTCATGCCACTGAGCCGCCGTAAATCCGAGGTGTTTCATTAGCGTCTGCACCCGGCCCCTTTCCTCGAATGACTCCTTGTAGAAAAGCTGTGCCGGGGTTTCATCAAGCGGCAGGTCGAACACTTCCTGCGTCAGATAGCCGATCCCGGCAGAAGGTGACACCCAAACATCGCCAAGAGATTCTTCCAGACCCATAATGATCTTCAGCAAGGTCGTCTTACCGCTCCCGTTCGGTCCGGTGATCGACACCTTCTCGCCATGCTGGATCGTGAGATTGGCTCCGCTGAACAGAGGCTTTCCATCAAAGGACTTCGACAGGTCTTTCACTTCGAGGAACCTCTTGCCCTTTTTGTGCTGGGATTTGATTGAAAACCTCACCACATGGTCTTCTTCCACCTGTTCGACTTTCGCTTTCTCAAGCTCCCTCTCCAGCCGTTTCTGCTTCGATTTCACCTGGCTGTCCATCCGCTTCGCCTTCACGCGGTAATATTCCTTGTATCCTTCCTGCTTCGTAGACTGGGCATGCGCCTTTTCCGACCATGAAGTGAGCTCCCTCATCTGGCCTTCGATCCGCTTTACCATCTTCTGCTGCTTCTCATATTCACGCTGCTGCGTCAGCCTCTTCTGCTCACGGGCTTCCATATAACTCGAATAATTGCCCTTATGTTCGATCAGCCCTCCATGCTCAAGCGACCAGATCTTTTTCACCGCTTCGTCCAGAAAGTGGCGGTCATGCGACACCAGGATGATGGTCCCTCTGTACTCTTCGATGTGTTTTTTCAAAAGAGACAAACTGTCTGCATCCAGATGATTCGTCGGCTCATCAAGCAGCAGAAGATCTGCGTTTCCCGCAAACCCTTTCGCAAGTCTTGCCTTCAGCTTCTCCCCGCCGCTAAGATGCGTGTAATCATGCCCAGGCACCTGCCATTTTTCCAGAAGTTTGACTTCTTCTGCCGAACCGCCATCTGAAAAATAGTCCTCCGATTCCTGAACGACCATCTCCATATTCAAGCCTTCCTCGAGCCACATTATCCGTCCCTCCGACGGTCGAATATCACCGTGGATCAAATTGAGGAGGGTCGACTTCCCTGCCCCATTCCGGCCGATGATCCCGATTACGTCTCCTTCCCGCACAATTCCGTTCAATCCCTCAAATAATTTCTCATCCGCAATCTCATATCCCACATTCACTAATTTCAGCAATTCTTTCATAAAATCTTCCCCTTTCCGAAAAAGGAGGACACTAAAAAAAGCCTCCCAGTTGATCTGGAAGGATTAGCCGTACCTGTTAAGTGCACAAACAAAGCTATCGCTATGATAGCTCCTGCAGCATTTTTAAAAATGGGCAGACTAATCCTATTTTAGTTCCGAGTTGAAATCAATTTATTTCAATTCATCGCGAAAATAAGATTAGTTCTTCATCGTCCACCCATCACTCCTGTCATTTATTAGTAATTATACTATACCATGCCTGCATACGGCCTTGCAAAAGAAAAATAAGACTTCACTTAAAAAGGACAGCCCATAAAGAACCGTCCAATATTTATAAAAGGCTGTTTTCTAAAAGGTTGTTGCTTTTCGAATATAGGCTAATAACCTGAATGTAGCTTGAGGACGTGCTCTTTTCAAACTCAAGCTTCAACAATAGACGGGCGGACAACCCAAAAATACCCAAGTTCCGGTATTTTCTCTTGTCTGCATAGCAACAAAGTATACGAAAAGAGCCTTATAAAAACATTCATGCCAAAACAGCTTAGCAGCCAAGAAAACGCAGGAACAAACCTCCTCTTACGGTGACAATCTGCCGCCCGCAGGCATCGGTGATCACTTGCGGAGCAAAAGCAAACGCTCCAATCGTATCAAAACACGATTCCTGACAATTTTCCGTCTGACAGATTGTTTGGATCACTTGGTTGACTGGTACCGCGACATCGCTTGCCAGCGTACATGTCCGCTGTCCGAGCCGCAATCCCGCTTTTATCGGAATCAAATCTCCCGCATTTATATGGAACCTCGCTGTTCCAATCAGACGAACGGCATCGATGGTAACCGGACACGTCAAGGTGCCTCCGCAAGGATTCTCCACAGTCCCTTCTGCTTCCTGTTCTTCCAGCGCACATACGAGTTCGCTCAGATCAGAGCACGCACTGAAGTTATCAAACGTGGTGAACCTGAAGGTAAATCCATCCGGAACGATGGCGGTGGCACAGTATTCGATTGTGCGGCTGCAGCTTTCCTCTTCCGGGATATCCAGCTTATCTACCATCTTGCCTTCTGCATCAAAATAAACAACATTGTTCAGAATCTTTCATCCCTCCCTTCTATTACTATCATTTATATGCACGTCTGCTAGAATTGAAAGGGACAGGCATCTGTTTTACAGCGCTGAACCTTGTTTTCAACCTTATAAACCGGCAATTGCTCACTAGTTATAAATTTGTTTAAAAAAATTGCAATTCAGAGAAGATTTAAGCACAAGATAAGTGGTAAGATATACTCTGGAGAATTATTTTCAGAAAGTTTACCATCAAAGTACGGGTTGACTGCAGCGGCAGACTGTACAACCAGTGTCACGCCACTTGCACCACGATCCCGCACGGTATATTCATGTGAAAAGGAGAGTTATTATTGGAGTCGATTTGGTTAGAATACGGATGGACATTATTGATTCTTATCGGTCTTGAAGGGCTGCTGTCAGCGGATAACGCGCTTGTCCTTGCCGTCATTGCGAAACACCTTCCTGAGGATCAGAAGAAGAAAGCCATCAGCTACGGAATCTTTTTGGCATTTGCTTTCCGTTTTGGTGCGCTGTTTGCGATTTCATTCATCGCAAACGTCTGGCAGATCCAGGCGATCGGTGCTGCTTACCTTCTTTATCTGGGACTGAAGCACGTCATCAAGGCAAAATTCGGTAAGAAAAATGAAAATATACGGGAAGATACAGAAGAAGAAGCGAAAGGGAAAGGCTTCTGGCCGACAGTCAGCAAGATCGCCCTCGCCGATCTTGCGTTTGCGATTGATTCGATCCTTGCTGCAGTGGCTCTTGCCCTCGGACTTCCTGATTCACCGCTTCCTGATTTCGGAGGCATGGACGGAGGGAAATTCCTGATCGTCGTCCTTGGCGGAATCGCCGGCTTGATCCTCATCAAGTACGCGGCAACATGGTTCGTGAAACTTCTTGAAACACGCCCTGCACTCGAGACAACCGCTTATGCGATCGTTGCCTGGGTCGGTGTGAAGCTTGCAGTCATCACGCTTGCACATGAAGATATTCATGTATTGGCGCATGACTTCCCTCACAGCACACTCTGGACCCTGATTTTCTACGGCGTCCTTGTGGCCATCGCACTATTAGGCTGGTTCGCACCAAGCAACAAGAACCTGGAAGATAAAGAACTGATGAAATAATAAAACGGCCTGTCCTCATATAGAGGACAGGCCATTTTCATGCTGCACCCTTACACCCCGGGGAACCATCCCGGCGTATTGATGATCGCGTTCCACAGCGGATCCGGTACAACCAGTTCCTTCTGCTTCTCTTTATCTATTTCCGTCACGATTTCATCTTCTCTTCCTTGTTCAATCTTTTTCACCCAGTCGGGATCGATGATAAGTTCACGGCCGAGCGCCAGAAGCGGCACACCGGTCCTGAATGCCTTCAATGCGTCTTCCGCTGAGTAAATTGAACCTACGCCGATAAGCGGTGTGCGGTCCCCGATTGTTTCAAGCAGATACTCCATACGCGGCTTTTCGGTATCCTCCACACCTCTTCTTGGTGTTGAGAAGAAATCGAAAAGGGATACATGGAGATAATCCAGATCTTTATCGGCAAGTGTATCGACCAATGCCAGCGTATCTCCCATCGAGAAACCTTCTTCTTCAGGTTCTTCTGGTGAAAATCGGTAGCCCACCAGGAAAGATGGGTCGGCATGCTTTTCTACCACACTCTTCACTTTCTCAACGATCGCAAGCGGGAATGCCATGCGTTTTTCAAGGCTGCCTCCGAAACGGTCTTCACGCTTGTTTGTCATTGGTGAGAAAAATTGATGGATGAGGTATCCGTTCGCACCGTGGATTTCAACGCCGTCATAGCCGGCTTCAATCGCGCGGCGTGTCGTCTCGCCGAACGCTTCGATGATTTCCTCCACTTCCGCTTCGGACAATGCGCGAGCTTTTTCCTTACCGTTTTCATCCTTCACTTCACTCGCACTCACAACATCGCCGGCCACAAGATCCGGCGGACATTGTACGCCTCCGTGAAAAATCTGCAGGACCGCTTTCGCCCCCTGCTCCTTGATTCCTTTTGCCAGTCTTTCAAGACTCGGGATCATCTCATCTGAATCGCCGCCGAACTCACCAGGGAAGCCTTTCCCGTTGGCAGTCACATTTGTACAGGCGGTGATGACCATGCTGACATCCTTCGAGCGGCGCGCATAGTATTCCACCTCAGCATCCGTCACGTTCCCGTCTTCGTCTGATGAAAAATTAGTCATCGGCGCCATGATGACGCGGTTTTTCAACTCGACTCCGTTTTTAAATGTATATGGAGATAACAGTTCTTTGAATTGTTCGTTCATGATTTTGCCTCCTTCATGTTGTTCATGGCTATCATAGTAGATGAGAATATTTTTGACCAACTATCTGCTTATCCGATGTGCCGGCTTGTGCATGCTTTAATTTGTTTTTCATGAAAAAGAATTATGCATTTGGTAATAGAGCTCATGTACAATAAAAGAAGATGACAGAAAGAAGTTGGGCAAATTGATAAAAGGTTTCGGAGGGGTATTTTGGAGAACGAAGAATTTAGATGTTGTGAAAAAGTGGTACAGTGATGTATTGAAGATTAATATTGAGGATAACTGGAATGGGACCGTCATTAAGCCAGATCCTGAAAACGCAACGATCTTTTCCTTCTTCACCGGGGATGATGGTTATTTTCCAACCGACCAACAAGTGATGCTGAATTTCCAAGTACATAATATGGATGATATGATGCAGCAGCTCGGGGTACCGCTTGTGAAGGAAAAAGAGGAGAGTGAATTTGGAAAGTTTATTTGGATTGAGGATCCGGACGGCAGGCTGGTCGAGCTTTGGGAGAAATAGAGATTTTTATACTATGCAAAAAACTCGCCAATCCTATGGCGAGTTTTTATATTTAAAATTAAAACAAGATCGCATCCAAAGCATATTGACCCGGTCCGATCAAGGCAACCCCGATCGCCACTGCAATCAGCGTCAAGTTATACTCATAACCGTTGGACGTCACCCATACCCCATTTTGCCAGTGCACCTTGATGATTGCCATCAGCATTGTCGCTGCAATTAAGATTCCTGCAAGCGGCGTCAACAGACCGAGCGCAAATAATAATCCTCCGAAAAGCTCAGATAGACCTGCCAAAAGCGCCAAGGTCACACCAGGCTTCATCCCGATTGACTCAAACCAGCCGCCTGTCCCCTTCAGTCCATGACCCCCGAACCATCCAAACAACTTCTGCGCTCCGTGCCCAATGAACAACACACCAATAACCAAACGAATAATCAATAACCCTAAACTTAACATATTACATTCCTCCTAATATTTTATCTTGAATTCGAGATATTTACCCAAAAAAATTTATAACTGCATGAAAACGTATATGAACAGATCCAGCCCTCTGTCTGCTTTGTCTTCTCCTGGACAAACTATCTTGAAATTAAATATCTTGAATATGAGATAATTTTATATCATTCCTTCTCAAGTGTCAATGGGTGTTTCACTATTTTTTATAAAATAAAGACCCCTCGCCATGGCAAGGGGTCCACCGGAATTAGAATCCAAGTGCCTGCAACATATATCCGCCTGCCACTCCGATGATGACAATCATCCAGGCAGGGACTTTCCAAACATTCAGCAGTGCGAATAATACCGCACCCAGAGCAAAATCTGATCCATCAAGAATCGAGCTCTTGATCACAGGATCGTAAAATGCAGCCAGGAGGATTCCGACCACGCTCGCATTCACCCCCATCAGGATTCCCTGGAAGGCGGCGCGCTTGCGCAGTTCGCTCAAGAAAGGAAGTGCTGCCACTATGAGCAGGAATGAAGGCAGAAAGATCGCAGCTGTTGCGACCGCAGCCCCCGCAATTCCTTCGATCATCGTTCCGAGATAACTTGAAAAGGTGAACAATGGACCCGGCACGGCCTGCGCCATTCCGTATCCTGCCAGGAATTCATCAGCCGACAGCAGACCTTGCGGAACGAGTTCCCTTTCGATCATCGGCAGGACCACATGTCCGCCGCCGAACACGAGCGACCCGACCCTGAAGAAGATATCAAAGATGTGGAGCAGGGTGCTGTTGAAGGTGTTATTCAAAATCGGAAGAAAGATTAATAATCCGATTAATACAGATAACGAGACCAATCCGGTTTTTTTTGAAATACTGACGTGGAACGGTTCGATCTTCGATTCAGCTTTATCCTTGAACAGTTTCCATCCCAGCAGGCCGGCAGCCACAATGATCAAAATCTGGATCCAAGCTGATGGAGCCACCAGCATGATTACCGCTGCCCCCAGCGCAATCGCGATCCTGCTTTTGTCCGGAGTCAGCTTTTTCCCCAATCCGATCAACGCATGAAGAACAACGGCAGCAGCGACCACCTTCAAACTGTGGATAAACCCTGCATCCCCGAGAGTAAAGGTTTGATAGAGCAGTGCAAAAATCACGAGGACTATGACGGAGGGCAGTGTAAATCCAAGGAATGAAATGATTCCTCCCAGTATCCCCCCGCGCAGCATGCCGATCGAAATCCCCACCTGGCTGCTCGCCGGTCCCGGCAGGAACTGGCATAATGCAATCAGATCTGCATACGTCTTATCCGTCAGCCATTTCCTTCTGTCCACATACTCATCTTTAAAATAAGCAAGATGCGCCACAGGTCCTCCGAACGATGTCAGTCCAAGCTTGGTGGACGTGAATAATATTTCGAGCAATATCGATAATCTGCTTCTGTCTTTAAGTTGTTGATTCAATTTCAAACACCTTCCTTCTACTTGATTTCTTTAAAGAGCTCATAAGCTTTCGCCCTGGCTTCCTGCAGGACGATATCCCCTTTATCGGTAGTGCGGTAATATTTCCGGATCTTCCCGTCCACATTCACATCTTCCCTGGAGAGAAGCCCGTCCTTTTCCATGCCGTGAAGAATCGGATAGAGCGTCCCGGCGCTGATATCATATCCGTGCTCATGAAGCTCCTCCACCATCCAGGACCCGTAGACCGGCTCCTCTTTCGCATGATGAAGGATGTGAATATGGATGAAGCCCAGGAACAATTTCCGAAGCACTTTATTTTCCATAAAAAAAAACCTCCCCGAATTCGTTATCTAAATTCGATATCGAATTTAGATTATGATTTTATACCATCTCCAAATTCGATTCAACTTATTCTTCATATCTTTACAAAGACGTAACATTCCAACCTAAAAAAGGAACTTCCGTTGAAAAACGAAAGTTCCTTTTCTTCAGCCTCCATACACACTTGCACACGTGCCGGCAGCAGGCTCATAATAACAGTGCTGTTTATACTGCCCCGCAAACGGCTGGCCGTACCATGTAGGGGGACAAGGAGCATACGGATTGAAGTACCAAAGTGCATATTTGCCCGGATGCTGCCTCCAATAGTCCAAATTTTTTTTTGCTAATTTTTTCTCAACGGATCTAGCCCTATTATAAAAAAGATTCCCCTTCTGAACTGCTTCAAACGAGTAATTACTGCCCTGCACCTGAAAGATGACCTGATAGATGGTCCTTACATCTTTAAAATCCAGACAATCCGCCACTGCACGGTTCACAATGACATTGCCTACATACAACATGCCCTGCTTCCCTTCACCCTCAGCTTCAGCCCGCATCATCCTGGCCATCAAAGCCACATCTGAATCTTTATATTTCACTCTTGGCATATTTTTCACCTCAGAAATAGTGTATGAAAAAAGAGTGGGTTGATGTCCGGATTCTTATATTGATGTGCAAAAAAACAGGGACTGCGGTTTCCGCCGGGAAATGCAGGCCCTGTCTTTTTTTGGTTTGTGGTTTTTGTGGTGCCTTTTTGTGGTGCCTGCTCAAAATCGACTATTTGAGCCAGGGTCGAAACGGAGCAATTGAGCCAGGCTCAATCTGCTTTGTCTGAGCCTGGCTCAAATCAGTGAAATGGTGCCTGGCACAAAGTTGAGGAATTGTTCCTGGCACCAAACCCCTCATTTGTTCCAGGAACAAAACCACCTATCCGTGCCTGGCACCATATCTCCTCACCTATCTCACCTGAACAAATCCAAAAACAACTCCCAGAACCCTTTCTCTTTTTCAGGTTCCGCCTTCTTCACTTTCTTCTCTTCCTTCTCGATGCTCTCCGTCTTGATCACGAACTGCACGGAGGAGACTTTCTTATTCTCAGATGATACGAATGAGACCGGTTTGAAATCGGACTTATCGTATTCTGCCAGCATCTTATCGATTTCAGCCTGCATCTTTTCAGGAAGGTCTTTTGTTTCCTGATGCAATTCAGATGTACCGTCATGGAGCTCGTTCACCCCGCCTGACAGTTCACTTGTTCCGCCGGCAAGCTCAGCGATTCCGGAATGAAGCTTCTCGTAATTCGCGGAAAGCTCACCCACACCGTTTGTATAGCTAACAAGTCCTGAGTGGAACTCACCGTATTTGCCGGACAGCTGGCTCAGTCCTTTTTGAAGTTCAGCCAGACCGCTCATATCCGTTTCCTTCAGGGAAGAGGACAGATTGTTCGAGATCGACGTCAGCTGTCCGCTAATTTCCTTCACCGCGCCGTTCATTTGATTCAGCGACGGCTCCACTGCGGCAAACGCCTGGTTTACGCTGTCATAGGTGCCTTTAACTTTTTGCGCAGCGGCATGGGACGCAGCCAGCTTATCGACGACTTCCGGATTCGCCGCACTCTTACGTAAAGCAGCGATATCTTCTTCAGAAACCTGACTGGCCGGAATCTCCTTGATGGCTCCATCCAGCGCATCATACGCCTGCGAATAATTATCCTTCAGCTTCGTCATCCCGGCTGCCGTCTCATTCAATCCGCCAGCCAGCTGATTCAGCCCCGCAGGCAGTTCATTCAGACTGGATAAATCCACTTCAGCCGACTGTCCGGAAAGGGATTTATTGATCGTCGCCAGCGCATCGCGGATCGAACTAGACGCTCCGACTAATTGAGACGATGATCCGTTCAGTTCCCCAAGTCCATTTTTCACCTGCGCAGATCCATCTTGGAGGCCGGCTGCTCCGTTATTGAGCTGGGACACTCCGTCCTCGAGTTCAGCCACCCCGTCATTCAACTGCCTGATCGCATCGGACAATTCGGACATATCATCGGTCATGCCCTCAGTCCCCGTCGTATCGATTGGAAGGGTGGACGGTACCGCAGCGATTTCGACTCCTTTGAATTCGAAGTCCTTCACATACGCCTCCACTTTCAGCTTCTTCTCCTTCCCGGGCATGACTGTGAATGTGACCTGTTTATTCTTGCCGGCATTCGCTACCATGCCGTCCCCCGCTTCGATATTTTCATACGTATTCGGGAGGCTCAGTGATACCTGCAATAAATAATTTTCATAAAAAACAGAGTCGCCGCTCGTATTTTCAGCTGTATCGATCTCAATTTCAAGATGGCCGCTTTTTCCTGCAAGCTCCGACGGATCCACTTTCTTTCCATCGAGCACATACGCAACCTTCACATCCCACGGAAGCTCCGTCTCTTCACTCATATTCCCCTGATAAGTGAACTTTCCTTCAGGAGCTTCCATTTCGATCTTCTTCCCTTCCTGGTTGAGATCCTTCAGGTCGGTCAGATTCTTCACGCTGTTGTACCGCCCGTAATCGAGGATCTTACCGGCCCGTGCTACATCAAACGTATTCACGACATAGATATGATCGAGTCCGCCTCCTGCGTCCAATGTCGCATACACCACTTCATCCTTTGACGACACCTTCCCTTCGGTCGCCGCCTGGGCAGGCATGCTCAGAAATGAAGGCAAGAACAGCATCAAGGCGAGCGCACTATAGGTCAGTCGTTTTTTTCTCATCATCATTTCTCCTCATAATAGTTTGCTTTGTACGTTGTTTTCTTATTGAATTTATCAAATACCAGAAGCATCGCCGGCAGCACGAACAACACCATGATGAATGCGAGGAGCGCCCCTCTGCCCATCAAGAGCCCGATGGATCCGACGATCGGATTGGATGACGTGATCCAAAGGATGAATCCGACACTTGACAGGATCGCCGCCGAAATCGAGATCGAGAACGTCTTTTCATCGAGCGTCCTCACGATTGCCTGTTTAGCAGGCATCTCTTTGCGGTAATGAGTATACGCTTCCGTGAACAGGATTCCATAGTCGACCGTCGCGGCCAGCTGCACCGTACTGATGATCAAATAGCCGACAAACACGAGCGGTGTATTCGTAAAGTACGGGATCGACAGATTGATCCATACCGCTGCTTCAATTGTAATAAGCAGGATGACCGGGATGGTGATGGACCGGAAGCTGAACAGGAGCACGAGCGCAATCGTCACAACCGTCAGCACATTGACGACCACATTATCCTTCGTGACCGTATTCTTGATATCATACAGCGTCACGCTTTCCCCGAGCGCGAGTGCATCATCCCCGTAATAATCGGAGGCCGCTTTTTTCACCTTTTCGACGATTGAAAAAGGGACCTCGCCTTCCGTACCCTGATTCGTGTTGATGACGATCCGGCTGTAGTTTTCAGAGTAAAATTCCTCGGTGATCGATTTATCGAGATAGTCCGGCGGGATCTCGGTCCCGACCTGATTCACATACGCCATGACACCCGTGACATAATCGAGATTCTCGATATCCTCGACAAGCTCTTTCTCTTTCGCCATATCCCCTTTAGGGACAAGCATGACGATCGGCGTGGTTTCCCCGAATGCTTCTTCGACCTTTTTGAAATCACTGCCGACACGTGTGTCTTCAGGCGCTTCACCCGAGCCGTAGATGAACTTTGTGTTCGTCTGCCCCAGAAATGCCGGTACGATGATCGCGAACACAAGGATCAAGCTTGGGATCTTCAATTTGACAACCTTACTCCCGATTCCCTTGAAATCAGGAACAAAGCTCCTATGCTTCGTTTTATCCATCCATTTATAAAAAACAAGCGTCAGCGCCGGCAGGAAGACCATCACGCTGATGAAACTCAGGACGATCCCCTTCACGAGATTTACACCAAGATCCGACCCGATCTGAAACTCCATGAACGTCAGCGCGATGAACCCGAAGAACGTCGTCGCCGCACTCGCCGTGATTGCCGGGAACGACTTCTTCATCGCAAGCTTCATCGCTTCCTCAGGATTATCCGTCTCCTTTCGGTAATCCTGGAAGCTGTGCAGAAGGAACACCGCGTAATCAAGCGACACCGCCAGCTGCAGAATCGGCGCCACCGACTGGGTGACGAACGACACTTCCCCAAGGAAGATATTCGTCCCGAGATTGATCAGAACCGATACTCCGATCGCTGTCAGGAAAAACAGCGGCTCGACCCAAGAAGTCGTCGAAATGACAAGAATCAAAATGATCAGCGGAACGAGCAGCATCCCCGCATACATCGACTCATTGCCGGCCATCTTCTGGGAGTTCGCCGTATTTGCCGCCTCCCCGGCAATCGCACCTTCTTCCCCGATCAGCTTATAAATCTCATCCGTGATCCGGACTTCATCCCCGGTCCGCACACTGATCGAAAACAGCGCATTCCGGCCCTTATAGTAATTCTCGACCGTATCGGTGTCCGCCACCTCAAGAGGCGTCTTCAGATCGACCATATCATCGAGCCACATGACGTCAGTTACCCCGTCGATCGCCTCCAGTTTTTCCTTGTAGGCCAGTGCCTCCTGGATCGACACATCAGTCACCATGACACGCGTATCCGGCACCGCTCCTGTAAACTCTTCCTCCATGGTCTCCATCGCCCGCGTCGCCTCGGCATCATCGGGCAGATAATCGACCAAATTATAATTGACCTTCACAAAGAACTGCGCTGCCGTCGACAGGACCGTCAACAGCACAAACACGATCAGCACAGCCTTCTTATGCTTTATGATCCACGATGCAATATTTGTCATTTCTCAACCTCACTTGTTTCTCCAACATTTTCACTTTATCATTATAATAAACACCGTGTTGGATATTCAACGGACAGTTGGATAGTGAATGTTCTATAACCAACACTCTTCAGCCATATGTCGGATAACTGACGACGCGGCTGAAATTGGAAGAAAGGAACATGGATATGACTTCAAAAATGGACAGGCGCAAGCAATACACCCGCATGGTCTTAAAAGAAAGCCTTCTCGGACTTCTTCAGAAAAAACCGATATCCAGCATCACCATCAAGGAAATCTGCGAAACGGCAGACATCAACCGTTCCACCTACTACGCTCACTTCTCGAACCAATACGAACTGCTCGAAACAATTGAGGAAGAATTCATTGAAGACCTCGTTGCCAGGCTTGGCAGGTATAACTTTTCAAAAGAAGAGGAAGCGTTGCAAATGACCGAAAAACTATTCGAATTCCTCGCTGACAAAAGCGGCATCTGCCAGATCCTCCTCAGCGAGAACACCGATATGTACTTTTTGAAAAAAGGGATGGGCATCACCCACGACTTCATCTTCAAAAACTGGATCACCGACAGCCGGATCGATCAGGAAACCTATGAATACATCAATATGTTCATGGTGAGCGGAAGTATTCATGTGATAAAAAATTGGCTGGAAAATGGGATGGATAAGACTCCCGGGGAGATGGCGGGGTTTTTGCATCATTTTATTAATCGGGGGTTGTCGGGGGTGCGGTAGGTTATTTTTTGCGCACAGGATCAGGGGAAAATTGGGAGGCTGCGCTTGAAACCGGCCTCACGCGTCGATCGAGACGGGTTGAACATGGCAGCTGCAACTGATTGTGCCTTTCATCAAAGGAATTATACCTCTCATTTGATTAATTGCACTTCATGTCGAATAATCTTTGTCTTATTATAAAACACAAATTGGCGAAAATTAGGCATAAAAAAATTCAGCCTGTCATTCTACTAAAACACCAAATAAGCAGGAGTGGAACCCCCTGCTATTTTTATTAATCTTCCTGCTTTATGAAGCAAAGTCCTCACCATATCGACACCGTAAAAACATGATTGCCTCCATCACACCCTGATTAAAACCTTCCCTTCATAAACACGGCTTTCAATCAATTTATGTGCCTTTGCTGCATCTCGCAGATCAAAGATCCGTGCAATCGGCAGGCTGATTTCTTTAGAGGCAAACAACTCCAGTACCTTTTCAGCTACAGGTGCCAGAAGCTCTGGTCTATGTTTTCTGGTCGTCCCCAAGCTGAATCCTTTTACATTTCTGCAGGAACTATGAACATCGCTTGTTTTAAAGATGCCGGTGTCCCCGCTGCTGTTGCCAAATTGAACAATGGTTCCATATAAGGCCAGACACTCCATACTCCTGGCAGTGACATCACCTGCAACTGAATCAAATATTACATTTGCTCCAGTATTATTGGTTTGCCTTAAGATTTCCTCAGTAAAGGTATCATACGAATAAACCTGGTCAGCACCTAAATTTTTCACATATGTTTCTTTCTGCAGATTTCCGACGGTTGCAATGATCGTCTCCACGCCGCCCATTTTTGCTAATTGTACAAGCATCGAACCTACACCGCCCGCCGCACTATGGATGACAATCGTATCACTCTTTTTCACTTGACCGATTTCATGTAAGAGAATATAAGACAATATTGATACGGTTGGCATGGCCGCCGCCTGTTCAAATGATAGGCTGTCAGGGATATTGAAGACCAATTTTTCATTCGCCTTAACATATTCTGCGTATGAACCGCCAGATGGAAAGGCAATTACCCGGTCTCCCTCTGAAAAAGAGGAAGCCTTCCCTGCCTTCACGATGGTTCCGGCAGCATCCAATCCCAGAATGAGAGGGAAGGTGCCAGAACTTTTAGCCCCTTTACGCGATTTGATATCTGCATAATTCACGCTTGTATATACTGTTTTTATTAACACTTCATTTTCACTTATTTGTGGAATTTCTATATCAGTGAATATTAGTACCTCAGCGTTTCCAAATTCGTTTTGAATAACAGCTTTCATGAGCGACACTCCTTGTGCTGCCAGATCGGCATAACATATTTTCCCAACTATTATTCTACTAAATTACGGGGGAGACTAATAATATGAAATTTGGAAGGCTTAGGATAACTTTCACTTATTGAGATTAACACAATAGGGTATCAACGTTTTAAGTTAAAGATATTGAAAACACCCTTATCCCTTTACGCCCATACCCTCTCCCCATACTATGAATACCCTTTAAAAAAGAACCATGATCCCATTCTGGTGAGGTGACTTGGATATGTATTACGGATATTATCAAATCAGACCTCAGATTCCGAGGCAATATTCTGCAAACGTCTGCTCCTACCGGCTGGAAATGCTGGAAAAGAAGATTCACGAGCTTGATCGTACAGTTTATAAATTAAGCCGGAAGGTGCACAGGCTCGAACAGCTCGCCGGCTCCAATCGTGGATATTGAGACACACAACATAGAGCAAGGCCTGAACGGATGATGATTCTGAGTTCAGGCCCTGTATTTCATTCCAACTCCACTATTTCCTTTACCGCACGTCCAGCAGAGCGCAGTGCCCCCTCAAGATGACCCCCGTGTTCCGGGGAGGTTTCGGTCCCAGCAAATATAAGTTTCTTCTCCCAAATCCCCGCATTCACCGGGGGACCATACTCCGGAAAGGCTGCCAGCCTTTCCGCATCTTCCTCCACTGTTGTCAAGGAATCATCGGACCAGTCTTTATATAACAAGGAAATCGGTTTTTCCGCCGCGGGTCCGAATAGCCGCTTCAGCTGGTTAAGTACAAGCTGGAGTATCCTGTCCTTCCCAAGTTCCCTGCGTGTCACCGCCGGAATCCCGAAGAATCCGAAGAGTGCGCCATTTCCTGCAGGAGGCGATGCATCGTGGATTTCCTGAAGGGGACCTGCCCAACTCATCGCCTGTCCTGAAAAACCTTCTTCGCGCCAGAATGGCCGGTCATACACAGCCACAACTTTAGCATGACCACCCATCCATGTCGGTTTTTCCAGCAGACTTGCTGAAAGCGCCTGAGGCAGCGGAGGGGAGAACTCAATCCTCCCGGCGGCTATCCGCGGGGGCAGGGCCAGGATGACGGCGGCTGCCCGGATTTTCTTCACGCCATCAGGCTTCTCAACTTCAAGCTCGACAGTCCCTTCATCCCTCATCTGGACGCCCTTAACTGATGAATGCAATTCGACCGTCCCCTCCGGAAGGGTCTCCGCAACGGCGTCGATGAGCGTCCGCACACCCCCGGCAATCCGCATCGATTTTTCAACAGCATCTTCCGGCAGTACATGACGCTCCGCCTGTTGACTCTCAGTCTGTTCGAACAGCAGCGCTCCTTCCGTATACTGCTCAAAAGCCGGTATGCTCAACTCACTGATCAGATTCTGAATATAGGTTTCGTGCTCCGGCCAGAACCAAGTCGGGCCCAGGTCATACATGCCAGCGTCAGGGCCGTTACCTGCAGGTTCACTCAACACCCTGCCCCCAATCCTGCTGCGTGCTTCGAGGACCCGGCATGGAATTCCTTTTGATGTAAGCAGGGAAGCCGCCCTGATACCGCTCAGTCCTGCTCCGACGATGATGATGGGATCATTCATTTGCCAACCTCCTTTTTTACAATTCCGTAATCTATGTATGAAAGCAGATTATCAGATATCGTTCGTTAGTACAAAAAAAGAGCTCGATTCCCTCCATCTTTCATATTTCAATTCTCTAAACATTAACCACTTTCATCATTAGAGCGATAATGGGATGCACCCTTGCCCGCCTTCCAAGTTGACAACTAGTTTTCATCCATGTTAATTTGTATATGCAAATGAAAGAGGTGAAGGTCTTGAAGAACGAAGAGGAAGAAGTCCTTATTCATTGTCTATATTTTACCGCCAGCCGCTTTGCCCGTAATATTACCAAACTGGCCGAAAAGTTCCTTGATGCCGGTGATCTGGCCCCTTCCTATTTTTATATGATCATGGTCGTTCACTTCCATCCGGAAATCACCCAGAAAGAGCTGTGCCGGAAACTGTCGATCGCTCCTTCGACCAGTACCCGCTTCATCGATAAGCTCGAGAAAAAACAACTGGTCTCAAGGAAGATGTCCGGAAAACAGACCTTTATCTCCCTGACACAAGAAGGAGAAGCAGTGTACAGCCAGTTCCGTGTTTCAATCAAGGAACTATTCGATGATTATTCCGAAACATTGGGAAGGGATTTCAGCCTTAACTTAAGCAGAATGCTGCACGAGGCAAGCAACAAGCTGGAAAAAGAAGAGTGATCGTATGAAAAGCTCTCTTTTTCACTCATTCATTTGCACATACAAATAAAAAGCTCCTTACCATCTTTTTTTACACTATCATTTGCATATACAAATATTATTCTGATCAGGAGGAAAGAATATGAACAAAACCATCATCATCATCGGAGCTGGTAAAGGAATCAGCTTTCAGACTGCAAAAAGGTTTGGACTAAAAGGATTCAATGTCGCCCTGATTTCACGCACTCAGGATTCATTGCAAAAATTAGAACAGAATCTGGCTTCACAGAAGATCAATGCCAAAGGTTTTCAAGGAGACGTATCATCCCCTGCATCACTGCAGCAGGCACTTCGTTCAGTAAGAACAGAATTCGGGGAAACGATTGATGTCCTTCTCTACAATGCGGCTTCGATCAAACCCGGAAATCCGACAACGATCAGTCCGGAAGACTTCGTATACGATTTCAAAGTCAATACGGCGGGTGCCCTTACTGCCGTCCAGGAACTCCTGCCCGACTTAGAAGCGAACGCAGGATCCATCCTCCTTACAGGGGGCGGCCTTGCACTGAATCCATATGCAGAATATGCTTCCCTTTCTGTTGGAAAAGCGGCCCTCCGCAATCTCGCATACAGCCTGAATCAGGAACTCAGCCCAAAGGGAGTATACGCAGGAACCTTGACCATCAACGGATTCGTACAGGAAGACACCTATTTTTCAGCAGAAAAGATTTCCGAGGCCATCCATGACATGCATATAGACCGTAAAAACGCAGAAGTGGTGTATGAACAGGAGGAAAAATCCCAATGAAAACACTCGTCATCGTCGCTCATCCGAATATAAACGAATCCAGGATAAACAAAGCCTGGAAGCAAAGATTATCAGAGGAAACGGACATCACCGTCCACGATTTATACGAAGAATATCCTGATAAGCAAGTCGATGTCGAAAGGGAGCAGGCGCTTCTCCTTGCTCACGACAGAATCGTCTTCCAATTCCCCTTCTATTGGTACAGCAGTCCCGCCCTTTTAAAAGAATGGCAGGACACCGTACTCACATATGGCTGGGCCTACGGTTCCGAGGGGACGAAACTGCACGGGAAGGATTTCATGCTGGCCATTTCAACAGGCGGTCCCGAAGAAGCCTATCAGGCAGGAGGGTACAACCGCTACAGTATGAGCGAACTCACAAAGCCTTTCCAGGCGACGGCCAATTTGACAGGGATGCGCTTCCTCCCTTCCTTCGTGCTTCAAGGGGTGCGGATGCTGGGTGAGGATCAGGTGAGGGAGAGTGCAGAAGAGTATATCAATCACATTACGTTATCCAGATAAAAAATTTCATCAAATTTAAAGGAGATATCCATTAGGACATCTCCTTTTTGCTATAAAACTTATAACAAATCAGGTTAGAACTCCACTGAATATTCATGAAAACCGGCAAACGGTCCTTGCAGCCGGCCATCACAGACTGTAGATGGCTATGAAGAAGGCAGTTGGGGCTAATTGCACCCTTCATCAAGGGAATTGTGCCTTTCAATTGATTAATTACACCCCATATTTTTTTATTATGCCCTTCGTAAAAATAATTGCGCCCTTCCCGCTGTTAATTATGCCCTTCATGTCGAATAATCTTTATCATAAGAAGAAACCAGTCTCTGCAGCCAGGCAAATGATCAAAAATGATAAAAAAACCAGAATAAAGCCGCTAATTCTAACGGTGGCTTACTTATTCCAATACGCTTTTGCCTCATCTTCAAGAACTTTCAGCCTTCTATAATAATCAGGAAATTCGTTTAAATGAGCCAATGCAATTTTACCGATCGTGATAGGGTCATCGCCTGTCACATTGGTTTTATTGTATTTTCTCCCGTGTTCAAGTTCAGTATTTACTCCCATCCAAAACTCATTTAAATTAAATTTACTGGTAGTAAAATCAACACCTAATAACAAAGCTATTGCTGCCGCTTCTTCTTTAGAGAAGCTGGTTTTAGCGGTGGTTGAATTCCCGTTTACAGGCTGCCTGCCATAGTGATGCAATGGTGTATGGACATTATGAGGCTGCTGATTTCGATATGGATACATCCCAGGGACATTGTACAATTTTTTTCATTCCCTTCACTGATATACGAAAATCATATGCCTATACTTCAAGGAATGTTCTTGACTCTATTTTCATTGAAAATAATACTGTTTATTCTCTTAACCCTTAGCAATCAACCGATCGATGGTCTGTGATACTTCTTGTAAAATCGTCTCCCATTTTTCTTTTAAAATGCTGCTTAATCCGATATGGAACCGCACCTCGTGAGGATCGATCCCTATGAGGTAGCCCTTCATTGTATCTCTCTGCTGGAACAATGATTGGAACAAGTGAAAGTTATGCGCCGAAATGTCCAGAGTGTGCTGTTCATGTAAATCGGCAATTGAATAAACGGCAAGTTCTCCGGGTTTATTCCCTGAAAATACAGCATCCACAATGATGGCGAATGTTGACCCCATCATTTCTTCCATGCAGTAATCAATGTCGGATTCTCCGATTATAAAAGATACAGGAAGAGAACGGTTCAGCTTGGATAACTCCTCAACGAGATAAAGGCCGATTCCATCATCCATCATTAATCGATTCCCAATGCCCAGAACGATTATTTTTCCCATTAAAACACCTTTATCGTTTTTACTTGTTTTCCCGGTCTGTATACATGTGTCGCGCAGGACATGCACGGATCAAATGAACGAAGAATTCTGCCAATCTCTGCAGGTTTATCCGGATCCTGAATCGGGGTGCCGACCAAGGCTTCTTCAGCAGTGCCTCTGAAGCCGCTGTCATCCTTTGTTGAGAAATCCCATGTGGAAGGAGTGATGATTTGATAGAAGGAGATTTTTTTATCCCTGATCTTTAACCAATGGCCCAGTGCCCCTCTCGTCGTATCCACCAACCCTCTTCCGGATGCCGATTCCGGGAGTTCATATTTTTTCTGCACATCTACTCCAGGGATGATGTGCTCAAGCAATATTTTCATAATTTCTGCGATCTTCTTTGCTTCCAGTGCTCGGGCAATCGTCCGGTCCATTGCCGATATCCCGTTGGTATACGCTCCACTCAGGATTAGTCTTGCCAGCGGTCCGACCTCAGCAGGGAGGCCATTGTATCTTGGTGCTTTCACCCAGGAATAGGCTTTTTCATTGTCCATATCCGGCTCGGTCAATGCTTCAGCCGGCTGAGTGCTGTTATTAGTAGACTTATAATAAGAATAATCTATTTTTTCTTTAATTTTATTTTCATCAAATGCTGTTACAGATTCCATTGTTGAGAATAGCGGATTAACATATAGTGTCCCCAGCTCTTTGTAATGGTTAAAAGCACCGTAGGTTAATAGATTGCCATACCCTCCGCCCAATCGATAATAATCTGGATAAAAGTGTGCAATGTCATAAACATCCGGGATCATTTTTTCATCAATAAAACGACTGATTTTCTCCAAAATGGAATCAATGTGAGCTACCTTCTCAGCTGTTGCCTGTGTCGTGATCCCTCCAATAAAAACACCATGATTATGGGGGGCTTTCCCTCCCAGTACGGCCAGCATCTCGTGAGCCAGACGACTGAACGTAAGGGAATCAAAGTAATGCTGCGAAATACGGTCATTAATATTTTTAGGTAATCGAAAATCCTCATGGTCTGCCTGAAAAAGGGAGTTTTGTTCAATCTTCGCATAATCCGGGACGGTGTATTGATAAAAGTGACGGATATGATTCTGCAAAAATTCACAGCAGTGAATGATATCCCGTAAATATTTCCCCTGCTCCATTGGTTCAATGTTCAAAGCATCTTCCAAAGCAAGGGATGAAGCCATCGAGTGTGCGGCTGAACAGATGCCGCATATCCGCTGAGTAAAATATACCGAATCGAACGGACTTCTGCCTACCAGCATTTGCTCAAAACCGCGGAACAGATTTCCTTTCGTTTTGACATCGACGACTCTATTCTGGTCGACCACTACATCTATTTCCATAAAACCGCTGATTCGCGTCAGCGGATTAATCACGATTCTCTTCTTACTCATCCTTTACCACCCTTGTCGTGTCGTAGCTGATGAACGGCGCCATCGCATCCGGAAAACCAAACTGGGCACAGCCGATGCACGGTGTATTATCCCCAATCGGCCAATTCACATGACCATTCCATTGCCTTGTCGGACAGTCCACTCTCGTCACGGGGCCCCGGCACCCAAGCTTGAATAAACAGGTTTTATCACCCAATTTTTCAGCGAAGATCCCCCGGTCAAAAAATGGCCTTCTCGGACAGCGGTCATGGATAAGCGTGCTGTAGAACATTAAAGGCCGGTCCAAACTGTCTGTTTCCGGCTCCCCATATAATAAAAGATGCGCCAAGGTCCCGAGGAACCAATCCGGATGGACAGGGCATCCGGGAAGTTTAATCATGTCTTTGTCAGGCAGCACCTTCTGCAGCCCTACGGATTCGGATGGATTCGGTTTAGCTGCTGATACCCCGCCGTGTGTGGCACATGCCCCCACAGCTAAAATATAGGAAGCCTTTTCCCCGAGCATCCTGGCTGCTTGTAGGCCTGTAAGAGGCTTCCCTTTCCAGCTGCCGATGATATTGTACATTCCATTGTTCTTTAACGCGACGGCTCCTTCAACGGCCAGAATATACTCTTCATCCATCGCCTCTATCAGTTTCTCGATCGCCCTCTCTCCCTCGGCAGCCATTAAACTGTTGCAATAGCGAAGATCGACCATTGAATTCAGCGTGTACTCAAAGTCCGGATTCCGTCCGTTCAACAAGGAAATGATATTCCCCGAACAACCATTCAACTCTAAGTAAATGAGGTTTTTTTTCTTGATCGTCTTTCTTTCGAGGCTCTTCAGTGCCGTACTAGTCAACCTTTCAGCAATGGCTTCATTTGTTAAAGACTCCGGCGGCAAAATTTGTCCTTCCATTAGACCAGCCTCCCTGCAATGGGCAGTGCAGCCAAAATCGATTGCTGCCCGGCATGGCAAGAAGCAAATTCCTGCGTGTACTCTTTGCCGGCAGTTAAGCCGAAGTGGGAAGCAGCTGCCCAAGCCCGATTAGTTGTCATATCATACACAATGCCATTGACCGCTACGTAAGCCGGTCTCCCATTTTTCCCGGTAAAAGTGGCTAATTCTCCAATTGTAAACGTTCGTTGATTAGACGGTGATAGAGACTGAGTGGGTAAAGAAGGAACGGGAGGGTTTTGTGACTGATTTACATTCTCTGAAGGAACTGGAATAGATGATTGTGAAGGTACTATAGGATAGCCGTTCTTCGCTTGATTGGCCAGCCATTCACTAAGAAAATGAATCGTAGAGAGTGCATCCCATAGCCGCTGTAAAATTTGTGCTTTGCGGGAGGGGTCACTCAATGTTGATAACGTATGGAGATCCTGACGGGATTGTGTCACAAGATGATTCACCTGCATTCTAATCATTTCGATGCTATCCATGATGTTCTCCCCCTTGGGCCATTTCCCCTGTCACTGGTTTCAAAATGGATTAACAAATTCTCGGCAGAAGCTGACCTGACAGGCGATTGAGTCTTCTAGTCGTGCCCACAGCCGTTCGTAAAAGCAGCTTGCCGGTTTGAACATGACAGGATGTGATGCGGCCGATCACCCTTGCATCCTTTCCTGCTTCATGACCCTTCAACATATCAAGGGCCTTTTGTTCATCATGTGAATCCACGATGACCACTACTTTCCCTTCATTGGCTAGATAAACGGGATCATAGCCCAAAATATCGCAGGCGCCCTGAACATCAGCGCGCACCGGAATAGAAGCTTCATCGACTTCAAGTGTAAAATGGAAATCTTCACACAGCTCCACGAGTGTAGTGGCCAATCCCCCTCTTGTCGGATCCCGCATGATCCGGATGCCTTTGATGTCCCCCAGGAGATCATGGATCAGATGGTTTAATGAAGCACAATCGCTCCTGACATCTGTGACCAGACCCAGCTCCTGGCGTGCACTCAATATCGCGACCCCGTGATCCCCGATGGTACCACTGATGATGACGGAATCGCCTTCTTGAATCAATTCAGGCTTCAAGCGATGCTGTTCTTTCATGACACCGATGCCTGTCGTATTAATGAAGAGGCCGTCCACACTTCCCTTTTCGACTACTTTTGTATCACCCGCAATAATGTTCACCCCGGCTCTTTCTGCTTCCCCCGCCATCGTGTTGACGATTTCTTTCAGACTTTTGACAGGGAACCCTTCTTCAAGGATAAAACCGGCCGTTATCACGTGAGGTTCAGCCCCGCTTACAGCTAAATCGTTCACTGTCCCTGTTACTGCCAGCTTCCCTATATTCCCGCCGGGAAAGAATAGGGGGTTTACCACATAGCTGTCCGTTGTGACAGCTATGGTTTGTGATGGGATGTCAAGAATCGCAGAATCGAATTGTGTATGTTCTGAGTGTCCAAACGACCGGATAAAGAGGTCCTGTATCAATCTATGTGTTAATTCGCCGCCTTCTCCGTGAGCCAGACTGATTCGCTGCACTGAAGCTACACCTCCCTCATGAATTGATAGTGGGCCGCACAGGTTCCTTCTGTTGAAACCATGCAAGGACCGATGGGATTAGTGGGCGTACATCCTTTATTGAACAGTACACACTCTTCCGGGGTAATTAATCTGCGGACGATTTCACCACAGCGGCATTTGGTCACCCTCGGCTCCCCTATCGAAATCTTAAACTTCTTTTTGGCGTCGTACCTCGCATACTTCTCTTTGAGAACCAATCCGCTTTTGGGAATCGTCCCCATCCCTCTCCAAGCCTCGTCATGGGCTTCCAGGTATTCTTCCAGTAATTGTTGGGCCACGACATTTCCTTTGTCTTTTACAACATATGTATAATCGTTGATGATTTTAACCTTTTTTTCCAACTGGTGCTGCAGCAGTTTATAAATCCCGCTGAGTAACTGAACGGGTTCAAACCCGGTGATGACACCCGAAACAGAAAATTCTTCCTCTAAATAACGATAGCTGTGCTCTCCTATCACAACGGAAACGTGACCCGGCAGGAGAAATCCATCAAGCTTCACTTCGCCAGAGTGAAGAAGGGCTCTTAAAACAGGCTCCACCAATTTTGTAGTCATCCAAACCGAAAAATTATTCACATTCCTTCTTTCTGCCTGGAGAACGGCAAGAACGAGAATGGGAATCGTCGTTTCAAAACCGATCCCTAAGAAAATGACTTCCTTATCGGGATTTTCCTCAGCTATCTTCACACTGTCCAACGGCGAGTAGACGACTCTGATATCCTTTCCGTCTGTCTTCGCTTTCATCAAGGTAGATTTAGAACCCGGTACCCGCATCATATCCCCAAATGTACAAAGAATGGTGTCAGGCTCTTGTGATAATTGAATCATGGCATCGATTGACTTTTGATCTGTCACACATACGGGACAACCCGGCCCGGCTATCAGCTGTACATACTCTTTCAATCTCGTTTTTATTCCTGTTTTGGCCAGTGCCATCGTATGCGAACCGCATACCTCCATGAATACCGGAATCCGGCCTTTTTCTTCTTTGAATTTCTTTGCTAAATCGATGACGGCCCCAACTGAATCACGAGTCAAGACCGGATCCGAAAAAAGGTCCATGCTTGCCATCTAACACATTCCTCCATTCTTCTATACTCTCTTCGGCATATTTCTCATCCACCACGGTAAGGGCCTGCCCCGCATGCAGCAATACATAATCACCGACCCTCACCTCCGGAACAAAAAAGGTCCCTACAAACATCCTCGACCCCATTACATCCACCAGGGCTTCCTGACCTTTTATTTCAATGACTTTAGCCGGTACTCCCAAGCACACATCCATTCGCCACCTTCATTTTCTTTTATCTTCCTTCCAGCCTATGAGCAGCAATGATGAGCTGGCCTAATGATAAGCCCCCATCGTGACAAGGAACGTGTCTATGGGTATAGACGTTGAATCCCTCTTTTTTGAGCCCTTCCCGGATTTCCCTTGCCAGAAAAATATTTTGGAAGGATCCTCCCGACAGTACGACTGTTCTATTGTATTCCGGCCGATTCCTGAAAAGTTCCAACACCATCTGTATACAGCAAGACACCAAAGTGACATGAAATTTCTGAGCGATTTCCTCTATGGGTTTTTGCCATTTGTCCTGGATGATTTCATAAATCCTAGGCGATAAGTCAAGTTGAAGCTGGTTTGGGGTGCTTTTATTTATATGATAGGGATATGTTTCCCCTGCGTTTTCAAGTTGGGTTCTGCTCATATAATCAGATAATTTGACCGCCGCCTCCCCTTCATATGTTGAAACCGTGCATATTCCGAGAATGGCACTAATTGCATCAAATAAGCGGCCGCAGGTCCCGGCCATCGGCGTATTGATCCCATGGGCAATCATCTGTTCCATAACGTTTATTTCCTTTGCTTTCTCAGGAAACAGCTTCAGGCATAATTCTTTCCCATTCTCCGGCCAGTAATGAAGCAGCATCCCCACTGCATTCCTCCACGGTTCTTTCACGGCTTTTTCCCCGCCCGGAAGAGGAGTGTATGTCAGGTGAGCCAGTCGTTCAAATGATTGTGCGTCTCCATATAAGAATTCAAAGCCCCAGATATTCCCGTCTTCCCCGTATCCGGTACCATCCAAGATGATCCCCGCACATGGCTCGGTAAGACCGTTATCCTCCAAGCAGGATACATGGTGTGCATGGTGGTGCTGAACGGTTATGGTTTTACCCTTGAGTTTTTTTGCAATAGAAGTGGATGCGTATAGGGGATGCATGTCGACAGCCATGCTCACTTCATTGACCCCCAGATACTCTTTATAATGGCGCAGCTGTGATTCAAAGGAGGCGATCATTTCTTCGTTCTCCAAATCACCCACATGGGGACCCATAACAATGGTATCCCCCTTCCCGACGGAGAATGTATTCTTTTGATTTCCTCCCAGCGCAATCATTCGATCCACACCAGTTGCTGTCTTCAGCGGCTCTGGAACGTATCCTCTTGCGCGCCGTACTAATACCGGATGTTCCTCGTCACACTGAACGACCGAGTCATCAATCGGAAAATCGATTCTGCGATTATGGGTTAAGGTATAATCACAGATGTTTTGTACATGTTTTAAATCCTCATCTTTATATAAAATCGGAAGCCCTGAAGGATTCGCACTCGTCATCACGATACAGTCCAACTTATTTTCTTTAAACAGAAGATGATGAAGAGGGGTATAAGGAAGCATCACCCCGATCGTCGATAAGCCAGGGGAGATATTCTGCGATAAAGCACCCCCTCTTCTTTTTTTCAAAATAACAATCGGCTTTTCAGGGCTCATCAGAAAATCTTCCTCGCTGCTCGAGATATGACAGAGATCCCTTGCCGCCTCTAACGACTTGACCATAACCGCCAAAGGTTTCTGCGGCCGTCTCTTTCGAATCCTTAATCGGTCAACAGCCCTTTCTTGATACGCATCACAAGCTAAATGGAAGCCGCCGATCCCTTTGATGGCCACGATATATCCTTGTTTGATCAACTCGAATGTCCGGGTGATGGCTGTTTGATTTTCAGCCAATGATTCCCCGCTTTGGTTATGAAGCGTTACGGTTGGCCCGCACTCCGGACAACAAATAGGCTGGGCATGGTGGCGCCGATTCAATGGATCTTCATACTCTACCCGGCAGTCATGGCACATAGGGAAATCCTTCATGGTCGTATGTGGACGATCATAAGGAAGTCGATTGATAATCGTATAGCGCGGTCCGCACTGGGTGCAGTTTATAAACGGATAGTGATAACGCCGGTTACAGGGGTCGTTCATTTCCTCCAGACATTGGTCACAGATACCCGCATCCGCAGGAATCCAGGGAACAGCCCTCCCGTTTACCCGGCTGGGAATAATCGTAAATCCTTTATGATGGGTAAGCGGAATGGGATGGGTGGTTATCTCATTGATCTTCGCCAATATAGGCGGATGCCTTTTGATTTCATCTACCATATTCCCTAACTGCCCTTCCTCTCCTTCCGCCAGGATGATGACACCGTCCAGATTATTTTGGACCGTTCCACTGAGCTGATATTTTTTTGAAAGGGAATAGACAAATGGACGAAAACCCACACCCTGCACCTTTCCTCTTACGATTACTTTTATGGCTTTGTACATTGACGATATGCATCCTTTATCCAAGTGATCCATTCTTCCATCCCTTCACCCGTTTTGGCGGATAAGGCTTTCAACTGTGCCTGCGGGTTTATTTCCTTTAAATTTCTTGCGGCTTCTTCTAAATCGAAGGATACATACGGAAGGATGTCGATTTTATTCACGATTGTTAAATCGGTGCGCCTGAACATGACAGGATATTTCGGTATTTTATCGTTTCCTTCAGGCACACTTAAGACCACTACTTTATAGTCTTGTCCTAAATCATATCCAGAGGGGCAAACCAAATTCCCGATGTTTTCAATAAAGAGAATATCAATCGAATCCAGTTCAAAATTAGGCAGCGTTTTCGCAATCATCCTGGCATCAAGGTGGCATCCACCCACCGTATTGATCTGAACCGTTCTGACACCCAGCGAACGTAGCCGTTCCGCATCCAGTTCCGTTGCCAGATCGCCTTCGATCACAGCCATACGGAACTCCTTATTTAAAGCCTTGATCGTCTCTTCCAGTAAAGTCGTTTTCCCTGCCCCCGGAGAACTCATCAAATTAATGACAAGTGTATGGTTTTTCTTGAATGCTTCCCTATTGAATGCAGCAGCCAAATTCTGATCCTTCAACACATCCTCTTGCAGCTCGATCTTCACACTTCATCACTTCCTTCATATGATTCAACCCGAAAAGTCTCACCTGAAACAAGCTCACAATGGGGCAGCCCGCACTTCTGGCAAAGCGCCACTCTATAATCGGGTGTAAACTCAAGCAAACACTTTCGGCACCTTGCCTTCGCCGCTTCACTTATCAATTCCAATTCCGTCGTTTCATCAAGAATGACCAACCCCTGCTTCTGAAAATAAAAAAAGGCCAGCTCCAGCGCATCAGGCAGTACATTTGATAAATCACCAACAATCACACTTATCCTGGACACTTTCCTGATCCCATTCACCTTGGCATCGTCAGAAACTATTCTGATAATCTCAGCCATAAGCGACATTTCGTGCATCCCTAACACCTCTCAATTTCATATCTATGCTCGGCTTTAGTAAAAAGAACATCTTGTACAGAAGTGCTTTTTGGGGACTGATCATAAATAAAATCAAGGATACCTCCTCACTAAATGAGCGGTATCCTTGTCTTTTCAAACACTTCAATTATTTGCCGGACAGCCTATGTCATGCGTTTTCAACCCGTACGAAGAACGAGCCATATTATTATCATCACCATCTACAAGGCAGTAACCATGAATCCTATATATTCAGGGGGCTGTCGGGTTGAGGCAGCAGCGCTTCTTTATTTATTTCGTCAGCTGCCCCGACAGCCCAAACACTTTTTATGATGTTGAATACCATTTAATAACCCCATTTACTATTCGAAATGAGGTGATCGTGATCATGCATTTTGGCTGTATTCCATATCCCGCTCAACTGCAGAGACAATATACAGCAGCTATCTGTTATTACCGATTAGATCTATTGGAGAAAAACGCACGCGAACTTGACCGTTCAATTCATCAACTGAACAGGAGAATACACCGGCTGGAACAGCTAGCCGAGTCCAGGCACCCTGATTATAAGAATGATTAAGTTGAATATCAGAGTCGATTAGATTTCTTTAAAAAAGGAGCTCAACTCCGGGAAGAGTTGAGCTCCTTTATCATGGAACGGTCCAATTCAGCGAAAGTTTTTACAACTTTTTCTGTAAAGTAAAATGAAACTTCCGCCGAGTGTTAGCAAAGAAATGAACTTACTTCCCAAAATCAAAAAGGAAGTAGTCTGATGATCAAAATCAGTGTATGGATGTTTCACCATGCCGTACACAATAAGCAGGCCGAATAAAAGGATGGTATAAGCACGATTGAACGATAAAGTTATGATTTCTATACTTTTATCCGTACTGCTGTTATTCAAGATTATTGCTTCGTAGGTTAATACCAGCAGCAATATATAAATAAGCGCAGTAATAGCAAAATGCATAACCAAGTAATCTGCCTCCCCTACTCCATTTTATAAACCGGCGGCCAGCCTGATTCGAATTGTTCACATTGCAATCAGATGCCGTTCATTCATATAAACCGTACGTTTTATTCACATCTTGAATGTAAATGATCCCGTTTCCCGGTTCATCGATTTTCAGTTTGGCTCTAATCGAGGAAACGATGGCATCGGTATTTTCATTATTAGAAAGGATCATGACGATTTCTTTTTCAGGTTCAATATCCATGTTAAATACCTTGCTCGTTTCATGAATGCCGGATCCCCGGGCGTTAATGATGGTTCCGCCTTTTGAACCTGCTTCCGATGCCGCGTCGATTACTTCTGTTGCATTCCCTTTTTCCACAATCACTGTAATGGCATGATACATTGGTCCTTCCGCACCCCTTTCTTCTTTCTCATCATTCTTTACACTACTCCGGGCTCCTAATACATACCCTACAGATGTAGTAAAGGCAATCCCATGATTTTTCCTTGTGAACTTCAATTTCATATCAAGCTGTTCCACCACTTTATAGGCTGTATTTTTATCAGCCACCATTAACACAATTTCTTTACGGCTCGATGATAACGCCAAAAGTTCCAGGAGGTTGTTTTTAATCGTCCCGTTTCCAATCATGACCGTGCCTCCTGAAATACCGAACTTTTTTGCTGTCTGCAGCACTTTGCTTCCCTTTCCAAAGTCAACGATTATACATATCAGCTCATACTCGGCCATTTCATTGTGTTTGGGCATCCTTTTCAAATCCTCCCTTTTTTGATTTCAGTTTAAAGACAAGCCCCAATATCTGCAAAGCGATAATCGGAGTCATGGCGACCATGGCAATCATACCGAAGCCGTCTTTTAATACATCTGCACCTTCAACCGCTTCCGCCGCACCTTGAACAAAAGCGAGGATAAATGTTGCGGTCATCGGTCCTGATGCCACGCCACCCGAGTCAAATCCAATCCCTACAAACAGCTTTGGAACAATATAGGACAGAATGAGTGCGATGAGATATCCCGGGAGCAGATAATGCCATAATTGAAGTCCGGGAACAAGGATCCTTACTATGGCCAAGGCTATAGCCAGGCCGACACCTACGCTGAGTGTGGCAAGTACAGCCTTCCTTTTGACATATCCGCTTGTAACATCCTCAATTTGGCGGGTTAAGACATGAACAGCCGGTTCTGCGAGAATCGTCACCAGACCAAGAACAAAGGCTATGATAATAACATATGCTTTATTGTCCATAGAGGCGATACTATGGCCGATTTCACTGCCGACATCCATAAATCCGGCGTTTACCCCCACAAGGAATAAAACCAGTCCAATGAATGTGAGGAGGAAGCCCAGCATGATTTTCTTGACCCTTTTCTTCGACATCTTAAATGAAATGAACTGGAATATAAGGAAAGTAACGACTATGGGAAGCAGGGCGATGAATATTTCCTTGATCAAGAATTGCGAGTGATGAAGAAACGGAGCGATGACATCATTGGAATCTGAGTGCATAGATTCAAGACTGCCTGTTATCTCATCCGTTTTAGAAATGATGTTCATAATCATGACGGTTATGATTGCCCCGGTGGACGCGATGGCGACCAGGCCGAAGCTGTCTTTTTCTGAAGCCTTACTATCCCTTTTCAATCCGGAAGCCCCTAAAGCCAGGGCCAGAATGAAGGGAACCGTCAAGGCACCTGTCGTCGCCCCTGATGCATCAAAAGAGATGGCCAGAAACTCAGGTGAAGTAAAAATCGCCAAAATTAAAATGACGAGATAAAGAATGGTCAACAACTTATATAAAGGAAAGTTATACACGATCCGGACGAGACCGACCGCAATCAATAGACCAATGCCGACCGAAACAACTACCACTATACTCCCCTTTGAAATCAAACCTGAAGTAACACTTTCCACCTGCCCGGAAAGTATATGCAAGTCAGGTTCAGCAATCGAGATGAAAAAGCCAAGGCCTAAACCAATTAAAATCACAACCCAGATTTTATTCGATTTCGCAAGCATGCCTCCCATCGATTGACCGACCGGCGTGACCCCTACATCAACACCAATCAAGAATATCGTTAATCCAATAACAATCAATATGGCGCCGATAATAAACCGCATCAATAAAGCCGGACCCAAAGGGACTAATGTAAAGTTCAAGACCATCACTAAGAAGGTAATTGGGAGAACGGCAAACAATACTTCTTTTAACTTTTCAACCAGTACATTCAACTAAGCTTCATTCCTTTCCTGTAGTTATTTATTTGTTTATATCAGAATCACCCCGCTATTTCAGATCACTGGTACCAGGCCGTGAGAAATAAAAAAAGCCTGTCGTTAACGGGCATACATACCCCGCTGCGACAGACTCCACCGAATTCAAAGTTTATTCATTTTTCAGACCATTAACTATATTTTAACATAAAAACGGAAACTTGGGGAACGTAATCACTGTTAATAAAAAATCACCTATAGCAATCCATCTACAACCTCCCTTAATACGTGAAAGCAAATTAACCGGTATTGACCTTATGCTACAATAAATATATAATTTTCAGACTTTTAAAAGGAGCAGTGCAGATGAAGAAAAACCTGACCGATATTGTTCAATCACAAGTGATTGCCTCCATAAAAGAAGAAGCGGACTTAGACAGGGCCGCAAATTCAAATGCGAACATCGTGTTCATCTTGACAGGGAACTTGATCACGATGAATGATTACCTGATAAAACTGAAGGAAGCCGGGAAGACCACCTTTATACATATTGATTTCATCGACGGGCTGTCGAATACGAAGAGCGCGATCAAGTACATAGCGGAAATCTGGAAGCCTGCCGGCATCATCACAACGAAGAGCAACCTGATCAAGTATGCAAAGGAAGAAGGCCTAATGACGATACAGCGCCTTTTCCTTATCGACCGCAATGCCCTTGCCAAAGGAATCGAAATTGCCCATAACTGTAAGCCGGATGCCATTGAAGTCCTTCCGGGCCTCATGCCGGCCATCATTGATAAATTGACGACAATGACTGCACTGCCGATCATTGCCGGAGGCCTGATCAGCAACAAGGACGATATCCTCAAAGGACTCAGAGCCGGGGCACTTGCGATTTCCTCGGGTGACCCGAGGCTTTGGAATCTGGATCTTTAATTAAAAAGAGCTCAACTCCGCGAAGAGTTGAGCTCTTTTTGCATTCAGGTCCCTACCTTTTTTTCTTCATCCTCCGTTTTCTTCTTTTTTCCGAACCCCGGGAGGCGCACACTCGTAATCTCCTTTTCTTCAAAGAAGTTTCCGATTCTCGTAATGATGAATGTTACCAGCGTGGCAAAGATGACGATTGAATAAAACCCTGCCCCGATTCCGATCCCCACTCCACCGACATAAAAGATCATCGCCGCAGAAGTCAATCCTTTCACCCGCAATCCATCTTTCAGGATCACGCCCGCCCCCAGGAATCCGAGTCCGGATACAATTTGTGCCGCCAGACGGAGCGGGTCCATCATTTTTCCGCTGTCGGGCTGGCTGAGCATCTCCGCTCCTTCGATTGAAACGATCGTGATCAGTGTGCATGCCACCGCAACATATGTGTACGTTTTTAACCCTGCAGGCTTATTTTTCGATGTTCTATCCCACCCAATGAGGAATCCCAGTACAGCACTGACCACAATCCGGAAATAAATTTCAAAATCCCAGAAGAATCCTGACATATCATTCAATAAATGCCCCATTCCACCATCTCCTTTTACGATAAAAAGAGACCGCTCCATAAAACGAACGCAGACTTCCCCCGCCTAGCAGAAAGGAAATCATACCGTCCGCTTCATAGGGGATCTCTTTTACTCTTCCTACCAAGCCGGAACCTATACGATTGTTATACTAATCATAAACCATCATCAATATCTTTTCAATTATATTTTCGAATAATTCAGAATATAATGTAAATTACTACTATTTTCATATTGTCACACCCTTCCCAGCACTGTATGGTTAAACTACATGAAGAATATCCGGGTAGAGATGAGGAGAGCCCTGTGTCAATTGCGTGTACAAGCCGTACATGTTTTTGCCATGGGGCTCTTTCCATTTTCACATAAATAAACGTTTCATAAAGGAGGAAATGCATTGAAAAAGAACCCGCTTGCCCGGGCAGCTGCCACTCTCGTTTTAGGATTGGGATTTTTCCTGCTATTTGTCCAGAATTCTGAGGCGGAAGATCCCTCCCCCTCTCTTATCATCACGGAAATCGTCGCTAAATCGGCCGGTTCCGGACAGCCTTATGAGTATGTCGAAATCTACAACTCCACCTCAGAGGCAATCAATCTCCAAGACTATCAGCTCCAATATTTTACAAGCAATTTTTCAAGCCCGGCAAATCGATGGAAGATCTCAGACAAAGTCATCCAGCCAAAAGACTCTCTGGTCCTATGGTTAAAGAAATATGCTTATCCTGATACGCCATTATGGGATTTCAACTCGAACTATGAAAGCTCTCTTACCCCCGAAGAAGTGTTTGAAGTGAGGCTGACGACTGCAGCCCAGGGACTTAGTGACAGCGACAGGCGTAAAATAGGGATTGCTGATGCAGACGGCCATATTCTCAGTACAGCCATCATAAACGATGGTGAAGTGGATGGCATCGCAAACCGGAGTGTCATTTATAAAGCCGGCAGCTCGGCAGAAATGATGAAGATCCGTAATGGGGAAGAACCTACCCCTTCCCTGCTGCTCGCTGAACAAGTGACCGGCCCGGCGGCACCTGCAAATCTGAGTGCCGCTCCTTCAAACGGATCGGTTCTACTGGAGTGGGAGGCATCAGAAGGTGCGGTGTCATACAACATCTACCATTCTGACGGCTCGGCATTGTCATCCGATACCAACACCGCCACCATTGACGGCTTGGAAAACGGCAAGGCATACACCTTCAGGGTGACGGCAGTCAACGCAGAAGGAAACGAATCACCTGGATCGAAAGGTGTCACGGCTGTGCCGCAGGAGAACGTGGACACTGAAGCTCCCGCTGTACCGTCCGGCCTCAGGGCAATACCTGGGAAAGATCATGTTAAGCTGCAGTGGAACGCCAAAACAGAAAGCGACCTAACAGGATACCGTATCTACATTAACGGAACGATTTTCGGTACTGTTCCTGCAGACATAACAAGCATAGTCGTCTCCCCTCTCGAATTAAACAGGGAATATTCACTTACGGTCACTGCAATCGATCGGGCAGGTAACGAATCAGACGCATCCCGTCCGCTTGTGACAGGACCTTCGGAAAACGCGCCGATACCGAATCTATTAATCACTGAATTGATCGCAAACACCGATAACTATGCGGGTTATGATGCATTTGAATACTTCGAGCTTTATAACAACAGTCCGGAGCCGATTGATTTGAAGGGGTATCGATTCGCCTCTTATAACTGGGATAAAGAGATCGGAGAAAATGTTGTACTGGAGCCTTGGGAGACGGTTGTGGTCTGGACACGGAACGCTTCCATCGCCCCGATTTCACTTGAAGCGTTCAACTATAACTATTTCTATTCCTATAAAAGCAAGTATCTGACGGAAGAGGATTCGATCGTCCTCGGGGATATCGCCGGCCTGGTCAACGGAGGCAATACCCTGGCTGTTTATGATCCCGATGGCCATGAAGTGGTGAGAGCCGATTATTCGGCAGAAGACGTTACCTTGAAGGAAACCGTCACTTTTGCCTATCCAAAAGATAACACCCGCTCGATGGAAAAATTAGCGGCCAATCAGAAACCGACACCGGGATGGCTGATAGAAGATCAAGTCCCTGAACGTCCTGAACTGGATGATGAGGCGCCAGCGCCGCCATCCGGACTCCAAGCAGCTCCAGGAAGCGGAAAAGCCGATTTGAGCTGGGACGCACCAGACGCCGATGACCTGTACCGCTATCACATTTACAAAGACGGCAAACTTGAATACTCCGTCGATCCATCACAGACAGACTTTACGCTTTATACGCTGGTCGGCAATCAAACGTACACGCTGCAAGTCAGCGCCGAGGATACATCGGGGAATGTTTCCGTATTATCCGAACCGGTACAGGTGACGCCTGAACACCAGACCATCACCCAGCTGGAACGGTGGGAGCATGAAAAGGATCCTGCCTACCAGGATCTGTGGGACATCAGTTCGGATGGCCCTGTAATCGCAGGTCTGGCTCAGGGACTGGTTCCCCAGGGGTTGACCTACTATAAGAAAAAAGACTGGCTGCTGACGATCAGCTATGTCGATAATGGTATCCAGCCGGGTACGATAACCGTAACGAACCGGACGACTGGGGAACTGGTGAAATCCGTGGTCCTTTATAACACGGACGGCACTCCATACACCGGCCACGCAGGCGGAGTGACCGTCAGCCGCGATCACGGCTGGGTGGCATCCGAGAACCAGTTATTCTCCTTCAAGCTGAGCGACCTGGTCCAAGCCGAAGACAACGGGGAAATCCACTTCACCAAGCAGATTCCCTTACCGGTCGAAGCTGCCTACACCGTCTATGATGAAGGCATCCTCTGGGTCGGGGAATTCTATGAGGCCAGTTCCTATCCGACCGACCCTTCTCACCATATCCAAAACAGGGACGGAGACATGCACTATGCATGGATGACCGGTTTTGACCTGGAACGGAACAATGATGATCTGTCCGCGGAACACTGGAATGGATCACCAGACCATGAAGCAGTGCCGGATTACGTCCTGTCCACGACCGGAAAAGTCCAGGGGGCTATCATGCAGAAAGCGGCAAGGAACGGTGTAACGCTTAGCACCTCCTACGGAAGGGCCAATGACAGCGTTCTGTACCGCTACGAATACCCGCTGAAAGAGGACGCTCATGCCTATGTTGAGATTGAAGGAAAACAAGTGCCGCTGTGGTTCCTTGACGGCCATACGGCCAAACCGCGTCAGAGCATCGAAGCCATCCCGATGCCTGAAGGGATCGTGGAGGTGCAGAAAGAGCTTTACGTCGTGTTTGAATCCGGTGCGGATAAATACCGCTACACCACCACCTACCCGATGGACCGGATGCTCCGGATCGACATGAAGAAGCTGATGAAGGACGATAAAGGAATCGAATAAAAGGAAAAAGGAAGCGGCTGGGCCGCTTCCTTTTTTCATGTCGTTTTTTCCGTTAACAATCCCTTTACTGAAGGAAGCACATAATCCGGCTTCCAGGCTGCAGCCCCGAGATCCTCCCTAGTCGTGATCCCGCTGAGAACAAGCGCTGTTTTCATCCCGGCTTCGATGCCCATCCGGATATCCGTTTCCAGGCGGTCACCGATCATGACACACTCTTCAGGCCGCAGCTGCAAGATCCTCAGTGCTGCCTCAACGGTCAGTACGGACGGTTTTCCAATCTGCACATCGATCTTTTTCCCTGCCACCGCCTCCACTGCCCCGATCATGCCGGCACAGTCGGGAACATCCCCGCCCTCCAATGGACATGTTTTATCAGGGTTGGTTGCAATCAGGACAGCGCCATGCTTTACCGCCTGATAGGCAAAATTCAAATGGTCATAGTGAAAATCTCGGTCCCAGGAGAGCACCACGACATCAACCTCGGACGGGGCCATCCCCTCACGGAACCCGGCAAGGGCGAGCTCATCCTTGATCGGCTGCTCCCCGATCACATATAAAACGGCATCCGGATGATGCAGACGCAAATAATCAATCAATGTAACGGTCGGATTCAAAATGTTCTCCAGGCTTGCGTGGATGTTGAATCCGTTAAGCTTCTCCACGTAACGCTGACGCGATTCAATCGTCTTATTTGTCAGGAACAGCACTTTCTTCCCTTCATCGAGCAGGGAGTTGATCACAGTGTCTGCCCCTTCTATCAATTGCTTGCCAAGATACACGGTGCCATCCAAATCAAAAATATACCCTTTCAAATCTTTCATCGGTACCCTCCATCCAATAAGAAAAGCGTAAGCTCCTTGTTCAGCCCCGACAGGTGTTCCGACCATTGAAGTCGTTCTTTGACTTCAGCGGGCAGACCAAACGTCTCGAGGGGCTAGGCGCTGGAGCTGGCCATTTCTCAAATTTAAGTGATGCTTTCTTAAAACAATAAAAAATTCCCTGAACATGACGATTTCTCCAATTCAACAATTGGATTTCGCCATACCCAAGGAATCTCCTCATCTTTATCCTTGAATCTATTATTTATAAGTGCATGCTCATCAGATCTTCCCCGATGACAACCTTCCCTTTTCCATGCTTTGCTGCCTCTTCTTCGTATGGTTGATTGTCTGATAAATGGACCAGGACAATCTTATCGAATTTATCCAGGTCATATTTTTCGGCGATCTCAACAAGACTGCTGTGGTTGCCTGCAACTGTACGTGCGGAAGTGGCTTCATGTATTAACATATCTATATGTTCATATCCTCCGATCCGTTCGTTGATTTCCGTATCGCTGGAATAAACGGCGGTCTGCCCGGCACACTTCACTTCAAGCCCAGCAGTCGGAACTGAATGAAGTGCCTTGAAGCAGGAAAACGTCATTCCCCCGCCGCACATAAGCTCCTCTTCCTGATCCCCGTCAAAGGTTTCAATCTCAATGTCAAAGTTTATCGGCCATTTGTCGGCCTCCATCGTCTCAAGCCACTCCTGAAGCTTTTTCTTATTGCGGTAATCGCAGAAAATCCGTAAAGGCTTCTTTCTGTCCTCGAGCCACATCCCCCATAATAGGGACGGGAGCCCGTAGATATGATCGATATGAAAATGGGTGAAGACCACTGCATCAAGTTCACAGAGATCCACCTTCAGCTCCTTCAGCTTCCTGCACGGGTTGCCGCTCACATCGACGAGCACTTGATACCCGTCATTGCAAAAGCAGATTGATGTATTGTCGCGTTCTGAACCGGGATATGCGCTTCCCGTTCCTAAAAAATGAATGTCCAATTATTCCACCACCTATTTGATTCCTGAATGCATGAAGCTTGATACGAATTGTTTTTGAAAAAGGAAGAAAGCGATCACGAGCGGCATGATGACCATGACCGTCCCTGCCGCGACCATCCCCCACTGCGCTCCCGTCTCATAGGACTGGGCAAACAGTGCAAGTCCGACAGTGAGCGGACGGGACTCGACAGAATCCGTGATGATCAGCGGCCACATGAAGTTGCTCCAGTGGTGACTCACCGATACAAGGGCAAAGGCGATATAGGTCGGTTTTGCCGACGGGATATATACATGCCACAATGTCTGATACCATTTACAGCCGTCGATTTTTGATGCTTCGTCCAAATCATATGGAACCTGCTTGAACGTCTGGCGCATCAGGAACACCCCGAACGCCGATGCCCAGTACGGCATCATGACGGCAAGCTTCGTATTCACGAGCCCAAGCTGGCTGATTACCTGGTAGTTCGGGAACAGCAGGATTTCAGGCTGGATCATGAGCTGGAGCAGGAAGAGGATGAACAAAACATTTTTCCCTTTAAAATTCACCCGTGCAAAGGCATACGCAGCAAGCGTGACCGTGACCAGCTGGACGATCAGGACCCCGAACACGATGACAAACGTATTGAAGTAATACTGCATAAATGGTGCTGTATTCCACGCGTTGACATAGTTTTCGACCGTCGGGTTCGAGACCCAGAACGGAAAGCCCCCATTGATCACTTGATTCCCCGGGGAGAAAGAAGTGATGACGACCCACAGGAGGGGGATGAATGAAATGATTCCTAATACAATAATGATGCCATAGTTTACTTTTTTCATTGATTCCACCCCTCCTTAATAATGGATTTTCTTATCAAGATATAAATAGTTGAATGCGGTGATGCCAAGCATGATGACAATCAGAATGACCGTGAGGACGGCAGCTTTCCCAAGATCCCAGTTCGTAAATGCCGCTTCATAGATATAGTAGAGTAATAGATTACTTGCATTATCAGGCCCGCCTTTTGTCATTATGTACAAGTGGTCGACGTTTTTAAATGAATTCGTAATCGCCACGATCATGACAAACAGCGTCGTCGGCATCAGCAGCGGAAATGTGATATGACGGAACATCTGGAACGGTTTCGCCCCTTCCATCTCAGCCGCTTCATACACATCCCTCGGCAGATTCTGTAATCCTGCCAGGTAAAAGATCATGAAGAAACCGGCATCTTTCCAGATGATCATGACGATCATTGCGATCATGACGGTGTTCGGATTCCCCAGCCAGTTATGATCTCCCGCCCCGAATGTTTGAAGGAAGTTATCGAGCAATCCATACTGAGGGGTGTAAATGAAAAGCCAGATATTCGCCACCGCAATCAGCGGAACGATCGTTGGATAGAAAAATGACGTGCGAAGCAATGAACTCCCGGCCATTTTCTTATTCAGCCAGATGGCAAGATACATCGCCAGGAACAAACTGGTCGGCACCGTACCTACCATGAAAATGATGTTATTCAGGATGACTTTGCGAAATATCTCATCCTCGAAGACGCCTTTATACTGATCGAGTCCTGAAAACTGCAATCTCGTCATCGGACCGCTGTAGAAGCTTAACTGAATAGACTTGAGCGTCGGGTAAAAAGTAAACAGAGTCAAAAAAATGAAAGAAGGAAACAGCAGTCCGTAGGCAAACAGATTATTCCTCGCCCCGGTGCTGAGTTTTCGCTGCTTCGTCGTCATCTAACAGTCCCACCTTTCTTGTGAAAAGGAGCCCGCAGCCTTCCACCCGGGCTCCATTTCCTTCAGTCAGCCTTCTTATTGAAAAGGCTCAAGCACTTTTTCCGCCTTTTTCTGTGCATTATCCAAACCTTCATCGACCGTGCTCTGACCCGTCAGGATCGATTGGATATGGTCATTGAAGATTTTCTGAACCTCACCGTTTTGGTACGTGGCCAATTCACTATCTGCATATTCCAGCTGCTCGCGTGCCACCAATGCTGCAGGGAATTCCTCTACATACTTCTTCAACAGGTCAGTTTCATAAGCAGATTCAGTTGTCGCAACATAGCCTGTATCGATCGACCACTGCGCTACACGCTCAGGCTCTGTCAGGAACTTCATGAACTTAACGGCAGCTTCCTTGTTCGCTTTCGGAAGATCCTTGAACAAGTAGATGTTTCCGCCGCCGGTTGGTGAACCATACTGATTATTCGCCGGCAGGAAGGACACACCGAAATCAAAGTCCGCGTTATTCTTCACATTCGTCAGGTTACCCGTCGTATGATACATCATCGCCGTTTTCCCGCTTAGGAAGTCAGAAGGAACCGTCGCCCATTCTGTGACGCCTTCTGGCATGATTTTATGCTCTTTTCCAAGAGACAGCCAGAACTCCATGGCTTCTTTCGCGTAAGGTGCGTTGAAATACACTTCTTTTCCGTCCTGGGCCATGATGTTCTTCTCAGTTTGAAGCGCTAAAGCCTGGAACATCCAGTACTGATAGCCGGTACTCGGAATTTCAAGTCCCCATTGATCCTTGCCGCCATTTTTCGTCAGCTTCTTCCCGTATTCAACAAGCTGATCCCAGTTTTCAGGAGGAGCCTCGGGATCAAGCCCCGCTTCTTTGAACGCATCCTTGTTGTAGTAAAGGACGATCGTACTTCTTTGGAACGGAAGGCTGTATACCTTATCCCCGATGGAAGAGTTCGCCATGAAGCCATCATAGAAATCATCCATATACTTTTCATCAAACATCGGGTTCAATTCCTCGATCAGATCATTCTCAAGCAAAGTGAACAGGTCAATCGAGAATAACACCGCAAGCTCCGGCGCATTACCCGCCTGTGCAGATGCCATTACCTGCGTCATAGTCTCGGCATAACTGCCACCGTATTTCGCATTTACTTTGATATCTGGGTTTTCTTTTTCAAAATCAGCAACCATCCCATCCACTATCTTCGCTACATCCCCGCCGACCGCTACCGGGAACCAGAAATCAATTTCAGTCTTTCCTCCATCCCCGCCGCCGGTTTCACTGCTGCTGCATCCGGCAAGCACAACCATCAACACTAAAACGAATGATAAAACCTTGGTCTTCATGCACATTTCCTCCCCTTTGTTTTCATTTTTTTCATAAAAAAACCCATGAACAATAAACTGCACCACAAAAAAGTGTCATGCAATTCATTGGTCACAGGGATTCTCCGCATCTCTACCCTTAGACAACTACCTGTCTAAACTATATGTCTGATTATTCATAATAATACAATACATGCTAATAGTTGGCAATGAATTTCTTGATTTTTACAACAGCTTTACAAATTAACTTCTTGCTATTACTCCTTAAGTGGGTGAGAAGAAGGAAAACAAAGACACCAAAAAGTTCTTAAGGCAGTAACTAATAAATAATAAATCACCCCAGTGTATGCTTTATTAACGCTATTGATTTCCGTGCAAGACTTCGCTTTCCGCGGGTAGCCCGTGAGCCTCCTCGGTCGTACCTCCCTGTGGGGTCTCACATTAGCTACTCTTCCCGCAGGAGTCTTCGTCTTGCACTCCAATCAACTGCTGAACAAACTTAAACTAAGCGCTCATATGTACAATACCTATAAATGTCCCAACTAATTTGGCACTCTTAAAGCAGCTTGGGTTTTACCGGGCTAAATGATTTTTGTCCCCGCATCTATTATTAGCTGACATTAAAAATAAACAAGCAACCGTTCATTTGCACTCATTACTTTGCGTTTAATATGGTTCATTCCAACACTAGTTGTGTCAGCTTATCTTGTACCTTATTTATTCAGATTGAACAATTGCCTATACCGTTTCATATATATACTCATGACAAATGCACAGTTAGGAGTAATAATATGCCAAATAAAACGAATAAACAGCCAATTGAAGTGGTGAATGTGTCCAGTCCTTCCTTAAATTCAAGGCGCGGAAAATACTTTATCGGTCAAACGGGAGTGTTGAATTTCGGCGGCGGATATTCTGCATGGGGCGGTTTAGTAAATCCGATTGATTCAGGAGTCAATGTATATATCGATATTTTCACGATAACAAACTTTTCAAATCAACATTTCATCAGTGAAATCCTGTTAAACGCCGCACCTCCAAAAAATGCAGCCGTTTCCTCCAATGTAACCCCAACAAATCAGGCATTTTCTCCTTACCAACAGCCTAAAGCAGTAATGAAATATGCTGGATATTCTGCTGAGCCCATGTCAAAAGGTGTGAATATATTTGATAGGATTGTTGCTCAAAATTCCACCCTCGTAAGCGATTCACACAACGGTTCGATCATCATCGGCCCGGGAGACTCATTCTCAATCCTTCTAAGACCGCCGGGATATCAACATATTACAGGTACAATCGTTATGACCTGGTGGGAGGAAGCGGCCGATGCATGATTATGAGAAGGCAGATATGAACTTTGAGCCAAGAGTTAACGAAAAAAACATTCAGGAGGCAACTGTACTGCCGGAAAATGTTTATCACTCCTATCTTGGTGAGTACTTTCTGGGTCAAACTGATCTCATATCCTTGGGAGGAGGGTACACTGGCTGGGGCAGTCTAGTTAATCCGGCAGGGTCAAAGGTGAATATGTTTCTGAATGCTTATACCATTTCCAACTATTCAAATGAGCCATTAACAGCTGAAGCCTGGCTAAGCAGTAAACGTCCCGGTAGAGGAAAAACGTCGCCACATTTTGCTGCCGGGAACCAGGCTATTCATCCTGCCCGGATGCCTGAAGGGAAAATAAGAAACGCCAGCTTCGTATCAGGAACCCCCCAGGGCGGCACCCATGCATTCGTAAGAAGGGTTGAACCCATGCTCACCCTTACAAAACATGATTTTCAAGGCATATTCATCCTGCCTCCAGGAAGTTCCTTTACCTTATCCTTTTTATCTCCGGGGCAAAAGCAGGCATATGCACGAATCGCTTATGGGTGGTGGGAGGAAAAAGCTTAGCCATTTGACTTCTTCCAATGATCTATCCAAATAAAAAAGGTGCTTGAACCCATACTGGGATCAAACACCTTGCATTGTTTTATTTCAAAATCATCTGCGCCACACACTCCACATGCGCCGTCTGCGGAAACATATCCACCGGCTGCAAATATTCAACAGTGTACTGCTTCTTCAAATACTCAATATCCTTTGCCAGCGTAGAAGGATTACAGCTTACATACACAAACTTCTTCGGCTTCACTTCCTTGATTGTATCAAGGAACTTCTGGTCGCATCCTGTACGCGGTGGATCGACTACGACCACGTCCGGTCTCCAGCCTTCTTTTTTCCACTTCGGCATGAGTTCTTCGGCGCTTCCCACGAAGTAATCGGCATGGTTGACTCCGAATCGTTCAGCATTCTTCTTGGCGTCGTCGATTCCTTCTTTTACTACATCCATCCCGCGAATTTCTTTCGCACCGTCAGCAAGCCAGAGTCCGATTGTACCGACTCCGCAGTAAGCGTCGACAACCCTCTCTTCACCTGTCAGAGCCGCTGCTTTTTTCGCTTCGTTATAAAGCTTTATGGTCTGGATCGGGTTCAGCTGGAAGAATGCACGTGCTGAAAGTTCATAGGTGAATTCATCAAGGCGTTCTTCAATGCTTTCTTTTCCTGAGAGATGGATCGTTTCGTCGCCGAAGATGATGCCCGTCTTCTTCGGGTTGATGTTCTGGGCAATCGATACGACTTCCGGCAGGCGTTTTTCAATCTCAGATATCAGCAAATCCTTGCGAGGGATCTTTTTGTCGTTCGTTACCAGTACGACCTGCACCTGTCCAGTTTCGAATCCGACCCGCGTCACGATCGTTCTCAGGATCGGCTTTTTCTTTTTCTCATCATAGACAGGGATGTTGAAGTCGTTGATGATACGTTTGATTTCTGTTGTGACTTTGTTGGTTGCCGAGTGCTGGACGATGCATTCGTCAATGTTGATCAGCTTGTTGGAGTTCATGCTGTAGAGGCCGGCGAAGGCTTTTCCTTTATGGGTCTCTACTTGGAATTGGCTCTTGTTGCGGTAGTGCCATGGGTTGTCCATGCCGATCGTCTGACGGACATCCAGTTCGTCCAAGTTCAGTTTGGTATGACGTTCCAGGGACTGAAGGACGATATCGCGCTTTGCTTCGAGCTGACCTTCATACGTGATGTGCTGAAGCTGGCAGCCGCCGCATTCTTCATAAACGAGGCAGGGAGCCTTTGTCCGCTGCGGTGACTTCTTTCGGATTTTCTTGATGCGTGCTTCCGTGAATTTCGGGTGCACCTTGGTGACTTCGACCACCACTTCTTCCCCTGGCAGGGCTCCCGGGACGAAGACGATTTTCCGTTTAAAGAAACCGATGCCCTCACCGTTGATGCCGATCTTTTTTATCGTAAGCGGAAACTGCTGTTTCAGCTCGATCTTCACTTCATTATTGTTGCCTTGCCGTTTTTTCGTGTATTGCTTTTTCATTGATTCACGTCCGTTCTATTCGATACTTCTCCATAAATATAGGGATGCATAGCTTAAATAAGGATGCCACGGCGAGCTGAATTGTTCAAGCTCTTCCTGGGTGGGTTTTCTGTCCATTTTATATAGCAATTTAATGGCGTTCTGAATACCGATATCGGCTGTCGGAAACAGATTCGGGCGGCCGAGTCCGAACAACAGATAGCTCTGTGCCGTCCACGGTCCTATGCCGCGGATCTTTGTCAGCTCTTTAATGATGGCTTCGTCGGATTCTTGTGCAAGCTCATCCAGATTCAGTTCTCCGCTTGCCACCTTCTCCCCGAGTCCGATGACGTATTCCGCTTTCCGCTGTGAAAACTGGAGCTCCCTAAGTTCTTCCACCGTAAGTGCTGCCGTTTTTTCAGGAGATGGATAAAACCACACGCCGCCCTTCTGCCATCCGTAAGTCGTGACAAACCGGTGCGTCAGCGTGAAAGCGAACTTCAGGTTGAGCTGCTGGTGAATGATGCTCTTCACGATGCTCGCGAATGGATCGAATTCAAGGACGAGCGGCGTTCCCGCATGCTCCTCGAATATGGGCTTGAGCTCCGTTTGCAGGAAATGCTCATGCATCTCATGGAGACCTTTATGCCACTGAAATATCTCAGAGATCCGGTTGTGCTTCTCTTCCAGCATTTCATCATTTTCAAAGGTGATATTGAACTCGGGCTCCTCTGTAGTTCCGACTGCCTGCACGTTGATGACCTCTCCATCTCCATGCGTTAAGTAATAAGGCACCTTGACGCTCCGGCCTTCCTTATCCACTGCATTCAGCGGATCCAGCGAAAGCCTGTCCAGCACCCGGTCGAAATTGTACGGCCCTTCAATCCTGACATTCCTCGTTACCATCTTCTCATCCCTCCGCGTCAAAACTCGTATGTGTATTATAGCATAAGCCAGGTGTAACCTTTAAACGTAGAGCGGCGTCTAATTTGGTAGAATCAGGTAAGAAGGGATGATGGGAATGAAAAAGTTGATGGTCGCAGGGTTATTTTTGGTGATGCTGGTTGGAGGTTGTGATGAGGCGGGGGATAAGGCAGAGATTGAAGTCGGGAAACCATTTGCCCCTGCTTCAGATGATGTGGTCAATAGACATGGAAAGATAGAAAATCTGGATCAGTTTGAGGCTTTTTTCGAAAACGTACAGAACGATAAGAAAGCTCATATTCGAATTGTCAGTTATACGATTGAAGGAGACCCCATTCTCCATGACTTGGAATACGATGGTGACGTCATTCATTCTTTTGAAGATTCACGAAGGGATGCCTATGGAAGTGGTGAAACAGTAAAAATGAAATGCAGGAAAATTGAATTTACACCCTCCGACAGACAAAGCGAATATAACTTAAAAGAATGTAACAAAAAAGAATACAACAAAACTGTATTATGGTATGAATGATCCATCCTGGTTTATACACCTAGGGACGGACCACGATTGGCCCGTCCCTTCAACTTATTTCATCGCCGGATGTTCATCCAGACTTTTAAACGTGTAACCGCGTTTTTTCAGATCTTGAATCGCTTTTTCCAATGCATCGGCATTGTCCTTGGAAACGGAATGAAGCAGGATGATCGCTCCGGGATGGATCTGAGCCATGATGTTGTCATAGGAGTATCTCCAGCCGTGCTGCTCGTTCGTCTTCCAATCGACGAATGCAAGTGACCAGAAGACATGCTTGTAACCTTCTTCCTGTGCGACCTTAAGGGTACGCTCGCTGAATACGCCTCGTGGCGGGCGCAGGTACTTCATTTCTTTCTGACCGGTCAGCTCTGAGGTCTTCACCTGCACTTTTTCGAGCTCTTCGCGGATCCGCTGGTCAGTCGTAGTGGTGAAGTCCGGGTGATGCCAGGAGTGATTACCGATGATATGACCTTCTTTCACCATTCGTTTCACCAGGTCCTCTGCGCTTAACAGATAGTGTCCGGTTACGAAGAACGTCGCAGGCACTTTTTCTTTTTTAAGAACATCCAGGACTTTTTCTGTGTAACCATTTTCGTAGCCATTATCAAATGTGAGGTAAATATCCTTTTTATCAGGGGAGCCTTTATAGAAAGCCCCGTACTTTTCAAGAAGCGTGTCATATGCCGATCCAGCCTCTGCCGGTACTTCATCGCGGCTCTTCTTGAAACCCCAGCCGATCGGATTGTTCGACACGGCCTTCGCATTGGCCGGCAGGATCAGGATGAACAGGGACGAAATCAATAGGATTTTCAGTAACTTAGCCATAATAACCTTCCTTCTCATTCATTTTCTTTAGTTTTTGAGAAGTTGGAGGTTTCATGCTTACTAAAAGTATCCAAATGCTGCAGCTCGTCTAGTTTATGCTCGAAAAGTTTGGTTTTTTGCTCGGCACCTTGGATTTGTGCTCGAAAACATATGATTTGTGCTCGGATTACGGAATTTATGCTCGAGCTGTCGATTTTTCTTTAAGGCGCTGCACTTACTGAAAAGCCTGATACTCTTCACTGGCAAGTTCCTTTAATTTAGCCTTGTTTTTATCAATGAATTTCGTGACGGCTTCTTCATCATTCACATCGGGAAAATCCTTGAATTCTTCCTTCAATTCCTTTTCGACCTGCTGTCTCGTGACATCAAGTGTAGTATCCTCGATTTCAAAAGAGTATCCTTTCGAATTAGGAACTAAAAGCGCCAGATAAATGGCATTATAATAAAAGTTCTGCTTATCGACATTTTTCCCATTGAACCAGTACTTATTGAACTGCTCTTGTGAGATGCCGGATCCTTCTTCAAGACCATATGTAACCTTGATTCTTTCAGCGGACAAGTCGATTCCCTTCACGGTTTCACCGCCTGGCAAGCTTTGAACGATGCTGTATACTTTATTATTGTCCCCGACATAGGTTCCGGTCATTTTCTTTAACTTTTCCATATTTACATTTTCTATTTTCGTAATTTTAACCTTATGCGCCGGCTCGCTGCAGGCTGCAAGAATTACTGCCGCAGCAAGTATCAAGATGAAGATTGCTGTAATCCGTTTCATAAGATCCCTCCATTTCCCCGTAGTATACTAAAGATGGCGATTGTTGGAAAGTTCTTCAGTATATTCGTAAATAAAAAAAACAGCAGGAAATCCCATGCTGCTTTCAGTGACCTCCCGAACTCCCGCGGTGATCACCTCCAGTATAATTACTATCTTCCCCGGGCTTCGCACCCGGATTGATTCCATGCAGATGATCATCATTTTCCCTCCGCTTTCTCCGAACATCAATCAGATAAGCAAAAATCAAAATCCCTGCAATCATGATCCAGAACCACCACATAGTCGGACGCCTCCTTTTTTACTATTTTATGTAATTCCGATTCCGGCAATCATTAAAACTCTACATAAAATGGGTGAGTCCCTTCATCCAGGCAGTATCTAATCCGTTCCCTGAAATTCAGAAACGATACCATTTCCAATGCCTCTTCCACCGGGAAGAAGCCGACCTCGAGACTTTCCTCAGAAATAGTCAACGTCCCGCCGACAGGCTTTGCCAAAAACAATGTGTTGCAGATGGACGCATTCACGTTTTGAAAAATCCCGCAGAACTTCGTGATCTCAACTTCAATCCCGGATTCCTCGATTGTTTCCCTGATGGCCGCTTCCTTCAGTGATTCGCCTTCCTCTACCTGGCCGCCCGGCATTTCCCAGCCTCTATCCGGTCCTTTGATCAACAACAATTCACCCTTCTCATTCAAGACGATTGTGGCGGCAGAGACGATATGTTTTGGCGTTGTAAAGGTTTGCTGCGCGTGTTGATTTTTGCTCATAGTACTTCCTCCTTTCAAAACGCATCAATTATCCTTATTTTACCACAAGCACCCGGTGCACTGACCGTTATTTCCAATAACCTCCATAAAAAAAAACGCCCCGGGCATAAAACCCGAAGACGCTGTTCTTCTATTATTTAAATACCGGTTCCTTGAACTGAGCCAATTTTTCCAGTGATGATTTATCGACCTCTTCGTGCAGTGAGTTCCCGTGTGAATCCATTGTCACGACCGCAGTGAACCCTTCTACACTCAGGTGCCACATGGCTTCAGGGATACCGAACTGCATCAAATCGACACCATCCACACCTTTGATGCAGTCAGCATAGTACTGAGCTGCTCCGCCGATTGCATTTAGGTAAACACCGCCGTGCTCCTTAAGTGCAGCAAGCGTCTTAGGCCCCATGCCGCCTTTTCCGATGACTGCGCGGATGCCGAATCGCTTCATGATATCGCCCTGGTAAGGCTCCTCGCGAATCGATGTCGTCGGGCCGGCCGCTTTCACGTGCCAGTTGCCTTCATCGTCCTTCAGCATGACCGGTCCGCAGTGGTAGATGATCTGTCCGTCGAGGTCTACCGGCGCATCGTTGTCACTCAAGTATTTGTGGATCGCGTCGCGGCCCGTGTACATGCGGCCGTTGATTTTCACTACGTCTCCCACTTTAAGTTCGCGGATCTGCTCTTCCGTGATCGGTGCTTGAAGCGTCACCACATTCGGCGCCTCACCGGCATCAGCAGCTGCCGTCTCAAGTTCAATTTCGGACCCTTGAGTAAGATCGATCTTCTCGCCTTCCTGATAGAACCACTCAGCGATTCCACCTTCGGCATCAAGTTTCACACCGAGACGGCGGAACGCCCAGCAGTTGTAGGCAACCGATACGAAGAAGCTTGCCGGAATGCGGTTCATCACGCCGACCTTACAGCCAAGAAGCGTCGTTTCCCCTCCGAAGCCCATTGTACCGATGCCAAGTTCGTTTGCATTGTCCATCACGTATTCTTCGAGTTTGCGAAGATCTTCATTAGGATTCACGTCATCCACTGAACGGAATAACTGTGCCTTAGCAAGATCATATCCCGACGAGCGGTCTCCCCCGATACCGACTCCGATGAATCCTGCGCTGCAGCCCTGCCCCTGTGCCTGATACACGGAGTGCATCACGCATTTTCGGATCCCGTCAAGGTCACGGCCCGCTCTGCCAAGGCCTTCAAGCTCACATGGCAGGCTGTACTGGATGTTTTTATTTTCACAGCCGCCGCCTTTTAAGATAAGGCGTGCGTCCACATAATCTTTTTCCCACTGCTCGAACTTGATGACAGGAGTACCCAGACCCAGGTTGTCCCCAGAATTAGCACCAGTGAGGGAATCAACTGAGTTCGGGCGCAGTTTCCCGTCCTTCGTTGCCTGTACCATCGCCGCATAGATCGCATCTTTGATTTCCAGTTGATTCACACCGACCGGAGTCTTTATTTTAAATGTAGGAAGCCCTGTATCCTGACAAATCGGAGATACATTGTCATCCGCCATCTTTACGTTATTCGAAATCGTATCAAGGCTCATCGCCGCCCGCGTCCCCGCATTCTCACGCTCTTTTGCAGAACGGATCGCACGGCGCACATCCTTCGGCAGGTTCGTGGACGTTTCCACGATCAAGTCATACATACTTTGCTGCAATGTCTCTTTATTCATCATTCTTCCCCTTTCCCCTCTACCAATTGAATTGTATAAACGATTCATGATTTTTCACCAATCATTATACTCCTATAAGAATCGGATTGAAAGGGATTTCACAAAGGAAATTCCTTTTGGTAATAACAGGACACCTCATCCTCATGAGTCTCGGAATACCCGTTCTTTTTATAAAAATGGATGGCGTCCGCCCACTGTTTATTCGTCTCAAGAATCAGCTTCCTAGCGCCCAGTGCCTGTGCCTTATTTTCCAAATGAGCGAGCATCCGCCGGCCGAGACCGTGCTTCCGGTAAGGCTTCAACACAGACATCCTCACGACCTGAAAAGTATCTTCGGATTCCCTCCTGATCGCCCCGGTACAAATCATTCTATCCCCGTCCATCCCCACATAAAATAAATCGTCCTCCTGCATGTACTCACTCCAGATATCCTGTATGTCTGGGTTCAGGGTATGGTCGATGAAACCGAACCGCTCAAGGAATCCGGCCAGGATGACTTCCTTTGCTGCGGGGCACTGCTCTTTTTGTATCGCATGGATTTGCATATGTATCTCTCCTTTATAAGTGAACCACTGTTATGTATTTGACTAAAATCGGTGTAATCCCTTCTGGGCTCAGAGGAATTATGACAGGGTTCATCATTTTCCGGGAAATATCGATATTATTTTTTCGGTGCCAGGAACAATGGTGGGGAATTGTTCCTGGCACAGCAGGAAGTAATTGTACCTGGTACAAAGGGGATCGGATGTACCTGGTACAACAAGCTTAATTTGTACCAGGTACAAATCACCTGAAATGTACCTGGTACCGATCACCATTCCCGAGCCTGGCTCAATTACCTCATTTTGAGCCTGGCTCAAATCCACTCAATTGAGTCAGGCTCAAAACATCAAATCTGAGCCAGGCTCAAGAAAATCCCACTCCCCAACAATAAAAAAAGAGTCCCATCACCAGGACTCTTATTCGCTCTTCTTAAATTGTTCGCATTTCGTCTCTATATCATCGATCATGGAAATCAGGCGGTCGATATCTTCCACATCGGCCTGTTCAGGGTCGATGGAATCCAGCACATCTACAAACAGATTCAAACGCTGTTTCAGGTAGTCTACCTGTGAGTTTTTATCATTTACGGCTTTGCCCAAGAGAATCTCTCCTTTCATACCTTTATCATGGTAACCAATAACTTTCGGATTGACAAGGGGTCAGCAGTTTTCAATAATGAGTTAGTGACTTATTGTAAAGGAGTTTTTACTATATGAAATCAACCACTCTCTCCAAGAAGATGTCGATTGACCATGACCCTTGGGAGGCATATCTCGATATTGAGGAGCACGGGGGCATTACGCTTTCCAACATCGAATTTACGACAACTACGCTCTGCAATATGCGCTGTGAGCACTGTGCAGTCGGTTACACGCTGACGCCAAAGGATCCCGAGACACTGCCGATGGATACCGTGTTTCAGCGCCTTGATGAAATTACGACGCTTCGTTCTCTTAGTATTACTGGCGGGGAGCCGATGCTTTCCAAGAAATCGGTGGAACATGTGGTGCTGCCGCTATTGAAGTATGCGCATTCGAGGGGTGTACATACACAGATTAATTCGAATCTGCCCCTGGACCTTGACCGTTATTTGTTGATTGCCCCTTATCTAGATGTTTTACATATTTCCCACAACTGGGGCACTACCGATGAATTCATCGATGTCGGCTTTGCAAATATGGAGCGGAAGCCGACACGGGAGCAGCGCCAGAAGCTGTTTGACCGGATGATTGAGAACAGCCGTGCTCTTTCGGAAGCAGGGGTGCTTGTTTCTGCTGAAACGATGCTGAATAAAAACACGCTGCCTTATCTCGGAAAAATCCACCGCCAGGTTGTCGATGAGATGAAATGCGGCCGACACGAAATCCATCCTATGTATCCTTCAGATTTCGCTTCGAGCCTCGAGACCCTGTCACTTGATGAGACGAGGGATGCCATTAAAAGCATCCTGGAATTCCGTGATGAAAATGTGTGGATGTTGTTCGGTACGCTGCCATTCTATCCATGCAGCACCTCGGAAGAAGACCGTGCCTTATTGAAGCAGCTGTTCTCAGCCAAAAATGTAAGTGTGCGAAATGATCCCGATGGCCGCTCGCGATTGAACGTAAATATTTTCACCGGCGACGTCATTGTAACCGACTTCGGTGATACGCCGCCGCTTGGAAACATTACGAATGACTCACTGCCAGATATTTTCGATAAATGGCAGGAAGAGGAGCTTGCGAAGGAATTGAACTGCTACTGCCCGGCAGCTAAATGTCTCGGACCGAATGTACTGGTGAAGTCCATGTATTATGAGAATGTGGATTTTTCTAAAAGAAAAGCGTTGATTGAGCGGTGATGACCGTGTGCCCGGCTTCCTGGTGGAGCCGGTTTTTTTGCGTCTGTTTATTGGGCCTGTCTCATGATTATTGCGCCGGTTTCCCGGTAATCACCTCCATAATAATTGCGACACTTTCCCTATTACTGTGTAACTCACTTTCCCTATTACTGTGCAACTCACAATCAGAATCGAAGGCTGTGTGCTGCTTCACTCAAAACAAAAAAACACCCCGGAAAGAAATAATCCGAAGTGTTTCTTATTTAATCGTCTTTTCGTCAATCGGTGCTGGTTCACGTGCCGCCTTCTCAAATGGCTGTTCACCTAAACCGTAGCGCTTGATTCGTTCTGCGTAATACTTCGCGCGTCTGGATCCGAACCAGATTCTCATAGCCGTAGCCAGCACGAGCACAGCTCCGAATACTAATAAATATTCCATTTCAATTCACCTCCATATATTTAGAGTATTCTGAATATTATAACATATATCAGAAATGTTTCATAGGGGTTGAGGGAATTAATTCTTTTCCCTTTTTCGACAAATAGTAAACCTTTTTATTTACAAATAGTCGAAGGTTCACCTGAAACAAGGTTACTTTATTTTCTAATATTTGGTATAATTCTTTGTAATGTTTTTTATAATTAGTAACGATTCTAGATCGGTCAACGTTCCATATATTCACAATGCAATACGAACCATTTATAAATAATTGCAGGAGGAATGACAGGTGGCAATGGGCGTAGCATTTTTCATAAGCGTCATGGCACTGATCTTTGGATTTTATTTAAGTAAAGGCCATTCGGTCAAAAGAAAGCTGATCACCTGGGGCATTGTATTCATGGCGGGCTTGGCTCCGTTCTTCTCCTTTCTTTGCGGCATAGCATTCGGCATCAGGGTCGGGGATGGATTTGCCGGAGGGGCTGTGATGGTCATGCTCTTCGTCCTCTTTTTCCTTATCGGTCTCATCCTTACAGCTTTCGGTATTTTTAAAAAGCGCAAGCCGCCACTGAACTCACACACCTAAAACAAGGTCTGTTCCTTAGCACATTAATATGTTAAGGAACAGACCTTTTGAATGGGAGCTTGTGAATTAATCTACTGAAGGACCTCCTTGAGGAATGACCTTCTCTTTTATCTCGGTACTTCGCTTGCCATAAATCCGAAATGCACGTGATCCTGGATCGGAATCCAGGCTCCTACTCCTTGAGAGGTAACGTTTTTGACAATAACGGAACGCTTTGTACCCTTCATCTGCAGATATACTTCTCCATATGTCACTTTTCCTTTTTCATTGATGGCAGGTGCGTATGCATACAGATAGCCCAGGCGTTTTGGTGAAATATTATAAACCTGGTTCTTTTTCGTACCTGCACCGACGATCGTCTGGAACGCAAGCGGCAGTTGGGAGTTGTCCATGGCTTTTATCATCATCATTTTTTCTACGTCATCCGCATGCGGCACTTTCGCTGTCAGCCCGCCTTTTACTACTTTCTGCGCTTCTTGAACGTAGTGGATTTGATAGTTGCCTTTTCCACCGCGGTTATCATAGTAATTCGTGTTGATCTTCTGGTATTCCCAGTTCGGGGATGTCTCGGTTGAAGCATAGTTGAGCGGCCATTCCCCGAGATAGATGGTTGCACGCAATCCGATGGTCGGCGCTTTATTGATGGAAGATTCATTCAGGATGCGGATCAGGTTTGGGTTTTCAATTTTAACATTTGCTGTATCCAAGAGCTCTTGGGTAAATTCGCTGGGCTGCAGATACGGCTGATCCTGTGTTGAATTTGGGTATGTGTTTTCTTTTGCAATGTCCAGGACGGAATTTGGAATTGTGACTTTTCCTGAATCAGCATCTTTTCTCGGAGCGGGACTTTTTTCTGCATGAGTGCCGGTAGACACTACAAGGAATGCGAGTATAAACATAAGAACTGTACGCATTAGCTTCATGGTATAGTCTCCTTTCAACTTAAACTTAAGGGTTTGCCCTTAGTTTTTTCTTTGTTGCAGGAGCTTATCCACGGAAAAATAAAATCTTATAACTGAAAGAATATTTACAAAATTCGATAATTATTTTATAATGAAGTCACCTGGAGGGTTGTCAGACATCTTGGAATGCTGGCAGTTTTTCATAAATCATTTTCTATTTTCCCAAAGAAGCAGCGGTTCCCTAAACGGGGAACCGCTGTTTTTTTTAGGAACCGATCCTGATTCGTTTTCTGACGGACTTTTTCTTTTCACCGACCGATGCCACCGCTTTTATTTTGACGGTTCCAATTATTCCTTGATTCGGCTGGATATACGCAGCGAAACGGCCGTCATCACCTGTGACCACTTTGCTATCTTTAAAAAGAACTTGCTCATGGGACGTTGTCAGTTCCACCTCAACGCCTTTTAGTGGAAATCCGTGTGACGTAAGCTGACCCATGATTTTACCGCCATTTGAGGTAACGGGTCCTTCCGGAATCTCAAGTGTCATGACCGGCCTCGCTGGCAGGCAGCCAGCTGACACATCGACTGTCACCGAATCAAATTTACCATCGACTGTGGCACTCGCCGTGAATGATGCAGGCTGAAAAGGCGTTCCCGGATCCACTGCGATCACGGATGTAAATACACCTTCATCATCGGTTATCGGATTGGACGGAAGGAATTGCAGTATCGGTGAACCTGTCAATGAGACGGTCCGATTGGCAAGCGGCTGTCCATCGCAGGATAATGTTCCTGAAATGACGGCCCTGCAGCTGATCCTGTTCCGTTTCAGAGTACTCAACGTGATGGACAGGTTCTGACATTTCACACACAGGACGGTGACTTGACGTGTAATGGATGAGACTTGCTTTCCGCCAATCATGGTACTTGCCGTGATGGTGATGATTTCATCGATATCCGGGAACAGGACAAGTACAGCCGTATATGTGCCGTCCGCAGATGTAATTGCAGGATTAGGGGCAGCGATCACTTTATTGGAGGCAGATTGAATCGTAAACGTGATTAGAGCACCTGCTATCGGCACTCCGTCACAGGTAAGCTTCCCGGTCAGCTGTGTTCCCCGGCAGCCGACGGTATCTGGAATTGGATTCAAGGTCAGGAGAGGATTGAGGCACACGATGCAATCCACACGGATCGTAATTTCATCTTCAAGCGTCACGGTACCGACTTGGGCAGTTGCCGTTATTTTGACGCCCGCCGTGATCTGAGTCCCGGGTACAACCGTCACCCTCGTAGAAAAACGGCCCGTACTGTCCGTCACCGGAGTGTCGTCCTCGAATTTCAGTCCGTCGAAGGATGATTTCAGGTTCACCGTCACCCCCTGCAGCGGCCTGAAATCACACAAAATCCTTCCGCTGATGATACCCTCACAGCTGATCGCTCCAACTTCATCCAGCTGAAGCACCGGGTTTTCACACACGCCGGGAGGAAAGAAACCGCATCCTTTCGGAGGCAGCGTGATCTTACAATGAGTTTCTTTTTTAGGCACGACTTTCATTTTTCTAAGTTTTATTTTTTTCACACGATCATCCCTTTACGCAGACTCTTGTCTTATTTTATTCAGCATAAATGGGACGGTTCGTACAATCCCCGGATTTGTTGAAAATAGTCTGTCCGCCTAAAAAGGTCAAATGAAAAAAGACCAGAGGCTCCCCCCTGATCCTTCTTCTTGTTTGCCTACAACAGATAAAACCCGATTCCCATAATAAAGTACGCAGCCAGCAGGGTCAGTCCTTCAAACCAATTCGTCTCCCCGTCATTCGAGATGATGATCGTGACGAGGACGGCTGAAACCATCGCGACCAGTTCAGGGAGTGTGAAGACAAGCGGCATGCTCGTTTCGAACAACAATGAAATGAACACGAGCACAGGTGCCACGAACATGGCAATCTGCAGGGTGGAACCGACGGCGATTTCGACGGCGATGTCCATCTTGTTTTTATAGGCCATGATGATGGCGGATGCATGCTCGGCGGCATTCCCGACGATCGCGACGATGATGACCCCTATGAACAGCTCACTCCAGCCAAATGCAGTGCCAACCTCTTCAAAGGTATGCACAAGGCTTTCCGATACGTATGCAACGGCTGCCGTGGAAGCCGCCAGGATGAGGAGTGCCTTCCCTTTGCTCCATTCCGGCTCTTCTTCATGAGCATTCTTGTCTCCAACCTCTCCATGCTGATAAACACCGCGGTGCGTGACAAGCTTGAAGAAAAGGGCGAACAGATAAAGGGCAATCAGGATCCCTGCCACCCCCACACTCATCACCATCGTGGCACGTTCATTCATTTCCTGTGCGAATACTTCCGGAATGACGAATGCCACGATGACCGCGAACATCAGCAGGCCCGAATTGTGGCGTGCATCAAACACATTGAATTTCTGCCGCTTGAATTTGATTCCGCCCACGAAGAATGAAAGCCCCGCCACCAACAGGAGATTACCGAGTACAGATCCCGTCAATGAAGCGAGCACGACTCCGATGAGTCCTGCTTTTAACGCAAATATTGAAATGATGAGTTCAACCGCATTTCCGAATGTGGCATTCAGCAGCCCGCCGATTCGCGGACCCGATATCACCGCAAGACTCTCCGTCGCCCTGCCCATGAAACCTGCAAGCGCGACGATCGTCAGGCAGTAAATGACGAACATCAAGACGGTCGGCCAGTGCAGCAGGCTGCCGATGACCGATATCGGGACGCCGGCCAGTACAAGGATTAAAAAAATTTTGTTCACAGTGCAGTCCTCTTTTCCTGTTTATATTTGTAAGGTCCCTTACTAGTGTATGGAGTGAGATTTTTTTTTTGCGAAGAAACTCATGAAACTATCATGAAAAGCCACATTAATAGATAGAACTTTTTCAAGGAGGAACTTTCTATGACCAACACACTGAAAGACAAAGTAACTGAATTATTTTCCCACCACAAAATCGGGACACTGGCCACCATCCGCGACAATAAACCATTTTCACGCTTTATGATATTCAATCATGATGGTCTTACTCTCTATACCGCCACAAATGAGCATGCCCACAAGGCAGAGGATATCTCACAGAACCCGAATGTCCATATCCTGCTCGGCTATGACCGTGATTCAGATCATGAACATTATGTAGAAATCGAAGCAGAAGCATCCGTTGAAGAATCTGCAGAACTCAAGAAGAAATTCTGGTCGGAAGAGCTCAGGCACTGGATCGCGAGTCCGGATGACCCCGAATATCTCCTATTGAAGCTCAAACCCGTCACCATCCTTTACTACGAAAAACCTGGCAAAGAACCTCAAGAACTGTCGCTTTAGCCGGTGTTCTAATCAATAGATGCCGTGGCGGGCCATCAACCTATCAACCATATTCCACCTATTCTTATAGTTGAAACAAAACGGGCCGTCAAAGGATAACTTTCCCTTTGACGGCCCGTCTACGCTGCAGTATAAGATTACTTTGCAGCAAGTTCAAACGTTTCTTCAATTTTGATTGAGTCCTGGACGGATTGGACCATGGAGCAATTTTTACGCGTAAGCTTCATGGCTTTTTCGATTTTTTTCTCATCCAGGTTTTCTCCCTTGATTGTGAAGTGAAGAGAGATTTCTTCCACTCGGTTCGCTTCGTCTTCGTTTCGCACGACATCCGCTTTGATATGGATATCATCGAAATCGATGCGCATTTTCTCGAGCACCTTGCGAAGGACGCCTCCACTGCAGACTGCTACTGATGATACGAGAAGCTGGAATGGGCGGAATCCGTATTCTTCATTGCCGGATACCTCCAGCTTCCCGAAACCTAAATCAGAATAAAAACCGCCTTCTTGCATCTTGAATTCCATGTAAAACACCTTCCTCATTCATTATTTCTCTAAATTTTACTCCATACCCCTCCCCATTGCCAAACAATCGATTCCGGGGTACCATCTAATAAGGAAAAATCACTAGTTTAGGAGTTTTGCAGATGAATCAATCTCATTCATTCCGCTTCCGGGTGCTTGTGGCCATCGTGGCTATTTCGGGCTTTTCACAGGGGATGCTCCTCCCGCTGATTGCCATCATCTTCGAGCAGGACGGCCTCTCCTCTTCGTTGAACGGCCTGAACGCTACCGCACTCTATATCGGGATCTTACTTGCTTCACCTCTCATGGAAAAACCGCTTCAAAAAATAGGCTACAAACCGATGATCATCATCGGCGGGATCATCGTTGCATTGTCACTCTTTCTGTTTCCGTTATGGAAATCATTCTGGTTCTGGTTTGCACTCCGCCTCTTCATAGGGATCGGCGACCATATGCTCCACTTTGCCACCCAGACATGGATCACATCTTTTTCACCTAAAGAACACCGCGGAAGAAACATTTCGATCTACGGCGTATCGTTCGGTATCGGATTTGCAGTCGGACCTCTGATGGCACAGCTCATCGAATACAGCCAGGCTCTTCCGTTCATTATTTCATCTCTTTTGAGCCTTCTTGTCTGGAGCTTCGTGTTTAAGCTGAAGAATGAATTCCCCGAACAGCATAATCTCGGCAGTGCTTCGTTCCTGGGATCATTCCAGCGCTTCGGCAAGGTTCTGAAATACGCCTGGGTCGCGCTTCTTCCGCCGCTCGGCTACGGATTCCTTGAAGCATCGCTTAATGGGAATTTCCCGGTATTCGCCCTCCGGAATGGAATCTCGATCGAAGCCGTCTCAATCCTCCTGCCCGCATTTGCTGTCGGAAGCATCATTTCTCAGGTGCCGCTCGGCGTCATGAGCGATAAATACGGGAGACAGAACGTGCTGCTGGTCGTCATGATGATCGGATTTATGTGCTTTACCGCTGCCGGCTTCGTCTCGGAATCGACGATCGGATTGTTCACCTGCTTCACACTTGCCGGCATGGCGGTCGGATCGACTTTTTCACTCGGCATCAGTTATATGACCGATCTCCTGCCGAAGGAATTGCTTCCGGCGGGAAATATTATGTGCGGCATTTTTTTCAGTTTCGGAAGCATGATCGGCCCGTTCATCGGCGGAATCGTCATCGAATGGTTCAGCGGACCGAGCTTCTTCTATCTGATCAGCTTGATGATGCTGTTGATTTTTGTGAGTCTGCTTGTCTTTTCCCTGCAAAACAGACGCCGGGAAGTCTCACAAAATAATTAATCCGCACAAAACCCTTTCCTTTCTCATATAGATATGGTACTATCAGATTATAATAATTATAAATTAAGAGATTCTTTAAAAAGTCCATTCAAAACACATATAGATTTGCTGTCATCCTTAACAGGTGGCAGCTTTCGTTGTTTTATAGGGATAATGACGTTGATTATTATTCTCAATTAGGAATCCTGATTTTCAGTTAATCAAAGGAGGAGTACCATATGAGCTCACAGTCCAAAGCCCTTTCAATCGGAACACCGAAGGAACAAAATCACTTCCTTGAAAAAGTAAAACCACACGCAGAATTGATTGCCGCCCTCATAAGCGGTGTGTTCATCTTGCTCGGCTGGCTTTTCTCGAAAGGAGACAGTGATACCCTCAGTGTCGTCTTCTATCTGCTCGCATTCGTCATCGGCGGGTTCGCAAAAGCCAAGGAAGGAATCGAAGAAACGATTGAGAACAAGGAACTCAATGTCGAGATGCTGATGATTTTTGCCGCGGTCGGTTCCGCAATCATCGGCTATTGGACAGAGGGTGCCATCCTCATCTTCATCTTCGCGGTCTCAGGAGCGCTCGAAACATATACGATGAACAAAAGTCAGAAGGAAATCTCCGCACTGATGGAAATGCAGCCGGAGGAAGCCTGGCTCGTGACATCCTCGGGTGAAAAGAAAGTCCACGTATCCACGCTTGATATCGGTGACCGCATCCTGATAAAGCCCGGAGAACGCGTGCCGACTGACGGAGTGATTGTAAAAGGAACGACGTCCATCGACGAGGCAGCCATATCCGGGGAAGCCGTCCCAGTGACAAAGGAAGCAAACGATGAAGTCTTCGCAGGAACGGTCAATATCAACGGTGCTGTCACCGTCGAAATGACTAAGCCGAGCAGCGAAACCCTGTTCCAGAAAATCATCGATCTCGTGCAATCCGCACAAAGTGAGAAATCCCCGTCCCAGTTGTTCATTGAACGCTTTGAAGGCACATATGTCAAAGTGGTCCTTGCCGTCGTCTTCCTGATGATGTTCGTCCCTCACTTCCTGCTTGGATGGAGCTGGACGGAAACCTTCTACCGTGCGATGGTCCTGCTCGTCGTCGCTTCACCGTGTGCACTGGTAGCATCGATCATGCCGGCCAGCCTGTCCGCGATTTCAAACGGCGCGCGGCACGGGATCCTTTTTAAAGGAGGGGCTCACCTCGAGAACCTCAGCAACCTGAAAGCCATTGCATTTGATAAAACAGGGACGCTTACAAAAGGAAAACCCGTCGTAACCGATACACTCGTTACAGAAGGCTACGACGAAAAGGAAGTCATGACGGTCATCGCTTCCATTGAAAATCAATCGAACCACCCGCTCGCCCAGGCCATCACCGGCCACGTGCGCAGGGAATTGAAAGCTGACCTTATCCAGCCGGATTCACTCGAGGACGTATCAGGCTGGGGTGTAAAAGCTGCTGTCGACGGTTCAGAGTGGAAAATCGGGAAAGCTGAATTTGTCGGGAAGGAGCTGGCCACGGCTTTCGAGAACGGAGCCTACAGCGAATTGGCATCACACGGCAAGACAACGGTTTTCGCAGCCAAAGACGGGGAAATCGCTGCGTTGATCGCCCTGAAGGATATCGTCCGTCAGGAAACGGCCGAAGCCTTGCAATTACTGAAACAAGAAGGCATTGAAACGATCATGCTAACGGGAGACAACGAAAAGACAGCCCGGGCCATCGCAAAAGAAGCAGGCGTCACCTCCTTCATCGCAGAATGCCTTCCTGAAACGAAAGTGGAAGAATTAAAGAAACTGAAAAACCATATCGGGACAGTCGCCATGGTCGGGGATGGAATCAATGACGCGCCGGCTCTCGCCACAGCCAACGTAGGCATCGCGATGGGCGAAGGAACCGACGTGGCACTCGAAACAGCTGATGTGGTCCTGATGAAGAACGACCTCACCCGAATCGCAGAAGCAATCAAACTATCGAAAAAAATGAAGCGCATCGTCCAGCAGAACGTTGTCTTCTCGATTGGTGTCATCATGATCCTGATCGCATCCAACTTCCTGCAGGTGCTTGACCTTCCATACGGGGTCATCGGGCATGAAGGAAGTACGATCCTGGTTATTCTGAATGGGCTGCGGTTGTTGAGATCATAAAGAAAACCACCTTCGTATGAGTAACGGATTCGGTTTTGAAGTACAAAATTTGAATTAGCAGTGCTTTTCGCACGGTAATTTTCAGTTGAATTAGTAGACACTTTAGAAGTGAAATTAGCAAGTGTAAAAGCTCGGAGCCATCATACTTCGAGCTTTTTTATCATCATTCTTTATTAAAGATTAGCACCCTTACGTTTAACAAGGAGAGTCGGTTCCCTGGCGTTTGAAAATTAGCGGAAGAATTCCGTTTAAATCGAAAAATGCCGGTATTTCACGGATAATAGCCGGAGTTTTTCCGCTTATAGTAAAATTTCCGTTACGTATTGTTCCTTATTGAGCAGTTAAGCGGAACTTCTCCCCTTATTTCAGCGTTTTAACCCTCCTCCAGCTGCCTTAGACGGAATTTCTCCGCTTATAAATCTACCCCGGAATAGGATCATCTAAGCAGTATGATTTATTGCGGGATTACTTTAACAAGTATCATTCCCCCCCGAATATGCCTCCTTTCATTTTTTACAAATTTCCAAAGGCCTGTTTGCCATTTTTAACACACCAATTTGCATAGCAATAAGCACTCGAATACATACGGTTCAAATAACTTCTGGGGGTGCGAATTCGAATGTTAAAACTCCTAAAAAGGTCATTGAAAACCTTGTTATTAACAAAAATGAAGCAGTCCAATTCAGTTACGAATTGGACTGCTAATTTGCGGGCGAATCAAGTTTTTATACTTGGAAACCGAAACCGCCTTCGTATGAGGGCGGTTTTTTCCTATTCACTTACCGTGCTTCTTCAACATTTCTCTTGAAAACTCCTCTGATTTCCCCTTTGGAATGCTGAGGCTCTCCCAGCGTTCATTTTTCAGGAGTTTGCCGATATAGACAAGCTGGCCCACATGATAAGAATAATGGGCAAGCTGCCTTTCAATGGCATCCAACACCAAGTGGCGCTCGCCGCGAATGGTGACCGTTTTTAATAGATCTTGCTCCGTGAGTTCCTCTAATGCATCCATCAGGGTTTGCCAGCCCTTTTCCCACACAATGGCCACTTCAGACTTTAAAGATAAATCGTTCTGGAACTCCCCGTCCCTGTTCCGGTAGTCTTTTTCACCGTCGGCAGTCAAAAAGTCCGTCCACCTTGAAACCATATTCCCGCTCATATGCTTTACGATGATTGCGGCACTGTTCGACGCACTGTTATCGGTCCAGAAGATGTCCTCTTCCGATAGTTGTTCCAACGTTTTATCCCCAAGACGTTTCACACTCATAAATCGTTTAAGGATGACTCTTATATACTCATTCCCCAGACTCATATTGCCCCTCCTTCTACCATTCTCACTATCTCTCCAATGACATTTGCCACTTCCGCTTCATCCCTGATGACAAACAGATGGTCCGCTTCCCCTTCATCAGGAGCAATCACATTGCCTATTCCAGTCTCTTCATTTTGACGAGCCAGCACTTCTTCGAAAGCAGTGGCATTCCTGAATATGATTTTACTTCTGGTGCTTGCCGCAATACGCTTCTGGATTAGTTTATCAGGCAGATCGAAGTGGACCAGGATGCTTTTGAACCCATTGCTGTGGAAGTAGTGGAGCAGTTCCTCTCTTCCGCTCCTGTTCCGGTTTGAATTGCAGATGATGAGATGACAGTCTGTATGCCCGACTGCATGGTCGACAATAGTTTTCGAGACTGCATATTTGATTGTATTCGGCCCCTCTTTCGCCAATAACTTTCTATAATAAGTATTGATGAATTCCGCGTGGCGGTCCTGGTCTATCACGACGGCATTCTCCATTTGCTCTTCCAATTTATCCGCAAACGTCGACTTTCCGCTGTGGGTCTTGCCGACGGTCATGATGACGAAACGATTCATTCTATTCCCCCGTTCGTTCTATTTCAATAGTTTTATGAGCTTCTCCCTGTTCCTATCACCGCTGATTTTAAAATTATCGCCTTCCCCGGCCCTGATGATATGTGTATACCGCCCTGAGCTTTCCCATACCCTGAACTCATCTGTGCCGCCGTCTTCATAAGTGACCGTGACCAGGTAGTCTTCATGATTGGCCATTTCATAGATGGTATTCTTCTCGTGCCTTGCTCTGTTCAGGCTTTTGGTGAATATCTTGATGGAATACTGATCTGTCAACACTTTGCCTTGATCATATGACTCCGTTTTATGGTTGTACGCTTGTATTTTCATCCGTTCAATATTGGAGATGCCGTTGTAAAAGTACACATAGGCGCCGAAACCAAGAACCGACAGTGCCAGTAGAATCAGTACCCACTTTTTCATCTGCCTCACCCTTCCCATTCACCACTTATACATCCTTATTTTACCATAACGCTCCGTTTAGCTCCCTCCAAATTCCCCCCAAAAAAACGCCCCTTCACTAGGGACGTTTCTCCGTTTTATCTATTCTGATACTCAAGCTTTCGCAGCCAAGCCGTAAGAAGTACGGCCCCGGCCACCAAGATTGCCCCTATCCAAGGTGTATGGATCAGTCCGATTCCGTCGACGATGAGGCCGCCGACGAATGATCCGATCGCGATCCCGACATTGAATGCAGCGATATTGAGGGCAGAGGCCACGTTAACGGCTGACGGCACATATTTTTCCGCCAGGTCAACGACCAGGATCTGAAGACCCGGAACATTCATGAACGCAAACAAGCCCATGAGGAAGATGGCAATCAAACCGGCAATCTTGAATGGCGCAGCAAAGGTCAACCCGACGAGGATGACTGCCTGCAGAATGAACATCCAGAATAATGCCTTAAGTGGATTTCGATCGGATGCTTTCCCTCCGACGACGTTTCCGATCGCAACAGCGATTCCATATACAAGCAAAATGATACTCACCCATTTTGAGCTGAAGCCTGTGACATTTTCCAATAGCGGTGTCAGGTACGTGAACGCGACGAATGTACCGCCGTAACCAAGTGCCGTAATGGCAAATGCCAACAGTAATTTCCCATTACGCAAAATTTTTAATTGCTCGCTGAATTTAGCCGGCGGTGTTTCTTTTAGATTTTTTGGTACAAGGATTGAACTTGCAATGATTCCGATGACCCCGAGCAGTGCCACTCCCCAGAATGTCGCTCTCCAACCGAATGCCTGTCCGATGAACGTGCCAAGCGGTACTCCCGTTACCGTTGCAACTGTCAGGCCGGTGAACATGAAAGCGATGGCGCTCGCCCGTTTATGGGCAGGGACAAGGTCTGCAGCGATCGTCGAACCGATCGAGAAAAAGATACCGTGCGAAAATGCCGTGATGAATCGTGCCACAAGAAGCAGACCGAAACTGGTTGAAAGGGCTGAGACCGAGTTGCCGACAATAAACAGTATCATTAGCGACATCAAAAGCGACTTCCTGCTCATTTTGCTTGTCAAAGCTGTAAGGACCGGGGCACCGATTGCAACTCCGACCGCGTAGCCGGATATCAACAATCCGGCGAGCGTGATTGAAATCGACAAGTCATCCGCAATCGATGACAATAACCCGACCGGGACGAATTCAGTCGTCCCGATTCCGAAAGCGGAGATCGCCAGCGCCAGCAGCGCAGGCGTGCCTCCTTTTGTTTTTGAGTGGTTCATTGTATGTGTATGAGAACTCATTAGAGAATTCCTCCTTATTGATTAAATCTGACGTGAGAACCGACTTTTTCATTTGATTTTAGTTGAAACGCAGCATTTTGAACTGAATTTCGTTAATTAATTGCTTGAAAGACCGTTTTGAAGCTGTAAAACTATTCCCTGGCTGCACGTCAGGACGATTTATTATCAAAAACGGGCAGTTTATTATCAAAAATCCGATTATATTATCAAAACCGGATGATTTATTATCAAAAATCCAATTTTATTATCAAAAAGCAATATGTCTTCAAAAACGGATGCTGCCCCAGTCTGAATCAGACTCCTAAACTAAACAACCGGTACTCACGAAGGCGCCTTTCGCTTTCCCGCCTATCCAACATTATGAGGGGTACGGTTCCATAATGGAATTACGCACTTTAAAGTGCTGTAGGCACCCCGGAGTTTCATAGGTACCCCAAAGTACCCAATAGGATGATCCGGAAATTTGCCGTACCATCAGAGTACAGGGTTGATTATGCATCCTTCCGGAAACCTTGGGAAGTACGCACTTTAAAGTGCAATAGGTACCCGGGAGTACCCATAGGACGCCAATCCGTCCATTAGGCGGTGTATGATCGGTTATGTTATATTCAACTGTAAAGAAGCGAATGAACACTACAATACGGAACAAGATATACAGGTAGAAAAGATCCTTAGAGGAGGGTTATTAATGAAAAAGTACAATATCCCCGTGGAAGCCGCGCTTGAAGTGATCGGCGGTAAATGGAAAGTCGTCATCCTTTGCCATCTTATCGACAACGGTACGCTGCGCACCAGCCAGCTGAAGCGGATGATGCCGAACATCACGCAGAAAATGCTCACCCAGCAGCTGAGGGAACTTGAAGCAGACGGCGTCGTCAACCGCATCATTTATAATCAGGTGCCCCCGAAAGTGGAGTACGAACTGACTGATTACGGCACCTCCCTTGCCCCCGCCCTGCAGATGCTTTGTTCATGGGGCGAGCAGCATATTGAAAAAACGATTTCTGAAGGTGAAGATGTATTAGTAATTTCTGGAGAAAACGAATGACTGTAAACGCAAAAAACACCCCGATCTGAAAGGATTCAGGGTGTTTTCCTTTTACTAAAAACCAGCCATCTTCATGAGGGGGGAACCGGATGTTTTGACTTCATAATACGACCTGTATTATATTAGTTGACGCATCAATGATTGACCCCTCAATCATTTGAAGGAGGAGGATGCTTTGTCCGGCGAAGAAACGATTTTACGTCATTTCAATGACATTTATAAACAGCTGAGCCCGAAGTTCGAACGCTGTACAGGGATCAGCCAGTCACGCCTCGATCTGCTGCACAAGCTGATGGAAGTCGATGAAATCAGCCAGCGTGCCCTGCAGCGGGAAGTGAATATAGACAATGCGGCTGTTACAAGGCATTTGAAGCAGCTTGAAGCTAAGGGAATGGTATCCCGCAGAAAGAATCCGGACGACAACCGGATTACGTTTGTCAGCCTCACAGATGAAGGCAGGGAAAGAATCGCTTCTCTGTGTAAGGAAAAGAAACAGTTCATCGCACAGATGCTGAAGGACTTCAGCGAGGATGAACAAGAGATTCTTTCGGATCTGCTTATGCGAATCCAGCAAAATGTAAAAGATATTCAATAGTAAAAATAAAAGGAGTTTTTCAACATGAACACAACAAGAATCAATGACTTTCAAGAAATCATTTCAGGACGCCGCTCAATCCGCAACTACGATCCGGCTGTCAAAATCAGCAAGGAGGAAATGACTGAAATCCTGCAGGAAGCGACACTTGCCCCTTCTTCCGTCAATCTGCAGCCGTGGCGCTTCCTTGTTATCGACAGCGCTGAAGGCAAAGAAACATTGGCTCCGCTCGCCAAGTTCAACCAGACGCAGGTAAAGACATCTTCAGCTGTCATCGCTGTATTTGTTGACATGAACAGCCTGGATTACGCTGATGAAATCTATGATGAAGCCGTTGAAAAAGGCTATATGCCCGCTGAAGTCAGGGACCGCCAGCTTCCTGCGATCAAAGGCCTTCTTGATGTGATGCCGGCAGAACAATATAAAGAAATGAACCTGATCGACGCCGGCCTCGTATCCATGCAGCTGATGCTTGCAGCCCGGGCACATGGCTACGACACCAACCCGATCGGCGGCTATGAAAAAGACCAAATCGCGGAAGCATATGGAATGGACAAAGACCGCTACTATCCCGTCATGCTCATCTCCATCGGTAAAGCAGCCGATGCAGGCTACAAATCCGTCCGCCTGCCGGTCGAAAAAATCACAGAGTGGAAATAATCCGGGACAAGGGGACAGGTACACTGTCCCACCCCGCTATTACTATAAAAGAAATGAGGAATCCATATGATCATCATCCACGCACATTTTCAAATCACCCCTGAAAAAGAAGGTGCATTCCTTGAGGAAATGCACTCTCTGGTCGCTGCCTCACGGGCAGAAGACGGAAATGTCTCCTACGATCTGATGAAATCGACAGACACAGACCATCATGCATACACAATGGTTGAAATCTGGAAAGACCAGGCTTCCGTGGAAGCTCACAATACAAGCAGCCACTTTACTTCATTTGCGGGAAGAGCGCCGGAGTACATGGCCGCTCCAATCGATGTGCAGATTTTTGCCGGTGAGAAAATCGAGAAATAATACTGAATAAAAAAGACCCTCTTCGTGACGGGTCTTTTTTCATTTTCACCTTTCCATCATCCTTACTTCTGTCTCTAAATGAAGCACAAGTTTATAAAATCCGACCAGAATTAAGAGAAGCAAAGGATCTTCAAGGGCTGAATACTCCCATTTCCACCAGCCGTATTGAAAATATCCCCACGGCTCAGGCAGTCTTGTCGCCAACTCATAGATCAGCAGACCTCCCGTCCATACCGCCACATAGGAAAACTGCTTCAAAAAACCTTTTCCGAAGGGAAAAAAGTTGAGGAACAGTATGTTCACAGGCGGCAGCAAGATAGTATGTCCCATCAATCCCGGCCAGCTGATTCCTTTATCGAAATACCAATATGCCATATGCTTATATTCGACGATCAAGTCATGTGTCAGCTGAAAGGCAATCGTAAACGTCCATATATGCAGTTTATTATTCCTTGTCAACCGGCCGCTGCAAAAATAAGCTGCCGAATTGAATATGATTATGGCTAGTATAAGTCCTATCATTATATAATCCTTTGCAAGCAATATTTCTTTTAGTATTATACAAAAATTTACAATCATACTTTTTTCCAAAACTCCATCATTTTTAAATGTTGAAAAGGTTCGGCAAACCGATATTTTCGCGAAATAATTTTTTCCTATTGATTTATCGTAAGGGTTTTCTTATAATAAGATTTATCGAATTTTCTCGTGCAAACGGTTGCATCCTACTTTAAACATTTAAATACAACTAGACAGGATGCAAATCCGCCTTTCATTTTTACATTAACAAATGAAAACGCACACAATCTTTTTTGAAAACGAATACACGATAGATATTGGTATTAAAGGAGGAAACAGATTTATGAAGAATTTATTGTCATTTGACTTCTGGCAGAAATTTGGGAAAGCATTACTCGTCGTAGTGGCTGTCATGCCTGCTGCGGGAATCATGATTTCGATCGGTAAATTGATCGGAATGACGGTTGGAGACCTCGCATTAGTGCAAACGATTGCAAGAGTAATGGAAGACATCGGTTGGGGGATCATCACGAATTTACATATCCTCTTCGCCGTCGCCATTGGGGGATCATGGGCGAAGGAGCGGGCCGGCGGTGCATTCGCCGCGCTCATCGCATTCATCCTGATCAACCGCATCACCGGGGCGATTTTCGGAGTGAACGGGGACATGCTTGCCGATCCTGAAGCAACCATCTCTTCCCTTTTCGGGCAAACGTTGATTGTATCTGATTACTTCACATCCGTTCTTGGTGCACCTGCATTGAACATGGGTGTGTTCGTCGGGATCATCTCCGGTTTCCTGGGAGCGAATCTTTTCAACAAATATTACAACTTTGATAAACTGCCGGACGCTCTTTCGTTCTTTAACGGTAAACGTTTCGTGCCATTCGTGGTCATCGGCGGATCAGTTATTACAGCGATTGCATTATCCATCGTCTGGCCGTTCATCCAGGGAGCCCTGAACGATTTCGGTCAATGGATCGCGACTTCTCGCAACAGTGCGCCGATCATCGCGCCATTCATTTTCGGTGCCATGGAACGTCTGCTGCTGCCATTCGGACTTCACCATATGCTGACGGTTCCGATCAACTACACCGAGCTTGGCGGAACATACAAGATCCTCACGGGATCGAATGCGGGTTCAACGGTAGCTGGACAAGATCCATTATGGCTTGCCTGGATCGCCGACTTGAACAATTTCCTTAAGGCAGGTGATACAGAAAGCTACAAGCAATTATTGAATGACGTTACACCTGCACGTTTCAAAGTGGGTCAGATGATCCTTTCATCAGCTGCCCTTATCGGTATCGCCTTCGCGATGTACAGAAACGTCGACCAGGATAAAAAGAAAAAATACAAGTCCATGTTCTTCTCAGCAGGTCTTGCTGTATTCTTGACTGGTGTGACCGAGCCGATCGAATTCATGTTCATGTTCGCTGCACCGCTTCTTTACGTGGTATACGCCATCATGACAGGTCTTGCATTTGCGATCGTCGATATCATCAACATCCGCGTACACTCATTCGGATCAATCGAGCTGTTGACGCGTGTTCCGATGATTGTTAAAGCAGGACTGTGGATGGACCTTGTCAACTTTGTGATCGCTTGTCTTGTCTTCTTCTTCCTGAACTTCGGGGTTGCCAACTTCCTGATTAAGAAGTTCAACTTCCCGACACCGGGACGCAACGGGAACTATATTGAAGACGAAGCAGCAGGAGGAAATACTGCTGTTAAAAAAGATTCCATCGCTCCGCAGATCGTCGCTTTACTCGGCGGTCAGGAAAACATCGTGGACGTGGACGCATGCATGACCCGTCTTCGTGTCACCGTTAAGGACACTAACCTTGTCGGCACCGAAGCGGAATGGAAACAGAACGGTGCTCTCGGACTGATCCTCAAGGACAAAGGCGTACAAGCCATCTACGGTCCGAAAGCCGATGTCATCAAATCCGATATTCAGGACCTTCTTGGAGCCTAATGATGAAACTGCTGACACTGAACTGCCATTCCTGGCAGGAAGACAACCAGCTAGAGAAAATCTCGGTTCTGGCGCGTAAGATCGCAGAGAAATCCTACGATGTCATCGCCCTCCAGGAAGTCAGCCAGCTGATCGAGAGCGAGAACGTTTCGGGAATTATTAAAAAAGACAACTTCGCCCTTGTTTTACTTGGGGAGCTTGAGCGGCATGGCGTCACCGATTATCGTCTCGTCTGGGATTTTGCCCATATCGGCTATGACGTCTACGAAGAAGGCGTCGCGATTTTGACAAAGCATGATATCGTCGAAGAACACCGCTTCTTCATATCCAAAAGTCACGACCAGTCCTACTGGAAGACACGCAAGATCGTCGGGGCCACGCTTTCCTATCACGGCCGCCCCCTTTCCTTCTACTCCTGCCATCTCGGATGGTGGGAGGACGAAGAGGAACCATTTCAGTATCAGGCAGACTCCCTGCTTGAAGGGATTTCGACTGAGTCCCCTGCCTTTTTAATGGGGGACTTCAACAACAACGCCCATGTCCGAGATGAAGGATATGACTATCTTTTAAGGAAAGGTCTCGAAGACACCTTTGAGCTTGCCGCGGAACGTGACGATGGTGTGACTGTTGAAGGGGAGATCGCCGGCTGGGATGAGAATAAAGTGGACTTGCGGATAGATCTTGTTTTAGCGAATGAGCGATTCGATGTGGCTTCTTCCCGCGTTGTGTTTAACGGGGAAAATGAAGATGTGGTTTCGGATCATTATGGGGTTGAGGTTGTGATTGAGGATTCTTCTTTAAAATTGAATTAGTTTTTTTGCCCGCCTGATTGAATAGGCGGGTTTTTATATAGCTAAAAACATGATTTGTTAAGCCCTTTTGGGAAAAACAAAGTAAATTTAAGCCCTTTTTGGATGAAAAGGACTTGTAGTTCGTTACGTAATACGGTGAATAAAGTGCATGCAAGTCATAATTGTGCCGCTTTCTGATTAATTGAGCCAGTTGTCGAATTTTCCCGGTCGATCGTATATCCACATCCATCGATTCACCCTGCTGCCGAAATCTCCTATCCAGAAACATTTTGAAACCTCCCCCTCTCCTCATCCGTATATAAACCATACACAGAAATAGACCTTTGAAAGGGGTACACCAAATTGGGTAATATATTTTTATTTTCAGTGATTGTCGGATTGATCATGGCGCTTCTCTTGGTCCCGGTCACTTTTACAAAAAAGAAAGAAGGCAAAGCGAATCCTTCCGTGTTCGGGATGATCGCAGCCACCATGATCATTACGGTCATCGGTGCCTTTATCTTCTATTACATGACGAATCTCGACCGCAACTTTACGTCGATGTGGATTCTATTCATCATTGCAGCAGGTGCCGGAGCTGCTTTTGCAGCCGGTAAGGAACGTATGATCAAGGGAGCGATTTTCCTCATCGGTCTTGGTGTCGGTGCTTACTTCCTGACTGCATTCGTCTTCAATGCCGATGAGAAGTATCAATCGGCCAAAATGGATGTGAAAACGGAAATCGAAGCATTTGATGAGAACGAAACTCCAGCGAGCGTGCCTCCGAAATTTGCACGCAACAAAATGAAAAAAGCATTCGGCCAAGTACCGAATACCAGTTACTATGAACTTGGACGTCTGCAAATCCAGAAGGTGAACGGTGAGTATGTCTACATCGCTCCGGTCGAATTTTCCGGATTCTTCAAGTGGATCAAAGGAGACGAAACACCTGGTTACTTCACGCTGAGTGCGACTGATTCATCAGCAAATCCGAAATTCATGAAGGAAGAAATGACCTACACTCCATCTTCTTTCTTCAATAAGAATATTGAACGTCATATCCGGATGCAGTATCCAAAATATATTTTCAACGGTGATCCGCAGCTGGAAATTGACGATGAGGGCAAACCGTTTTATATCCGCACTTACGGTAACTTCATCTCTGCCCGTAATGGATTTGAGGCAGAAGGAATCGTCGTGGTGGATCCTCAGAACGGCGAGACGAAATCCTATAAGCTGAGTGAAGCCCCTGACTTTATAGACGGTGCGGTGTCACCGGAAACGGTCAGTCTGCAGAACAGCTACTTCGGTAACTATGTCCAGGGATTCTGGAACAGCGTTTTCGGTAAATCGGAAGTGAAGCTGCCTTCTGATGAAGGAACTGAAGCGAATGTCAGCCCTATTTTCACCGAAGACGGCGAAATGTACTACTTCACTGATTTCACGTCTCCGAAAGAAGGCGTCGATTCGATGCTCGGGTACTCCCTGACCAACTCACGGACAGGCGAGGCAACATTCTATACAGGCAATCTTGAAGAATCCTACATGGATTCACAGGGTGCCCTGCAGATCATCCAGAAGAAATTCATCGAGAAAAAATGGGACGGTGAAATGCCGGTTCTTTACAACTTCTTCGGTGAAGCGAGCTGGCTGACACCGGTACTTGATGCGAACGGATTCCTGCAAAACTACTTCATCGTATCAGCAGCGAACCCGGAGGTTTCTGCCTATGCCGATACGCCGAACCAGGCCATCAAGAAATATAAAACCGCCATGCAAAAAGGCGGCGGCACAGTGGACGGCAGCTCCAAGGCTGAAGAAAAGCAAGCAGCCGGAACCGTCGTACGCGTATACAAAGAAAAGGTCGGTGACTACACGGCTGTCTCCTTCCTATTGAATGACGGAAAGAACTACCTCGTTTCTTCCGAGCTCAGCCCGCTGGCGATTTACCTGAAGGAAAATGACAAAGTGAAGGTCACCTTCATGGATACAGGCGAAAGCTTCCTGCCGGTGAAGGAATTGAGGATTGAGGGATTGGAATAATGGATAAAATCCAATAAATATTGTCTATAAGCAGCAAAATTTCATGAGCGGTTCTAAATACCGCTCATTATTTCCGTGCAAGACTTCGCTTTCCGCGGGTAGCCAGTGGGCCTCCTCGTCACTGCGTTCCTGCGGGGTCTCACTTGTCCAGTTGCAGGGCTTAGAGGCACATGTCATAAGTCAAACCGACCAAGAAGGCAAAGAGCGCCTTCGTGGCCGATTCGCCTTATGCCACCCGCCTCTGAGCAAAGCCCTTCCGCTTTTCTCATAAGCTACTATTCCCGCAGGAGTCTTCGTCTTGCACTCCAATCAACCGCTGGAACGACTTGAAAATTATACGTACATTTGTACACTTATTTTAAAACCCAAACTAATTTGAATCCATGTATTCATGATAGTTTGGGTTTTCTTCTTTTATCCTATCCTCATTTATTTTTGGCTTGATTCCAGGAACCTTCTAATTCCACCAAGATCGAACTCTTCATTCCAGTGGACATAATGGCCGCCATCCAAGGAATGATAGGTTACCAGGTCTGTTCTTCGTTCCATGTACATAACTGCTTTTCTCGTAGCAGCCGCTTCTTTTTCATCGATTCCTTCAAACGTTGCATATACAAGGTGGACGGGTACCTTCACCTGCTGCAGCAATTTGGGCAGGTTCAGGTTGTAATAGCCGAACATCAGGTTCAGTGCATCGATTGAAAAGTCCACCTGCGATTTCAATGCAAGCCTTACATGAGGAGTATCGGGGATGGAGAATCTACGGCAAAACTGCTCTGTTTCTGCTTCCATGTCCCTCTCATCCGAGCCATCTTCCCCAGAAAACAAGGGCTCAAGCCTTTTCAGGAAGCGACGGCCAAATACTTTGACCCCAACATTCAAAAGGGGTAACGCGTACGCGAAGGTTCCGAACTCTGCTGCCGGAATCCGTGGAAATCGTTTATGGCCCTGATCGAGCAGAACCAGCTTGTTCATCCTTTCAGGAAAATGAAAGGCAAATGCCAGAAGGAGCGCTCCTCCCATAGAATGACCGATAAGAAACGCTTTTTCGATTCCTTCCCTATCCAAATATCCTTTTACCCACTCTGCCATTTTCATAGAGTCGGCCGTACCCTCGATTTCCCCGCTTCTCCCAAAACCGGGAAGATCGATCATATGAGTCTCAAAACCTGAACTCAAATGCTCTGCTATATTCAATCCTTCGTTTCCTGAAAATCCTGCTGCTGGGAGAAAAAGAATCGGTTTACCGCTGCCTGCCCTATCTACGTGATAATCGTATGTATCCATGGCCACTCTCCCTTCAACCTTTATACCAGCCGTCATCAAAGGAAAGACCCAAGGCATCTCCTACAACAGTACCGAATTCGATAAACCCTCTGCCTCTCGCAGTGATGATTTTCCCATCCACTATCACAAGTTCATTAGAATAATTCTCCTTTTCAAATACACCTGATGCATCCCGTGCCTGTTCATTCAGGCCAACCGTATACTTCTTTCCTTTTAATAATCCTGCCTGTGCGAGAAGGAGCGGTGAACTTGAAATAGCTGCGATGACAGTCATCCGGCTTTCGATTTCTTTTAAAAAATGTATCAATCTCTCATCACCCGCTGCTTTCATAATATCCATGCAGCCTGGTAATATCAGACTATCAATCTCTTCATGATCGAGATTATCAATCGTGACATCCGGAATACAATTCAGACCGCCCTCTCCCCTGACCGCACCTCCCTCAATACCCGCCGTCACGACCGGCTTGCCGCCCTGCATAAAGATCGACAGTGCGACGCTCAGTTCATATTCACTGAATTGAGGATAAAGAAGTACGGCTGTGGCTGCTTTTTTCATTTCTCATCCTCCTCTCATTCCCCTCTCATTTGAGGTACCTTTTAGTGCTTATTATTTTAACATAAATATCCAATCGGACTAGGACAAATCTCCCTTCAGTAATGGCACACTCTTTCCATTCACACTCACATAACATAAATCTTTCCTCCCTCTCCGTTTACTCATTCTGTATAAGTGGTAACGAATTACAAAAACCAAATTTTTGGAGGATGATAGAAATGAGTGAACATTCAGCAGGAAAGATAGCTGCAGAAGTCATGGAAGAATGGGATATCCGGCATATATTCGGATTGCCCGGGGATTCGATCAATCACTTTGTTGACAATTTGAGAAGTGAAAAGGAGCAGCTGGAGTTCATTCAGGTCCGACATGAGGAGGTCGCTGCACTTGCCGCCTCTTCTTATGCGAAGGTGACCGGCAGGATCGGCGTCTGCCTTTCGATCGGCGGACCCGGTGCGATCCATCTTCTCAACGGTTTGTATGATGCGAAGGCAGACGGTGCCCCGGTACTCGTCCTTGCCGGCCAGGTGGAGAGCAGCAAGCTCGGGGAGGACTCGTTTCAGGAGGTCCACCTTGAGCGTTTGTTCCAGGATGTATCCGTATTCAATGCCCGTGTTTCTTCACCTGATTCCTTTCCCGATCTGTTGAATCAGGCGATACGGACGGCCTATGCGAGAAAAGGCGTATCAGTGCTCGTCATCCCCGACGATATGCCTGCTCAGAAAATCAAGGACAGCGTCCGTAATACGTCAAGCGTGTCTTCGAGGTCAAAGCCGGCACCGCTGCTTGATGATATCCAGAACGGGCTTCAGCTTCTTCATGAGGCCAAACGTCCGGTCATCATTGCAGGGACTGGCGCCAAGGGGGCAGTGGATGAACTGGAAGAGTTCGCTGACAGGCTGGCCGCTCCCATCATCTTCACCCTTCCGGCAAAAGGGACCCTCCCTGATGAACATCCACTCAATCTCGGACAGCTCGGTCAGATCGGTACCAAACCAGCCTATGAAGCCATGGAGGAGACAGATCTGCTCATCATGATCGGGACGTCCTTCCCTTACCGGGAGTTCCTGCCGGATGATGCGAAGGCTGTCCAGATCGATGCAGATTCCGCCCAGATCGGCAAACGATATCCTGTAACGGCAGGGATTGCAGGTGATTCCAAACTTGTACTGCAGGAATGGAATAAATCACTGTCACGCAGGGAAGAACGTGCCTTTTTAAAAGAATGCCAGATCAATATGAAGAACTGGTGGAAACATGTCGAGAAGGATGAAGTCGAAGCGACGACCCCGATCAAACCGCCTCAGGTCATCCCGATGATTCAGAAGATCGCTGACCATGATGCCACCCTTTCCGTCGACGTCGGGAACGTTACGGTCTGGACGGCCAGGCATTTCAGGATGACCCATCAGAAATTCATCATTTCGAGCTGGATGGCGACAATGGGCTGCGGACTCCCGGGAGCGATCGCCAGCGCCCTTGCCAATCCCGGCAGACAGGCAATCGCCGTATGCGGGGACGGCGGCTTCACGATGGTGATGCATGATTTTGTGACAGCCGTCAAATACAAGCTGCCGATCTTCGTCGTCATCCTCAATAACCGGAAGATCGGGATGATCAAGTATGAACAGGAATCGATCGGCCACCTCGAATATGAAACCGACCTGCAGGATATCGACTTCGCCCAGTTTGCGAAAGCCTGCGGCGGTGAAGGCTACAGGGTCGTGAGGCATGAAGACCTTGAACCCGCTTTTGATATGGCGGCAAAATCGAATAAACCGGTCATCATCGACGTCCACATAGAAGACCAGCCGCCACTTCCCGGAAAAATCACGATGGATCAGGCTGCCGGTTATTCCAAGCATGTAATGAAAAAATTCTTTAAACAGCATGAAGCAGAAATGCCTCCGCTTCGCAAAGCATTAAAGCGGCTGTTTTAAGGGGGATACGCATGAAACGAGTGTTGTCTTCACCAGTCCTATTTTTCACAGTCCTGATGCTCTCAGGGTGCAGTTCCCTTCAGGTCCTTGATCCGAAAGGACCTGTAGCCAAACTGCAGGAAAACTTGTTCCAGCTGTCCATCGGAATCATGCTCCTTGTCTTCATCACCGTTTTTTCAATGTTTGTCATCTTTACATGGAAATACAGGGAAACCCCTGATCGCAGGGATGTGACCCCTGCATACGTGAAAGGGAACAGAAAATATGAAATCGCCTGGACCGTTTTCCCCATCATTCTTCTCTTGATCCTGGCAGTCCCCACCGTCCAGGGAACTTTTTCACTGTCAGATTCCCAGGAAAAAGAAGACGGAAAGATGGAAATCACCGTGACAGGACATCAGTACTGGTGGGAAATCAACTACGGCGATGCGGGGATCACCCTGTCGAATGAGGTCTGGATACCGGTGGACACGCCGGTCGTATTCAAGTTGAAATCAGATGATGTCATCCATTCCTTCTGGGTACCGCAGCTCGGTGGAAAAAAGGACTTAAATCCCGGGGGCACAAACCCTAACCGGCTGACCCTTCACGCGTCTGAAACCGGGGTATATGAAGGAAAATGCGCGGAACTCTGCGGAGCCTCCCACTCCTTGATGAGATTCAAAGTCCATGCCGTCAGCAAGGAAAAATATGATGAATGGATAAGTGATAAACAGGAGGATTCCGCACCTGAGGCGGATGCATCCGATTCATATGAAAAAGGAAAGAAACTGTTCACATCCAACTGTCTAAGCTGCCACGCCGACGGATACACGGAGAAACGCGACGGTCCGAACCTTGCCGGCATCGGCAGGAAGGACTATATCGCGAGTGTCATTCCCAACAGCAATGAGAATATGAAAAAGTGGATAAAGGATCCAAAATCCTTGAAGCCGGGAGTGAAAATGCCCGGATTCAGGGATCTGTCGGATGAGGAACTGGAAGCACTCGCCGACTATCTATCAAACTTAAAATAACCTGCAGGGTGAAAAGGGGGTACTCCAATGGACATCAAATATACGATTTTCGGCAGGGACTTTGTATTCCCGTCGGATATCATCGCAGCGGACCTTTCGATTCTGCTGATGGGAATACTGGCCGTATTTTTCCTGACCCGGTATAAGAAGTGGACATACGCATGGGACTGGATGACCTCCACCCACCACACGAAGGTCGGGATCATGTATCTTGCCGCCGGCGCGGCATTTTTCCTGAGGGCCGGTCTCGATGCGCTGATCATCCGGCTGCAGCTGGCCCTCCCCGAGAATCAGTTCTGGGTCTTTCAAGGTGAAAAATACAATCAGATGATGACGACGCACGGGACGACCATGATCTTTTTCGTGGCGATGCCGCTCTTGATCGGATTAATGAATGTGGCCGTCCCGCTCCAGATCGGCTCAAGGGACCTCGCCTTCCCTTATATGAATCTGCTCAGCTTTTGGCTGTTCCTGGCGGGCGGGGCGCTGGTGAATGTGAGCTTTGTGCTTGGCGGTTCACCGTCAACCGGCTGGACGGCGTACTCCCCTCTCAGTCTCGATGCGTTCAGTCCCGGCCCCGGCCTTGACTATTATACGCTCGGGATACAGATCGCGGGGGTCGGTACTATGCTCTCGGCCATCAACTTTCTCGTCACCATCATCCGGAAACGTGCAAAAGGGATGACATTCATGAGGATGCCGCTTTTCACATGGTCCTCATTCGTTACATCGATATTGATTTTGTTTGCCTTCCCGGCATTGACCGTTGCTTTGCTGCTCCTGATGATGGACCGCGTGTACGGCACGGCCTTCCTTAGCGGCACGGACGGGAATCCGTTGATCTGGCAGCATTTATTCTGGATATTCGGTCATCCCGAGGTCTACATATTGATCCTTCCCGCTTTCGGGATCTTTTCCGATGTCATCACGACTTTTTCAAGAAAGAATTTATTCGCCTATGGAGCCATGGTCTTCGCGCTCGTCCTGATCGGATTCCTCGGCTTCATGGTTTGGATCCACCATATGTTCACCGTCGGGCTCGGGCCGATTTCGAATGCGATTTTCGCCTTGGCGACGATGTCGATCGCCGTCCCGACCGGCATCAAGATTTTCAACTGGCTGTTCACCCTCCGCGGAGGCGTGATCAGGTTCAAGACGGCCATGCTTTTCTCGCTTGCCTTCATCCCTACGTTCCTGATCGGCGGAGCCACCGGGGTCATGCTTTCATCCGCGCCGGCGGATTATCAGTACCATGACAGTTATTTTGTCGTCGGTCACTTTCATTATGTGATTGTAGGGGGCACCATCTTGGGGGTCTTTGCCGGAGTCTACTACTGGTGGCCAAAAATGTTCGGCTTCCTTTTAAACGAGGTGCTTGGAAAATGGCATTTCTGGCTGTTCACCATCGGCTTCCACGTGACATTTTTCCCGATGCACCTCATGGGACTGAACGGGATGCCGCGCAGGGTCTTCACCTATTTTGAAAGGGACGGGCTCGGCAGCCTGAATCTGATCAGTACGGTCGGCGCCTTCATCATGGCCGCTGCCGTCATGATTTTCTTGTTCAATATTTACTGGAGCATGAGGCACGGCGAAAAAGACACGACCGGGGATCCATGGGACGGACGTACGCTTGAATGGGCGCTCGCGTCCCCGCCCCCGGAAGGCAACTTCATCGATCGCCCGGTCGTCACGACGATCGATCAGTTATGGTATGAAAAGCAGAAAGGGGACGGGACCCTCCGGACCATCAGGGAGGACGGACCGATTTATGTATCCCGGAACACGGCACAGCCTGTGTTTCTGTCTGGCATCCTTTTTGTTTCCTCCTTCGGCTTCATCTTTTATCAGCCCCTTATTCAATGGGCGGGTGTGATCGGGGTAGCCTCTATGCTGATCCTGAGGTCCTTCAAGGATGACAGCTGGCAGGCTTACACCCGCTCCGAGCTTGAAGGAAAGGAGGAAAAATCATGAACACAGAGTCCTTTCTTCTCGAACAGAAAGAAGACAAGAAAATGGGAATGTGGTTTTTCATCGCCGCGGAGGTCGTTATCTTCGCTTCTTTATTCGGTGTCTACCTGACGCTGCGTTCCCATACCGACGGAGGTCCTTCCCCGAAGGAGATGTTCGAATTGAATGGAGTGATGGTCTCGACCGTCCTCCTGCTTTCGAGCAGCTTCACGATTTACATCGCAAGCCATGCGGCGGAAGGAAGACAAGCCAGTAAGACCTCCGTATACCTTTCGCTGACATTGGTCTTGGCCGGGATATTTTTATTCATGGAAGGAAAGGAACTTCTTCATTACTACGAAAAAGGTTACGAAATGCAGAACAGCTCTTTCTTATCCGCATTTTATCTGCTGGTCGTGACCCACGGAGCACATGTTGCGGCAGGATGCATCTGGATGGCCCTCCTGCTCATACACCTGAAGATGAAGGGTCCTGGCAGACAAGTGCAGTCTAAGCTTGCCGTGTTTTCCCTTTACTGGCATTTTGTCGACCTTGTATGGGTCCTGATTTTCACACTCGTTTATTTATACGGGAAGGTGGGGTAGCACCATGAAAAAATCGACGCTCGTCTTGCTATACGTGATCGTCATCGGCACTGCCGTCGCAGGGTATCTTCTGATCGAATTCGGGAGGAAGCAGTTATCACCGGCAGCTGCCCTGGTCTCGATTCTCGCTCTTGCCGCCGTCTCCATCGCGGTTCAGCTGTCAGCACTGATGAAGGCGGGGCCCCCGCTGAACAAATGGAAATGGCTCTCGTTATCAAGCGGCCTCCTCGTCGGGGGACTTGCGGTTTTATATCTGGTTTTATTAGAATAGGAGGAAATCAAATGGATGGAATCTCAATCGTATTAGGCATTTTACTAACACTTATTGGACTGGTCATCCTGGTTCCGGCCGTGATGATCCTGTATCTTATGTTCAAAGATGAAAAGCAGGAAGAACATGCCGTCCTTCGTAATTTTCCGATCCTCGGAAAGATGAGGTATATTTTAGAGAAAATCGGTCCGGAAATGCGGCAGTATCTCTTCTCGAATGACAATGAAGGGAAGCCGTTTTCCCGGAATGAATACCAGCAGACCGTGCTGTCAGGAAAGTACAAATCCCGCATGCTCGGTTTCGGTTCTGAACGCGATTTTGAAAAGGAAGGCTATTATATCCGGAATACATTATTTCCCGTACAGCGTGATGAACTGCGCGTCGACAACAGCCAAAAAATCACGTCGATGATGTATAAAATCGACAAGGACAACCTGTTCAGGCGCAAAGAACACCGCGAGGAAAAAGAGGTCTCCCCCTTCCTCCTCCGGGAAGAAGATTCCCCGGTCATAGGGAAAGACACGTGCAGGCACCCTTTCAAAGTCAGGAGCCTCGTCGGACAGTCGGCCATGAGCTACGGATCGCTCGGGGAAAAAGCCATCACCGCCCTGTCGACCGGTCTCGCCCTTGCCAAAGGGACATGGATGAACACCGGTGAAGGCGGGTTATCGAAGCATCACTTAAAAGGCGGTGTCGATATCATCTGCCAAATCGGACCGGGCCTGTTCGGTGTCCGCACCAAGGACGGAGAGTTCTCATGGGAAGAATTCAAGAAAAAGAGCGATCTGGATGAAGTGAAGGCATTCGAACTGAAGCTCGCACAGGGAGCCAAAACACGCGGCGGCCATGTCGACGGGGCCAAGGTGACACCGGAGATCGCCAACATCCGCAACGTGGAACCGTATAAATCGATCGACAGTCCCAACCGCTTCAAGGAATTCGGGAACAATGAAGAAATGCTTGATTTCATCGAGAAAATGCGCGAGATAGGCGGAAAGCCGGTCGGGATCAAAATCGTTATAGGGAACACGGATGATTTTGAAAAACTCGCTTCCTATATGGCTTCTTCCGGAAAACACCCGGATTTCATCACGGTGGACGGCGGAGAAGGCGGAACCGGGGCTTCCTATCAGGAGTTGGCGGCTTCAACGGGTGTGCCGATCAAATCGGCCCTGCCTTATGTCCATGATACGCTCCTTAAATTCGGCGTCCGCGACAAGTTGAAGATATTCGCTTCCGGAAAACTTCTGACCCCTGATAAAATCGCATTCGCTCTCGCCCTCGGTGCCGATTTCGTCAACATTGCGAGGGGCCTGATGTTCTCCGTCGGCTGCATCCAGGCACAGGTATGCCACACCAACAACTGCCCGGTCGGCGTCGCAACGACCGACGACAAACTTCAAAAGGCCCTGATCGTCGAAGAAAAAGCATTCCGTGTCTGCAACTATATGCTTTCCCTTCGCGAAGGACTGTACAATCTTGCAGCAGCGGCAGGCGTCGATACACCTGTAAAACTCAATCGCGAGCACATCGTCTTCCGCGATAAAGACGGCCGGCTGCATCCGATGAAACCGGTTGAGGATCATGTTTTGCAGAAGGCATAAAAATCTTGCCCGTCCCTCGAAGGTATGACCAGGGGCGGGCTTTTATATACCATTGACAATCTACAACTATGATAAAATATTGAATACATACTATTTGAAAGAAGTGATGGGTGTGAAGGATCCAAGAGAAAACATTCTTTTTCATCATCAAGAATTCATCCGATGGGCACATTCGCTGAACTCTCTTCCTAAGGAAGAATGGCACCGTCCAGTTGAAGAAGGCAAGTGGAGCATCGCCGAAATAGTCGGTCATTTTGAGCCATGGGATGAGTTTGTGGTGAATAAGCGCCTTCCTTTCCTTGGAACGAAAGAACCGCTGCCGCATGCGCCCTATCCACAGATGTTAAATGATGAATCTGCTTCAAAGGCACGCACAAGCGAACAATCAGTTGTAATTGAACGATTTATCCTTTCCAGAGAGCAATTGATTGAAAGTCTTGAAGGGATTCCTCCTGAGTCCTGGGAACAGACACTCAAACCAGGTAATAAAGAAATAACCTTGATCGAATATCTCGAAGGGCTGGCTGAACACGACCTTCACCATAAACGGGAAGTTGACCGGGCCCTTTCAAAAAGAAACGCCGGAATCTAAGGATCCCGGCGTTTCTTTTTCACAATGGATTTAGTAATAATCCTCTGCATTCATATAAAACACATGATTATCCGTCCACTTCCCATTTTCATTAATAAAGCCTTTCCGCGTGCACTCATACTTCATACCGATTCCTTCTGCAAGCTTGATCGAAGGCGTATTATCAAGATTGATATGAGCTTCCACCCGGTGATAATTTAGTTTTTCAAAGGCGATCTTCAGCGCACCCCGGACGGCTTCTTTCCCGTATCCGCGCCGCCAATGTGTATTATTCAGCGTATATCCGACCCGGCCCCAATGAAAATTCAGCCTCATCAGCGTCGAGAAATCAACGCTCCCTATATAAGCACCCGTTTGCTTAAGAAAGACTCCGAATATATACACCTCATCGCTATTCATCATGACATTCTGCTGATCAATCATATTGTGGAACCAGAATTCCGTACACTCGCTCATATCCTGCAAACCGATGTCATATTTATGCTGCGAAGGCAGCTTGTTCATATTTTCATGCAGCCAATTATGATAGTCACTCTTCATGAACGGCCTGACAATCAGCCTGGCCGTTTCTACACTTAAACTCCTGTTATCCACGGAGTCACCTCGCTTTCAGGGCGGACCCGGAAAATATTTTTCTCTTATTATACCAGTTTATGAGGTGCACCTACTTCATTCTTTCAATCTTGATTTCTTTTTTATAAGGAAAACCGAAATACATATACTTCACCGTAACGGAGTCGACTTTTTTGCAATGATCGACCGCCACACCGTAATGACGAATCGTACTTCTGTTATCCAGTTCTTCCAGCTCGATGACCTCTTCACGGCTCAACTTCGGTTCGATCTCATACTCATCTATAGGGTGAAAACTGATTCCCTCAATTTCTTCTTTTATTGCAAAAATGCCAATCAGCGCACTGGAACGGCTCACACCCAAATCCACTTTGCAAGGACGGCCGCCTTCATTGACCAATACCTTTTTCAACTTAACCCCGTGAAAGCCTTCGTTCTGCAGCTCCACCGTCACGAGTCCGGGCTGTTCACTGCTCCACCCATAGCCATCACTCGCAAGCGGAGGATTCAATTTTAAATAGAGCACCAGACATGCCAGGAAAAACGCGGCACCTCCGATGATCCACCTCACCATCTTATTCACTGAGTTTCACCTCGCCGTTATCCTCTCCTATCAGCCTACGATACAGATTCCCATGTTGTGCTTATTCCTCATCCTCTAATTTTTCCCGCAAAAAAAGAAGCGCCCCTTCAAGAGAAACGCTTCGCTTCAATCATTTTTGCTGATCCCACTTTTCCCACTCTTCCTCAAGCTCCTTCTCTATTTCCTCATCCGAAAGGGAATGGTCGTCACCATTATCAAAATGATTGGCAATGCGGCCCAGCTTCACATTAATCATCCACAGACTGATCACCACGAATGAAATAATAAGAATCACAATAAGTTCCATAAACACTCCTAATCCCCTCCTTACCTATTTATATTAGGCAGGGTCACCAAATAGACGAGGGTTTAAAAAGAAGGGCCAGAAGAATTAGACAGGACTTGGGCGGGGCTGCGGTGCCGGTTGGGGACAGGGTTTGGCTGAGTCAGGGGGACAGGTACCTTGGTCCGATTGGTGCCTGTTGGCGGGATACCGGGGCTGCGGTTGAGGTGCCTGGCTCAAATCGGGGTGACCTGAGCCTGGCTCGATTCCGGCCTTATGAGCCTGGCTCGAATTGGGGTTTTGGTGCCTGGAACAAACCCAGGCAGCTGTGCCTGGCACAAACCGACTCGATTGTGCCTGGCACAACCACCTGCAAAAAAATGTACCAGGTACAAATCTCATCCCCTGTACCTGGTACATTTCCTCTAGATTGTACCAGGTACAAAATTATCAATCTGTACTTGGTACATCACTGCATCATTGTACCTGGTACAAACACCCCCCCCCCCGTACCTGGTACACACACCTCATACCTCAAGTTCTTAATAAGCCTTTGCCCAATACACCATCTTCTCAGCCGGCTTCCCACAGCACACGCAGGTATCTCCCACTTTTTCCTGATCAAACGGCATACAGCGTGAAGTCGCTCCGGTTTCTTCCTTGATTTTATCTTCACAGGCAAGCTCTCCGCACCACATTGCTTTTACGAAGCCGCCTTTTTCCGATACAACCTTCTTGAAGTCTTCAAACCCTGCAGCGATGCTCGTCATTTCCTCACGATGCTCCTTTGCTTTTTCAAAAAGGTTCTTCTGGATTTCTTCGAGAAGTTCTGGGACTTTCGTTTGCAGCTCATCCACTGGAACCGTCACTTTCTCACCGGTATCGCGGCGGGCAAGGATCACCTGTCCGTTTTCAATATCACGAGGCCCGGCCTCAAGACGAAGCGGAATCCCCTTCATTTCGTACTCATTGAACTTCCAGCCCGGCTTCTTGTCGCTCGCATCGATCCCGACACGCGCCACGGCTGACAGCTTCTTCTTCATATCATAGGCAAAATCAAGCACGCCTTCTTTATGCTGCGCGATCGGCACGATCATCAGCTGAGTCGGTGCCATGCGCGGCGGTACGACGAGTCCGCGGTCATCGCCGTGCACCATGATCATCGCCCCGATGATGCGCGTTGTCAGTCCCCACGATGTCTGCTGCACATGCTGGAGCTTCCCTTCGCGGTCGGTGAACTGAATGCCGAACGCTTTTGCAAATCCGTCACCAAGGTGATGGGATGTCCCGGATTGCAGCGCTTTTCCGTCGTGCATCAGGCTCTCGATCGTATACGTATACTTCGCGCCGGCAAATTTTTCTTTTTCCGTCTTCTGACCCTTCACCACCGGGATTGCCAGCAGCTCTTCGCAAAGCTCCGCATACACTTCGAGCATCCTTACCGTTTCTGCGTGGGCGTCTTCATCCGTCTCATGGCATGTATGACCTTCCTGCCACAGGAACTCAAGTGTCCTCAGGAACGGCCGCGTCGTTTTTTCCCAGCGCACGACATTTGCCCACTGATTATAAAGCTTCGGCAGATCGCGGTAGGAGTGGATGATGTTTTTATAATGCTCGCCGAACAGCACTTCGGATGTCGGGCGGACACATAATCTCTCGGTCAGCTCTTCTTCTCCTCCGTGGGTAACCCATGCCACTTCCGGTGCGAATCCTTCAATGTGATCCTTTTCCCGCTGGAGGAGACTTTCCGGAATGAACAGCGGCATATACACATTTTCATGCCCCGTCTCCTTGATTTTCGCATCGAGCGCACTCTTTATATTTTCCCAGATTGCATAGCCGTAAGGCCTGATGATCATCGAACCTCGGACGCTCGAATAATCGACCAGCTCCGCCTTCTTCACGACATCTGTATACCACTGGGCGAAATCCTCGTCCATTGCGGTGACGTCTTTTACAAATTCTTTTGCCATACTGGACACCTCTTTTTTATAAAATTAAAAAAGCCCCGCTCATCATCAGGGACCATTACTGGCGGTACCACCCTGATTCAAAGCAAAGCTTCACTCTCTCGCATGATAACGGTATGAACCGCTGAATATTCAGACTCAGAGGCAGGTTCAAATGAATGTCAATGGGAGCCTCGCACCAATCGGCCCCCTCTCTGAAAAGACAGGGTCACTTTACTGATCCTCATCGAAGATTTCAAGTATTTGAACTGATTATATAGAGATTTCCATGTAGTGTCAATTTAATTTTCAGCCGGTTTCGACCTCGGCTCTTTCAGCCTGCTTCTCCCCCGCCCGTCTCAACGAATGGATACAGAGTAAAACGGTTACGGCGACCATGACAAGGCAACCGCCTGCCACGACGTTACGGATGGACAAAACATGAGCACCCGCACCGATCAGGATGGTTGCAGCGATAACCAGAAACCCTTCGACCCAGCCGTACACACTGCTCACCCGTCCCATCACTTCGACAGGGATCCGCTCCTGAATGAATGTGTCAAACCCGGTTTGAGCAAAAGCAAGAGAAAAGGACAGCACCGAAAACCCGATGGCAGCAGCCATAAATCCGTCCGAGACCGAATAAACCATATAACCTGCGGATACCATGACCGAACCGAAAGCAATCAGCTTCACATCCCGGACCTTGTCTGCAATTACGGTATTCACCATTGCGCCAATGAGATATCCCGCTCCAGCAATACTCACCAGATATCCATACGTGCTGTTCGAAAGGCTGAGCACTTCTTTTGAAAAAGCAGCTTCCAGCGAATCCACCGCTGCAGTCAGAACGAGCATGCAGCTGAATAAAAAGTACACCACCATCACATATATGCGGTTCAGGCTGAAACGCATGACCATCCGCAAATCCTCTTTTATCATGTCCAGCGACAACTTCTTCGCCCCCTCGGCTGCTCCCCCTTCAACATCCGGCAGAAAAAGGGTCGCCACCCCGGAGAGTAACAACGCCGCTCCATTTAAAAAGATGGCCGTCTCGGGTGTCCCCACAATGAAAAGCAACCCTGCAATCGCAGGCCCGACAATGAATGCACCAGAACCCACCAGACTCCTGAAGGCATTGAACCTCTGCCTTTTATTCTTCGGGATCAGCTTCGTCATATACGTCATCGATGCCGGATAAAAAACCGAACTCCCCATATTGACCACAAACACTACCGCGTACATAAGCGGCAGTGAAGAAATGAACGGCAGCATTGCCACCAGGACCGCCATTGTTACATCCAAAATCACCATCAACATCCGCTTATTCAACCGGTCGACCACACTCCCCGCCCACGCATTCGTAAACAATGCGGCAAGTGGATTCAAAACATACAATATACCTACCGCCAGTGCCGAACCCGATTCATCCAGCACGATTAAATTCAGAGCGATCAAGAAAATCCATGCCCCGATATTAGACAATCCGATACTCAGCAACAGCAACAACGGATTCTTCCAACCCATTAACCATTCCTCCCCGCGATTTAATCAAACATCCCTCGTCTCCAGAAGGACGACAATAAAAAAATCCCACCCCCAAGACCTCTTCAGTCTTGGGGGCGAGATTTGATCGCGGTGCCACCCCAGTTCGCCGATATGTCTCCACACCGGCCTTTTCGGGTACCGCCATGCGGCCCATACCCTAGCTCTATAACAGGAGCTCCCGTCACACCATCCCCGCATGGGTTCCGATGTGCAGCTCAGAGTCTTGGTTCACCGACAGCCTCCCTGCCCCTTTTCAGCTCCCGGGGCTCTCTGGCGAAGGATTCTGACGGCTACTCTTCTCGTCATCGCATTTGTTAATTTTTACTATATTATCATCTGATGAGGAGGAAGTAAACCTATTTTTAAATCATATAATACGGCTCCACCATTTCCTCATACCCGGGTTTCTGTTTGATCATCTCGAACATCAATTCCCACAGCTCATCCAGCGCGCGGCTGTCGGCCGTTGTGTGGCAGCCGGAAGATTGGTACTCATAGTTATCTTTATTTATCCTCACCTTCACGTCATATCCACCATACGGCTGGTAATTGCAGCCTTCCCCGTCAGGAAGGTCCAATCCCCCTTCAAAATCGATGCTTTCGATTTTGGCAAAAATCCTATCCCTCTCATCTTTTGTAAAAGAAATTGGTTTTACGACATCTTCCCGGGTAATAGTCCCGTCAAACGTACTGACCGATGGACCGTGGGAAGCGTTGATTTCAATATCAAAGTTCGAACTGTTCTCGAAAAAACCGCTCAGCCATTCATTTCCGATGAAGCCGAGCTTCTCCCCCTTCACCACCGCAAAAACAAACAGCAGCAACACCACAATCAGCAAACTGATCACGGGAGCATACCACCGCCTCCGGTACGGCTTATCCCGCTTTAATTTTTGGCGGACTTTCCCCTTCAGCTCGGAATTGAAATCCAGATCCTTCAGCCCCTCATCGGTCATCCTCTTGATCTTCCGCTCTAGTTCCCTATCCATCATGCCGCCCCCGTTCTCCGTACAATCGATACAGCCTGTCCCTGCCCGTTTTCAGCCTCGTCTTGACCGTACCCGGGTTAAGCTCCAGAACCCCGGCTATCTCTTTCACCTTTAATTCCTGATAATAATGCAAAAATAATACCTCCCGATACTTGACCGGCAGTTTGAGGAGCTTGGAATGCAGCTCACTCTGTTCTTCTCCATGGATTGTCTTCGATTCAGGATTTCCGCGTTCCTGAAGGACCTCACTCAGCTTATTTGTAAAAAGGATCTTCCTCGTATCCCAGCGCTTAAGATGATCCTTGCATTGATTGATCGTGATCCGCATCAGAAATGTCTTCAAACTCGACTCACCTCTGAATGAATCCATTTTACTGTAAAACTTCACGAATACTTCCTGCGCAATATCCTCCGCAAGCACATGGTCCTTGACATACGAGTACGCCATATATAAAACCGCCCGGCCATACCGGTCCATGGCCTCTTCAAGCAGTCCGTCCCTGATTAGTTTTTCACTCGGCAATTCGTCCGCATCCAATAGATCCACCCCAGTTCTCTACACCTTTGACGATTCTGGAAAGTAGTTGGTTTGATTTTTTCAAAAAGAGGTTTTGACAATCTGAAGAAGTTGGGAGGAGAGTACTTGGTTTAAGGTCCATAAAATGGTAAATTAAGCGTGAACAAAATTTTTTTCATAAAATGAAATTTTTCAGCATATATTTGAATTTGTCAGCATATATTAATAGTTTTGCGCATAAAACGGGATTAGTCACTAAAAATTTGATTCGAATCCTGAGTTAGTGGGTTCGTAGCGGTACGACAAGGAAAATTCTGCTGCCGCCCCTAAAAAATTCAATAAAAAAAGAGCCCCCTACAAAATCTAAGCGCTCTTCTTCGTTCTATTAACTTCCCATCTTACGGCGGGTATTACTCGGCTTCTTCGTTTGCTGACTCTGCATACGCTGATTCGAAGCCAGACCGTTCTTCGACTGCTTGCCGCCTGACTGGGCTTCTTTCTTCTTCGCCAGCTGCTGCTTCATCGCTTCCTGCAGGCTGACCTTTTTCTTTTCCGTCATCTTGAAACCCCCTTTTGAGATGAAAACCTTCTATTTCTCCATTATAATACATCTTTTCGGGGAAAACAGCTTGTTTTTTGAATGCTTCCGGTTAAAAACAGCGTCCTCCTGCCCTCCGGCGTGTCCGTTCTAGTAAAAATTTTGGATGCCAACCTCTTTTCAAGCCACTTTTCACATTTTCCGATCCACTTTCAGAAAATACAAGCCACTTTCCAAATTTACGTGCCACCTTTCAATTTTATGAACCACTTTCATCGATTTTCAAGCAACTTGTCGAAAAATCTTTACGTCAATCCCCCGCCACACGCCATTTCCCATAACATAAACGGCAGCCCAGGAAGGCATCATCATACCCGCTCACCTAAAGCCCGCCAACCCAAAAAAAGACCAACCCCCAAAGAGATTGGCCTCTTAACAAACCCTAGTGATAGCCATTCTGCCCATTTGCAGAACCAGATGTCTTCTGCTTAGGCTTGTGGTTTTTATTCTGCTTTGTTCCGCCGTCTTTTTTCGTTTTCTTTGTCATGCTGAATCACTCCTGTTTCATTGGATTTAAAAACAAGTCGTAAAATCTGCATCCGGTCCGTGCCGGGACAAGGGACCTGTCCCCGCGTCCCGCTGTGGCATACAACCCTGCAGCCAGAATCAGAACCGGCAGCTTAACAAAACAATGGTTTTATGAACCATTCTTATTTTGTGCAAAAAAAGAAAAGAGCTTCCCGGTAATAACCGGAAAACTCATAAAGGATAACAGAAAAATGTCATGGCCCCCGGATGAGGAACCTTCTTCCCATCCGGCACCGTCAACCACGTTCAGGCTGCAGCCGGTCTAAGCAAGCTCCAGAACTAAGACAATCTTTACGCGGCTGGCTGAGGAACATCCTCATCAACCTGGATCACACCGCCTGCGTTCAATTGTTTTCTCAGGCTCCAAGCAAAGGCGATGATAACAGCGATCGTACCAGCCGTCGCTCCTGCATATGCAGTTCCCATCGATAACCCGAACCCGATCGGTGCGTTCAGGATATACGTGAACGTGACCATCGTCATGAATACGGCCGGTACACTTGCCACCCAGTGAGGTTTTTTCTGAAGTGCAAGGTACATGGCGCCGACCCATAGTGCAATCATGGCTGTTGATTGATTTGCCCAGGAGAAGTATCTCCATAGTAAGTTAAAATCGATTTGTGTAAGCGCTACTGAGATTACGAATAGTGGAACTGCAATCCAGAGGCGGCTTGACATTTTCACCTGCTTCACGTTGATGTAATCAGCAATGATCATACGGGCGCTTCTGAAAGAAGTGTCGCCTGATGTAATCGGAAGGACGATGACACCAAGGATGGCAAGTGTTCCGCCGATGGAACCAAGCATAAGCATGGACACTTCGCTGACAATGGCTGCCGGTCCGCCTTCAGCAAGGATCGCGCTCAGTTCACCCGGGCCGAATAAGCTCATCGCGGCAGCTGCCCAGATCATCGCGATGATGGCTTCAAGGATCATCATTCCGTAGAAAATCTTGCGACCGTTCTTTTCATTTTGAGTCGTTCTTGAGATGATCGGTGATTGTGTTGCATGGAAACCTGACAGTGCCCCGCATGAAATTGTCAGGAACAACAGCGGGAAGATCGCTGCAGAATCAGGATGCATGTTCGTCAATGACATCTCCGGAATATCAGCACCTGTGATCACGAGCCCGGCGCCGACACCCACTGCACTGATCAATAGCAGTGCCCCAAATAGCGGATACACGCGGCCGATGATCTTATCGACCGGAAGTAATGTCGCCAAAATATAATATACAAAAATTGCGGCAATGATTACTCCCAATGAAATCCATGCAGGAGTCAAATCGGCAATCAGCGCTGCAGGTGCTGTTACGAATACCGTACCTACAAGCACCAGAAGTAGAATCGAGAACCCATTTACGACGTGCTTCATTGTTTTTCCTAAAAACTTCCCGGCAAGGGCAGGCAGATGAGCGCCGCCGTTGCGGATTGAAATCATACCGGTCAAATAGTCATGGACCGCTCCGGCAAAAATAGCCCCGAGGACGATCCATAAAAATGCGACCGGTCCGTATAAAGCTCCCATGATCGGTCCGAAGATCGGCCCGACGCCCGCGATGTTCAACAGCTGGATCATCGAGTTTTTCTTCGTGTTCATCGGTACATAATCGACGCCGTCCGCTTTTGCGTAAGCAGGTGTCGTCCGCGCCTCATTCACACCAAAGATTTTTTCGATGAATTTTCCATATGTGAAATAACCAACGATTAATAATGCAATTGCAACAAGAAATGTGACCATGATGCTGATCCCCTTTCGTTCAAAATGAATACGCTTACATCATATCAAACAATGTCACAGGATCGTCACATTCATGTCCAACGTGTCAAAAAAACAGACTGACATGCTTTCCAGACTGGCTGACGTGCAGCGTGGAATTATGCCTTTAACCGCCCCGGACATATCATTTTACCCGGTTACTTCTCCCTGCCTGTAATCTTCCCTTAATGGAATCTTGACACAGGCTTTTCAACTCTTTCATCCTCTCTTTATGTTTGTTCATTACCCTTAAATAGAACGTTATTTGAGAGGAGAATGAATATGAATAAATTCATGAGAAACATCTGTTTATCAGCAGCTGTAATCGGTATCGGGGCAGTTGCCGTCACCCCTGCAGCAGCCCAATCAGGCAATAATCCCCAGTTGAACGACAACCAGATCCTGAACATTTCACACCGCGGGGCTTCAGGATATGCACCTGAACACACACTGCCTTCATACGAGCTTGGTGACCAAATGGGCGGAGACTACATAGAGCTCGATCTTCAGATGACGAAAGACGGAGAGCTCATCGCCATGCATGATGAGACACTCGACCGCACCACAAACGGCACCGGCAAAGTCAAAGATCACACTCTTGAAGAAATCAAGTCATTGGATGCCGGCTCATGGTTCAACGCGGCATATCCGGAAAAAGCGAAGGATGAATATAACGGGCTGCAGGTCCAGACACTTCAGGAAGTGATCAAACACTTCGGTAAAAATAAGAATTATTATATTGAAACGAAATCACCTGACGTTTATCCAGGCATGGAAGAAAAACTGTTGAAGATTCTGGATGAATATAACCTGACCAGACAAAATGGTCCGTCAAGCCGTGTCATTATCCAGTCATTCAGTGAGGAGAGCCTTCAAAAGGTCCACAATCTGAATGATGAAATCCCGCTTGTTCAGCTGCTTGATTACAAAGGGACAGCCACGATTACGGATGAGGAGCTTGATTATTATTCCGAGTACGCAGAAGGCCTCGGGATGAGCTACACAAAAATCAACCAGGACTATGTACAGAAAGTCCGTGAACATGACCTCTTGATCCACCCATACACAGTCAATAACAAAGAGGACATGAGACAGCTGCTTGAATGGGGAGTGACCGGGATGTTCACGAATTATCCGGACGTATTGGAAGAAACAATGAAAGAATTGAAGCTGAATTAATTCAAAAAAGATGCGAAGCACCCCGCTTCGCATCTTTTTCTATTATCATAGCTCCAGCCTCTCCCGCAGTTCCTTCACATAATTCCTGCTCACTGGGATTTTCTCCTTCGCCCCGCTCACCTTCAGCTGGTAGACACCGTTCCCCCAGGGAATGAGTTCCTCGACAAATGGCAGCTGGACGAGGTAGCTTTTGTGGACACGGAAAAATGGATAGGTGGCAAGCTTTGCCTCGAGTTCCTTGATCGGAAGCCGGCACGTATACCGTTTTTTCCCCGTGCAAATATACGTTTCACGCTCTTCGCGAAAAATATAGAGGATGGCGTCCGGCTCGATGAAGATGATCTTGTCTTCATCCTGGACAGCGAGCTTCCCGTGACTCCTGGATTCCCTCTCACCAGCTGCGACGGTCTTTTTCAGCCTTTCCATTGTCCTCGCGAGCTGCTCATCATCAAAAGGCTTGAGAAGGTAGTCGACCGCTTCAACCTCAAATGCTTTCAGGGCGTAATCTGGATAGGCGGTCGCAAAGACGATCTGAGGTCTTTTCTTCATTTTCCGCAGTGCCTCTGCAAGCTCGACTCCGCTCATGCCCGGCATTTCAATATCAAGGAACAAAACTTGCGGGTCATCCGTCAGCAGCAGCTCCATCGCTTTTTCAGCCGAGCTTGCTTCCCCTATTACTTCGACCCATTCATATGCATTCAACAGATGTTTCATTTCTTCACGGCTGTATGGTTCGTCATCGATGATTGCGACTTTCATCTGCTGCATTCCCTCCTTTGATTGTGAACTGAGCGGCGGTTCCTTCTCCTTTAACGGACCGGATTATGAGTCCAGACTCTTCTCCGTTCATCATTTCCAGTCGTTTATTGACATTGTACAAGGCAAGGCCGGTGCCTGTTTCGGATTCCACCGGTTGAAGCAGCAGGGTCTCAAGTCGGGACTGCTCGATCCCATCCCCGTTGTCCTCCACTTTCACCTTAACAACATTGCCGTTCTCTCTGGTGATCGATATGTTTAAAATAAACCCTTCTGCCTGATTCTTCATCCCGTGTTTGATCGCATTTTCGACCAGCGGCTGCAGGGTGATCGATGGAACGACAGCCTGCATGGCATCTTCATCCAGGTCGTATTTGACCTGCAGGCGGTCGTAGAATCTCGCTTCTTCAATCGCAAGATACGCTTTCACATGCTGACATTCCTCTTTCAAAGTGGAGGTGGATTTCGTACTACCGCTCAGGTTCTGCCTGATGAACTGTGAGAGGGAAATCAGCAGCGTCCGTGCTTTATCGGGATTGATCCTGATCAGGGATACGATGACATTGATCGCATTGAACAGGAAATGAGGACTGATCTGCGCCTGCAGTGCCTTGACCTCTGATTCCTTGGCCAGTTCTTTATGCGTATCGATCTCCGCCAGCTCAAGCTGATTGCTGAGCAGCGTCGCGATTCCCTTTGTGAGCTCCATCATGATCGGTGAGATCACTTTTTCCGAGTGGAAGTAGAATTTCAACGCCCCCACAATCTCGTCCCCTTTTAAAAGAGGGGCCATGACGGCAGCGCCGAGCGGACAGTCATCCCGGTCGCAATGGATTTCCTTTTTACCGACCTTCAACAATTCCCCGGTTTCAATCACCCGCTTCGTTGCTTCTGTTTGAATCGGTTTGTGCTTCTGATGATGATCGGAAGCGACCCCGACGTGGGCGAGGATATGGGTGCGGTCCGTGATCGAGACGGCAATGGCATCGACTTCTTTCATCAGAATCCGGCAGGTGGCGTACGCTGAAGATTCATTCAATCCCTTCCGCATATACTTAACCGTTTTATCGGCGAGGCGGAGTGCCTTCTGTGACTGCACCGCCCCCATACGTTCCTCTTCATACACAACACTCTTTATGATCAGAAGGAAAATCCCTGTACCGATCCCGTTGGCAATGATCATCGGCCATCCTATATCCGATACAAGTTCGGAGGCTGCCCCATATGGTTTTGCAAAAAGAAGAATGATGGCCATCTGCATCGCTTCTGCCAAAAATCCGACCACGAATGCTTTTAGAGGGGACACCAGACGATTCTTTTTCTCACGCTTTCCTATGTATCCAGCCAGCACTCCTGCAAGGACGGTGGAAATCCCGCAGGCGAAGGCGGTGAACCCTCCAAGAAAGTAGCGGTGGACCCCGGCGACCATTCCTGCACCAAGACCAATCCAGGGCCCGCCGAGCAAACCGGCTGCCACAATCCCGATGACCCTTGAATTTGCAATGGCTTCATTCTCCTGAAGCGTCATATGCCATTTTGCATATTCATCTGCTTCTGCATTCACAATCAATCCTGTATAAGAACCGATGATTCCAAAGAAACCAAACAATAAGATGATCAAGACGGTTTGGGACTTCTTCACATGGCTCCTTTGTTCGATCAGCTTTCGGAAGAAGCCGAGCCTTGTCATAACAAAGGCAATCGTCACGATGATCCCAAGCCGTTCGATCATGGCTGCTATCAGCATCTCTCCCACCCCTTTTACTCCATTATACTTGACCGTTGCAGGTGCACACAAAAAAGGAAAGACCCATCAAACGTTTGTTTAATAGAATCTTCCCCTAATTGAATTATATTTATCAGCACGGTGTATCGTCTTTCTCTGTGGCAAGGGCGTTGATTTCCCCGCCGATCATGATGATGATCCCTGTCAGATAGAACCAGATCATCAAGACGATGATCCCCCCGATACTCCCGTAAGTGGCTGAGTAGTTGCCGAAATTGCTGACATAAAAGGAGAATGCCAGCGAAACGAGCACCCAGCCGACTGCAGCGAAGATTGCGCCCGGGATGGCGCTCAAGCATTTGATCCTCTTACTGGGTGCGAAATAATACAATCCGACAAACACAATGAACAGGATAAGCGGCGATATTGCCCAGCGAATGCCGTTCCAAATCGTCAGGAATTGATCGGAAAAGCCGAACTGGGAAAATAAAAACAATCCGATCTGCTTACCGAAGACCGGAAGCAGGAGTGCAACCACAAACACAACGACCATCCCGAGTGTCAGGACAATCGACATCAAACGTGTAACAATGAAAGATCTCGTTTCCTCGACATCATAGGCCCGATTCAAACTTTTCACGATTGCGTTCATCCCGTTGGACGCTGACCAAATTGTCGCGATGATGGAAATCGAGAGCAAGCCCGTATTCTTATTGTTCATGACATCGCTCAAATTCTCCTCAATCATCGACATTGTCTCACCCGGCGCAAAATCCCTTATCACACCCAGGATATCCGCCTGATCCACCGGCAGATACGGCAGCAGCGTAAAAACAAAAATCAGCAGCGGAAATAGTGACAGCAAGAAGTAATAGGCAATCTGCGCCGCCAGCCCTGCTATATCATTGGCACTTATTTGTTTAAATAATGTTTTTGAATCTTTCTTCCAACCTTTGCGGGTCGTTCCCACAGACATCCTCTCACCTCTTTCAGTAATCCTCCGGTGTTCCTCCTCAGTAGCCTTTGAAAGATGAAGCAACAGGCTGACTGCCTTCTTCACCCGCGTTGAATTCATTCGAAGGATGATCAGAGAACGTCTCTTTGTAAGCTTCCGTAGAATCTTCGAATGTTTCTTTCGTCTCCTCGATCATCTCTTTCACTTGAGGGGTCATCTCTTTGATTTCATTCACTTTTTCTGAAATGAACTGAATATCCCTGCTCACCTGATCGGCAGTCGTCTTCATCTTTTCATAAATATCTTTCGAAGTATCCGCCAGCATCTTCGGATTCTTCGAATATCTGGAAATGGCCGACCCGCTGTTTTTCAGCGTTGTGCCCATCTCCCTGCGTGTCGTTTTATCCAGAAGCGACAGCAGTCCTCCTGCGGCGGCTCCCAGCATGACTCCTTTAAAAAACTTGCTATTTCCCATTTCATGATCCTCCTATATTCTATTTTCATGTCGGCTGCAGCCGCAGCCATTTACTATTGTTTTCTCTAAATAAGGTCAGAGTTCCTTCAAAGTCCGGTTTTCCGCTATAGTTTTCCCCAACCTTGCATGCTTAACTACTAATTCCCCAATTCCTAATAGTGTAAAACATTCAGGTAAAAAAATCCTTCTTTCTACACTCACATCATTAAAGCAATGTTGACAGAGCACCGGAATCATGGAAAGATGAATACTAATAAAAGGTACGATAGAAAGGACGAACAGTTATGGACTTATCACAAAACACTGCAGAAAACATTGAATACATGGTCACCGCCATCAAGGATAAACTCAACGTTGTAAACGCAGGCGCCATCAAGCCTGAACACTTCAACCAGGAAATGTACGAAGACCTTCGCTACCTCTACCTGATGGTCGAAAAGAAAGACCGCTTCAGCCCGAGCGAAATGACAGCGATCATTGAAGAACTTGGTGCGTTGAGGAAATAATTCTGTGAAAGCCCGTCCTGGACTTGCGATTAAGTATTGACGCAATGTCCAGGACGGGCTTTTTTGCATGTTGTATTTAGTACGGGGCCAGACTGCGGGGGACTTGGCGGGGATTTGCGCGGAGGGCTTTACTGTGCGCTGCGTTGTGGTTATTAGGAAGTTGGGCTTAAACGGATGCGCCATGTCAGCAGGGAATTCAGAGGGTCGTGCCTGCCTGGGAATCCGGTGTGAACGGCTGCGACTTGGATGCCTGGGAAATCGGTTTAAGCTGGTGATCGTGCCTAGCTAGGAATACAGGCCGTTCTTTAGAATGATTCTCAAAAGATCATAAATTCGTAAAACGGAACGTATTTTTTGTCGAATGGATCATATATTTCAAATTTGGATCATAAATCCTCAGAATGGATCATATTTCTCTAAGTTGAAACATGACAGTACTCAAATACGAGTCCCCGCCCCTAAAAACATAGAAAATCCTCTTAAACCGCTCAAGAAATCATAAAATTGAAATTAAAACTACCCTAAATCGGCACGATGGCCGACTTGACCACGGTCTCCATATATGAATTGATCACGGTTTCTTTTAAAAGATCCAAATTTAGGTTAAACTGTAAATGAGTCATCTTTATTCCCTCTCTTCATTGTTTATCGTCGTTGAAAACAGTGTTGCCAAGAAGGAATAAAATGACTCCTTTTCTTTTTACACATTTGTATGGACTTAATCCTTTCATACCTTAAAATTGCGCCAAAATGACTTGCACATCCTAAAAAAAATTAAAAGTAACAAAAATGGTTCGAAAACCAAAACCAACCACTTTTCACACTCCCTCCCAGTATGAACACCACTCCTTAGAAACAGCACCTCCCCAAAAACATCACACAAAAAGGGACACCCCATCAAGGATGTCCCTTTTACCAATATCAATATTATTTAGACAGCAAAGCCAGCGACTCACGGTTAAACGCCGGAATATCATCCGGTGTCCTGCTTGTGACAAGCTGGTTTCCGCATACGACGACTTCTTTATCTTCGTATGTGACACCTGCATACTCCATGTCGACTTTGATGGACTTGAAGCCTGTTGCGTGTCTGCCTTCAAGCGCCTTCGCGGTGATAAGGAGCTGCGGTCCGTGGCAGATGGCAAAGACCGGTTTCTTTTCATCCATGAAGTGCTTCGTGAACTTCACGAAACGGTCATCCGCGCGGAGCTGGTCTGGTGAGAATCCACCGGGCAGCAAGAGTGCGTCAAAGTCTTCAGGTTTAACATTATCGATGCTTTCATCGATGGAAACCGTCGCGTCTCCCTGCTTTCCATTTACGGATTTGCCTTTTTCCTTTTCGATTGTAATGACTTCGTGACCTGCTTCTTTCAATGCTTTTTCCGGGTCCGTAAATTCCACGTCTTCAAACATATCTGTAATTAAGCATGCAACTTTAGCCATAAAATGAAACACTCCTAATTGGTAGTTTGTTTATTTGCTCACATAATAAATGTACCCGTTCACTCGAAAATAAAACGTATTATTCGGAATCACCCATTGAAAATTGGGAGAAAATTGTATTTCGCTGTACCTTGTATACTTCCTTCCCGGTAATGTCATTGATGATGGCGATATTCCGGTCTACTGAGAGTCCAAGATTGGTGGCACCGGCACCGTGGGAATGTTCAAGATTCGTCAGCGTGTAAAAATGATGACTCCGCTCCGCCCCGTTCTTGAATACCAGTTTATAATCACGGGACACCTTGAACCTCTTGTCATCCTCCCACACGATTTCGTCACCGAAAGCATCGTCGAACCAGGACGGGATATTCGGGACATAGCCTGTTGCCAGGATGACTTTGCCGGACACATACGAAAACTCCCGCTCTTCCTGCCACTGCCTGCAATCCAGGACATAACCTTCCTCTTCCTGCCGGACCTTGTTAACCTCGGTCAACGGCTGGATCACAATGTCCGGGGCATCCTCGCTGACGGAATGGTGGTAAAGGATATTATAAATATTATTCAGCGTATCCATATCGATCCCGTTCCTGAGCTGATCCAGTGTCTTCAATGCCTCAAGCCTTTTTTCAAAGGACAGTCCGTGGAAATAATCCACATAATCAGGGGCGAAGAACTCCTGGCCGAGCTTTGATGACTCGAGCTGCAAAATCCCCTCCGACCTCGTCATCCAGGTCAGCTTGTACGGATGATCGCGCTGTTCTTTTAACAAATCATGAAACACTTCCGCGGCACTCTGTCCGGAGCCGATGATCGTGATTGACGAGCTTTCCAAAGTGGATTCCTTATGAAACAGGTAGCTGCTTGTATGGTGGACATCCTCAGGGGGCAGCCCCTCCATCCCGTCCAGGATGAGCGGTTTGCTCCCGGTCCCCATCACCACATGCTTCGCCTTGTACACTTCGCATTCATCAGTCAGCCCGTTCCTGACTTCGACTTCAAAATAATCACCAGTATCCTTCACACCGATGACCTCGCTGTGAAATTGACAGTGCGGAAGCTGCTTTACGACCCAGCGTGCATAATCATTGTATTCCTGCCTCGGCATTTCAAACTTATGAAAAAAGAAAAACTTATACAGCCGGTTATGGGTATGTAAATAATTCAGATAGCTGTACCTGCTCTGCGGATTCGCAAACGTGACCAGGTCGGCTATGAACGGCACCTGAAGATCGGTCAGGTCGATCAGCATGCCTGGGTACCACTGAAATTCAGGAGTCTTGTCAAAAAATTTCACCTTCAAATCCGTCTTTTCATCCATCAATGCCGCCAGGCTTAAATTATATGGGCCGATACCTATGCCGATACAGTCCAATATCTCATCTCTTTCCAACGCACTTACCTCCTGTCCTCGGACATGTTCTCTATATGTTTTCCTAAGTAAAGAAAAACTATTTTAGAAGGACTTCCCTGCAGTAAGGAAGTCCTCCATCATTTTCTATTTCTTTTTAAAGCAGAGCGCATACCATCCGCCTTCCTTTACGATCGGTTCTACAGAAACCACTTTGAAGCCTGTCTTTTTTGCGAGTGTCTCCATCTCCTTTTGAGAAGGGATCGGGTGCAGGTTCTGGAACGTCATGAAAAAGCTGTTGAACGCACTTGAGAATTGTTGGCCGTGCTTTGATTTCTGCATCGGCGTCAGGACGAAGAACAGCCCTTTTTTCTCCAGCCAGTCCGAGGCTTTTTCAAAAAACTGCAGCCTTTCGGACGGATCTATATAGTGAAATAGATTGTTTGCCATGACCATATCGAATGCTTGCTGCGGCTCATATTCATGTAAATCACAGCACTCGATGTCTACGTTCTCATAACTTTGCAGCTGATCCTCCGCCTCCCTTGCCACCCCTTCGTGGATTTCGATGCCGACCATTTTTTTCTTAGGGTAGCGGTCTGCGAGCCTGCGGATATATCCGCCTTCCCCGCATCCCAGATCCAGCACTGAATTTACCTTGGACTTCTTCATCACTTTTTGAAGCTTTGGAAAAGCGAATCGTTCCAACAGGATGGATGTCTTGGCAACGGTCGAACCATGCAGATCCGAGTTGAAATGCTGCCTCGTCTGATTCCTCAAAAGACTTGGGTAGGAAAGAAGGGCCGGGATATGGAGCTCCATCATTTCCTTCAGCAAAACTCCTGAGGAAAACGTTTCTTTTTTGGAAGAAGGCAGCTTCCAGCCGTTTTTCACCTTAACCCTGCCTTTTGAGTGGCGTTTCAGATGCTTCAGTGTGATTCCGACTTCCACCCACTGTTCAAGCAGATCCATTTCCACATTCTTTGCTAAAGCCACTTCCTGAATCGAAGCGGGCTTCTTGAAGCTTTCGAACAGCTCCATTTCATACCCCACGTAGGCATGCCAGCTGTATAGAAACGGGACATTCTTCTTCATCCAGGTCCTTGCCCGCCAAACTTTTGCCATTTCTGCAATCATCGTAATGCCTCCGTTTCTTTCCAAGGATAATCTTGATTTTGTGTGAAAATGGTGCAGCCCTGCTCTTTATCGCAGGAGATCTTGTCCGTTCTGATCGGAAGGAGTCCGCCTTGTATCATCCGGTCGTACAGGGTTTCCCTCCACAAACCAAGCCCTGAAATATTGAGCATTTGTTTGTAGTGGGACACCGTATCCTTCTCCATTCGCTGCAGGCTGTTTTTGCGCAGCCAGCCGATCGGCCTGTAAGGATAAGAGTAGGCGAGCGCCGACAAGTGGCTCAGATGCATCTGATGGGAAACCCTCTTCTTCCGCACCTTCGGATACCACTCAAGATTGGCAGGCTCAAACTTCCCATCCTTGTGCATATCGCATAGCAATTCACCGAGAACATCGCCGTCCTGGATCGCCATGTTCATTCCTTCACCTGCCATCGGGTGCACAGTATGCGCTGCATCCCCGATGATCGCCAGGTGATCCTTCACATAGGTATCGCTATGATATTTCAGCGGCACCATCAGCTGGATCTGCTTCCACTCTTTTATTTGCTCGACGTATCCCTCCAGTTCGGGACACATCTTTTTATAAAGCTTGTGAAACTCAGAAATCGGCTTTTTCCTGAGAGATTTATACTCGCCCGCTGGAATCAGATAAACCGATCTTACTTCGTTGTCAGAGAGCGGGAATAATCCCAGGAAAGACTGATAAGTCGAGATGATTTTCCCTTTCACCATCGATTCGGGCCTCGGGAACGTGACAGTCAGGAAATGGTGGTTATAATTCTTTTCCTTTACTGAAATCCCCATATAATCACGGGTGACGGAGCTCCTTCCTTCCGCCCCGACAATGAAATCACACTCTATCTCATAGTTCTGATTTTCTTTCCTGTCCTCGAGCGTCACTATATGATCCTGTATTTTTTTGCATACGGTGTGGGGATGGTAGTGAAAAGAAGGATATTCCTTCGCCTTATCCAAGAGGATTTCTTTGAGGGTTTCATGATGGATCATCAAGGAAAAAGGATAACGGCTCGGCAGTATCGAGTAGCTCATCAAGGAATGTTCCGGTACAGCTTTCAGATTTTTAAGCTCGGTCATCTCAAGATCCGAAATTTTATGTCCATGATTGAAAATGGACTCGATCACTTCAAGGGAATCGAGTATTTCCAGACTTTTCGGCTGTAGCAGCTCCCCTTTATAAATGGGACTTGGTCCAGGAAGCCTTTCTGCAACCGTCACATCGATCCCGCATCGGGCTGCCTTCAAGCCCAGGGTCAGTCCGCCGATTCCCCCTCCGCTGATAAAAACGCTTGTCCGCATATCGTTTCACCTCTTACCTATCATTTATCCTTTAGCACGATTGTTGAAACCTGCCGATGTGCCGGCGACAAGAAACGGGGCGGGAAGAAATTTGTAGAATGATCTATTTCCCGGAAAATAAACATTCCCCCCGCAATGGTACGCGTTATTCGTCATATTTCCCCCGGCAGAATTCGTCATCTTAACAAAACAAATAGCAAAAAGCTTCAAAACGGGAAATGATCATTCCGTTTTGAAGCTTTGCATCTTTATTATTCTTTCCCTGCAATCGGAAGCAGGATCGTGACGATCGTTCCTTCATTCACGTTGCTTTGGATTGAAAATGAACCGTTGTGTTCCTTGATGATTTTTTGGCAGATCATCAAGCCGAGGCCGGTTCCTTTTTCCTTCGTACTATAAAATGGTTCGCCAAGATGCTTCATCCGCTCAGGGGGAATCCCGGCTCCGTTATCCTGAATGGATATTTTCGCACAGCCGTTTTCCTTTTCAAGCTGCACGCTCAACAGTCCGCCATCCGGGAGAGCTTCCAGGGCATTTTTCATGACGTTGAGAACAACCTGCTTGATTTGATGGGAGTCGCAGTAAATTTCCGCTTCTTCAACGGAAAAACGAACATCCACTCCCTGCTTCAGGCATTCCATCTTGATGAACTCTACTGAACTCGTCAACAGGGTTGTAAGGGAGGTCATGGAAAAATGGACGGCACGGGGCTTTGCCAGTGCCAGGAATTCATTCGTGATGATCTCGATGCGGTCCAGCTCACCCTGGATGACCTGCAGATGGAAATCATCTTCTGCACTTTCCTTCATCAGCTGCAGGAAGCCCTTGATCGTGGTCAGTGGGTTGCGGATTTCATGTGCCACCCCCGCAGCAAGCTGGCCGATCATTGCAAGCTGTTCGGATTTTTTCAAGAGATCTTCATTTCGCTTTTTTTCAGATAAATCGCGGATAATGGCTGAAATTCCGATCAGCTTGCCTGTGTCATTCAGGATAGGGTTGAGGTTGAACACAATTTCGATCGGTGAACCGTCTTTGCGGTACCGTACAGTTTCAAAATCTTTGATGCGCTTCCCTGCCTTGACCATTTTCAGATTCTGCTTAAATTGAGAAACCTGTTCTTCCAAATGAAGGATCGTGATACTTTCTCCAATTATTTCAGCTTCACTCCATCCGAACATCAATTCAAAATGCTGATTGACCTTCAGTATATTCCCTGCCGGATCAAGAAGGGCGATTCCGTCACCAGCATGTTCAAAATAAGCTTCCAGCAGCTCTTTCGCCTCTTTCAGCTCCTCTGCTATTTTCATCCTTGCCGTAATATCCTGCCCGATCCCGTAAATACCGATCACTTTATCATTTACACGTATCGGGATATTTGTCACGCTTATATGGCTTCTGGTTCCTTCCTTGTTTTTAAGGGTCGTAATATATCTTGTCGCCTCCCCCTGAAGCGCTGTCTCAAAGTGCTTGATGGTTTCTGTTTGCTGATCTTTTGTGACAAATTCACTGAAATGCTTCCCGATCATATCATTTGATGGAAATGTCCATTGTTCTTCTGCTGCAGGGTTCACTTCCAGTACAATCCCTTCAGTGTTTAACATATAAATATTATCGGGGCTGTACTGTACCATCGACCGGTATTTTTCCTGTGTTTCAATCAATTTCCTCTGGATATCCTTGATCATGGATATATCAGCGATGGAGCAGATGATGGTGGTGACTTCACCGTCTTTTATGACCGGAACCATCGAGGCAATATATTCAAGACCCTTGTATTCATCTTCGTACGTCAGTTCTTCTCCGGTTTCCCAGATTTTCTTGAGCTTCGGCTTAATTTTCCCAAGGTGATATGAGTCGAAGACTTCCTGTATCGTTTTGCCGATCACACTGGAAGGTGATATATCGAGCTTCTTAAGAAGGTCTCCTGCTGCCATGTCTATTACAAAATCATTTTGATGCTTTTTTATCTTATACGTAATGGTTTTTTGAAGTCTCAGAGTATTTTCCAGCTCAACTTTCAAAGAAATCAAATCATTTTCATATTCCTTTTTCTCAGTGATATCGTGAAGGATGATGCCTACTTGATCGACTGCTCCCCGCTGATTATAATCCGCAGGTGAAATGGTGATGTGACAGGTGCATTCCTGTTCATCCCCCACCTTGAAGGTAAGTTCTTCACTCTGCACATTCTTCCCCTCAATCCCCTTCATGATCAGATTTACAAAACCAGGGTTCTTGAAGGCAGGCTGCCGGCAGAGCGATTCCCCGATAGCTTCATCTGTCAGCTTGAAGAGCTTTTTAAAAGAATCATTCATTTCGGTCAGGATCCCATTCTTATCAATGATGCACACTGAAGTCGGTGTGTTGCGTATCAAGGATTGGTAAATATCCGAGCTGGAATTTTCTTTATCTTTTTCATCTTCCGAAAGCCTGTTTTCAATGCACGGGACGATCATCAATAACTCCAGGCTGTCTTCCACCGTCCTGCGCTTCAGTGAATAAGGACAATCGTTGTAAACAAAATGTTCAGCCTCTGATTCCCACAATCTCTTACTATTGAAGCAGTCTTTTCCTGATAGTTCTTCCCATTCGGGATTGGCTTCTGTGATGGTTGAGTTGGCAGGGTTCCATAAAGCAGCGGGGACTGGGATTGAATGAACGCTTATGGCGTTCACAGGTCTGATTTCAGCCATAGTACCTTCCTTTTCGTAACGTGATATATGTCCATTTTACCCTACCTTTATGTTCATATAAATGCTTGTCTTTATACTAAAATGGGAATCTGCTCCATTAGTCTGGGAATGAGTTTACTAGTTGCTGAAACAACGCTACTGATTTCCGTGGAAGACTTCGCTTTCGGCGGGTAGCCCGTGAGCCTCCGGGCATTCTCGCGGCAGATCCTGTCCAGCTCCGGCGGCCAGCCCCTCGAGGTCATAAGATAGATGGACCAAAAAGCAAAGAACTCCTTTCCGGCCCATTCATCTTATACTTGCCGGGGCTGAGCAAGCCGCCTCCGCTTTTCTGACCGGAGTCTTCTTCCATTCCAATCAACCGCTGCAACATGCTTATCACAACTTAAAATTGAACAATTGCTGCCAATTGATATTTTCATAACCAATTTGTTTATAAAATTCGTGTGCTTCTTTTCTCTGACCACCTGAACGTAATCTTATCTCCTCGTAGCCATTTTCTTTTGCCCATTCCTCACATTTTTTCATTAACTTCAACCCAATTCCTTGTCTTCTATAGTTGTTATCAACAACCAATCCACCAATTTCGGCATATTCCAGTTCAATTAAATGTTTTCCAAAAACGTGTACCCATCCAGAGATAGTATTTTCATTAATTTCATAAACAAAAATAGCATGTTCTTTATCTTTAATTAACCGTTCAACCCGTGGCTTAATTTTTTCGATTGTTATTAAATAACCTAACTGTTCACATATCCTTGTAATTTCTTCTATATCAGTCAGTTTAACATTCCTAATCACCTTGAATTCTCCCCTGCTAATTTGTATTTAAACTTTTTTACGCAATTAATTAATATTCACAATTTAAAGTATGTATCCCTTCTTCAACTAAACGCTTTAATGGAATATACATTATTTACAATTCTTCTTACTATCTCTTACTAGAGTCTCAAAAAAACTAGAATGAAAACGATGTAATGACAACAAATAAAGCAGGTCTAATTCATATGCGAATTAGCCTGCTATCTGTAATTTTCCCTCCCAAAATGCAACCTCTTAAAAAATCCCTGATTTTATTTTATACATATGTTGTTTTCATGGATTCATATTCCACGGCCAGTTTGGCCCCTACCCGGGCATTGTTCTTAACCAGTGCGATGTTGGCGGCAAGGCTTCTGCCTTCTGTCAGTTCTTTTACTTTTCCCAGCAGGAACGGGGTGGCTTCTTTTCCGGTGATGTTTTTTTCCTCTGCTTCCTGCAGCGCGGATTCTATTATGCTGTTCATCTCGTTTTCTTCCAGTGCGTCTTGTTCGGGGATCGGATTCGCTACAACTACGCCTCCGCTCAGTCCAAGCTCCCATTTTGTCCTTAATAATGAAGCCGTTTCTTCACATGTGTCCATTCGATAGTTTACTTGATAAGGACTTTTTCTTGTGTAAAAAGCAGGCAGGGAATCGGTCTGATAGCCAAGGACAGGCACCCCTTTGGTTTCAAGGTATTCAAGCGTCAAGCCGATGTCCAGTATCGATTTTGCACCGGCGCATACGACGGCGACGTTTGTACGGGAAAGCTCCTCGAGGTCTGCAGAAATGTCCATTGTTTTCTCTGCACCGCGGTGGACCCCTCCGATCCCGCCGGTCACGAATACCGCAATATCGGCAAGTTCGGCAAGAATCATCGTGGCCGCAACCGTCGTCGCACCATCTTTTCCGGAAGACAGAATGTATGGCAGGTCTCTGCGGCTTGCTTTGATGACACCCGACGCCTGCCCCAGATATTCCAGCTCTTCTTGAGACAGCCCGATTTTTATTTTACCGTTTAGTATGGCAATTGTCGCAGGGACTGCTCCCCCGGCGCGGATGATGTCTTCTACTTCGCGTGCCGTCTGTACGTTCTGCGGATAGGGCATTCCATGTGAAATGATCGTGGATTCCAAGGCTACGATGGCTTTCCCATTCTTCTTTCCTTCCAGGACTTCTTCTGAGTACTCGATAAAAGATTCCATTCTCATTGCTTCATTCCTCCATTTTAGTTGTTCTTAACGTTCCTGAGAAATCTAATAATACAGGCTGAAATGCTGCTGCAGCTTACCCTTTGTAAGAGAAGGGCTGACCGTATGGGAGGATTGCAGCGTCAATGACGAGCAGGTGATGCCGATCCGGCAGGCCCCTTCCGTGTCAGACCCTTTGAGGTATCCATAGATGATGCCCGCCACAAGCGCATCGCCGGCACCGGTGACGTCGATGACTTTCACTTCCGGAGGCAGGATGGCACTTGCTTCTTTGTAAACCGTGTAATACACCAGTCCCTTATCCCCTCTTGTGATGACGACCCTTTCCGCCCCTTTTTGGGTGATCATCTTAGCAGCCTTGAAATAATCTCCCTCTGTATCGATCGTCATACCCAGGTAAGCTTCAGCCTCTCCCTTGTTGCAAATGAACCAGGTGACTCCTTCAAGGGATGGCGGCAGCTTCTTTACCTTCGGAGCCGATACGGGCACAACCGTCAACGGAATCCCTTCCGATTGACATCTTTTGATGATGTAACTCAATACCTCTGCAGGAAAATTCGTATCAAGCAGCACCATCTCGGATGAAGAGACCGTCCCCCACTTTTTCTCGATGAACCCGATGTCAACGCTTTCATTTAATTCCATGTCTGCAAGTGCAAACATCATTTCCCCCCGCTTGTTCAAAATGGCCGAGTAGGTCCCGGTCGTTCTTTTAAATAAAGAGACCGACGCAGAGACATCGACATGATTCTTCGTCTGGTTAAGAAGCCAATTTCCTTCGGTATCATCGCCTACGACTGTCAAAAGGCATGACTGAAGTCCAAGGCGGCCGAGATTTTCTGCAATATTCCGGGCAACTCCCCCGCTTGCCTGGCTGGAAACGGCAGGGTTCGATGTCTCTGGAAGCAATTCTGCGTGAAGCTGAAGTTTCCGGTCGATATTGGCTCCGCCAATGCACATGACCCCTTTTTTACCCGGAAGAACATATGCCCTTCCAAGGATTCTGCCTTCCTTTATCAAATTTGATATGTATCCAGCAACCGCAGACCGTGACATCCCGCTTTTCTCCGCCAGCTCCTGCTGGCTCATAAACGGGTTACCCTCGATATAAGACAACAAGAGCTTCTCCTTCTCGTTCAACGACTTCCACTCCCCCTGGTAAATATGTAAATATTGACTTTTGTTAATATTCTAAACTTTTGTTTAAATATAGACAAGAAATGAATTTCGACAAAAATTCAGCACAGAATTTTATACACCGCTATTGATTCCCGTGTAAGACTTCGCTTTCCGCGGGTAGCCGTGAGCCTCCTCCCTTTGTTCAAAGGGGGGTAACTCTCCAGCTCCAGGGCTTAAAGGCACATGGCATAAGCCAAACCGGCCAAGAAGGCAAAGAACGCCTTCGTGCCCAATTCGTCTTATGCCACCCGCCTCTGAGCAAAGCCCTTCCGCATTTCTGATAGGAGTCTTCTTCTTGCACTCCAATCAACCGCTGGATGAGCTAATCATCATCTGTGCACACAAAAAACCCGAACTGACTTACCTTCTAAAAAGCAAGTCAGTTCGGGTTTTAATTAGTCTAAAACGAACGCTTTGTTCAAGTCAGGTCATACCTGCGTGTGGCATGACTAACTAATCTTCTTGTCTTTCTTCACTTTTCCGATGTCTTTCAGGTAGTATTCATCCGACGTAAAGAATTCTTTCGTCAGCCTTCTCACTTCTTTACTTAAGAGAAGGACGGCGATGATATTCGGTATTAATATGGCAGCAAGCGCAAGGTCAAGGAACTGCCAGATTGTCTTGGCTGCACCCACTGATCCGAGCACGATGGCCACTACGTAAACAATCTTGATGGCCTGGGCCGTTTTCCATCCGAATAGGAATTCTGCCTGTTTCGCACCGTAAAAGACGATGACGATGATCGTCGATAGGACAAAGAAGATCAATGATACCGTCACGAGGATACCGCCGAAGGATCCAAAGTATTGAGTGAAAGCTTCGGTCGTCAGAGCAGATGGATCATCAAGTGCATCTTCCGCCGTCCACACACCGGACGAAAGCACGACGAAGGCTGTTGCCGTACAAACAATCAAGGTATCAATGACGATTCCCACAATCGCCCATAACCCTTGTCTTACCGGGTGATCCGTCTTCGCGGCGGCATGGGCGATAGGTGCAGTACCAAGTCCTGCTTCATTCGAATACAACCCGCGGGCAAACCCCCAACGAATCGTTTCTGCAATCGCCGCACCGGCAAATCCGCCCATCGCGGACATCGGCTGGAACGCATTTCCCAGTACCAGACTGAAGAACTCCGGGATCGCACCAAGATTCATGAACATGATGACAAGTGCTCCCCCCACATAGAACAGGGCCATGAACGGGACAAATATTTCTGTTACCTTCCCGATCCGTTTAATGCCTCCGAATACGATGAGCACAACGATGAAGGCCATGATCAGACCCGTGGCAAGGCCGTTCACATTGAATGATTCCTCAACCGTTGCGGCAACCGAGTTTCCCTGTACCATGACGCTCGGGATCAGCTCGATCATGAGCGCGAAGGCAAACCATACGCCGAGCCACTTCATATTAAGACCGTTTCTCATGTAATACATCGGACCGCCGACGAATTCCCCTTTTTCATTCTTCTCCCGATAACGCACGGCCAGTACACTTTCTGAGAACTTAAGGGCCATCCCTATAATAGCGATGAACCACATCCAGAAGACCGCACCTGGCCCTCCGAACATGATTGCGGCTGGCACACCGACAATGTTCGCTGCCCCGATCGTAGAAGAAAGTGCCGAGGTCAAAGCCTGCAGCGGCGTGACCGTCCCTTCACCTTTCAGCTCCTTTTTGCTGAATACACTTCCAATCGTCTGCTTGAAAATGTACAGGGGGTGCCTGAACTGAATGAACCCCAGCAGGAACGTCAAATACAGTCCTGTCCCTGCCAGTACGATGATCAGCGGCGGCCCCCACAGCCAAGCCGATATTTTACCTATGATGTCAAAAAAATTCTCCAACGGAACTCCTCCTCATGGTAGAAACAATGTCTAAACGCCAGAACATCTCAACTAATTATGTATGTTCAAATAAACTTATGTATGGCGTACCCGGCCTCAATCGGTTCTGAAAATTTAGACACTGGTTCTGCTGTTTCTTTTTTTCTTTCCCCTGAATCGCCGCTGTGAAACATCCCAAAATAAAAAACCTGAAACCGCTTCTACAGGCAGTTTCAGGTACATACATATCCACTTTTTATTATTATTCCGTCACACGCGGCAGGATCAACACTTCCACCCTCCGGTTCAATGACCTTCCCTCAAGCGTGGCATTGTCCCCGACCGGCTCAAACTCACCGAATCCCTTTGCACTGAACCACTGGGGATTCAGTTCCTTATTTTCGAGGATGATCTTCATGAAATTCACTGCGCGCATCACGCTCAATTCCCAGTTAGAATCAAATTCCGCATTACGGATCGGCACGTTATCGGTATGGCCTGAAATAATGATATTTCTTGGCGGATTCATGACCAGTAACCCGGACAGTTCGCGGGCCACATCAAGATCCGTATTGTGCACGACAGCAGACCCGGAATCAAACAGCACATTGTCCCGGATTGTCAGCAGCAGTCCTTCATCGGTAAGCTTGGTAATAAACTGTACTTCGAGGTTGTTCGTCTTGATGTACTCATTGATTTTCCCCTGAAGTTCTTTTAATTCTTCCTGATCTTTCAAAAAAGCCTGTCGTTCAATTTCTTTTTTATCGAGCTCCGCTTTCTCATCAGATTTTTCAGCGGCGCTGGCCTTCACTTCTACTTCGCTCTTTTTCGGGGGTTCGACCGGACTGTGTTTATCCATGATCCCGGTCCCGCCCGTAAAGACTTCATTAAATGATTCCGATAGTTCCTGGAATTTCTGAGCATCGACAGAACTTGCAGCATAAAGGACGATGAACAGTGCCAGCAGCAGTGTAAGCAGATCCGCATAAGGGATGAGCCAGGATTCATCCATATGATCATCATCGTGTTTCTTCTTACGCCGTCTCATTCGCTTCCCCCTCCATCAGCAGCAGCCGCTCGCTTGCCGGCAAATAAGAGGCAAGCTTCTGCTCGATGACCCTTGGGCTCTCCCCTTCTATAATGGAGAGAATGCCTTCTACCATCATCATTTTCAACTGCACTTCACGCTTTGATTTACGTTTCAGTTTATTGGCAAAAGGATGCCACAGGACATAGCCGGTGAATATTCCGAGCAGCGTCGCGATGAATGCACCGGCAATCGCTTCACCCATCTTATCAGTGTTTTCCATATTGCCGAGGGCTGCGATCAAACCGATCACGGCACCAAGCACCCCGAGCGTCGGGGCATATGTGCCTGCCTGAGAAAAGATGGAGGCTCCTGCACTGTGACGCTCTTCCATCGCATCTATTTCTTCATGAAGGACATCTCGTATGTAATCTGCACTCTGTCCGTCGACGGCAAGGGAAAGGCCATTTTTCAGAAACTGATCTTCTACCTCCTGAGCTTTCGACTCAAGTGCAAGCAGACCTTCCTTTCGGGCGATATCCGCTATTTCCGAAAAGTAGCGAATGACTTCCTTCGGGTCCTGTATCGATTGTTCTTTAAACAGCATGCCGAATAACTTCGGTACTTTTTTTATTTCATGTGTCGGGAATGCAATGGTGACGGCAGCTGCCGTTCCAAGCAGGATGATCAAAATGGCTGCGGGATTAACGAGGGCTACCGGGCTCACACCTTTGAAGAACATACCCACACCAACCGCGATCAAACCTAAAATGACTCCAATAACTGACGTTTTATCCATCGATTTGTCCACCTTACTCTTTGTAGTAGTCTACTTTTACTATCGGACAAAAGATGAATATATTTAACTTTGGCTTTTGCCAAAATATTTTCCATATATAGTATAAAAGTTGCATTCATTATACCGATATACATTGAAAAGGGATTTTATTTTATATATTAAAGGGGAGAAACATCTTGTCACCTGATCAAATGAAAATTTTCGATACAAAACGGAAGAACCTTTTATTACTGATCACGTATTCAGTAAGCCTGATTGCGGGTCTCGTTTTTTCCATCATGAACGACTCAGGCATCATCGCCGTTTCGGTATTTGCTTCACAGCTGATTCTGCTGGTTGTCTATTTCGTCGTTCTTCAACTGATCATGAAAAAACCGCAGCTGTACGTCTATTTTTCTATTCCGACCATTTACGTCATTATGCTGATCTGGCTGCTTACCGACGGTGCGAATGCCAAGAATATGGTAATCCTGACGCTCATGGCCGTCCTGTCGGCAATCCACTTCCGCACCGTCATATTCGTTATCGGCTATGTATCTGGTCTGAGCATCCTCGTTCTGAATAATGTCTTCGCCGCCGGGGATGATGTCCTGTTTAATGAGTTGTTCCTGCCGGCTTTACTCACGTATCTGCTCGTTGGGATCGCGCTCGGTGTCGTCATCCATCTGAATAAAAAACAATCCGGCCAAATTCAGGAGTTTCTTCTCAGAATGGAGGAAGAGGGCAAGAAAAAAGATGAGCAGCGCTCTCTTTTCGCAAAAGAATTGACCACCATCTCCACCAGCATCAAACAAATAAATGATCAAATCCAGGTACATCTTGTCTCTCAGAATGAAATGAGGACGGCGGTCACTGAAATCTCTGCAGGCAGCCAGAATCAAAGCGATCAGATTAACAACATCGCTTCAGTTGCAGCCATGACCATGACAAAGATGGAGGAAGTCACGCATCTTTCCAACGATTTGGCCGAACAGTCCGATAGTGCCAATCATCTGGCTTTATCAGGCAATGAACGGGTCACGTATCTCCACGAAAACATGACGGAACTAAAAAATATCATAGAAGGTCTGAGCAGTACATTTAAAGAATTGACGAAGAAAATCGAGGAAACAAACACGTTCATCGGCAGCATCCAGGATATCACCGATCAAACGAATCTGCTTGCATTGAACGCTTCCATCGAAGCAGCGCGTGCAGGCGAAGCAGGAAGGGGCTTCTCGATCGTGGCCGATGAAATCCGCAAGCTTGCCGAAATCACCAGAAATACGGCGACGAGGATCAATGAAAATTTGTCATCCGTGAATGAAGTCAACTCTACAGCCCTTGAAATCATGTCTTTGAGTTCAACTAAGCTTCATGAAAACATGTCGGCCACCGGTGAAGTAACGGAATATTTCTCAAAGCTCCGTGAAAAACTGGACGGCATCTCAAACGAATTCCAGAGGCTGGCATCCACAGCCACTGAGGTTAAAGGCCAGACCGTGGACGTGGAGCTTTCCACAAAAGAGCTTGCTGCAGTGATTGAACAGTCAAGTGCCGGTCTTGAAGAAATCAGTGCGACAATCGAAACCCTTAATCAGGACAATGAAACGATCGCACACTACATCCAGGATACCTCCGCAAGTGCAGAGCGGATCGAACACAGCATACATCAATAATATACTAGGGGGCAGGCCTTGGCCTGTCTTTTTTATATAAGGAGTTGTCATTGGATTGTAGATATTTCACCAAACAATCTATGATAAACTTAAGTCAACAGAAATAAAGGATGTGGCATTTTTGAAAAAAAGACTCATCTTCACGATCCCGATCATGCTCGTCGTGTTCCTTGTTGCCAACTCTTATCTGGGCAAAGCTTATACAGAGGTCCCCGAAGGCACCAGGACACTGATTGTACTCGGCGGTACATTATTATCAGGGATCATCTCTTACTTCCTTTTCAAGCCTGAAGGTGAACAGGGAGAGAAGCAATCAAAATAAATGGTTCTAACAAGAAACATAAAGCACTGGATTTCTCACTGAAATCCAGTGCTTTTTTATTGGGACGGCAGGACAGCAACAGAGGACTGTAGAAGTAAGTATAGTATTAATTTCCCACCTCAGGAGGCGTATCTGCATTAACATTCTAAAAACTGGTGTCTTATTATTACTTTTTTCAATTGTTCTATTAGCTGGATGTGATGGAAACGAAGGTAACCTTAGAGATGGCGATCCACAGCTGACCGCCGAGATGAACGAGCTTATTTCTGATTACATCATTCAAACATACGCGGACACATATTACGGGACAGAAAAACAATTTGAAGTCCACAAAGTATATGGAACAAGTGAATCGAATGGTGTCATCAATGTCTATATGTGGTCTTATTATGGAGGTTTTAATAGAGCCACAGGCACAGAATCGCAGTCAGGGCATTCATTGCCCGCTGTCATTCAATTAAGTAAAAGAGACGATCATTATTCAGTGACAGGTTACAAAGAACCGAAAGACGGCAGCTTATATCAGTCCTCTTTGAAAAAAATGTTCCCCAAAAAATATGTAAAATCAGCCGGGCAGGACAGTGGAAATATAGCTGGTTTACAAAAAGAAATGTATCAAAAAGTTGAACATTGGCTGGGGAAGCAAGAATCGTTGTGAAAAATTTGATGTTCATCAATGGAAATCTTTAAAGAGATTTAATTAATCCCAGAGTTAATTTGCATTCATACAGACAAATTAACTCTGGTTTTTATATTTTGTACATATGGATATATAGTTCCAGCTCGTTCCCGGGGTTCTTTTCCAATATACAGGGATGCTCACCAACCGCCAGCGGAAAGCGAAGTCTTGCACGGAAATCATTAGCGGAGATTAGAACCTCCTCTACTTGTCCTGAGCTTTATTACAATTATAGAAAGAGGAATTGTTTATTAGTTTTTCCAATCTATTTTCCAATCTAGGGGATGGACTCATTCTCATTTGTAATAATTTTATAAATATTTTGTAATTTTTGACATATTTAATTATAATCTATTCATAGACAGAATGATTCAAGGGGGCCAAAATGAAACAGATTCGATACTTTATGTTGCCTGCACAATTTTCACTGACATGCGCGGGTTTATTTCTTTTCAGCGGGGCAGGGGTCCTGCTCTCATACGATATTGAATTGGTAGTCATGATGGGGAAATATTTTCATACCTTATCCGAAACCATCAGTCAATTATTGCATCCTTCTTCCCTCATCGTTGAAATCAGCTCCAGCCCAAAAGTAAGTGCCGATCCGGATTTTAAGAAATACCCTATTTATCCGATTTTTTTTCAACTGTTCGGATATTCTTTTCTTCTTTTATTTCTGGCTTTCCTGGCTGCCGCGGCCATTTCTTCGCTTCTGAGTTATTGTTTCATGTTCTTGCCGAAAAAAGTGTATAAGGTATGTTTGAAGATCATGGATATTTTTGATTCGCTTCCGGATGTGTTGGTCATCGTATTCATTCAGTTCTTTGTAATCTGGTTTTTCAAAAAGACAGATATTCTATTGATTGACATCTATACATTGGGAGATGAAAAAGTTTACCTGGTGCCGATCATTTGCCTTGCAATCATGCCGATTGCTTTTCTCACGAAACATTTTCTCTTTCAGCTGAGGGAAGAAGAGGAGAAGCCTTATGTGGAATATTCTTTCTCCAAAGGGTTTTCCAGGGCCTATACGATATGGGTGCATCTGTTCAGAAATGTGTGGATCCATTTTTATTTTCATATCAAACCCATTTTCCTACTGATGCTGTCCAATCTATTGATCATCGAAATCCTTTTCAACATAAATGGCTTCATGAATGTCCTGCTGGACGTTTCGCAGAGGAATCCCAGCGCTTTTTTCCTTGGCATGCTGATGATTTACATTCCATTCTTCGCGGTGTTCAGCCTGGGCGGACTGCTCTTGAAAAAATGGCTGCCTCATGAGGAGGTTTAGTCCTGATGACCATCCGCTTATTACGTTTGTGGATACCGATCGGGCTCCTGTTATTACTGATCGCCGTGAGCTTTGTCCTGCCCGGCACCCACCCGCATCTATTTGAACAAGGACCTTCTTATTTAAAGGATGAGGAAACTGGCAAATTACTCGCTTCTCCCCCATATACCCCCTCAGAAATGGGGCCGATGGGGAGTGATAAGTTAGGACGGAATGTTTTTTATGTGTTGATTGAAGGAGCTAAATATACTCTACTCGCCGCGGCTGCGATTGCCCTGATCCGCATGGTCGGAGGCTTTATGTTTGGATTGACTTACGCATTTCTTCCAGGCTGGGTGAGGCAGGTTTGCAAAGGCCTCGGGGACACGTTCAATTTCATCCCGCTTGCCATCATCGCCTTTGTGTTATTGGCTCCACTTCAGAGAGCTTTTGAAACAGGCTCTCTCTATTCCATGAAGTTTCTTGTGATTCAAGTCATCGTGATTTCCGTCATTGTCATCCCTTCTCTCGGTATGTACATCGGAGAGGAAATGAGGGAGTTTCTTAAAAATGATTTTATATCTGTTTCAAGGCAGATCGGAGCCGGCAGGTTTTTTATTATCAAAAGACACCTTCGCTCCCAATTCAGCCGCCATGCAATCGTGATGCTTTCCGAGCAGCTGGCCCAGACTCTCTATCTGCTCATTCAGCTCGGCATCCTGCATATTTGCCTCGGGGGTCTCAAAATTGTCGAATTCGGAATCCTCGAGCCAAGTCCAGAATATTTTTCCTTCATCAATGACTGGGCTGCCACGATGAGCATTAATATCTATCAGGTTCATCTTTATCCCTGGCTGCTCCTTGCACCCCTAGCCTTTTTTGCGGCAGCGATTTTTTGCGTGAATGAAATTAATTCGGTTATAAAGGAAGTATTTATTGAAGGAAAGTCTCTGAGGAAGCCGAAGAAAATTACGGTTAAACCTGAGACCCCTCCTTCATCCGCCGATAACTTGTTTGTCCTTGCCGGCCGTGAAAACAGGAGGGGGAATCATCATGAATCGATATAAGCGGGGCTTCATACTTTTGATCATGAGCACCCTCCTTCTGGCGGGCTGCAGAATCGAATGGGATGCCACACCGGCTGTAAAAACAAAACAGAATACAGGGAAACTTGTGAAACTGGATGGAAAGGTGAACCTTAAATCAACTGAGCTCATCATCGAAGGAACAACCAATCTCCCTAAAAACTCCATTATTTATGCAAGCATCAAGGAATACGGCGACCTTTCCAGCAAATACGGAGCCATCATCCATTGGCAGGCGGAGGCAAGTGCGGAAATCACTGCTGAAGGAACCGGTAAAGTGGATAAGGACGGAAACTATACAATCACTGTTCCCAGAAAGGACCCCTCCAAACGATATTTGATGGAAGTTCTGTTCAATCCCGCCCTTCAGCCGCTGAACATACAAGAAATCTACGGATTGAACGGAGAAAACATGAAGCTCATAACCGGTATGACGAAAGTGGACGATGTTACTGTAGTATCACGGGTTGTCCCAATCGTCAGCATAACCGATCCGAACGGAAACGATATCGCTTGGGGATTGTGTGAGACGATGTTCCAAACCAAACCTAAACCAATCAAGTAATCGATAGGCAAAACCCCCGCTCGCGGATTGAGCGGGGGTTTTTCTGTCACAGCAGTTTCTTTTCAATTTTCTGCTCATAATTCTTAAAAATGGAGCTGTTCGTCTTCACTCTTTTTTTCGAGAGCATCGAGTTATATCTCACCATCTTCTCGTTAAGACTCTTCTGCAGCTCTCTTTTTCCCGCCTCATCTTCACAGACCCGGATCAGATCCTCGATCCTCATCATTTCTTTCTTCATATCCATTTCTTCTGTCGAATAGCCGGCATTCTTCATGATCCGGTGCGCCATCCTGAGAGCCGGCGGTATCGATAGATCATCGTCGAGATTCTGCGGCTTCCCGTAACCCGGAAGATTGTCAAACTCCCCGTCTTCCTGAGCCTTCTTGATCCTTTGTTCAGAAACAATCATTGAAAAATCCATATGAATCCCTCGCTTCCTGAAAGATTTCAGCGGGACTGTCTGATTATCCAAAAGAAGTGCGGCTGGCCGCTTGTTACTATTAGTGTATACGAAATTCTGCTTTTGACCGGCATGATTTTTGACGAAATAGCAACATCCGCCGACTGAGCGTTCAGTCCGGATGCAAACGCCACTGTTTACCAGCCTTCATCATCTACATATTTTCATCGCTCCAGGAAAAACTAGGCTTATGACATCTTGAAAGGAGTGTTTCTTATGGCACGCGGAAAATCATTTGAAGACAAGAAAAAAGGGCATCCGGGCAATTTCCCTCAAAATAGCACAACAGAAAGACACACAGAAAAACCACCCGGCGACGAAGAGTTGATTGTCACCCAGGAGGCTTTCAAGAACAGGGTCGATAACGACGAACACCGTTTGTAATATGAAACAGGCATCAGGAAATTGCTCCTGATGCCTGCTTTTTACTTATTAAGCTTTCACTTTTTCCTTCTCATCAACCGTTGACAGATCCATCGCAGGACCAAAGAACTCGAAATTGATTTTGTCTTCAGGAAGACCGATTTCTTTCAATGTCATGATCACGGCTTTCATGAATGGTGCAGGTCCGCACACATAGCATTCCGTCTCGCTGTCAACATAGGTGGAGAGGATTTCTTTATTCACATAGCCGGAAAAGTGGCAGAGAGAAACGTTGGCCGGATTCTCAAGGATATAGCAGGCCTTTCCGTTTTCAAGCTTATCCATAAGGCCGTCTATGTCTTTCCTGAATGCCTGCACGTTTTCATTCTTACTCGCGTGGATGAATGCAGCCGGGCGTTCAGGTGTTTCTTCCGCAATGGTTTCAAGCATGCTCATCATCGGAGTGATACCAACACCGCCTGAGATAAGTGCAACCTTGCCTTCTCTATTTTCTTGATTCAAGAAGAAGTCTCCTGCAGGGGCGCTCACTTCGATGACGCTTCCTTCCTGGACTTCCTCATGAAGGAAAACAGAAACAATTCCGTTCGGGTCCATTTCCGCTTCTTTTTTAACAGAGATACGGAAGTACTCTTCGTTATATGCACTTGATAAGCTGTATTGGCGGATATGTGTATTCTTTTGACCTGGAATCGTCACCCGGACTGAAATGTACTGACCTGGATTGTACGAAGGTACTTTCTCTCCGTCCTGAGGCTTCAGGTAGAAGGAAGTGATTACATCGCTTTCTTTCACTTTCTTCGCAACGACGAATGGTTTGAAGTCACGGAAGCCCGCTTCCTTGCTTTCTGCTTCCACGTACATTTGCTCTTCCACATCGATGAAGACTCCTGCAATCACGCCGTAAGCATCTGCCCATGCCCCGATGATTTCATCAGTGGCAGCATCGCCAAGCACTTCTTTGATGGCACCGAGCAAATGCTCCCCTACGATCGGGTAGTGCTCAGGCTTGATCCCGAGGCTTCTGTGCTTATGAGCGATCTGCTTCACGGCAGGAAGCAATGCTTCTAATTGATCGATATGCTTAGCAGCCGCATAAACCGTATTGGCGAGTGCTGTCTGCTGTCTTCCTCTCTTTTGGTTGGCATGGTTGAAAATGTCCAATAATTCCGGATGGCTTGCAAACATATTTTTATAAAATACAGAAGTAATTTCAGTCCCTTTCACCTCTAAAACAGGTGCAGTAGATTTCACGATATCAATTGTTTTTTGAGATAACATTTCATTCACCTCTAAAGAAATATTTTTAATACATCTTTAACTTACACCGATAACGGACTCAAAGCAATATTTTAAATACTTCTTTAACAGATTTGACACAATTGCATACATTATTTAGACACAAACGTTGCGGATTAGTATAATAGGTACATAGGAATGAAAAGGGTGAATTCATATGAAATTGACACTGTACACTGACTATTCACTGAGAGTTTTGATCTATCTGGCGTCCAAGCCTAAGTCTGAACTCTCTACTATAAAAGAAATCGCAGATTCTTATCAGATATCCAAGAACCATCTCATGAAGGTCACCTATGAATTGGGGAAAATGGGGATCATCGAAACCATCCGCGGCCGTTACGGCGGGATCAAGCTTGCCAAGGAGCCGGCTGACATCAACATCGGCAAGCTCGTACGGAAAACAGAAGAAGACTTTGAACTTGTCGAATGCTTCGGCAAAAACAACAGCTGCGTCATCACTCCCGTCTGCGGCCTCAAGCATGTCCTCGCCAAAGCCCTGAACGCCTATCTAACGGTGCTTGACGGATATACACTCGCCGATCTCGTTACAAACCCGATGGATTACCGACTGCTTTTTCAGGAACAGCAGCCGGAAACCGAACAGTAACGGATGAAGCCTTTCATTGTTGTGAAAGGCTTCTTTTTTTAGCTTTCGGTGCTCTTTCATGGCGGGTGCCAGGCTCAATTTGATCTTTCTGTGCCTGGCACGAAACGCCTCTTCTGTGCCTGGCACAAACTTCTCTCTCCGTGCCTGGCACAAATCATTCATTTTGTGCCAGGTACAAACAGCCCTTTCTGTACCTGGTACTGTTCGACACTTTTGTACCAGGTACAAATCTCCGCTCCTGTACCTGGTACACCAAGCCGCCCCCCTTTAACCGGGATCCGGACACTACCTAAAATCCCCCACAAAAAAACCTGTCCCCAAACTGGAAACAGGCTTCCCGCTTACTTTTTGCTCTCCGCATACTTGAATGTCATCAGCATGAACAGGAAGAAGCTGACTAGCAGCGTTGTCCCGCCGACGATATAAAAGACCATGGTAAACGTCCCGGGAAGATTAAACGGATTAAGATTATAAAGCCACATTCCGGACGTCAATCCAAATGTCCCGATGATGGCAGTCCAGACGTGAAAAGCAGCAAGCTTTGAAGTCTTCGGAACTTTATACGACCGGTAATAAGATGAAAAAGCAAAAAGACTCAGCCATCCTACAACCAGAATATGTGCATGGATGGGTTTAAATGCGTATGAGCCCGCCCCTGCCATATGAGATCCCATAAAGGCCCCGATCAATGCATATACTGCGGACATTCTTAGTAAAAGTACATTCCAGGCCAACCAGGTTTCCCCCTTCATTTCACTAAAGATATAAGATTATTATATCCGCGGGTCTTCAGACCTGTCGACAAAAAACGGGGATTGTAAAAGAACGTTCATATTCCCTCTTTCGTGCTAAAGCGGGACCCGTCTATTTATGTCGGTTGAAAACACTTGCAAACCTTGATGGCACTGATACAATTGAATTGTAATAGAACATTCTGAAAAAAAGGAGAATACATATGTCTAACTTTCAGCAAAACCTCGAAAAGTACGCAGATCTTGCCGTTCAAGTCGGTGTCAACGTACAAAAGGGTCAAACTTTGGTGATCAACACCTCCATCGATGCGGCAGAGTTTGTCCGCCTTGTAGTAAAAAAAGCCTACGAAGTTGGCGCAAAGCATGTTTATGTGAATTGGAATGACGATGTTGTGAATCGTACTAAGTATGACCTTGCACCAGATGAAGCATTCCAGGAGTTCCCTCAATGGAAAGCACGTGAAGTTGAAGAGCTCGCAGAAGGCGGCGCTGCGTTCATGAGCATCGTCTCTTCAAGCCCGGACCTTCTGAAGGGTGTGGACCCTGACCGCATCTCCAACTTCCAGAAGGTTGCCGGTAAAGCGATGTCCAAATATCGTCAGTTCATCCAATCCGACAAAGTAAGCTGGTGTGTACTTGCCGCTCCTTCAAAAGATTGGGCTGCGAAAGTATTCCCGGATGCTTCCGAAGACGAGCAAGTGGACTTATTATGGGATGCCATTTTCAAAGCGGTACGTGCCGATCAGGCAGATCCGGTTCAGGCTTGGAAGGACCATGACGCAACACTTCATGAAAAAGTGGAATACCTGAACGATAAGAACTACCAAAAGCTTCACTATACGGCTCCGGGTACAGACCTGACAATCGAGCTTCCAAAAGGACACCTTTGGGTAGGTGCGGGAAGTGTCAATGAGCAGGGTGTCGAGTTCATGGCGAATATGCCGACCGAAGAAGTCTTCACCGTTCCATTGAAAACAGGAGTCAACGGTACTGTTTCAAGCACGAAGCCATTAAGCTACGGCGGGAACGTGATCGACAATTTCACCATCACGTTTGAAAACGGCCGTATCGTCGACGTAAAAGCGGAAGAAGGCGAAGAAATCCTGAAGCGCCTTGTTGACACGGATGATGGCTCACACTACCTTGGAGAAATCGCACTGGTTCCCCATAAATCACCGATTTCCCAATCAAACGTCCTTTTCTACAACACGTTGTTTGACGAGAACGCATCAAATCACCTCGCCATCGGGAATGCTTATGCATTCTGTATCGAAGGCGGAAAGAAAATGAGTCAGGAAGAACTTGATAAAAACGGACTGAACAACAGTATCACCCACGTTGATTTCATGATCGGTTCAGACAAGATGAACATCGATGGAATCAAAGAAGACGGTACAGAAGAACCTGTCTTCCGTGACGGCGGCTGGGCGTTTTAATTTCATCCGTTTCAGAAAAACCGGGAATGGGCTGCGGCTCCATTTCCGGTTTTTTGATGATGCAAGAGAACTACTGCGTCTCATACACCCCCGAACTCCTTTGTTAGGGCGATGGCCGCCATCGTCGCACCCGCTGCCTGACCATAGCTTCCAAATGCCGTTATTTGAAGACCCAATTCTCTTTTCCCCTTCAAGATAAAATTTTCCCCGATTCCTTCAATAATCGCTCCAATCGCTTGAACGGTATTCCCTGCAGCCAGCAGGTCTTTGTATCTCAGCTGACTCAAGCCTGCACCGTACGCCTCGAAGCCAAGTCCCGTCGCCTGGATAGAGTCCCCGACCACATCCAGCTTCAGCCCTTCTGTTTCTTCACCGGAAAATTGAAGTTCAGCTGCCACTACATTTGTGGCATTCCCGGAAGCCTGCACCCATTCTCCTATGGTCCTGAGCCATTCCGCCTCAGAGCCGTCGAATATCTGAAGGGAACCAACTCCCTGAAGGGAATTCCCTGCCGCCTCAAACCCGTTGCCAATCGAGACCAGCCTGTAACCCGGGGAGCCTGCTCCAGAATCTTTTACGAGAAGGGTCTCCCCGACAGCAGCGATCACTGTGCCTGCCACTTGTGTCCATGCTCCGCTGAGGATAATCTCTTCACCCGTCAACTCCGCTCCCCCTCCCGCACAAAAGATACATTAGTGTATTCAGTATTATTAAGATAGGCCTTGAAATTTGTAAATTCCAGTAAATCTATCTTGTCTAATTCCATTTATCGAGCTATGATATTCTAGTTCATCCAGAGTTTTTCAGAGGGGAGGAGAAATAAATGAGAATTCGCGATTGGGACCGCAATCTGAAAGTCCGGCTGTTTGGGGAAGCAGCGATCAACATCACATTCTGGATGTTTTTTCCGTTCCTGACGATTTATTTTACGGAAGCATTCGGGAAACAGACTGCAGGATTGTTATTGGTTCTTTCCCAGTTATTTGCGGTGGCCGCCAACCTGATGGGCGGTTATTGCGCGGACCGTTTCGGACGCAAGACGATGATGGTGATTTCCGCCTTCGGTCAGGGATTTGCCTTTTTGATATTTGGCCTCGCAAGCTCTCCTTGGCTTGATTCTGCACTGATCGGATTCATTTGTTTCAGTTTAGTCGGGGTATTCGGTTCATTTTACTGGCCTGCAAGCCAGGCGATGGTAGCCGATGTGGTCGATGAGAAGGACCGGAGCCATGTCTTCGCCGTTTTCTACACATCCATCAATATTGCAGTGGTCGTCGGGCCGATCCTCGGAGGCATATTCTACGTCCATTACAGATTCCAGCTCCTTGTGGCTGCAGCCATCATTTGTATGGGACTGTCTTTTCTTTTATATAAAATGACCCGTGAAACCGCACCTGGGGATCGAAGCAGGCTGCTTGTGACTGAGGGCAAAAAGAAAGACTGGTACAGCGTGATGACCGATCAATTCAGGGATTACGGGATTATCTTCAAAGATAAAACGTTCTTATTATTCATTCTCGCAGGGGTCCTTGTCGGGCAGACATTCATGCAGCTCGACTTGCTGATACCTGTTTATATTAAAGATGTAATGGATCAGGCTGTGCTGTTCAGCATCGGCGACTGGTCTTTGACGCTGGTGAGCGAGCAGATCTTCGGACTCATCCTTTCGGAAAACGGATTCCTCGTGGCGCTTTTAACAGTGGTCATCACGCGCTGGATCACCAAGTTCCGCGAACGGAATGTGTTCATCCTTTCATCTGTTATTTATGCCGGATCGATCCTTATGTTCGGGCTGTCAAGCTCCGTTTGGTTCTTCATCGCCGCGATGGCGGTATTTACGTTCGCAGAACTTATGACCGCAGGCATCCAGCAGAGCTTTGTCTCAAAGCTTGCACCGGATCACATGAGAGGTCAGTATTTTGCGGCGGCAAGCCTGCGTTTTACGATCGCAAGGACGATTGCACCGCTGTCCATCACCCTCTCGCTCTATGCAGGTTATAACTGGACGTTCATCATCTTATCGCTGCTTGCATTGATCAGCGCAGGCTTGTTCTACATCATGTTCGAGCGTTTCGAAAAGGAAGAAAGTCAATTAAAGAAAGCTGCCCAATAAAAAGGAATGATCCCCAGGATTATTCCTTTTTTCTTAGAAATTTTCAGAAATGCCCGAATCCGAAAAATTCCGGATCACCCCTTTAAACGTAAAAACTCAGATGTTAGAATGTACAACCGTAAGCAATCTTAATGTAACTCTCGACCCGAGTTAGTCGGAGATTCCAATCAATACTACGCAGAAAGGATGTATTCAGATGCATAGAGGAAGCAAAGGCTGGTACGTGGAAGAACTTAAAAAAGCAGGCGTTCGCCGTTACGAGGAACGCAAAGTTGAATCTTACAAAAAGCACGTTCTGGCAAACTTACTAGAACGTACAAAATAATAGACAATGAGGGACGGGCCTTCATTCCTATGAAGTGGTCACAGGAATGGAGTCCCGTCCCTTTTTTTGGTTTGCGTGAGAATTTTCTTAATTTAGTAGAATAAAAAGACTATTGCCATGTAAGCATTTACTTTTGAAAAAACCATTGTTGCGGTATTCCGGGCTGTGTTAGAGTAGACAACATATTTTAATCATTTCATACGAATTCCTTATATATCTATGGTGATATGGACCATAAGTCTCTACCTGGCAGCCGTAAAATGCCGGACTATAAGGAAAGTTGGATCACAGCTTTTTTACGTGTATGCAGACTTTCTTATAGAGTAGAAGATTGTCTGTGTGCACGTTTTTTTATTCTTCCAGGAGGTCTGACATCAGATCTATAGGGGTTCGTCATTTTATTCACTGGAGGTATTATGATGAATATACTACTCGGTTTCTTATCACTCGCCGGGGTCCTCTTCCTCGGCTGGCTGTGGAGCGGCAGCCGCTCGGCAATCAAATGGAAGACGGTCGGAATCGGCATTGCCCTTGAATTCCTTCTTGTGCTTTTCGTCCTGAAAGTGCCTTTCGGGCAGACCCTGTTGAAAAAGACGGCACTTGGTGTCCAGAAGGTCATCGACTACAGCAATGAAGGAATCATGTTTGTATTCGGCGGTTTTTTTGAAAAAGGCAGCAATATCACATTTGTATTTGCCATCAATGTGCTCGGGGCCATCATTTTCATTTCCGCAGTCATTTCTGCCCTGTACTATTTACGCATCATCCCGCTTTTTGTGAAATATATCGGCATCGTCCTTGGAAAAATTCTCGGCACGACGAAGATCGAATCGTTCAATGCCATCGGGAATTCATTCCTCGGACTCGTCGAAGCACCGCTTTTGGTCAAGCCTTATCTGGCACGATTGACGCGCTCGGAGCTTTTCGCGGTCATGGTCGGGGGGACAGCTTCTGCCAGCGGCGCAATCCTGATCGGTTATTCCCTGATGGGGATCGACATGAAGTATCTGCTTCTGTCTGTCTTCAGTGTACCGCTCGTCTCGCTCGTCATGGCTAAGGTCATGGAGCCTGAAACAGAGGAATCCAATACTAATGGAAACATTTCGCTTGGAAAAACCGGTCACACCAACATTTTCGAAGCCATATCCGAAGGGGCGATCAGCGGCGTTCAGCTTGCCATCAATATAGGGGGATTACTGATTGCCTTTATCGGGATCCTTGCCCTTGTGAACGGTGTACTTGGTCTCGTTCATACGGACCTTTCCACGATATTCGGTTATGTTTTCTACCCTATCGCCCTATTGGTGGGAGTTCCGGCGGATGAAGCATTCCGCGCTGCATCCATCATCGGGACAAAGCTTTCCGTGAATGAATTTGTTGCGTATGACCAGCTTTCAGGAATGATTGATGAGCTATCGCCAAAAACGGTCGCAATCCTGTCAGTAGCACTTTGTAACTTTGCAAACCTTTCATCCATCGGGCAATTGATCGTGGGACTTGGATCGCTGGAACCTTCCCAGCGTCCGACCGTATCAAAATTGAGCTTAAAAGCGATTGCAGCCGGTACACTTGCAAGTTTCATCACAGCGATCATTGTCAGTATGTTCATCTGATTATTTCACCTGGGGATTGAGATGAAGTTACCTGCTTTCCAGGCAGGTAAGCAAAAAAATCCCGGATATGTTTCTATTCTCCGTATTTGGTGAATAGTAAATGGTAGTGTACATTTAAGACGGAAGGTGAAAGAGTATGAGAGAGAAAAAATTCATGAAAGAAACAAAAACCAGCAAAACAACCCATGTGCTTCCGCCGGACACCAACCACCACGGAACCTTGTTCGGAGGAAAGCTGATGGCCTATATAGACGACGTCGCGTCCATCGCGGCCACACGCCATGCACGCAAGCCGGTCGTCACAGCTTCCACTGACTCGGTGGACTTCCTTCAGCCGATCAAAGTCGGGGATGCTGTAACCCTCGAAGCAATGGTGACCTACACCGGACGCAGCTCCATGGAGGTCGGGGTCAAGGTCACGTCGGAGGTGCTGCTGACAGGTGAAACCAACGTCGCAGCCATTTCCTTCCTGACATTCGTCGCTCTTGAGGACGGAAAGCCTGTCGTGATCCCGGAAGTCATACCTGAAACGGAAGAAGAAAAATGGCTCAACGAAACGGCGAAGAACCGTGCCGAACACCGGAAAGCACGCAAAAAGCACAGCCAGGAGCTGGCTGAATTTTTCAGGAACGCATATTAGTTTTTGCAGAGATGCCCATGTTGGGCATCTCTTTTTTTGTAATCACCGGGTACGGTCTCTTACTTTTTAACCAGCTGGTCACTGCTGAATCACTCAGTCCCATGCCGCGTGCAGAGCTTTTTCCCCACTCCAATCCTTTTATTATCTGATACTAATATACTCAAGACACAATGTTTTTTTCATTATATTTCCTATTTGAAGCCGGGCATCACCTTCCTACTAGTAGTAATTGCACCCGCCTCTTTGTTACAGGACGTTTAAATTTATTTAACGAGAGGCCGGACAGCCAACCTCAATAAATACCCATTTAGGTATTAAAAAAGGCTCTGTAACTATCTTTTTGTCAAAACAATCCTTGTCACACTTTGTAACATTGTGTCAGTGGTAAATATCTCCACCTTCAAAAACGTCAAAAATCTCCTATACTAGATAGAAGGTTATACTGTGAAGAATTCTTATAGTTGGAGGAATTTTGATGTTATCAAACTCTGAAATCGGGATCGATTTAGGAACCGCAAATATTCTAGTTTATAGTAAAAATAAAGGAATCATTTTAAACGAACCTTCTGTTGTCGCCATTGACACAGAAACTAAAAACGTATTAGCTGTCGGCGTAGAAGCCAAAAGCATGATCGGGAAGACACCTGGTAAAATCGTAGCGGTACGCCCATTGAAAGACGGCGTCATCGCAGACTTCGATGTGACAACTGAAATGCTTAAGCAAGTGATGAGGAAAGCAAGCAAAAAACTTGGATTCTCCATCCGCAAGCCGAATGTTGTCGTATGTACTCCATCAGGCGCGACAAGCGTGGAACGCAGGGCGATCCAGGATGCTGTGCGCGGAAGCGGTGCGAAAACAGTCACTCTTATCGAAGAGCCTGTTGCAGCGGCGATCGGTGCTGACCTTCCGGTTGATGAGCCTGTAGCCAATGTAATCGTCGATATCGGAGGGGGAACTACTGAAGTGGCCATCATCTCTTACGGCGGTGTAGTATCCTGCAACACGATCCGCATCGGCGGGGACCAAATGGACGAAGATATCATCCAGCACGTACGCAAACGCTACAACCTGCTGATCGGTGAAAGAACGGCGGAAAACATCAAGATCGAAGTCGGCCATGCGCTGATCGACCACGAAGAACGCACAATGGAAATCCGCGGCCGCGACCTTGTGACAGGACTTCCAAAGACGATTTCACTTACGTCTTACGAAATCCAAAGTGCCCTGAAGGAATCACTCCTTCACATCCTGGAAACCATCCGAGCGACACTTGAGAACTGTCCTCCTGAACTGAGCGGGGACATCGTGGACCGCGGTGTGATCCTGACAGGCGGAGGCTCTCTCTTGAACGGACTTCAGGACTGGCTCAGCCACGAAATCGTCGTGCCTGTCCACCTTGCACCGAATCCATTGGAATCAGTGGCAATCGGTACAGGACGTTCACTGTCAGTGATCCACAAGCTTCAGAAGGTAAGATAATGGCTCTATGCAGTTAAACGGACTCCCGGTGGATCGGGGGTCTGTTTTTTTGTTATGTGCTTGGTGTTGCCTGGTGTTCCCTGCTCCGGGGCGACTGTTGTTTCGCTTGCGGAATTTGTCGCTTTTTGAAGAATTGTCGGTAAGTACGGTTTTTTTGTTGATAAATCCTAAAAATTGTTGATAAACCACTACTCACATATATTTCGAAGCACGCCACTCTGTCCCGGATGCCCCAATCCCTAATCAAGCTCCACTACCATGCCCTCGTGCAGCTATGTTTCGCACAACGAAATTTGTCGCTTTTTAAAGAATTGTCGGTAACCCCTGCATTTTTGTTGATAAACGCTGAAAATTGTTGGTAACCGGCTGGTTTTCGTAGGTAAATCCCAATTCTTGTTGATAACTCCTAAATATTGTTGATAAACCAATATTCGATGCCCGCTACTCACTCCAAGAGACCCCCATACTCGGCTAAACCCCTCCCCCTCCTCTATCCCCAAACTCCAACCCCCTATTTTACCCTCCCCTCTTACAATTCCAAACATAAAATGATCCAACTCTCCCTTTGTTCCGTTAGCTATATAGAAGCATTGTTAATTGAGTTCAAAGGGTTATTTTAGTATCCTTAATTTACTTATGTCATGTTTAAGGAGCGTATTATGCCACAAGAAATCAAGGATATTGATTTGTACAGGAAAGTGGTTAAGAATCGGGATTCGGCCGCTTTGCGGCAGCTTTACCGAAAATATGAAAAATTGATCTATTCGTTCACCTATAAAATGACCGGTGAACAGGAGATTGCGGAAGAAGTCATTCAGGAAGTGTTCCTGAAGCTTTGGAAGGAGCATGCCCCCTACGACAGCTCGAAGGGGAAATTTTCGTCGTGGCTGCTGACCTTGACACGCAATACCTGTCTTGACGCCCTGCGCAGGCAAAAAAAGCATGAGTCGGTCGAGTACCTGGAACACGACTCCCTTCACGCACAGGTCCATAATGAGACACCGGCGGATATCCTCGAATGGAAAGAAAAAGGAAATGCGATACGGGACTGCATCCGCACGCTGAAAGAAGATCAGCAGCGGATCGTCCATTTGTTTTATTTCAAGGGATTGACGCAGCAGTCTATTTCAAAGAATACCGATACACCGCTTGGTACAATAAAAGGAAGAATAAGGCTGGCGCTGAAACATCTGCACAGCTGTCTAAAAGGGAAAGGAGGGCAAATGGAATGACTCGCCACTGTGATCACTTACTCGATTATTACAACCAGCACTTGAATGAGTCTGACAAAGCAGCGTTCGAGAAGCATCTGGAAAACTGTTCAGACTGCCGGGAAGCCATAAATGAGCTTTACCAGCTGAATGAGTTCCTCCCCTTTGCATCCGAGCCCATCGACCCTCCCCGGGGATTGGAAGAGCGGGTATTTGCCAATATAGAAGAAAGCGTTACTCCTTTAAGAAAAGAAAAGCCGCAGAGACGCTGGCTCTTCCCTTCTGCAGCAGCTGCGCTTGCTCTGTCGTTACTGGGCAACGCCTATCTGTTCACGCAGATTCAAAAAGAGGAGGAAATGGAGGAACAAGCAGTAATCGATCAGGTTACCCAATATGTCGAACTCGCTTCCGTTACAGGAAACGCAAAAGGTACAGCGAGTATCATCAAGCAGGGCGAACAATCAAGCCTTGTGGTGCAGGCTTCTCAGCTGAAAGACTTGACTAAGGACGAAGTGTACCAGGTATGGCTCATCAAAGATGAAAAGCCTCAGCGCGCCGGAACGTTTGTAACCGGAAAGGACGGAAAAGGATCTGTCGTTTTTAAAATGAACGAAGAATTCGCCCGGGAAGACTGGGATACCGTCGCCATCACCCTGGAACCAGATGCAAACAGTCAGCTTCCGGAGGGGGATATCGTTCTCGCCTCTGAAATTTAATACAATTTTCACGAACCCGGCAGATTCACGCCGGGTTTTTTTATTTGTATGAGTTCACCTGCTATACGTCCCCTCAACACGTTCAAATTTCTTCTCTTAAAAATTTTTTCAAAAAAAAGTGATCCAACCCCAAACTTCTGTCGTTAGCTCTATGAAAATACAAAAACAAAAGGAGAGATTACCCTATGAAATTCAAAAAAAGTTATTTGGCGATCCCACTGAGCTTGTCATTGTTGATCCCGGCTGCCGGAACAGTATCCGCCCACAATGGTGAAGATCACTCCCCGATGGCTGTTACGCCTGCGTCAGATTTAAGAACCACACTTCAGCATTATTTAAGTGAGCACGCGTATCTTGCTGTAGAAGCCATGAGAAGGGGTGCTGAAGGTTCCGAAGATTTTGAAGCGGCGGCGAATGCCTTGAATGCCAACACGGAAGACTTAACGGCTGCCATCGCTTCCGTATACGGTGAAGAAGCCGGAGAGCAATTCAATGAAATGTGGTCCAACCATATCGGATTCTTCGTCGATTATGTAAAAGCGACCGGAGCAAACGACCAGGCTGCGAAAGACGAAGCCTTGAAGAAACTTGATAACTACCGCGCGGACTTCTCTAAATTCCTTGAAACGGCCACCGGCGAACGTCTGGAATCAGACGGCCTGGCAGAAGGACTGCAGATGCACGTGAATCAGCTGATCGGAGCGTTTGACAGTTATGTCGCGGGCGATTACGAACAAGCTTACAAATACGAGCGCGAAGCCATCAATCATATGCATATGGTCGCAAAAGGATTATCCAGTGCGATCACCGATCAATATCCTGATAAATTCGAAAACGCGATGGCCGTCACGCCTGCTGCTGACTTAAGAGCGACTCTTAACCACTTGCTGACAGAACACGCAGCACTTGCCACAATGGCGATGCAGAACGGAATCGACGGCTCAGAGGACTTCGAAGCTTCCGTCAATGCATTGAATGCCAATACCGAAGACTTATCTGCAGCGATTGCTTCTGTATACGGTGAAGAAGCGGGAAATCAGTTCAAGGAAATGTGGTCCAACCATATCGGATTCTTTGTGGATTATGTAAAAGCAACGGGTGCTGAAGATGAAGCAGCGAAAAAAGAAGCCCTTCAAAAGCTTGATAATTACCGAGCTGATTTCTCCAAATTCCTTGAAACGGCCACTGACGGACGATTGAAGTCAGATGCATTGGCTGAAGGTCTGCAGATGCACGTTGATCAGTTAATCGGGGCATTCGACAGCTACGCTGCAGGAGAGTATGAAAAATCTTTCGAGGATATCCGCATGGCTTATGAGCATATGCTGAATCCTGCAAAGGGACTGTCTTCCGCGATTGTCGATCAATATCCTGACAAATTCGCCCAGGACATGCCTTCCCAGATGCCGAACACCGGAATGGGCGGTACGGCTGATGCTGAAGAATTCCCGCTTGAATACCTGCTTGCAGCATTGATGGCGATCGCCGGCGGATCTGTACTTGCACTGAAAAAATTTGCAGCAAATAAATAATCCGGGATTGAATATTCCACCTGCATAAAAACAAATAAAATGACAAAGCAAAAGGGACAGCCCCCTGCAAGGTCTGTCCCTCTTAAGTGAAGATGAAAGGAGTGGCTTCACATGTTTTATACTATGAGGACTGCCTTCCTTGTGCTTGTACTAATGACTATTTCTGCATGCAGTTCAGAAATGGGCGTGAGCTTGGAACCTGCTGAAAAACCAGCCAGGCAGGCGGAAACAACCCAACAACCCGTGGCCAGCACAACCACCACCTCATCCCCCTACGCCGAATCGATCATCAAGGACGAAAGAACCGGGATTATTCCCTCCTCCCTTGAAATACCGGCAATCGGCCTGAAAACCGATGTCGAATCCGTCGGTATAAAGGAAAATGGGGAGATGGCTGTCACCGAAAACTTCAATACGACTGGGTGGTTTGAAAAGGGCTACAAACCGGGTGAACCCGGAAATGCAGTCATCGGCGGCCATGTCGACAGCCGGAACGGCCCCGCCGTTTTTTATGAACTGAGCAAGCTTACAGAAGGCGACGAGGTCAAAGTCACCAGCAAATCCGGTGACACAAGAACCTTTATCGTGACTGGTAAAAAAGAATACCCTTGGGATGACGCCCCGTTGAAAACAATCTTCGGTTATACCCACAGAAGCTCATTGAACCTGATCACCTGCACAGGAGACTTCGACCGTTCAGCAAGAAACTACAGTAAACGGCTGGTCATCTATACAGAACTGAAAAAGTGAAACCCGCCCCTCCAGGCCGGGTTTTTATTTTTGCCAATTTCTTTTTTCCAGCTAAGCGTGCAGATTTACTCTATCAATGGATATCCGTATAATTAATTTGATAAATAAAAAACTTTATAGTCCCTTTTTTTGGGTATAGGTAACTATCAACATATTTGTTTTATGGAGGCTGCTGTTTATGACTGCGTATGAGGTGAATGTCAACGGATCAATATTTGACTGGAATCTGGAGAATGGAGATTTTCATTTTGAGAATGATGAAGTTGTACTGTTTTGGGTGAATACAGCTTTTAAAACGCTGTTTGATTCCATTGAAGAAATTGCAGGGGAAAAGGAATCAGAGCTCGTTCTTGAAACAGCCGGGTACAGGACCGGAAAGATTGTGAGTCAATTCTATATGGACACGATCGGACATACGGATGAAATCTTGACTAATCTTCCGAATACATATGCCGCTGCGGGGTGGGGCCTTACTGATGTAGTCTATTACTCTATTGAAGACAGGAAAGCGGTGGTCACCGTCAAAAATGGCTGGGAGCACAAAGTGATCCTCGCCCAGGGAAAAGCAGATGAGGGGAAATTCCTTCCCGGACACTGGGCAGGAGTATTCTCCGGATTATTCAATGCAAACGTATGGTACAGGATTGTAAAGAGCCAGATAGGCGGAGACGAATATAGTCAGTATGAATTCTTCCCGTCGGATATCACACCGACCTTGAATGTAAAGACTCTATTCGATGAACAGACAAAAAAGGCGCGTTCAGAATTGGAGCAGCTGACGGAACAGCGTACCCAGGTGCTTTCGGATATCATCAAGGAAATTTCCTCCCCGATCATCCCGGTGATGGACTCGATCCTGGTGGTCCCGCTAGTCGGGCCATATGATGAATTGAGAGGAGAGGAATTGTTGAACCGGACGTTGCTGAATCTCCCTCATTATAATGCTCAATATTTAGTTCTCGACCTGACCAGCCTGACCGGATTCGACGATTACACGCTTGATTTCATCCGGAAGTTTGTTGGATCTGCCGGCCTGCTGGGAACGAAATGCCTGCTTGTTGGAATATCAGCGGAACTCAGCATGAAGATTGTACAATCCGGACATTCAGTGGCAGGCATCCCGTGCTTCACCATCTTGCAGCAGGGAATCAAGTACGCACTGGATCAGCAGGGACTGGAAATCACACATAAAAGATCATAGCCGAAAAAAGCATGTACCTGGTTCGGATTGATTTTGAATACAAAAACTAAAATAAGGGGAGTTTTTCCCTTTATCTTGAAGAATCGGGATAGATTAGGGGGAGATAAGGGGAGTTTTTCCCTTTAAGGTAAGGTGAAAGGGTCCATTTTCATACATTTGAAGTAAATAGGGGGAAATGTTTCCCTTATTTACTTCATATTAAGTGCTAATAAGTTAATAAGATGAATTTATCCCCTTATTTTCGTTTTAGTCGTTTATTTTATGTAATGGCATATATTTGGAGATCGTTAACCAGTGCTTATCCCTGTATAAAAAAGCTTGGAGCCTCTGTCTTCAAGCTTTTTTATATTCCGGTATCCTTGCTAATCAGCTTCTTTATTTTGGTGCGAATTACTATACGAAAAGCAATGTTGATTCATATTTTGCATTTCAAAACAGAACCCCTTACAGTCCACGAACCCGTTTTTTCTGTACATATTATTCCTCTGCTCAGCAGGCCGATTTCACGTCACCTTTTCACGTATACCACCACGTACCCGCCTTTCTCTTCCTCCATCGAAATACCGCGCCAGCCTTTACCAAGCAATGCCTGCTGACCCGCTGTATCCCCCATCGGCACTCCCTCAAGCTCGTAAATTTCCCCTCTCGTATCCCTGCCGTCCAATCGCTTGATGAAAATATAGCGCAGCTGGTCGGCATATTTAATCTTAAGGGCAGCGATTTCCATCCCCTGGCTGAATTTATCTTTCAAACTGGGAATGTTGAATGGAGCGACCGTGCAGGCAGCATAAGTAAAGTTCCGTTCCAGATTCCCCAGCTCTTCCATGATCAAGTGGGCAAGGGTCTGCTGCAGCCGGTTGCCCCTGTAACCAGGGTGCACAGTTGAGATTTCCTGATAAATCACATCATTCAGTTCTTCTTCGGGCAGTCCCGCATCCAGTCCGAGATGTTCTTCATCGATCGGCGGGATTAAAAGGGCCCGGAATGCGATCATTCCATACTCTGTAAAAGCACCGAGCATCAGGCCGTTCCCATCCAAAATATATTCCAGCTCTTCGTACGTGAGGGGCTGTAAAGCCGATTTTTTCTTCAGGTCCATCACTACCAGCTCCTGCAGTTCATGAATCTGATCAATATCCTCTTTATTCAACAATCTGACAGTATAGGATTCTTTGTTTTTCTCAAGAAAGCCTTGAAATAGATAGTCCATGTATTCATGCTCCTTACTCTATGAAACTCTTAAACCCGGTCAATTCTTCAAGGATCCCTTTGTCCACTTCCACCCCGAGACCTGCCTTTTCCGTGAGACGGATATAAGGGATATCATAATGCAGATCGCCGACATCCTTCGAGAATTTAATCGGTCCCGTCAATTCTACACTAGTGATGACCTTTTTGGAAAAGGCAACATGGTAGCCTGCCGCCGACGCGATCGATGACTCGACCATCGAACCGACCTGGCATTCAATTCCTGCCATTTCTGCCATATGGGCGAGTTTGACTGCCGGGTGGATGCCTCCGCTTTTCATCAGTTTGATATTCACTTTATCCGCTGCCTTCTTCGCAATGATTTCCCGCATTTCACGCACACCTTTAAACCCTTCATCGATCATGAGCGGAATATCCGTCATCGTTCTGATCCGGACCATCCCATCAACATCGTCAGCGGCAACAGGCTGCTCCAGCCAGTCGATGTTCAATTCCTGAAGGTGGCGGATGGCCCTTAACGTTTGGCTGCTGTTCTTCCAGCCTTGATTCACGTCCACCCTTATCGGTACTTCCAGCCCGATACGTTCGCGGACCTTCCTGACTCGTTCGATATCCATTCCGATATCTGTTCCGACTTTCATCTTAAATGACTGAAACCCTTCCCCGATCATCCTGGCAGCTTCTTCTGCCATCCGGTCAGGTTCGGTTATGCTCAGCACATGGGTCAGCTGAAATTCTTCATGGTACCGTCCTCCTAGCAGCTGATAGACGGGCTGCTTCACTTTTTTCCCGATGGCATCATAACAAGCGATATCGACCGCTGCCTTTGCTGCCGGACATTGATAAACGGCCAGGTCCATCATCTCATGAATCTTTTCAATGTTAAAAGGGCTCATACCGATCAGTTTAGGGGCCAGCGTATTTTTCAGCACCTGGAATGTGCTTTCCCACGTTTCCCCCGTCACATGCTCGTCCGCTACCGCTTCCCCGTACCCGGTGATGCCTTCATCCGTTTCCATCTCAAGGATGATGGAAGGCATATCATCATATGTATGGTAGCTGATGATGAATGGCTGTTTCAGCGGCAGCCGGATGGCGTACAAATTAATTTTTTTAATGATCATCAAAAAACACTCCTTTGCATCTGACAAATGTCTTGTAAGATTGATATAATGTCGTTATATAGTCGTTAATCCGGAAAGGAGATCCACATGAATACGAAAATCGCTTTGATCGGCTCCAAGGATTTCAACGCTTATGTCCAGGCTTCCATTGCCCCCCGCCTGAACGGCATCGATCTGATTCCATACATATACTCTGATCCTGGAGAAGCAGATAAGCTTATCCCAACTATCACACCATGTGATGCCGTTTTATTCTCAGGGGGGCTGCCTTACTTTTTTTCAAAAGAAGCATGCACAGCGTTAACGGTCCCAGTCCTGTATCTTGAACAGGATGAGACGGCTCTCATCACATCGTTGTTCCATATCCTTCATCATCATGAAATCAAACCTGAACACGTATCCATCGATTTGATGGACACAGCCTTTGTAGATCACATCATGACAGACCTGCACCTTAAGAACCCTCCCCAATACGTCATGGATTATAAAAGCAGCCTTCCGCACGAATTCAGCATCAGTGAGTATGCAACCTTTCACCAGCGTTTATTCCAAGATGGAAAAACCAGATTTGCCTTAACGAGCATCCACAGTGTTTATGACAGACTCGACCAACTGAATATCCCATGCATGAGGATGATCGATCCTGCTAAAACGCTGATGCGGACAATCAATGAAGCCCGGTCTCAGGCTCTCCTTTCTAAAAGAAAAGCCGCCGCGATTGCCGCAGTGCGCATTGTTGTACAGGAAAAGCACACGGAGAACAGCAGCCTTCAAAAACTCGTTCATCTGATGGAAGGCATCCTTCAAAAAAAGGATGAGAAATCCGCCTATACCATCTACAGCAACAGGGGAAGCATTGAAAATCTCCTGGGGACCGCCGAATTCCATTCCTTCTTCCAGCTTGATCAGCCCGTCCTGGCCGGCTTCGGGTATGGACACACGGCCGCACAGGCTGAGGAGAATGCAGAGACCGCCCTTTCATTTGCATCGAAGTATGATGCTGAGAGCTGTGCTTTTATAGTGAATGAGGACAAAGAACTTTCAGGTCCTTATCCTGATAAAAATAAGAAACAGCAGCTGAAATATAATCATCCAGACATGCTGTCCCTGGCCAAGCAATTAAAATTGAGTCCTGCAAACCTCTCTAAGATCATGCAATTCTATAAGAATCGTTCATTCCGGGATTTCACCGCCGCTGAGCTCTCCGATTATATGCAAATCTCCAGGCGGTCTGCGGAACGGATCTTAAAGAAGCTGGTCGACAACGGTTCTGCCAGGATCACAGGAGAGGAAATGACCTATTCGCAAGGGCGCCCCCGTGCCGTATACGAGCTGTCCTTCCCCATGTATTGAGTACTGAGTGGATCAGGAGGACAGCGTGGTCTCCTCCTGTTCCGCTTCTGCTTTCATCTCCGCTTCACTCAGCTTTTCAATCGTGAAGCCGGTGAGCGCATAAATGATGGAAATGACCGGAACGATGAAATTCAATACGGCATACGGGGCATAATCGAACGCATGGACCCCGAGTGTCCCCAGGATGAAGACCCCGCAAGTATTCCATGGAATGAAGACGGACGTCAGCGTCCCCCCGTCTTCAAGCGCGCGGGACAGATTCTTTGAATGCAGCCCCTTTTCCTTATACGCATTCGCATACATCCGGGAAGGTACCACCACCGAGATATACTGTTCCGAGCAGGAAGCATTTGTGGCAAAGCATGAAACAACTGTCGAAGCCACCATTCCTCTGGCCGTCTTTGTCACTTTCAGGATCTGATTGACGATGGCCTGCAGCATTCCGGTATGTTCCAGGATCCCTCCGAATGTCATCGCCACGATCGTCATCGATACCGTATACATCATCGAATCAAGACCGCCGCGGGAAAACAAGTCATCTACCATGGTATTACCCGTTTCGATCACATACCCGCTTTGCAGGGCGGATACAGCGTCGGCAAACGAATCATGCTGAATGAATACCTGTGCGCAGAATCCAAGAACGATGCCCACAATCAACGCCGGAATGGCAGGTACCTTCTTGGCAACAAGTACGATGACGAGAAGCGGGACAATCAGCAGAAACGGTGACACGACGAAGCTGTCCTGCAGGACGCCGATCGTTTTTTCAATATCGGCCGTGTCGACCCCGTTCTTCCCGAAGTTCCTTCCCAGATATGCATAGACACCGAGGGCAATCGCAAAGCCCGGTATCGTCGTGTAAAGCATATGTCTGATATGTACAAAAAGGTCTGTATTGGTGAGTCCCGAAGCCAGGTTGGTCGTATCAGACAGCGGTGACATTTTATCCCCGAAATAAGCACCTGAGATAATCGCTCCGGCAATCATCGGTGCCGGGATCCCCATACTCATCCCGATTCCCATTCCCGCAACACCGATTGTCCCCATCGTAGACCAGGAACTTCCGATCGCAAGGGATACGACAGCACAAATCACTGCAATCGACAGAAGAAAAAGAGACGGAGTAATCATTTTCAGGCCGTAGTATATCATCGTTGCGACAATTCCTCCGCCGATCCATGCCCCTATGGTGAGACCCACCAGCATGATGATGACGACCGCCGGAAGCGCAAGGCGGATCCCCTTATACATCGATTCCTCGATGTCCTTCCATTTGAAGCCTGCAAACCAGGCCGTGAGCGCAGCCGTTGTCGTCCCGATGATCAGCGGGATATGAGGCCCTTGTTCCAGCACGACGATCGTGATGGCCATCACCGTAATCATCACAAGCAGCGGTATGACGGCGAGCCAGAATGGCATTTCCTTTTTCATAAAAATTCCCCCTTGAAACCCTTTGTTGTTTTTAGACTATTTTAAATTGTCGTTAAATAGTCGCTATATGAGTATGATAAGGGCACTTGGAGAATCAGTCAATCAGATATTGGTACCGTTTACATGTGGATTCAGGCTTTTTTCAGTGCTTCCGCTACTATTTTTGCTGCCCGGTCAAGGACAGAGACATTGAACGTCATATCCGGGTGATGCAGTCCAGGCTTCAAATCCGCCCCTACCCCGATCATCGCTGCCTTCACTTCCGGGTGCCTGATCGTGTAAAAATGAAAATCATCACTGCCGGAAGTGATGACCCCCGGAGCCAACGCTTCTTCCCCTGCAATCGCTGTGATCGCTTCCTTCGCTATCGTTTCTGCTTCCTCAGACACCTCTGCCCCCGGCGTATAATCCGTCCATTCATACTGGATGCGAACTCCATGAAGCTGTTCCAGCCCTTTCATCCCTTCCTCCATCCGCCGCTGGATTTCTTCGAGTACTTCATTTTTCCCTGCACGTACATCGATGGCAAACCCGGCACTCCCAGGGATGATATTCAAATTCTCCCCTCCCGCTTCAATCTTCGTCAGTTTTGCTGAATAGGCTTCAATCGGAGACAGATAGATTGTTTTTAAAAACGAATGAATCCCCATCACGACGTCGATTGCGTTTTTCCCCTGGTGAGGCCTCGCACCATGCGCATCCACACCTCTGACCTTCCCTTCCATGAAAATGCCGGCACCATGATGGATAGAAGGGCTGAAATACCCGTGGCGCAATTCTTCCTGAGGCCGTAAATGAACACCGAACAAATAATCAACATCTTCAAGGGCTCCCTTTTCAATCATGGTCAGCGACCCATTTCCCTTTTCCTCTGCCGGCTGAAAAATGAACCGGATCCGCTTATCTTTCGGCTGATCTTCAAGGGTATAGAGCAGCGCACCGAGCACCATCGAAATATTCGCGTCATGGCCGCAGGAATGATTTGCCTGCATCTTACCGTTCACTTCCTGCCAGAGCGCATCAATATCCGCCCTTACAGCAGTCACTTTCTCTCCTTCGCCAATCTCGGCGATCAGCCCGGTCACATCGGAGAACCTCCTGTATTTCACATTCAGGCCATCGAGAATCTCTGCAATCTTATCCGTCGTCTCAAATTCCTTCCAGCTCACTTCCGGATGAGTGTGAAAATGGTTGAACCATTCCAGGATTTGTTTTTCAATTTTCATATACACATTCTCCTTCTTCCCTTTTTCACTATGTATTCTAAAAAGTGACATGAAAATCCTGCTTACAAAAAAAGCACACCCTCAAGGCATGCTTTCATCGATCAGATGATATTCGGGTATCAGGTCAGACAGCGGTACAATCGACGCTTTCTTTTCATAAAGCGGTATGAATTCCTTCAGCATCACAGCAACCTTCATCCCGGTCACCCCGACATGGCCGATCGCAATCGTGCTCTCACCTTCATCCAGCTCATGGGATAGGTGTTTCGCCTGCTTCCCGATATGCTGAAGTGTATAGACATCATCGAAGAACAGCTTGTTCTCAAGATAAGGTACTTCCAGTTCACGGGCAAGCTTCGGAATGACGCTCTTTCCCGTCGTTTTACTGTCAAGATAGAAGAGCCCCCTCTCCTTGCATACCTCGAGCACGATCCGCATCACTCGCTCATCGGCTGTTGCCTTGGATCCCATATGATGATTGACGCCGACCGCATATGGTACATCTTCTATCGCTTTTTCCACTCTGTTCCTGATCTCTTCATTTGATAACGAGGTCAGGATGGCTCCCGGGCCAAGCCAGCTTGCTTTTCCGGATACCGGCTCCATCGGGAGGTGAACGATCACCTCATGCCCCAGCCTGTGCGCATTCTCCGCATCCGCTTTCGTTGACGGCAAAAACGGCATGATTGCAAGCGTCAGCGTCACAGGCAGATGGAGGATTTCCTCCGTCCCTTTCATATCGTTCCCCAAATCGTCGATCACAATGGCCAGCTCCTTTTGATGGGCCGGCAGCGGCAGGATATTTCTCGCACCCGCTGCACCCTGGATCATCAGCATCGCTGTCAAAAAGACGAACAAGCTTCGCATCCTTCATCACTCCTTTCCCATTAAGGTGTCCAATAAGAATGAAGTTTAAGAAGACATTTTTTGAGAGTATCTGCATCCCAGATTCGTTGATTGCCTCCCCGCACACGGATAAATCTCCAGAAACTGACCAATCATAGAAAAAAGGAGTGTTGAAATCATGACCGAACAGCAAATGGAAGATTTATTTCACTTTTACGGCCACGAGGATTTATATAAGCGTTTCAAGACGCCCCTTTATGTGACAGGTCTGCTCGATGACAGTGAAGCCGGGCACCTGGAGGATTTCTTTGACCACTTCACACTCGACCGTTCCACCCTGTTTGATGAATTCCGCTTTTGGTTCCGTTACTTTGAGGTGTCGAGGAAAGGGATGGATGGAACGTCACCCTATTGTCTGTAAGGGGGAGACCTCATGGGGAATGCCTGTGTTTTGACCTATCCATTTTAAAGTTTACCTTCCTTCAGCCGGGACACCGAACCTGTCCCCCCGTCCCGCAATAAATCCTGTCTCTTACTCCGACGTGGACGTCCAGCCTGTGTCGTAAAAAAGAAAAAGCTGTTCCCTGAAGTGTCACGTTCAGAAAACAGCTTTTCATCAATACGGCTTGACCCCGGACATATGAACAAAAATTGAACAGCAGCACATTCGGGGCTGGCTCAGCATCCTGCTCTGCAGGGGAATATTTCACGTTATTTCAGTGCTTTTTCATAACAGCGGTATTTCTGATGCCCCTCTGGCTTCGATGAAAAATAAACAGTCCCCCTGAACGTATAGCCCATTTTTTCATAAAGGGAATTGGCCCCTTCGTTTCTGGCATAAGCATCGAGGCGGATGCTCCGGTACCCATTCCCGGCTGCAAATTCCTCGCACTTCTCCAGGAAACGGCTGCCGAGTCCCCGGCCTTGTTTGGCTGGATCAAGGAACAAAGCATGGACGGCCAGCTCCCCGTCATACTCCCAAGGGATCTCTCCCCATTCCGGTGACTGCCAAGTATTCAACGTCACGGCACCCGAAAGCCCGCCATTCGAATACAGGCAATAAAGGTCCCCGTATCCGATCTGCTCTTCAAAATACTCCCTGCCAGGATAGTTGTCATCCCACTGAAGCAGTCCACTGTCATCAAGATCCTTCTTACTTCTCAAGTACACTTCGGTGATCTCATCCAGTTGTTCAATGGATGCTTTCTTCAACTCTAACGTCATGTCTTTTACCATGTTCATTCCTCATATTCACTAAATTTTTCTTATCGTTTATTGTTTGATGAAAAGGGTGGAGTTATTCTGAAAACAGGAGCTCGCAGCCGTCAGGAATTGCTGCCGGTTTTCTGCTCAAGCAGCGGTTCATACATCATCAGCGCATGATTTTCCGTTATGAATTCATCATCGATCTGGGCGCCAGCCCTATTGAACACTTTCCGGAATATCTGATTATGCCTGAGGTATCCGCCCCAGTATTCATGGGAAATACGATGTTCCTTTTCATACACTTCATATCGGGTGAGAGACGGTGAAGCCGCCCGCCATTCCCCCACCAGTGTCTCATCCGTAAGGTAAACATGAAGCTGGAACGTCTCGGTTGTGGTGTTCTTTATTTTCAAATCTAAATAATTGTAAGCACAGGTGGCCCCGCTCCCGAATGGAAGTCTGCGGTTGCTGTCAGGAAACACGTCATAGCTGTGGCGGTGCCGCTCCGTGACAGACAGCGGCGTATGCAGCGTCATCCAATAAATCAGGTTCGACAACTGACACAGCCCGCCTCCAAGACCTGGCTTGAAAGAACCATAATAGAGGACCATACCGTCCACATACCCTTTGCGTTTCGTCGTATTCCCGAGCAGCTTCCAGTACGAAAATGTCTCCCCTGGCTTAAGAATGATCTTATCGAGTTCCCGGACGGCAATGCGTAAATTTTTCACTTTATTTTCCTGGTACCACATGTCCACATCCTTCAGCTTCCTGTAGAGCGGCGTGCGGTGTGAATGGATGACATGCTGCTTTAATTCCACTTCTTTTGTTTTAGCGAACGCCTCATCGGTTGTCAGCCACTCCAAATATCTCTTTGCACGATAGAAACACGTTCCAAGAAACACCCGGAATGCGGACCTTTTCTTAGGCTGAAATCCCAGAGAATTATACATTGAATCACCCTTTTTATCCATTTATTACCTTCATTATATAATAGACATAAAATTCCCACTATTTATTTTTACACAGAGGCTCTTTTCGCATTGCATGCTTTGTTTCTTTGCACACAAGAAAATACCGGAATTTGGGTATTTTCGGTTTGTACGTCCGTCTGTTGTTTAAGCTCGAGTTTGAAAAGAGCACGTCCACAAGCTATATACAAGTCTATTTACTGAAAGCAGCAACCTTTTAGAAAACAGCCTGCACAAAAAAAGACAGCCCTCCCTCTTTGGGAGCAGCTGTCAAAAAGCTACAAACATTCTTCCAGAAGATCATACTTTTCGTCTCTCTGCTTTTCCAGACTCTCTTTCTCGCTGTACAGCTCCTGAAGGGCATCCAGTTCCGTCAAAGACAGTAGCTTTTTTTCAATCAACCCGATTTTCCCTTCCAATTCTTCAAGGTCTTTCTCTACCTCTTCAATGGATATTGCGGGCTTTTGACTCACTTCCTTTTCGCGCACCGGTGCCGGCTTCTTTTTCGAAGCAGTCGTTTCTGCACTTTCAGGTGGCGCCAGTTCCGCGAGCTTTTCCTTCGCCCAGCTGTACGGTCCTTCAAATGAGTAGAGTTTACTGTCATGGATCCAATACGTCTTGTGGAACAACTTATTCAGAAAATAGCGGTCATGCGATACGGCAAGAATGGTGCCCTTGAAGTCTTCCAGTGCTTCTTCAAGCACTTCCCTCGAGTCGATATCCAGATGGTTCGTCGGTTCATCCAGCACCAGGAAGTTGATATCCTGATGCATCAGCTGGGCAAGCCGGAGCCGCATCTTCTCCCCTCCGCTAAGCTGTCCCACCTTTCTGAACACATTAGGCCCATAAAATAAGAACTTCGCAAGGATATGGCGGGCATCCCCCTCGGTCACCGCCACTTCATCCCGGAATGCATCGATCAATCGGGCATCGGGGTCAGCGATCGTAAAATGCTGGGACAGGTAGCCGAGCTTCACGTTGCTGCCGACTTTTATCTCACCCGAGTCATATTTTTCGCTGCCGAGGAGCATTTTGATGATCGTCGACTTACCCGTACCATTCTGACCGACAATCGCTGCCCGATCTTTAAAATGGACAAGCATATCCGCTTCTTTGAACAATGCTCTACCATCAAACGACTTCGTAACATCCTTCATGGAAAACACCACTTTGCCGCTTCTGTCCGTCTCTTCAAACTCGAGTCCCATCTTCTTGCGCTCGAGGATCGGACGCTTTATCTTCTCCATCCGTTCGAGGGCCCTTTCCATGTTCCTGGCCCGCTTATGAAGCGCCTCATTCGGAGGATTTGCCTGGTTGGCCCATTCCTTCAGCCTTTTGATTGCTTCCTTCATCTTCTTTATTTTCTTCTGCTGCTCCTGAAAGGCCTGGAACTCAAGCAGCAGTCGTTCTTCCTTCTCTTTTACAAATCCTGAATAGTTCTTATGATAAATCGTCAGTTCCCCATCTTCGAGATCGAACACACTGTTAATGGCATGATCGAGGAAGTACCGGTCATGCGATATGCAAAGTACGGTTCCTTCATACTCTTTCAAAAAGTCTTCAAGCCATTCGACGGCTCCAATATCAAGATGATTCGTCGGTTCATCAAGAAGCAGCAGATCCGGTTTCTGAAGCAGGATCAGCCCCAGGCACAATTTCGTCTGCTCGCCTCCGCTGCATTGATTGAATTCTTTCTCGAGCAGTTCATTGATCTCCAGCCCATTCGAGATTTTCGCGATGTTCGCATCGATCTCATAGCCGCCCGACAGCGTGAATTCGTCCTGAAGCTTCCCGTACTCCTCCAATAAACGATTCAGTTTATCAGGGTCACCCTCATTCCCCATTCTGCTCTCGAGCTCTTTCAACCGTTCACCCGTCCCCAGCAGGTCAGAGAACGCCGACTTTAATACATCCAACCCCTTCGTCCCTTCCTGAAACTGGGGAATCTGTGCAAGATAGCCGACCTTCGCGCCTTTTTTCAAATGAACCATTCCTGTATCAGGTGTCTCAACACCGGACAGCAGCTTAAAAATTGTCGTCTTCCCCGTTCCGTTCCTTCCGACCAGGCCGATTCGGGCTCCTTCCGGGATTTCGAACGATAAATTTTCAAATATCAAATTTCCGCCAAACATTTTACTTAATTCCTGTGCACTGCAAATAATCATTTTTCCTCTTCCTTTCAATCCTTTATGTTACCGGTAAGAGGCTCTTGCATTTATATCCCGCGGACGATTTCCCTATTATGCCTTATTCCAATAGAATGATCAGCTGGACGTACAGCTCCCCATTCGTGAATTAAAACAAAAAAGCCCCGAGTAAGATTAAGAATCTCTCGCGGCTTTTTAAAAAAGGGCATGAAAAAAGAGAGCTGGACGCCCTCCGTTTCCGATCCTTACTAAAAAAGTGGCTGGAACCTGAGACCTCTTACCGTTCAGTGGTTTTCATATTCATTTGCTAAAAAAGGGCATACGTATCCCCTTGAACGCAAATGCATGAAAAATTGCACGGCAGATATAAATAAAATCCAGGTACTTGCCACGCAAACCAACAGAACGATTCATCTCAGATTCCACCTCCTTTTCCAATGACGATAGTTTATACAGTCATTATATAATTATTCAGAAAGCTTTTGCAACTTGTTTTACCGTTTTTTGTACAAAATCCGCGACAGCACAAGCCCGATGACGCCGATTGGTATGAGGATCATCGCACGGATCGTGAAATCGAGGAACACAAGGTCTGCAAAAAAGAACTTCACAAGCGCAATCGCGAGGAATCCGATCCCGCACCACCGGTAAAAGGCATCTTTCCTGCTTTCCCCGACTACCAGATAAATGATCGACAGTACGGCAATCGCTACCGTAAACGCAGTCGTCCTCGGCGTGTAATCCCAGCCTATCACGATAAAGTCCGTCGCCCTCATCACAAAGAAGAAGGCAATGAAAGTGAGCACCGATTTTAACAGAATGAGCGGGACCTTTGTAAAAGCTGTACCTGTCTTCCGGAAATGATCCAGCAGAAACAAGTACCCGAACACAATGAGGAAGATCGGAAGCTCTACCCTGATGAAATCATTTACCGGTCCGATCATGACCCCGAGTAAAGAATACAGAATAAGAATGCCCGACCCAGCAAGGCCGACATAGCTCTTCCTTTTCCCGGCGAGCCACAGCAATGCAGCAGCCTCGATGGCAACCCCTATAAATGTCCATTCATAATCAATCCAACCGAATATGAAAAGCATGAGATGAAGGAATCCCAGAACCAGCAGGACATCCTTCGTCTGCTTCTTCTCGGCAGGCTCCATGAATGAAATCCCGATGTACACGACTGTGAAGATCGCGTAATAATAAAGCGGGACACCTGTAAAAGCATAAATACTGTTCAATAATCCCAGCAGGATGAACGTACCTGAAACGACTGCAGGGATCATCTCTGCACTGACCCGCTCATCCCGGTTCAGGACGATGAGCAGCAGGATATACGCATGCTGGATTGCAAACGGGATCAGGATCGTAAAGGTGATTTCCCCCACTCCAAAAGCCGCGAAGAAAAACAGTGTGAAATACAGCAGATAGTAATGGATATTCCAGGCGATCCGGTATCGCTTCCATGTACTGAATGTGACCAGGACAAAGAACATCAGAAGCTGATATCCGTAAAACAGCCACTCATTCCTCGCATCACCCGCAAAGATGAACGGGAATAAATAGGCCCCGAACCCGATCAGACACAGCACCAGTTGTGAAGCATGCTTATGCGATACCCACAGACCTGTCAAAATGAGCAGCAGCAGCAAAAGGTTGGTCACGATTCCCGGGATGAACCCGTATAAAATATTTGCAGAGAATAACGTAATGATAGCAAGGACAATGCTTCCCGATAACAGGGTGATGCCCAGTCTGCGCTGATCTTTGATGTAACGCTCACCAAGAATGAACATCACGATACTGACGACAGCGCCGGTCAGGACCCTGAATCCGGGAGAAAGCCAGCCGTTTTGGGATGCCGCCATGAATCCCCACACGCTTCCAATTAAAAGTACAAATAAAAACACTTTCGGGAGCCAGCGTTCAACGGAGAAATCGAAGGCTGGTTTTGATTTTTCAAGCTGTGGTTTAACAGGTGCACCTTTATGTGCTGCAGGCGCGTGTTGAAGCTGGGGGTTTTCATTTTGTTGATTGTTGTGCTGCGGTTGTTGACTGACAGGCAGCTTTTGTTGACTGGCTTGCGGCGTTACCGGAGCTTGCTGTGTATCCGCTGCATCCGGTGCTTTCGGTGCTTCGGGTGTATCAGGCGATGTTGCGTGCTTCGCCTTCATGAGCTGAATCTTGACGAGATTCAATTCCTTCTCAAGCGAGTCGACCCGCTTTTCCAGACGTTCTAACTCTTCCCTTTCCATACTCCCACCTCCTTACTGTTATTTATACAGTACCGGCTGAGATATTTCCTTTCTTTTTTACGATATTTTTCGCGTTCGTTTTTGGTGTGGGATGTCAATGGGGGTGCCGGGTTGGATGAAAATGGGGATGGGGCTGCGCCAATGGGGATGGAGGTAGAGATTCATGGCAGGGGCATATACCCGATAGGCGGGCGAGCAAGTTTTATGGGTGATATTTTTGAAGTTAAGGGCGATATCGATGAGATAAGGGCGGGATTTTTGTTTTATGGGCGGAATCCGGAATATAAGGGCGAACTGTCGATTATTCGACAAATCCTGGTTCGAGTAAGCCGAAATATACCCAAACAGGTATTCAACTCGTTTTATGAGCGATATCTCTTGATTTATGCGCGAGATTCACGATATATGCGCGAAAAATTCATTTTATGCGCGAAATCTGAAATTCATGTGCGCACTGTCGATTATCTGACTAAATTAGACACGGCAACCTCTCGAATACCCTCCCTGCAGCCATCGCACCCTCATATACCCACCCTGTAAATACCGTTGCAAGATTCTACGCTTCCACCATCCCACCGTGATCCGCTCAACCAGCACAAACAAAAAACCCCGCCCCATAAATCCGGGGCGGGGTTCCACAACAACATCTTAAGCCAACCGCTTAAAATTTTGTCCCAATATTTCGTTCATCGTGTGCACAGTGATGAAGGCTCGGTTGTCGATCTGGGTGATGAAGCCTCTCAGCTTGGAGAAATCTTTGCGGCCGAGAATCGTGGTGATCACTTCTTTTTCATCAGAAGTGAAGGCTCCTTTTGCCGTATGGATCGTAGCGCCTTTACCAAGCTCATGGACGATGAATGATTTGATTTCATCACTGTATTTGCTGATGATGACAATTTCCTTGTTTGAATTGAACTGCTGCAGGGTATAGTCGATAACGAGTCCGTTCAGGATGACACCAAAGAACGCGTACATACCAACCTGCGGTCCAAACAGTACGGCAGAGGAAAGTGCGATAAACAGGTCAGCCAGCAGGACTCCCCTGCCTACTTCTATATTGAAAAATTTATTAAAGATCAATGCAAGGATATCGGTTCCGCCCGTTGATGCCTGCTGGTGGAACACGATCGCCATGCCGGTTGCGGCGATGCATTGACCAATGATCAATTGAATCAGGATATCATCGCTTAACGGCTGACTCATCGGTGCAACGATTTCGAGCAGCCATACATAGAACGAAAGCGCAAAGCTTGCATAAATTGTTTTTGCGCCAAAGCTGAATCCAAGAAAAATGACTCCGACAATAAACAACAGAATATTAATGATAATCATGAACAGCCCGAGTGACAGACCTGGGAACAAGTCGTTCATGATAATCGACAACCCGCTGACTCCCCCTGTCGCTAAATTATTGGGCGATAAGAAAAAGTGAACATTGATGGACACAAGGAACGCACCAAGGTTCATCATAATGAAGGAAAATAATCTTTGTCGCATCACCGCAACCTCCTTTATTGTTTAGTATTTTAGGTTTTTCCGTAAATGATTGAACAACGGGATTATAAAGCCCGCAAACACCCTTTGTAAAGGGAATGCGGTCAAAAAAATAAGGTTTAATAATTGCGACAATTGCAAGGGTTTGCAAATGCCTCTCTGCCAGGGCGGAGGAGATTTTTTATGGCGGGATTTTTCACAGCGAAAAACTGCAATATGGAACAAAAAAGCCCCCTCCAAAAGAAGTGAGCCCCTGTCTAACCGTATTGTTTGCCTGAATGAATGGTTCTGAAATGCATTTGCGGAATCGCGATTCCGATCAGGATGAGGACCATCCCTGTCATTTGCATCGCTGTGACATGTTCATGCAGGATCAGCATGGCGGATATGATCGCAGCCGGCAGTTCCGCTGCGCCGAGAATCGTCGTGATGCTCGAGTCGAGGTGCGGCGAACCGATCGCAAGGAATACAACCGGAAAGATCGTTCCGACGATGGCCACCACCAACCCGAATCCACCCATCTCGATCACCCTGGAAGGCTCTCTTATAAAAGAAGGCTGGAATGCCAAAAATACAACCAGTAAGCCTCCAAATGTAATCAGAAGACTTTTCTGGATGGTCGGCACCCCTTTTGCCACCTTTCCGCTAAGAAAAAGGAAGAGCGCAAATGTGCAAGCTGCCGCAAATCCGAATAGGACCCCAAGGATATTCCCCGACCAGTCAAAGCCTCCTGCAGAAGCCAATCCTCCCGCGAGCAGCGTGCCCGTCCAAAGGAAACCAACCGAAATCAGTTTCTTGCTGGATGGCCATTTTTTTAAGTAAAGTGCCTCGATCAACAGTCCGATCCAGGTAAATTGAAACAGCATGACGACGGCGACGGTCGCTGTTACCTTGCTCAGACTCAGACCATAAAAGATACCGGTCAGCGAAAGCAGCGTCCCAAGACCAAATAACGAGAATACCTGATGCGATGATACTTTCACTTTTTTAGTAAAAAGAAAAGCTGCCAACAGCATCAACAGCCCGAATAAATATTGAATCCCGGTTACCTCCGTGACGGTGTAACCTTCAGCAAACCCGAGCTTCACCACAGAAGCATGGATTCCGTAGCTGCTTGCACCGACAAGCACACATAGAGATGCGTTGATTGGTTTCATCCTGCTCCCTCCTCTTCAATTATGTCTCAAGCAAGTATAATACCGTGGAGATTATTTCGGCAATAGAAATATCGGCCCAATAAAAAGAGGCCCGTCCCCCCACTGCTTTAAGCAGCAAAGGACGAGCCTCGGCCATTAACGGTTATCGATTTTCTCCGGATACAGATCATGGTTCATCAAGCGGTGATCCGCCATCGTTTCATATTTTGTACCGGGTTTTCCGTAGTTGCAGTACGGATCGATGGAGATTCCTCCGCGCGGGGTGAATTTGCCCCATACTTCGATGTAGCGCGGGTCCATCAGTTCGATGAGATCGTTCATGATGATATTCATACAGTCTTCGTGGAAGTCACCATGATTCCTGAAACTGAACAGATAAAGCTTCAGTGATTTGCTCTCGACCATTTTTTGATCGGGGATGTAGCTGATATAAATGGTTGCGAAATCAGGCTGGCCGGTCTTAGGGCAAAGACTTGTGAACTCCGGACAGTTGAACTTCACGAAGTAATCACGGTTCGGGTGCTTATTATCGAATGATTCAAGAATATCCGGGGAATATTCGAACAAGTAGTTCGTCCCTTGATTCCCCAGCAAGGTAATATCTGTTAATTCTTCATCTTTTCTGCCTGACATATTAAAATCCTCCCATTCATTGTACACAGAAATAAAGGAGGACATAGCATTAGCCTGTTTAGAAACAGCAGCAATCCGCACTTTTGCAATTCCCTCGGCAGACTGTTACGCTTAGTAGAATAGTTTTCTAGATTTTAGAAAAAACATTCGTTTCATAGAAACATAGTTTTTTATAGAGGGTTAATGCTATGAACCTCTCTCAAGTTATGTGAGCGTCATATAGTTGTACAGAGGTTATCATAAATAAGATTGCTAAGAAAGTCAACATGCTGATGCTGGTGATTCCTGGACCCGTATCCCTTGAATAAAGCAAGGCTGGTCCACACTTTTATATTCATTATACGGATGGTTTTTCTAAGTCATTTTCTTAGAGGGATTTCACAATATATGTGGAATATAATTACGTAGTTGTCTTTCCTCACCTTTAGAAGGGGGTAAATAATGCATGAAACAGCTTGTCCCCACCTTTACCAAGACCATACTGAAGGGTGATGTTCAGGCATTGTCTGAACTTTATACTTCTTCGATACAGGGCAGTACAGATTCCCTTACTTTCTATGAATCTGTTGTAAGACCTTCCATGTATCGCATTGGTGATCTTTGGGAGAAAAATCAAATCACTGTGGCCGAAGAACATTTAGCTACGGCCACCTTAAAATATTTACTTGCAAGCGTCTATACTCCATACGAAGTGTCCGAACGCCGCCCAAAAGGCCTCTTATTCTGCATAGAAGGCGAGCAGCACAGCCTGGGACTTGAACTTGCAAATGAGGTATTCAAAGAGCAGCATTGGAATACACGCTATCTGGGAGCAAATGTGCCGATCCGGGATGCAGTCACATTCGTCAAAGCCTGGAGACCTCAAGCAGTTGCAATATCCATCGGCATGACAACGACGATACAGCAGCTGAAAGAGTGCCTTGAGGAGATAGAGAAAGTGCAGCCGGATATAAAGATCCTGGTTGGCGGAAGGCTTATCTCCCACTACAAACTTGAATTCTTGAAAAAAGATTCGATCAAAACCTTTTATGATTTAAGGGAATTGAACGAGTACTTAGAGGAGCATGCCGATCAGTTCCTTGCACTAATAGAAGAAAAAATATCAAACTGAAGGTTTCTCTCACAATTAGCCGGCACTTCATCTCGGAGATGCCGGAACAATGGTGTCCGTAACCTTTCACAGGGAGGGATACTGTGGAAAATCTTGATTTCTGTCCGATCCCCTATCTGATATTGGATAGGGGATTAAACGTACTTGATGCCTCTGACTCAGGGTATGGCCTTTTAAAGAGGGGAGAAAGTTTTCTCACGATTCTTGAAGAGGAAAGCTCCCCTAAATTTGCCCGGATCATCCATAAAGATCTATCTGGAAAAATGGAAGTAAATCTGAAAAAGGATTCTTCCTTTGAACTTGTTGATCTATTCTACAGGTTTTCAGATGTACAGCAGCGGTTTCATATGGCGGTCATCACAAAAGACAACGAATATGAGAAAGTCTCGCAGCAGATGAACGGCCTGTTCGACCGCCTTGGGGAATCGAATATTGTCAGGAAAGATACAAATCATAGAGAAGTATTGGCAAGCGTCTCTTCTCTCTACTTGAAATTGACCAATACGAGTGATTGGAACAGGGAAGAAGTCATGGATCGGGTAAAAGAAATTGAAATCCTCCTAATGAAAAATGTACAATAAAGATGTACATCATTTCAAAGTTGGGAGAATCGAATATGACTTTACTTGGAAATCTGCTTGAGTACAATCAGAAATTTGTAGAAGAAAAATCATATGAAGAGTATAGGACGACTAAGTTTCCAGACAAACGACTCGTTATTTTGACGTGTATGGATACGCGCCTTGTCGAGCTTCTTCCTAAATCAATGAATATGAAAAACGGCGATGTGAAAATCGTCAAGAATGCCGGAGCGGTTGTTGCCCATCCATACGGAAGTATCATGCGAAGCCTATTGATTGCAGTGTATGAACTTCAAGCAGACGAAGTCCTCGTCATCGGCCATCATGAATGCGGAATGAGCGCCCTCAACAGTGAACACATCATCGGTAAGATGAAAGAGCGCGGCATCGACGAAGACACGTTTAACACCCTGGATTACTCAGGGATCGACCTTCACGACTGGCTGAAAGGCTTCAGCTCCGTTGAAGAAAGTGTTTCCCACAGTGTCGACATGATCAAGAACCATCCGCTGATGGATAAAAACATCCCTGTCCACGGACTTGTCATCTCTCCCGAAACCGGGAAGCTTGATTTGGTAGTGGAAGGATATTAAGTTTATGAAAGAAGGACAGCCCCTTAAACGCTTGAGGAGCTGTCCTTTTTTTGATTTCATGCTGGACTTTTTAATAAAAGAAAAGCCGTTTTGATCATAAATCCATTCTTCCACTATTACAGGTCAATTTATAAAAATACAATTATTAAATTCGATAATAAACTTATCATCTGTTTCGCTTAGCAACATAGTATCGGGATAAATCCCGACATCATTGCCGGCTGCATGCATATGTAAATACGACTCTTTCTCCAATAAATATCTCCTGATTCGTTCTATTTATTCGAGAAATCCTTCAATTCCCTCAAAATCGGCATCTTCTCCATATCATCTTCGCTGACGTGCTCCCACTCGATCCCTTCAGGCTTCTCGTACGGCGTATGGGTCTCCGCTCCGCCCTTTTCTGTAAAAATCCAATCCACCGCCAGATCAAATGAGTCCCGCGGAATATCATCAACGACAAGTTGTTCACTATTGATGGTGGTGATGACCGGGACGGGTTTGTTGCCGATTTCACGGAGGATCGCATATTCGCGGTCTGCATACCCTTCCCCTTTTCCAAGTCTTCTGCCGTCCTTGTGAATTGCGACAGAACCCACGACAATCAAGTCGATTTCCGGAATGTCAGTAAGGGGCACCACTTTCCCATAGGAATTCATGTGCTTGATACTCGCGGCTTTCCTCTCTTCCCCACGCGGCACCCACTCAGGCTTGATCATGACAAATCCATCCTTCAGCCTCGGCGTGGGGATTAGAAGAGTCTTTTTATCTTTTAAGACAGAAGTCCTGAGAGGCAGCTGCGGTGCATCGGGGTTCACTTTTACTACATTAGCATTTTTATAAAAATCCATTTCCTGCATATGTTTCGCTGCCGCTTCCGCCCCTTTGAAGTTAGGGATGCGATTGACCAGCGGGAACGGGAAGCGTCCCAGTTTTTTCTCGGTCAGGCTGTTCCACACTTTGTGACGGATTTCATCTTTCGTCCTCATCCGATCTTCCTCCTTTATCTATACTAATTTAAAAAAACCATAGAAAACGTGACAATTTTACTATACAATAAGACCTGCACAAAATTTCCTGTATTGGAGGTGAATCACATGTCAATTTACAGTATCCTTGTATTGATCCATGTCGTGGCTGCAGTTGCAGGACTTGGTGCAAGCTTTGCTATGCCGGTCGTAATGAAGACACCAGAAACAGCTCATCAGGCAAAATTCTCACTTGACCTCAGCAAGAACATTGAAAACTTCGCTAAAGTCGGGAGCATTGTCCTTCTCATCACAGGTTTGGTGATGGGTTTCATGAATCCTTATCTCTTTAAGACTGGCTGGTATATCGGTTCGATTGCAATCTATATCGGTGTCCAATTCATCGTAGCAGGCATCATGCCGAAAAAAGTAAAACAAATGGCCGAAATCATCCATGCCCACAAAGGGGAAGACGTCCCTGCCGCCTATGGCAAAATCAATGCCGAGTTAAAACCATACAATATCATTATACATAGTGCTGCTATCATTCTTATCATATTAATGTCCATTAAACCGTTTTAATTTGGCTAAGCAAAGAAGTTGGGAAAACTTAAAATCCCATGTCTATAGTCGAACTTTTTAGAGTGGACTCTAAACAACGCTAATGATTTCCGTGCAAGACTTCGCTTTCCGCGGGTAGCCCGTGAGCCTCCTCGGCAAGCCTGCGGGAAGAAAAGCGGAAGGGCTTTGCTCAGAGGCCTGTGGCATAAGACGAACCGGACGGGAAGGCGGTCTTTGCCTTCATGTTCGGTTTGGCTTATGACATGTGCCTCTAAGCCCAGGAGCTGGACAGGTCTCACATAAGCTACTTTTCCCGCAGGAGTCTACGTCTTGCACTCCAATCAACCGCTAAATGAGCTTAACCCTAAATGTACAATGAACAAATTAATAACCCGAACTAATTTGCATAACCTAATGCAAATTAGTTCGGGTTTTACTTAGACTTAATTCTTTTGTCCTAGCCTCTTTATTTCTCTTCAGTATACTTTTTCATTTTTTCCAACAAAGCACGGGAATCGTCAGCGGGAGTGAACTCCCCATCCACCAGGGCATAAGGCGATTTCTTGCATTCCTTGCACCTGCTCTGGCATTCGTACTCCTTATATGTGACGTTCTTTCTATTCAAGAACTCACTATACTCAGGCATCGTCTCTTCTGTTAAGAACCGATCCAGGTTCTTCTCGCAAAATTCGACTGTGACATTCTTCCGCTTTGAAAATAGTTGATTGATAAACTTCACTGGTAAGTCATCCTTTATATAAAGTTCAAGTTCTATTGAGCTGGAAATGAACGCTTGATATAACGATCCAGAACCAGGTTGCCAAAAGGGATGAACGCTGCTGCAAGAGCACCTGCGGCCCATTTGAAATGCCACCTGATTTTAAGGGTCGTGTAACCGATGACAAGCACATACACCACAAAAAAGAATCCATGCAATGAGCCCACAACCGTGACAGCTTCCGGCACACCAGCCATGTACTTGAGAGGCATGGCAATGAATAATAAGATCAATAATGAAGCGCCCTCGATGAAACCGCTCAGTCTGAAACGGCCTATCGCTGAATTAAGCATACAAAAACCTCTTTCTGCTAATCTGTCTGGACATGCCTATTATACCATTGTTGGCGTGAGACATATATCGGTAAGCATTGGATTTACTTGACCACTGTTCCGGTCCCCGTTTCAAAGGAATGTTCAGCTCGTTTCACCATAAACATAGGGAATGTAAATACTTTTTCAAAAGGAGGCTGAGAAGCTTGAAAATCCTTCGGGCGAGTATTCAGGACCTGGACCGGGTGGCTGTCCTGTTTAACCAATACCGCATGTTTTATAAAAAGCCTTCTGACCTGGAAGAAGCGCGCCATTACCTCGAAGAACGTCTGGCAAACGATGAATCAATCATATTCATTGCTGTCGATAACGATGCATGCCTCGGTTTCACACAGCTCTATCCTTCTTTTTCTTCCGTTTATCTCAAACCGATCTGGAAGCTGAATGATTTATTTATCGCAGAACATGCGAGAAACAGAGGCATCGGCCGGCAGCTTCTTGCAGCTGCTAGGGAGCACGCCGTACTGACCGGATCAAAAGCAGTCATACTCGAAACCGATCATGATAATTTTCACGCGCAGCATTTGTATGAGAAAAATGGCTATGTAAGGGACGATGAGGTTTATTATTATACGCTGACTTTATGAGTGAATTCCCGTTATTTAGAAGATAAAATGAGGGTGAGACAAAACTTTAAGGCAAGGGTCTAAAGGCGAACATTTTAGAGTGGACTTTAAACAACGCTAATGATTTCCGTGCAAGACTTCGCTTTCCGCGGGTAGCCCGTGAGCCTCCTCATCGCATACGCTCTTGCGGGGTCTCACATGTCTAGCTGCAGGGCTTAGAGGCACAGGTCATAAGCCAAACCGACCAAGAAGGCAAAGAGCGCCTTCCAGGCCGCTTCGGCTTATGCCCACGCCTCTGAACAAAGCCCTTCCGCTTTTCTTATCAGTCACTCTTCCCGCAGGAGTCTTCGTCTTGCACTCCAATCACCGCTGGAACAAACTAATATCTAAATTAAACGATGCTAATAAAAATCCGAACTCATTAGAAACCAAGTTCCTAAAAAAGTTCGGGTTTCACTTATTAACGATAATATGCTTTACCAGAGCAATTCATAAATCCTACTCCATCTTTCAGTAATCTCTAACACATGGAGTGTGGGGTCACCGCATCGGAAATAGATTTCAGCATCGATCAGTTTAGATATAGACCTCAATAGATAAACCGCATTAAATCCACCGCATCCCGCGATTGCAGCCCCTGCGCTCTTGTCCGCATTTTACCCTGGTCTGGAATTTCATATAGTGATAAAAGATGAGAGCATCCCTTCCTTCCCGGGAATCCATATTGATGTGCGGTTTTAGCCTTGAAAGGAATTCGCTGTCGCAGTGACAAGCTGATCCGTATTTTTCATAGCATAGATCATGTTCCATGCAGACTTCATCAACTTCATTGACTGGCTGTCCAGGTCCGCTGCACCCCGGTCCGCACCATTTATAACCCGGAACACAATAGCCTCTTCTTCCCCTTCGTCCCATCCTGCACCTCCTTCCACATACATGACGTTTCATTTCTTACACACAGGGAAAACACCCAATGTAAGAGAGATCAGTTAAGACTATATTGTATGCATGTCCACTCAATAAGGTTTATCCATTCACTTAAGGAGGAATGAAATATGGCAAATTTTCAATTAAAAGATACGGTACCTGATTTCACACTCCCATCAGTCGCAGGTGAGAAATTTTCGTTCAAGGAGCATCAAAAGGAACATGACAGCTGGCATCTGATCGTTTTCTTCAGGGGAGCATGGTGCCCGGTCTGTCAAGAAGAGCTTCGTGAGTTCCAGGCGAATAAAGAGAAATTCGAGGAACAGGGTGTCCATATCCTGGCGGTTGCGAACGATGATTTAGAAGACCTGCAGGAATATGCAAACAAAGAAAACATCACATTCCCGATCATGGCAGACAAGGAACTCGAAGCCATTAAAGCGTACGACGTTTACTACCATGGCGAGGACGCCCCGTATGAAGATCACGGTGAGCACGGCGAGCCTGCTTATTTCCTTGTAAATGAAAAAGGCGAATTGATGTATCAGCAGCAGCAGACCGGCCCATTCGGACGGCCGCATCCCGATGAACTTTTAAGAACCGTGAAATATATTAAAAAGAATGTGAAATAATCTTAAGGGAAAACCGCTTTGACTTAAAAATCAAAGCGGTTTTTTACATATTGAAAAAGCCGAATCTTTGTATCCCATGTTCTGTTTGTGATAAGTTTCAATAAATACAACCTTTTCAAAGGAGGAACCAATTTATGCTCCCTAAAACCCAGCAGCAGATCCAACTCGTATCCCGTCCAGAGGGAATGCCCGAAGAAAGTGATTTTCTTTACAAAGAGGTCGATGTTCCTCATCCGTCCCAGGGCGAGGTTCTCATCAAAACATTGTACCTTTCAGTCGACCCCTACATGCGCGGCAGAATGTCCGATGCTAAATCCTATGTAGAGCCTTTCGCATTGAATGAAGCACTCTCCGGCGGTGTCGTAGGAGAAGTCATGGAATCAAAATCGGAGCAATTCAAGCAAGGCGATTTCGTCGTAGGCATGCTTCCATGGCAGGAATATTCACTGGCGGGCGAAAAAGAAGTGCGCTCCATCGCTCCGGATGCAGCCCCGCTATCCACTCACCTGAGTGTACTCGGATTAACAGGCCTGACAGCCTACTTCGGTCTCCTTGACATCGGCCAGCCTAAGGCAGGAGAAACGGTTGTGGTCTCAGGTGCAGCCGGAGCGGTTGGTTCTGTTGTCGGCCAGATCGCGAAAATCAAAGGTGCACGCGTGGTAGGCATCGCAGGATCTGAGGAAAAAGTGAATTACTTGAAAGAAACACTCGGATTTGACGAGGCCATCAACTATAAAGAAACAGACGATATCTACAGCACATTGAAAGAAGCATGCCCGGATGGAGTCGACGTCTACTTTGAAAACGTCGGCGGCGAAATCGGTGATGCAGCCATCAGCCTGCTGAATAAGCACGGACGCGTACCGGTATGCGGAGCTATATCTTCCTATAATAAAACCGACAGGGACCTTGGGCCGCGAGTACAATCGAAACTGATTAAATCAAGCGCCCTCATGAAAGGATTTGTCGTCAACGACTACAGCGACCGATTCAAAGAAGGAGCGACAGAGCTTGGCCAATGGCTCTCAGAAGGCAAACTTCAGTATGAAGAGACAATCACAGAAGGCTTTGACAATGTAACGGATGCTTTTCTCGGCTTGTTCCAAGGGAAAAACCTAGGCAAGCAGCTTGTGAAAGTGGCAGAGCCTGAAAAATAATATTCACAAAAGACAGTCCTTAGGGGGCTGTCTTTTTTTACGAGCCCATCCCCATGTTTCTTCCTTATTCACAAAGGGAAAGAAATAAACAAGAAAGAAAGTACACCAAGGAGGAAGATTCATGAAATCCTATCAATTATATATCAACGGGGAATTCACAGACGGATCAAAAGGTGAAACCCTGGATGTGCTCAACCCCGCAACAGAAGAAGTCATTTCGAAAATCCAGAATGGTTCGGAGGAAGATGTAAACCGGGCAATCGAAGCCGCCCACTCCGCCTTTCTTACTTGGGAGAAGGTCCCTTCCAAGGAGAGGGCTTCGTATCTTCATAAGATCGCGGATAAGCTCGAGGAGCGAAGGGATGAGTTTGTTCAGTTGCTGACAATGGAAAACGGGAAGACAATCGAAGCATCCGAGGGAGAAATCGACATAGCCATCGAATATTTCCGCTACATGGCAGGCTGGGCACTCCGATATGAAGGAGAAATCCTTGAAAGTGAACGTTCCAATGAAAACATCCTGGTTTATAAAAAGCCGATTGGTGTAGTAGCAGGGATCGTGCCCTGGAATTTTCCTATGTTCATTTTGGCAAGGAAACTTGCCCCTGCTATCGTAACAGGATGCACAATCGTGTTGAAACCGAGTCAGTACACACCGAATACAACATGCGAGTTCGCAAAAATCATTGATGAAGTCGAGCTTCCGAAAGGGGTCTTTAACCTGGTGACAGGAAAAGGTTCCGACATCGGTAATCCTTTGTCAGGTCATCCGAAGGTCCGCATGGTCTCCATGACGGGAAGCTATCCTGCCGGTTCAAAAGTAATGGAAGCTGCTTCAAAATCCATCACGAAGGTGAACCTGGAGCTTGGAGGAAAAGCCCCGGCCATCGTGACAAAGCATGCGGATATAGACCTTGCTGTTGAAAAAATCAAAACCTCCAGGATCACGAACTCAGGTCAGGCCTGTACGAACGCTGAAAGGGTCTATGTCCATGAGAGTGTGGCCGATGAATTCATCGAAAAAATCACGGACGCTTTCAAACAGACATCTGTCGGAGATCCTACTGACAGAAACAATGAGATCGGCCCGCTTGTGAACCAGGACCGATTGGATACCGTAACCGAAATGGTCAATAACGCTGTAGAGAACGGAGCCAGAATCCTTACAGGCGGAAAACAGCTTGACGCTAAAGGATATTACTACGAACCTACCATCCTTACAGACGTCAAACAGGACATGGAGATCATCCAGGAGGAAATCTTCGGGCCCGTGCTGCCGATCATGACATATAAGGACTTTGATGAAGTGATCGAGCTGGCAAATGACACGGAGTACGGCCTTTCTTCATCGATCTTCAGTGAAAATCTACATGAGATCATGAGGGCGGCAAATGAACTCCGTTACGGGGAAACCTTCGTCAACCGCGAAAACTTCGAAGCGATCAACGGCTTTCATGCCGGCCGCGCCCAATCAGGAATCGGCGGGGCCGACGGCAAACACGGCCTGAACGAGTACTTGGAAACTCACGTCGTGTACCTTGAATATGATGAAAACTATAAAGGATAATCAAACGAAAGGCCCGTCCCTCTTTGTTGTGTGAGGGACGGGCTTTTTACAAATGGCCGTGATTCATATAAAAAAGCCCCATCATCAGACGGGACTCATAAAGCCGATCAAATACTTATTAAGATACGATGAAGAAATTTGCCATAGCAATCAGGAGAAGGATGATGACGATACCGGAACTCATCCAAAGAATATCGCTGAAATCCATTTTCAAATCTGCCAGTTTATCTTTATTCAGCATGCCATTTCACTCCCTTGATGATTTTCAATAAATCCAATGACCCTGAAGTCCGGATGATCAAATTTAGCTGATGCCGAGCAGTGGGAACATTCAATCTTCTGTACATTCATCGGAGTCCGGAACTCATTCTCACAGTGACTGCATTCCACGATATGTAGATCTTGTTCGCTTCCTTGTCGATCAAATTGAATACGTTCTCTTCCGCGATTAATGTAGCTCACTTTATACTCTCTCCCGTCAGGTTTGATTTAGTAAATATATACCCGGTGAGATATTTGTAAAACATTTTTAATCTATTTTTCTATAAAATCCCAGACTTTAAGCACATTTTTTTAGGGAGTTCGTCTTATTTCAGGAAACTTTTTCATATAGTAGTAGTCATTATGTTACAATTTTTACAAATCAGAGAGAAGGGGTAAAGTTCATGACGCAGCCAGCGGGGTTCGGGGTCAGATTCGTAGCCAATATTGTGGATTGGTTGATCATCAATCTTCCACTCATTATCATCACAGGACTCGTTACAGGGGAATTTTCAGAGGAAAATACCTTTGTTTCATCAATCACATTTCTATATGTCCTGATTACTCCTGTTCTTTGGAAAGGGTATGTAGTCGGAAAGCGGATCGCGGGTATTCGAATCGTTAAAAAGGATGGAAGCAATGTCCATATAGGAAATATGCTGATGCGGACAATCGTTTCCGGGATTGTTTACGGCCTTACATTGGGGATCGGGATCATCGTCAGTGCCTTTATGGTCGGCATCCGTGAAGACAAACGGGCGATTCATGATTTTATCGCCGGGACCTATGTGACCCATGCCAAACCGGAAGAAGGGTGATCTCGTTAAAAACAACCAGCTTCACCGCGAGCTGGTTGTTTTTTTTGTTATAATCGCTTCTCCATGAAATGCTGCCGTCCTCCCTTTGGAAAATCCTCCAGCACACCGAACTCTTTGTAACCGAGTTTTTTATAAAAGCCGGGTGCCTGAAAACTGAAGGTATCAAGTACCGACAAGCAGCATCCAAGTCCCCTTGCGTATTCCTCTATTTTTTCAATGAGCTGCATACCCAGTCCTTCCTTGCGGTGTTCCTCGGCCACCCAAAGGAAATCGATGTGAAGATGATGCCAGAATGTCTCACCTGTCACCCCTCCTGCAATTTCATCTTTTTCATCTCTTACAGCGAAACTCACTTTCTCAAGCGGAGTCTTCACATCTTCATTAATGGACTTCATGTTATACTCAATCAACTTTTTTCTTATGTAGTCGCTGTCTTCCTGAATCCATTTTTGTGTAATTTTCAACGTCTTCTCCCCCTTTTCTTATTTTTACGGTTTATCATTTTATCTGCTCTAATTGGGAATGGGACGCATCTGGCAGTACTATTCATGTTGTTATGTAAAGATTGCTATTGCTATTTAGGTTTAGGTAAGAAAAATTAAAGGAATTACCATTAACACCTTACATAATCAACAGTGTTTGATTAGCAGCATAAATAGGCTTGTTTGGTCATTATGTTTACATAAATAAGATCAATCTTGGTTTCCTCAAAAAATGCGTCCCATTCTTATCTTCAGGAGGTATACGATGAAATATGCAGGAATAGGTTTGGTTGTACTAGCAGCTATATGCTGGGGCATCAGCGGCGGGATTGCCGATGTTTTAATGAACAAAGGCTGGGATCCGATCGTGATTTCACTTTACCGGGGGGCCGTTGGCTTTATTTGTTTTTTTGTGTGGTTTCTCTTTCGATTTAGACAAAATCGGGGCATCTCTCCACGTTTATACATATGGGCACTGATAGCGGGTGTGGGTGTTGCCGGGAATTTCACTTTTTACTTTCTAAGTATCCAGGCCTCAAGCGTAGCTGTAGCCGCTACGTTAATGTACACTGCACCTGTATTCGTTCTATTAATCTCCTTTTTAATGCGGATAGAAGATTCTACTTGGTTTAAGTGGGGCTGCATTGCCGGGGTTCTACTGGGGATTCTCCTGCTTACAGGTGCCTACAACACTGAATCGATTTCAGTGAGTTTTATCGGGATGGCTGCGGGGCTTGCTGCCGGTCTTTCCTATGCTTTGTTTATTTTCGGATTTAAAAATGCGTCTTCTATCGGGAATCCGCCCGCCACGTTAACCATTGCTTTTTTTTCATTCTGTCTCATCCTCCTTCTCTTTGGGGATAAGGGTGAAGCCGCCGATGTATTGGCATCGAGTGATCTAGGATTGTTTTTACTCCTGGGGATCCTGGGGGCCGGCCTGTCATTTACGTTGTATGTGATAGGAATAAAATGGACTACTCCGTCCAATGCTTCTATGGTCGCTATGGTAGAGCCGGTAACAGCTTCATTGTTTGGCGTCCTGGTTCTCGGGGATCACTTGACCGTCATTCAAACCCTGGGAATGGCAGTCATCCTGATAACGATCACCGTTCTTAGTGTGAAGCAGTCCGATAAAAAAGTGATCTGATTCAAGTTTTTTCAAACGGCATTTTCCCATTAGAAGAATCAGTCATCAAAGGAAATAAGGAAACCCTGATCAGTTTTTTCCGTTGCTCTCATTCTTACAAGCACCACCAGCCTCTAGTTGCATACTTTGTAAACAGGAGGTGTGTGCCGTGCTTTCACGTATAAAATGGTTGTCCTTTTCGATTGAATTATTTCTCGCGGTCCCGGTCTTTGGAAATATTGCTGGTGACGCAATTCCGTTTCTTCTATGTCTAGTGGCGGTCTGGCATGCTTGTGTGTTATACGTTTCAAAATCAGAAGATCAGCCTATTCTCGGAAGTGCGCTTGGAATCATTGCCTCGTTCCTCAATTTCTTCCCGATTATCCGGCTGATTGCTCACGCTATTACTGCAATTGTACTTATTTTTGAAATTCAGAAAGCACCGGGGATGGAATGACCAGTTCTTCCACAGTAAAAGGATGCTCCTTTCCCCGGAGCATCCTTTTTCTTTATTTCATATCGTATTTATAACAAACCATGACAACCTTCTTCTCGAATCCTTCCCGGGTGTAGAGCTTCACTGCTTTATCATTTTCTCCATTCACAGAGATCATGGCTTTTTCCATGCCCGCTTTCTTCCCGAAACGCAGCCCTTCCCTTAACAGCAGCCTTCCGATCCCTTTCCCCTGCTGATCCGGTTTGACTGCCAATAGACCGATGAAGGTCTTCCATTCTCCTTCATCCCACTCCTTCTCAACATTCAATATCGCTGAGGGAACATCATTACGGAAGAGAATTTTCATTCCGCCGTCGAGATGTCCTTCATGATTCTTCATCTCCTTTACCCGCCCTGCAGTAATCGGTGTTTCGGCACCTGCTAAATGAGAGAAGGCAGCATTCCTCACTTCACACCATATTTCTTCATCCCGGTCGAAAACAATGTCTTCCAGCCTGTATCCTGACGGAATATCCATTTGAGGAACATCCTTTGCCTGCCGTTCAAGCAAATAAGATATTCTCTCAATATCAAAACCTAATCCCTCCATGATCTTTCTTACAGACGTGTTCTTTTCGTCGATAAATGTAAAGACTTTATCTAAATCCTCCCCATGACCTTTTATCTTTTCCCACAGAAGTTTATAAGCCTTCAGCGTAGGGATTGTACTGTGGAACATCCTGAAGCGCGCCCTGTTTCCTTTGAGTAAATATTCACTTCGATAAAGGGAAACAGCACCGGCAATCCTGTCTTCTTCGATCAGAAGATAAGTTGGATTCTCTTCTTCATCGACCTTCAAATCCTTTAACTGGTCCTCATATAGATAAGAATCATCCACTTCGTGCCGGTGTTTGCGGCAATACTCCAGGAAGTCCTCCCTCGTCTCCTCTGTTAAGCGCACTACTCTCATCGTTCCCCCCCGTAATCAACCTCATTTTAAAGGCGTTCATTGCCTCTTTTAAAATTGCCTGTAATCTTCGCCATCACTAATTGCCGTTCTTTTTCGCTTCCCGCCGTCTTCAATTTCTCCAAGAATCGGTCAGCGTCCTTCCCCTTAAGGATTTTCACTTGTCTGCCCTCATAATCTATAAACACAACACCGCTTTTTGTGACCCGATACTGAAACGGAGATTCCTCCAGACGGTTTTTTTTATCGATATCCCCCATATTCACACTCCTTCCGCCGAAACACAGTCTATGAATATAATTCAACAAACTGAATCGTTTACCTTTTCGATCCAGACAAAAAGCAGTCCGCCACGGGGACTCATGCCCTAAGTCGAACTGCTTCTATCGTTTATTCCCTACTGAACGACCCCGCCGGCATTTATATATCTGGCATTGAATTCCTGCAGAAACTGATTTGTTACCGCAGCGTCATGGATGATCAGCATATTTTCATCATTTACATTGTTCCCGTTTTCACTCCAGTTCGTAGAACCGACGATAACGGTCGGGTCACTGGTCGTGTCCGCATCGATGATCATCGTTTTGGCATGAAGCTTTCTGCTTTCATTGGCCTGATAGACCGGAGCCGGGTTCGCCCAGCGGATATTCGGGTTGTTTTCGCTCGTTTGAGATGCCGTCCTGCCAGTCATTTCGATACTTGCAGACCACCATTGATTCCAGAAGCTTGCATCAAAAAGTCCTTTGACATCAAAGCCTGTCAGCGTACCCTGATTATCGGCATAGCTTCCTTCCCATTTGTTCTTCAGTTCATCGACCAAAGCCTGGTCACTCCAGGCAAAAATGGTGAAATAAGCATTCTCATCCGCTTCTGTTCTCACAAGTTCCCTCATGCGTCCGACTGCATCATCACCTGAAGAAAAGTAGACCTCGACTTTTTTCCCGCCAATCGTCACTGAGTGAGTTGTGTTATCGATTTTGCGCGTACTGAAGTTTGAAACTGTCTTATCAGGCGTCGTCGTCCCACTTCCCCACATTTCCTCGAACTCTGTTTCATATATGGCTGCAAGCTCAGGTGAATGAACTTCGACGACATGCTGCTGATTCCCGTCAAGAACTCTCTGATTCATATTCTCCTCTGAGCCGTAAAGTCCTGTCACCGTAAAGTTCCAGCTGCCTGTGAACACCCATGTATCATCCACCACTGCAAATTTGTTATGCATCTGATTTCCCGGTGAGTAATAACTGTCCGCTGCCTTCTCTTCACCTTCAACAAATAGATGACCCGTCCTCTCCGTGCTTCCCACCATTACCGTCCGCTGCGGGAAATCGGTGAAGCCTGCAGGCAGATTGTGCGCTGAACGCTTCGCTGCGTCTTCTACTGCAAACATCGGGGAATCCGATAGAATACGAGCATCGTCCGCCGTTCCTGCGATATTATCTTTTCCTCGGACAAGCTTCTCTAAATATAGTCTCATCGTTTCATATCGTTCAGCATAATGAGGATCGGCTCCGTCCTTCGCATCGGCAAGGATCCTCACATCCACCCCTTGAGCCGCTTTTTCCATGAGCGTATCAACCACACGCGGCAGATTGATTTCATATGTAGCAAAATCGATCGACGTCGTCGCTTCGTTCAGCCTTTCAATCAATTGATCTTCCAGATTCACGTTGTAGTTTGCCTCGTTACCGGAAGAAGCATATTGAGTTTCTGCACTTTTGTTGAAGAAGACATTGATTGCACCAAGTTCCTCGCTGACATTCGTCAGGGATTCACTTCCGCCGCCTGAAGGAGGTGCAGACTGGGAGTTAGGAGCTTTCGGTGTCCCGTAGCCGCCTTCATAGGCAGCAGTCGACGTACCCCAGCTTGCTGCATCAGTACCGGCAGCAGCACTGTCACTTCTCTCCATCGCCGCCTTCGTCGCATTGTCTCCTGCATACCAGCTGTCGACTTCATCAACGATTGTGCCGGAAGCATCCTTCAAATAGAGTACTTCATTTGAATTACCAAGACCTCCTGTATAAATCTGGTCCGCTGTCACTCCCGAAATCGTGCTGTCACTTGTTCTTTCTAAAAGAAAATAATCATCTGCCGCCACCGACCCGCTTAACTGGATGGACGGTGAACCGTCCTGGGCCTCAAGCAACCATCCATCAAGGGACAAGCTGGATGAAGATGCGTTATACAATTCAATCCACTCATCATTATAAGAAGCCGTCGTCCCCATCCAGGCGACTTCATTGATAACGGCTGTATTGGAGGCTGCCGCCGCTTCCTTAGTATCCGTGAACCCTTGTGGAACGAGGCTCCCCGTAAGCAATAACGCTGTACTCATTACTGACAAAGAAATTTTTTTCATGCCCATACCCTTTCCCCTTTCAATAATAAATGACAAATATAAAAAATAGATTACAGTACAAGTATATTTTGTCTTATTTTGCAGAGTAATAGGCTGAACGGTGTTATTATTCTTATTATTTTGTAAATACTGTTTTGATTTTGTAAATTGATACTACTATACACCCAGGGTATTCCCTTATATTTCATTAAGAGAATTACTCAATCGCATGAAGTCACCAGTTGAGGTGTGCAGTACAAAAGTCTCTTAATCTGTTCCTTTTAAGGAATAAAAATTGGGTAAGGGGAAATCGATGTAGATTCTAACGAAGAGTTCTTTCTGTTGAAGTTGGATATGGGCGATAATCTTGATTTATGGGCGTTATCTCGTGGATAAGGGCTATATTTCTAATATAAGGGCGAAATCTCAATTTTATGGGCGAACTGCAGATTCTTCGACAAAAACACCTACCTTATTCAAGTCAAAAGTAACAACTTCTACTCGTTGTCCACTCTCTTGCAGCCTTGCTTAAATTTCCTCTAATAAAAAACCCAAAAGCCTCAGCTTCCGGGTCCCTATTTCGCCAAATCATGTTTAAATGCATAAATCACTGCCTGTGTGCGGTCCTGCACGCCAAGCTTCGAGAGGATATTGCTAACGTGGGTCTTCACGGTCTTCAAGGCGATGAACAATTCATCGGCTATTTCCTGATTTGTCTTTCCCTGGGTCATCAGCATAAGAATTTCGAGTTCCCGGTTCGTGAGCTCCTCGTGGGGTTCGGAAACGGTGCGCTGCCTCATCCTTGTCATCATCTTTCCTGTCACCTCAGGCTCGAGGATCGATTGACCATGATACGTTTTACGGACCGCGTCCGCGATTTCACTTGCCTTGGATGTTTTCAGCATATAGCTGACAGCACCCGCTTCGAGAGCCGGGTATACTTTATCGTCATCCAGGAAGCTTGTGACGATGATGATTTTCGCTTCTGGCCACCTGCTGATGATTTCCTTTGTCGCCTGAATGCCGTCCATTTCTTTCATGACAAGGTCCATCAGGATGATATCCGGGCGCAGTTCAAGCGCAAGTTTCACCCCTTCACTCCCGTCTGAGGCTTCACCGACGACTTCGATATCAGACTGTGCAGAAAGATAGGAGGATACACCGATCCGCACCATTTCGTGGTCATCTACAAATACGACTTTAATCATTTTCTTCACCTACATTCTCTACAACCGGCACCTTCACCTCAAGGCGTGTGCCTTTATTTGGGATACTGATGATCTTGCATGTACCGCCGATCTCGATGGCTCTTTCCTTCATATTCTGAAGCCCGTATGAACTCGTGGCTTTCGATTCGTTGACATCAAAGCCCTGACCGTCGTCCACGATACGCATAATGATGATGGACTCCCTTTTAATCAACAGCACCTCAAGGGACGCAGCCTTGGCATGTCTCAGCGTATTTGAAACCGATTCCTGCAGGATCCTGAACAGATGGTCTTCGATCCCTTTGTCGAGTTTCATATCTTCGATTTTCCACTGAATATCGAGAGGCACCTTTTGTGATAATTCGACCAGCAGCTCCTTCATTCCTTCCTGAAGGTTCTTACCCTTAAGCGCAACAGGACGCAAGTGGAGAAGGAGCGCCCTCATTTCAAGCTGTGACTGATGGATCATCTGCTCGACCATCTTAAGCTGTTTTTCTTCCTGTGCCGTCCTTGTCGATGACGGCGTCTCGGTTATGGCCGACATGAGCATCGAAGCGGCAAAGAGCTGCTGACTGACTGAATCATGAAGCTCCCGGGCCAGCCGGTTGCGCTCCTGTGAGACGATTTCCTGGATCCGCTTCTCCTGCTCCTCCGCTTTTTCATTGGCAAGCTTCTGTGAATACCTTGCCTGGTCGGCAAGATGCTTCCCTAAAGAGTCGACCTTTTTCCAAATATGCTGAAGTTCTGCAGCCGATGACTCTGCAGGGGTGAAGGTCCTCCCCTGTTCGATATGGAGGAGTGCATCTTCAATTTCATGCAGCTGTTTTTTATGAAGCCATCCAGAGCGCAGACCGAATATGAGCCCGAGCAGGGTAGTGACCAGTACAATGAAACCAGCCGCCGGTATATCCATCACTTCGACTTCCCATAAGAGGGACCAGTCTTCCAGCGGGTACAAATAGAAGAATGAAAGGGCGACGACGATCAATACACAAAGCGAAAAGAAGAATCCGGCTGCCAGTTGCTTTCCGACTGTACTCATATTCTCTTCACCTCTAAGTCTCCGATCCAGAGGGAGGTCACAATCTTCACCCGCTGGCCTGCCGTTTCGTAGCCTGGCGTTTGATAGTAGAGGGATTGGTTGATCGCCTTCGGTTCCACACTTTCGAAAATTTCAATCGAACCCGCGAGCACAGAGTGATGAATGCTTACTTCCACCTCATACGGGACGAGGATTTCCACATTCCCAAGGATATTGCGGACCGATACGACCGAGGTCCCTTTCGGAAGAACAGTATTGCCCATGTCGATGACCGAATCACCGATGATACCCTGGATGTTGATGTCATTCCACTCAAACACATCCTCAGGGGTGCGCTTCGTTCCGAACCATTCATTCTGCATGGCCGCTTTCTTCATGATCAGCGGTTCCTGGGATTGCGTGAACGTTTCTTTGATGTCCGGAGCTATATATTTAGGATGTTTCTTTGAATCGGCAAAGCGCATAATAATGAAAATTAAAATGGCAAAAAGCAAAAATTTAAAAGCGACGGTATTGAATATATTGATCCCCAGGCTGATGACCCCGAACCAGAACAGGATCTTGCCTGATTTTTTATGAAGATTCTTGCGGCCGAAATAAATGGCAAATGCCGCTATGAAAAGAAAGACCAGAACCCCCCCGTCATAAAAAGAGACTTCCAACAGGATGAGTACCGTACCGATCAAAATGATCCAGCTGATGCCGTCTGAACGCAGTCTATTGAACAAAGGGGGTTCCTCCTTTCATGAGTGTATGTATAGTATTTGTTTTTCCCCTGATAGTATGAAAGAGGGTGAACCCTGGACGGGCTCCCCCTTTTTACTGTTAATAGAATACCATGTTTTACAATGAAATGGCTTCAGTTTCCTCTTTTTTCATTTCTTTTTCCAATTTGGCGATTTTCGCATCAATTGTGTTGCGGTAATAAGAGGAGTTCACACCGTGCTCGAGCTGATCCAGGTAAGTCTCGATCTCATCGAACTTCGAGAACGATGCGTTATTGTAGCCTGATGATGATTCCAGCACGCTGTTCATCTTATTATGGGCACGTGCGATATTCTCCCTGCCCATAAGTTCCATCCTTTTGATGTACATATCTTTAAGCTTATGCTTCATTTCTTCGTATTTTCTTTCAAGCTCATCCAGCTCTTTCACGGCTTTCAGCTTAAGATCCGCGATGCGTTCTGCACGCTCATCATAGTATTTTTGTTCCTGAAGGGCAAATTCGTAAAGCTCGGTTTCGCTTGCCTTTGAAGCCACTTCAGCCTGATGTTTTCTTTTTTCCGCGAGTTTCACTGCCTGCTGGTATTCTTTTGTGAATTCTTCCTTGAGAAGATATTGGCGTTCGACCAGTTTCCTTACTTTCTCTACTTCGTTTTCGCATTGTCTGAGGTAGTGGTTGAGTACTGCGATCGGGTTTTTCTTCTCTTTTTTATCTAATGCTTCGTGAAGGTCGGACATGACTGTATTTTTGATTCTTTGGAATAAGTTTGGCATGGTTGTTTCTCTCCTTTTGATTGTTTATTTTGTAAAGTACTTCTTAATACCGCTTTTGATTTCCGTGCAATACTTCGCTTTCCTCGGGTAGCTCGTGAGCCTCCTCGTCGCTGCGCTCCTGCGGGGTCTCACATTAGCTACTTTTCCCGCAGGAGTCTTCGTCTTGCACTCCAATCAACGCTGGATGGAACTTTAACTACAAAGACATTCACATCTCATTTTCCTAAGATCAAGAGCTTCTTATAAACCCTAGTTCTTTAATTGCGACCATTCTTTTTCGAAGTTTGTGAATGGGTCGTTGGATGTTTCTTCGATGATGACGTCTTGCTTTTTCCAGTTTTTGTAGATTACGTAGAGGACGTAAAGGGCGACGAGTCCGATGATGGCCGGGAAGTTGGACACTGTGGCGCTGAATGCCGCCAGTCCGATCAGGGCCCAGAGGACCTTTTTGAACGTTGAATCTGTTTTCAGGAACGCCTTGACGCTGTAATACATGATCACCAGGGAAAGCGCGAGCCCCACAATCGGTCCTAAATTGGCAAGCAGCACGATCGCTGCGATCCCTCCCGCTAAGAGCAATCCGAATTTTTTCATTTGATGTTGCCTCCTTTCTTCTTCATGTCTTTATCCTACCTGGTTTCCTGATTTCCCATAACGAGCTCTGGCTTTATTTTCAGCTAAGACTTGAGGCTTACCATGAATAGGACCAGTGAATTTGCCCCGGGATTCAGCTGCTGAATGTCATGCATGGTTCACCGGCTGATTATCATTCGTTATTCACCAGATGAATGGCTTTAGAATTTCACCAACTGATTATCATTCGTTATTCACCAGATGAATCTTAAAAGAAATTCACCAAAAGAAAATCAGCTGGTGAATAATGCTCATCATTCTCCAGCTGAACAGAATACAATTTGTTGATCATCATATATTTTATGCACGCAAAAAAACCCGCCCATGACCGCATAAAGCAGTGAATGACGGGTAATTAGGATTTTAGTTTGTCAGTTCAAGGAATTCATCGACATCGGCAATGCAGAGCTTTATGCCTTTTTCCCAGAATGCTTCCTGGGTGATGTCTTCCCCGAGGTGTTTCATGGCGAGTTCTTCGACGTTCATGATGGCTGTGTCGCGGAGCAGCGCCATATATTTCTCTTCATAATTCTCACCGGATTCGAGCGCTTTGGCGTAAATACTCAGCGAGAACAGATAGCCGAAGGTGTACGGGAAGTTATAGAACGGTACACCCGTGATATAGAAATGAAGCTTGGATGCCCAGAAGCGCGGATGCACTTCCCCCAGTGAACCTGCGAAAGCCTCTTTCTGAGCTGCCGCCATCAATTCATTCAGCTTATCTGCAGAAACGATTCCTTTTTTACGCTCCTCATAGAAGCGGGTTTCAAACAGGTAGCGGGCATGGATGTTCATGAAGAATGCGACGCTGCGCTGCAGTTTATCTTCCACAAGGGCGATTTTTTCTTCCTTCGTCTCTGCTTCCTTTACGGCCGCATCCGCGACGATCATTTCCGCGAAGGTTGAAGCTGTTTCAGCGACGTTCATCGCATAGTTGCGATTTAGCGTATGCACCGGACGCAGGGCGTAGGAGTGGAAAGCATGCCCGAGTTCGTGAGCGAGCGTCGATACATTGGACATGCTCCCTGAATACGTCATGAAGATTCGTGACTGGTCACTTATAGGAAATGACGTACAGAAGCCGCCAGGACGCTTGCCGGCACGGTCTTCGGCTTCGATCCAGTTGTCCTCGAACGCTTTTTCTGCAAAACCGGCCATTTCCTCCCCGAAACGGGCGAATTGCTTCAGGATGAAGCGCGCTCCTTCATCATAGCTCATCGTGCTCGTCGATTCGGCAACCGGTGCATCCTGATCGAACCAGTCGAGCTTCTCTTTGCCCAATAACTTGGCTTTCCGATTAAGATAGTTAACAAACGGAGCTTTATTTTTTGAAATCGCCCCCCACATCGCATCGAGTGTTTCCTGCTTCATGCGGTTATATTCAAGCGGCTCTTTCATGATATCTTCCCAGCCGCGCTTCTTATAAACAGTCAACCGGAAACCGCCCAGGTGATTAAGCGTCTTTGCAAATAATTCTTCATTCTGCTTCCACGCCTCTTCCAGTTTTAAGAAAATCTCTTTCCTTGTTTGCTTATCAGGACTAGACAGCAGGTTATTCGCCTGTCCGACCGAGAGCTGCCTGCCTTCATGCGTTATCTCCATGGAGCCGACGATCGTGTCATACATCTGGCCCCAGCCGTGGTATCCGTCCACCGAAAGTGCGCCGATCAGCGCTTCCTCCGTGCTGGACAGTTTGTCTTTCGCCTTTTGTCTCCATTCATTCAGGACAAAGGTGATTTCTTTTAACCTGTCATGCTGAAGGAGCTCCTCCCAAACTTCTTCGGAGCTGTCTGAGAGCTGCTGCTGGAATTTGGTGAAAACAGAAGAAAAATCCGCGCTTATGCTCGTGATCTCCCCCCTCAGCTCATCCGCTTTCCGGTCATGCATGTTCTGGGCTTCCAGGCAGCTGACGAAGGCCCCTGCCTGTCGCAGATACAGCATCACTTCTTTGGCTTCCTCGATCAAATTCCACACGAGACCTGCATCGCTGCCTGACTGCGGCGGATGAAAAGCGATTGCATTTTCCTCGAAATTCGTTTTCATTTTTTTAAGCGTTTCAAGATGTCCCCTGAATTCTTTTGATTCACTTCCGCCTTGAAAAAATACATCTAAATCCCAAACATCAGAATATGTAGTGTTCATAATTGCCCCCTATTTTCATCTAATACTTGTCTTTGTATAATTCTCGATACATGGACTGAATCCTTCAAAAATACCCAAGATATTTCGACTCTCTAAAAAAAGATTAGCCCGGACAGAACAGTGGAATAGTATGTAAAAGTATTGCTGCGCATAGATTTAGTGTAGACAAAGATGGGAGGACTACTTTTGACAAAGTTGATATTGAACATCCTGGCCTTTGCACTTGTCATCATCATGAACACGCTTGCTGTCACACTGCCCCTGAATAATCAATCGACCTCTGAAATCAGCAACCGATTGGATATCCTGCTGACACCGGCAGGATATGTATTCTCGATATGGAGCTTGATTTATCTGCTCTTGGCAGTATGGATACTTAGGATGATCCCGAAAAGCAGGAGAGAACTGCCCCTTTATCAGAATACGAGCGCTCTCTTCATACTGAGCTGCCTGCTTAATTCCGGCTGGATCCTTGTCTGGCATTATAACTATTTTCTCGTTTCTGTATTTGTGATGATCGGATTGTTCCTGACCCTCGCTGTGCTTTACAGGACGGTGAAACAGACGGATCCTTCTCTCTTGGATATGGCCCCATTTTCAATTTATATGGGGTGGATCTCGATTGCGATGATCGTTAACATCCTCTACTACCTTACCGATATCGGCCTGATTGGAGAAGGAAGTGCCGGCAGATACTGGTCATACGCAGGCCTGCTGATTGCAGCGGTGCTGGCGGTTGTTGTCAGGATTTCTCAGAAGGATTGGCTGTATCCGCTCGTCTTCGTTTGGGCTTTTGTCGGAATCGGCATGAAAAACTTAGATGAATATGGCGCATTTGCATATACCGCATACACCCTGGCAATTGTCATACTGCTCATCACCCTGTTCTACCGAAAGACCAGCGTCCCCGGACATTCAACGAAATCAGGTAACTAAGGTATAGAAACACCGCTTCTGACTGACATTAAGTTGGAGGGGGTGTTTTTGTATGGAGAATGGTCACGGCAAGAAGACGACGGTTTCCGGAACGGACATCGAAGAAGTAAAGAAGCTGAACAGCGAATCGGGGTTGACGTACAATCAGGTGAAACAGCTGCTTGGCGGGCAGTATCCCCAAAAAAAATAAACGAAAGCGCGGGCTGATGCCGGCGCTTTCGTTGTTGTTATTTTTCTTTTCCGTTATGATTGTTCTCCCGCTGTTCTGCAAGCTTCTCGTTGATTTTTTTCATTTCCTTGCAGCGCTGGGTAAGACTTACCACGGTATCTCCCTGTTCGATCTTCGGAGAAGCACCCTCTGTAAAGAATTCGATTCTTCCTGAAGGCTTGAGGGCGAATAGCAGCAGCGTGTTTTCATCACGTTCTTCAAGATAAGATTCGAAGCTGTATTTTTCCGTGATGCTCGTCTTCCTGAACACATCTCCTCTTTCAATTCGCTTATTCAACTCTTCCCACGTCACATTTTCCTGGAAGAGGATCCTTCCGCCGAGGGTGTGGACCATGTCTTCCAGATCCACTTCACCCTGATTGCGCAGGCTCAGCTGGAATAAATTATTCCTACCGATTTCAGGGACAAAGGTGGTGCAGACAAGCGCATTATAAGAGTCCAGTTCAGTTGCGGCAATCATATATTCATACGGGGTCAGATCCAGATAGTACTCTGTCTGCTCCGAAAGGATTTCTCCTTTATAAAAAGGAATCCCCGCTTTCCTAACCGTTAGCAGACGCTGCCAGGATGAATCGGCAATCAGGACCGGGACCTTCAATTCCTGGAATGTCTTTGCGAGTTCAGTACTGAAGCTGTTGCCCCCCACGATGACAACACCCGGCTGATCGTCGATTGCAAGATCCAGTTTCTTGGCAAGCCATTTGATCGAGAACCCGTGTGCCACAACAGTCGAGAACACCAGGGCGAACGTCAGCGACGTCAGGATCGAGGCATCCTCGAATCCTTTTTCCAGCAGGACGGAAGCAAAGTAACTTGAAACCGTCAGAGCTACGATCCCCCTCGGGGCGATCCAGCCGACGAGAAGCTTTTCTTTATTCGAAAGATCAGTCCCGATGGTCGACAGCCATATTGACAATGGCCTTACGACGAAAAGCATCAGCAGAACGAATGCAACGATATTCCAATTGAAAATCCGCAGCAGCGTATCAACTGATAACGAAGCCGTCAGCATGACGAAAATGGTCGATATCAGCAGCACCGAGATGTTCTCCTTGAAATGACGCATATCATCGATTGAAGAGATATGCATATTCGCCAGAGTCATCCCCATCACCGTTACTGCAAGCAAGCCGGTTTCATGCATGATTTGATCGGATATCGCAAAACTTGCAAGCACGAGCACGAATACGACCGGAGACTTTAAATATTCAGGGACATGTCCTTTTTCAAAAATGAAGGCAGTGAATTTCCCCACGAGCCAGCCGAAAACTCCCGCAAAAATGGAAGCTGCAAAAAAGAGAAGCAGTGAAGTCACAGTGACATGTTCGCTTATCAGAAAGTTGATGATTTCAAAAGCAAAGACAGCCAGCAATGCACCAAACGGGTCTACCACGATCCCTTCCCATTTCAAGATCGCTGCAGGCCGCGGCTTCAGCTTTGCCTGCCTGAGAAGGGGCAGGATTACAGTAGGACCCGTCACAATGAACAAGCCTCCGATGACAAATGCCACTGCCCATGACAATCCGGCTACATAGTGCGCGCCGAGAGAACCAAAAATCCATGCCAGAAAAGCACCAAATGTAACGATGCGGAAGACAGGCTTTCCAAGTCCCCTTACTTCACGGAAATCGAGATTCAAACTTCCTTCAAATAATATGATGGCCACGGCCAGCGACACAATCGGTTTGAACATATCACCGAAATCAGCTTTGGGATCGATCAAACCGAATATCGGCCCTACAAGAAGGCCTGCTATCGACATCAATACAATGGCTGGCATCCTGAATCGCCATGCGAGCCATTGTGAAGCAATGCCGAGAAAACCGATTAGCATTAAATTAAACAATATAGAATCAATCATCGCGTTCTCCTTTGATGTATAAATTAGTAATTCGCTGCTGTAATGATGGCATTATGCTTATGGAACATGATAATCGGTAAGTGCCGGTCGATGCAAAAGATAAGAATCCTGCTATGTGTTAGTTTACATTTTCACTAATGATTTTAACCAAATAGTCGTTTCCAATTCCCTGCATATCGTCACATAATGAAGCAGCGCACTCAACACTGCACCTGCATTCATGCCGATGATGACCCCTGTCATGCCGAAATCGGGATGCGACCCGAGTATGTAGATCAGGCTGAAAGAAAAAATGCTTGCCCACACTGTATGGATCAGCGCATCCTTTACCAGTCCTAGGCCGATGAGAAATGCCTGGAGAGGAAGTATGAGAAAATGAAAGAAGAAATACGGCCACAGCAGCTTGAGGTAAAACGCAGAGGTGATCGAGTTGAAAAACGCCCCGGTGATATAGTCACCAAGCAAATAATAAATCGCAACTGCCGGCACCCCGTACCCCAGCGTGATCCACATTACCTGTTTCAAATGCTGCAGGATTCCCGCCGCGTCATTCGCAGAAGCCTTCTCGGAAATCGTCGGTATCAGGACGATCAACAGCGAAAAGGCGATAAATGAAGGGAAGAAACCGATGGTGAGCGCAATCCCCGCCATCATGCCGAAATGTTCATTCGCTTCTCCAGCCCCCATCCCTGCATGGACGAGCGCCAATTTTATAAGAAAAGGCTGGACCGCATGGGTGAAAGCATGAAAGATCCTCAGGACGGTGGTCGGGACAGAAACAGATAATATCGACCTCCTCATCTCACCCTTCGATAAACGAACATGCAGGATGCTTTCCTTCCCTTTACCCCTCCGGTTAAGAATGTAAGCCTGAATCAAATAAATAAATACGACTGCTTCACTGGCGACCAGCGTACATAATGCAATAAAGATGGATGTATCGCTCGTGAAGGATAAAAATTGATAAATGGAAACAAGGAGGATCAGCTGTATCCCTTTACGCAGAAAATTAGCAACCGCGATTTTCCGCATCTGCTGGACCCCCATAAAATAACCCCTTGTGATCGAGGTGAACGCCACAATCGGAATGACTGCCAGGATCAGCCAGCGGATACCTGCATGAATCCCTTCGAACAGCGGTGTCCACATATAGACAAGGACCATCCCTATCAAAAGGAAAGTTGTCGTCAGCACCGCAAACCTGAACACATACTGAAGCATGCCGCGATGATACTTCTCATCTTTTTCCGCAATGAACTTCGACAAGCTGATCGGCAGCTCCATACTCGAAAGAATCACCACCAAAAAAACCGTCGGTAAAATCGACATATATGTACCAAGCCCCGCCTCCCCGAGCTCCCGGGCCAAAATCATATTGATCATGAACTCGACCAATTCACCAAAAAAAGCCGTTATCACAAGCACCAATGTGCCCTTTAAAAACAAACTCATAGATCCGGACCACCTTCGAGTGAGATGTTTCATTGTATGATGGTTGTCCGGTGATTATGTGTTTGGAGCGGGTTAGCGAGATATTGATATGATCCGGTAGTGATGCCAGGCTCGAATAGGGTAGATTGAGCCTGGCTCAGAATGGGGGGTGAGCCAGGTTTAGGACGCCTTTTTTGATTCAGGCTCGATTGAGGTGATTTGAGCCAGGCTCAGAATGCCTGGATTGAGCCTGGCTCAACTTCGTAGCCTCAACCTTGTGAGTTCGGATTCGAACGCTCGGCTTAGAAGCAGTTGCGGGGCGGTTCGTTGGGATTCTGGCGAAATTTGTAGATTTTTGAAGAATCGTCGGTATCACCGGAAAATTGTCGATAAACTGGATTTTTCGTCGATAAAAATGAATTTTGGTCGATAAACCCTCATTTTCGTCGATAACCACTCATAAAACGTTGATAACTCATATTCCGCCATCCATATATAAAAACCCAGCCCCTCCCCCGTAAAAAAACAGCCCCCGCACCAAGCGGGAGCTGTCAATCTTACCTTCTTACCTTATACTTCTTCTGTCACGTTCTTTTTACGGGACATTTTTCGTTTCAACTTCATTAAAATCTCATACACAATCGGTACGACGATAAGTGTCAGCAGCGTCGAACTTGTCAGTCCGCCGATGACCGTCACACCAAGGCCTTTCGAGATAAGTCCGCCGCCTTCAAGACCAAGTGCAAGCGGGAACAGTGCACCTATTGTAGCGATCGCCGTCATCAGGATCGGACGCAGACGGGTCGCGCCTGCTTCAAGGAGGGCTTCGCGTGTTGATAACCCTTCGTTTTCTTTATGGATGACGCGGTCGATCAATACAATCGCATTCGTCACGACGATACCGATCAGCATCAGGGCTCCGATCATGGAAGAGATACTGATGGTTTCCCCGGAGATCAGCAGGGCGACAAGGGCCCCTGTGATTGCGAACGGAAGCGAGAACAGGATGGCAAATGGCGCAAGGCCGCCGCCGAATGTAATGACCAGGATCAGGTAAACAATCGCAATCGCTGCAAGCATCGCAAGACCCAGTTGCGTGAATGATTCCTGGATATCCTCTGTCACCCCGCCCATGTTCACATCGATGCCGGATGGCAGGTCGAGTTCCTCAATGTCTTTCTGGATGGCAGCGGATGCCTTGGAAACATCGCTTGAGCTCAGTTCACCGCTGACTTTCGCGTACACCTTGCCGTCCCGTCTTGAGACGGTATCAGATGTTTCGCCTTCTTCGACCTTCACGACATCTTCAATCGGCACTTCCATGCCCAGCGGAGATTGAATCGTTTTGCCAGTCAGATCTTCAATGTTTTCATATTCTTCTTTTTCAACATCAAGATAGACATTTACGTCTTCCCCGTCTTTCTCGATCGTTGTCAGGACAGGACGTTCGCGGGTCTGTCCGAGTTCCATGGCAATCTGACCCGCAGTCAAGCCGTACTGGCTCAGTTTTTCCTGGTCCGCAACAAGCGAGTATTCATCATATGACTCGGAGATGCTTGAATCCACTTTTTTAACATCCTTGATGTCTTTCATCTTACCCTGTACTTCATTTACGACAGGTTTGATTTCCTCAAGTGTGTCACCGTATACAAATACGACGATTTCATTGCTTCCGGCACTCGCGGAGAAATCCTGCTGTGCCCACTCGCCTTTACCTGTCTGTTTCTGAAGGTCCTGGATGACTTTTTCTTTTTCATCCGCAAAATTTTCTGTGTCGTCATTGTATTCCACAAAGAAGATGGCATCGCTTGTGCTGCCGGGATTCATCGGGTTTTCCCCTCCGACTGAATACTGGATCGTTTCTGCATCTTTACGGCCCTGCAGGTATTCTTCCGCTTCACCTGCGATTTCCATTACATCTTCTTTCGTCTGACCAGGCTCCGGCTTATACGTAGCCATCATCATTTTTTCTTCATCGGAAGGGATGAAACTGACACCGATGCGGGGAACAAGGAACAAGCTTCCCACAAGCATCGCCACTGCAAGGATTGAAGTGATGATTTTATGATTCAGTGTCCAATTTAGTACTCCTCTGTACCAGTTCGCCAGGCGGCTCGTCTTCTCTTTATGCTTCTTGCCTGCACTTTTTTTGAACATGGAATGCGCAAGCATCGGCACGATGGTCACGGCAACGAGAAGTGATGCCAGCAGGGCAAACACAATCGTCAATGCAAATGGAAGGAAAAGCTCTCCTACCATGCCGGAAACAAGCGCCAGCGGAAGGAATACCGCAATCGTGACAATCGTTGAAGACATGATCGGCACGAACATTTCTTTCGTTGCTTCACGGATCAGTTCTTTCCCTTTCAGCATTTCACCCTTCAGGGACATTCTTCGGTAGATGTTCTCCACTACGACGATGGAGTCATCGATGACGCGTCCGATGGCTACCGTCATCGCACCAAGTGTCATGATATTCAACGTGATATCCATTTGATTCAACAATAAGATCGCAATTAAAAGCGATAATGGAATCGAGATGACCGAAATGATCGTCGATTTGATGTCACGAAGGAAAAGAAGGATGATGATGACCGCGAATACTGCCCCGAACAATGCCTTATTCAGCATCGTGCTGACGGATTGTTCAATCGGTTCACCCTGATCAAAGGTAGAGATGATCTCGATATTGTCGATATCTCTCTCGAATTTCTTCACTTCATCTTTTACCGCATTAACAACATCGACCGTATTGGCATCGGCCGCTTTTACGATTTGAACGCCGATGGACTCTTTACCATTGGTTCTTGAAACCGATTCGGCTTTACCGGTCACCTCGATGTTTGCGATATCTCCCAGTTCAACCGTAGGGATCTTCACATCGGCTGGCATGTTCTGCTGAGGTGTTGCCTGTTGAGATGGTGCCTGTTGGCCCTGTGCACCCTGGGACGGGGCCATGCCCTCTCCGCCGGACGGTGTCACAGGAATTTTAATTTCTTTCAAATCTTCCAGAGTGAAAATATTCCCGTCAACGAGAACCGATTTCTGGGTGTCACCAAACGTATAAAGACCGAGCGGCGCCGTCACATCGGAGCCCTTGATCATATTCTTGACCGTTTCTTCATCAAGGCCGTATTGCGCGAGCTTTTCCTGGTCAAAAACAAGATTGGCTTCTTGTATTTCCTGACCGGATACCTGGACAGAAGCGACCCCGTCAAGACCTTCGAGGCCCGGGATGATGGTCTCTTCGACTGTAGAAGTTAACTGGGCAAGTGATTGATCCTCATTTGCCACACTTAACGCGATGACCGGGAATGCGTTCATGCTGATCCTTGTCACATCAGGCTCTTGAACGCCATCCGGGAACGAAACTTCAGATAAAGCTTCCTCCACTTCGGTTTTCGCTTCATCCATATCCTTTGAAAATTTGTATTCAATTTGGACGGAAGATGCGTTTTGGAAAGATGAGGAACTCACTACATTTACACCGTCCAAGTTTTCCAGACGTTTTTCAATCGGTTCAGAGACTTTTTCTGCCACATCTTCAGGCGCTGCGCCTGGGTAGACAGTCGTCACACTGACAACCGGAACATTGATATTCGGAAGTGTTTCAAGCTTCATATTAAAGCCTGAATATAAGCCTGCCACGATGACGATGATAGTCATCAGCCAAACAGCAAACTTATTCTTAAGCACAAAATTGATTATACTGTTCACTCTCTATTCATCCCTTCTCTTTCTGACTGACTAGTCATAACATAGACTAATATAACTGACCATACAGTCAACAGTCAATACTTGTTAGAAAATAAAGGTTTATTTTTACTGACCAATCGGTCATAATGTAAATAAGGAGTTTACCGGGGAGCGAAAAGCATGAAGGAAAAAGAAAAGTTAATCATCGAAACATCCATAAAGTTATTTGCCAGCAAAGGATTCAATGCCGCCTCAGTCCAGGAAATCGTGAATGAGTGCGACATTTCCAAGGGGGCATTTTACCTGTATTTCAAATCGAAGGAAGCCCTTCTGCTGGCCATCATGAAATATTATTTCGAAATGATCAGGGACCAGGTGGATCTTATTGAACACGAAGACCTGGTCCCATATGAAAAATTCCGCAAGCAGCTTGAGTTCCAGCTCGTGGAAGTCTGGAAACATAAAGAATTCATCATCATGCAGATCAGGGAAAACGCGATGCCGTTCAACGAAGACATACATGCCCTGCTTCATCAAATGAAAGTACACACTTATGAATTTTATAAACGCCGGCTGACCGCCATCTACGGAAATGAAATCGAACCATATTTCTGGGACCTGTCACTGATCATCCAGGGCATTCTTAAATCTTACCTGGAAGTCGTTATACTCGATAAAATTGAAATGGATTTCCGCTACTTGTCGGAATTCATTCTGAAACGTGTGGACGACCTGGTTCACGGTCTCCTAGGAAGTGGGGAAGAACCTGTCCTGTCCACAGAAAAACTGACTCCCCTGTTGCAGTCGGCGGAAGCCGGGCCGTTAAATGAAGGAATGCTTATCAGGATGATTGACGAACACCTGGAGAGTGTCGAGGACGAAACCGGACTGGTCTCACTTGAAGTGATTAAAGAAGAGATATTGAAGGAAGAAACACGGCCGATCGTCATCAAAGGAATGATTGTCAACATAGAAGGCTACCCTTCGCTGCGCAGATTGGTGGAGAAAATCAGGGAGTATTACGAGCTTTAGGAGCATTTTGCATGGGCCGGGTAGGGATACCCGGTTTTTGATTGTTCGGGGCACTGCGGTTGGATTGGTAACCGCTAAGTTAGAATCATTTTTATAGGAGCATTAGGAGCATAAAAACAGAATCAGGAGCATAAATCCCGAGATAGACAGCATATCTCCCTTCTGCTATAAAAACACAACCTCTCATACAGGTAAATCCTTCAATAAATCATTCGAATTGTGAAATTCCACCAGTATCTAAGCTGAAATCAGCTGAAAAACCGGCCTAATCCATCACAAATCCAACTCACTTCCCCACTAACCGCCATACTTCTCTTTCAATCCCCTGATTCCTTCCTTACAAACTCCATATTCCAGCCATGAACATCCTTCACATAAGTAATCGAGATCATCCGGGTTCACTTTTTCAGCCGTCAGCCGGACAAGATTTGATTTCATATAGCTCTCCCCGGCTGTTAATCCTAAGTGGCTGATTACTTTCCAATCCATCGACAGGACGTGTCCGTTTGAGTCCTCACTCTTCACGCATGCTGTCCGTCCCCTGTGCGGACAAGCCTGACAGGCATCATCGAATCCCTGCAGCACCTGCACCTGAAAATCCGAATCTTCATCACGGAAATCATCAGTGATTTCTGTCATGACTTTAACGAAGCCCTCGCTGTACCCCATCCCCCTGAATCCGTAGGTACATAAGAGATGGTGGCCCCTCAGCTTTCTTTTCATCCATGAAGCGCCTCCTTTTAATTTCCTATATTAATAGAATCTTCATCCTAATACTAAAAGAAATCTCCATCATTTTCTAGACACTCCGGAAAAAGCAGTTATAATAGATTTAGTCTTGTTTGAGAAGGAGGTTTTGAAGGTGAAGAAGTTTGCTCTATTATTTCTGTTAAGCACAATCGTGTTTTTCGTCCCTATGCAGGATGCAGACCGCTATGTATTGATTACGGACGATGAGCAGAGCATAACAGATAACTCCTATATTACAGGAGTCGATGTGATTCTTTCATCGGTGTCATCTTTGCCGCAGCTTCCTGACAGTTTGCTTCCCCAGAAGCCTTCTATACCTTTCAAACAAGCCATCCTCACTTCACTTACCAATGTGAACTTCTTTGCCATGGTCATTTCGCCTGATTCCGGCGGATTCCTCCATATGGTCATGCACTGTTCGAATTACCTCTCTATCTAAATCTCATACTCAAATGAATAGATGATTTATTTTCAACTTCAGTCATTTCTGAGGTCTGTTTGCATTGCCTCAGAAAATCAAATTCTGAGTATAGGAGAGAGTTTCATTGAGAGAAAACAATTATAGTAAAGAGACGATTATTTGCATCATCACCTGCCTTGCAGGTCTGACTGCTTTCTTAGGGGCAATTTATTTATCTTCCATCTTAATGGGAAAAAGCCTTGATTCCATTTTCCCCGATATCCCTGCGTCGCAGTTGATGAACTGGGATAAGATTGCAAAAATATTCGGCCTCTGATTGCCGCGGGCATCATGTTTTTTATAAACCACTTCAGTTTATGGCAGAAGACTTTTACAGAATGGAGAGCAACAATGGATCTATACACATTAGTTAAAGCAATCATTTTAGGACTGGTAGAAGGTCTGACAGAATTTGCGCCAATCTCATCGACAGGACATATGATCATTGTGGATGACCTGTGGCTGCAGTCAAAGGAATTTCTGGGTAAGTACCCGGCGAATACATTCAAGGTAGTCATCCAGCTCGGCTCAATATTGGCAGTGGTCGTCATCTTCAGGGAACGGTTCATAGATATGCTGGACTTCACGTCCCGGAGAACAGCAGTTAAATCTTCCGGTCACAAATTAAAGCTGTCACACGTCATTGTCGGGCTGCTTCCGGCAGGTGTGCTGGGTGTCCTGTTTGAAGACGCGATCGATGAGTATTTATTTTCAATCGAGACGGTCCTGGTCGGTTTATTCGTCGGCGCGATTTTCATGATCATTGCCGATGTGATCAGTTCGAAATACAACTCTGTGAAGGTTGAATCGGTGGACAGGATCACTCACAAGCAGGCGTTGATCGTCGGACTCATCCAATGTCTCGCACTTTGGCCGGGCTTTTCACGGTCGGGTTCTTCGATATCGGGCGGGGTCCTGCTTGGCATGAATCACAGAACGGCAGCAGATTTCACCTTCATTATGGCTGTGCCGATCATGCTAGGCGCAAGCGTTTTGTCTCTCGCAAAGAACTGGCAGTTCTTTACGATCGATGCCCTTCCGTTCATGGCTGCAGGATTCATCTCAGCATTTATTTTCGCGCTTGTTTCGATAAAATTCTTTTTGAAGCTGATCAACAAAGTGAAATTGATCCCGTTTGCGATCTACCGCATTTTGCTGGTATTGGTCATTTATGTACTATATTTCTAAAATAAAAAGGCCCGATACCAGAGTATCGGGCCTTTCTTTCATACTGATTAATCTCTTAAACGAGCTTTCACGGTATCGAATTCTTCCTGTACTTCTTTTGTTGGACCATTGCCGACAAAGCTGAAGATCACAATTGCAATCGATGCAAAGATGAAACCTGGAAGTAATTCATAGATATCGAACAGTCCGCCTGTTAATTGTGCCCAGACAATGACTGTTACAGCACCTGTAAGCATACCTGCAAGTGCACCATTTCGGGTCATGCGTTTCCAGAACAAGCTGAAAATGACTACCGGACCGAATGCGGCACCGAATCCGGCCCAAGCATAACTTACAAGCTCCAATACTTTACTGTCACGATCGTATCCAAGGAAAATGGCGATGATCGCGATGACAACCACTGAAATACGGCCGACAAGAACTTCTTCTTTTTGGCTGGCATCTTTGCGGAAGATGGCCTTATAGAAGTCCTGAGCGAGCGCGCTTGATGAAACAAGCAGCTGTGAATCGACTGTGCTCATGATGGCAGAAAGGATTGCCGCCAGTAAGAATCCGGCTACCCAAGGGTTGAACAGAACTTGGGAGAACATGATAAACACTGTTTCTGAATTCTCTAGCGGTGAATCAGCAAAATATGCGATACCTGAGAATCCGACAAAGATTGCCCCGAAAAGGGAAACAATCATCCATACCATACCGATCAGGCGTGCTTTTGGAATTTCTCTCGTTGATTTGATACCCATAAAGCGCACGATGATATGAGGCTGTCCAAAGTATCCCAGTCCCCATGCCAACAGTGAAACGACACCTACAAATGTTGCGCCTGTGTAAATGTCAAGGTAAGATGTATCAATTGCCCCGACAGCACTTACTGTTTCATTCCAGCCGCCGAGCTCATTGATTGCAACAACCGGGATGATGATCAATGCAAGGAACATCAGGATCCCCTGGATGAAATCCGTCCAGCTCGCTGCCAGGAACCCGCCGAAGAATGTGTAAGACAGGATGACTGCAGCACCTACCCAAAGCGCCAAACGGTAATCCATGTTAAATGATTCTTCTAATAAGATTGCTCCACCGACTAAACTAGATGAAGTGTAAAAGGTGAAGAAAATGAGAATGATTATTGCAGAAAACACTCGAAGTATTTTGCTTTTATCGTGGAAACGATTTTCAAAGAAATCAGGAACGGTAATCGAATCGTTCGCTACTTCCGTATAAACCCTGAATGGTTTCGCAACGAATTGCCAGTTCAGGTATGCCCCTACAGCCAGTCCGATTGCCAGCCAGATGGAACCCATTCCGCTTGCATATACTGCACCCGGAAGACCCAGCATCAACCAGCCGCTCATGTCTGAGGATCCCGCACTCAGCGCTGCAACTCCCGCGCCCAGACGTCTTCCTCCCAACACATAGTCAGATAAGTTACTTGTTAATTTAGCAGCTAAGTAACCAATGATTAACATACCCACTAAATAAATAATAATCGACGTTAACGTTTCTATATTGATATCCATAGTCTGTTATCTACTCCTTTGTTTTTTCTGTAAAGAATGTAATGATCGATAAAAGAATCAATAGCGGCATCGGTATGGTCAGCCATAGCCAGGTTGCCAAAGTTAATTGTTCTCCCACGCAGCAACAACCTCCTTATACATATTTTTGTATTTTTTATACACCATAAATCTCTTCTGCAATAACCTTCTCCGATGTAGACACAAGAATTATCATAACATAACACAGAAAAAATAAAAGTCCGGCGTTCTAAAAACGAGGATACCAGTGAATAAATATACATTAATTATCCATTTTAAACACAAATATATAGTATTACTCAATATTTATTCATCAAAAATTATTTAAATTTATTTTAAAGAGACCGTGACATTTATCCTGTTTTTAAAAAGAAAGACCGAGCTGATAGGCTTCTTCCATAGTTTTTTCATAATCGAATTTTTTATCCTCGTCCATCGTGTCAAAAAAGAATTTTGTTTCTGAACTCATTATGCCCATTTTTTTAGAAATACCATGAATTAATTGGTGTTTTAGAGCGGTATCATGTCCGCCTGAAGTAAATTCCTGCTCGGTATCGCCGGCCAGTCCCAGCCAGATCACTTTGTCAGCACGGAATTTAGAAGGAGAAGGGTAGAAGAAGACTCTATCTATATACCCTTTTAAAATGGCCGGTAAACCACCCCACCATATCGGAAATATAAATACATAGGCATCATAACGTTTCAGTCTCTTCCTCTCGCTTTCTACCACGTGTGTCGCCCGCGTCTTAACAGGATTCCCCCATCCGGGCTCATCTTTTTCCTTGAGTACCGGATCGAATTCTTCCCGGTAGAGATCCAATACTGTCGCTTTATGCCCCTGTTCCTGTAAACCTTCCTGAAAATGCTTGGCAATCGAGAACGTCAATGAATTTGTTCTGGGATGTGAAATAATGATCAATACTTTCAAAATATCACCTCTTAGTTATCAATTGTAACAATAAGGACGGCTTTTGAAAAAAATTGTCCCATTGACGTCTGCAAGTAAAGGATTGAGAAGGCATATAAAAAAGACCTGATCCCGATAAGACCAGGCCTGTCATCAGTAAACATCATCATCGAAAAACCGTTTGATCTTCTCGATTTCTTCATTGCTTGTTTCTGATGAGATGTATGGATTGTCTTCGGTGACCGGCGTATCAAGATTCGTCTTGATTTCAAAAAAAGGGCCCTGTGAAGGCTCCGCAATCAGCCGATCATCAAGCTCCTTGAAGTCAGGCAGTTCTTTTTTTCCTTTATCCACTTCCACTGCCTCCTTTCTAATGGGCTTCCTTCTCTTTTGTATAGGCAATCAGCACAATATCCTCATCGGTCTGGCTGCGCAATTCACTTTCGATTTGCTGCAGTTTGTTCAGAGTTTCATGTGAAAGATTTGCCACCGGATAATTTTCTGTGTTCATCACCATTCCCCCTTAACCATTTTCGTTTTGCTGGCCGATCTCTTTACCGGCAAAATAGATATTCCCTTCCTCGATCGACCGAAGTTCATCGACTGATTCACCATGGAAGGCTTCCTTGAATTCTACCGAAGTATAGCGCCCATCCTTCTCAGGCATAAAGCTTTGATAATCCGGGTTGATGGGTGTGTCAAAATTCAATTCGGTATTTTTCTTTTCTTTATCCACCTGTACCACCTCCATGGTTTAGTATGAGTCCTGCGGCTCCAATTCATGCAGGGTTGTTTCCAGGGGAGGTCGGTCCAAAAGAAAAAGCGTACTCCATTTAGGAATACGCTCCAGGTTGTTACTCTCCCAGATCGACATTATGATAGACCTGCTGAACATCTTCCAGGTCTTCAATGGCATCGATCATTTTCTCGAATTGTGCCTGAGCATCTTCAGGAAGCTCGACATCATTTTGTGCCAGCATCGTCAGTTCGGCAACCGTGAACTCGTCCACGCCTGCACTCTTGAACGCTTCCTGCACGGCATGGAATTGATCCGGCTCAGCATAGACGATGACTGCATCGTCTTCTTCGATGATGTCGCGGGCATCAACGTCCGCCTCCATCAGAATTTCAAGAACCTCTTCTTCAGATTTCCCTTCAACACCGATGACAGCAGTTGCATCGAACATATACGCAACTGAGCCGCTCACACCCATGTTACCGCCATTTTTACCGAACGCCGCTCTTACTTCCGAAGCTGTGCGGTTCACGTTGTTTGTCAGTGCATCAACGATGACCATTGATCCATTCGGCCCGAAGCCTTCGTAGCGCAGTTCATCATAGTTCTCCTCAGAACCGCCCTTTGCCTTTTCTATGGCACGGTCGATGATATGTTTCGGAACGTTGTACGTTTTAGCACGCTCAAGCACGAATTTCAAATTCTGATTCAGGTCTGGATCCGGCTCGCCGGATTTAGCCGCTACATAGATTTCACGTCCGAACTTCGCATAAATGCGGCTTGTGTTTGCATCCTTTGACGCTTTCTTTTCTTTAATATTATTCCACTTACGTCCCATTCTGTTTCACTCTCTTTCAGTCTATAAAATTAATCGCTAATGAATGTTTGTTTGTCTATTTTATTATACATGAAATGGGCGAAAATTGGCTAATGTGTTGGAGTGGGCTGAGTCTGGTTCTTTTTATTTAAAATTGTCTCCGGTTAGTAAAGAAAATGGATGATTTGTTCAAATAGGATCCTCAATCGACTTTATGAGTTTGTTGAACGGCGGTAATTTGGTGGTTGGGGCGGGGTTATGATCCATTTTGGAGATTTATGATCCATTCTAGAAAAATATGATCCATTTTGGAGATTTATGATCCATTCTGAGGATTTATGATCCATTTTAGAAAAATATGATCTTTTAAGAATCATTCTAATAACTGATCTGCTTCTAAAAAAGTTTCATGATAATATATTCTGGCAGCCACAAAATTAAATTGACCATAAAATAGTTCAAAAAGAAAAACCGGCTCTACAGCCGGCTTTGTTCCTGGTATGCACTGATTTCTTCGTATTCACTTTCCAAGAGACGCGGCAGCCGGATGAAGATCGGCATCAGTCTCCGGTAGGCTTCTGTTGCTTTTTCGTCAGGCTGATGGGAATGGACGGAGCCGACCATCGACTCGACTTCTTCCAGCGAGCCCAGGGTCCCTTGCCCGTACATGCCGAGGACGACCGCTCCAAGACAGGAGCTTTCAAAGCTTTCCGGCACTTCGACTTCCTGATCGAAGATATCCGCTAGCATCTGGCGCCACAGCTCTGAACGTGCGAATCCACCCGTTGCCTGTACACGGGTCGGGGAACCGATCAGTTCCTCGAGGGCGAGCAGCACGCTGTACAGATTCATGACGATCCCTTCAAGCACCGCCCGGATCATATGCTCTTTTTTGTGATGCATGCCGAGTCCGAAGAATGATCCGCGGGCTTTTGCATTCCATAACGGAGCCCTTTCCCCTGCCATATACGGGTGGAAGAGCAGCCCTTCCGATCCCGGTTCAACTTTTTCTGCGATGTCGGTCAGTACTTCATAAGGATCTTTCCCTATTCTCTTGGCAACTTCCACTTCGGCTGAAGCGAGTTCGTCGCGCACCCATCTGAAGATCATACCGCCGTTATTCACCGGTCCTCCGATGACCCAGTGCTTATCCGTCAATGCATAGCAGAAAATCCGTCCTTTTGGATCGGTCACAGGCCGGTCGGTAACGGCCCGGATGGCTCCGCTCGTACCGATGGTCACTGCCACGACACCCGGTTCGATGGCGTTCACCCCGAGATTCGACAGGACGCCGTCGCTTGCGCCGACTACAAAAGATGTGTCCGCCGGCAGTCCGAGCATTTCTGTATATTCCTCTTTCAAGCCTGTCAGACTTTCGGTTGTAGGAACAGGTTTTGATAATTGGACGCTCGTTACACCTGCTGTGTTTAACGCTTCTTCATCCCATGCGAGATTTTCCAGGTTGAACATCCCCGTTGCAGACGCGATGGAATAATCGACAACATATTCACCGAAGAAACGGTGAAATACAAATTCTTTTATGGAAATGAATTTCGCTGCTTTTGAAAATAAATCATTATGCTCCGCATTGAGCCAGGCCAGTTTCACAAGAGGCGACATTGGATGGATCGGCGTGCCCGTCCTGCGGTAAATGTCCATCCCATTGTATTCCTTCTTGATTTTCTCAGCCCACCCGGCGCTGCGGTTATCTGCCCACGTAATCGATCCCGTGAGCGGCTGCCCGTTTTCATCTACCAGGATCAAGCTGTGCATCGCCGAACTGAACGAAACAAACGAAATCTTTTCTTCCGCCTGAACAGTCACTTCCCTGATCGCTTTAATGACTGCACGGAAAATTTCTTCAGGGTCCTGCTCAGCCGTTCCCGGGGCAGGTGTATGTAATGGATATTCCACTCCGTGACGGCAGAGTGCTTCTCCTTTTTCATTAAAAAGTACCGCTTTCGTACTTGTGGTTCCGATATCTACACCAATCATCTGTGCCATGTTCATTCCTCCTGTAACCATTGCTGTGACAAGTATAAAACGGGGTCAGCTAAAAGTCACCCGCTATGATAGAAAACAGAGAAAAGGAAGAAGCCTGAAAGCCCTTCCTTTTCCTTCATTACCATTAGTATAAAACCTTTATGCGATAAACATACCCAATATGAACACAACCGCGAATCCAACGAAACCAATGAGTGTTTCCATGACGGTCCATGATTTCAATGTATCTTTAACGTCCAGTCCGAAGTAACGATTGACCAGCCAGAATCCGCTGTCATTGACGTGGGAGAATACTGTCGCACCGGATGCGATGGCGATAACCATCAATCCAAGAACGGGACCTTCCATGCCCAATGTGGAAATCAGCGGGCTCATCAGACCTGCAGCTGTAACCATCGACACGGTCGCAGAACCTTGAGCCACACGCACAACCATCGCAATCAGGAAGGCCAGGGCTATCGGCGGAAGGCTTGATCCCGCCATCATTTCACCAAGGACCTCACCAACTCCTGAGTCGATCAAGACTTGCTTGAAGACTCCGCCGGCACCTGTAACAAGGATGATGATCCCCGCAGGCTCAAGGGCTTTTGTGGCAATTTCCTGCACTTCATCCCTTGTGTAGCCGCGCTTCGTCCCAAGAAGGATAAATGTAAGGATCGTCGCGATAGTCAGAGCAACGAACGGATGACCAAGGAATGTCAAGATCGAACGCAGAGTATTCCCTTCATCCAACAATACTCCTGACAGCGTATTCAAAAGAATCAATACAAGTGGAATCGAAATCAATGATGCAATCAGACCGAAGCTTGGAAGATCCTTATCATCTTCCATTTCTTCTGCCTGCATATAATCAGGCACAACGGCATGAATTTTTTTCGAGATGAATTTTGCAAAAAGCGGTCCGGCAATGATCATGGACGGAATTCCTGCAATCACCCCGAAAAGAATGACCCAGCCAAGATCTGCACCAATCAAGTCGGCAACCGCTATCGGTCCAGGTGTCGGCGGAATGAAACTGTGTGTTACGGCTAGACCCGCAAGCAAAGGAATACCATAGTACAATAATGATTTTCCTGTTTTCCTTGCCAGTCCGTATACAATCGGCACAAGGATGATGAAACCGACATCGAAGAATACGGGAATCGCTACAAGGAACCCTGTAATTCCAAGTGACCACTGTGCTTTATCTTCCCCGAATTTATTGATCAAAGTCTGGGCAAGACGTTCTGCCCCTCCTGAAACTTCAAGCATGCGGCCGAACATAGCACCTAAACCAACGACTACAGCGACGAATCCGAGTGTCCCTCCCATCCCGTTCTGGATCGAGGTGACAACCTCACCAAGAGGCATACCCGCTGCAATCCCGACGATTAAACTTACCAGAAGCAGCGAAACAAAAGCATGAAGCTTTGTTTTAATAACTAAAAATAATAGAAGAAAAATTCCTGCTAACGCAACCAGTATCAGCATTTGATCTGACATCTTGAACCCCTGCCCTTCTTTTTTAAATATACTTATTTCTGATTCCAACCAATACATTTAAGCGTTTACAAAACACATTATGTAAGTGATCCTCTCAAACTGTTCATCTAGGAAAATATTTTCTTGAGAAGCGTGTAAGTCGGAAAAATTATTTTTTCTTGATATCTCTATTATAAAAAATATTTTTCTAATTGCAACCGTTTACAAAAAATATTTTTCTTTTTCTTTTATTCTAGTATAATAAAACCATGAAAACCCTTACAGGAGTGTTGCTCATGATGAAAGAACATCAGCATTGTCTGGCTAGCATCCGTTCTCATTACCCGCAGTTCAGTGAGACGGAAAAGAAGATTGCCGATTATATATTGGAAAATCCCACCCACATCATTCATTCCACCATCAACAGTCTGGCTGAAGATCTTGGCGTGGCCGACTCCACCGTCTTCCGATTCTGCAAACGAATCGGTTTCAAAGGCTACCAGGCTATGAAAATAGCACTCGCATCTGAAATCGTGACGGGGCTTAAAGACATCCATGAACGGGTCGATGAGGGAGACACTCCTCAAACGATTGCTTCAAAAGTATTCCGCTCAAACATCAAAACGATTGAAGACACTTTGATGGTGGTTGATGAAAGCCGGCTTCAGGAAGCAGTGGACGCGTTAACCGGAGCTGAATCAATCGAGTTTTTCGGAAGCGGGGGCTCGGGCGTCATTGCCCTGGATGCCTATCACAAGCTGATCCGGACAGGGCTTCGCGTGCGGGCAACTTCGGACAGTCACATCCAGCTGATGACCGCTTCGCAGATGACCGAAAAAGATTGTGCAGTCTTCATTTCTCACAGCGGGTCGACGAAAGATATACTTCAAACGTTGGAAGTCGTGAAGGAAACTGGAGCGAAGACCATTTGCATCACAAACTTCGCAAAATCCCCGTTGAGCCAAGGGGCCGACATTCCCCTGTATACCGTATCTGAAGAAACGGATTACCGGTCGGAAGCCCTTTCCTCCCGGATCGCACAGCTGACGCTCATTGATACGTTGTATGTGAACATCATGATGCATCGTGAAGCGACTGGACAGGAAGCGCTGAAGAAGATGAGGAAGGCCATATCGTTGAAGAGGATATAAGTTATGACTGCGCGTACCATTTTTGGTCCGCGCTGTTTTTTTGTTTTGGAGGGCTCTTTTGAAATGTTTTACTATTCAGACCATTTGGATTATCATTCTATATAGAAGAAATCTATAAAAGGCGGGATCAAGATGTCAAAGGAGCTTACACTCGACCATGCAAAGGAACTTGATAAGAGCGACTCTCTCGCTCGTTTCAAAGACGAATTTTACATAAAAGAAGGCCATTACTATATGGACGGCAACTCCCTCGGCCTATTATCGAAACGTGCGGAGAAAGCGCTTCACACATCCCTACAGGATTGGAAGGATCATGGGATCGACGGCTGGATGAACGGTGAGGAGCCCTGGTACTATTATTCTGAAAAACTCGGTGCGAAAACGGCTCCCCTGGTCGGGGCCAAACCGGAAGAAGTCATCGTGACGGGATCGATTACGACAAATCTTCATCAGCTGATTGCGACTTTTTATGAGCCAGAGGGAAACCGGACAAAGATCCTGGCGGATGAATTGACTTTCCCTTCAGACATTTACGCGATTCAAAGTCAGCTGGAATTAAAGGGATACACCCACGAGGAACATCTGGTGCAGGTGAACAGCCGGGACGGATATACGCTGAAGGAAGAAGATATCATCGAGGCCATGACAGACGATATCGCCCTGATCGTCCTCCCTTCTGTCTTATACCGGAGCGGTCAGCTTCTGGATATGAAATGGTTGACGGCTGAAGCCCATAAGCGCGGAATCGTCATCGGATTCGACCTGGCTCATTCGGTCGGCGCCCTTCCCCATCAGCTTCATGAAGACGGAGTGGATTTTGCGGTCTGGTGCAATTATAAATACCTGAACAGCGGTCCAGGCGGAGTCGGCGGATTATATGTCCATGAGCGGCATTTTGGGAAGAAGCCGGGACTTGCAGGATGGTTCGGTTCCAAGAAAGACAAGCAGTTCGATATGGAGCATGTGCTCACCCCTGCGGAGTCCGCCGGGGCATTCCAGATCGGGACACCTCATATTTTGAGCAGTGCGCCTTTACTCGGTTCACTTCAACTTTTTGAGGAAGCAGGAATCGGCGAGCTGCGGAAAAAATCCCTTTCCCTGACGAGGTTCATGATGGAGCTGGTGAATCAGGAACTTACCGGATACGGGTTCACCATCTGCAATCCGCAGGAAGACGAAAGGCGCGGGGGCCACATAAGCCTTCAGCACGACGAAGCCGCCAGGATCTGCAAGGCACTGAAAGCTAATAAAGTGACGCCTGACTTCCGTGCGCCCAATAATATCCGCCTCGCTCCGGTGGCTCTGTATTCGTCTTATGAAGACGTTTGGAACACCGTCCAGATTTTGAAGAAAATCATGGAGTACGAAGAATATAAACAATTTGAAAACGTCCGTGACGTTGTAGCCTGAGGAGGTCATTATGAAAATCATCGATATTACACAGCCATTGCACAATGATATACCAGTATGGCCGGGTGATACCCCCTTTTCCTTTTCTCTCAATTGGGCAATGGAAGATACGGGATCGGTCAATGTCGGACAGCTCACCATGAGCGCCCATACCGGAACCCACGTGGATGCCCCGTTTCATTTTGAAAATGACGGCAAGCGAATATTGGACCTGCCGCTTGACCGCTATATCGGACCGGCCGTCGTCGTAACTGCTGAAAATGCCGGAAGTATCGGGCCCGAACACCTTTCAGGGATTGACCTAAACGGTGTGAAAAAAGTACTTTTCAAGACAGGGGCATGGAAGGATCTCAATGCTTTCCCTGAATCCATACCTCCGATCCAGCCGGAACTGGCACCTTTTTTAAAAGAGAAAGGCATTCACCTCATAGGGGTCGATCTCCCTTCAGTGGATGAGCTGGACAGCAAGGAGATGGAAGCCCACCATGCACTGAACGAGAATGATATTTTGATCCTGGAAGGCATCGTGCTGAACGATGTAGAACCCGGTTATTATGATCTGTATGCCATGCCGCTCGCCCTTAGGGACGGGGATGGATCCCCGGTCCGTGCCGTTTTGATTGACCGGGAAGGAAAATAATTTTGTTTGATGGAAGCAGCTTTATGGCTGCTTCTTTTTTTGTGGGGGGGTTGTGGTGGGTGGGATTGTATACTGATTGTGCCAGGAACAATCAGCGGGTTTTGTGCCTGGCACAATTTGGCCTTTCTGTGCCAGGCACCTTTGATTTTAGGACGGTCCCTGGTTGGGGTGCCTGGCTCAAATCGATGGTTTTGAGCCAGGCTCGATTTACCCCTCTACCAGGTACAACCGCCCTTCTTTGTACCTGGTACAATCAATGGATTCTGTACCTGGTACAATCCGGAATCCGTGTACCTGGTACAACCCGCCCCAACTGTACCTGGTACACCCCAGCCTCCCGCACCCGGCCCCCATTCCCCTAAAAAACCTTCACCTCACTTAATTCCTCCCAACAGATATAAATTCCACACAATCTTCATAGACTTAACGTATAAAGGTTTAAAATCCTGGAAAGTTTGTCATAACTGATAAGGCGGAAGGAGGAAGATGAATGGGAATATTGACGACAGTGGGATTCATTGTGTTCCTTGGCATGATTTTAGGCGTCCTCATCTATTTCTTAAGACAAGCCCTGGACTCCAATGATTCGAAGCGGATTGACGAGCATAAGGATCATGACAACTTTTCGCAATAAAAACGGCGTTTTCATTGGAAGGGGATTTCTTCCGGTGGAGACGTTTTTTTATGTTAAAGTACTGCTTTTGGGGATGCCCCCGGAGACTTTTTTTCAACTTTGGTCGTTTTATTTTCATGCTGGCGCCGTTTATTTTCAACTCATAAAAAGCCCCTGCATCCATGGCAGGGGCTCATTTCTAACCGTATACTTCTTTCTCCCCAAGCTCCATCGGGCTCGAGCACATCGGGCACTTCTTTTCATCTGCTTCCGTTTCACCGGCCTCACGCCTTTGCCAGGCGATACAGTTTCCTTTCGTACAGAGCCAGGCTTTGACGCGGTGCAGACTGCCGGTCCGTTTTTCACGGGATCCGCCGCTTTTCACCTCGTCCTTGTGGGGTTCTTTGCTGAAGATGTCACTGATGAAACGTGAACACTTCCGGGTCTCCCCCTGATAGTAGGCCGGGGATGAGATAAGGAGCTTCTCTTTGGCACGGGTGATCGCCACATAGGCGAGCCTTCTTTCTTCTTCAAGCGCCCCTTTTTCTTTGTGGGCAGATTCCTTATAAATCTTGTCTTCCAGTTTCCCGGCATTCAAAGCGGAGCTGTGCGGGAGATTGCCTTCGATCGCTCCAATCAGAAAGACAACCGGGAACTCGAGACCTTTCGAACGGTGAATCGTCATGAGGGACACGCTGTCTGTCTCGCGGTTTTTATTCTGATACACGTCTTCGTACTTCGCTTTCATTTCATCTATGAAGGTAATGAAGCTCGATATCGTTTCAAATCTCTTTGCCGAGCCTTCGAGTTCCGTCAGCATTTCCTTGATTAGTTCCTTCTGCTCCGTCACGACATGTGATTCCTGAGCATCAAGGTATTGATGATAGAATTCTTTGCGGATTTTCTTTATGGCCGTTTCGGGTGAATCCTCCTGAAGGGATTTGATGAACTTCATCCGCGATTTAATATTTTTCACCTGAAAAGGCTTCAATCCATTCATGGTGGTCAGGTGGATGAGCGGATATTTTTTTCTTGCCTTACTGTCTTCCTGTAAAATATGGGCCATCCCCTGTTCCCTTCTGATGAACATGGTCGGGAGGATGTTTCCGATCGCGTCAAAATTGCGCGGCACGATGCATAATCTCAAGTAGTCGACGACAGGTTTGACCGTCCAGTTTTCATAAAATAGAGAGTCTTTCTGATTGTATGGCTGAAAAGGGATTTCCTTCATCAACAGATGCTCAAAGACCGCCCGTCCGCTGCTCATCGTCCTGTGCAGGATGGTGATGTCACGGTATGAATAGCCGCCTTCTACCAGTCTTTCAATCTCTTCTGTGACCCAGACCGCTTCTTCATCGGCAGTCGCCGGCCTTGCGTAAAGAGGCTTCTCTTTTTCTTCTTTCGTGGCTATCAATCTCTTATTCCGCCTGTGGACATTGCGGTCGATGACCTCATTCCCCAGCCCGATGATACAGGCGTCGGAACGGTAATTTTCTTTCAACGTGACGATCCGTGCTTCCGGGAACTCATCGTCAAAGTCGAGGATGAACTCGTTTCGTGCCCCGTTGAAGGAATAGATCGTCTGGTCGTCATCACCGACCACGAACAGGTTTCCATGGGCCGCGATCATCTTGATCAATTCATATTGTATGAGATTCGTATCCTGGAACTCATCGACCATGACATACTGAAAGCGGTGCTGCAGGCTTTGGAGGAGATTTGGGTTCATGTCGAGCAAATCGTATGCTTCGGTCAGGATATCATCGAAGTCCATCTTGTGATTCCTGCGCTTCCATTCTTCGTAACGAATCAGGATGTCGCGGATTTCCTTGTCTGACTTTGAAGAGTGCGGCATTTCTTTTATGTTTATTTTATTTAATTTATAGTGCGAAAGCTTCGCAAGCAGTGTCTCGGCATCATATGGGTCGTAGATATTCATTTCACGCTGGAGTTGTTTCAGGATGATTTGCTTGTAGCGGTCATTCCCGATAATTTCCTGGGTGTAATGCCTCGAACGCAGCAAATAGAGAAACAGTGCATGAAAGGTGCTCGCCTGGATGCTGCGTCCCCTTCCTTCTATGCCTGGAAGAGAGTTGATGCGCTGCTTCATTTCCTCGGCTGCTTTTTTCGTGAATGTGACGAGCAGGATGTTCTGCGGCATGATGTCCTTCACATTCATCAGATATCCTGCGCGGCATACAAGGACCGTCGTCTTCCCTGTCCCGGCACCGGCAAGTGTCAGGCACGGACCGCTCCCATGACGCATGGCTGCTATCTGCGCCTCATTCAGAAGGATGCCCGCCTCTTCTATTTTCCTGAAAAAGAATGCATCCTCCTCATCTGAAGCAATCAATTCCCTTGACGTTTGTCCTTTATGTAAGGAGGCTGAGGGGATGTCCGTCTTCTCTGCCTCAAATGGATAAATCGAGTAGTTCGTCTGTACTTTATTCAACGCACATTCTCCTTGCTCTATAGCAAAAGTTCATTTCCGAAATAGGTAACCTTTCTATCATAACAAGCGCCACCGGCATCCCGCAATCGATTCTGATGAAAATCAATTTCTGCCAATTCTCTTAAACAACTGTTTAAATCCTCCACATGCCGTTATCATTAGGTTTCTGGAAGTTAATCAAACGTTTGTTTAACTTTTTCAATCAAAACGTTGATTTCATGGGATTGGAGTTAAACAACTGTTTAAATCGTTTAAGCCTGCTGCTGCAAGGTTTGCGGATGTTAATCAAACGTTTGTTTAAATCCTACTAGCACATGAACATTGAATACCGCTGATGATTTCCGTGGAAGACTTCGCTTTCCGCAGACGGACGGCGGCCCTCCTTTCTTGTGCCTGGAGCGAAAAGGAACAGACTCAAATTAAAAAATAAAGATCTACAACTCTCCTTCCCAGGATTAAAACAAGCCAAAAAAAGGTAAGTAACAAATAGGTGATGAACGTGAAAATAACAAAATGGGGTTTTACCCGGCGCAATTCGATAAAGGCGGAGTTTGATCTGTTCCCTCATTCTTTGGTAATACTCAGGAAAATCAGGTCGTTTTATTTTGTCTATCAGGTGCACTGGTCCTCCCGTGATCCGGTGGTCGAAACACATCACCTGGAGGAAATGGAGCTGCTCGTCAATCGGGAAATGGGGTTTGAACACTATTACCTTACGCGCAGGCAAGTGTAATTTCAAATAGTGAGATAGAATGCGATAAAGAAAGATAAATGCCTATTACGATTTGAAATCCGGTCAAAATCGGAAAATATGGACTTTTCTGAACATTTAAATAATCGATAGGATTTGCTACTATGTATTTAACAAAAGATTACACAATCTTTAAGGAAGGCGTGATTCCAATGACGCACTGAAAGCAAAGCATGTCAACATCACATCTTGCAACTGAAATCGGCCCGTGAAAACTGATTTCAAGATGTGTGGATATGCGGGGACGCGCAAATCTTAATTCTGGGGTGATTCCAATGAAGAGTGTAAGCGAAGCATGCTAGGATCATGTTGCAAATAGAAGGTAGCCCGTGAAAACTATCTTCGCACCATGTGGGCATGTGGGGATGCGAAAGAAAAAAAATAAACTAAATAACATGCAACACCATTAATTTAAATTAATTGAATGTTTGGTATGTGTATTAGTAAGAAAGGATAGAACTTGTAATTGAAAAAGGTTTACTTACATTAAGGCGCTGTTTATGTGAAAGATACATAGACAGCGTCTTAATTGTTTATACATACTCCTCTTTCAAAATAGAGCAGACTGCCGCATCACAGAATACCCCTTTTTCAAATGCTGATTTCCTTAAAATCCCTTCAAAGATGAAGCCCGCTTTAAAAAGACATTCCTTCGAAGCTGTATTTTCCGGATCATAGAAAGCTTCGATCCGGTTAAGCGACATCGTTTCAAATCCATATTGTATAATCGGCTTCAATACTTCCGACATGACTCCCTTTCTCCAGTAATCCGGGTGAATTTCGAAACCGATTTCTGCCTTAAAATGTTCCTTCTCCCAGCAATGGTATCCGCAGCTTCCGATGATTCTGCCGGATTCTTTATCCTCAATTCCCCATCTGATCCCTTCACCCTTTTGGAATCTCATATTCCACCGGTCAATAATCTCAACCGCCTGGCCTCTTTCAGTAAATGTTTCAAGATCATAATACTTTGTCACTTCATCTTTAGAAAAATAAGCATATACGTCCGGTGCATCCCCTTCTTCCATCTGCCTCAGCATATATCTTCCCGTTTTCAGAACCGGGAATTTCTGTGTGTGATCCATCTTATTAACTCCTTAGTCACTTATTTGTTAACCTTATTCAATCCCCCGCCTTCAATCACCTCTTTTTTGAAAACAATTGTGTTTTTCCTTGTTCAGCATTCTGTATAATGAAAAGAAACGATCATTGCAAAGGATGAACAGAATGAAAGCACAGAAAATCATTAAAAGTGCGGCTGTTTTTAACGGTACCTCCCCCTTTCCTGCACCGGGGTTCGTGGCACTCAAAGAAGACAGGATCATTGGTACGGGGACTCATTCCGAACTGGAAAGCTATCTTGATGCTTCGACGAAAGTATACGACATGGGAAACCGGCTGGTCATGCCGGGTTTCCATGACTTTCATGTTCACTTTTTTCTCGGGGCGATGTTTGAAAGCTTCTGTCAGTTGACATTTGGAGGAACGGAAGATGAGACGGCAAGGATGGCAGCGGACTATGCCCTGGCCCATCCCGATGATGAATGGGTTCTCGGCTTCGGCTGGCATCATGTCCGCTGGCCCGGACAGAAGCTGCCGACCCGCCACTCACTGGATCGCTTCCTCCCCGACCGCCCCGTCATCCTGCTGAACGAGGAAGCACACAGCGCGTGGCTGAATACAGCCGCACTAAAAAAGCTCGGAATCGGCCGGGACACACCGGAGCCTCCTTTCGGCCGGATCGAAAAGGATGAAAATGGCGATCCGACCGGGTTCTTATATGAAACAGCAGTAAAATATGTCACGAAGGCCTTTCAGTTTAATGAGTCCGTGAAGGCAAAGTTAATGGAGAATATGCTGAAAAAAAACGCTTCATTCGGCATCACTTCAGTAGGGGATATGCTTCCTCTTCCAGGGTATACGCTCGGTGACCCTGCTTTCTACCGGAAGTATGAAGAACGCGGAAAGCTGACGACGCGCATCCATTTTCTTGATGTGATGGACGGAAATCTTGCCAGAAGCCGCGCCTTGAAAGAACAGTATCAGTCGGACCGCCTCCAGTTCTCCGGTTTGAAGCAATTCCTGGACGGCGTCCCTCTTACGTACACCGGCTATCTGCTCGATCCTTACGCGGACCGGCCGAATGAAAGAGGCGGAACGATCTATGATGTGGAGCAGTACAAAAAATGGATCGAGGATGCAGACCGGGAAGGCTTCAGGGTCAGGCTGCATGCATGCGGGGACGGGGCTGTCCGCATGGGGCTCGATTTATTCCAACATGCAGAAAACGTGAACGGGAAGCGCGATTCGCGCCATACGATCGAACACATCGAAGTATGCCATCCAAGCGACTTCCATCGCTTCAAACAGCTTGGTGTAATCGCATCGATTCAGCCTGAACATATGACATCGGGTTCGATGGACACCCATGCTTACGTGGACCGCCTAGGTGAAGAGCGTTCCAGATACACTTGGCCGATCGATTCCCTGCAGCAGCACCGTGCCCCGATAGCATTCGGGACGGATTTTCCGATCGTGGACCTTAACCCGATGCTCGGCATATACAGGGCTGTCACAAGAAAACATGAGGATGGCACCCCGGAGGGCGGCTGGAACCCTGAGGAAAAAATAAAGCTTGGGGAGGCGCTCATCCATTATACGAAAAGCGCGGCGTATGGGAATTTCCGCGAGAAGGAGCTGGGTACGATCGAAACCGGCAAGAAAGCAGACCTTGTCGTACTCGAACGTAATTTATTCGAGGTGGAACCAGATGAAATCCTTGATGTAAAAACCGTTATGACGATTATGGACGGGGAGGTTATTTTCGAAGCCTGAATAAAGTTCATAAATAAAGCCCGTCCCCCGACGCTTTAAAGCATCATGGGACGGGCTTTCAACTTATTTGCGGTGAGCTTTCAATCCTCCGCCGTGAATGGTTTTTTCCTGGAATGGAAGGTCCAGTTCCCTGCTCAATTTCTCAACGAAGCTTTGCTCGCGTTTAGAAACGAGGGAGATGACGGTTCCTTCGGCTCCCATACGGCCTGTCCTTCCAGAACGGTGGATGTACTGCTTGGTGTCCGTCGGAAAGTCAAAATGAATGACGTGGGTTACGTCGGTGATGTCGAGACCCCGTGCCGCTACATCAGTCGTAAGAAGAAGGGGCACTTTCCCTGCCCGGAAGCGGTCAAGGGATTGTTTCCGTTCCATTTTCTTCGATTCACCCGCGAGAACTTCGAGCTCAACGCCTTTATACTTCAACTTTTCTTCGGCTTCGGACAGTTTCTCCAGCTGATTGAAGAACACTAGCGCCTTGATGTCTTTGAAATAGCCAAGGCTCCTGAGCGCTTCGATTTTATCCCGCAGCTCAGTATATACGTAGATATGGTCGACTTTCGGGTTGTCGAGATTGGCATCCATCTTGACGATTTCATGATTTTGGAGGAGTTCTTCCGCCACTTCCTCCGTCCGATCGGAAAGAGTCGCCGAGAAGAATAGGACCTGCCTCTCTTTAAGCGTCGATTTGATGATATCTTCCACTTCGCGCTTATGCTCATGACCTACCATTAAATCAAACTCATCGACGACGATCGTTTTGACTTCATGCATTTTCAATTTTTTCAGTTTCATCAGTTCCAGCAGACGGCCTGTTGTCCCTACAACGATATGAGGCTTCTTCTTTAATTTTTCCAATTGCTTCTTGATATTGGCGCCTCCGATGAAAGCCGCACTTGTTACATCGCTTCCCTTGGCCCATTTTTGGATTTCCTGCTGGATCTGCATCACGAGTTCCCGGGAAGGAGCAATAATGACGGCCTGTGCCTGTTTGCGTGCCGGGTCGATCCCTTGAATGATCGGCAGTAAATATGCCAGGGTCTTACCCGTTCCGGTCGGCGATTCGCACACCACGTCTTTGCCGTCAAGAATGAGCGGAAGTACACGCTCCTGTACGGGGGTTAAAGCGGAGAAACCCGATTCCTCCCAATTGTTCTTTAAAAAAGGTGCTTGGATCATGTCAGATATTGTATTCATTTTTACGATTTCCTTTCCCTCCCGGCCGTTTCACGCAAACTGTTCCCCTTGATCAATGGCAAACATATTTCCACGACCGTGCCTTTTTGTTTTTCACTGTGAAAGACAATTTTCCCTTTATGTTTTTCGATGATTTTCTTACAGATTGCGAGTCCCAGTCCGGTCCCTTTTTCTTTTGTAGAGTAAAAAGGTTCCCCTACCTTCTCGATTCGTTCGGGATCCATCCCTGTACCGTTGTCCGAAACGATGATAATCGCATCGCCGTCTTTCCTGTTAAGAGAAATGGACACCCTTCCTCTTCGATCAGCGGGAATCGCTTCCACCGCATTTTTGATGATATTAATAAAGACTTGTTTCAATTGATTCGCTTCCGCTTCGACACGCAGCGGTTCAATTAAATAAGGTTTATAATCTATCGATACATTGTCAATATTCGCCTGTGCTTTCATCAGTACAATCACTTGCTGCAGGATGGAGTCTACATTTACAATTTGATAGTGCAGATCCTGCTGTTTCCCTAAAATCAGCATTTCACCTGATATCAAATCGATACGATCGACCTCTGAGAGCATGATATCCAGGTGATCACGATTGACGCTGCCTGTTGTCTGCATCAGCTGGATGAATCCTTTAAGGGATGTGAGCGGATTCCTGATTTCATGGGCCACCGCTGCAGCCAGCTGCCCGATGACGGACATCTTTTCAGAAACGATCATCATTTCCTCGTTTTTCCTGAATTGAGTGATGTCCCTGGCAATCGCGAATACGCCCGTCACTTCACCGCTTACAATAATCGGAATGAAGGAACAGCGCAGGATCTTTGCTTTTTCTTCTGCAAGATGGATATTCGTTTCAAACATCGATCCTTTTCCGGAAAGCGTATCAATGAAATGGCCCGTCACTACTTTTATGTCCTCTTCCTTCAGAAAATTTCTCAGTTGAATATCTTCCAATTCTTTCTGGGAAGATTCCAGAAGTGCTTCAGCCTCAGGATTGAGAGCCATGATTTTCCCCTTCAAATCCAGTTCCAATACACCGTCAGGGTTATGTTTGAACAGCGAATGATATTGTTCATTCTGAATATATAATTCCCGTTCTTTCTTTTTCAGCTGATCATTTGAATGAAGTACGTCCCTGGTCCTCCGGTATACCAGAAGATACAGGATGACTCCTGTCACAAATATAAAAAACCAGCCCTTGAAGCGCTGAAAGTAGATATACAGACTAAGCTTTTCGTGCGCAAGGATCACAGAAAAATAGTCTGACAGAATAACCCACAGTATGCCGAGCAGCACATAAGCAAGAGCAACTTTAAGGGCAATCTCTTTGGCTTTTCTCATATTGAGCGATTCACCTAAATTCACTATAGTCTTACCTCTATACTTTCACAAATGCAGGGATTTTATCAGTTTCCTGCTTAACTCCTTTTAGAAAAAAGCATTTTAGAAAATGGATAGATCGCCATGCTCTGAATAATAAGGGAAAACATGATAACGGCAAATGAAATGGATTGGATCGATTCCGCTCCTTTCCCTTCCATCCCAAGAAGCAGGGCGACCGACATCGTTCCCTTGATTCCTGACAATGTCAGGATAAAGACTTCCTTCCAGCCGTAAGTCCTTCTCCATGTTTTTCTTATCTTTACAACTCCAATAATAATAACATAGCGGACCACTAAGGTAATGATAAATAAGAAGAAAAACCATCCGAGCAGTGAAAAAGAGATATACTCGACCGCTTTAATCCCGATTAATAAGAACAAGAAGGTGAGGATGGTGGGCTCGATGACTTCCCAGAATCCATCCAGCTGTTTCCTGAAATGCTCTTCTTTAATGGTCCGTTCATATTCAAAGGAAAGCATTATGCCGCTTGCCACGGTTGCAAGAACTCCCGAAACCCCGATTTCTTCCCCGATATAGAAGCTTCCATAAGCTAAAATCACTGAAAGCATAATCTGATAGCGGGAATCGTAAGTGAAATGGATGGCTTTGCTCACCAGCCAGCCGAATACGATCCCGATCACCGCTCCCCCAAAGGATACCCATAGAAACTCCATTGAAAAGGAAGTAATTGAAAAAGATTCATTTCCGAAATAAATTCCTGCTGCGAGGGTGAATAAAACAATGCTGGTGCCGTCATTAATCATCGATTCACCTTCGACCACGCTCGCGAGCGCTTGTTTATTAGATGATTGCTTTAATATAGAAACAACCGAGACAGGGTCCGTAGGGGTCAAGATAGTGGATATCAGTAAGGCTTCAATATAGGAAACCGGCAAAACGGGCTGAAGAATATAATAAATCAGTATACTCATGAGAAGTGCGGTGACTATTATCCCCACTGTACTTAATAGGAAAATCTCCCCGCCGTGCTTTCTTAGTTCCCTGACCTGAAACTGATAGGCCGAGATGAATAATAACGCAGGAAGAAACAAATAAAAAATGGTGTCCTTCGTTAGTTCAAGTCCTTCAAATCCGGGAAAGAATCCAATCAGCGCCCCGATTATCAGCAGCACCACCGGCACAGGGATATTCTTTTTCTTTTTATCAATCGTATACACCAAATAACCAATAATAAGCAGGATCAACATGCTTAAGGGTTCAATGATGATCACCTCCTAACGCAGCTCTTTTCACTATTCCCTTCGTAATTCCAGACCTAAACGTCCATCCTCAGTCATATGTACCATTTTCCCGGGAATGTGTTTATCCTTTCCATATTTAGGGTTAAACGATATATATATAGAAAAAACTTACAGGTCAAAAAGGAAAGCAGGTGTTTCGATATTTTGAGCCAGGTTTACGAAAACAAAACCTTCAGCAACAGCGGTATGATCACATTACCCAAACAGTGGAGGCAGCGGTTCGGACTCATCCCGGGGAGAATGGCAGAGCTCATCTATCAAAACGATTCCATTTATATCAAGCCCGCACGAAAGCTTACTACCAATAACAAACGATATGTATCTGAAAAAGGAACCGTCCATATCCCAAAGGAACTCCGCGATGAAATGGGCATCACACCCCAAGACTCCTACACCCTTCACATCAATGAAGAACAACACTGTTTCATACTTATACGTGAATAGAAAAGCGGAGGCGGCTCGGTCAGAGGCGACAAGCATAAGATGAATGAGCCTTGAAGGCGCTTTTTGCCTTCATGGACCATTTAGCTTATGACCTCGAGCCTCTAGCCGCCGGAGCTGGACAATAGAAAAGCGGAGGCGGCTCGGTCAGAGGCGACAAGCATAAGATGAATGGTCCTTGAAGGCGCTCTTTGCCTTCATGGACCATTTAGCTTATGACCTCGAGCCTCTAGCCGCCGGAGCCCGTCTCCCCCACGTTAAAGCGTGGAGGGACGGGCCTTCTGTGCTGCTTCCTTACATTCAACTATACTTCCTTTAGTATCGATGGAGAGTTTAAGAACGTCCATGGAAGGAAATGATTGGCGGAGATGCTTCAGCAGCCACTGACCTGCTCCCTTCTCGGCAAAGCAGGCAATGGTTGGACCCGCTCCGCTAATCGCTGTGCCGAATGCACCGAACTTCCTAGCCGTTTCCTCGACTGCTTCGTAGTGCGGAAGCAGCTTTTTGCGGTACGGCTGATGATAGCGGTCCTCTTTCATCATCTTCCCCGCCAGCTCCCAATCTCCGTTCAGAAATGCAGCCACAAGTACATTTGAAACCGCACCGCCTTGGACAGACTCCTGAAAGCTCATCTCTCCCGGCAGGACATCCCGCGATTCGGACGTCTTCAACTCAGTCTTAGGAATCACCGCCACCACTTCAATCGCCAGCTGAGATACACACATCAGCTGAACCCCTGCATCCGTCCGGCAGCTTACGACGAACCCGCCGTAAAGAGAAGCCCCGACATTATCCGGGTGGCCTTCATATTTCGCTGCGATTTCGAGCTTCTCCTGTGCGGAGAGGTTCAATCCGCCTGAAACATCAGCAAGTTCAATCCCTGCCACGACGGCAGCCGCACTGGATCCCAGCCCCCTTGTAAGCGGGATATCACTTGAAACGTATAACTCGCAAGGCTTGAGATTCTTTCCGTAAGCTACTCCAGTTTCCTTAGCAATCTCGACAATAAAATGAGATTCATCAGAAGGGAATACCTCAAGCTCCGGGGAGAGTGCCGTCACTTTCCATGTTTCGGACTCAACTGCTTCCACTGTCAAATACAGATCCAGCGCCAGGCCGAGTGAATCAAACCCTGCCCCCAAATTGGCCGTACTCGCGGGGACGGTTATTTTCCAGGAACGAGTCTCCCGCTTCTTCATACCCCTATTGTTCCTTTAATATAATCCTTTACTTTTTCCTTGTCATTCGGCAGTTTCACCGGCTGAACGGGACTGTATTCCATGGCTGTGACGGGATCCTTCAATCCGTTTCCTGTAAGCACCGCCACCACCTTGCTTCCTTTCTTCAGCAAGCCCTTATCCAGGCTTTTCTTTACTCCTGCTATTGATGCACAGGAAGCAGGTTCTGCAAAGATTCCTTCCTTCTTTGCAATCAGTCTGTATGCGTCAAGGATTTCTTCATCTGTCACTTCGTCGATATGACCATTCGACTCTTTCAACGCATCCACTGCAAAGTCCCAGCTTGCCGGGTTTCCGATCCGGATAGCCGTCGCGATCGTCTCAGGCTCGGGAAATACCCTATTGTGAACAAGTGCCGCAGCTCCCGACGCTTCAAACCCGAACATTCGCGGCAGGCTCGATTCTTCGCGCCGGCTGTATTCCTTGAACCCTTTCCAGTAAGCTGAAATATTCCCTGCGTTGCCGACTGGGATGGCCAGCACATCGGGCGCTTGGCCCAGGCCTTCAATGACTTCAAACGCAGCAGTCTTCTGCCCTTCAAGACGGTATGGATTCACTGAGTTAACAAGAGTCATAGATTCCGTATGGCTCAATTCCCTCACGATTTCCAGTGCATCGTCGAAGTTCCCTTCAATTGATACGATTTCGGCTCCGTACATGACAGCCTGTGCAAGCTTGCCCTGAGCAATCTTCCCTTCAGGAATGACAACGATGCATTTGATGCCTGCCCGCGCTGCATAGGCTGCAGCCGAGGCTGATGTATTTCCTGTTGACGCGCAAATCACCGTCGAGCTTCCGTCTTCAACCGCTTTGGCTACTGCAAGGACCATCCCGCGATCCTTGAAAGAACCGGTCGGATTGGCGCCTTCGACTTTTGCATAAAGCTCGATTCCCCATTCCTCGGACAGCGTCTTCAATTCAATCAACGGTGTATTCCCTTCATTCAGGCTTAAAAGCGGAGTTTCATCCGTGAGGGGAAGATGCTCACCGTATTGTTCCAGCAGGCCTTTCCATCTCATTCCTTCTCTCCCCCTTCCACCCGGTATGAGCTTTCGATCGAATGAATCGCATGATAGTCTTTCAGCTCCATCAGGATATCCTCATAATGATCGAGTGATGCTTTATGCGTAACGAGGACGATTTCGGAATAACCCGCTCCATTCAATGGATTTTGAAGGATCTTCTCGAAACTGACACCATGATTTGAAAAAATGGACGTCAGCTTTGCCAGCACACCGATTTCATCCTGTACATGAAGGCGCAAAAAGTATTGAGAGGAGATTTCTTCGCGTTCCTTCAATTTTTTCTCGAATTGAGGGTTCACAGCGCTTTTCCCTGTCACTCCCAGCCTCATATTCTTCATCGTGCAGACCATATCGGAAACAACCGCCGTCGCCGTCGGCAGGCTTCCTGCCCCCGGTCCGTAAAACATCGTTTCACCTACAGCCTCTCCGTAGACATATACGGCATTGTATTCATCATTCACCGATGACAGCGGGTGTTCATTCGGCAGCAATGCCGGCTCTACGCTCACTTCCACCTTTTCCCCGTCGCGGTGTGCGTATCCGATCAGCTTCATCGTATACCCGAACTGTCCGGCATATTCGATGTCTTCTGCCGTCACATCGGTGATACCCTTCACCTTTACATCTGAGAGATCGACATTCATCGAAAAGCCAAGCGTCGACATGATCGCCATCTTCCTCGCTGCATCAAGACCGCCTACATCCGCAGTCGGATCCGCTTCGGCAAACCCGAGGTCCTGTGCTTCTTTCAATACATCATCGAAGGTCCTGCCCTCTTTTGTCATTTTCGTCAGGATGAAATTAGTCGTCCCGTTGACGATCCCCATCATTTTCGTGATGCGGTCGGATGCAAGCCCGTCTACCAGACTTCTTAAGATCGGGATACCGCCTGCCACGCTTGCTTCGTAAAACAAATCACATTCATTGGCGGAAGCGGCTTTCAGGAGTTCCGGGCCATGTACGGCCATCAGATCCTTGTTTGCCGTCACGACATGTTTTTTATTTTTCAAAGCCTCGAGGAGGTGTTCCTTTGTCGCTTCGATTCCTCCCATTACTTCGACCACAATATCAATTTCAGGGTCGGCCAGGACGTCCTCGGGATTCAAGGTCAATATCCCATCCTCGATTTCCAGTCCCCTGTCCTTTTCCAAGTCCTGGACAAGGGCTTTTTTCACTTTCACAGGACAGCCGATTTGATGCGACAGTTTATCCTGATGATTCTCGATGATCTTTACAACTCCGGCTCCCACTGTTCCGAGTCCCAAAAGTCCGATTGAAATTGATTCCATAAGTCGAAAACCTCCAATTGTTTATTTCTGGTGTACATTTGTATTTGTATAGAGGACATTATAGTAGAAATAATTTCCTATTACAATACCTTTTTTCGCATTTCTGAATGTAAGAGCTTTCTTTGTTGATAGATTGAGAGAAAATTTTTCTCGATTTTTGATTTTCGTAGAAGACCCGCGATTCACTTCTCCATTTAAAAACAGAGGACCGCCCCTGATCTCGGTTCAGATCGGGAGCCGTCCTGCTTTATCCGATATAGTGAAGCTGGCGGACCATTTTTGATAGTTCCCGGTAGACTGGGATTTTGCTCGGATCCGCGTTGCCCCCGGAGATGACACATCCGACCTTTTTCCCGTGTACTTTGACTTTATGGCACATGGCGGCAGCTAAGGATGCGGCGCCTGCACCTTCGACGAGTGTTTTTTCGCGCTGCAACATGAACATCATCGCATAAGCGATTTCTTCGTCCGTCACAGTGACCATGTCATCCACGTATTTGCGGATGATCGGGAAGGTCAGCTCACCCGGTTTCTTCACCAGGATTCCGTCGGCGATTGTGTGCACGTGATTCAGGGAGCCTTTATTTTTCCCTGTGAAAAAATTATAGGTTGCAGGGGCCCCTAGTGCCTGCACGCCAATAATGTTTACCCGGGGGTTGAACGATTTCACTGCCAGCGCCATGCCGGCAAGCAATCCCCCGCCGCCGACCGGAACAAGGATCGTGTCCAGATCGCTGAGCTGCTGAAGCATTTCAAGTGCGACGGTTCCCTGCCCCGCCATCACTTTTGGATCATCAAATGCATGAACGAATGTCGAGCCCTTTGTCTTCATTTCATCGACAGCCGCACGATAGGCTTCATGATAGGTCTCGCCTTCCAACACGATGTTCGCCCCGTAATGCTTTGTCGCCTCCACTTTCGAAGAAGGAGTCCTCTTCGGCATGAATATCTTTGAATCCGCGTTGCGCTGGGTGGCGGCAAGTGCGACTCCCTGCGCATGATTCCCTGCAGAAGCGCAGATGATTCCTCTCGCGGCTTCTTCCTCTGATAAGGACATCACTTTATTCATTGCCCCTCTTACTTTAAAAGACCCGGTCCGCTGCAAGTTTTCCATTTTCATAAAAATGTTCCCGCCGGTGAAGGCATTCAGTGTTGAAGACTGCTTCAACGGCGTTCGATGCACTTGACCGCATATTCTTTCCATCGCTTCTACAACATCAGCACTTTTCATTAAATTCCCAAGACACTCACCTCATTTTGTTTTTCGTAATGCTCGATTTTCCCGCCGTATTGCAAAGTAAGATCAATTTCATCGAGGCCTTTCATCAGCATCGTCTTCCAATAGGGGTCGACCTCGAACGATGCAATCAGCCCTTCGGAATCACACAGCATCTGTGATTCCAGTGAAACTTCAATTTTATAAAGATCGGATTTCTTTTCGTTTTTGAACAAAGCATCCACTGTATCCTCCGGGAGCCGTATCGGCAGGATACCGTTTTTCAGACAGTTATTATAGAAAATATCTGCAAAGCTCTTGGCGATGATCACTTTGAATCCGAAATCCTGAAGTGACCACGGCGCATGCTCCCTCGATGATCCGCAGCCGAAATTTTTCCCGCCGAGAAGGAGTTCCGAATCGCTGTACTTCCCGGTATCAAGCTTAAAGTCTTGTTTCAGCGTCTTCCCGTCATCCTCGAAGCGCCAGTGGTAAAACAGGAACTGGCCGAACCCTTTGCGCTCGATTCTTTTTAAAAACTGCTTCGGTATGATTTGATCGGTATCTACATTGTCGCGATTGAGAGGGAATACCTTCCCCTCCAAATGATTGAATGCCATCAGTCCGCCTCCTCAGGATACTGTCGCTGCTTTTAGTTTTCTAACGTCCGTCAGCTTACCGGTAACCGCTGCTGCAGCGGCCATTGCAGGACTGAGGAGATGGGTGCGTGACCCGTTCCCCTGACGCCCTTCAAAGTTCCGGTTGGAAGTCGATGCACATCGTTTCCCCGGAGGAACGATATCATCATTCATCGCAAGGCACATGCTGCATCCGGCTTCTCTCCATTCAAACCCTGCTTCTTTAAAAATGTCATGAAGCCCTTCTGCTTCAGCGGCCTGCTTTACCTTGAATGAACCAGGTACGACAAGTGCGGTCACGCCCTCTTTGACCTTGTGGCCTTTCACCACTTCCGCCGCCGCTCTCAAATCGCTCAATCTTGAGTTCGTACATGAGCCGATGAATACATAGTCGATTTCAATGTCTTCGATCCTCATGCCGGCTTCAAGCCCCATATAGTGCAGCGCCCTCTCCGCGCCTTCCTGGTCGGAGGGATCCTGAAAATCTCCCGGATGGGGGACATTGCTTGAGATGCCGGCACCCATGCCGGGGTTCGTACCCCATGTCACATGCGGCTCGATGTCCTCCCCCTTGATTGAGATGTGATCGTCGTATTCGGCATCGCTGTCACTTTGAAGAGAACGCCACTCCGCTTTCAGTTCGTCATATGATTTGTGATTAGGCAGGTGTTCCCTGCCTTCGAGATATTCAAAAGTCACCTCATCCGGTGAGATCAGTCCTGCCTTTGCACCTGCTTCGATGCTCATATTGCAGACCGTCATCCGCTCTTCCATCGTGAGGTTCCGGATGACATCACCCGTGAATTCAATGACATATCCTGTTCCGAATCCGACTCCGTATGCGGAGATGATGTGAAGGATCACATCTTTTGCCGACACCCCGAAGCCAAGTTCGCCGGTCACTTCCACCTGCAGCGTTTTCGGTTTTGCCTGCCAGAGGGTCTGGGTTGCGAGTACGTGCTCCACTTCACTCGTCCCGATCCCGAATGCGAGAGCCCCGAACGCTCCGTGAGTCGAAGTATGGCTGTCGCCGCAGACAATCGTTTTACCCGGCTGGGTGAGTCCGAGCTCAGGACCGATGACATGGACGATGCCCTGATCCGGATGATTGATATCCGAGAGTTCCACGTTGAACTCCTCACAATTTTTCTTCAGCGTATCCATCTGCAGCCTGGCGATTTCATCCCGGACGATATGGCGCTCGCGGGTAGGGACATTGTGGTCCATAGTCGCGTAGGTCAAATCCGGCCGCCTCACCTTTCTGCCCTTGAGGCGGAGTCCTTCAAAAGCCTGGGGAGATGTCACCTCATGAACAAGGTGCAGATCGATATACAGCAAATCCGGCTTCCCTTTCTCTTCGTGCACGATATGTTTTTCCCATATCTTTTCAATGATATTTTTCCCTGCCATGATCTCCCTCCTGGTTTGTTATTAGTCTTTAAAACTTCTATTCTGTTCATAACTCTATGAAGAACATACTTTATGCGCGGAATTTTGGATTTATGCTCGAAATTCAATAATTATGCTCGCTATCACCATGGTTCTGCTCGAAATCTATCATTTATGCTCTATATGTCGAATTTCCACTAAATCGAATCATTTATCTACCTTACAAGTAAGCCGCCAAGATCGAACTCAACGCATGATCCGCTTCCAGACGTTCCACGACGAGCTGGCTCATCGCCCCGGTTCCTACAACAGTGCCGCGGCCCATAGTCCAAAGGTCACCGGTACGGTAGCCGGCATTCAATACTTCCTGAACGGCAAGCTCGATCATTTCCGCTTCTTCTTTCAGTCCGAATGAGTGACGGAGCATCATCGCAACCGACAGAATCATCGCAAGCGGATTGGCTTTTCCTTTTCCTGCGATGTCCGGCGCGGAGCCATGTACCGGTTCATAGAGTCCGAATGAATCCTCTCTTAAGCTTGCAGAAGGCAGCATCCCAAGAGATCCCGTGATCATGGACGCCTCATCGCTGAGGATGTCACCGAACATATTCTCCGTTACCAGTACATCGAATTGCTTCGGCTGGTACATCAGCTTCATGGCGGCCACGTCGACGAGCATGTGCTCTACTTCCACTTCAGGATATTCCACCGCTACTTCATTCACGACTTCGCGCCACATTCGGCTCGTTTCCAAGACGTTCGCCTTATCGACGGACGTTAACTTTTTCTTCCGTTTCTTGGCCAGTTCAAACCCTTTGCGGACAATCCGTTCGATTTCGCTTCGTTCGTAAACCAGTGTATCGACGGCCACTTCATCATGTTTTCCCTGGCGTCCGGACGGCTGGCCGAAATACAGGCCGCCCGTCAATTCACGTACGATGACAAGATCGACGTCTTCGACCATTTCTTTTTTCAACGGAGACGCATTCAGCAGGCTTTCGAATGCTTTCACCGGTCTCAGATTTGCAAATAGATTGAATTCTTTACGGATGGCGAGAAGTCCTTTTTCGGGACGCTGTTCTTTGGGCAGGTGCTCCCACTTCGGACCGCCGACTGCTCCTAAGAGCACGGCGTCACTTTCCCTGCACAGCTTTACTGTTTCAGGAGGTAACGGGGTACCGAAACGGTCGACCGCTGCTCCGCCGATGTAGCCTTTTTCGACTTCGAAATCATGGCCGAACCAGTCACCCACCGCTTTCAGTACTTCTAATGCACCATCCATGATCTCTTGACCGATACCGTCTCCAGGCAACACTGCGATTTTTTTCTTCATTAGAACTACCTCCTGTTTTAGTGGAAGCACCTGCTTGGTAACAGGTGCCTCCCATATTTTTAAAAAATCTACACTCCGGCCTTCACTGCCACTTTCTCCTTCATCGCCGCCTTCTGCTGCAGCATCCGGTTCACTGCGTTCAGGTAAGCACGGGCTGATGCTTCAAGGACATCTTGTGCGGTGCCGCGGCCGCTTGTGCTATCTCCGTCATATTCAAGGCGGACATATACTTCTGCCAGGGCATCCCTGCCTCCGCCGACTGAGTTGATTTTGTAGTCTAGGAGCCTGGATGGCGATGGAAGCATCGATTCGATTGTGTTGTAGATGGCTTCCACGCTTCCCGATCCGGTCGAGGCGAGCTGCTTCAGGTCGCCGTTTTCATCACGCAGCTCAATGGTTGCGGTCGGGATATTATCCATTCCGTACTGTACCTGCATCCTTTCAAGCTTGAAGCCTGCACCTTCGCCGATTTCAGTTTGTTTGTTCGTCAGGATGCTGAACAGGTCGTCGTCGACGATTTCTTTTTTCTTATCTGCTAAATCTTTAAAGGTATCAAATGCTTCTTTCAACTTCTCTTCCGTCAGGTCGAAGCCAAGTTCAAGTGCCTTATTTTTAAAAGCATGACGCCCTGAATGCTTGCCGAGGACGAGTCTTGTGGAATTGACCCCGATCAGCTCAGGCGTAATGATTTCATACGTTGTTTTCTCCTTCAGCATGCCGTCCTGGTGGATCCCGGATTCATGGGCGAATGCGTTGTTGCCGACGACCGCCTTGTTGGCCGGCACCCTCATTCCGGTCAGCTTGCTGACGAGTGCGCTCGTTTTCTTGATTTCATCGAGCTTCAAACGGGTAGATGCGCCGTAAAAGTCTTCGCGGATCCGGAGGGCGACTGCCACCTCTTCAAGGGCTGCATTCCCGGCCCGTTCACCGATTCCGTTGATCGTTCCTTCAATCTGATCGGCTCCATTTTCAATGGCTGCGAGCGAGTTCGCCGTTGCCATTCCAAGATCGTCATGGCAGTGGGCAGATAATTTCACTCCGTCGATATTCGGGACATTCTCGCGTACGAACCGGAACATATCCCCGTATTTCTGCGGTGTCATATATCCGACCGTGTCGGGAAGGTTGATGACCGATGCACCCGCACCGATCACCTCTTCCATGATTTTGACCAGAAAATTCAAGTCCGACCTGCCGGCATCTTCTGCCGACCACTGGACGACCGGGAAGAACTTCTTCGCGTATTTGACCGTTTCGACCGCTTTTTCAATGACTTGATCAGGCGTCATCTTCAGCTTATGGGTCATATGGATTGGGGAGGTCGCGATAAAGACATGGAGCCTCGGCTCGGCAGTCGTTTTCAGCGATTCCCAAACGGCATCGATATCACGTATACTTGCTCTTGCCAGTCCAGTGACGGAGCTGTTTTTGATTGTTTCACCGATTTTCTTCACGGCGTCGAAATCGCCTTTTGAAGCTGCAGGAAACCCGGCTTCAATGACGTCGACCCCGAGGCGTTCGAGCTGCTTTGCCACTTCTATTTTTTCGACTGTGTTCAGATTTACACCGGCCGATTGTTCTCCGTCTCTAAGCGTTGTGTCAAAAATATCAATGGTTCGCACTCGCTACCACTTCCTTCTCTTTTTTAGAGGATTTCGGTTGTACAAATGGCATCATTTTGCGAAGTTCTTTTCCAACCACTTCGAGCTCATGTTTGCTTTCACGCTGGTTGATGGCGTTGAATTCCGGACGGTTCGCCTGGTTCTCGAGGATCCAGCCTTTTGCAAATTTTCCTGTTTGAATGTCAGATAGAACTTCCTTCATGCGGGCTTTTGTTTCTTCGTTCACGACGCGCGGTCCTGAAACGAAATCTCCCCATTGGGCTGTATCCGAGATGGAGTAGCGCATGCCTTCGAGTCCTTGTTCGTACATTAAATCGACGATCAGCTTCAGTTCATGCAGACATTCAAAGTATGCAACTTCTTTTTGGTAGCCGGCTTCCACGAGCGTTTCAAATCCTGCTTTCACTAAGGATGTCAGTCCCCCGCATAATACCGCCTGCTCACCGAATAAATCTGTTTCTGTTTCTTCCTGGAATGAAGTCTCGAGGATCCCCGCACGGCCTGCCCCGACTCCTTTTGCGTAGGCAAGTGCCACTTCACGCGCCTGACCTGATACGTCCTGGTAAACACCGAATAATGCAGGTACACCCGCTCCTTCTTCAAATGTCCTGCGTACAAGATGCCCAGGACCCTTTGGGGCAACCAGGAATACATCGACGTCTTCCGGAGGAACAACCTGGCTAAAGTGGATGTTGAATCCGTGAGCGAATGCTAAAGCTTTTCCTGCTGTAAGGGCAGGCTTGATTTCTGCTTCATACACCTTAGGCTGATGTTCATCCGGGAGAAGGACCATGATCACATCTGCCTGTTCACATGCCTCGCGTACAGAATAGACGTCCAATCCGTCTTCCACCGCTTGATCCCATGACTTTCCTTTACGAAGCCCGACGACTACATCAAATCCGCTTTCCTTTAAATTCTGTGCATGGGCATGACCTTGGGAACCGTATCCTACGACCGCAACCTTCTTCCCTTTTAAAACCTCTTCATTCACATCTCCGTTATAATAAACCTTTACCATTTCGCTCATCCTCTCCAATTTTTTTATAAAATTCACGCCGTTTAGCGGTGTTTCCGTCAGTTTACGATTGAATATTGCTTGAGCTCCGTCACTGGTTTTCCATTTCCCCTGGCAAAAGCCGTGATGCCGGTCCTGGCGATTTCTTTTATGCCATATGGCCTCAATAGATCAATGATGGCTTCGATCTTTGAAGTTTCACCGGTAACCTGGACGGTTACGCTGTCCCTGGCCACATCGATGATCGATGCCCTGAATGGTTCGACGATACCGTTGATCTCGGACCTTGTCTGGCCGGTGCTCAGCACTTTGATGAGTGCAAGTTCGCGGGCCACCACTCCCTGGTCGGTGATGTCTGTCACCTTCAATACGTCGATTTGTTTGTGCAGCTGTTTCATCAGTTGTTCGATTTTACGGTCGTCTTCCACGTTGACGACGAATGTCATCCGGGAAATGCCTTCCACTTCGGTGTAGCCGACCGAAATGCTTTCGATGTTGAATTGGCGCTTCGTAAATAATCCAGTCACCCGGTTCAGTACGCCGCTGCGGTTATGAACGAGAGCCGTTACAATCCGTTTCATGGTTTCACCCCTAACATTTCGTGGATTCCTTTACCTGGGGCGACCATCGGATAGACGTTTTCCTTAGGATTCACCAGGCAGTCGATTAGGACCGGTTCGTCACTGGTCAATGCCTCTTTTAGAACCGTTTCGGCTTCTTCCTGTGTTTTCACGCGGTAACCTTTGATCCCGTATGATTCAGCCAGTTTAACAAAATCGGGCTGCAGGGAGAACAGTGATTGCGAGTACCTCTCTTCATAGAAGGTTTCCTGCCACTGCCTCACCATTCCAAGCGTGCTGTTGTTCAGCAAGACGACTTTAACAGGAAGATTGAGTTCTTTTAAGAGGACCAGTTCCTGCAGTGTCATCTGGAAGCCGCCGTCCCCGACGAACGCTACAACCTTGCTTGAAGGATTCGCAAGCTGGGCGCCGATTGCCGCCGGGAATCCGAATCCCATCGTGCCGAGGCCTCCGGAAGTGACCCAGTTATTCGGTTTTTTGAATGAGTAGTACTGGGCTGCCCACATTTGATGCTGACCGACATCTGTGGTTACGATCGCTTCGCCGTTCGTCATTTCGTATACCTGCTCGATCAGAAGCTGCGGGGACAGGACATCATTCGTCTTCGTATACCAGAAAGGATTCTCAAGTTTGTATGCCTGAAGATGGCGGTGCCAGCCTTCTGTATCTCCCCTTGCCGGCTGATGTTCAAGTATTTTCAAGAGTGCCTGCTTGGAATCGGCCACGATCGGGATATGCGTTGTAACGTTCTTGCCGATTTCAGCCGGATCGATATCGATATGGACCACTTTCGCTTTCGGTGCAAAGGTGGCTAGGTTCCCGGTTAGCCTGTCATCGAATCTGGCGCCGATATTAATTAAGAGGTCGCATTCATAAAGGGCCATATTACTTGTGTAACAGCCGTGCATCCCTGCCATCCCTAAAAATAAAGAATGATCGGCCGGAAAGCCGCCTAACCCTAGAAGGGTATGGATAACCGGAAGGTCGTAACTTTCAGCGAAGTTTTTTAATTCTTCTGACGCTTTTCCGTGCAGGACGCCTGCCCCCGCCAGGATCACAGGTCTTTTCGATACTTTGATTGCATCCACAAGCTTCCTGAGCTGCAGCGGGTTCGGATAAAAATTCGGCTGATAACCGGGCAGATCCATTTCCACGTCTTTCACCTGCGGGGCTTCCTGAACAGTCAGATCCTTTGGAATATCGACGAGGACCGGACCCGGCCGCCCTGTCGAGGCAATATGGAAAGCCTCCTTCACGACCCTCGGTAAATCCTTGATGTCCCGGACCTGGTAATTATGTTTCGTAATCGGCATCGTGATCCCGACAACATCCGCTTCCTGGAAGGCATCGGTCCCGATCACCCCCGAAGCAACCTGGCCGGTGAAGATGACGAGCGGAAGGGAATCCATCATTGCATCTGCAATCCCTGTTACAAGATTCGTTGCGCCCGGACCGGATGTTGCAATGACGACCCCTGGTTTTCCCGATACCCTCGCATACCCTTCTGCAGCATGGATGGCTCCCTGTTCGTGTCTCGCGAGAACGTGTTTGATCGGGGCTTTGTATAGAGCATCATAGATTGGCAGGACCGCTCCACCCGGGTACCCAAACAGAATTTCCACTTGTTCCTCTTTTAACGCCTTCATGAGCATGTCAGCACCGTTGGCCTTTTCTGTCTCTGTCTGCGAAACCGGTTCTGCCTCTAGCTTAGCTCTCATCTTTTCATCTCCTCCTTTAAAATTAATTTCTATCAGCCGATAGTTTATTGATTTTCCATATAAAAAAGCCTTTCCACCCACTACGTCAGAATTTGATCTTTCGCAGGGGTGAAAAGGCTTTAATCCTTTCCACGGTACCACCCTAGTTCAGAGACGGCACGGGGCCGCCTCCCTCAGCAGGCTGATCTTCATTCGCATCAGCCTTTGTTTTTGTAACGAGTAACAGCTACTCGACCGTTCCTACTCCTATGTTTCAGAACGATACTCAGAGGGGATGTCGGTATCGGATGTATTACTGGTTTGCAGCACCACCAGCTCTCTGGAAATACAAGTCCCAATCCTTTAACCTCTTCAACGCTTTCAATCTATTCGGTTTTCAAGATGCCGCCTGTGCTTGCGGATGTGACCAGCTTTGCGTATCTTGCGAGATAACCTTTTCTGATTTTCGGAGGCGGCTGGACCCATTCCTGCTGCCTGAATTTCAGTTCTTCTTCGGAGACCATGAGTGAGATGGTCCGGTTCGTTAAGTCGATAAGGATGGCGTCGCCGTTTTCAATGACGCCGATCGGGCCGCCTTCAGCCGCTTCCGGGGAAACATGGCCGATGGAAATGCCGCGGGATGCACCGGAAAACCTTCCGTCTGTCATGAGCGCCACTTTCTTCTCTAGCCCCCTGCCGGCAATCGCTGCTGTAGGAGCGAGCATCTCAGGCATGCCCGGACCACCTTTTGGTCCTTCGTACCGGATGACGACGACATGGCCTTCCTTCACTTCCCCGCTTTCGATTCCTGCGAGTGCTTCATCCTGGGATTCATAAACGATTGCTTCTCCCATGAATGTCTTGATCGAAGGATCGACCGCTCCCACTTTGATGACCCCTCCATCAGGGGCGATGTTTCCGAAGAGGACCGATAATCCCCCGACCGGGCTGTGGGCGTTTTCCTTGCTCCTGATCACATCGTCGTTTTGAATGTGGGCTTCTTTTACATTTTCATAAAGAGATTTTCCTGTGACCGTGATCCTCTCTTTATGTACAGCACCCATTTCGCATAGTTCCTTGATGATGGCGCTGACTCCGCCGGCATTGTGGACATCCTGCATGGAGTAGTCGGATGCCGGGCTTATTTTAGATAAATAAGGGACACGTTCTGCCACCTTATTGATACGGTTGATGTCGTAGTCAATTTCCGCTTCGTTTGCGATCGCCAGCGTGTGAAGGACGGTATTGGTTGAGCCGCCCATCGCCATATCGAGTGCGAATGCATCGTCGATCGTTTCTTCCGTGATGATGTCACGCGGCTTGATGTCTTTCTTGACCATTTCCACCAGATGTTTGGCTGCATCCTTGATCAGCCTGTGACGGTCGGCGGAAGTGGCTACGATCGTCCCGTTCCCGGGAGGCGCCATGCCGAGCATTTCCATCAGGGAGTTCATTGAATTCGCCGTAAACATCCCTGAGCAGGAACCGCATGTCGGACAGGCATTCTGTTCGATATCGAGGAGCTGTTCAGCTGTCATCCTGCCTGACTGGTGTGCACCGACTCCTTCAAATACGGAAACGAGCGATAACGGGCTTCCGTCACTCGATACCCCCGCTTCCATCGGACCGCCTGATACAAAGACGGAAGGTACATTCGTCCTGACTGAGGCCATCAGCATTCCCGGAGTGATCTTGTCACAGTTCGGGATGTAGAAGACTCCGTCGAACCAGTGGGCGTTGATGACGGTCTCCGCTGAATCCGCGATGAGTTCACGGCTTGGAAGTGAATACCTCATCCCGATATGTCCCATCGCGATTCCGTCGTCTACTCCGATGGTATTGAATTCGAATGGAATTCCGCCTGCTTCGCGAATGGCTTCTTTCACCACCTGGGCAAAACCGTTCAGGTGCATATGCCCCGGAATGATATCGATGTAGGAGTTGCACACCCCGATGAATGGCTTTTCCATATCTTCTAGTTTGACCCCTGTTGCATAAAGCAAACTGCGGTGAGGGGCACGGTCGATTCCTTTCTTGATCATGTCACTTCGCACGTCATCACCTCCAACTTATCCGACTTGGGCATTTTGTTTGTAAACTTTTCTTCCATCCTGCGTGACAGTATTTCTGAATTCCTGCAATAATTGATTTGTGTAAGAACCCGGTTTTCCATCCCCGATGACGCGGCCATCGACCTTCACGACTGCGATGACTTCCGCTGCAGTACCGGTCAAGAATACTTCATCCGCCGTATACACATCATGACGGGTAAATACATCTTCCTTGATATCGAAACCTGATTTTTCAGCGAGTTCGATGATCGCGTTCCGTGTGATCCCTTCCAGTGCGCCAACGTATCCCGGCGGCGTAAGGATCTTTCCCTTTTTCACGATGAAGATGTTGTCGGCAGATCCCTCTGCTACGTACCCCTGGTCGTTCATCATGAGCGCTTCGCTCACACCTGCAAGGTTTGCTTCGATCTTAACCAGGATATTATTTAAGTAGTTCAGTGATTTCACTTTCGGTGAAAGGACATCTGCACGATTCCGGCGGCTTGCGACGGATACGATTTCGATGCCTGATTCATATAATTCTTTCGGGAAAAGGGCCAGCTGCTCTGCGATGACGATCAGCTGCGGCCGCTTGCAGGAAAATGGATCAAGACCAAGATTTCCTACTCCGCGGGAAATGACTACTCTGATGTATGCATTCTCCAGTTGGTTTTTCTTCAATGTATCTACAATGATGTCGCACATCTCTTCTTTCGACACTTCAATGTCGAGCATGATGGCTTTTGCTGAGTCGTAGAGGCGGTCAACATGTTCTTCAAGGCGGAATACGTTACCATCGTACATCCGAATCCCTTCGAACACTCCATCTCCATAAAGAAAACCATGGTCGTAAACTGATACGACTGCGTCTTCTTTTTTCACGTATTGACCGTCTAAGTAGATCCATTGTTCGTTCATGTTCATCATTCCTTTCGCGGGAGTATTTGTTTTTATAGGTTGATCGATTTGTTTATGTTTTGCAGCTTAAATCTGGTACTGCTTATGAGCCATTTTCCAGTGGCCTCGGCTGCGTTCATGGAGCGGCCGATGACCGGTTTGCTGCGGCTCGAATTTTTATATTGAGGACAATATTACGCCCGTTTCCCGGGAAGGTCAACAGTATTTTCATAAATTTTTTGACTATTTAGATTTATCTGATTTATAGTAAACGCTTTCATCTTTGTCCTAATCATGTTTGTTTGGTTTAAATTTTTTTGGGATTTTTTTAATGAGTGGTGATTCATTTGTTTGGCTGGGGGTTTGGGGGATTCGACAGGGTTTGATGATGGATTTTTTGTAGAAGGAGAATGTGCCTATGAAGAAGGATTTAGGTGATTCTCATTTTAATTGGTTAATTGATAATGACCTTTGAATACCGCAGATGATTTCCGTGCAGGACTTCGCTTTCCGCGGGTGACCCGTGAGCCTCCTCGGCTTCGCCTGCGGGGTCTCACATTGGCCACTTCTCCCGCAGGAGTCTTCGTCCTGCACTCCAATCATCTGCTGGAACGGTCCACATCAAGATCTAATCAAAATAAAATTAATAATAATTATCTTCTCTCACTTAATCAGCATCCTAACATTCACACTCTTTGAAATTAAAATCCCTCTAAATAAAAAACCAATTTAAAGTGCGTAAGGCACACTTTAAATTGGTTTTTGGTTATGTCCAGGTGAACATATATTTTTCATCTTCGACATTTTTTGCCTGTTTGACTATTTTTAGAGGTTTGAAGGTGTCGATCATGACGGCGAGTTCTAGTGTTTCTTTTTTGCCAATGCTTGCTTCGGTTGTTCCGGGGTGCGGGCCGTGCGGGATTCCGCTTGGGTGCAGGGTGATCGACCCTTTCTTGATTCCTTTCCGGCTCATGAAGTTCCCTTCAACATAGTACAGCAGTTCATCGCTGTTTACGTTGCTGTGGTTGTACGGCGCAGGGATCGCTTCCGGATGATAGTCATATAATCTCGGCACAAAGGAGCACACAACGAAATTATGGCCTTCGAATGTCTGGTGGACCGGAGGCGGCTGATGGACGCGCCCGGTGATCGGTTCGAAGTCCTCGATGTTGAAGACCCACGGATATAAGTAGCCGTCCCAGCCGACCACATCGAACGGATGGTGATCCAGACCATGTGAATGAAGGGCACCCCGTGATTTCAGGACGACTTCGAATTCGCCTTTTTCATCAAAGGTTTCAAGTTTCTCAGGTCCGCGCATATCCCTTTCGCAGAACGGGCTGTGTTCGAGGAGCTGGCCGTATTCATTCCGGTAGCGCCGCGGTGTGGTGATTTGGCTGAAGGATTCGACAATCAACATTTTTGTGTCTTCTTCAGGGACCACGCGGTAAATCGTGCCGATCGGAATCACCACATAATCTCCTTCTCCGTACGTGATCGTCCCGAACATCGTTTCGACTTTCCCTGTTCCGAAATGAATATACAATATCTCATCGCCGTCTCCATTACGGTAAAAGTTCTTCATTCCTTCTGTGACATACGCCGTCCCGATCAGGAGATCAGAATTTCCAAGCAGGTATTCCCTGCTCCCCAGTGCATCGCCTTTTTTCTCCACCCCGTCCGTCATGAAATGGCGGTGGCGCACTGCACCTTCTTCTTCAAACTCGGGCAAATAGCTGCCCAAATACTCGGTCTTTGTGACGGAAGTCGGCAGGTGATGATGATACAGAATCGATTGAGTACCGGAGAATCCTTTTGTCCCCATGACCTGCTCCCTGAAAAGCGTGCCGTCGTCCTTTTTAAACATGGTGTGACGTTTGTGTGGTATTTCCCCCATTTTGCGGTAATACATCGTTTTCCTCCTCCCTCGTGCCTGCGACAGTGTTTTGCAGCACACCGAGTCCTTCTATTTCCAATTCAACTTCATCCCCCGCCCTCAGCCAGCGGTGGGTGTCCGTCCCGACTTCGAGGATGCAGCCGGTCCCGACCGTCCCCGACCCGATGACTTCACCTGGATAAAGCGTGACATCTTTTGACGCCCTTTCGATCATGTCGGCAAACGTGTAGTGAATATCTTTGAAATTCCCCTCGGAAAGGAGCTTCCCGTTAACTTTCGCCGTCATTTTCATATCAAACCGGTCCCCGGACCTGCGGGTTTCCAATTCATCTTTTGTCACGAGATAAGGACCGAAGGATGTTGCGAAATCCTTCCCTTTGGCCGGCCCGAGTCCCACTTTCATTTCATGCTTCTGGATGTCCCTGGCACTCCAGTCGTTCATGATGAAGTAGCCGAATATATGGTCTTCGGCATCTTCCTTTGCAATATTCCTGCCTTCCTTCCCGATGACGCAGGCAATCTCCAGTTCATAATCGAGCCATTCACACTCTGCCGGCCCCACGACCGCTTCGTGCGGCCCTTTCACTGCCAAATGATTGGTGAAGTAGAAGACAGGAACGTCATACCATTCAGGCACGACATCGAGACCCCTTTTTCTGCGGGCCGTTCTGACATGCTCCTCGAATGCATAAAAATCGCGGATGCTGACCGGCCTTGGGATCGGAGCTTTCAGCGTGGCATCCTCCAATAAAATAACCCCTTTGTCTCCTTTGGAAAAAGGGCCGAGGTCAGCGATTGTTTTCAGAGCCTCTCCCCCGCGTCCGATCAAGGCAAGGATGTCCTTCGGCAGCTTCCCGTCAGTTGCTTCGTACAAATCTATCACAAGGTCATGTTGAATAAGGCCGGTCCTGACTTCTTTTTCCTTTTGAAGGCTTACTAGTTTCATTGAGGATCACCTTTTCCTGATCATTTCAAACGAATCCGCCAGCGGTTTCGTATACGATTGGCCGGCAAGCCTGCCGACAGGCTTTAATTTCTGTGAATCGATCTTCCCGTCATAATAAAGGTCGTCGTCGATCCTAACGCATTCCACCTTGCCGATCACAAGGCTTCCTGCACCTGGCTGATCCCCGAAGTGAAGGACCTGATGCAGGGTGCATTCAAGCTGCACTTTGCTCTCTGCAACCCCTGGAGGCCTGACGGTGACCGATTCCTTCTTTGTTAAGCCTGTTTGTTCAAACTCGTCGATTCCGCGGTCGAATTCGATCGCACAGTTATTCATTTCCTCGACGAATTCCTCACTTACGATATTTATGACAAATTCATTCGTCTCTTCGATATTCCAGAGAGTATCTTTTTTGCCCCCGTCTTTCCCCTTTCTCATCGGGGAGAAGCAGACGAGCATCGGCTCCGCGGAAATGGCTGTGAAGAAACTGAAAGGAGCAAGATTCGCCCTCCCGTCAGCGTCAAGGGTGGAGACGAAAGCAATCGGCCGCGGCAGAATACTGCCGACCATTAATTTATACGCGTCCTGCCAGGGAAGGGTGTGTGGTTTGAGATCCATTCACTCTCCTCCTTTCGCATTTAAAATTTGTTCAAGTGAAGAAACAAACAGTCTATTGTCTTCCTCCGTGCCGATTGTGACCCGCACGGTCGCCGGATATCCGAGCAGGGTCCCTGAGCGGACGACGATCCCTCTTTTCACAAGTTCGGAGGAAACATGATCACCGTTCAGTCCGATGTCCACCATGATGAAGTTTGCCTGGGAGGGAAAATAGCTTACTCCCAAACGATGAAACTCTTTTTCTAAGTATTCCCGTCCAATTTGATTTTTGTGGGTGCATTCGCGTATGAAAGATTGATCCCCGAGCGCGATGACCGCAGATCTCTGGGCGATCATGTTCACATTGAAGACATCCTTTACTTTTCTCAGCTGTTCAGCGATTTCCTCGTTCATCACACCGAACCCGACCCGCAGCCCGGCAAGGCCGTAAATTTTTGAAAAGGTCCTCAGGACAATCAAATTCTCGAACTGAGACAGTAACGGCAGGGTTTCGAGATAATCATCAGTTGTTACATATTCCATATAGGCTTCATCCACGACCACCAATATATGTGAAGGGATGCTTTCAATGAATTCCAAGAGCTCTTTCTTTCCGACGATGGTTCCTGTGGGATTGTTCGGATTGCAGACAAAGATGAGCTTTGTCTTAGGAGTGACCGCCCGGGCCATGGCTTTCAGGTCATGCGTTCCGTCAACCAAGGGGACGATGACAGGAGAGCCTCCTTCAAGGAATACATTCGTCTGGTATCTCGGAAACGTCACATCGGCCATGATGGCTTCGTCCCCGCAGGTCATATATGCCCTTGTCAGCAGCCGGATTACTTCATCCGACCCGTTCCCGAACACCAGCTTTTCTTTCTCCACACCAAGGAATGCTGCAACTTTATTTGATAGTTCGATAGCTGCCCCGTCCGGGTAGAGAAAAAGATCCCCGTCCTGTTCCTTGAACCATTTCTTCACATTCGGTGAGCAGCCATAAATATTCTCATTTTCCGAGAGCTTCCTGATTTTGCTCAATCCATGCTCTTTCTGCAGATCTGCCAATGTCTTTCCCAGCACATAGGGAGCGATATGCGTTACCGCTTCTCTTGTTTTAAATTTAAGTGCCATGCATGTCCCCCGCTTTCCTCATGGATGAAGGGGGCTGACCCGTTTCGAGTAAAAAGATTCCCCCGCACTGAATAAGCATCTATTCAGCCGGAATCAGCTCCCCTCTTTACGGGTTAACCCCCTTGACCGTTCCCTTTGACCCCGATATCTCTCTATCTGTCTTTATTTATCTGTATCTACTAATATGGTTTATAAATTTCCGCGGCGTTCCTGCTCGCGTTCAATGGATTCGAAAAGTGCCTTGAAGTTTCCTTCCCCGAAGCCTCTTGCCCCTTTACGCTGGATAACTTCGATGAACAGTGTCGGACGGTCGACGATCGGCTTGGTGAAAATCTGAAGGAGATACCCCTCATCATCACGGTCAACCAAAATATTTAGTTCTTTAATCTTTGAAATTTCTTCATCTATTTCTCCTACGCGTTCAGAGAGCATGTCATAGTAAGAGTCCGGAGTATTCAGGAATTCGACCCCGTTTACTTTTAATTTGCCGACTGTTTTCACGATATCTTCTGTCAGGATCGCAATGTGCTGGACACCGGGCCCCCCGTAGAACTCAAGGTATTCCTCAATCTGGGATTTGCGTTTCCCCTCTGCCGGCTCGTTGATCGGGAACTTGATTCTTCCGCCGTTATGCATGACTTTGGACATCAGCGCGGAATACTCGGTCGTGATATCTTCATTCGTGAAGTGACGCATTTCCTTGAAGCCCATCACTTTCTCATAATACTCAACCCATTCTTCCATTCTTTCGACGTTGCCGACGACGTGGTCGACCGCGATGATGCCGGTATCTTCATTATTCAGTGCCGAATCATATTTTTCAAAGCCCGGCATGAAGATCCCTTTGTAATCCTTGCGCTCGATCAGTGTGTGGACCGTGTCACCATATGTACCAATCACGGCTTTTTTCAATGTACCTTCATCATCTTCAAGTGTGGCCGGCGGCATGATTTCGATAGCCCCGCGTTCAACAGCCCCTTTGTAAGCCTTTTCAACATCATCCACCATAAGAGCGATATCTTTGATCCCGTCGCCATGCTTATGGATGAACTGTGCGACACGGCTTCCTTCGTGCAGGCTGCCTGTGATCACCAGGCGTACTTTATTCTGTTGCAGTACATAGGACACCGTGTCCCGGTTGCCTGTTTCAAGACCCGAGTAAGCCACTGTTTTAAATCCGTATGCCGTACAGAAGAAGTGGGCGGTCTGCTTTGCATTCCCCGCATAATACTCCAGGTAGTCAACGTCCCTTACCGGAAATAGTTCTTCTGCTTTTTCTTTTTTCTTCGCCATATTCTCTTGCATCATGATCCCTCCATATAACTTTTTTATATTTTCTGAATATATCGTAAATAATTACACGCATCTTCTCAAGAGCGGCCGGTAAAGCTTGAACGCTTTTCTGCGATGAAGTGCGCTATCTTCCAGCCGGCTGTTTTTTGCGCGGAGGCAGATGGACCGCCTCTCCCTTTATTGCTTCCACTGCTTCCAAAAGACTTTCGCCGAACCCCGGATGTGCATACAGGGGAAAACGGAAATCTTCATCCCTGGCTGCCATTTCAAGTCCTAGGACCCCGGTTTGGATCAACTCGACGGCGCCTGCCCCGATCATATGGATTCCGAGTATAAGATCGGTTTCTTTATCAGAGACAATCTTCACCAGGCCGTCTGATGCACCGGTCACACCCGCATAGCCATTCGCCCTCACAGGAAATTCGCTCACGGAAACTGCATACCCTTCCTCTTCCGCCCGCCTTTCACTCAACCCCGTAAAAGCCACTGGCGGAGTAAGCTGGATGACTGTCGGTATATATCGGAGGTCGACTTCAGGGTGACCGCCCGCGATGGCCTCTGCCGCCGCCTTGCCCTGTCTGATCGCTTTTACTGCAAGGGGCGGGCCATCCGTTACATCGCCGATCGCCCATAGGTTATCAATCGAAGTCCTTCCCAGGTTGTCGGTTTTAATGAACCCGTCTTCGGTCAATTCGATTCCAAGTCGGTCAAGACCAAGATTCTTCACATTCGGCCTTACACTTCCGCTTACAGCGAAATGACTGCTTTCAATAGAAATGGTTTCGCCATTTCCTTTCTTCAGGACCGTGCGAACCCCTGATCCGTTTCTCGATACCTCTTCAAGTACACAGTCTTTCAGTACGGTTATCTTCTGCTTTTTAAAAAGTCTCAGGATTTCTTTCGTAATACTGGAATCGAACGGCATTCCCTCCGGCAGAATCAATGTGATCCTGCTCCCGAGCACGGCAAAGGACGAAGCCATTTCAAGTGAAATATAATCCGATCCGCAGACGACCAGCTCATTCGGGATTTCTTCCAGCGTAAAGATTTCGCGCTCTTTAAGAACCCTTTCTGAGTCAAATTGAATGCCCTCTTCATAATGGAATTCTCCGCCGGCCGCAATGATCGCCTGTTTAAAATTAAACAGTGAGAATTCATGACCGTTTTCCACACCGATCCTCGAATCCGATAGAAAAGAAGCTGTCCCTTTCACGATTTCAATTTCATTCGCCTTACAGAGCGCTTCAACCCCTTTGCGGAGCTGGGTGATCTTTTTCTCCCTATACTGTTGAAGAACGGTCAAGTTCAACTCTGTCTTCATGAACTCCATTCCCATTTCTGAAAGATGACCGAGCTTCTTATATTCCTGGGCAAAATGGGTGAAGATCTTCGACGGTATGCACCCTTTATTGAGGCAGGTGCCCCCCAGTTCTTCCTTTTCGATGAGGGTCACCCTCCGGCCAAGGCCTGCAGCCCTGATGGCGGCATGATATCCGCCTGGTCCGCCGCCGATGACGACAACATCTTTATCTTCCGTGATTTCTCCCACTACCATTTATATCAACTCCAGAAGCAAGGTTTGGGGTTCCTCGATCAGATCACGCAAACGGTTGGTGAATCGTACCGCCGTACCGCCGTCTGCTACCCGGTGATCGAAAGACATCGAGACATTCATCATCGAACGGATGACGATTTCATCTTTTTCATTCACCACCGGCCGCTTCTTCGTTTTATGGAAGGCAAGCAGGCCGGTTTCAGGTTCATTGATGATCGGCGTGGCTCCGATCGATCCATTCAGCGGACCAACATTGCTGACCGTGAATGTCCCGCCTGTCATCTCTTTGACCGTCAATCTATTTTCTTGCGCCTTGCGCGTCAGTTCTTTCATTTCCTGATGGATGATTTTTATCGATTTCGCTTCCACATTGCGGATGACTGGAACAATCAGCCCCTCTTCTGAGTCTGTTGCAAAACCAATATGATGCTCCCGTTTAAGATGGACACACTCATTTTTTTCATCAAGTTCCGCATTGAATAGAGGGAATTCTTTTAAACAGATCGATATGACCTTGATAAAATAAGCTCCCATTGAAATGGACTGTCCCTGACTCTTCATCGTTTCTTTCCATTCCAGCAGATTGGTGACGTCGATTTCTTCAAAGTGGGTGCAGTGCGCGATTGTTCGAAGGGAATGTGTCATCTTTGAAGCGATTTGTTTCCTTCTTCCCCTGAACGGGATCGTGCTTGTATCCTTGGCGGCAGCGTCCGGCTGGAATTCCTGTACTTCCGGTGCCGCTTCAGCGCGTATAGGCTCTTCAGGCGGTGAGCCGGTGTCTTTTTGAAGAAAACTGTACACGTCTTCATCAAGGATCCGTCCGCCTGACCCGCTTCCGGTGACCTCATCCAGGTCCACACCGTTTTCCCTGGCGATTTTCCTTGTGTAAGGTGAAGCCAGCACTCTCCTCGCCCTGATCCCCTGGGGCTTTTTCGGCTGTGCGGCTGCTTCCGGGACCCCTTCTTCCTTTTCCATCAGCAGAACAGTCGTACCGACCGGGATCGTTTCCCCTTCCCCGACTTTCAATTCTTTGATCCTGCCTGAAAAAGGCGCAGGTATTTCTGCGGTCATCTTGTCCGTCTGTACTTCCACCAGCGGCTGATCCGCTTTGACGGTGTCCCCCGCCTTTACAAGAAAATGATTCACGTTTGCTTCCGTCATGCCTTCCCCTATATCGTGAAGTTTGACCTCCATACTCTCCCCCCTCCTATCAATCTAGTATTCTGCCACTTTCTTGACTGCCTCCAGCACGCGTTTCTTATCAGGCAGATAAAAATCCTCAAAACCGAAATACGGAACGGGTGTGTCAAAGCCCGTCACTCGCTCAACTGGTGCTTTTTGATATAAGAAGGAAGTATCATTGATGATGGCGAGAACGTCATTTCCCACTCCGCCTGTCGCATGTGCCTCATGCACCACGACCGTTCTTCCCGTTTTCTGGACGGAGTCAGATATCAGGTCTTTATCCAGGGGATAAAGGGTGCGCAGATCCAGTACTTCACATGAAATCCCCTTCTTCGCAGCTTCTTCCGCGGCTTCTTCCGCCACTTTCACCATCGCCCCCCAGGCGATGACCGTGACGTCCTCCCCTTCTCTCACTACCTTCCCCTTCCCGATTTCAACCGTGTATTTCTCTTCCGGCACTTCTTCGCGTGAGGAACGGTAACACCTCATCGGTTCGAGGAAAAGGACCGGATCGGGATCTTCGATAGCCGCAATCATGAGCCCTTTCGCATCATAAGGGCTTGAAGGGCAGACCACCTTGATGCCCGGCATATGAGTAAAGATCGCTTCAGTACTGTCAGAATGGATTTCAGGCGCCCTGACCCCCGCCCCGTAAGGAGCTCTGATCACGAGCGGGCATGTGAAATGCCCAAGGGTCCTTGAGCGCAGACGGGAAGCATGTGTCATGATCTGCTCATAGGCAGGATAGATGAATCCCATGAACTGGACTTCCGCCACCGGCCTGAAGCCGTTCACGGCCATACCAATCGCAGCACCGATGAACCCTGCTTCACTGAGCGGGGTATCCATGACCCTGTCTTCACCGAACTCTGCCTGCAGTCCGTCGGTCGCCCTGAATACGCCTCCGTTGGTGCCGATATCTTCCCCCATCAGCATCACGTCATCGTGTTCAGACAGCATCACTCTCATTCCATCCGTGACTGCTCCGACCATCGTCAGCATCTTTGTCTTGGTTAATGTGCTCATCGGCTCACCCCTCCCATACTTTTCAGGAGCTTTTCTTTTTGTTCCTGGATCGTCCATGTCGGTTTTTCAAAAACATAATCGAATATGACACTCGGATCTGCAGCAGGATAGGCTTCCAATTCATCAACTGCGAGGTCCACTTCCTTCGCACATTCATTACCGACTGATTCCATCCAGTCCTCATCGATCCAGCCCTTTTTCTCCATGAACTTCACGAGCCTGTCTACCGGGTCGTTGTCACGCCGTCTCTCATCGCTCTCCTGCTGGTCGCGGTATTTTGTCGGGTCATCGGCCGTCGTATGCGCACCGTATCTCCAGGTAACCGATTCGATCAGGGTCGGTCCCTCTCCGCTTCGTGCACGTTCCAGGGCTTTTTTCGTTTCAAAATACACAGCAAAAATATCATTGCCGTCTATCCTGACTCCCGGGATATCATAAGCCAGTGCTTTCTGGGCAATGGTTTTCGTTTTCATTTGTTTATGCATCGGGACCGATATCGCATAATGGTTGTTCTGGTTGAAAAAGACAACCGGAGCCTCCCATACGCTTGCGATATTCAAGCCTTCATGAAAATCTCCTTCAGACGTCGCACCGTCGCCGAAGTATGCAATCGCAGCATTCCTCGTCCCTTTCCTTTTCTCGGCATAAGCCGCACCCACCGCATGCGGGAGCTGTGTGGCAATCGGGATGCCCGGTGTGAAGATGTTCTTCCCTTCCGGAGGGACACACCCTTCATTCCTCCCTTTCCAGAACAGGAGGATGTTCAACAGGGAATGGCCGAACGTCATCGCGGCCCCGTGATCGCGGTATGTCGGGAAGAGCCAGTCTTTCTCATCCAGGGCGAGGGCCGTCCCGACCTGCGAGGCTTCCTGTCCCTCAAAAGGAGCATATGTCCCGATCCTGCCCTGCCGCTGAAGGCTGACTGCTTTACGGTCAAAGGTGCGGATCCTGATCAAATGTCGATAAAATTGCCGGGCCATGTCTTCTGAAATCTCGTTTTCATATTCGGTTTGAATAAGTTCTCCTTGATTGTCCATCACTTGGACGATTGGAAAATCCTCGTTCATTTCATCACCTCGTGTGGTGCTTATTTTTAAAAAGAATGTAGTTTAATTGCATTTCCTTTAAAATATAGAACGTTCCTTTCCGCTGCAGGCACAAGATTCCTCGGGGAGGAAGTCGAGCCTCCTCGGCGTTCCGCCTGCGGGGTCTTGACTTTCCTCTATATCCCGTCGGAGTCAAGTGCCTTCCGCTTCAATCCACTCTGTATTTTAATCATTTCTTAAGGAAAAGTAAGCAGAGAATATCTTCATTTTTAAAATGACAGAACTTCTTGTTCTGGCCAACTCCGGTGTCTGGCCCCTCATGGTCATAAGCTAAATGATCCATGAAGGCAAAGTGCGCCTTCCCGGCCCATTCATCTTATGCTTGTCGCCTCTGGACGAGCCGCCTCCGCTTTTCTTATTGTCCAGCTCCGGCGGCTAGAGGCTCGAGGTCATAAGCTAAATGATCCATGAAGGCAAAAGACGCCTTCAAGGCCCATTCATCTTATGCTTGTCGCCTCTGGACGAGCCGCCTCCGCTTTTCTTATTGTCCAGCTCCGGCGGCTAGAGGCTCGAGGTCATAAGCTAAATGGTCCATGAAGGCAAAAGACGCCTTCAAGGCCCATTCATCTTATGCTTGTCGCCTCTGGACGAGCCGCCTCCGCTTTTCTTATTGTCCAGCTCCGGCGGCTAGAGGCTCGAGGTCATAAGCTAAATGGTCCATGAAGGCAAAAGACGCCTTCAAGGCCCATTCATCTTATGCTTGTCGCCTCTGGACGAGCCGCCTCCGCTTTTCTTATTGCCTTACTGCCCACTTCGGGCGTTTCATGTGTGAGAAGAAGCTGTTTCTTCTTGAGCGGGAGTGGATGCGGTCTTCGCAGAAGCGGTCCGCTGCTTCCATTGTGGTCATCTGCTGGTTCTCTGCTTGAAGGTAAATATTCTGAAGGGTGTTATAGATGGCACTTGTCTTTTGCAGGACGCGCTCTTTATTCGGTTCGTATAGTTCATCCGCCACCTGGATCAATCCGCCGGCATTGACGATGTAATCCGGGGCGTAAAGGATTCCTTTTTCATGAAGCTTCAAACCATGGTACAGGTCGAGAAGCTGGTTGTTGGCAGACCCTGCGACTGCCTTCACTTTCAGCTGATCGATCGTGTCGTCATTGATGATCCCGCCGATAGCACACGGCACAAAGACATCGGCATCGACTGAATAAATTTCATCGCCAGATACGATTTTGATGGCCGCTCCCATGCTTTTCGCCTTTGATACCAGCTGATCGATCGAACCTTGATTGATATCGGTCACATAGAGATCAGCCCCTTCATCCAGGAGGCGCTCCGCCACTTTATAACCGACTTTCCCAAGGCCCTGGATCGCATAGCTCTTCCCGTGCAGATCCCTTGATCCCCAGATGGTCTGGTTCGTTGCCTGCAGTCCGTAAATGACCCCCATAGCAGTCGGGATCGACGAATCTCCGCTTCCTCCGTATACTTCATCGACACCTACTATGCAATTCGTTTCTTTCAGGGCGTAGACAAAATCTTCAGGTTCAGTCCCCATGTCTGTTCCGGTGTAGAAGCGGCCATTCAGTGATTCCACAAACTGACCGAAGGCACGGAACAATTCGGGATGCTTATCCTTCGCAGGGTCACCGATGATGACTGCCTTTCCTCCGCCGAAATCGACGTCTGCTGCAGCGCATTTGTACGTCATTCCTTTTGACAGGCGAAGCACATCGTTCAACGCTTCATCCACTGATCCGTATGGCCTCATGCGGCAGCCGCCGAGTGCGGGGCCGAGTGTCGTGTTATGTATTGCGATTATGGCTTTAAGTCCTGTATCTTCATCATTGCAAAAAACAACTTGTTCATGGTTCTTGATTTGTTCAAACATATCCATTCCGATTCCCCCAGACCTTTTTGTAAACGCTTACAGATTAGAGCTCAAAAATTATATACGTTCGATTCTTTCTCTTATTTTTTCTTTGGGCAGGACAACCTGTTTGACCTCTCCCCTGCCGATGATCCTGTCATTCTTGAAATCTCTCACAATCACTTCCGTCACGATGATATTTTTCTCGTATTTAATGACCGCGGCTTTAATTTCAAGACTGGCACCGGTGCCTGCTGGAGCCATGTGCTCTACAGACACTTTCGCCCCCATGCCTTCCTCATCTTCCTCAAGAAAAGGAAGAATGATTTTCCTGGACGCCCATTCCATGTGATAGACCATCGAAACGGTTGAGTAAACCGGATGCACCACACTTCCTTCGAACTGGGCATGCATGGAAGGGGACACTTCTGTCATGATCGTCGCAGTATGTCCTTCAACTAAACCGGACTTCATCGCTTTCCCCCTTTAAACCAACGCATTATGCATTTTCATATAACGTTAATTTAACGATATAATAACATTCAGTATTATAAATAGTCAATATATTGTTAAAATTTAAACATCTTTACAACCATGGTCAAAGCCCGTCCCATGGCGATTTAACGCAAAAAAGCAACGGGATGGAGTCCCGTTGCTTTTTTAGGATAGAAGCGCGCGGTCGCTTGCGAGTTTGCTGCCGCGGATCCGCTGAAATTCGTTCAGAAGTCCTTCGACGGTGAGATGTTTCTTCTCATCTTCATTGACTTCAAGGATGATCTGGCCTTTGTCCATCATGATCAGGCGGTTGCCGAGATCAAGTGCCTGCTGCATATTATGGGTGACCATCAGGGTTGTCAGATGATATTTCTCCACAATTTCTTTCGTAAGGTTCGTGATCAGATCTGCTCGGGCCGGATCAAGTGCTGCGGTATGTTCATCAAGCAGCAGGATCGACGGCTCGGTGAAAGTCGCCATCAGCAGTGACAGCGCCTGCCTCTCCCCGCCCGACAGCATTCCCACTTTTGCGTTCAGCCGGTTTTCGAGACCAAGATGCAGGGTTTCGAGTACTTCTTTGAAAAATTCTTTCCTCTTCTTCGTCACACCGATTCGGAAGGTCCTTGTCCTATTCCTGGAATAGGCCATCGCCAGGTTTTCCTCGATCGTCATGGAAGGGGCCGTCCCTGCCATCGGATCCTGGAAGACACGTCCGATCAGCTTTGAACGCTTGTACTCCGATACCCTGGAAACATCTTGGTCATCGATGAGAACGTTACCAACATCCGGGAGCAGGACCCCTGACACGATGTTCATGAGAGTCGATTTCCCTGCTCCGTTACTTCCGATGACCGTGACGAAGTCCCCCGGTTTCATGGTCAGCTGGATATCATCGAGGGCGATTTTCTCATCCGGTGTGCCTTCATTGAAGACTTTATGAATTCGATTTAATTGCAGCACCGTCATCACCCTTCCTTTCTGCAAGAGGAACCGTATTCATTCTTTCCTCCATACGCTGTGCTTTTCGTTTTTTATCCTTGTACCTGTCCATCACTTTCGGCATGATCAGTGCGAGGATGACGATGAACGCCGTGATCAGCTTCATGTCCCCGGTTTCAAGGAACTCCACCCTGAGCGCCATACTGACGACAAGACGGTAGATGATCGCACCGCCTATGACTGCCAGAGTCGTGCGGGCGATTGTCTTTGTCCCGAATAACGCTTCCCCGATGATGACCGAAGCGAGACCGATGATGATCATCCCGATCCCCATGCCGACATCGGCAAAACGGCTGTACTGGGCAATCAGCGCACCCGACAGGGCCACCATGCCGTTAGAAATCCCAAGCCCCAAAATGATCATGAGATTTGTGTTGGCGGAGAAGCTGCGGATCATACGCTGATTGTCGCCTGTTGCACGGAGCGCCAGACCGACCTCGGTTTTCAAGAAAGCATCCGTCAGGAACTTGATGGCGAGCGTGATGATGACCATGATGAACAGAATGCTCCACGTCCCAGGAAGAGGTTCCCCGAGTCCAACTGCCATCCAGAGATTGTTGAGTGCTGTATCGATGCCGAGTGGTGCCCACACACTTTCAACACCTGTAAAAGCTGTATCCTGGTTCAATAAAGGGACATTCGATCGTCCCATGATCCTGAGATTGATCGAGTAGAGGGCGATCATCATCAGGATCCCTGATAATAATGCATTGATTTTTCCAAATGTATGAAGCAGACCTGTTATACATCCCGCTGCAAATCCAATTATGATCGCTGTCAGCGTTGCAGCCACGGGATTGTAGCCGCTGACAATCATGGTGGCGGCGACAGCCGCCCCGGTTACGAAGCTGCCATCCACCGTTAAATCAGGAAAATCCAATATCCGAAAGGACAGGTAGACTCCAAGGGCCATAATTGCGTATATGATTCCAGATTCAAAGGATGCGAATATTGCTGTTGGCACGAATCTTCATCCTCCCTTATTCTTCAAGAAATTTTCCTAAATCAGACCATGAATCCTTCACTTCCACACCTTGCTCTTCCGCTGCTTTTTTGTTAAACATCAAATCGAAGTTCTGCGGAGCCTGAACAGGAATTTCAGACGGTTTTTTCTCACCTTTCAAAATTTTGACGGCCATCATTCCCGTTTCATAACCAAGATCTTCGTAATTAAAGCCGCTTGCTGCGATCGCACCTTTTTTCAATGAATCAAGTTCACCCACGAATAGAGGAATATCCTTTTCGTTCGCAACACCGATGACCGACTCAAGTGCTGATACCACTGTGTTGTCCTTAGGGATATAAATGGCATCCACACGCCCTGTCAAGGATTCAGCTGCCTGTTTGACGTCCGCTGACGTGGAAACGGAAGCTTCTACGACTTTGACTCCTTTGTCTTTGGCAAACTTATTGATTTCCTCTGCCTGAACGACAGCATTTTGTTCACCGGAGTTATAAATGATACCGATTTTTTCCGCTTCCATTTCGTCTGTTACGAAAGAAAGAGTCTTAGAAATCGCTTCGGGGTGCGTATCGGTCGTACCTGTAATATTTTCGCCAGGCTCATCAAACGATTTCACCAATTCAGCCCCAACAGGGTCCGTCACCGAAGTGAAAACGATCGGAATTTCTTTTGTGGCATTGAGCGCATGCTGCGCGCTTGGGGTAGAGTTCGCGAAGATAAGGTCTACGCCGTCACCCACGAGGTTCTTTGCCGCCGTTTGTGAATTACTTTGATCTCCCTGGGCTATCTGAACATTGTATTCAACATTTTCGCCTTCTTTAAACCCGTTTTCCTCCAATGCCTTTTTGAAGCCTTCAAATGCAGCATCCAGGGAAGGATGTTCTACGATTTGGGTGACACCGATGACATATTTCTTGTCACCATCATCTGCCGAACTCTTTTCACTGCTGCCGCATCCGGATAATACCGTCATACCCAGAAGCATTGTCATGGCACCGAACAACAAACTCTTCTTCTTCATTGATATCCCCCTTTTTCTCTTGAAAAATTTTATGATTAATAGTCTAGTAGACTATTAGATCCCCTTGTAATAAAAAATGATACCTTCGTTAATACAACGTTATATTATCATCACCGTCACAAAATAGTCAATAATATTCCGAAAATTTAAAAATTAATACTAGTATAGACGGTTTGGGTCTGAATATCTAGATGTATTTTTGATTTGTTAATAGGGTGACGGGAAGGATGAGGGTGGTGCTTTCGTGGTAAGTGCAAATAGTGTCGTATTTTGTAGAGTGGTCGATATATTAAAATTCCGGACGATAAATTAATATTATGATCGATAAAAAAAGTTTTTAGGTGATATATCGAAAAAACGGACGATAAAATCGATAAACGGTCGATAACCCGGTGTCAGGCCAGTGCCCATCTGTTGTATTGAAGATTGCTTTCAACAAAAAAGCATGCCCCCATAAAAGGAACATGCCTGTTCTCCATCATTTAACTTTGTGGTTCACCAACCGCGTAAAGATGCCCTCTGCATCTCTCATCATTTTCTCTATCAACTCTTTCACTGCCGGGATATCCGATACCAGTCCGGAGATCTGTCCCCCATTGATGAAACCCCGGTCCAGCTTCCCTTCCAGTGCACCGATTCTATGAAAATCTTCCGAAGTAAGCCTGCCGAACTCCTCAGCAGGAACTCCTTCTTTCTCTTTTTGGAGCAATTCCGCCGAGTAAGGTGCCTTCAGGACCCTTCTTACTTTTCCAACTGAACGCCCGACAATCACCGTACTGTCATCCTTTGCGTTCAAAAGAGCCGTTTTATAGTTTTCATGAAACGGTGCTTCCTTTGTCGCGATCAGGCGCGTCCCCATCTGAACCCCGCTTGCTCCGAGCGCGAGCATGGACGCAAGCCCTCTTCCATCCCCGATGCCTCCTGCAGCGGCCACGGGGATACTGACGGCATCAACGAGCTGAGGTATGAGCGCGAGGGTCGTCGTTTCCAGGTTGGAATTGATCCCAGCCGCTTCATATCCTTCCCCCACGATAATATCTGCCCCGGCTTGTTCTGCTTTCACCGCCTGTTTCTTTGAAGCGACCACACAGATGACCTTCACTCCATGTTCATGAAAATATGGGATGAGCGGCGTCGGGTTTCCTGCCGATAAGGATACGACTGGAACCTTGTGTTTAACCACCAGGCGGACCATCTCCTGTAAATGAGGGGTGATGGCAATTGGAATATTTAACGCAAATGGTTTTGTTGTTAGATTTTTTGTCTCTATGATTATACTTTCTACTTCATCGGCGCCCATTGTACCAACGCCGATCGTACCCAGCGCTCCTGCTTCTGAAACGGCTGCCGTCAGAGGAGCATTGCTGATATTCCCCATTCCCCCCTGAAGAATGGGAACGTCAATATTGAGAATCTCCGTTAAGTTATTCATTAAAATCCCCCTTCGTTAAATTCATGTTATACGTTTACAAAAATTTAGACAAGAGGTAACTTTCGTTATTCTAGTAAAATGATAATCGGTACTTAATACCGCTAATGATTTCCGTGCAAGACTTCGCTTTCCGCAGGTAGCCCGTGAGCCTCCTCTCCTTATTCAGGATAGGAACTGTCCAGCTTCAGGGCTTAGAGGCACATGTCATAAGCCAAACCGTCCATTAAGGCAAAGTGCGCCTTCCAGGCCGATTCGTCTTATGCCACACGCCTCTGAGCAAAGCCCTTCCGCATTTCGGTTAGGAGTCTTCGTCTTGCACTCCAATCAACCGCTGTGAAGACACTAACAAGCATAAATTAAAACTAAAACCCGAACTAATTTGGCTGTAAAAAAGCCATTTAGTTCGGGTTTAACATATGCTAAAACACTTTTTTAATCCAGCAATAAAGGATGGGTCATGATATCGTAGCTGAGGTCTTTATTTTTCAGTTCATTGCCGTCTTCGAAAACACTTTCGAAGAAGCGGGAGGCCGGTTCCGCGAGTTCTTTGTAGTACTCGGCGAATAAGGAAGCGGCATGGGACCCAAGCCACTTCTCAGGAAGAAGCTCCTCAGGCAGTCCAGGATCGACAAATAGGAATTTACGATACTCATGCACGAGCTTTGTGCGTTCCACAAAGCATTCTGCATCGCTCATATCGCCTTTTTTAATTTTGTTTTTATCAATCATATACTGCTGGCTGTAGTGAGCAATGAAATCCTGGTAACGTTCATTGATCTCTTTTAAATCCCAGCTCTTTTCTACGAGCCGCTGATTTTCATTGGGACCTTGATATTCTGCTATAAAGAAATCGACGTATTCTTTAATGTCATATTTCTTGATCAGCGATTGAACCTGTTTTTCCAAATTGTTCGGTGAAATCCATGTCGAAGTCGAAAGCGTACCAAACCCGCTCCACACAAGTTCCTTTCGAAGTTCATCGCGTATACTGCGGATTTCTTCAGGGATGCTGTACATGAAGATTCTCCATTTCCCGTCCCAGTCCTGCGGCTTCAGCTTGAAGATCCTGTTTGCGGCTTCTTCCATGCGGTCCACCCCGGGTTCAGTCAAGGAATAATAGCTTTTGTTCCCCTGTTTCTCCGCCTGTACCCAGCCTTGTTTATTCATCCTCGAAATCGCCGCCCGGACGGCCTGATCATTATGGCCGAATTCATTCAGCAGCCGGATGAGGCTGCCGATCCAAATTTTATTTCCATAGTGGCGTATGTAATCCCCGTATAGGGTAAAAATCATTGATCTGGTATTCATTGATGCCTCTCCTTTTTACTATCTTTCCAAAATATATTATGCCGTTCATTTTACGTTTAAATAGTATCATATCATAATTTTATTAATAGTAGAAAAATTTTCAGGCTGATCCACTCTCTAAAAATGGTAGAGTATTTATGAAACTTTTATATGGCAGGTTCGTAAAATATATAAAGAATTTTTTATGAAGGAGAGCATATGGATTTACAAAAATATCATCCAGTTGAAGGAAAGACCGCTCATAAATCATGGTGGAATGAAAAAGGGTACGTCCAAAGATTATTCAATAAAGAAACAAAGAAAATAGAAGAAAAGACTGTATCATATCAAAATATGACCGAAGCATTAATCGGCTATGCATATCTGCCTTGGACTTCCTCCAGGAGTACAGACCGCACGATTCGATTCCGGATCGCAGCAAACATAGTCATTCAGTATGAGGATAAACAAACCGGCCAGTATTTACTATTCCTAGCCGAAACTCAGGAAGACCTGGCCAAATGGCTGCAGCTGTTTAACGAGCATACTATCCCTGTATTCACCACTGATCTGGATTTAAAGGATGTACCACATACAGATTATAAATTATTTTACAAGGATATTAAGAAAAAACAGTTTAAATCCAATTCCCAGCTGCCTGATGTAATGGCAGTGACTAAAGAGCATAGCACTCATCCTCAATGGCGCCCTGAATCTTACAAGAAAAGAGAAGAAACAGGTAACTCAAAATGGGTATATAAAAAGAAGAAACTCACAGCATTCTTGGCCGTTTGTTCCTTTTTAACCGCACTGTTTTGGATTCCTATTTGGGAGGTAGGTCGTGATCAGTCGTTTGACACTGTACATAGCCTCTTATTCACAGCGATAACACTTATTCTTTTAGGAACATACTTAAAAGATCTGTGGTCCCCCTATCAGTCCTTGAGGGACACGGCTGTATTGGGAATATCCCTGTACACGGGACTCGCCGCAGCAAACTTATTCATGCCAATCTCCACTGAAACATACCTGGCTTTATGGTATGAATTCTTGGTCCTCGCCGTCTATATCAACGCAGGCTATTTCATCATGAGGAAGGTCAATAAAAAGTTAACACGAAAGACAAACAGACAATAAAGGAAGGACACATCCTTCCTTTTTAACTCTTTAACAAAATTATTCCACCTGCTCCACCAGCGTCGCAATCCCCTGCCCCACACCGATGCACATCGTCGAGAGTCCGTAGCGGGTTCCGCGCTTTTTCATTTCATGCACAAGGGTAGTCAGAATCCTCGCACCGCTTGCCCCAAGCGGATGACCGAACGCAATCGCCCCGCCGTTGACGTTGACGATTTCCGCGTTAAGTCCGAGATCCCTCATGCAGGCAATCGACTGTGCAGCAAATGCTTCGTTCAACTCCACCAGCCCGATTTCATCAAGCGAAAGGCCTGCACGCTTCAGTGCCTTGCGCGTTGCGTAAATTGGCCCGAGTCCCATGACGGAAGGCTCCAGTCCTGCAGTCGCAGAGGTGATATACCGTGCCAGCGGTTTCAGGCCTAGTTCCTCCGCTTTCTCCCTGCTCATCAATAACAGCGCAGATGCTCCGTCATTCACTCCTGACGCATTTCCTGCAGTGACTGTTCCTTCATTAAATAACGGGGAGAGCTTTCCGAGCTTTTCCATACTTGTCTGGGGACGGGGGTGCTCGTCGACTGTTACTGTGGTGCCATCCCCTTTTCGGTCGGTGATTTCCACAGGAACGATTTCGTCGCTGAATCGTCCCTCTTCCATTGCATGCTTCGCCTTCATCTGGCTCTCAAAGGAAAAACGGTCCTGTTCCTCCCTGGTGATTTCATATTGCTTTGCTACATTTTCAGCTGTTTCAGGCATGGAATCCGTCCCGTATCTCTGCTTCAGGCGTGAGTTGACGAATCGCCACCCGATGGTCGTGTCGAACATTTCCATATTGCCTCTCGGAAATTCTTTGGAAGGCTTCGCCATTACAAAGGGTGCCCTTGTCATGCTTTCCGTCCCGCCGGCAATGAATATATCCCCTTCCCCGGCACGGATCGCACGTGCGGCATAATTCACCGCATCCAGCCCGGAGCCGCACAGCCGGTTGATCGTCGTCGCCCCGACTTCCACAGGAAGACCTGCCAGCAGGGCCGACATTCGCGCTACGTTCCGGTTGTCTTCACCTGCCCCGTTGGCATTGCCGAGCACAACCTCCTCAACCTCATCCACCGGCATCCTGTTATTCCGTTCAACCAGTGCTTTGATCACAATCGCCCCAAGATCATCCGGACGGACATCTTTTAAGGCTCCTTTGTACTTTCCGATCGGGGTGCGCACTGCATCTACAATGACGACTTCCTTCATGGCCGGCTCTCCTTTTCTTTCGTTTCGGAGTAATCATAAACGCCCATGCCGGATTTCCTGCCGAGTCTCCCAGCCTTGACGTACTTTTCCAAAAGCGGTGCAGGACGGTATTTCTCCCCAAGCTTTTCATGAAGATATTTCAGGTTGTTCAAACGCGTATCCAACCCCACAAGGTCCCCGAGTTCAAACGGACCCATCGGATAATTCAGACCCAGCTTGATGGCCTTATCGATCTCTTCCGGCGAACCGAGGCCTTCTTGCAGCATATAAAAGGCTTCGTTTCCGACCAGGGCGCTGATCCTGCTTGTGACGAAACCAGGAAACTCATTGATGACGACTGTTTCCTTCCCCATCAGGCGCGCCACCTGTTCAATCACTTCGGCCGTCTCATCACTTGTCTCCAGGCCACGTACGATTTCCACAAGCGGCATTTTATGTACAGGATTGAAGAAATGCATGGCAATGACTTTATCCGGACGCTTCGTGAAAGAACCGATTTCTGTCGGGCTCATCGTTGAAGTGTTTGTTGCAAGATAGCAGTAGTCTGGAGCATGCGCATCCAGCACTTCAAAAACCCCGCGCTTTATATCTGCCATCTCCGGCACCGCTTCGATGACGACATCTGCATCACGGACTGTAATCGAAAGATTGGTGGAATACGAAAGCTGCTCGCGTGCCTCCATATACTCCTGACTGGTGATCTTCCCTCTTTCCACACCTTTTTCAAAAATGCCCTGAATTTCCGATTTGGCATGATCCAGCTGTTCTTGCTTTATATCAACCAGGGTGGTTCTGAAGCCCCCGACGGCACTTACGTAGGCAATGCCTCTTCCCATAACCCCTGAACCTACAACCACGATATGCTGTGTCATTGTAACTCCTCCTTTAGTGCAATAAGGGGTTGACCCGGAAAGGACAACCCCTGTATCAAGCTGTTATTTTTATACGCCGAATGGATTCAGCGGACGGTTTCCGAAGTAAGAGATGATGCTCTTTGTTTCTGTATATAAGTCGAGCGTTTCCACACAAAGTTCGCGTCCGAATCCAGATTGCTTGTAGCCTCCGAACGGTGTGCCCGGGAAGGCAGAGAATGGGCAGTTGACCATGACAATACCTGCCTGGATGGCTTTGGACACACGTGTCGCACGGCCATGATTCTGTGTCCATACAGCTGAGCCAAGTCCGTATTCACTGTCGTTGGCCATCTTGATGGCTTCTTTTTCATCTTTGAATTTCATGACCACCACAACCGGTCCGAAGATTTCTTCCTTTACAGCCTTCATGTCATGAGTGACATCCGTGATGATTGTCGGCTCATACCAGTAACCTTTTTCGAAACCTTCTACAGTTGCCGGTTTCCCTCCGGACACGATCGTGGCGCCATCCTCTTTGGCAGACTCCACATAGCTGTGTATCGTATCCACCTGACCCTGATTGATGATCGCACCGATATGAGTCCCTTTATCGTGCGGATCTCCAAGCGTAAGCTTTTTTGTCTTCTCAACGAATTTTTCCATGAATTCATCATAAATGTCTTCATGCACATAAAGTCTTGAGCGTGCTTCACAGGACTGACCTGTATTATAGAAGATTCCGAACAGCGATCCGTCCACCGCGGCGTCTACATCTGCATCATCAAAGACGATGTTCGGGGACTTGCCTCCAAGCTCCAATGTCACGCGCTTCAGCGTTTGGGATGCCTTCTCCATGATATTTTTTCCGATCGGTGTTGAACCCGTGAAGGCCACTTTGTCTACTTTTTTATGCTCAACAAGGTAGTTTCCGACTGAGGATCCGGCCCCCGGCACGATATTCACAACTCCTTCAGGAACTCCTGCTTCGATACAGATTTCACCGAGGACAATCGCAGTCAATGGAGTAAGTGTCGCAGGTTTTACGACCACCGAGCATCCGGACGCAATTGCGGGTGCGATCTTCCAGGCCGCCATCATGAGCGGATAGTTCCAAGGGATGATCTGCGCACAGACACCCACAGGCTCTTTCTCTGCTGTGTTTGTGAATTGACCAGGTACATTGTTCACTGTTCCGCGGTGTCCCACAATCGCTCCAGCGTAGAATTCGAAGTCTTCGATTGCCTGCATGACCTGGCCTTGAGCCGCAGATAGCGATTTTCCGCTGTCCATGATCTCAAGTGAAACCAGTTCATTGAAGCGGGAACGCATGATACCGGCAATCTTATTCAGTACTCGGGAACGTTTGTTGATCGGGAACTTCTTCCACTTACCGTGATCAAATGCATTTCTGGCAGCCTGGACGGCTTTTTCTGCATCTTCCACGGAAGCAAGTGATACCGTTGCGATCGGTTCGCCGGTTGCAGGATTATACGTCGTAAACGTTTCTCCTGATTCACTTTCCATACGCTGACCGTTGATCACCAATGAATAGTGCTCTCTTTTCATTTCAAGTACTTCAAAGCTTTGTTCTTTTACTGTAGACATCGTCCCATCTCCTTTTTCGATTTACTGTGTTAAACGCCGCTGTTGATTTCCGTGCAAGACTTCGCTTTCCGCGGGCGGTTGGTGAGCCTCCTCGGCAAGCCTGCGGGGTCTCACCTAACTCGCTTTTCCCGCAGGAGTCTGCGTCTTGCACTCCAATCAACCGCTGTATACAGCCTAAAATCCAAGAAAACTATTTACCGTAAAATGCAGGTCTTCTTTTCTCCAAAAATGCGGTGACGCCTTCGCGGTGGTCTTCGGTCTGGCCGGCGATCCGCTGGGCGCAGGCTTCTTTTTCTAAGTATTCATTGAAGGATATGTCATGGCTTCCTTTTAGGAGCCTCTTCATGAGTCCGATTGCCTTCGTTGGCATGGAGGCAATCCGTTCTGCAAAGGCCGTTGTTTCTTCCTGCCATCCTTCAACCGGGATAAGCTTCGTCACCAATCCGAGCTTTTCAGCTTGGTCTGCGGTGATTTTTTCACCAAAAACAGCAAGTTCCAGCGCTTTTGCATAACCTACCAGATTCGTTAAGTAGTAGAGGTTTCCTGAATCCGGGACCAGTCCGACATGGACGAATGCCTGAACGAAGCTTGCTTTCTCTGATACAATCCTGAAATCGCATGCCAGCGCCAGTGAAAAACCGGCTCCTGCCGCAACACCATTTACCGCTGCGATGACAGGTTTCTCACAGGCTTCGATTTCCTTCACCATAGGTCCGTAGTTATGTCGCAGCACTTCACCGTGATCCATCTCTTCGTCCACTTCACTCAAATCCTGCCCAGAACAAAATGCACGCCCTTCTCCGGTGATGACGATGGCCCTTATTTCCTTGTCACGGGATGATTCTTTAACTGCATTCGCGACTTCAAGATTGAGCTGACGTATGAACGCATTCAATTTATCCGGCCGGTTCAGGGTGATCCAAGCTACATGATTTTTCACTTCATATTTAATGGTTTCGTACACGATGCAGCCTCCTTACTTTCCTTTGAAATGGGGTTTGCGTTTTTCCACGAACGCTTTCATGCCTTCTTTCTGATCCTCGGAGGCAAATAGAAGATAGAAATTCTTCCGTTCATACTGCATTCCTTCGTAAAGGGAATAATCAACCGCTTTATGTACGGATTCTTTTATCAACCGTATGGAAAGCGGCGGCTTGGAGGCCAGTTTCTTTGCAAACTTCTCTGTTTCTTCCATTAATAGTTCCGGCGCGATTGCACGGTTGATGACACCCCATTGGAGTGCCTGCGCAGCCGTGAACCGGTCGCCTGAGAGGAGCCATTCCATTGCCCTTGATTTACCGATGAGCTTTGTCAGACGCTGGGTCCCTCCTGCGCCCGGCATCACACCGAGATTCACTTCAGGGAAACCGAAGCTTGCGTCTTCAGCTGCAAACAACATGTCACAGCAAAGCGCGAGTTCAAATCCGCCTCCAAGCGCGAAGCCCTGGACAGCGCCGATGATCGGCTTTTTGATCCACGCGAGGCGGTCCCATTCCGTAAACTGGTTAAGAAGTTCAAGGTCGATAGCGCCGTCTTCCGACATTTCATCAATGTCGGCTCCTGCGGCGAAGGCCCTTCCCTTCCCGGAAAGGATGATCACTTTAACATTGTCATTGCGGTCAAACTCCTCAAAAGCTTCTACGATTTCCGAAACCATGGGGCGATTGATGGCGTTCAGCACCTTGGGGCGGTTAAGCTCGATGAATCCTAGCCCGTCCCTTTCGCTGACTGCAATGTATTCGTGCTTATTCATCCACTTCTTCACCGATCATGAGCGTGACCAATTCGGCAGCGAAGCCCATCAAGTCTTTTCCTGACGCTTTTCCTTCGTCTGATTTGAGTCCTGCTTTCAGTGCTTCATGGCTTTCATAATACATCTCGCACATGAGGTAGTATTTTCCTTCCCCGCCCATCGGTGATCCTGTGATTCTCGTAACCTTCATTTCTTTAAGGCCAGGGATTTTTGATGTAATTGGGGCATGGGTATTGAAGTAGTGCTCGTCGAATTGTTCCTTGTTTTCAGGGTGTTTATATAATGCGATTAGTTTTACCACTTAAAACCTCTCCTTTGATTTTGATTTTTTGGCTTTTAATACCGCAGTTGATTTCCGTGGGAGACTTCGCTTTCCGCGGGCGGCCGGTGAGCCTCCTCGGCTTCGCCTGCGGGGTCTCACATTGGCCACTTTTCCCGCAGGAGTCTTCGTCTCCCACTCCAATCAACTGCTGGATCCGGTTAAATATTATGGTTAACCATCCTTTTTACCTGGTGAAACTTAACAAGCCGCCTCCGCTTTTCTTCGTGTTCAGCTCCAGCGGCTAGCCCCTCGAGGTCATAAGTTAAATGTTCCAAGAAGGCAAACTACGCCTTCCAGGCCCATTCCTCTTATGCTTGTCGGGGCTGAGCAAGCCGCCTCCGCTTTTCTGATCACATCATGGTCGAAATAGGCTTCATTGCTTCGAACGGGTTTTTGCATTGTTTGCAGTAAAGGATGCTTCTGCAGGCAGTTGGCCCGAAGAGATTTTCCATGGAGGTGTAGGGAGAATCACAGTACGGGCAGTGGATCTGCCAGTCTTCTTCTCCCGTGAAGTCCTTCGGCGGCGGTGCAATACCGAATTCCTTCAGGCTTTCGCGTCCTTTTTCGGTCAGCCGGCTCGAGGTCCAGGGCGGGGAATAGACGAACTTCACTTCGACTCCCCTATTCCCCAACTGGTCCCTGAAGGCTTCCTCCACATTGGATTTAATGATGTCGAGTGCCGGGCAGCCCATGAATGTAGGGAGCAGTTCGATGGTGACCGGCCCATCGCCCTCTATGATTCTATTCACCATTCCCAAATCTACGATACTTATTGAATCGATTTCCGGATCCTTCACCGTGTGAAGGACATTCCAAATCGTTTCTGTCATTTCCCATCATCCTTTACCAGATTGCTGCCGGATCTGAGTTATACACTTCACTGAGAGTGGATAATGCTTGATCCAGGTCTGATGTATGCACTCCTTGACGGCCGTCTCCTTTTTTCATGCCGATTTTTGGCGGAAATGCGAGATTCGCAGATTGGAAGACGGGCTGAAGGGCGAGCTCCCAGCGCTTTTTGAGATTTTCTTCTCCTTCGATCAATCCCATGACGGACATTTCTTTGCCTTGTGGTCCAAGCGTGAGGACTCCCTGAAATTCATCAAGCACCTTTTCCATTGCTTCCTTCATCCTCACCCCTGCTTCCCCGCCGGCGTTCACCAGCTGCAGGAACCACGTTTTCCAGTGAAGGAGATGGTAGTATAATTCCGTATTGATCTTGATGGCGAGGTTTGCCAATGGCTCATATGAAGAGTTTTTCAATGCATCGATCCGAACCTTTTTAGCCACACTGTAAAAATAGTGTCTGACCACGGTAAATGCCCAGTCGTAGCGGGGTTCCATCAAGTAGTCACCAGGTCCGTTCACTTCCTCTAAAAGTACCGCGTTCCTTCTTTCTCCGGAAGGTCGGGCATGGGCCAGTGAATCCTGGCTCCCTTCACCAAGCTCTTCAAGCAGCTGATAATACATCGTCGCGTGGCCCATCGTATCCTGATTGATGGAAGAGAATGCGACATCCTCCTCGATATGGGGGGCGAGCCCCAGCCATTCAGATCCGCGGTACGCAAGGATGAAATCATCATCCGCAAGTTGATAGAGGAGGCTCAGCAGCGCTTCTTTGTATTCTTTATTCGGGATGGCATCCGGACTTTTCACGATCATTTTTTCTTCACCAACTCTCCCCAGGACATGATCTCTTTCTCATCAAGCATCTCCTGTTCATATTGCCGCCACTTCTTCTTCAGGTAGCCGTATCCTTTTGCATTGCGGTAATCCTTGTTATCCAGGCGCTTGACACTTTCCCTTTCTTCAGGCGTCATCTTTCTGAGGTCCGAGCGTTTGACGACCCAGATGTCCGCCACCGGTTCCCTTCTCATGAAATTCTCCTGCGCCATGACCATCGCCAGTTCATGATTGGGGGCAAGCAGACTGAATTGATGCTGCATCTGCGCCCCGTCTGTACGTTTGCTGAACACTTCAAACTCCTGATAAAAATTCTGCCCCTTGTCAGACATCTGCCTCATTCCTTTCTAACCGACTCTCCCGCTTGGACTCAATGCTTCCCTCACCCAGGCGTTGTTGTCATAGGATAACTCCCGCAGGCGAAGACGTTCCTTCGATTTCGGCCCATTATTGCGGATGATTTCTTTAAAACGGCTCCAGTCAGGCTGCTTATAAATCCACAGCTCCTGCTCTTCGTCGTAATACATCGTTTCGTCAGGAAGCGTAAGGCCCAACGAGAGCATCCTCGGTACATATTTCGTGAAGAAATCCTGGCGGAGCTGTTCGTTTGTTTTCGTCCTGATCTTATATTTAATGGTGATATCCTGTTTGGACGATCCGGTCGTTTTTGCATCGGCAGGTCCGAAGAACATCAGCAGTGCCTCCCACCAGCGGTCGACCGCATCCTGCACGAGGGCTTTCTGTTCATCCGTCCCTTCTGCAAGCGCCATGATGATCGCTTCGCCATGCTGCGCGTGAAACACTTCTTCCGCGCAGATACGCTTCAATGCACGGGCATAGGGACCGTAAGATGCGCCGAGCATATTTGTCTGCGAGATGATTGCGGCGCCGTCGACGAGCCATCCGATCAGTCCGGCATCGCCCCACGTCGGTGCTTCCATATGGAATACGTTATGAAACTTCAAATCTCCTGAAAATAAATCCCTCATGATGTGCTCCCTGGTTTTTCCGTAAGGTTTCATCAGGTCCTCAGCCACACGGAGGAGAAGCTGGCCGTGCCCCATCTCATCCTGGACCTTGGCCATGATGCCGAGCTTCCTGCGGAGGGACGGTGCTTTCGGCACCCACTCCTTCTCGGGGAGGGCCCCCATGATCTCACTGATCCCGTGCATCGAAATCAACTTGATCAGCGCATTGCGGTATTCATCCGGCATCCAGTCATCCGCCTCGATTTTTTCATCATTTTCGATTTTTTTCATAAAGCGTGCCATGTGTTCTTCTTCAGTCATCTGCAGACTCATTGCACTGCCTCCTTCATCACACTGTTTTCACGATTATCTTTAAGAATGTAATAGATTTATAGAGCAAATTTTTTTACGGAAGAACCGCTTCTTCCCGGAGATCCACAATCCGGATTGCCTTCCCTTCCGACCTCGGTATTTCCTTTGGCGCCCTCACTCTTATATCCATGGAGACAAGGCATCCGTTTTTCATCGCCCGTTTTACTTTTGTAATCAGTTCACCGACTTTTTCATGTCCGAAATTTCCTGAAACCATCTCATAATATTCCGGGCTGACTTCCACATGAAGCTCTACTGTATCTAGAGCTCCCTTTTTCTTCAGGTGAAGCTGATAATGGGGAGCAAGTTCCTTCAACCCAAAAAGGTGATGCTCCATTTCAGAAGGAAAGACATTCACGCCCCTGATGATGAGCATGTCATCGACGCGTCCCTTCACCCTGGACATCTTGACAGTCGTCCTTCCGCATGCGCATGTCCCGCGCTGGATGGACGCGATGTCCCCTGTCCGGTAGCGGATGATGGGGAATGCTTCCTTCGTCAGGCTTGTGAATACAAGTTCCCCTGCTTCTCCGTCAGCAACAGGTTCAAGTGTATCCGGGTTGATGACTTCGACCAGGAAATGATCCTCTGCAATATGAAGGCCGTCCTGCGCTTCGGGACACTCCATGGCGACCCCGGGGCCGATGACCTCGCTCAGTCCGTAAATATCACAGGCTTTTATGTGAAGGATCTCTTCGAGTGTCTCCCTCATCTTTTCGGACCAGGGCTCAGCTCCGAAGATCCCGACTTGGAGTGAAAGCCCTGCCGGATTTTTCCCCTGCGATTCAATCGTCTCCGCCAGGTTCAATACATAAGAAGGGGTGCCGCATATGACGGTAGGCTTGAAATCCTCGATCAAGGTGATCTGCCTATCCATATTCCCTCCCGAAACCGGCACGGTGATCATCCCGAGTTTCTCACTACCGTAATGAAGGCCGAGGCCTCCTGTAAACAATCCATATCCATAAGCATTATGGAGTACGCTGCCGGGTCTGCCCCCGGCCATCGCGATCGCCCGTGCGACGATATCACCCCACATGTCGATATCCTTCTGCGTATAACCGACCACTGTCGGCTTCCCGCTCGTCCCCGAAGAAGCGTGAACTCTCACCAACTCTTTCTGTCCCACCGCGAACATCCCGAAAGGATAGTGATCACGCAGATCCTTCTTCGTTGTAAGCGGTAACATTTTTAAGTCCTCTAAAGACCGGATATCTTCCGGGTGGATGTCCTTTGCTTCGAAGTGGTCCCTGTAAAAAGGTACGGAATGATAAACCAGGCTGGCAGTCTTGCGGAGACGCTCCAGCTGCAGGCTTTCCATCTGATCTCGACCGGCCGTTTCAATCTCATGCAGAATCAATATCCAAGCCTCCCCTTATGTAAAACTATAATCATATAACGTTATTAATTCGTTTATAAAAATAAGTGTTATATTCAACTACTCAAAAGATAACGTCTTTACTGGAAAATGTCAATATATTTTCAGAAAATTAAAACACACCTATCTTAGGAGGCCTTCCTCCAATTTATGGGCGGTATTTTAATCTTATGGGCGATATTTTTGATATAAGGGCGAAATATTAATTTTATGGGCGGGATTCCTGATATAAGGGCGGAATCTGAAATATATGGGCAAAGTCCCTATTCCCACGTCAAAACCAGACACACTCTCGAAGCACAAAAAAATGCCCCCTGCCAAAAGGGAGCATTCTTCATCTCTTATTAAAACAATTTCGTCGTCCAGGATTCGCAATTCCATACTTCAGTCGCGACATCGTTATAAAATTCGGGTTCGTGGCTGATCAATAGGACGCTGCCTTTGTATTCCTTCAACGCGCGCTTCAGCTCTTCTTTCGCTTCGACATCAAGGTGGTTTGTAGGTTCGTCAAAAACAAGGACGTTGCTTTCTTTATTCATCAGTTTGCAGAGGCGCACCTTCGCTTTTTCCCCTCCGCTCAGCACTTCGACCTTGCTTTCGATATGCTTGGTGGTCAGGCCGCATTTTGCAAGGGCCGCACGGACTTCAGCCTGATTGAAGGACGGGAACTCATTCCACACTTCTTCAATGCAGGTGTTGTAGTTCTGGGTCTTGATTTCCTGCTCGAAGTAGCCGATATGCAGGTAGTCCCCAAGTTCGACTGAACCAGAGATCGGACGGATTTCCCCCAAAATGCTTCTTAACAGCGTCGTCTTACCGATTCCGTTTGCACCGGACAGTGCAATCTTCTGTCCGCGCTCCATTTTCAAATTGAGCGGCTTGGAAAGCGGCGTATCGTACCCGATGACCAAATCTTTCGTTTCGAAAATGACGCGGCCGGCCGTTCTCGCCATCTTGAAATTGAACTCAGGCTTCGGCTTTTCGGCCGCAAGTTCAATGACGTCCATCTTATCAAGCTTTTTCTGACGGGACATTGCCATATTCCGGGTTGATACACGGGCTTTATTGCGTGCCACGAAATCCTTCAGATCCTTCATTTCCTGCTGCTGCTTTTTATAAGCGGCTTCCAGCTGCTGTTTCTTCATTTCATGAACTTTCTTGAATTCATGATAATCGCCGGCATAGCGGTTCAACTCCTGATTTTCCATATGGTAGATCAGATTGATGACGCTGTTCAGAAACGGGATATCATGCGAGATCAGGATAAAAGCATTTTCATATTCCTGGAGATATCTCTTCAGCCATTCGATATGCTGCTCATCAAGATAGTTTGTCGGCTCATCCAGAAGCAGGATATCAGGCTTTTCGAGTAAAAGCTTGGCCAACAGGACCTTTGTTCTCTGCCCGCCGCTCAGATCATGGACATCCTTGTCTAAACCGATATCATCAAGACCGAGCCCGCGTCCGATTTCTTCCACCTTCGCGTCGATGATGTAGAAATCATTATTCGTCAATGCGTCCTGAAGCGTGCCGGTCTCTTCAAGCAGTTCTTCCAACTCTTCCGGGGAGGCATCCCCCATCTTCCCGAATAATTCATTCATTTCAGCTTCCATATCAAACAGATACTGAAATGCCGTTTTCAATACATCGCGGATCGTCATCCCCTGTTTGAGCTGGGCATGCTGATCGAGATAGCCAATGCGGATACGCTTTGCCCATTCGACTTTTCCTTCGTCCGGCTCAAGCTTGCCCGTGATGATATTCATGAAGGTCGATTTACCTTCGCCGTTCGCACCGATCAATCCAATGTGCTCCCCTTTTAACAGGCGGAACGATACATCATTGAAAATCGCACGGTCACCGAAACCGTGGGTTAAATTCTTTACAGATAATAAACTCATATATGACTACACCTTTTCTATATAAACTAATATTTTTTAAAATAGACACTTCCTCTATTATAAAGGTCCGGCCGTTTAGAAGATAGAGGAAAATCGTGACTCAGGAGGGATTTATGCCGCTATCCGATGGCACCCTCCACCGGATAATCGGCTGGATCGAGTTCCGTTTCCTCCCCCATGACAAGTTTGGCGAGCTCCGAGCCCAGGAATGGTCCGGAAGTCAGCCCGGATGCACCCAGTCCGTTCGCTGTAAATACTCCTTCGAGACCTGGTACGGCGCCGAATACCGGCAGGAAGCCCGGAGTGAACGGACGGAATCCGACCCTTGTTTCCACAACCGCACAATCGGCTGTACGAGGGGCGGTTTCAATCGCTTTATGAAGGACTTCATGCACCCCTCCCGCTGTCACGCTGAAGTCAAAACCCGCTTCATCTTCGTGGGTCGCACCCGCCACCACTTTGCCTTCAGGGAACCCGAGGAGATATTGGCTGCCCGGCGGCATGACGACCGGCCAAGAGCCGCTTTCTTCGTCTCTGGCTTTCAAATGGAGGATCTGTGCTTTTTGCGCGGAAACGAGGAAATCAATTCCCGCTTCTGCGAACAGCTGCTTTGCCCATACACCTGCAGTCACGATGATTTTATCGGCTTTTATTGTTTCTTCACCGATCTTCACACCGACAGCCCGGTTTTGTTCTGTTAAAAGAGACGCATTTCCATTATGGACGGTCACACTGCTTTTTTCTGCAGCACGGATCAGCGCATGACAAATCGCCCTCCCGTCCACTCTAGCAGCACCGCTGACAAAAACGGAGGAGAATTTCCCCGACAACAATGGGAAGCGTTTTTGTGTTTCGGAAGGGTTCAGCTTGATAATATCGCCAATTTCAGGCGCGTCCTCCCTGCGTTTCAACGCACGTTCGATCATCTTGTCAATCTTACCCTCGTCTGTGTGAAGACTGAGCGCCCCCACCCGTTTGTAACCTGTTTCCGTTTCGCCCATTTCCTCAAGCTCCCGAATCAGCCCTGGATAGTATCCCGCCCCGGAACTTGCAAGCCGGTACCATATTTTATTCCGCCTCTGCGACAGCCACGGGCAGACTATTCCCGCGGCTGCATCCGTAGCCTGTCCCTTTTCATTCCTGTCCACGAGCGTGACCCGTGCCCCTCTTTTACCAAGATGATAGGCTGTGGAAGCGCCGAGGATGCCTGCGCCGATGACAATGATTTTTTCCATTTAAAACACCTTTTCCGATCATATTTTTCATTTAGATTCTGTTAGCTATTGTACAAGAGAAAGAAGCCCGATACAATTACACGCAGGTGAGGGATGTAATCCTTTACACGAAGTACATACAAAATTTGTATTTTCGAAATTTATTGACAAGTTGTTTCGTTTCATGATAAAACTTGAATAACCTAATATTGAACAAGCTTTGAAGGAAACTAGTAGCGATCATTTCCCTGTGACAGAGAGCCGGTGGTTGGTGGAAACCGGTACAAAGATGGGTAGCGAATTTCGATTCTGGAGCTTCTTTTGACGAGATCAAAAGACGGCACAGCCGTTATTTTACTGAAGTGATGAGAATATTTTCTCATAACTAGGGTGGTACCGCGATATTCAATCGTCCCTACGATACGTAGGGGCGATTTTTTTATGTCTTTATGCGGAACACTACTAAAAGCGGAAGCGCCTTGTTCAGCCCCGACAAGCGTTGGAGGGCCGAACATTGAAGTCGTTCTTTGACTTCAGTGGGCGGACCGAAACGTCTCGAGGGGCTAGGCGCTGGAGCTGGCCAATTCTCAAATGTAAGGATTAATTTAATCAAATCAGAACAGAAAGGAGATTGTATATGAGTCAACGTGAACAATGGTCATCAAAATTTGGATTCATCCTTGCCGCGGCAGGGTCGGCAATCGGCCTCGGGGCCATCTGGAAATTCCCTTACACAGCAGGTCAAAATGGAGGCGGAGCTTTTTTCCTGATCTTTATACTTTTTACCTTACTTCTCGGCCTTCCACTACTGCTCGCGGAGTTCTCCATCGGACGGACTGCCCAGAGCAATGCGGTTGATTCTTATAAAAAAATAGCCCCGGGTACGAAGTGGCACTGGGTAGGGATCCTCGGGATGGTTACATCTTTCATCCTTTTATCTTTCTACAGTGTCATCGGGGGATGGATCGTTGCCTATTTATTCAAAGCCGTTACTGGAGAGATGAACGGCCTTAGTTCAGAACAGTATGGCGAGCTTTTCGGCGCCACGATCTCTAATCCGGGATTGAGCATATTGGTTCAATTCATCTTTATCATTATGACGATTTTAGTCGTTGCAAAAGGCGTTCAGGAAGGAATCGAACGAGCCAGCAAGATCATGATGCCGGCACTTTTCGTCCTGTTCATCATCCTGGTGATCCGTGCCGTCACGCTTGATGGCGCGATGGAAGGGATTTCGTTCCTTCTCCAGCCCGACTTTTCCAAAGTGACGTCGCAAACGATCCTGGAAGCAATGGGCCAGTCATTCTTTACACTGAGCGTCGGGGTTTCGGTGATGGTCACCTACAGTTCTTACCTGCCGAAAGATCAAAGTCTGCCGCGTTCAGCGGGTTCGATTGTGGCGATGAACATCTTCATCGTCCTGCTTGCCGGCCTGGCCGTTTTCCCGGCTGTGTTCGCATTCGGGCTTGAACCGGGGGCAGGACCTGTCCTGTTATTCAACGTACTGCCGACCATCTTTAATCAACTGCCGTTCGGGATGCTTTTCTTTATCTCTTTTCTCGTGCTCTTTTTGTTTGCAGCCCTGACATCTGCCTTCTCGATGCTTGAAATCATCGTTTCGGCCATTTCCAAAGGGGAACCGGCACTGAGGAAAAAATGGTCATGGATCATCGGATTGGCGATTTTCGTATTCGGTATTCCTTCTGCCTTATCATACGGTGTACTTGGGGATGTCATCATTTTCGGGAAGACGATTTTCGATTTGGCTGATTTTACAGTGAGCAACGTACTCCTGCCGATCGGTTCCCTGCTCATCGCCATCTTCATCCCCCTTAAGATGAAAAAGACCGCGCTGTATGAAGAACTGAAGCGAGGCAGCTCGTTGAAGAGAGGGTTGTTCGAGACGTGGTATTTCCTGATCCGTTTCGTCGCCCCGATCTTGATCATTGCCGTCATGCTTGATGTACTTGGGGTTTTATAGAGTAGACTTATTCTGAATAACGTTTGAATCCACCCACGACAAAAAGAGGTTGGGACAAAACTTAAAATCCAATGTCTATAGACGAACATTGTAGAGTAGACTCTAAACAACGCTAATGATTTCCGTGCAAGACTACGCTTTCCGCGGGTAGCCCGTGAGCCTCCTCGGCAAGCCTGCGGGGTCTCACATAAGCTACTCTTCCCGCAGGAGTCTTCGTCTTGCACTCCAATCAACCGCTGAATGAGCTAAAACCTAAATGAATAATTAAGAAATTAAAAACCCGAACAAATTTGCCTTAGACAAATTAGTTCGGGTTTTACTTATACTAAATAACTTTTGTCCCAGCATCTTCTTTTTCAGGAGAATTCATTTCATAAATACTCTACAGGGGGACGCTTTTATGTTCATTATTGGACCGTATTGAATATACGTTAAACACGATTCAAATGAGTGTCTTTAAAGTTTGTTGGATATTTTAACCCATACCCAATCATCCTATCCATTCCTATATGGGATGACCATATCAAACCAATTGCTAATACTGCTGGGCTTGATAGCAGCAGTCCAATGAAAATAACTCCTATAGATAGAATGTATGTATGAAATAAGTTATAGAGTATGGACCCAGCTTTATTATTTAGTAAATAACCAAGCATTGAAATGTCTGGTGCAAACAACAAAATTATAAATAATCCCCAACTGAATTGACTATTCCAATAAAAATAAAGACTTAATAGTAAAACCACAAACCCTTCTAAATGCAAAAGAATTTTATTCAATCCACTACCCCCGATAATCTCTTTATATTATTATAAATTCACCATGGAAATTCAGCAACGAAGTTGGGAATAACCTTTACATATCAATAAAAAAATCAAGTATAAATAACAAAAATTTTATACTCGATTTCTTAAGCTGATTCTACTGCTGTTTCTTCATGTTTCTGAACTGCTTACTTTAAGGTCAGCCTCATTCACATCCCATATTTCATGATCACGCCGCACGCCAGCCTCTTACCTGCATCGCCTGACGGCTGTGACTGATAATCATCCGGATGCTGGTGGATGATGACGCCTTTCCCTATGACATCTTCCACTCTGAACCTGTTGGTGAAGAAGGACATTTTGCTGTACCCGTCGTTGGAGAACAGGACCGGGAAATCACCAGCGTGGTTTCCATGCGGCTGGTTATCAGGATTCCAATGCCCGCCTGCAGATTGAAATGGATCTTCCTTGTCTCCGATTTCACAGACCCCTTTTTCATGGAGGTGAAAGCCATGCGGCCCTACAGGTTTTTTATCCCCGCTGCCTTGTTGATAATGAGGCAGCCCGTGCACCTCTATGTAAACTTCCACTCCATTCGGTACTTCCCTGAAGAAGACATAACCGTTTATCTTCGGAGCAAGAGGGCCTCCCTGAATCATGGCGTATGCCATCGCGGGAATATTCCTGTAAGGATAATATGAATAGGCAGGATAGCCGTATTGATAATAATTCATTGATACCGCCTCCTTCTCTGTGCTTCATAACCACTTTATGAAGAGAAAAGGACGTTCATGACAAATTCATTCAAACGTTTGTTTAAACTTGAATAGCCCTTATTCATCAACACTTACGGGGTTTAATCAAACGTTTGTTTAAAGTCTGCCATCATATTTAGAGCCTGTCTGTAATTCCAGCAAATGGTTTTATTTTCCTATTACCAATTACACTGGAAAACTCGTCCGAAAAATGTTATATTTTCAGAAACTTCAGATTCTTTAACTCCATGTATACTACCATTTTCGGGAGGGATTGATATGCAAGGTGAAATCAGGTTAATTCCATATTTCATGGAAGAAAAATTGGCTGATGCGAATGAGATTCCCAAAGGCATTGATTTAATCCAAGCTCCAACCTTATGGAAAAATGGTTATAAAGGAAAAGGCATTACGGTTGCGGTCCTCGATACGGGTTGTGACGTTGACCATCCCGATCTCAAAGGAAAAGTAATAGGCGTCAGGAATTTCACCGATGATGATGACGGAGATGAGGACAATGTGACGGATTACAGCGGTCATGGTACCCATGTTTCCGGAACCATCGCAGCGAATGAAGATGGAAACGGGGTCATCGGGGTCGCTCCGCTTGCAGAACTGCTTGTCATAAAAGTACTGGCAGGAAGCCGCGGGAGCGGGGAATACGATTGGATCGTGAATGGCATCCAATATGCGATCGATCAAGGTGCAAATATCATCTCCATGTCCCTCGGCGGTCCGTCAGATTACAAACCTCTGCATGAAGTGATACAAAAAGCTGTTGCGTCCGGCATATCAGTCGTTTGTGCAGCTGGAAATGAAGGCGATTCAAACAGTTCGACTGACGAATTCTCCTATCCGGCTTCCTATAATGAAGTCATTGCAGTCGGAGCAATCGACCTGCAGCGGAACTCTTCCTACTTCACCAATTCTAATAACGAAGTGGACCTGGTTGCCCCCGGCGAGAAAATATTATCCACGATACCTGGTGACAAATACGCCAAGCTGAGCGGAACTTCCATGTCTGCTCCCCATGTTTCCGGTGCTCTTGCCCTTATTAAACAATATGAACAGGCAGCTTTTGAGAGACCGCTGACTGAACCGGAGCTTTATGCACAGCTCATAAAACGGACAGTGCCGCTGAACTTCCCAAAGACACTCGAAGGAAACGGGCTGCTGTATTTGACTGCTCCGGATCTCTTAAAGGAACATATACGGAATCAGCCTTTGGCACAGATCGGATAATGTCCGGAAAAAAACAAAACAGGACCGCACGCTGCGGCCCTGTTTTTTAATATGAACTATTGAAGTCTGCTTTCAACTTGCTGACAAACTTCATCAGCACTCATCCCGCTTGCTTCAATGACTGATCCTTGAGTGACTGCGTTCTGGATGCCCATCACGTTGGAGTCAATTCCAGTCACAACACAACAGTCACACCCCTGTACATCTGATTCCTGTTTCAGTTCAACAACGTCATGTCCTTTTGCACGCAAAGCTTCCACAACATTTGTTAAAGATTCTTCAACACCAATTCTTCTTGCCATCTCAAACTACCTCCATTTTTTATCAAGCTCCGGCGGCACCCCGCCTCCGCTTTCATATTTCTAACATTAGGATTTTCCTTCCGCCAAAAAGATATTCATCAAACTTCCGAAGATTTTGCGGGTTACTATCACCGCTGTTGATTTCCGTACAAGACTTCGCTTTCCTCGGGCAGCCAGTGAGCCTTTAATTTTTAGTCCTTGCTTTACCGCGATTGATTTCCGTGCAAAACTTCGCTTTCCGCGGGCGGTTGGTGAGCCTCCTCGGCTTCGCCTGCGGGGTCTCACCTAACACGCTTCTCCCGCAGGAGTCTTCATTTTGCACTCCAATCAATCGCTGGAACCGGTTTTCAGTTGGATAATTCAATCCTAAGATGATGAATTATTACGTATTTCCAATTCTTCTACATAGGTCTCAATAGCAGCTGGGGAGCCCAGTTTATTTTTTCCAGAGAATTATAAGTAATAACCACCAGTTACTTAATAGTAAAAAAGTTGATTGTAGTTATCCACTTTTTAAAAAACCGGAGTGGATTGGAGCGGAAGGCACTTGACTCCGACGGGAAATAGAGGAAATGTTGAGACTTGTCCTGCTACAGGGCTTAGAGGCACATGTCATAAGTCAAACCGGCCAAGAAGGCAAAGAACGCCTTCGTGACCGATTCGCCTTATGCCACAAGCCTCTGACCAAAGCCCTTCCGCTTTTCGAATTGTCCAGCTCCGGCGGCTAGCCCCTCGAGGTCATAAGTTAAATGGCCCAAGAAGGCAAAGAACGCCTTCCCGGTCCATTCATCTTATGCTTGTCGGGCCTGAACGAGCCGCCTGCGCATTTCGTCCCGCAGACGGAACGTCGAGGAGGCTCAACTTCCTCCCCGCGGAAAGCAAGTGCCTGCAGCGGAAAGAAACGGACTATGCCAATCTAAAAACATGTTTAGAAACACTAATCAAAGACAAAATAACAACGAGTGTTCAAATCCAATTGGATATGTTTACTTGCCGGCTCTCCGGGTAAATACTCTATATAAACAATTAACAAAAGGGTGGTAACATAATGGATGCAAAGAAAAAAGAATTAATCGATGGATTAAACGAAGACTTGGCTAACGAATATGCAGCAGTCATTCTCTACACCAACTATGCTGCAGTCGTCAGCGGACTTTATCGTCAGATATTGAAACCTTTCTTCGAAGAGGAAATCCCTGATGAACAAGGTCACGCTTTATACTTAGCAGAAAAAATCAAAACATTAGGCGGAGATCCGACAACGACTCCCGCTCCTGTCAAACAGACAGATGACGTGAAAGAAATGCTTGTGGAAGGCCGCAAAGCGGAAGCTGACACAATTGAACGCTACAAAATACGCAAAGAGCAGGCTGAGGAGCTAGGCTTGACGGAGCTTGTCATCAAGCTTGAGGATATGATCGCGGATGAAACGCATCACCTTGAAGAATTTGACCGTCTGCTGAAAGATCCTTCTTTCAGTTAAATTATAAAAATAAGGAAAGACCGTATTTGACCGGTCTTTCCTTATTTTTTTATGACTTCGAATGGTGTCCACTCGTCAGGCAGGAGGGCTTTATACTTCGGTGTCAAATAACGGTCATCGATCAGCCTCAGAACCCCATGGTCTTTTTCAGAGCGAATCAGCCTCCCACCTGACTGGAACACCTTGTTTAATCCAGGATAAATGTACGTATAATCAAACCCGTTCTTTCCTTCTTCCTCGTAAAATTCTTTCATCATATCCTGTTCCAATCCGGGCTGAGGCAGCCCCACACCCACAACAATCACTCCATTCAATCGATCACCTTTCAAGTCGATGCCTTCAGAAAAAATCCCTCCCAGTACACCGAGTCCGATCACTCTCTTCTCCCGGTCTGCCTGATAACACTGCAGGAATTCTTCCCTCTCTTCTTCACTCATATTGGATTCCTGAATGCGAATTTCTGCATGAAGCGAAAGCTCCTTTAACTCCTCATATACTTCCCTCATATAGGCATACGAGGAAAAGAACACAAGGAAATTCCCTTTGTTATGCAGGATACAATCGGCTATCGATTGGACGATTCTCGGCAATGTGCGCTCTCTGTCCCTGTAACGTGTCGATATCGGATCGATTTCCACTTTCCATTGGTCCTTTTCAAAAGGCGAAGGAATGAGGAAGCGGTAATCTTCCTCACTTCCCCCCAGCTGCTGAAAGTAATAAGAAAACGGATGAAGGGTGGCTGAAAAGAAGACGGAGGAGTGATAGGGCTTTTTTACATCGGATATCAACCTGGAAGGATTGATGCAGGAGAGCTTCACAGTCAGATCCTTCCCTTGCGAATCAAGGACAAATCGGTGTTCTCCGCCGTACATCCTGGATATCCTCACATAGTGAAGGGAATCAAAGTATAACTGCAGAAAACTCTGGGACCACTCTTTTCCTGTCTCTCCCAAACACTTTTCTGCCGTTTCCACAAAAGCTTCTACTTCCTCCAGAAGCTCCTGATTCATGTCTTTTTTCCATTCGCCTTTTCCTTGCATTTCTTTTCTTAGTGAAAGGAACTGTTTATTAACATCCTGAATACTTTTCTTTAGAGCCCCGTGTTCCGGGTGCAGATTTTTCACTTCAAGGAATGTGGCCTTACTCAACGCTGCCGAAAACATCTCCCTCCCCCTGTTTAAGAGATTATGCGATTCATCAATTAAAAGAACAGTCCTCTTCCTGCTTTCATCGCTTAATCTTTTCAACGATACTTTCGGGTCGAACACATAGTTGTAATCACAGATTACCCCGTCGGCTAAATAAGAAAGGTCGATTGAAAATTCAAAAGGACATACCTTATGTTTACGTGCATACTGCTCAATGATCTCGCGGGTCATGACCGTTTCTTGATTCAGAATATCCAGGAGAGCGCCATTAATTCGATCATAATAGCCATTCGCAAACTCACAATACTTCTTTTGACAATTGGTTTCTTCCTTGAAACAGATTTTATCTTTAGCGGTAATCGTGACGGAAGTTTGCCGGAGTCCTTTATCCTCAAGAAGGGATAGCGCTTCCTCTGCCACCGTCCGGGTAATCGTTTTTGCCGTCAGATAGAACCATTTTTCCGGTCCGTCGCCTTTCATCCCTTTGATTGTTGGAAAAAGGGTGGATATCGTCTTTCCGGTGCCGGTCGGTGCGTTTGCATAAAGTGTTTTCTCATCACCGATTGTTTTATAGACGGCACCGGCGAGCTGCTTCTGCCCTTTTCTGAAATAGGGGAAAGGAAAGGAAACATTAGAGACGCTTTCCCTGAATCTTATTCTGTTCTGCATCATCACTTTTGCGAATGGGGTAAATGCATTGAGCGTATTTCGGACGATATCTTCAAGATCGATGAAGCTATACGTCCTTTCAAGGATTTTTACTTGCTCTGTATCGACTTGTATATATGTGAGTTGAACATCGACGGAGTTGAGGTTTCTGTCCCTGGCCAGCAAATAGGCATAGCACTCTGCCTGGGCCCAATGGACACGAGCCCCCCCCTCGATATCCGAAAGGTCTTTTGCGGTAGATTTTATTTCATCAATCTTCACTTTTTCTTCCTTATATAAAATCCCGTCACACCGGCCTTCCAGGATGAAAGTAAGCTCATCTGACATGATTTCACCCTTTAGGAATACTTCCTTCTCATCGCCGTCTTTGTACCCTTTCTGCAGAAGCTGATGAAGTCTCGTGCCAATCGTCATTGAAGAACGGGCCTGGAATTTCAAATCGATGCTTCCTTCTCTATAGACGAACTCCACCAGTTCCCTGACGGACACCTTCACTTTTTCCACAACGTCTCACCACGGCCTTCATTAAATTATGCTTCTAACTTATTAGGACAACTCATATCGTTGATAATAGATACATTTTCGATCGAACGGAGGAAAATAGAATGAAAGTAAGATTCACCTTTTACTGCATCGGACTCCTATGCCTTTCCTTTGGGGTCTCACTCATCATAAAAGGAAACCTTGGAGCAGCTCCATGGGATGCACTGGCCGTAGGGGAGTCTTACTTGTTTCATCTCAGTATCGGGACATGCATCTTTATGAATGGCTGCATTCTGATTGTCATCAATGCGCTGTTGTTAAAGAAAAGAATTGAATGGCCCGCTGCCCTGTCCATATTTCTTATAGGTATGATGGTGGACTTTTGGATTAAAACCGGTCTATCACAAGTTGAGCCTGCAGGCTTTACTCAGCAGCTGTCATTCGTTCTCGCCGGCATATTGATCCTCGGCTTCGGCATTTCCATCTACCTGCAGGCAAAGCTCCCTTCCAGTCCGATGGATACGTTTATGATTGCTATCCACCGCCGCTTCGGCCTCAATCTCCGTAATGCACGCCTGCTGAACGAAGCCATTGCCATCACGCTCGCCATGGTCTTTCACGGAGCAGTCGGACCCGGTACGGTCATCGTTGCCTGTACGCTCGGATTCATCATTCATTTCTTCTATCCTATCATGGAACATATGTACGGTAAATACACTGCGTAAAAAGGACGATTCTTCTATAAAAGAATCGTCCCTTTTTTCAGCTTACTTTCCCTTTATATTTCAATTCTGCCGGTTTAAGGTCATTGTAATACCCGGCCAGGATTTTTTCGATATCTTTAATGCTGTCCTGAACGGAGACCCGTTCTCCTTTCACCTTCGTGAATTCTTCTGCGACATAAAACGGCTGACTGAGATATGCTTCGAGTCTTTCCCCGATCGTGTACAGTTCAAGGTCCGCTTCCGGCAGCTTTTCTTTGCCAAGGGAATTTAACAGGACCCGGATTTCCTTATAGCGCCTGAGCAGTTTTTTTGCTTTGCGATTCACTGTACTGTGGCGGTCCTCCAATGAGTCCTCTTCCACCAATAAAGATGTCGACTGTACAGGATGGATAGCTGGATAGATGCCCCTGCTCGCCAGGTCGATATCGAAATAACACATCGTATCAAGCGGGCCGTATGGGTCCTCTTCATCCACTGCAGTTCCGCTTGGGTCGAACAGGATTGTCGTGATATCAGGATGGCCCTCCGCTTCAAACCGTTCCCTCAACTGATATAGGTCTCCGGAAACCACAAATGAGCGGTCCACCTGCAGGATGATCTTTTCCTTCTCATCCCTCAATGAAACCTCGGCAAATGCATCCTCGATGGAATGCACTTTTGCATCAATAAACCCTTCAAGATCGCTCAACCCTGTGAATTCTTTATCTGGTGCCCACAGGATGGTCTCAAAACCTTTTTCTTTTAAGTTTTGAGTGATTTCTGCCAATACAACAAGCTGCCCCACCTGTGCCCTCGCAACAAAACCGTTGATCCCTCCTTTTACGATTGGAGCAAATAAATCCACTGACTTGATTCCCGTTTCAATCATACTTAATTTCCCTCCTTGAATAATCAATTCATCCAGAGAACAATTTGCAAGATTGGCCAGCGTCACCAGCGTTCTCACTTCTGCACGGCCGACGGATATTTTGCCCGTGCAAAGATTTGATACTGTCGCGGGTCTAAGACCCACCGCTTTCGCAGCTGTAGTCAAATTCGGGACTCTGCGGCGAAGCAATGAAACATTCAATGATAATTGATTTTGCATATGAAAGCGCCTCCTTACTTTATAGAGTAATGTATATTACGCTTTAATACAATATAAATTTCCTTTTAAAGTAAATTTTTTACGTTCAAAAGAATTTAAGTTCACATAATTGCTACAAATATCCTTTTTCATCTTCTCCAGCTCCCTCTTGACTCCTCTTCCCTGATTCGGAAGTCCCTTTAGAAAATTAAAAGAAAAACCATTCATGTCCAGGCCCCTTCCTTAATAGATATTAAGGAAGAAGAATTCACACGAACTACTACAATAAAGGATGACTGTCTATGAATAACCTTAAACCGAGCCCATCGCACCTTATACGCACCAAACCTTTTTTCTGGATTTTGCTTATCATATTTATCGGGATATTCTTCTGCATCGCTTATTTCCTGCCGGCAGATAAAGGACAAACCCTTCCTTTCTTTCAAAATGAGCATACAAAACCGATTGTGATCGCACATCAGGGCGGCAAGCTGCTTGCACCCGGAAATACAATAGAAGCATTCCGGAACGCGGAAAAGCTTGGCGTTGATGTGATTGAAATGGATATACATATTACCAGGGACGGGCATCTTGTGACCATTCATGATCCAACAGTAGATGCCACCACCGACGGCCGGGGGCAGGTTGCTGACTACACCTTGGAAGAACTTCAGCGCCTGGACGCAGGATATACGTTTAAAAATGCCGAAAGAGAATATTCTTTTCGTGGTAAAGGCGTCTATATCCCCACCCTTGAAGAAGTATTCCAGCGTTTCCCCCATATGAAGATGAATATCGAGATCAAAGATGACAATCCTCCAGAAAGACTGGATGAAATCATCCGGAATCTGCTGGGGCTGATCAAAGAATATGATATGGAAAATAACGTTCTGATCGCTTCATTCGATCAAAGCATCATCGACCGGTTCACTCTTGCTTCCGGAGGCAGGATTGCCGTCCAGGCAGGCACTCAGGAAGTGAAAAAATTTGTTATCCTGCACAAGCTTTTATTGAGGAATCTTTACAAACCAAAAGTACACGGGTTCCAGCTGCCGCTGCAAAAAGGGAAAATCGATTTTACAGATCCGGTTCTCATCAGCGGAGCTCAACGATTAAACCTGCCTGTCCATTATTGGACCGTGAATGACCGTCAGACGATGCAGCGCCTGATTGACGCCGGCGCTGATGGAATCATAACCGACAGGCCGGACCTGCTGTTGAAACTGCTGGATAACTAGTTCATTTTAAATAGGTAAAAAAGATTCATTTTTCCTTCGACATTTCACAACATTTTTTGAGTGTCGTGCTAAATTAATTATTATACTTGTACAATAACTTTAAAATTTATTAGTTCTTTATACCTATATAAGTATCACCCTTAGTCTGTTAGGGTGAAGGTAAGTCAAATCAACGAAAGTAGAATAAAGATGACAGTAAATGTGTTTCTAGATGACTATCGACACTGTCCACAAGGTTACATTCTCGCAAAAGACATCGATGAATGTATAGACCTTCTCAAGAGATTTCCCATCTCTCATCTTTCATTGGATCATGACTTGGAGAGCAAGACGAGAAATGGTCTCATGCTCGTGCACTACATGGTTAAGTATCAATTGTTCGCTGAATCCATCACGATTCACTCGGCAAACTCTGTAGCCGGAAAACAAATGTTCACGTATTTGAAAGAGGCTCAGAGTGAAAACCTGATGCCCCGGTCGATCCATGTCAGATTACGGCCGTTACCTCTTAGATAATTTCATATAAAGGAACTGTTCATTACGGGCAGTTCTTTTTTGTTTTAGCTCTTTTTGCATACTTTGCAGCTATTCAGACAAGAAAATACCGGCACTTGGGTATTTTCGGGTTGTCCGTCTGTCTCTAGTATAATCTTGAGTTCGAAAAGAGCCCATCTCCACGCTGCATTCAGGTTACAAGCCTATTACGGAAAGCAACAATCTTTAGAAAACAGCCTTGCTTTTAGCTTTTTTCATTTCGTCACTATTTTCTTTATAATGTAGATAGGATTGTTTTCTGAAAGGGTAGTCATTATGAATTTTCTTAAACGTTTCAGGTTTGCGGGGGGACGGATTGCGAAGACCGGAATTGCGGTTTTTCTGACGGCCTTTGTCTGCGAACTGTTAAACTGGCCTGCAATGTTCGCCGTCATTACGGCCATTGTGACAATCGAGCCGACGGCAGCCGATTCCATAAAAAAAGCATTTGTCCGATTTCCTGCATCCGCATTGGGTGCCTTATTTGCGGTGATCATTTCCCCGCTTCTCGGAGATCACGCAATCACGTATGCACTGGTTGCCATCCTGACGATCATAACCTGCCACAAGCTTCGTCTTGATGCCGGGATACTTGTGGCTACTTTGACCGGGATAGCCATGATCCCCACGATCCATGATCATTATGTTGCAACTTTCTTTATCAGGCTGGGGACAACCAGTTTGGGGCTCATCGTTTCCACCCTGGTCAATCTGTGGATCCTGCCGCCGAAGTATTCACCGATCATCAGCAGGAATATCCATTACTTATATGTAAAAACGGGGAACATATTAGAAAAAAGAGTGAACGAAGTCCTTAAGGGGAACCACCTGCACCTGGAAACGAAGATGATCTTCACTGACATTACGCGTGAGATCGATAAAACAAATCTTCTGTGTGAATATGAAAAAGAAGAAATGAAGCTCCACCGTTCCAGCCGAAAAGCCCTCCGGAACCACCATTTTCATCTCAAGAAGCTCAACCTGTTAAGGCAGATTCATTTTCATATCGGCAATCTCATCTATCTCCCTGTGCATGATAAGTCTTTTACTCCTACGGAGAAGGATAAGATTCTCCAAGCTGTTCATTCACTCAAGAATATCTTTAATCACCCTACTTATGACATGCAGGATGGACATTTCATCTTGATGAAAGAGTTGCTTCAGGAACTCTGGGAAGACCATGAAGAGCTTCACAGCCGTACCATGGAATCGATCAGGCATTATTTTTCCTGCGAGACAATCTTACTGTATGAACTGCTGTCAATCCATGATTTATTGGAGGAGCTGAATGAACTGCATGTCTTGGAAAAACAGCATGAAAACGTCTTGGTGAAAACACTGCAAGTATAAAAGGATCGCGTGGAACCATTGTTCCGGCGATCCTTTTATACTGGCTGCTATTCTTTTAGTGCTTTGCCAGCGAGCATGGAAATGACCATGTCATCCATCGGCGGATTGTGGAGTCCTGCTCTTACGTCCCTGTAGTACCTTTGCATTGGATTTGATTTGAACAGGCTTCTGGCCCCTACGATCCGCATGGCGGTGTCGACAATCCGGAAAGCGCTGTTTGTCACGATATGTTTTACAGAGGCAAGCTCTGATGCCATCCCATGCCTCTTATCCGGTTCTTTATCCCACTTATCGGCGATTGAGTAAAGAATCTGCCTTACATTGAAGAGATCAAGTTCAATTTCGCCGATTTTCCTTCTGACCTCCGGAACGTCTTTGATTGGACCCGGCAGGCTGTTGGGAGAGTACTCTTTGGCAAAATGGACGGCTTCATTCCTGGCTGCAATCGCCACCCCTATATAACAGGCAGGAATATGAAGGAGCCAGGCTTTCGGCAGCTCCTCCCGGGAATCATGTGCATCACTGTCCCGTTCTACCAGGGCACTCCCTGCAACAGTTACATCCTGAAGGACGAGGTCATCACTGCCGGTACCTTTCATGGAGATGGTATCCCAGGTCTCTTCAATCGATACCCCTTCCTGAGTATGATCAATGAGAAAGAATCCTTTCTCGCCGGATTCACCGATTCGGGCCGACACTAAAGAATAATCCAGCACCCTGGCCATCGAGGTGAATGTTTTTCGACCGTTCAAAATCCATCCATCTCCGGTTTGGACCGCCTTTGTTTCAGGGAGCCCTCCCCTGGTCGGACTGCCGGTTGCAGGCTCCGTTGCCGCCCTGTTTATAAGCGCCTTGTCTTTGACTACTTTTGCACATAGGCTCTTAAACGTTTCTTCCTTCCAGGGACGGTTTTCAGAGAGTTCCATCAAACCTCCGAGATGCCAGCCGATTGACAGCGATGTGGCGGCATCTCCTGTGGCCAGCCTTTCCTGGAGCATCACAAGCTCATACAAGCTGATCTCTTCCCCGCCATATTCCCTTGGTACGCTCAAGGATCCATAACCTGATTTCTTTATATCAGAGAAATTTTCAAATGGGAAAGCCTCTTCCCTGTCAAACCTTTCAGCGCGTGCTGAAAATGTATCTGCGAGCTTCCCTGCCATTTCCAGCAGTTTTCGCTGGCGATCATTTTGAAGATATGAATCATATAAATCCACTTAAAATCCTCCTCTTCCGACATTGACTTACATCTATGATAATCAATCTATTTTCAGTACACAAAGATTTTGTCCTATTAAACTAATCAGATTAATTGAGTTTCGCAGGACACCGGCGAGATCCAAGAGCACACAAAAAAAACCTGCTGCATGTACGAACATACAACAGGTTCTAAAACTTATTAAGAAGCGTTCTCTTCTTTATCCACTTTGTATTCCTGTTCCCAAAACTCGGCGTTTTTGATACCAAGCTTTTTCGAGTTGAAGACAGGATCAAGCCCCTGCTTCTTCTGTGCTTCATAATCCTTGAGGGTACGAAGAGCAGGTTTTGCAAGGATCAGGATGGCGATAAGGTTGAGCCATACCATGATTCCAAGCCCGATATCCCCTAGAGCCCATGCAAGCGCCGCTTCTTTAACGGCTCCATAGAATGTGGCTCCAAGCAGGACAAGTTTTAGAATAAAAATGGCCGGTTTGGCGTTTCTGCCTTTCAATAAATACGCCACATTCGTTTCAGCCATATAGTAGTAAGCCATGATGGTTGTAAAGGCAAAGAAGAATAGTGCGACCGCAACGAACCCTGCACCGAAGCCCGGAATGACCGATTCAATCGCTGCCTGCGTATAAGCAGGACCCGCTTCGACGCCTTCCAGGTTCGTGACGATCGCAGTGCCATCAGTTTTTTCTACGTTATAGGCGCCTGTGAAAAGAATCATGAACGCCGTTGCCGAACAAACCAAAAGCGTATCGATGTAAACGGATGAAGCCTGTACCAAACCTTGCTTGGCGGGGTGGGAAACTTCAGCCGCAGCCGCATGGTGAGGTCCCGTACCCTGACCTGCTTCGTTGGAATAAACTCCGCGTTTTACTCCCCATGCAATTGCACTTCCGATGATTCCGCCGAATGCTGCGTCGGCACCGAATGCACTGCTGAAAATAAGCTTCAGTACTCCAGGAATCTCACCGATATTCATTCCAACGATCACTAGAGCCATAATGATGTATGCTATCGCCATGAAAGGTACGACATAAGAAGCCACACCGGCAATTCGCTTGACTCCCCCAAAGATGATCACGGCAAGAAGGATGACCAGCCCAATACCTGTTACGGATGTATTCACATTAAATGCATTATCGAGTCCCAGTGCGATGGAATTCGATTGAATCCCCGGCATCAATACCCCGATCGCAAGAAGTGTTGCCAATGAGAATAATACCGCATACCACTTCCAGCCGATCCCTTTCTCAATATAATACGCGGGCCCTCCTCGGTATTCCCCATCCTGTTTCACTTTATAAATTTGTGCCAGTGTCGATTCTATGAATGCGCTGCTCGCCCCTATGAAGGCGATGGCCCACATCCAGAATACCGCACCCGGTCCGCCGAACGCGATGGCGGTTGCAGTACCTGCGATATTCCCCGTTCCAACACGTCCCGACAAGGATAATGCCAGCGACTGGAATGAAGAGACCCCCGATGTCGAGCTGCCCCCTTTAAACATTTGAACCACCATGTCCTTAATCAGACGCACCTGCAAAAATCTTGTTAAGATAGAAAATAAAAGTCCTACACCTAAACAAAAGTAAATCATTACGGGTGACCATAGAATACCCACCAATTTGCCTACAATTTCTTCCACAGTGTTTCCCCCTTTTCCCCCTAAAATTATCTAACTATTAAGAATTATATTTTATTTGACACAAGTTAGACAATCTTTTTTTCTCCGTAAAAAAGCCGTTATACTCCAAAACCCTTACATAGCAGTACCCGGCCTGTATAAAAAATTTTTTGGGCAACCTAATGTCAAAAGGAGGTTAGATAATGTCGAGAAGAAAACTTTTAGTGCCGGAAGCCCGGCAGGCAATGGATCAGCTGAAAGCAAAGGTTGCGGGTGTAAGCGACCCGAAAGAAGCCAAGTTTGAAGCGGCCAGGGAGCAGGGAATCCCCCTGGATAAAGGCTACAACGGAAAACTGACTTCCGAACAGGCCGGGAAGATCGGCGGCCGGATGGGCGGGAATATGGTTAAGGAATTAGTGAGGATGGCGCAGGAAAATCTAAGTAAGAAGTGAAAAAAGGAAAATGAAAAGGGCTTCACCTTTATAAGGTTAAAGCCCTTTCTTATCTTTCAATATTTTCTTCAGCTCATCCAGGTCTTCATATACTTTTTCAAGCAGGGACCGGTTATAAAAGATGGACGCCGGATGAAAGGTCGGAAATATTGAATATTCCTCGTCACTGAGCGTCCACTCGTTTGTATCCATATCTTTCAGCCGGCGGACCGGCGCCTGGATCAGTCTCCCATGGACTTCAGAAATTTTATAGTTCTTACCAAGCAGCCTCTGTAGGCCGATGTTGCCGAGGGTTACGATCTGCTTAGGCTTTATATGGCGGATTTCATAATCGACAATCGGCGCATGGGCAAGCTGTTCCTTCATATTCGGGGCACGGTTGTATTTCTTTTCAATGATTTCTCCATCCGGTCCTTCTTTGTGTACGATTTTAAAAGGTCTGCTCCTCACGGTAGAAGTAAAATAAATATCCTCCCTTGAAACACCGAGGTATTCAAAAAACTCGTTCAGGACCTTTCCCGCCCTGCCGCTGAAAGGAATCCCATTATGAATTTCCGTTTCACCGGGCGCTTCCCCCACGATCATGATTTCTGGATCCTCAGGACCGCGGCCATAAACAAACCCTTCACAATTGTATGGATCCATTCTTTTTTTGCATTGTTCAACCAGATCTTTCGGCAGCACTTCCATCATCCTTTTCATCGGCCGCCCCTCAGCCAGCGGAACGCTCGGGTGGAAACGGCCACATCTTTGTTAGTTTCTTTATACCCAACCCGCCTCCCGCTTTACACATCCATATGTTTATTTCTTCTTTTGTTAAGGAATAGTATGGATATACCAGAACAAGGAGATGGCATTGATGAATCAAACTGAACTTAAACAGCAGATAATGAAAGTTCTTGAAGACAGCAAAGTGGGGACGCTGGCAACGGTGAAAGGCAGTAAGCCCCATTCCCGCTATATGACTTTTTTCAATGATGATCTTACTCTTTATACGCCTACAAGCAAAGAGACCCATAAAACGGAAGAAATCGAAGAGAACCCGAATGTCCATATCCTACTCGGGTATGAAGGCGAAGGATACGGGGATATTTTTGTTGAAATCCAGGGAAAGGCATCGATCGAAGAGTCCCAGGATTATAAAGATAAACTGTGGAATAGTCATATGGAAAAATGGTTCGACGGGAAAGACGACCCCAATTATATCGTGTTGAAAATCACTCCCGATGCCATTCGATTGATGAATGATGATGAAGGGTCGCCGCACACACTTGAATTGTAATGTTGACAAGTAATCTTATACATGATATATTTAGTTATTGTTAACTTGTGACATAATTAAAACGACTAGAGCAGATAATCTGTAATTCTATTCTGTTTTGATATGTACTTATTCACACTGGATCGGCTTCGGAGCCGTAAGGATGTAAGAGAGGTAGGGCTTACGTCGTTTAGGTTCATCAAACGACTCAAGGAATTGCCCGCGGCTGTTTATTATCTGAATACGTTTAAAGAAAATAAATATATTACTTGTGATGTTGCAAGTTACAGAACATGCCTTTCCGATTAAGGCATGATAGAGGGAGCACTGACAGGAAGTTCAGTCCCTCATCAATTTTAAAAGCCCTCAGGAAGCGCCGACGCTTCCTGGGGGCTTTGTCCATTTTATGGGAAGGCACATACAAAACTATGGTTACACTTCTAAGTATAGCCCCAAATTACCGCTAATGATTTCCGTGCAAGACTACGCTTTCCGCGGGTAGCCCGTGAGCCTCCTCGGCAAGCCTGCGGGAAGAAAAGCGGAAGGGCTTTGCTCAGAGGCGTGTGGCATAAGACGAATCGACCACGAAGGCGTTCTTTGCCTTCTTGGTCGGTTTGACTTATGACATGTGCCTCTAAGCCCTGCAGCTGGACAGGTCTCACATAAGCTACTCTTCCCGCAGGAGTCTTCGTCTTGCACTCCAATCAATCGCTAGAAAGGGCTAAACTCTGAATGTACTTCGAACAAATTAAAAACCCGAACTAATTTGCCCTATCTTTTGCAAATTAGTTCGGGTTTTACTTAGACTAAAACACTTTTGTCTTAGTATGTTTATTTAGACTAAGATATTTTTGTCCCCGCATCTTTCTTTACTAACAGGAAAGTATAACTTTAAATTTCAGGATTGGCCATCTCCTAACCTATCAAGACGTTTCGGGCATCCACTGAGGTCAAAGAACATTCACCTGTCAAATTAAGAGCGTTCTCGAAACTAACAAGACTCTTCATTTCCTTTTCTTATTAACTCGTCTCTTTCAACTGACTGTGATAGAGTCCGTGGTAAAAGCCTTTTTGTTTAAGAAGCTCTTCATGGGTTCCTTTTTCAATGATGCGCCCCTGGTCGAGGACGAGTATCTGGTCTGCCTGGCGGATCGTGTTCAACCTGTGAGCGACCACTACCGATGTACGGTCCTTCATCAAGTTTTTAAGCGCATCCTGGATCTTCATCTCCGTGATGGTATCGATGCTTGAGGTGGCTTCATCGAGTATGAGGATCGATGGATCTGACAGGATGGCCCGCGCGATCGACAGCAGCTGCTTCTGTCCCTGGCTTATTCCGCTGCCGTCATTCCTGAGGACTGAGTTATATCCTTTCGGCATCTTCTCGATGAAGGAATGAGCATTCGCCAATTTTGCGGCCTCCACCACTTCCGTATCAGAAGCATGAAGCCTTCCGTAGCGGATATTTTCCATGATCGTTCCCTGAAAAAGGAAGCTGTCCTGAAGCACAAACCCAAGCTGCCTTCGAAGACTTTTACGGGTGATCGTCTCGATATCCCGGCCGTCGATCAATATCCTGCCTTGATTATGATCATAAAAGCGCGATAACAAGTTCGTGATCGTCGTCTTCCCAGCACCTGTCGGACCGACGAGAGCCACCGTTTCACCCGGGCTGATGCAAAAAGAAACATCCTGAAGGGTCGAATCATCCTGTCCATAAGAAAAATGAACGTTCTGGAATTCAATCTTCCCGCGGAGGGAATGTATTTCTTCCGCGTTCTCTTCGTCCCTTGCTTCTTCCTCTTCATCAATGACCTGAAACACACGCTCCGCCCCTGCAATGGCTGATAACAATGTATTATATTGATTGGCGAGTTCATTGAGCGGTCGGGTGAACTGCCTTGCATATTCAGCGAAAATGACAATCACACCGATCGTAACCATACCATTCAGCGCTAAGATCCCCCCGACGCCTGCGATGACGGCAAAGCTCAGGTTGTTCAGCATATTCATCAATTTAGGGATGAAACCTGAATAGGTATCTGCCCAATATGCCGCCGCCCGGAGTTTTTTATTTTTCCCTTGGAATTCATCAATCGCAGTCTCTTCCCGCGAAAACGTCTTAATGATGCTGTGTCCGGAAATCGTTTCTTCAATATACCCATTCAATTCACCTATATTGTGCTGATATTGCCTGAACAACGGACCTGTCCGCTTGGTGATCCATTTCATCCCCAGTACCATTAGCGGGACGATCGTGAGCGTGATCAGTGTCAAGAGAGGACTGAGCCACAGCATGACCACTGCGGTTCCACCCAGTGTCAGCACACTTGAAATGATCTGGATGAAAGAACTGTTCAATGTATTACTGACATTATCAATATCATTCGTGACCCTGCTCATGAGCTCCCCGTGCTTTCTTTTATCAAAAAAAGGGATCGACAGCAGATGCAGCCGGTGGAACAAATCCTTCCTCAACCGGTAGACGGTGTCCTGGGCCACACCGATCATCCAGTAGTTCTGGAACCAGACAGATGCCGAGTGAAGGATGTAGACGATCACCAGGCCTGCAAGAAGGACGATGATCCCTGAGGCATCTTTCGTGACGATGAAATCATCAATGGCCCTGCCCACCATAAACGGGCCCAGAAGGGAGGCTGCAGAACTTACGATCACCATCAGGATTACCAGATAAAGCAGGCCTTTCATTTTTGACAGATAGATCCATAATCTTCGCAGTGTCCCTTTTGTATCCCTCGCTTTGTCATCCTTGCCGAGCTTTTTCCTCATATGCCTGGACATGGTGCACCTCCCCGAACTGAGATTGATAAATCCGTTGATAGAGTCCCGATTCTTTCAGAAGAGTGTCATGGGATCCGTTCCCGATGACCACTCCGTCTTCGAGAAGAAGGATGGCATCCGACTCCATCGCCGTGCTGATTTTTTGTGTGATGATGATGGTGGTGCAATCATATTTCTTGATCGCTTCCAGCAGTTTCGCTTCCGTCTTCAGATCAAGTGCACTCGTGCTGTCATCCAGCAGGAGAATTTTCGGTCGCCTGATCAGTGCCCTTGCAATCGACAGCCTCTGCTTCTGGCCTCCCGAAAGGTTCACTCCCTTCTGCCCCAGTTCCGTATCATATCCATCCTTCAGGTTCTCTATCGTATCGTGGATCTGGGCATCCTTGGCAGCCTGGATCATTTCTTCATCAGAAGCATGCTCTTTTCCCCATAAAAGATTTTCCCTCACCGAACCGGAAAAGAGGACCGCTTCCTGAGGAACATACCCGATACTCTTTCTCAGATTTTCCAAAGTAAACGATTGCAGCGGATGGCCGTCTATCTTAATTTCACCTTCCGTCGTGTCATACATTCTCGGAATCAGTTGAAACAGCGTTGACTTCCCTGAACCGGTCGCCCCTAGCACAGATACGGTCTCACCTGCTTCGGCATGAAAAGAGACACCCTGAAGGACAAGGCCCCTCGTTTCAGGATATTGAAAGGAAACTCTATCGAACATAACTTCCCCGCCGGTGACTTTATTTTCAATGCATGCTTCTTGTCCGTCCCTTAAATCAACTTCCGTATTCAGCACCTCTTCCACCCGGTCCGCAGATGCACGCGCCCGCGAGAAACTCGTGATGATAAATGAAAAGATGGAAAATACGGAAGAAATCCTCGTCGCATATGTAACGATCGCCACGACCTCGCCCACCTGCGCGCCGCCGGTATTTACCGCAGCACTCCCTGACCAGAGGATGATCAATATGGCGCCGTTCATCACCAGCATCAAAAGGGGCATGATGATTTCCATGAACCTCAGGGCGCTCACGGTTCTGTCCTTTAAATCTTCATTGGCGCCGTGGAATCGTTTTTCCTCATGCTCTCCCCTTGTATAGGCTTTAATGAGCCTGATGCCGGACAGGTTTTCCTTCATCACTTCATTTACCCGGTCAAGCCGCTTCTGCACCTTTTCAAATAAACTCCATCCTCTCTTGAGGACCCACAATAAGAACAGCCACAGGACAGGGATCACGATAAGCAGGATGATGGCCAGCTTCACGTTTACGATCAAAGCCATGATTGCCGAGCCGACGACAAGCAGCGGTGCCCTGAGCATGATTCGTAAACTCATGAAAATCGTGTTCTGGAGCTGCCTCACGTCATTTGTCAGCCGCGTGATGAGCGATGATGCAGGCAGCCGGTTGAAACTCGCAAACGAAAACGATTGTATTTTTTTATATAAACTTTCACGCACATCATACCCGAATCCCTGGCTCGTATGGGCAGCAAAGAACGAATTCGTCACACCGGAAAGAAATGAAAGAAACGACATTCCGACCATGATCCCGCCCCATAACAGGACCACATCCATATCTTCTTTCAAGATTCCCTGATCAATGATCTTCGCCATGAATAATGGATTCAATAGCTCAACTGCGAGCTCTATAAGCATCAATGTCCATGCAATACCCATCGCCCATCTATAAGGCTTCAAAAAACCGATTATCCTCAATATCCACACCCCTTACACTCTCGTTCTTATCATATGTATATATGTACCATGATATCGCTTTTTAATGTTGGTGGGTAGTTTGGTGACTTCAATATAATAAGGTCACAAGTCCCCTCTCTTCCCGCAGTACACGGAGGAAAGGTTCCACGTGAAACTTTTTCTGAACTTTCAAGTGTAGAACCCGCTGTATAAGGAAAGTGGCCGGGACCAAGGTATTTGAATCAAAGTAAAACCCGAACTAATTTGCACACGATGAGGCAAATCAGTTCGGGTTTATAATTGTTCACATTACATTTAGTTTTTCCAGCCTATCTAGCGGTTGATTGGAGTGCAAGGCGAAGACTCCTGCGGGAAGAGCAGCTTATTAGAAAAGCGGAAGAGCTTTGCTCAGAGGCGTGTGGCATAAGACGAATCGACCACGAAGGCGCTCTTTGCCTTCTTGGTCGGTTTGACTTATGCCATTTGCCTCTAAGCCCTGCAGCTGGACAAGGGAGACCCCGCAGGAGCGCAGCGACGAGGAGGCTCACGTGCTACCCGCGGAAAGCGAAGTCTTGCACGGAAATCATTAGCGGTATAAAAAACCTATACTGATATTGTTCGTCTTTATATTGTAGCTTTTTAGTTTAGTCCCTTCCCCCTGGCTTACTCGATCATCAGCGATCTTTCTTTTTTAAAATCATCCAGCGAGTACGCATCAATCTTTTGATTGGATAACGTATACACATGATCGTCGATATAGAGGAGGCGCTGGACATTATTCTCCCAGCTTTCATAGATATCCTTCTGCCTTCCTTCTTCAGCAGTCAGCTCCGCTTTTAATTCAATCCCGTTTTCGGGAGTGATTTCATATAGCAGCGCACCCTGGTAATCAAATATCTGCTCGTATTCGCTCCCTTCTTTGTCATGATAGACAGAGATGGGAAATCCATATAAATTCCTTGAAGGCTCATGAAAGAGAGCTTTATGATCCTCCATAAGGAGTGAATGGGTCCCTGCCCCGCCGATAATCTCCGCATCTGCTTCCTTAGGATTGTTGAAATCCGTGATGTCGAACAAAGAGATTTTCATACCGTTCCGTGAGATCCGGGGCTCACCGTTAAATGTTTTACCATCATCCATGATCTTGGTATCGAACCCGAAACCGATCAAATGATCTTCTCCGATTGGATGGAGATACGTACTGAAACCGGGAATCTTCAATTCCCCGAGGACCTTTGGCTGCTCCGGGTCGGCCGTGTCGATGACAAACAGCGGATCAACCTGCTTGAACGTGACGATATATGCCTTATCCCCCATGAATCTTACGGAATAAATCCGCTCACCCTTGGCCAGATCCGTGACTTCACCCGTTTTCTTCATGTTTTCGTCCAAAATATAAAGGGCATTCGAAGATGGCCGGTCCTCGTTCCATACCTCTCCATCCGTTGTGGCAATCCTGAAAAACCCTTCATGTTCATCCATAGAAAACTGATTCAGGATCCTTCCCGGCACATTTCCGGAAGCTTTATATGTCACATGTGAATCTTTCACCCCAAATTGATATACTTCTGTACTTGATACATCCCCTTTGTCCGGATCACCAGCCTTTTCAACGGCAATATAAAGATTTTCTCTCGACATATACATCCCGTTTCCGCTTCCAAGATATGTCTGAACATTGAATTCCCCTTTCGGATCAGCGATGTCGAGCGCTGCAATCATGGTATAGTTCGGCTGCATCGACTGCGGGAAGTACTTGATCCGGCTGAGCGGAATGGGTGTGAGTCTTTCTCCGGACTCACTATCCATCACCCGCGGTCTCAAATCGATATCGGAGTTCTTGTCGGCCATCCAGTAATCGGGATACAAATTGGCTATGAAATAAATTGTATCCCCTATTTTCCTGGACGTCATATAATGCCCTTCCACCTCAACCTTCCTTACAAACTCCGGTTTATCTTTATCAGCGACATCATAAATCATGGCAAAAGCGGTGCCTTGTACCGGGCGCCGGATCATGTCTTCCGCTGCTTTTGTGTCCCCGTAATGAGTCCAGCTGTCACCGATCACCACTACCTTGTTCCTATCCAGGAATAAATGCCGTGGATCGATGTTTTCTTTAAAAGGAATCCTCGAGACAACTTCCATGCTGCCGGCCGGAACTGCCTTTGAGATGACAAGTTCCCCGTTTTTCACCTGATAGATATATGTCCCATCTGTTTTGACGATATCCCCTTCATCCACACCCTGAACCTGGTTATTCGTTTCCGAGTGGGGGGATCCGGAACTTTCCCCGGATGCTGCCTTGTCTTCGGATGACTCGGTGCGGCTGTTTTGGAAAAGGCTGAACTCTGCTTTTTGCTGTGCTTTTTGTCTTTTTACGATGGTTTTAAAATAATTGGCCAATTCTTTCTTAGACTCGAACGCAGGGAGGCTCTCCGTAACGGCAAAGGTCAAATTTGTGTCTCCACCGTAGGAAAATCCCAAATCCGTCTTGAGGCCGGAGGTGACTGAAAGAGTGAAATGGCTGGGTTCATCCGGATAACCGCCGGCAGGGGGCTGGACATAAAGAGATTTACGATCATCGTCAAGCCTGAACGAAACGTCTACTTTGCGGCCATCAGAATCCTTGACTGAAATGTTTTTGGGATTGACAGTACTTTTCCTGACCGGGGTTGAAAATTGAAGGCTCCACGGATTTTCCTCCATCACCGTCAGCTTTCCGTCAATACTTCCCTCTGCCATGACCGATGGCTTTTGCAGATAAATATAAAATCCGGCAGCAGCACACAATACGATACCCGCAAGGATAAAGAGATAGGGCTTCTTCATTTGGTTGACCCACCTTTATGTTCTATTTTCATATTAGACGGATGGAGTGGAAGAAAGTTACAATGGATTCTCCCCGTAAAAATCCGGCATAAAAAAAAGACCCTGTACCAAGGTCTAATTGAGCTGCTTACCTCATTCTCCGTGCACTTGCATTGAACCTGGCATTGCGTATGATTTGGTTGATGACTTCCGAAAAGATGAGCCCGACCGCGATCGAACCCGAAATCATGAACGCCTTTGCAGCAAGGGTGATTGCCGCATTGTAGTCATTTTCCACGAAGTTTCTCATGGCATCATAAGCAAGGCCGCCCGGCACAAGCGGGATGATCCCCGCCACACTGAAAATGATGACAGGTGTTTTGTACATTTTTGCAAAGAACTGACTGATGACCGCTACAACAAATGATGCGAGCAGCGTAGCCAGGACCGCATCCGTTTCATTCAGAAACATCAGCATATAAATGACCCATCCGAGCATTCCGACGATCCCGCATTTGAACAGGGACTTTTTCGGCGCGTTAAAAATGATGCCGAATGCTGCAGCGGCAATGAAACTGGTGATCAGATGGTTAATGATGAACATTCCCTATTCACTCCTTAAAAATCATGTACGGTATTATATGATGGTGAATACTACCGCGATGCCGGTTCCGATCGCAAACGCGGTCAAAAACGCTTCCGCTCCTTTAGACAATCCCGACACCAGATGGCCTGCCATCAGGTCGCGGACGGCATTTGTGATCAGAAGCCCGGGTACAAGCGGCATGACCGAACCGATGATGATCTTATCCAGCTCCTGTCCCGCCCCGAAGTGGACAAAGATAAAGGAAAGAATCCCGATGATGAATGACGCAAGGAACTCTGCAAAGAATTTAATCGGAACGAGGCGGTGCAAATACACCACACTCATATAGCCGGCCCCTCCCGTAATAAATGCAGGGATAAAATCATCCCAGCTTCCAAGGAACATGATAAGGAAACATCCGCTCGCAATCGACGCGGCAAGCACCTGGATCAAAAAAGAATACGAATGATCCGCTTTTTCGAGTTCTTCAAGCTCACTGTATGCCTGTTCTATGCTGTATAAGCCCTCACTGATCTTCCTCGAAATTCCGTTCACAAGGGTGACCTTTTCAAGGTCGGTCGACCGCTCATTGATGCGGATCAGCTTTGTCTTAGTCGGTTCATCGGTCTCGATGGAAAAGATAATTCCGGTCGGCGTTACATAGCTGTGAGATTCTTTGATCCCATAGGAAGCCGCGATTCTCATCATCGTATCCTCCACGCGATACGTTTCCGCCCCGCTCTGCAGCATGATCTTTCCTGCCAGCAGGCAAACTTCCATTATGTCATATCTGCGTATCATTTTTGCTTCCATAAGAATCTCTCCATGCTCATTTTTTGAATAGGTCTAGTTTATAGGATAAGTGGGCCTCTAAGCAATGAAGAGCACGAAAAAAACCGACCCCGGGTTGGGATCGGCTGGCCTTACAGGTATTTATGAAGCTTTCCGCTGATCATGCTGCACCCTCACACCCTGACTGATCAAGCGCGGAGCAGTCGCAATTAAGAGGACAAGCACGATTGAGCACAGCAATGCGGAACCGAGCATCGTCACCCCGTTTGCAAATAGCGAGAAAAGGACCGGCGACATCCCTTCCGGAGCATACTCTTTAAAGAAAATGAAGCCTGCGATGAAATGCCAGAAATAACGGGCCGCACTGCCAAGGACGGTTGCTGCGATAATCCAGGCATAAACCTTGGACTTGCTGCCTGAGCGCAGTGACTGCTGGATGCGGTTTAAAAAGACACCCGCAAAGCCAATGAACGTAAAGGCAATGAAATACTCAATGATCATTTGAACAGGAGTGACAATCCATGCATTGCCGAGCGCCACCTGAAGGACACCCCACACAAATCCGGCCAGCAGGCTCGCTTTCACTCCTCTCCGAAATGCCAGTATGAAGATGGGCACCATCGAGAATGAAATGGAAATACTCGGCGAAAGATCAATCGACGGCAGCAGGTCCAGAATCAACGCAAATGCAGCCATCAATGCAGCTTCGATCATGACGACCAAACTTAAAGATTTCATAAAAAAAAATCTCCCCTTCTTTTAAAACGAAACCATAAGGGAGAGTCAGTCAATTCAAATAGGCATAGTGATCCTATATCATCCACATTCCTACGCTAGTACTAACTAACAGGTTCAAAGGGTCAGAACAGGCAGTGCCGTTCACTCTCAGCAAATCGCTCCCCTTGTGGTCACGTTTATTAAATTATAATTCAGTACGTATTATACACGAAAACATTAAATAGTAAAAGAAATTGCGGACATGAAATTGAAGGAAACGATCAAGGACTTTCATTAAGCGGATCGTGCAGGATGATGACCGGCATCGACTTAGGGGCAACCATGAAACCATATACTCTGCCTTCTTTATCTTTATAGGCAACAGAGTAATCACCGAATTGCGGAGAAAACTCCACGTCTTCGTATTCAAGGTCGAGATGGTTATACTTCCATCCCACATAAAGCTTGGTGGCCGCTCGGGCAGTAAAGTGTTGAACAAACGTAATCTGGTTGGCAGCGATAAATAGAATAATGGCAGCAACTGAAATGGTTACCTTACTTGCTCTGGACAACCTCAGCATCCATTCCCTCCTTTCTACGGAAACGATTCTGAATCTTCCGTGTATTATCTCTATTATATACCTATTCAGGAGGACATGACAAAAGAGCTACTTTTTGAACTCTTTTAAAATAAGCATAATGCTCCCGTATCACCATGCCTGGAAGGGCCTTCCATGAGACGACAGCCCTCCCGAATATCCCAAACAGTCGTTTAACTCTTCCAACCCTTGCAGCGCAAGGCTCAGGCTCTTTTAATCAAACGTTTGTTTAATCTTCAAAAGCGGAAAGCATCCTGGATAATCCGCTGTCCAGTTCATCGATCGGGACAAACCGTGCCTTTCTCATCATTTCTTTTCCTTCTATAAATACTATCAAAACGGGTACCGTAAAGATCGAGTATTCCCCTGCAATCCCGGGGATTTCTTCAGCATCCGCATGGATGGCCGTTATGCTTGGGTACTTTTTCAACACCACTTCCACCTGCGGCAGCAAAGCATGGCACACAGAGCAATTCGGCCGTGATATATATAAAAGCACCATTTTTTCTGAATGAACCGTATTCTTAATTTCTTCAAGGGTATGTTGCTCTTTCACCTTCCATCCCTTCCTTTCTGCATGAACTGTTATGGTTATCTATTCCCTATTCTGCCCCTCTGAAATCGCGGGGCTGGGCATGTTTATCTTTTTACAAAACGGGAAAAGTACGACTGTATTCAAAAACGATAAATGATAATGGAGGAGATCCACTTGAAACCAACTGTTAAGGAATTCTACAACGATAAGGAATTGATTTCTGAAGTTGAAAAACTATCTTCTCAAGGCATAAGCAAAAAGAATTTATATGTATTATCACATGACGATGACCGCACGGAGCGTGTGGCCGACAATGCGAATGCGAATGAAATCGGCGCAAGGGAAACAGGCATCGGTACAGCTGTCGGGAATATGATCGTAAGCAAAGGCGACGAACTGCGCAACCAGCTGCAGGAGATGGGCTTTTCAAAAGAAGAAGCCGATCAGTACGAAGAAAAGCTGGATGAAGGCAAGATTTTGCTGTTGGTTCAGGACTGATTTTGGGGAAATTCCAGGCGTCATGAACGGCCTAGCTGATCCGGCTTGATAAATCGATTCCTTGAACGGCCCGGCTGTCTTGATTTGAGAAGTCGATTCTTAGGCACTGTACCGTCTCATGGGGCCGAGTAATATAGTTAATAATGAACGAAAGGATGAGCCCGCAGGTTGGGTTCATCCTTTTTCATTTCCTATTTCAAAAATGTAGACCACACCATTTTGCGGCCGTCTGAATGCCGGACCCGAAAACCCGCGCCTGATCAGTTCCTTTCTCATGAACATCATTACCCCGCCGTGTCCGACAATCAATACATCCTGATTCTCTGAGATGACCCTGTCTAAGACTTTATTTATCTTTTCCAAAACCTCTTTCTTGCTTACAGCCTGTGATGGATGGTTGAACCACCATGCCAGGCGGATGCCAAGCAAATGAATGAACAGCGGCAGCTTCATCTTCGGCGGAAAGAGCGGTGATAATGGAACCTCCCTTAATTCATCCAAGAAGATGATGTCCCTGTCGTAGACGCTGCGTGCCGTGACCTCCGCCCTGCTCATGCTGCTCGAATAGCAGGACTTCCATTCGATCCCGTTCAGATCCACTTCATTCTCTTCTACTTCGGAAGCTTCATATTCTTCCACCCACTTCATCAATTCAGCCGAGGACACGATAGAATTCGGGTATCCTCTTTTTACTTTGAAGTGTCTGATTAGTCCGATTTTCATTTGAGGGCTCCTTTGGGGGTTTTGGTGATGGTTATGTATGTTCCTTTGTTTATCGTTATGGTTCGAGTCGTATAGGTGTTTTCCAGCTAATCATGATCCAGTCACATAGTTGAGGTCGCATGGCCGCCGTCTGTTAATTAGAATCATTCTTAAAGGATCATATATTTCGAAAATGGATCATATATTTCGAAAATGGATCATAAATTAACAGAATGGAACGTATTTCTCCAGAATGGATCATAAATCCTGAAACTGGATCATATCTACAATAATATTCCATTTATTCCAATTTTAATAGAGGAATTTTCCTCTCTATGGCGAATAATACTATATCAAAGTATAAGGAGTGATGTTTTGATATTAAAAGAACGAACAATCCCGTTGAAAATACTGGAAAACGAAGCTTTACTTACGCGGCTCGCCCCATTTCATGTTACAAAACCCCTGATTGAGCTCGATTTAAAGAAAAGAAAGGCTGGCTTCAACGGTGAAAAAGCAGTAGATTATCATCTGAGCTTTCTAACCGGGAAAAATTACTGGCTCTTCTTTGACATCCGCCTTCCGCTTGCCCCTCATTACTTTCAAATCGATACCATCCTGCTGACTCCTTACTATATCCTGGCCATTGAAGTGAAAAACGTCTCCGGGATCATCAGAATTGACCCTCATATCAAACAATGCACACGAATTTATAAAGAGGTAAAAGAAGGATTTATCGATCCAATCTCCCAAGTCAGACGACAAAAGCACTTCCTTCAAAAATGGTTAGCGCTACATAAAACACCTCCACTCCCCATCGAATATCTCGTCGTCATCAGCAACCCATCCACTACCATTGAGTATACCTCGCGTCCAGAATCCCAATCTCCATATCTTAACATCATTCATTCCCAAAATATCATCGACCGTATTATACAATTAAACCAATTATATAAAACCAACTCGCTGACAGATAAAACACTTAAAAAGACCAAGAAACTCATTCTTACTCATCATGAAGATGCCCCTTCGAATTGCCTTCAAACATATAATCTTAAGAAGGAGGAAATCCTCCCCGGAGTTCAGTGCGAACATTGCGGATATTTCCCAATTACTAGAATCAGTAAATCCTGGCACTGTCAACAATGTTCAAGGCAGTCCCCATCCGGCCACTTGAAAGCCATTGAAGATTATTTCCTTTTGGTTAACAATAAAATGACAAACAATGAATTAAGAAGCTTTCTTTGCCTCCCTTCACGTAAAGTGGCCTCTCATATTCTTCAGAATTCAGGCTTGATCTCCCATGGTAAAGGAAAAGGAACTTTTTACACAAAACCATAAAAATCGCCAACTTGATAACACCCCAACACCAAGCAACTTCGTCATGTTGTGATTGTTGAAGTCCGTTTTAGTAAATCCATTCACCAGAGTTAACCCTGATGACGGATCTTTCTCAAACCATAAAAAGGCGTGCAGCCACAACCCGCACACCTCTCTAAACTATAATAAAATCACCCCAACGAAACATCCAAAATCATCATTACCACAAATCCGGCCATCAGACCAAGCGTAGCAAGGTCGGTGCTTCCGGAGGACTGTGATTCAGGGATGAGCTCTTCGACGACGACGAAGATCATCGCTCCTGCGGCGAATGCCAGTGCATAGGGCAGGATGGGCTGGACGAGGATGACGGCGGCCGCCCCGATGACGGCTGCAATCGGCTCAACGATGGCAGAAAGCTGGCCGTAATTGAATGCACGTGCACGTGACATTCCTTCTCCCCGCAACGGGACTGAGAGCGCAGCCCCCTCGGGCATATTCTGGATTCCGATTCCGATTGCAAGACCGAGCGCTCCGATAACCGTTGCATCACCGATTCCAAGCGCCGCAGCCCCGAAGGCGACCCCGATGGCCAAGCCTTCGGGAATGTTGTGAAGGGTGATGGCCAGGAACAGCAGCGTCGATTTCTTGAACTTCGTCTGCGGTCCTTCCGCTTTATCCTGCGCATTGCCCAGATGAAGATGGGGAACCACGAAGTCAAGAAGCCTGATAAAGATTCCTCCGAGCAGGAAACCGATTGCCGGTGCCAGCCATGGAATCTGTCCGTTCTGTTCACTGAATTCTATGGAAGGCGCCAATAGCGACCAGAAGGACGCCGCAATCATGACCCCTGCCGCAAACCCGAGCATCATGTTCATCGTGTGTTTTTCGATTTTCGTGAAGAAAAATACGGTGGCCGCTCCGAGCGCTGTAAGTCCCCACGTCATCGTTCCGCCCAGCAGCGCCTGCATGGTCGGATTCAACGCTGAAAACCAATCCATCATATACCCGTTCCTCCCATCTTTTTTCTGATACGTCTATTTTGTATCAAGGAAACTTTCTTCGTCAAAGGAAATGTTTAAGCGTAAACTCAAATATCTGCATTTCTATATATATGACATCCGCTCCAATTTGTGTCTATCCTCTCCCTATACTTCCCTCAAAATAAAAGAGCTAAGCACCCACTCAGGGATGCTCAGCTCTTTATTGTTCACAGCTCTCAGTCCTTAAACGAAAATATCCATACAAAGAAATTCACGGTCAAGAGGATAAGCAGGTAAACATACACACCATAATCCATTTTCACTGCCAGAAAATGAATGCCGACAAATGCACCGATGATGATATAGAACGGCAGCACCTTCCAACCATCGCTTTGTTTTACACCATCGAAACTGTCCGAAAATGGAAGGCCGCTGCTCAACAGCTTGTAACAGACAACCGTGTAAATGAACGCACTGATCAGGACGATGATGAGCTCCGGAAGCAGCCTCAATCCGAACAGATAAAGGAAGCATACTGTCATCACCACGTACAAGGGGATGAAAAGTTTTGCCAGGAACGCTTTCAAGGTGCCCTTGTGGATCGGGGCATTCTTTTCGACAGGCGCCGCCTTATAGATCCACGCTCCTTTGTATTTGCCTGAATATCCAAGCTGCATCACGACCGTCGGGATGACGGTCAGGCTTGTATAGATGGAGAGGTACACCATGCTTTTAGAAAGATCGTCAAAGGAAGATGTCGTCAAAAAGTTGAAGATGAAAATAAACGGCAGGATGATTGCGAATCCGAGTCCGGGATATACCTTCAATTTAAACTCCCGCTCATTCTTCATCATATAATGTGCAAATTGGTAAAATGCACGCTCTTCCTTGCTGCACATAAGGTTCATCAGGCTTTTTCCAAACCAATAGGACTTCTTGGCCTTCTTCCCCCCATGCGAATTGAGTTTCTGCAGATTCCTCTCAAAGGAGGGAAGGATTTTGATATAGACAGCCAATGCAGCAAATGGGAACAAAATGGCCAGAACCGAGAACAGGATGATCAAAGGATTGTCCCCGCCGTTTAATACCCACTCAAATAAGGAGCCGAACCACATCGGCGGGAAAAAGATCTGCCACCATTCTGCGGTGAAGTCCACCTGCAGATCGACCAATTCAAAGGACCTGGCGACAACCTGATAACCGACAGCCAGCCCGATTGACAGTCCAATTTGTACATAGTTGATGATATCCTTCAATTTCTCCCCGTCAAAATACTTCAGGATAAGATAATAAAGGAGCGCGGTGAACACGACAATCAGGATATCGGTCAGGATGATGCCAGCCAGGAACAGCAGGAAAAACCAAACACCCTGATTGATCAACGCGACAATCAGCGGGATGACGGTCATAGCGCCGGTCAAAAAGAAAAGATACACACATACGTGGATGGACTTCGCCAGGCTGATCGTCTTTTTCTCCACCGGCTTTGTGAACAGAATATTATTATCCCTGATGTCCAAGATGACAACCGAGAAATCAGAAATCATCGACATCATGATGATAAACATGATCACGGCAAAACTGATGCTCATCTGAAAAATATAATTTTCCCCCATTAAAACAAACGGGATGAGGAACAATCCAAACAGTGCATAAATCCAAAGCGACTTAATGAATCGGTTTTCATCCTTGGATTCTTTCCCCTTACTTCCCTGCTGTTGAAATATCGTTGGGACCCTCCGCTGGTCCATCGTGAACTTCACCTGCAGGATCCTCCGTAAAGTGCGGTAATCGAAGCCCATTTTTTCAAAAATCACGCGGAACCAATCCAGAAACAGAAGTGTACGAAATTCCTTCATCCCCTAGACCCCTTGAACAACCGAAACAATCTTCTCTGCCGTTTCTTTATGTTCATCGAAACCGGTCAATTGGTTGAAGATTTCCTCCAGCGTCCCTTCACTGTTCGTATTCTTTAATTCTTCGAAACTGCCATCCGCCACAATCAAACCATTATGTAAAAGAATGATCCGGCTGCTGATCTTTTCGACGACATCCATGATGTGGGAAGAATAGAATATGGTTTTCCCCTGAGCCGCCAACTGGGCAAGAAGCTCCTTAAAGACCATGACGGAGTTGGCATCGAGTCCGTTAATCGGCTCATCAAAAAACAAAATGTCGGGATTATGCAGGAGACTGGATATAATCAGGATCTTTTGCTTCATCCCTTTCGAATAGGATGCAATCCGAGATTGATAGACTTCCTCCAGCCCGAATAAAGCAGTCAACTTTCCAGCCCGCTCCCCGGCCTCATCAGGCTCTAGCCCGTAAAGCTCACCGATGAACGTCAAATATTCCTCGGCTGTCAGGTTATCATACAGGTCGGCCACTTCCGGTACATATCCAATCCTCTTTTTATAAGCTGACGATTGTCCTGAAATATTCTTCCCAAACAGGCACACCTCTCCGGAATACCCCTCCTCGAGGCCGAGGATGATCTTGACCGTCGTACTTTTCCCTGCCCCGTTCGGCCCGATATATCCAATGATCTGACCCTTATGGACCTCCAGATCGATTCCTCTCAACACTTCCTTGCTCCCATATCTCTTCCCAAGTCCTCTAATCAACAAAATCGGCTCTTCTCTCTTTTCCATGATGTCCCCCTCTTCCCTTATGCAGTATTTCTCCATGCTAACATAAATTCCCTTATTTGGAATATTGACCTTCTTACAATATTGGACGTTTGCCATGCAGCAAAGGTTTAATAACGAGAGTTCGCTTTTCGGAAGAATTCCGATAAAGAGTTAATCTTGGTTGTAGGTGTTCCAGCTGTTGATTGGAGTGGAAGACGTAGACTCCTGCGGGAAAAGCAGCTAATCAGAAAAGCGGAAGGGCTTTGAAGAGATGCGTGTGGCATAAGACGAATCGGCCAAGAAGGCGTTCTTTGCCTTCCAGGCCGGTTTGGCTTATAACAGCTGGAAAGGTGAGACCCCGCAGGAACGCAGTGACGAGAAGGCTCACGCGCTACCCGCGGAAAGCGAAGTCTTCCACGGAAATCAACAGCGTTATTACGAACCGAAAAATTTTTTCCAAAAAACTCTTCTAAAATGGAAGAACATGTTATATACTTTAACTGTATTAAGACACATAGTACACTGTATACAGTTGGGAGGGTGGATATGTTTGAACTCGATTTAAGAAGCCGGAAGCCCATTTACGAACAGTTGGTGGAAAAGCTGAAAGAACTGATAATCAATGAGGTGCTGAAGCCGGATGAGCAGCTCCCGTCAGTACGTACCTTGGCTCAGCAGCTGACGATCAATCCAAACACAATCCAGAAAGCATATAGGGAACTTGAATTTCAAGGATATATTTATTCAGTGAAAGGGAGAGGTAGCTTTGTCAATCCTTCAAGTCACATCCAAAATGCGGAGAAAATCATGAAAGTGAAAGAAGAACTAACAAGACTCTTATCGGAAGCCCTGTACTTAGGGATCACCGTTGAAGATTTAAAAGAATTGATCGCCGATATCGAGGCATCAGTCGGGGGGAATCAAGCTGATGATTGAGATTAAAGGTGTGAGTAAAGCATTTGACAGAACCGAAATCATTCATAATATTTCATTTTCCATTGAAAAGGGATCCATCTACGGACTGCTCGGTTCCAATGGTGCAGGCAAGACCACTTTGCTGCGCACGATTGCAGGGATTTTAAAGGCTGATCAGGGAGAGATCACGGTGGATGGCCAGACGGTATTCGAAATGACCCCAATCAAGGAAAAAGTCGTCTTCCTACCGGATCAGCCGTTCTTTTTTACCCACTATACACTGAAGCAGATGGCTCAATTTTATAAGAATACTTACAGCCGCTGGGATGAGGAATATTATCATAGGCTGACGGCATTGTTTGAAATCGACATCCATAAGAAACTGCACAAATACTCTAAAGGGGTACAGCGCCAGGCTTCCTTTATCCTCGCCCTGTCTGCCAAGCCCGATGTACTGGTGCTGGACGAACCGATTGACGGACTTGACCCTGTTGTCAGGAAGAAATTAAAAAATGTACTGATCACAGAAGTGGCTGAGAGGGAAATGACGATCCTGATTTCCTCCCACAACCTGAGAGAGGTCGAGGATATCTGCGATCATATCGCTATCCTTCATCAAGGCAGGTTCCTGCTTGAAAAAGAACTCGATGACCTTAAATCAGGCATCCATAAAATCCAGCTCGCCTTTAAAGGGGATGTCCCCGACGGACTGTTCAACAAGTTGGACGTCCTTCATAAAGAAACGAGGGGCAGTGTATTATTATGCATCGTGCGCGGTGAACATGAAGATGTCGAGAGGCTGATCCGTTCCTATCATCCTGTCATTTTCGACTTACTGCCGCTGACGCTGGAAGAAATCTTTATATATGAAATGGGGGATGTTGGATATGCCATCCAGAACATCTTGGATTAATAAGGAACTGATTATGCAGAGCCTGCGGAGTGTAGGCTGGCTGGGAATCGTTTATTTTATCGGGCTGCTGTTTGCACTTCCGATCGACATCCTGGGTAAACTGACGAATCCCAATCTCACTTATTACAACAATATCTATGAAAATCTTTTCAAAATGCAATATCCGATTCAAATGGGGCTTTTATTCCTTATCCCGGTATTGCTGGCAGTGTTTCTGTTCCGATACTTGCACGTAAAACATCCGGCGGATTTCATTCATAGTCTGCCAATCAAACGGGACAAGATTTTCCATCATGCTTTGCTCACTGGCCTGGGCATCCTGCTGATCCCGATACTGCTGAATACACTATTCCTTCTAGTACTCTATTGGATTACTGAACTTAATCTTTACATTGATGCAGCAGACATCTTCGCCTGGTCCGGAATCACACTGCTGATGTCCTTCCTTTTCTTCTTGACGGGAACTTTCATCGCCATGGTTACAGGCCTTTCGGCTGTGCAAGGCGCGTTGACCTACATCATCCTGTTATTGCCGGCAGGAATGTTCTTATTGGTTACCTTCAGCCTGAAGCAGCTCTTGTTCGGCTATCCGACCGAATACTATTACAACATCAAGATTGAAGAATATTCACCGATCGTCAAGGCGGCCATGCTCGAAAACAAAATGATCTCAGGATGGGACGCACTGATTTATGCAGGATTGACGATTTTATTCTATGTACTGGCTCTTCTACTCTATAAAAATAGAAAAATCGAAACAGCATCACAGCCGATCACATTCAAACTCCTTCAGCCGATTTTTAAATACAGTGTGACTTTCTGCGCGATGCTTGTCGGCGGTATGTACTTCACCGAAGTACAGGGACAGGGATATTGGATGTGGTTCGGATACGTCGTTGGTGCCCTGATCGGCTATTATGTTGCCGAAATGATTTTACAAAAACACTGGAGAGTCTTTCACCACTGGAAAGGGTACGTTGTTTACCTGCTTGTGATCGGTGCCGCTTCATTCCTGTTCCAATTCGACCTTTTTCAATACGAAAAGAAAGTGCCTGAAGCAGGCAGCATCAAGAAAGCGTATGTCGGCTACAGCTATTATGACTTATTTAACAATGACAGTGAAATCATGGTGAGCAGCGAGGACGGTTTCGTACCCGATATCAAACGCGATCCAATGCTGAAAAAAGCCGATTCGATCAAAGCTGTAAGGAATCTCCACAAAGCGGTCATTGAAAAAGGAGAAACGCCTGCGGGTTACTACGACCGGATGCCTGCATTCTTTTACTATGAATTAGAAGACGGAAGCACGATGGTCCGAAGCTACGAAATCGAGCAAGGTGATCTGGAAGAGTACTACTCGGCTTTATACGAAACCCGGGAATACAAAGAAGCGACGAACGACATCTTCCAGATCGATGAAGAGAAAATCGATAAATTGACGCTTCACCAGGAGTACACCGCTGGAAAGACCGTCACGATTGTCGACCCTGAAGAAATCAAAGAAGCAATCGATATCTTAAAGAAAGAAATTTACAAAGAGAGCTTCGACGATCAAAACAGACTGAGTACATTCTCCGTTGAAGTTCTGTTATCCAATAACCAGCGAACAGGCATAAGCGTACGCAATACGTATGATGACTTTGAACAATGGCTTCGCGATAAAGGATATCTGGAGAAAATTAAAGTGACAGCGGATGACATCGATTGGATCTATGTCATCGATAAAAAAGAACATACCCGTGAATTGATGAAAGCAGATTACCCCGGCGACATCTTCCCTTCACTGAAGGAACAGGGAACCGGGCTTGAGATTAATGATAAAGAAAAGCTGAATGAAATACTGGGGAAACTCAGTTATGACCGACAGAAAGATCCATATCTCGTCGGCATCAAATACAAAGGACAGCCGCATGTTGAAGTGATGGGTCTGACCGAAGCAGACACCCCTTCCTTTGTAAAACAAGCTTTTGAATAATGTAATGAGAAAGAATCGAGGTGATATCCATTGAGTGCCAAACTCATACACATTGAATCTCCGTCATTCGAGGAGGTATATATGCAATTTCACAGATTGATTTACCATATCGCCTATAAATTGACCAAGGACGTCCATGTATCAGAAGACATCGTACAGGAAACGTTCATGAAAGCATACCGGAAATGGGACACCCTGATTGACTTCAGAAAAATCCAAGGATGGCTTTCATCGATCGCCAGCCGAACAGCCATCGACTTCATCCGGAAGGAATCAAGGCGCCGGGAGGAACTGGTTGACGATCAGGAAACCTATGATTCTCCGTTTATCGAAAGTTCATCGGGATTGGTAGAATCCGAAGTGGACTTTCACCTGCTGGAAGAAGAGATTGAAACGGGGATTGGGATGCTTCCTGCTGCGCAGCAGGAAGTCCTCCGATTAAAAGCAATCCACGGGCTGAGCGATAAAGAGATCGCCCGCAGGCTCGACCTTAACCCTGCTACGGTCAAAACCCGGTACCACCGGGCCAGGAAGCAGTTGAATGTATTATTGAATAAGACCGCTTGATTTGTTGGATTATTGGGTGGACCCCCGGAGCGAGCGGCGCTCCGGGGGTTTTTATTTTTGATTAAGGTTGTATGGGTGTAATTGGCGTTGTCGGGGTGGAGCGAGCTGCGTTTGTAATCGGTGCTTTGGGGCTTAATTGGCGTTTGGTTGATGTTTATTGAGGTTTTATGGACGATATCGGCATTTTTGACGCAGTGTGCGTAATGATTGCACTTCCGAATGGCTTATAATCAACGATTTGACTCAATGAGCGCTATCATGGAGCCGCCGGAATGGACAGAATCGGTGGAATCTTTTAATTTTTGGGTGTAATCTTTTGAAAACTGCACTTTTTCTTTGAATTCCAGGCAATAATCTTCGAATTCTGATGGATAATCTTCGAATTTCAGGATTAATTCCGTCACTTACCAAAAATGACCAATACCCAACCACTCTAACGACCTAACCGGTGTCACCTTTGCTACGGGTATAAAGGAGTAGCCGCGAAATCTTTTAATTTCAGCCGGTAATCTTTCAAAAGCCATCCTTTTTCTCTGAATTTCAGGCTATAATCTTCGAATTCCACGGAATAACCTTCGAATATCAGGATTAATTCCATCACTCACCAAAAATACCCTAAACCTACCCGCCTGAAAACATCTCACTCACCACCTCCACCCCGATCAACTTCTTTCCCTAAAAAAACAACAAAAAGCCGATTCACCAAAAGCGAATCGGCTCTTCCCACTATTCACATCAATAAGACGGACGCGTACTTCCGGCTCCGGCCTTCATCCTGTACTCATCATGAAGCAATTTCACTTCAAACAAAGTAATTGGATCGAAATAGCGTTCCGGATGTTCTTTCATTTTTTTCAATGTTTCTTCTTCTGCCGCCACCTCTGCTTCTGTCTCTTTAATCGTAAGATCAAGCTGATTGAACGGCTCCGCAAAAAAGGATTGAACGTCCTGATCCAGTGATTTTTCAAACAAATCGAATTGGACGAAAAACTTGTTCGCGACCGATTCGGCTGTTTCGGAATAATCTTCGTTTTCCAAGTAGCGTTTGTACTGAGTATGAAGCAGGTTCTTGTTCTGAGGGATTCCTCCGAACAGTTTGCCGGCACTCTTCAGCAGGAACTGGCCGGGCTTGAACTTGAGAAGTATATTCTCCTGATCGATCTGCGCCCTTGTCCCCATCCGGCTTACATCCCTTTTCCAATCGTCGACGACTTGGAAATCGCACTGCAGAACAACGCGGTCTTTACCAAATAACTCATTGAAAGTGGTACTCATTTCGTGTAAATAATCCTGGCCGTCCTGCAATTCCTGTCTTGAGGACTGGAGCCAGTTTTCCAGTAAAATCATGTAGCGCGGCATGAGGTCTTCCTGAATATATGTTTGAATCCTGGCATTCATCGCTTCATTCAATTCGGTGTGAATCTGTCTGAAGTCACTTTCTTCCGTGATCAGGTCCGAACAGCCACTAAGGATCTCAGGGACTTTCCTCGAGATTTCTCTTTTCATCTCTTCTTTCTTTTTACGGAAAGAGTCTTTTATATCCTTTGTTTTATCATTTTGCATGTCTTCCAGGTAGGTATGGAAGCCGTTCAGGCGGACAAGGATATCTTTGTTTTTCTCGATCGCATCCTGTAATCCAAGTTCCTGATTCTTTCGCTGGGAGTACAGATCTTTCAGCGTTTTCCTTACCATATAGAAAAGCTTTACTCTCCGCTCACGCTTAAGCTCGCCTGGATTATGGAAATATTGATTTTTCAAGAAGGCTTCCACGTCCCGCTGCTGAAGGTGAACCGCTTCAAGCGATGAATACGGGAGCACTTCAGCCGACGGGAACCATTCCCTGGCTTTCGTACGGGCCGATTCGATGATTTCTTCAGAATGGCCGGCGTGGTCGATTTTATCCATTTTATTCAAAAGGAAATGCACATTTACGTGCTGGCCAATCTCCTTCAATGTCCTCAGTGTCTTGCGGTCTTCAGCGTTGAATGGCGCATCTGCATTAAGTACATAAAGAAGGCCGTCCGCAGCGGGATAGAAAGAAGTCAGGTCTTTCATTCCCCTGCCGTTTGCCTGGACGTCGATCAGCGCACTCCCATTCTTTTGAAGGAAATCTGAAGGCAGCCGGTACTCGACGAAGGATTCCCGCTCCATCAACTCTTCGAAGTCGGCGATGCTTTCCACTTTCTCCGCTCCGCGTTCATGGACCTCTGTCACTTCGACCTGGTCGCGGTGATATCTGTATACGACAGTCGAATGCTCTGCCTCCCCCACGCTTTCTCCCAGCACGGATTGGACAAAGGAAGATTTGCCGCTGTATTCGCTGCCCGCAACAACAAGGTATTGCTGGCTTGTGTCGAGGAGCTGCTCGGCGATCCACTGCGTTTTATAGGAGACAGGCGCCCCGTTCCCTTCGGACCAGCTGATGATCTTATTCAACAGGAGCAGGGTCTCTTCCAATTTGAAAGCGGGATATTCCCCTTGCAGCAGAAGTCGCTCAGCTTCTTCGACAACCTCGGGATCCATGGAATAAGCGAAGACGTCACTCCAGGCCATCACTGCGGCCGATGCAAAGAGCGGCTGGTCATGCTTGCTGATTTTCAGCCAGTTGGTCAATAGATCCGGCATGAAGCCTTCGATTTCTTTTACTAGATAACCTTCTTCCAGGAAGTGAAGATAAGCATTCTGGAACTCGGCTGAGATCTCGCCCCAGCGTTCGCCGGCCTCCGGTTCCACATATTCAAAGATCGTGTTGACGGTCGACATCCATTCGATATGGGTCTCCGGAACTTCCCTGAAGGATGCCCATAAGCTCTGGACAAGATCCCTGAATAACGGACGGTCTTTTTCATAGACCGCGATCAGCACATCGTAATAATAATTCGGTGTGTATACTGACGTATAACCCATTTCTGCATACTCCAGCAGGGATCGGAACCAGATTTCACTGCCTGTCCGGATCGACTCGCCCACAGCAAGGCCGACTGCATTTTTCCAATCCTGCTGTTCTTCATAAAATGTTTTCGCTAGCTGGGATACATGCGGATAGTCAGGATCGATGCCCAGCGCTTTCTCAATGATGCGGTACGCCGACTTCAGCTTGCTTCTTTCGATGTACAGATGGAAGAGCTGAAGGGAGATCTCCATCGTCAGCACCGGGTTCTCAGTCGAGATCCCCGTGTACACATCCTCCGCTGAAGAAAGCATGCCGAGTGCATAATACGAATCGGCGATGTTCTTCTTGGCCCATGGCTCGAGCTCGTTCAGGATGCTTTCCCATTTAAAGATGGCCGCTTCATAATCTTTGCTGTGAAAATACACCTCACCTTGCGCATAGCGGATGTAGGTCAGGTCGTAGGGCTCGTTCTGCTGCTCCTCCACAAACGCGGCCCCCAGCACCTCAATAGGATGAAGGGTTGATTCGCTGTCTATTAAAAAAGTTTCATAAAACGACTTCTCCATCAATAACTTTTCTTCTGTCATAATGTCCTCCGTTATATGTGAATCCTCTTGGAAAAAGGACTCACAGACTAGTCTATGGCTATCATTCTATCAGAATTTCTCCCTTATAAAATTTCATTTCGTTTTCATTTACTAATTGATTCTTTATTCCGTGATTCGTTCGGCTCACATTCATTACACAAGAAAGGACTATCCATTACAAAAAGGCTACACCCTTTCAGAAACTAGATAGTCCTAAATATTTACCACCTTTTATGAAGGTGTAAACTCTGTTTTTATTCCTGCCGGGCCTGACCAAGCCGCCTCCGCTTTTGTTTCATCCAGCTCCGGCGGCTAGTCCCTCGAGGTCATAAGTCAAGACGGCATAAAAGGAAAATGGCGCCTTTTTTGCCGACTCGCCTTATGCTTGTCGGGCCTGACCGAGCCGCCTCCGCTTTTGTTTCATCCAGCTCCGGCGGCTAGTCCCTCGAGGTCATAAGTCAAGACGGCATAAAAGGCAAATGGCGCCTTTTTTGCCGACTCGCCTTATGCTTGTCGGGCCTGACCGAGCCGCCTCCGCTTTTGGTGCTTACGGCCTTGCATGACTGCCACGATGAATGCAAGCACGAGGAAGAAGCTTGAGATCTGGAACAGGACGCCGATTTCGACGAATTGGGCAAGGACGCCGAATACGAGTCCGCTAAGGCCGATGCCGAGGTCGATGGAAGAGAAGAACATTCCGTTCGCCACTCCCCTGCGGTTATCCGGGGTCATCGAGAGTGTCCATGATTGGAGTGTCGGGATCAGCGAGCCGAAGCCCACTCCGAACAGGATGCCCGATACGATGATCAGTGCGTCCGAATGGGCGAATGATAATGCCCACATCCCTGCAAATGTGATCGCTATACAGAAAAGGATAAGTCCCTTCGGACCGTGGTCGTCAAACCACTTCCCTGCAACCGGCCTTGAAAGGGAAGCCATGATTGCATTGAACAGATAAAACAGGAAGATATGCTGTATGCCGCGCTCTTCCCCGAAAATGACGATGAAGGTGACGATCGAGCCGTAGCCGAATGTGACCATGATTGTGATGAATGCTGGGAACCAGCTTGATTTTTCAATCAGCGAACCCATATATGAGAATTTAAGCTCTTCCTTCTTTGTTTCTTTCACGATTGCCGGAGTCTGATAACGGACCAGTGCCAGCAGGATGATGGCAATAACGCCAAGAACGCTGGACGTGATGATCAGATTCGTGAAGGTCGTCACTTGAAACAGATAGATTCCGAGACTCGGTGCGATGATCATCCCGATGGTAATCGACAATCCGTAATAGCCCATCCCTTCACCAAGGCGGGATTTCGGCACGACATCGACGGCAGCCGTTCCGTTGACGGTCGTCGACCAGCCCCAGGCAAGTCCGTGTACAAATCGGAACACCAAAAAGATCACGACGATCGAAGACAACGGATAGATCACCGTAATGAGCAGCAATGAAACCACCCCGATGATGACCAATGGCTTCCGATCCTTATATTCAAGCATAAAGCCGATGAACGGCCTGCTCAAAACCGCCCCGATTGAAAATAAAGTCGTCACCAGACCGATTTCCAGACCTGACGCGCCAAGTGACTTGATATATGGCGGCAAAGTCGGGATCAGCATTTGAAACGACATGAACACAAAAAGATTTCCTACCATTAACATAATAAAAGACCTTGTCCATAGAGGTTCTTTTGTTTTAGTCACAGGAAATCCCCCTTTCTATTATTCATTTATTCACGTGAATAACCTATTCTAAGAATTTATTTCGAATTACTAAATAATAGCACATTCCGGAAAAAAGAGATATCATTTCACCCCAAAGATTCCTGCTATTTTCTTACAATGATTTCCCTCATTGAAAAATTATCGGTTTATACTATAATAGACAACATGACCAAAAGTTCTGAAAAATTAATTTGACTATCTATTTTTGAATATTTATTTATATTTTTGTATAAATATAACTTTATAAAAGGAGGAAACAGCTTGAACTATTCTTTACGGCCTTTAGGAGACAGTGCCGTCGTCATTCAATTGGGGAATGCAATTGAATCCGGCACGCATGAAAAGGTAAAGTTAGTCACATCCATATTAGAAAAAACTCCTCAAGATTGGCTGGTCGATATCATTCCCGCTTTTACCACTGTCACCCTTTATTACGATCCGATGCTGGTTTTACAGGAGAAAGAAGGACAACTTCCTTATGAAGGAGTCTGCTCAATATTGGCTGAATTGCTTACCGGTGATGCATCACACACTTCTGCTTCCGGCAGAGTCGTAGAAATCCCTGTATGCTACGGCGGGGAATACGGGCCTGACCTGGAAGAGGTGGCAGCCCACCACGGAATAACGACGCAAGAGGTCATATCGAAGCACGCGAACGGTGACTACCTTGTATACATGATCGGATTCGCACCGGGCTTCCCCTATGTCGGAGGTCTAGACCCGGAACTTGCCACACCGAGAAAAAAATCACCCCGCATGAAAATCCCGGCAGGCTCCGTGGGGATCGCCGGCGACCAGACAGGCGTCTACCCGATTGAAACGCCAGGCGGCTGGCAGCTGATCGGCCGGACTCCTCTGTCATTGTTCCAGCCGGATGAAGAGACCCCTAGTCTCCTTCAGGCGGGAGACCTCATTAAATTCGTTTCGATCTCTGAAGATGAATTTAAAGAAATGGAGGGAAAAGCATGATTCAAGTAGTAAAGCCGGGCCTCCTCTCCACCGTACAGGACCTCGGAAGATACGGGTATCAAAAATACGGCGTCATCGTCAGCGGAAGCATGGACCCGATCGCCCATCGAATTTCGAACTGGCTTGTGGGGAATGATGAAAACGAAGCAGTAATTGAAATGACCCTTACCGGTCCCGTACTTGAATTCCAGGAGACCTCCCTCATCTCCATCTGCGGAGGCGACTTATCCCCTTCCATTGATGGACAGCCTGTCCCATTATGGAAGTCCGTTCTAGTCAAGGAAGGCTCCACCTTGAAATTCGGCGGGTGCAAAAGCGGTGCCCGGTCATATCTCGCCCTTGCCGGCGGTATAGACGCGCCTTCTGTCATGAACAGCCGTTCCACCTATTTGCGGGCGGGAATCGGCGGCTATGACGGCCGCAGTTTAAAAGAAGGAGACCTCATTCATTCCGGTGAAGTGCTTGATGATTCACAGGAAATCATCGAGTATCTGACCCCTTACTTGGAGGAAGGCCATTTTACGGAAATCGACTGGTCGATCTCATCCGAATTCATCTCCATCCACCGGTCACAAGAGGCAATCAGGGTGATGGAAGGTCCGGAATCAGGTCTTTTCACAGAAGACAGCAGGCAGGCTTTCTTTGAAAAGCCATTCAAAGTGTCACCGCAGTCCGACCGTATGGGCTACCGGCTGGAGGGGACAAAACTAGATCTGGAAAAAGATAGGAATATGATTTCCGAAGCCGTTTCATTCGGGACCATCCAGGTTCCTTCCGACGGAAATCCGATCATCCTGCTGGCAGACCGGCAAACGACGGGAGGCTACCCCCGCATTGGCCAGATTGCTTCTGTCGACCTCCCGCTGATCGCCCAGATGAAACCGGGAGAAGAGCTGTCCTTTACAGTCATCACCCATGAGGAAGCCCAGAAGCTTCTCATAGACAGGGAAAAGCAGCTTCGCCACCTGAAACAGGGGATTGCACTGAAGCTTAAGTAAATCACCACAGAATCAGCAGAAAAGGAGAGAACTGAATGAAAACTTCAAATATCAGCGTATTGCTCGGGGCTGCCTTCTTGATGGCCACGTCGGCCATCGGCCCGGGGTTCCTGACACAGACGACTGTGTTCACGGAACAATTGGCAGCAAGCTTCGGCTTTGTCATCCTCATTTCCATCATCATTGACATCGGGGCTCAGTTGAACATCTGGCGGATCATTGCCATCTCAGAAAAAAGAGCCCAGGACATCGCCAACGATATCCTCCCAGGATTGGGATATTTCCTGGCATTCCTGATCGTCACGGGCGGTCTTGCATTCAATATCGGGAACATCGCCGGAGCAGGTCTTGGAACGAATGTCTTATTCGGGATTTCCCCCAAGATGGGAGCTTTATTCAGCGGCCTAATCGCCATCGGGATCTTCCTTTTCAAAGAAGCAGGCCGATTGATGGACAAATTTGCACAGATTCTCGGATTTTTAATGATTCTTCTTACACTTTATGTCATGTTCACATCGAGCCCTCCGGTCGGAGAAGCGGTCACAAAGACATTTATGCCGGATACGATCGACTTCATGGCCATCATCACGCTGGTAGGCGGTACGGTCGGCGGCTACATCACATTCGCGGGCGGACACCGTCTGCTTGAAGCAGGCATTACCGGCAGGGACGCTCTTCCTGAAATTACGAAAAGCTCTGTTTCTGCCATCGGGATCGCTTCCCTCATGCGCATCTTTTTATTCCTGGCTTCGCTTGGAATCGTTGCGCAGGGTCTGCAGATCGATCCTTCCAATCCGCCGGCATCCGTCTTCAACCTTGCTGCCGGTAACGTCGGATATAAAATGTTCGGGATCGTCATGTGGTCAGCTGCCGTCACATCCGTGGTCGGAGCAGCCTATACGTCCGTATCATTCATCCGAACCTTCAGCCCTCTTTTGGAAAAATACCATAAATGGCTGATCATCGGTTTTATCGTCATCTCGACGCTCGTGTTTGTGTCGATCGGTAAACCTGTTGCCGTCATGATCCTCGTCGGTGCACTGAACGGATTGATCCTGCCGATCGCCCTTGGGGTCATGCTGCTTGCCGCACATAAGAAAAAAATCGTCGGCGATTACAAACACCCGGTCTGGCTGACGGTATTCGGCCTCATCATCGTCGTAGCTATGTCGTATATGGGTGTATATACGATGATCAATGAAATTCCGAAGTTGTTTTAGCCGGCCACCATTGAAGCCCCAAACCCTTTAGGGGGGTTGGGGCTTTTTTATGATAAAAAGAAGGACAGCCCTTTCATGATCGAGGGCTGTCCTTCTTTTAAAGTTTTAAGATAAAATGTTTTTTACTCTTCCCACCTGGCCGTCCTCAAGCCTGACCTTGATTCCGTGAGGATGATTGGCAGAGTTTGTCAGGATATCCTTTACGACTCCCTGAGTCAGCTTCCCGGTTCGCTGGTCTTTTTTGAGTACGATTTCAACTTGAAGTCCTGGTTTGATATTTGCTCGCTGTTGTCCGTTCATGGGATTCTCCTGTTCTGGTTTTAGTCTGGCCGGGTCAGGTACCCCCACTGAATCACTCAATGGGATTCGACTAACCGGCTCAATTATTTTAATACTGGCACAATAAATGGAAAAGAGGCACTATTAACGTGATTCCGGCACAATAATTTTAAAACCGGCACGATTATCCTTATACCGGCACAATTAACAGATAATCCGTCTATATTCACGTCCCTTACCCATGAAAATAATAACCAGCCCCCGTCAATCCTCGTCCTTCACATCCGGATCTTCCGGAATCGGCTCACTGAGGTATTCGGCAAGCTGTTTTTTCGCTTTTTCCATCTGTTCGAGGTGCTGGTTGAATTGTTCACGGTTGATCAAGTATTGCTCTCCGTCATGAACCGCTCTTATTTTATTATCATGCACCAAAGCTTCTATATACGATTCGGGCAGGGACAGGTATTCTGCTGTTTCTGCGATTGTTAGATACATATGGTTCGCCTCAATAATGAATATTTTTCACTATTATAGCATAACCAACAATCTATTCAGCTGATGCCTCTCTTAAATGTTTTCCATCCTAAAAATTTCATGGAGCTTCAGGTTAGATTCGGAATTGATGATGGCCCTGTTTTTATAGTTTTCGTAGGCTGGGGGAAATGCGAATAGTGTGGTCAGTTCTCTGGGCAGGGTGCGGTGGGGAACCTCTATCTTCTGAAACTTTAAAATGATTTCCTTCTTTGCAGCCAGCTGGAAGCCCCAATCCCCGAAAGAAGGAATGATTGTGTGATACTGTTTTGTGTGAAACCCTGCTTGTTCAAGGGTCAAACCGATACTCCAAAATACTGTGGGGGTGGCGTCAAGGGCATTGGATTGACATACGAGCAGCCCATCCTCATCCAGCAACTGATAGAACTCTTCAAATAGTTCCCTGCTGTACAGGCTTGCCAGGAGTTCATTCGTTGGATCGGGAAAGTCAATGACCAACAAATCATATTTCTTCTTATTTTCCTTAATGAAGACTTTGGCATCCTCGATATGTGCTTTTACCCTTTTATCAAAAAAAGACCGTTCGTTTAATTCTGCAAGGGCAGGAATATTTCTAGCAATCTCTACTACCTTTCCGTCGATATCCACTAAATCCACATCTTTAATGCCCGGATACTTCAGGATTTCTCGCAGGGCAAGTCCATCCCCTCCACCGAGTACCAGCACCGATTCTATCGATTTCCCAAGTGCGAAAGGTACATGGACGAACGCTTCGTGGTAAATCCTTTCATCCAGGGAACTGAACTGCAGTTGTTCATTCAAATATAACCTGATATCCACGGCACTTATGACCTGAATATCCTGAAACTTGCTCCTGCCTTTATAAAGGCGTTCATGCCCGCCGGCGTTCAATTCCTTCAGCCCCACACGGTCCCAATCGTCCCCGTACGTGTCCTGGACTCTTTTCTCTTGAGAATCATTCGCTTTATGTCCCACTATTTATCACTTCCCTATTATTGATTTCTTTCTATTCTATTTTATTTTGAAATCAACTCATACGTTCTCCCGTTTCTATTAAACGGGAGAAAATAGATTGTAAGCCTATCAAATTGGCGGGACAAACACCCTCGCAGATAACTGTCATATAGATTAAAAGATGGATTTTAAGAGAGCAGCATCCATTTTCAAGTCAAAAGAAAGGGCACGTACATATTCTAAAAATAAATCGCAAGAAAGGAGCAGTCACATGGAATACAAAACATTCGGGAGACATATCATTGCCGATCTGTGGGGCGTGGATTTCGATAAGCTCAATGATATCGCTTTTCTAAAGGAGCAGATGCACGAAGCAGCCCTGGCTAGCGGCGCCACGGTCCTGTCGATTGACTATCATACGTTCGATCCGCACGGAGCCACTCTATTTGTAGTCCTCTCAGACCAGAGGTCAGGGTGATTTAACGATCAGGAGACTGTCCCTCGGCACGGATTGAATATTCGGTTCGATTTATAACCTAAAAAAGAGAAGCCCCCCGGCCTCTCTGCTCGATTAAACTAATTCTATTTTCGCGACTGCCTCACAGTGCATCGTTTGCGGGAACATGTCGACCGGCTGGATTTCCGTTGTTTTGTAACCGCCGTCTTCCAGGATGCGCAGATCGCGTGCCAATGTGGCAGGGTTACAGGAAACATATACGACTTTTTTAGGTTTCATGGCGAGGATGGTGTCGAGAAGTGCTTCATCGCATCCTTTTCTCGGCGGATCGACGACGAGTACATCGGCGCTGATCCCGTCCTCATACCATGCAGGGATGACTTCTTCTGCCGGGCCAGCCTTGAATTCAACGTTCATCATATTATTCAGGACCGCATTCTGTTTTGCGTCGGCAATCGCCTGCGGGACGATTTCCACTCCGTACACTTTCTTTGCTTTCTGGGCAAGGAAAAGCGAGATGGTCCCGATTCCGCAGTACGCATCGATGACCGTTTCTTCACCTTTAAGATCTGCGTATTCAAGTGCTTTGTCATACAGCACCTTCGTCTGTTCAGGGTTGACCTGATAGAAGGACCGGGCAGAAATCGCAAACTTCACATCACCGATCATATCGTGGATGACTTCTTCGCCCCATAGGACACGTGTCGTATCCCCCATGATCACGTTCGTCTTTTTCCCGTTCACATTGTGGACGATGGACTTTAATCCTTCAATATTCCGGACGAGCTCTTCTACAATTTCATTCTTATGGGGAAGCTCATTCGTTCTCGTAACGAGGACAACCATGACCTCACCTGTCGTGTATGCCGTGCGGGTCATGATGTGGCGGAGCGTCCCCTTATGTTTCTTTTCGTCATATGGACGGATGCCGAGGTTTTGGCAGATATCCTTAACGTGCTGGATCACTTCATCGTTTTTTTCATACTGGATGATACATTTGTCCATATCGATGATTTCATGGCTTCGCTTCTGGTAAAAGCCTGCCACAAAGCGTCCGTCTTTTTCACCTACCGGTACCTGTGCTTTATTCCGATATCTCCAGGGTTCTTTCATCCCGAGCACTTCATGGATCTTGACGTCATGAAGCTTTCCGATCCGCTGCATCACATCGCGTACATTCTTTTCTTTCGCTTTGAGCTGGCCTTCGTAGGTCATATGCTGGATCTGGCAGCCGCCGCACTCCCGGTAGATCGGACACGGGGGTTCCTGGCGGTAAGGACTTTCCTTTGTCCGTTCCACCAGCCGCCCGAACCCGTATCCTTTACTTGGTTTTACGACCTTCACCCTGCCTTCTTCCCCGGGCAGCGCATTGGGAACGAATAAAGGGTAGCCGTCCACCTTCGTCACGCCGTTCCCGTCATGCGTCAAATCCTCGAAATAGGCGCCATCTATATAATCATTTTTTTGAACAGGTGCTTTTTTACTCATTATGATCTTCCTTTTCTGCTTCCTAATTAGACTCTACTGATTGTACCATATCGGGTTAGCCAAATTGAAATACACTTCGAAGTGCCACCCTCCGGAGCTGGACTCACGAAATGCGGAGGCGGCTTGCCCAGAGGCGACAAGCATAAGGCGAGCAAGCCGGAAAGGCGCTCTTTGCCTTTTTGGCTTGCTTGACTTATGACCTCGAGCCTTTAGCCGCCGGAGCTGGACTCACGAAATGCGGAAGGGCTTTGCCCAGAGGCGTGTGGCATAAGACGAACCGGACGGGAAGGCGTTCTTTGCCTTCATGACCGGTTTGGCTTATGACATGTGCCTCTAAGCCCTGCAGCTGGACAAACCGAAATGCGGAGGCGGCTCGCCCAGAGGCGACAAGCATAAGATGAATGGGCCTAGAAGGCGTTCTTTGCCTTCTAGGTCCATTTAGCTTATGACCTCGAGCTTCTAGCCGCCGGAGCTGGACAACCCTCAAGTTGAAATGACAAACTTATTTTTTCAAAAAAGAAAACACCGGACACATTCCGTCTCCGATGTCCTTTCATATATTCTCCGATCTTAGCTGTGATGCCAGATCATTTTCGCGGATGGCCGTGATGCCGGCATTCAGATACACCTGAAAACGGCCGGCTTCCTCGATATCGCTCTCTTCCAGCGCTTCAACTATACACTGGAAATTATCGATTAAATGATCGGATTTCATGCCCCTGCTGATCAGTACATTATTAAGCCACAATGCATAGTCGACGAAGATCTTTTCATCCCCTGCAGCCGCTGTCGTGTTAAGGTAATTGAAATGGTGGACGTTATCTTCGTAACACTTCTGCATGCCGATTTCCCCGAATCTCTCAAGCAGCTCGGGATAACGTTCATAGAGTTTCTTTACCGCACTGTCTATCACGGGTTTGTACATATTTTCCATCAGTAAGCCACCACCTTATACTTATCAATCGACGGGATGATGGATGCAAGATCTTTGTCAGGATACTTTTTTTCAAGCTCATGAATCCGTTTGTAATCTTCGCTTTGGACCCATGTCATGAAATGTTCCTTCGTATCCCACTCCATATGCACGGTGATTTCCCCGGGCTTCTTTTCATTCTGTAGAAGCAGGAACCGCTGAAATCCATCTGCTTCATCCACGAGCCCCGAACGTGAATGATAAATGGATATAACCTCTTCCGCCTTATCATCCGGTACAGCGAACGTTGAATGTACGATATACATGAAATCCACTCCTCTCCTGGCTTTTTGCTGCCGACAAGCTTTTTTCCCACTGTAACACAACGGGGTTCACATGAAAACTATTCTTCATGACGATTTCTGGAAGATTCATGTTATCGCTTGAAAAGAATCGGAGATAGTTGCTAGTATAGAAAGATATTTTAAGAAAGACCTGCTTTGCACCTTGTCAAAACTTACCTCGTTTCAAGATCCATTCAGAAGGAAATAGGGAAAGCTGTATATCATTCTTTCTTAAAATAATGACTTTTAAAAAGAACATGTAAAAGAAGGTAGATCATATGAATCCAGACATCTTAGTAAACCTGATCCTGGTGGGGAATGTGTTCCTCGGTGTGCTTTTCACATTAAAATCACGCCGCTGGTGGCTCCCTTATATCCTGATGGGGCTCACCTTTTTAACCTTGACCATCGGATTCGCGCTGTCACTTGTACTTGGCAGTCAAACCATCCTGTCTTATTTATTCGTTTTCGTGGTCGGTCAGCTGATATGGGCATTCGTATTCGTGATGGTTGCCCATGTGCTTTCGTTCATCGTGAGGAAAGTGCCTTTCCGGCATAAGCAGCAGATCGGATGGGGCTTTTTAGTCGGGTTTCCGCTTGTGTTTTTGGTGTTTTTATTGGTTCAATAGAGATTTTGTGTTGAAAATGGAAAGCGGCCGCCCTGGGTTTGTACCGGGGGGCCGTTTTTGGTTGTTTTGACGGTGCCGGGACGCGGCTTTCATCGTTTTTGATTGTTTTGACGAGGTTTGGACGCGGCTTTCATCGTGATTCTTTCGATTTTTGGTGATAATCTTCGAATCCACCTCAATAATCTTCGAATTTTTAAAATAATCCCGTCACTCACCAAACATTCCCACCCCCGCCCCCCGGCACCTATCACCGTTCAACCCTCTAACTCCATAAAAAAAAGAACGCCACAATAACGGGCATTCCTTTTCACATTCAAATCGCCTTATCCTCAGGACGGATTTTATCAAGCGGGACAAATACATCCAGGTGGCGGTATAAGTTTTCGAATTCTGCCGGCAGTACGCCCCCGAGTTCTCCATCCACGTTGAGCTGCACTTTTTCCTTCGCATGGATTTTGATACGGTTCGCCTGCGTGTAAATGACGTTCGGGTCTTTCACGTGCTCGCCGCGGACGGCAAGTGTGGCGATGCGTATGAATTCCGCCAGGTTTGTCTTTTTCAAAATCAAAAGCGAGAACAAGCCGTCGTTGATCGAAGCGTCAGGAGCGAGCTTCTCAAATCCGCCAACTGAATTGGTCAATCCGATCAAAAACAGCATCGCTTCGCCTTCAAAAAGCTTGCCGTCATACTCAATCGTTACATCAGTCGGTTTGATCGACGGCAGCATTTCAATGCCCTTCAGATAATAGGCAAGCTGCCCCATCATCGTTTTGAGCTTGCTCGGGACCTCATAAGTCAATTCTGTGATGCGTCCCCCGCCGGCAATATTGATGAAATAACGTTCGTTCATCCGCCCGATATCCACAGGGATGGATTCACCCTTCGTAATGACATCAATGGCCTGTCCGATGTCCCTCGGAATATGGAGGGCCCTCGCGAAGTCATTGGTCGTCCCCATCGGCACGATTCCAAGCTTCGGACGATAGTCCTGTTCCGCCAGTCCGTTCACCACTTCGTTCAGCGTTCCGTCCCCTCCGGCAGCGACGACGATATCGTATTTACGTTCAACGGCAATTTGGGCCGCTTTTGTTGCATCGCCTTCACAGATCGTGGCGTGCACGGAAGTTTCATATCCTGCCTGTTCCAATCTAATCAACACTTCGGCAAGATGCTTTTTGAATAGCTCCCGTCCTGAAGTAGGATTGTATATAATTCTTGCGCGTTTCATACCCCATCATCCTAATCTTTAGTTTGAATTACCCGATCTCGGAGATTATGTTAGAATTCCATCTTTTAACATCATATTAAAATAAGTGTTTACATGCAATATGGCTTTGATTCATGCTGTGTTTTAAAAATGGCAAAATAGATGCCTTTCTTCAAACAAGCATCTACCGCTCCATATCATAACTCTTTTCCAAAAAAAAATCTAATAAAATCCGAGGAAATAAAAGAAGGTTTTATGACTTTTATGCTACACCTGCACAAAGTGACTTTCATAAAACCACTCCACCCATCGTACTATTAAGAGATTATATACTACGCAGTGATGGAGGTTCGTTATGAAGGTGTTGATATTGGTTCATGTGCTTTCTGCTGTGATCGGGGTGGGCCCGACGTTTTTTGCCCACCTGTTGACGAGACCGGATAAGGATGTGGATGAATTGCGCATCGCCATGAAATACAGCAGGTCTTTAGAATTCTTCCCAAAAATAGGCGGAAGTATTGCTGTTTTGACAGGAATTGCACTTTTCCTCCTGGGGAATTATGGTCCCTTCACACAAATTTGGCTGCTGGGCTCTTTGATTCTCTATATTCTCATTCAAATCATCGTCATCGGCTTAATCACTCCTCCAACGAGAAAAGTGAATGAATGGCTGGGACGCCCTGAAAACCTCGATCTCACAGGAGCTCCGCCGAAAGTGATACAGAATGCACTGATAACCATAGATCGATGGTTCTATCTTGCCTCGGCCCTGGGAGTACTTCTCTTTATTTTTATGATCCTGAAACCGTGATTATGGTAGTCCATTGGACGCGATCTGGAATACAAAAAAGCCGCCCTGAACGAATCACCGCAGGCGGCTTATGAAAACAGTTTGATATTGCGGTGTTCAAGGAATTGCAGGGAATCCTGAAGGGAACCGTCATCGAATTGATAGACCTCCCGGATCATTTCCCTCCATTTATCGAAGTCCCTCATTTGGTACTCCCGGATATTGCGGTATGTCATGACCTTGAGCGTCCGGTTGCGGAGAAAATAGCATTGATTCCCCTGAAAACGGACGGCTGTGATGCGCCTCATCGTGATATTGTCGTCTGTGTCCTGATAGGATGCTTCAATATCCTGTATGAGATCATCTTCCTCAAGCGGGACCCATTCGATCACCTTCTTTACGAAGGACTTTCCGTTTGAACGGCGGTCGACTTCGAACTCATATTGATCTCTGTGGGTAAAAATGATTTCTTCACCGAAGCCGTGCAGCAGGTGCCGATGCCTTGCTTCAAGTTCGACCGGCTTCATGATGGGCGAGCCGTACCCGACGTCCACATACAGCTTTTTGCCGTTGATCGTGATCATCAGGCCGAGATGTCCCGGCTTTACCCGTACAAACCGGCAATCAAAGCCCAATTCTTTCAGAAGCCTCCCAAAATTGATATTCAGGGTGAAGCAGGTGCCTCCCCAGCCCTTTGAATACAAATGCTCCGTAAAATCTTCAAGCGACGGGACATACGTGCCCCCTTTTGAAAAATAATAAAATTTACTGAAGGTTTCATATGGAATCCGAATAAGATGCTGCTGGATCAGTCGTTGCAGATAATTGATCGCCGGCTCCTCGATCTCCATATTCAGGTAATTCACGTATTTTTCTACAGCGTTCATCCTATCACTCTTTCTACACCATGCTATGTATATAATGTTAATTCCCTAAAAGTTCAGATTCAACCAATTTACGCCCTGAAGGCCCGAAATCGTCTTTACTACTTCTTCTCCTATCATAGAACAAATCCCTTCCAAATCACGTTACGTTTTCATGTCATCTTCACATCTCTCCCGGAAAGAGGGATTGTGCTTTATCACACTGAAAGACCGGGCATTCAAAAGGCAAGAAAAAAAGGCCGATCAGAGATGGCCTTGATACATACGGGCGATTTAGTTTTTGACTCCAGCCGCGATACGCTTTACGTTTGTTTCTGCTGTTTTTGTAAGGTCTGGAGTGAACCCGTTCTTCATTCGCTCGTTCTCTTCGTTGAAGTAGGCTTGTACCTCTTCATCGAATTCTATTTCGATAAGATCACGGATATCCGTGATTCTTAGAGCGATCATGATTGAAACAAGATGGGCAACCGTCAGTGATTTTTTCTTGAAATTCACTAATTCATTGATGGTCGCTACACGCAAACCGGTCAAACGGTGCAGGTCCCCTTGTGTCAACCCTCGTTCACGAAGGATTTCTCCCAATTTAATGTGAATTTTATGGGGAAATCTATCCAATGTCTCAATGACAATTGTATTTGTTTTTTGGTGAATCATGATGCTTCAACTCCTCATCCTATACAATAGTACCGTGAATTACGTCATTCGTGAACCGGCAAAAAGTTCCAATCACGAGGGCACTTTTTACCACACCCAAAAATGTGGCAATGCCTTCCTTTCACAAAAAACTGCATAATTCTTCCTGTTTTTTTATTAAAGGGTGAAGTCATCAATCGGCGTAAAAGAAAAAGCCGGGAGAACGAAGTCTCCTCGGGCTGCAGCGATGCGGATTACATCAGTATTTTCTGGACCAGGGTTGTTTTGAGGCTTTCATATACTTCATTCCAGATGATTTCATCACTGGTATATCGCGATGTCAGGCGTTCAATCATTTCTTTTTGCTTCTCCGGGAACTCTTCATGATCCTTCGGTGGCATTTTCGCCCTTTCATCGTCGACGATTTTTTTCACCATTGGCGCCCGCGGACCCCAAACGGTCTTTTCTTCACCATCCTCATCTATGAAAATAAAGATCGGGATCGCCCTTGAAGTGCCATTTGTGAGATATTGATCCATGAGCTCCAGGTTCTCATCCCGGAGGATCATCTTCACTTCCATCTCCGCTTCCTCTGCCACCTTCAAGAGTATCGGGATATTCAGCATTGCATCCCCGCACCAGTCTTCAGTCAGCACGATGACACGTAAAGAATGACCGGCAAGCGCCTTCAGGACTTCTTTGTCTTCTTCAGGGATCGTAAATTTATTTAAGATAGACAATGTATTTTCTTTGTGGGATTTCATATATTCTAAATATTGACTTGATGATATTCCTTTATTGAACCAATCTTGCAAGGTCATATTTACTCCTCCTAAGCGTGAATAGCTCATACACACACTTTCTCGATTTCTCTCTATATCTTATTCATGTTCACCTGATTCCACAAGTAATATCTATTCTGGCTGTTTCATAAATTTCAATTGTGCGATTATGCCTGCAGGAATATAATATAAGAAAGCAGATTCATCTGAGGTTGTCAGCTATAGAAAAAAATGAATAGCCAACGGGCTATTCAAAGGAAGATCCAGCGGGGAATAGGGTGATTTTTTATTCAGTCCTCATTGAAATCCGAATGTATACAGAATACCGAAAAACGGACTCTCACAAAAAAAGCTGACTCAATAGTCAGTTTAATCCTCTTCAATTTGGTTAATGTATATGATTATAGGATTACTTTTCAATTGAACCATCTTCAAAATGTCTGGAGTTCTCTATTATCTGTGCGACTTTTTTATAGTAGTAGTTCAGCTCGATCACACTGTCTGCCTCCTTCAGTCTTTTCATGTAAAGATTCGCTTTCTCATAATCTTCAGGCGGCAGTTCAACCTTGATTCTTCTTTTCTTCCACTTTGCCAACAGGTTTCACCTCATTGTGATTTGAAGATCCTCCCTTAGAGGTCAATTCGAGCTGATATTGTGATAGCTCTTGGATATAGGATTCTTTCGTCGTAGCCAAACTTTGCTCCATTTTCCTGGTAATGACGGAACTTCCCCCGATTCCGGATAATAAACTGATGTAGATGGCATACCACATCGGGATCGTATCGATGACTGGAAGTACAGAGAGGTAACCTGCCAGAACACCTATGATAATATCCTTCGTTGAGCCAAAAAGGTAATGCTTCTCCCCCTGATCGTCGATAAATTTCCGTGGAAAGGTGAAATGACCATTTTTGAAAATCAAAATATGTCCTAAGCCCCCGATACCGCCCATCAACATTGGCAACAAGATCACTTCAATTAAGGACATTCTATCCACCCTCTGGAATCATTTACTATTATTATATATTATTTACAGAATATTCAGAATAGATATTTGGACACATATTTGTCCACCAAAGGAGAGCAAAAATGAGGAAAATCGTGATGAAAGTCTCGTCTGTCGACAAACTTCGATTTCAGAACTATATGATGCAGTTAAAAAGCTCTGAATCCAAAGCGGAAGCAGATATGTATTACCGAATGGCAAAAAAGATCCTGGAAAAAGGCAGGAAGCAGGCATAGAGGTTTTTTCCGGTATACGATTTTGGCAGCTGATTTTATGGATATGTGAGTTTTGAGTAAGCCTGAAATGATTTTTTTGGACTTTCAGTTGAATCGGGTTCTATGTGCCAAGTATTGTGTACTTGGTTTTTATATGGAGCGGGGTGGTACGTTGTCAGGGTGAGCGGCACTGGATTCAGGTTGATTGGATTTCGCGGTGGATTGTTATTCACCGGACTGGATTTCGATTATTGGTATTCGGCGGACTGGATTCGGTGATTTTATTTAGAATGATTCTCTTAAGAGTATATTTTTGGGATTAGGAGCATAAATTTGTTATTTGGAGTATATATCCTCAATTAGGAGCATATATTTCCAATTGGAGCATAACCTTCCCGGCAGCCCCATTCCTATCCCTAAAACTGAGCTGAAACAAAGCAGCAACAAGGAATTGTCCCCTGCCATCATTAAATGAACTCCTCTTTTGGACAGGAACCGCATCTTTCAACCTCACTATTCACATAAAAAAGGAAGAGCCTCAGCCCTCCCTTTTTCCTCTGACTTAACTTAATTTACCCCGACTGCGTTAAATGCAGCATTGACACTTGCCACTTCAGAGCTTCCGGCACCGTAAAGGTCAGAGGCCGACTGGACCACAGCTGAACGAAGCTGGCTGTAGTTTGAAGAAGGAGTCAGGTACTGCGTGAGTGCGCGGTAGTAGATGTCGCCTACTTTATCCGGCCCGATTCCCGTTACTTTCACTCCGTAATGTGTGCCGCCCTGGCTCAATAGATAAGCCGCTTTGTTACCGATTCCGCTGTTGATGTGGACACCGCCGTTGTCGCCTGTGCCTGTATATCTGACAGAATAGTGATCAGGATCATTATACTTCGCCGGATCCGACATTGAGCGAAGTGCGTCCCCGCTCACTCCCGGCGTATAGATGTCTTCGCCGATTTCCCAATCAGGATTGTTCCCTGTATGGTATTCAAGCAGCGTTCCGAATATGTCGGACATGGATTCATTGATGGCACCTGACTCGTTCTGATAGATGAGGTCAGCCGTTGTATCCGTCACGGCGTGGGTCAGCTCATGCGCCACGACGTCAAGTCCGCCTGATAGTGGAACGAATGTTGATCCATCCCCATCACCGTAAACCATTTGCTGGCCATTCCAGAATGCATTGTTATAGTTTCGTGAATAGTGGACAGTTGATTTCAGCGCTGCCCCGTTGCCGTCATAGCTGTTGCGATTATGGACGGCTTTATAATAATCGTATGTTTCTCCTGCATAATAATGGGCATCGACCGCAGCTCCATCATATGAGGCATTGAATTTATTATCCGCATCTGCCCAGAGTGATCCCGGCAGACGCTGACGGTTGCTGGCGTCATATGTGAAGACACCTCCGCCTCTTGTATTATCCTGCAGGTAATAAGTAGAGGAAGACAGGGTTGTATTCAAAGACTTCGAATCGCCAAGCACCCCTGTACCAGTACCTACCGCATCCGTGCCCGTGATACCATTGCCGCCAGGCTTGCCGCCCGCTTCATGGATCTCATTCACCTTATCTAAGATATCCCCGCTTGCCGCATCGATGAAATAGTTCCAGTTACCCGGCTTCGGATCCAGGAAATTGTAGTTTACCAGATACGCTTGATGGGCCTGTCCATCTTTCACATAAATCACTAATTTTGATTCAGGAGCGTATTCATAAGTCGGCTCACTGCCGATTTCAGTGACTAAATCCTTTTCGCCTGCTGCCAAGGCGTCTTTTTTCGATAGGCTCTTAGCCGCTTTAAGTGACTGCTTGTCTGCAAGATTCGGAACCGGTGCCCCGGATACTGCCGTCAATACGCCGTCTTTATTGACATGCGCAGTCAGTTCGGCTGCATATACCGGTGTCCCTTTGTACATTTGCTGAACGCGGAGATATGTAAATCCGAGTTTATCTTTCTTCTTTTCTACTACTTTAAAAGAAAGGCTTGCATCGCCCTTGAACTTAAAAACATCCTGTTTTTGATTGAAATAATCCATTACGATTTTTTCAGGAGCATTGGAAGAAGGCTGGGTCAGCTTCCCGGAAATGAATTGCGGAGCTCCGATCTTTTCATTGAAATTCACTTTCTGGCTCAAATCGGGTGCACCCAATGCATCCGCGGATAATACGGGGCTCATCATCAGACCTGCAGTCAATCCTAATGCCACGACTTTTTTCTTCAATTACAACACCTCTTTTTAGAATTTTCTAACTTTTCAAACTGTAGATAAAACTATAGTACAAGTCAGACAACCCGCGAATGAGCCTAAATACCCAATAATAAACTTTCTCAAACCTGTATCTCAATACCTATGAAAAAGACTATAAAATCGCCTATTCTATGAAAACTTGAACAAAATAATCCCTATTTTGATTTTTCATTTTCATTTTCCATCAAATTCCACACAAAAAAGGCCCGTTCCTCTACCGCTTTAAAGCGGCGAGGGACGGGCCTTCACCTGATAGAATTTAGCGTTTTTGGATTTCCTGCTGAAGCAATTTGTTAACCATCGGCGGGTTCGCCTGGCCTTTTGTTGCTTTCATGATTTGTCCGACAAGGAATCCGATTGCACGGTCTTTACCATTTTTGAAGTCTTCGATCGACTGTGGATTGTTATCGAGTGTCTCGGTGACGATCTTCAGAAGGGCTCCTTCGTCAGATATTTGAACAAGACCTTTATCTTTCACGATCTGTTCAGGATCTCCGCCGTTTTCTACAAGCTCCTTGAAGACTTTCTTCGCGATTTTGGAAGAAATCGTTCCTTTTTCGATCAGCTGAATCATGCCGGCAAGACCTGAAGGAGTCAATTTCAGCTCGTGAAGTTCTTTCTGCTGGGCGTTCATGTATGCCGATACCTCACCCATCAGCCAGTTGGATGCCTGCTTCGCGTCTGATCCTTCACCGACCGTCTCTTCGAAGAAATCGGACATTTCTTTCGTCAATGTCAGAACCATCGCATCATATGCAGGCAGTCCCATTTCTTCCACATAGCGCTGTTTACGCGCATCCGGAAGCTCAGGTATCTCCGCACGTACTCGGTCCATCCACTCTTGGTCGATGTGGAGGTTCAATAGATCCGGTTCAGGGAAGTAACGGTAATCGTCCGATCCTTCCTTTACACGCATGAGGATCGTTTTACCCGTTGATTCATCGAAACGGAGTGTTTCCTGCTGGATCAGGCCGCCTGAAAGAAGGACTTTCTCCTGACGGACGATTTCATACTCCAGACCTTTTTTAACAAAGTTGAAGGAGTTCAGGTTCTTAAGCTCCGCTTTCGTACCGAACTTCTCCTGTCCGATCGGCCGGAGTGAAATGTTCGCATCACAGCGAAGGGAACCTTCTTCCATCTTACAGTCAGAAACGCCTGTATATTGAATGATCGATTTCAGCTTTTCAAGATACGCATAAGCTTCCTCCGGAGTACGGATGTCCGGCTCTGATACGATCTCGATGAGCGGTGTACCCTGGCGGTTGTAGTCGACAAGGGAATATCCGTCGCCTGAGTGAGTCAGCTTACCTGCATCCTCCTCCAGGTGAAGACGGGTGATACCGATGCGTTTCTTTTCACCGTTGACTTCGATCTCAATCCAGCCGTTTTCACCGATCGGCTTGTCGAATTGAGAAATCTGGTACGCTTTCGGGTTATCCGGATAGAAATAGTTTTTACGGTCAAACTTGGTATCCTGTGCGATTTCGCAGTTCAAGGCCATTGCCGCTTTCATCCCGAACTCAATGGCACGCTTATTCACCACCGGAAGTACGCCCGGGTATCCAAGGTCGATGACGTTCGTATTCGTGTTAGGCTCTGCCCCGAAATGATTCGGCGCCGGCGAGAACATTTTACTGTCGGTCTTTAATTCTACGTGGACTTCTAGTCCGATTACTGGTTCAAAGTTCATTGATTTCACCCCTTACAGTTGTGGTTTTTTTGTATGGAAATCTGTAGCCTGTTCGAATGCATGAGCTACACGGTAAATTGTGCTTTCATCAAAGTGCTTCCCGATGATTTGCAGTCCAAGCGGCAGTCCGTTTGAAGAGAAACCGTTCGGAACGGAAATTCCCGGCACACCCGCAAGGTTGACAGGGATCGTCAGGATATCATTTGCGTACATTGTAAGCGGATCATCGATCTTTTCACCGATTTTAAATGCAGGAGTCGGCGTTGTCGGCCCTACAATGACGTCATACTTTTCAAATACATCTTCAAAATCTTTCTTGATCAGCGTACGGGCCTGCTGTGCCTTTTTATAATAAGCATCATAGTAGCCGGAGCTGAGTGCGAACGTACCAAGCATGATACGGCGTTTCACTTCGTCCCCGAACCCTTCTGCACGCGTCTTCTTGTAAAGATCAAGAAGGTTGTCGGCGTTCGGCGTGCGGTAGCCGTAGCGGACACCGTCAAAACGGGCAAGGTTGGCTGATGCTTCAGATGAAGCCAGCAAGTAATATGTTGCTACGCCGTATTTGGAGTGCGGAAGTGAAACCTCTTCCCAAGTCGCTCCAAGGCTCTCCAAAACTTTAAGCGAAGCAAGCACGGATTGGCGCGCTTCTTCCCCGACACCTTCTCCAAGATACTCTTTCGGCACGGCTATTTTCAGACCTTTGATATCGCCTGTCAATGCTTCGGCATAGTTAGGAACCTCAACATTCGCGGAAGTGGAATCGTTCGGGTCGAGCCCCGCGATTGCCTGTAATAAGTAAGCATTGTCTTCAACATTACGCGTGATCGGTCCGATCTGATCAAGCGAAGATGCGAATGCGACAAGTCCGAAACGTGATACACGTCCGTATGTCGGTTTTAAACCGACAGTACCCGTGAAGGATGCAGGCTGACGGATCGATCCGCCTGTATCTGAGCCCAGTGAGAATGGAACTTCCCCGGCCGCAACCGCAGCTGCAGAACCGCCTGAAGATCCGCCAGGAACCGTTTCAAGATTCCATGGGTTGCTTGTCTTTTGGAAACCTGAGTTTTCTGTCGATGAACCCATTGCGAACTCATCCATATTCAGTTTCCCGATTGTGATTGTATCCGCATTATGTAATTTATTGATGACCGTTGCATCATAAATCGGCTTGAAGTTCTCAAGAATCTTACTTGCACATGTTGTACGAAGACCTTTTGTGACGATATTGTCCTTGATTCCGATCGGCATTCCGAAAAGGAGGCCTTTCGATTCATCCGTTCCAAGCTTCGCATCCATTTCCTTCGCTTTTGCACGTGCATTTTCTTCATCCAGTGTAAGGAATGCTTTCACTTTATCTTCGACGGCATCGATACGTTTGTATGATTCGTCGACCAGGTCTGTAACAGAAACTTCTTTTTTATGTAAAAGCTCATGAAGTTCTGATAATTTATGATCAAATAATGACATGAGTTTCCCTCCTTAGTCCAAAATCGATGGAACTCGTACTTGTCCATCCTGTTTATCCGGTGCATTCTTTAACACTTCTTCACGCGGAAGCCCTTCTGTCGGCTCATCTTCACGCATAACATTCTTCATATCAAGCACGTGGCTTGTCGCTTCGACATTCTCTGTATCTAATTCATTGAGCTGCTCGGCAAACCCGATGATCGCATCTAATTGATTGGTAAACTTTTTTGCTTCGTCTTCCGTGATGGCTAGTCGTGCAAGGTGTGCAACGTGCTTCACCTGATCTTCTGAAATTCTAGACATCCTCTTCACCTCCATAAAGTTTCGAACACTTGCAATACTATTGATAATACCAAAAATCGCGGTGTTAAAGCAATAGGTGAGGACTGGATGAAATGACTTCCAATTGGTCAAATCCGGCATGCCTGCCTGTATGGAAGGAGCAGTGTTCCGCGGCATACGATTTTATTTTTCGGGTTGCGGAACAAAGAAGTTGTCACCTTCCTCTATTTTCTATACCTTTAAAATAGATAATAAAAGAAAGGATTTTCCATATGCGTGCGATTGTCACAACGTTCCTGATCGGACTCGCAGGCGGCGGACTCTTCACCCTTCTTCATGTCCCATTGTCCTGGATGCTCGGGTCGATGGTGTCCGTCTTCGCTTTTCAAAAATGGACCGCCATCCATCTTAAGTGGCCGCCTGTGTTAAGGGATTTCGGCCTGGTGATTGTCGGCTATGCGATCGGCCGATCTTTCAGCATGAAAACACTCATTGAAATTGGCACACAGCTGCCTTCCATGCTAACCATGACCCTGGCTGTCATCCTTATTTCAATGATACTTGCCTATTTCACAACCAAATTAACCGGGATCAACCTGCCGTCGACCATTACCGGAAGCATTCCGGGTGGACTTTCCCAAATGGTGGTGCTTGGTGAAGAATTAAAGAACATCGACCTCACCGTGGTGACCATCCTTCAGGTCGTCCGGCTGCTGTCCGTCATATTTGTCGTGCCGTTTTTGGTATTCAGTCCCCTGCTTGCAGGGCATGCGCCGTCTCCCGCAGGGGGAGCCGGCAGCGCTGCAGCCCTTGACTGGGGTATTGTATTATTTTTAGTGATTGCCGGTTTATCAGCATTTGCTGCAAAAAAAATACACCTCCCCACCGCTGCCATGCTCGGACCGATCATGGCAGTCGGCGGGTTGGTGATTGCCGGTCTTGATGTTCCGGCCATGCCTGGCGTGCTAATCATCCTGGCTCAGTTATGCCTCGGGATTTATTTCAGCTTCATGCTCGATTTTTCATCGGCAAAAGGATTATCGAAATTCGTTCCGTTGTCCGTCATCACTTCCCTTTGCCTGCTGGTGAGCTGTGTCGGGTTGAGCTTTATTTTAAGCAAATGGCACGACATTTCGTTCCTGACGGCCTTCATCAGTCTGGCACCCGGCGGCATGGCAGAAATGGCGATTGTCGGCCAGTCGGTGAATGCCGATCTTTCAATCATCACCGGCTACCACCTGTTCAGAATCCTTTTTATCTTATTCATCATCCCGTTTTTCCTTAAATGGCTGTTCAACTCACAGTTGTTTGAGGCAAAGCAGCATTAGAAAAGCTTGTTTTTTATTTTGGAAAACACGCTTTTCTTTTTGGGCTTTGTGCTCACAGCAGGTTTGTCTGCCTGCTTTGTCACATAAATCTCTTCCTTGTTGATGGCATGATCATAGGCAAGCAGCAGACCGATATCGGTTTGGGACTCCTTATTCGTCACCATTGAAAATTTCACGCCATACTGATTGGCGAGTTTTATATATTTTGTAAGGTAGTTATAGTTCATGTTTCCATTCAGCAGGAGTTTTGCCCCCCGGTGTTCCTTAATACATTCAGCGACTTCCTGATACACTTTCTTTTCCCTTACCTGGCTTTGTGTCAGGGCAATGATGATCCGTTCCCGCAAGCTTCCGAGGAACTTTCGCCTTTCGTCAGGCTTCGTCTGTTTTTGTCCGTACATCCCATTCTCTAGATAGTCATCGATAGTTGGCTTACTCACTTCCGGCACCTCCGCGGATATTGGTGATTTTCATTACACTATATGACTGAAGCTGTTTGTTTGCTTATTCTCTCCCATTTTCTCTTATGCAAACACTTTCAGACAAGGGATAGGGGTTATGGTGCTTCTAATGCCGCTTTTGATTTCCGTACAGGACTTCGCTTTCCGCGGGTAGCCCGTGAGCCTCCTGATATTAACGAAAACGTGAAGTTATTGCCCTACACAGATTTTGGTTATGTTTTTAGGCAACCATAGTAAGTGAAGCAGTAAGTGAAGCGATTTTGACTTCTCAATTTATTTGAAACCATACATTACCGCTAATGATTTCCGTGCAAAACTCCGCTTTCCGCGGGCGGTTGGTGAGCCTCCTCGTCGCGATGCTCCTGCGGGGTCTCACCTAACTCGCTTTCCCCGCAGGAGTCTACGTTTTGCACTCCAATCAATCGCTGGAACCGGTTTTTAATATGGATAAGTTTACACCATTCCATCCTGAATAAAGGGACGGTAACTTATTTTAGTTCGTCTTGACCCTCCATTTTCTTAGATGGAACAGAAGATAAGATCCAGACCGATTCGTCTTATGCCTCCCGTCTCTGAGCATAACCTTTCCTCTCTTCTTATCTCATCAACCGCTGGTCAGGTTAACCATCGTTAGAAACCTTATCATTGCATAAAAGAAAAAAACCAAAAAACTCCCCGGTTAGAACTTTTCTAAAGGCATATAACCACAAATGAGTTTCTACCTGAAATGAAGGTCCACCACTTCTGGCCCTTCCCTGGTTAATTCAAATTCCATTGTGTGGGGTGGATTTCCGTATGGGTTTTCGACTTTGACTTTCCAGTTGTCCTGGCCTTGTTCAATGACTTCGACATAAGGGGTTTCTTTCAATGCCTTTATATACTCTTGTTCGGATACCCGCTTCTCCTTGCCGTCTATCTTTAAGATGAATTCTCCATTTTTTTCGCTTCCAATATTGTCTCCTATGTGTTCGGATAACCACCCGGCCACCTGAGGGGAAATGCTTTCTGCTGTTTCCAGTACGCTGCTTGTATTCAATTCAGGTTTATTTTTCAACACATCAAACAAATAATGCTCAAAATTGTCGCACTCCAAAATCATCCCGTGTTCATCGATCCCGCCTTCGGTTCCGCATACACCGACTGCGATGCCGTCGACGGGGAGTTCGCTGTCCTTGAGTTCTTTTTTGCCGGCGGTGTCGACGCGGTAGTTCTTCTGGTCTTTCACTGCATAGCCCATCCGCTGGCCATCGGAGTTGAGTTCGTAGTAATTTACGCTATCATGGTTCAGCATCGGCTTGGTGATGAGGTCCAGCTGTGAAAAGACAAAGTCGGCTTCAGAATAAGGAGTCTGCCCCCAATCTTCTGCATCTCTCTTGGTTCTCTTAACATCTACTGTTTCTCCATCTTCCGAAAGCCTTATCCGGTAGTAGACGGTCTCTGGCGGACCATCCTCAACGATCGATAAATCGAGACTTTCGTAATTCCCTGCTTTATCGATGACCATCCTAATATCAGTCAGTTTCACCCCGTAGTCACTTTCCACGTCAAGTTTCTCCTTAATATTGTTCCATTCCTCCAACAGGCTTCCATCGTAAAAGTTGGTCTCCTTCAACGCCACCTTCCTTGGCCATTCATACCATTCCTTCACAGAGAACGACAAGATGACCGACAACAGAAACACTGCGAAACCTGTATAAGCCGCACGACGCTTGCTCCAGGCATTGACCGGTATTTTACGGAAGAACAACAAAAAGATTATGAATCCAGCAGGGATCCTAATCCCGTTCAGATTAAACATCGCCGTCCCGAGGATAGTATATCCTATCAGCTTCGCCAGCAAGTACGGCACTTCTTCATCTGATTTACGATATAAGATAAACACTGCGGCGATCGATAGTGCCAGCAGCATGAGTTCGATCATTCGAAACTCCCCCTTTTACCATTGCCTCTGTATGAGTTCAAACAGTAACCCATTATCACAGGAAAATATTTCATATTAATAGTATAGCAGTGAATAATGGATCCAGGTCTGATGACAGGAAAAAAACTCTGGAATTCATCCATTGAACTCAGTAGAGATTATCTGTCGCGCATAAAAAAGACACCTTCCTTCATTGGAAAGTGTCTTAAAGGTATTAGAACATCAGGAAGAATATTTATCCGTGTTCTTTTCTTTCAGTTCTTTTACTTTTTTCTCGAGTTTTTCTTTCATATCTTCCCGGATTTTATTCTTCCTTTCTTCTTCCTGATCGAAATATTCATCCACTGTTTCATGTCTGATGTTGATCAGTTCCGTGTATTTGTCTTCCTCTTCTTCATCTTTGAACTTATTCATCTCTTTCAAGTCATAACGCAGGCTGCTCATGGCATTTTTGGCCGCAAGTGATTTGAAGTAGATGTCGTTGCCATAGCCGAGCATGTCAAAATAGATATCATTGCTCTGACCGAGAATATCGAAATATCGGTCGTTCCCCCATGACAGCCATTCCCAGTACAAGCGGCTGTATTCTTCTTTCAGGTAATCATTCAATTCACTTTCGGAGTATACGGATTTGTATTGTCCTCCGCCTGCTTCCGCGACTTCTTTCAGTTTGACCTGCCCCTCGTTGTCGACGTCAAAACCGATGATATTCACTTCTGCCTGGATATCGGATCCATTCAGGGATTTTGCTGCAGAAACTGGATCGCCGTCGCATGTTTCCACACCGTCACTTACTACATACACGACATTTTTAATGTTTTCCCCTTTTTGATCCTCCAGATCTTTTTGAGCTGCTTCAATCGCGCCAGCCAATGGTGTCCAGCCTGAAGGATCGAATTGTTCAAGAGATTCACTGAATCGTTTTTCATCGTATGCGTCCAAGTCATAGACAACCTCATTGCTTTTGCAGGACATTTCTTTATCAGCATCCGACCCGGTTCCTTTATGTCCATAAACACGGAGCATGATATCCGAACCCTCCGGCAGATCCTGTGCGTATTTCTGGATCGCCTGCTTGGCGAGTTTCATTTTCTGGCCCCCGCTGACTTCAGCTGCCATACTCCCGCTCGAATCGAGCAGGATGGCCACGTTTACTTTTTCCTGCTCAGGAATGTCGATTTCATCTTCAGGGGTAGAAGAATCGATTGTAATGACGGGGTCCACCTTTTCAAACCCTTCCGCTTCTTTTTCAATATCTGCAGCAACAAGGGAGACTGCAAGCGAATATGCCTCTTCCCCGCTCAGATTATCAGGGGCCTCTTCGATTTCCTTCAGGAGCTTTTTCTTGTATTGTTCATCCTTGCCTAATTTATCAGGATCGTACTTTCCTTTTTCTTTTACGATTTCTTCTACGTTATATAAGGCTGCTTGCGGTATGTTCTTTTTTTCTTCTTCGGCGTTCTCTTTTTTCGTTTCCTTCGATTGCTCCGAGCCCGACTCTTTAGGCCCGGATGCCTTCTGATCTTGTGAACATCCTGCTGCGGCTGCTGCAAGAAGGACCACCAATAATATGACGGCCCAGTTTATTCGTTTCATCCTCTATTCCTCCCTGCTTATCTGCCGTATATTTGTTCCCCTATTAAGTAGCCCAAACCAGACAGAACCAAACCATTTATTTACAATATTTTGAGATTCCTTCATTACTTTAGCATCTTATCACCTTGTTTTTCATGTGAATTAAGTAACGTACCTTATTTCACACATAAAAAACCCCGCTCCATCTAAGAACGGGGTTCATCCATCTATATATCAACCAATTACAGACAACAGAATCGCCTTTTGCACATGCAAACGGTTCTCCGCCTGCTGAAATACAGCCGACTTCACTCCGTCGATGACTTCGCCAGTCACTTCTTCCCCGCGGTGGGCAGGGAGGCAGTGCAGGAATTTCACGTCTGAGGAGGAGTGGGCAAGCAGTTCGTCATTTACCTGGTAAGGCTCGAAGATCTGAAGTCGCTCTGCAGTCTCCTCTTCCTGTCCCATGCTGGCCCAGACATCTGTATAGACGATATCGGCGCCGGCAGCGGCCTCCACCGGGTCATGGGTGAGCGTAAAGCTCCCTCCGCTGTGCCCGGTAAGCTCAACAGTGGCATCGATGACTTCCTGAGCAGGCTCATACCCTTCGGGACAGGCCACCGCCACATCCATCCCAAGCTTGGCACAGAGGATCATGAAGGAGTGTGCAACATTATTCCCGTCCCCAATATAGACTACCTTCAGTCCGGCGAGCTGACCTTTCAGCTCATAGATAGTCAATACATCCGCGAGCGCCTGACAGGGGTGATACGTATCGCATAAGCCATTGATGACGGGAACACTTGCATGCTCGGCAAGTGCTGCAACCTTTTCATGTTCAAAGGTGCGGATCATGATGGCATCGACATAAGAGGAAAGCACTTTCGCTGTATCTGCAATCGATTCGCCCCTTCCAAGCTGGATGTCGCGTGAATTCATGTAGATCGCGTGCCCGCCCAGCTGCAGCATGCCGGCCTCAAAGGATACACGGGTCCTGGTCGATGATTTCTCGAAGATCATCCCGAGTGTTTTCCCTTCGAGGCTCTTGGAAACCGGGTCCTTCTTAAGCTGCTCCGCCAGTGACAGGAGTTCATGTACCTCTTCTGTTGTATAGTCCAGCCACGTCAACACGTCCCTCCCTTTAAGGGGTAGTGTCTTAAACGGCGACAGGACTGCATTTGATTTCATCATGTTCACTTCACTCCTTGCATCAATTTAGGTTTTGCCAGTGGAATCGGAGCGGCTTCACCCGCCTCCATACTCTTGATAAAAGCAAGCAGGGTTTCTTTTTCCGTGATGACGGTAATTCCCGCTTCAAGAGCCTGAATGCGTTTCTTCTTCATTTCTCCGTTATCCTGGTTATTGAAATAGACCGCTGCTTCGGCGGAGTCCACCCACTCATGGAATCCTGCTTCTCCGGAAGTACGATAGACTTGAAGATCGTCGATATCTCCATCGACGAAAATTGTGCCTCCGTTCTGCACGTGATCATGCAGCGGTTCAAATACCTTGAACATTGCTTCTTCCACCGTATGTCCAAGGCACATCCCTTCTCCGGTCGATTTCATATTCGCTCCCAGGATGTGGTCAAGTTCAGGAAGGGCGTGGGAAGAAAAGACCGGATATTTTACCGCCACGGTTTCAAGATCGGCGCCCGCCGGTGCAGGGAACGAATCGATCTTCAGATGCCCGTCACATAAAAGGTCGGCTGCCATTTCAATTAATGAAAAGCCGATGACCTTGCTGATGATCGGCACTGTCCGGCTTGCCCGCGGATTGACTTCCAATATGAATACCTCTTCCCCCTGAAGGAGGAACTGGATATTCATGATTCCTTTATAATTCAGGGCAGAGACGACTTTCCCGGCATAGTCCGCGATTTCACTTATGACTTTGGCGGACAGTGATTGAGCAGGAAAAATGGCCATGCTGTCTCCCGAATGAACGCCGGCCCGTTCAATATGCTCCATGATGCCCGGTATATAGGCATTCTCTCCGTCTGCCACCAAATCGATTTCGGCTTCTGCACCCGTTTTGAATTCATCGACAAGGACCGGGAAATAGTCTTCGTCAGCTTCCTGGAGCCACTTATGGAGTTCATCCTTCGATTCCAATTTGACCATGCCCTTACCGCCGATGACATAAGACGGACGGCACAAAATCGGGAATTGCAGATCCTTTGCTGCCTTCAGTGCCTGGGATTTGCTGTGACAGATATCTCCTTTTACGCGGGGAATCTTCAGCCCATCAAGCAATTGATAGAATCTGTCACGGTCTTCGACGGCATCAATGGTGTCAGAAGTGATACCAAGCAGATGAACCCCTCTTTTTTCTAAAAGAGGCGCAAGATTCAAGGCGGTCTGTCCCCCGAATTGAACGAGGACGGTATCGATACCCTCATGTTCAATGATTGCCATGACGCTCTCTTCTGTGACCGGCTCGAAATACAGTCGGTCTGCCGTTTCATAATCGGTGCTCACCGTTTCAGGATTATTATTCACGATGATCGTTTTGTAGCCGTGATCCTGGAGGCGCTGATTCGCTTTGACTGCACTGTAGTCGAACTCCACTCCCTGTCCGATCCGGATCGGACCGGACCCGATGATAAGCGCCTTCTTTTCGCCGGAAAGCGGCTCTATTTCATTTTCACCCCAGTAGGTGGAGTACGCATAGTTGGTGATCGCTTCGAATTCGCCTGCGCATGTGTCGACCATTTTGAAGCCCGGTCTGATCCCGAGAGCCTGGCGCAGAGACGTTACATCGCTTTCCCCGGTGCCTGAAAGTCTTGCAATATCACGGTCTTCGAATCTATATTTTTTGGACAGCTCCAGGAGTTCAGGACTTAAAGGTTCCAGCTGCAGCTTACTCTCTACCTTCAACAGATTTTCAAGGACGGACAGAAACAGTTGATCGATTCCTGTTTTGTCAAGAAGCTCATCCATGCCTACGCCTCTTCTCATCAGCTCCACCAGCTGAAAGAAGCGGATGTCCGTCGGGGATTCGATTGCGTCGAGGAGCTCCCCGTCCGGCAATGACACAAGTCCTTCCTTAAGGGATAGACCCACCGCACCGATGTCCAGGGATTGGACCGCCTTTTGAAAGGCTGCTTCCATCGTCCGTTCAATCGCCATCACTTCCCCGGTCGCTTTCATTTTCGTACCGAGACGGCGGTTTCCTTCAGGGAACTTATCGAACGGCCAGCGAGGGAACTTTACGACCACATAATCAAGCGCAGGTTCAAAGCTTGCATACGTCGTCCTTGTCAGAGGATTGATGATTTCATCCAATGAATAGCCGACGGCCAGCTTGACGGCGATTTTCGCAATCGGGTAGCCGGTCGCTTTCGAGGCCAGTGCCGATGAACGGCTGACCCGCGGATTGACTTCAATGACGTAGTATTGATTGCTGTCAGGGTCTAAAGCAAACTGTATATTGCAGCCTCCCACGACTTCGAGGGCATTGATGATATCAAAAGCAGCCGTACGGAGCATATGGAACTCCTGATCCCTCAAGGTCTGGGAAGGGGCAACGACGATCGAATCACCGGTGTGGACCCCTACCGGATCAAAATTTTCCATGTTGCATACCGATATACAATTTCCTTTCGAATCTCTCATCACTTCATACTCGATTTCCTTGAAGCCTGCAATGCTCTTTTCCACAAGGATCTGATTGATCGGGCTTGCTTTCAACCCGGTCTGGACAAGCTTGACGTACTCTTCTTCCGTGGATGCGATCCCGCCTCCTCTTCCTCCCAGTGTATAAGCCGGGCGGACAATGATCGGCAGCGAAATCCTTTCGGCAAAAGCAAGCGCAGCTTTGACGTCCTCCACGATTTCACTTTCAGCGACCGGATGGCCGAGCTCGTTCATGAGGGTACGGAATTTTTCACGGTCTTCCCCCTTCTGGATCGACTCCACCGAGGTACCGAGCAGCTTCACGTCGTATTTATCGAGTACCCCTTTTTCATGGAGCTCCACGGCAAGATTGAGCGCCGTCTGCCCGCCAAGATTCGCCACCAGGCCGTCTGGCTTCTCCTTTTCAATGATGCCTGTGACCGTTTTTACCGTCAGAGGCTCACAGTAGACGGTGTCGGCATTTTCGGTGTCTGTCATGATCGTCGCCGGATTATGGTTCACGAGGACGACTTCATATCCGTCTTCCTTCAGGGCAAGGCAGCCCTGGGTGCCTGAATAATCGAACTCTGCTGCCTGACCGATGATGATCGGTCCGGATCCGATGACGAGGATCTTCTGAATACTTGAATCTTTAGGCATAAATCTTCTCTCTCCCTGGTTGTTTGATGGATTGATAGAATTCTTCAAAGATGTACGATGCATCTTCGGGACCGGGACGCGCCTCCGGATGGAATTGCACGGATAGAATCGGTTTCGTCTCATGCTGCAGTCCTTCTACAGAACCATCGTTCACATTGAGAAAACGAGGCTTGAGATTCGTCCCTTTTAAACTCTCATCCTCGACGACATAGTTGTGATTCTGGGACGTCAGGTAAACCCGGCCTGTTCCGTAATCGATGACCGGATGATTTGCACCCCTGTGGCCGAACAGCAGCTTTCGGGTATTGCCCCCCAGTGCCAGGGCGATCAGTTGATGACCCAGGCAAATTCCGAGCGTCGGGAGTGTCAGGATATATTCTTTCAGTTGCGGCAGTATGCCCCCCATTTCTTTCGGGTCGCCGGGTCCGTTGGATATGACGATTGCATCCGGCTCCAGCTTCTGAAGTAATTCCAGACGGTCATATGGCATGACGGTGACCGAACAATCCATATCCACAAGGCTCGTGATGATTGACTTCTTCACCCCGAAATCAATCAGGACGACTTGTATACTCCCGCTTCCATACCTGCTTACTTCTGCCGATGCCACTTGTTCAATCTGGCCCTTCAGCGTATGGGAAGGGGGAATTCGTGCTGATGAACTCATACATGCATTCTGGCTCCCCAGCTCCCTGATCGTTTTCACCACCTGGCGGGTGTCCACTCCCGTCATATAAGGAATATTCCATTTTCGTAGATACTCTTTAAGGGAAGACGTCGCCTGATAATGCGAATAAACGTCCGGACAATGAAGCATTACTACCCCTTTGACCTGAGGTTCTGCACTTTCGGAATCACTTTCATTAATTCCATACTGGCCGATCAGCGGATAGGTGAAGACCACGATTTGATCTTTATAGGAAGGATCCGTGAGCACCTCCTGATAACCCGTCATACCTGTAAAAAACACGATCTCGCCGACAACGGTCCCGTTGCAGCCGGGGGACAATTCTCCCTTGAAGACGGTCCCGTTTTCCAAACTTAAGCAGCCGGTCATGATGTATCCCTCCAATAAGTGAATTTTTATTATAAAATAAGTATTTTTATACATTTCTGATTAAAAAAATTTATCTGGCCGCTTCCGCCGTTTGTTGACTGAGGCAGTGTTCCAGTATCGAGAGTGCTTCCTGAAGTTCCTCTTCGGTGACGTTCAAAGGCGGGAGCAGACGGATGACATCCGGCCCTGCAGGAAGTGTCAGCAGCCCGTTTTCCCGCAGGCGCCCGATCGGCCCCTTCGCTTCTTCCGTCAATTGGATGCCGATCATGAAGCCTTCCCCCCTTATCTCTTTCACAAGAGGCAATGACTCAAGTTTATGTTTAAGGGACTGGATAAATGCTTCAGACTTTTCTTTCACTTCTTTTAAAAATGACTCGTCGATGATAGTCTCCAAAGTCGCCTTCACTGCGGCCATCGCCAGGGGATTCCCTCCAAAGGTGGATCCGTGGGTGCCGGGTGAAAATGTGTCAACGAGCTCTTTCTTTCCGATCATCGCCCCGACCGGGAATCCGCTTCCGAGACCCTTCGCAGCTGTCACAATATCAGGCTGCAGAGGGTAATGCTGAAAAGCAAATGGCTCTCCGGTGCGCCCGATCCCTGTCTGCACTTCATCTATGATCAGAAGGGCACCGAGTTCCCTGCACTTATTCTCTACTTCTTTTAGAAACTTTTCCGTTCCCGGATGGACTCCGCCTTCCCCCTGGATCACTTCGACCATGATTCCCGCAATATCGTCACCATCAACGTCACCCAGCGCTTTCACGTCGTTAAAAGGCAGGTATTCAAAAGCCGGCAGCAGCGGACCGAATCCGCTGTGGATCTTCTCCTGGCCTGTTGCGCTCATCGTCGCGAATGTGCGGCCATGGAAGGATTGTTTAAAGGTCAGAATTTTTGTTTTACCCGTATGTTTTTTGGCCAGTTTGATTGCCGCTTCGTTCGCTTCCGCCCCGCTGTTGCAGAAGAATACCGCATCCAGCCCGCTTGCATCAGCCAGAAGACCGGCAGCCTCTTCCTGTACGGATAGCTGGAACAGATTCGACACATGCCAAAGTTTATCAAGCTGTTCTTGCACCGCTTGCTTGACCGCTTCCGGGGTGTGGCCGAGATTGCAGACCGCGATGCCCGCTATAAAGTCCAGATATGTCTTTCCCCCGGCGTCTTTCACCTTTGTTCCTTCACCTTCAACCAGTTCGACATCCAATCGATTGTACACAGGGAATAAGTGACTCATGAGGCCGCAACCCCTCCTTTATCTTTGATTTTTGTACCAAGTATGCTGCCGTCTTTAAAAATCGCCTGCTGTCCGCCTGTGATCATCACTTCTTTCAGATGGGGCGACAATGCGGAAAGCGCCGAGTTCACCTTCGGGATCATCCCTCCCGAAATCACACCGTCCGCAATCATCCCCTCGATCTCTCCAGCGGTTGTGTCAGGAATCAATTTTCCGTCATGAAGGATACCGGGTACATCGGTAACGTATAAAAGCTTTTCCGCTGCTGCTGCTTTCGCAATCGCAGCAGCAGCGAGGTCGGCATTGACATTCACCTTAGTCCCTTCTTTCGTAAGGGCAAGAGGCGCAATCACAGGGAGATATCCTTCTGAAATCAATACTCTCAGCAACCCGGTGTTCACTTCTTCAATTTCACCGACCAATCCAAGTGACTCCCTGTCAATCAAGGAAGCAGTCAATAAATTGGCGTCATAGCCGCAGATTCCGACTGCGTTCAATCCGTGGCCGTTCAGTTTACCGGTAAGGTGGCCGTTCACTTTTCCTTTCAGCATCATTTCAGCGACTTCCAGAACGGCGGCCGTAGTTTTGCGCTGTCCGTTTATGAACGCCGTTTCGATATTGAGCCTGTTGAGCATAGTGGTGATTTCCGGGCCTCCGCCGTGGACAATCACCGCGTTGTACTCTTTCACCAAGTCGGCAAGGCTCATGAAAAATTGCGGGGAAAGTCTGTACAGGATGCTCCCTCCGAGTTTGATGACAAGCGTCTCACGTCCGGTAGCTGGCATTGATTTTGACATAGTCATACGTTAAATCACACCCCCAGGCTTTTCCTTCTCCTGCGCCGTCCTTTAAAAAGACGCTGATTTCTACACATTCTTCGTTTTTCATATAGTCACTGACACTCTGTTCATTGAAGGCTTGCGGGGTGCCTTCAGAGAAAACAAGTTCCCTGCCAATGTATATATCACATAAGTCAGGCTGCAGGACTGCAGGGCTGTGCCCCATTGCCCCGACGATCCTTCCCCAGTTTGGGTCTGCCCCGTAAATGGCTGTCTTGACGAGATTCGAGCCCACTATTTTCTTCGCGATGGTCTTGGCATCCCCGTCCGAGTGTGCCCCTTTCACCGACACTTCCACCAGTTTGGTTGCACCTTCCCCGTCACGGGCGATCTGTTTTGCCAGGTCTTCACATAAAAGAGTCAGTCCTTCCTGGAAGTTCCCCCAGTCAGGATGATTTTCATTTAACGGCTTATGACCTGCCGTTCCATTCGCCATCACGATGACCATATCGTTCGTAGACGTCTCACCGTCGACGGTGATCTGGTTGAATGTGGTATTGACTGCTTTCTTCAAGGCGCTTTGAAGGACCGGGGCTGAGATATTCGCATCCGTTGTGATGAATCCGAGCATCGTCCCCATGTTGGGATGGATCATTCCCGAACCCTTGGCAGCACCCCCGATCGTGATGGTTTTTCCGTCTGCCGTCACTTCAACACAAGCCGCCTTTTCAACTATATCTGTCGTCAGGATCGCCTGCTGAAATGATTTGGCACTGTTGTAATCCTTATGGACCGCAATATTGCTGCAGCCCTGTTCGATCTTTTTCATCGGGAGGCACTCACCGATCACTCCGGTTGAGGCAACGGCAACATACTCCTCAGGCAGTCTAAAGCGTTTTGCGATCAATTCCCGCATTTTATAGGCATCCTTCAGTCCCTGTTCACCCGTGCACGCATTGGCGATTGCACTGTTGCACACAATTGCCTGAAGTAGGCCAGCGGAGGCGATGCTCTGCTGCGTCACTTTTAACGGGGCCGCCTGAAAATGACTTTCGGTATAAACCGCTGCGCTCTGTGCAGGTCTTTCACTATAAATGACGCCAAAATCCTTTTTCTCATAACGAAGTCCGATATGGATGCCTCCTGCCTTAAAGCCCGCCGGGGATAATATGCCTCCCCCTTCAACCTTCTGCACTGCTTTTTTCTCAATGACACTCACAACTCTCTCCTCCTTTTATGGATAGGCTGTTTTCTATAAGGTTGCTGCCTTTCGTAAATAGACTTATAGCCTGAATATAGCTTGTGGACGTGCTCTTTTCGATCTAAAGCTTACGCACCAGATGGACGGACAAGCGAAAAATACCCAAGTTCCGGTATTTTCTTGTGTTCAACTCAGGCAAAGTATGCGAAAAGAGCCTATGGATAAATAGGATAATAGTGAAGGCCTGCCGTTTCTTCGAGACCAAATAAGAGATTCATATTCTGTACTGCCTGGCCTGCCGCGCCTTTTATCAGATTGTCGATGACGGACACGATGGTGACTCTGCCTGTCCTTGAATCTGTTTTTATCGCAATATCACAGAAATTGGTCCCGAATACTTCTTTCGTGCCGGGGTATTGGCCGATCGGCCGTATGCGTACAAACGGGCTGCCGCTGTAAAAACGGCGGTATTCTTCATGGAGTTCACCGGTTGTTTTTTCCTTTTGAAGATCGCAATAGACTGTCGCCATGATGCCCCTGGTCATTGGAATGAGATGCGTCGAAAAGGTGATCGGTCCTGTCTCGGCGTCCCACTTCTTCAACTGCTGTTCGATTTCCGGGGTGTGCTGGTGTTCATGCACCTTGTATATCCGCAAATTTTCCTGAGTTTCTGAAAAGTGGCCAGATAACGAGGGTTTCCTTCCCGCCCCTGAAAGACCGGTTTTGGCATCGATGATGATTGAATCCGGCTTTATCAGCTTGTTCTGTATCAGCGGAGCAAGAGCCAAAAGGGAAGCTGTCGGGAAACAGCCCGGGTTTGCAATCAGATCAGCTTCTTTAATGGCCCCTTGATTGCATTCTGTCAGTCCGTATACCGCTTCTTTCAAGACCGAGGGATCTGCAGCCCCGCCTTTGTACCAGTCCTCATATTCCTTTGGATCCTGCAGCCGCAGGTCTCCGGAAAGATCAATGACTTTCGCTTTCCCATCCAGAAGCTGAGGTGTCATCTCTTTTGAAATTCCCGCGGGAACCGCCAGGAACACTGCATCGAGCTCTTTCATTTCATCAATCTGAATCTCCCGGACCCGATCATTTGTCAATCCGGTCAGATGGGGATACTGCTCGGCATAGGATTCTCCCTTTAAGCTTGATGAATATAAAATACACCCATCAATCGCAGGATGATTCGACAGCAGGCGATGAAGCTCCACCCCTCCATATCCGGTAGATCCAACAATTCCAACATTCATCAATCAGTCACCACACTCAGTAGATTTAAATTAGGTCTAATTATATGACTGCATAAAAATAAAATCAATAGTATATTTATTAAAATTTAAACATCATTCTTTCTCCCTAAATAAAAAGCCCGTGCCTCAGCGCTTTAAAGCACCGGGGGACGGGCGTTCATTTTTTTAACAGTTAAAATTGTTCGGCTTCGGTCGATCCTTTCAGGGCCGTCGTGGATGAAGTACCGCCTGAGATCACCATGGATACCTCATCAAAGTAGCCGGTTCCCACTTCACGCTGATGCCTTGTGGCAGAATAGCCGTGCACCTCACTTGCGAATTCCGCTTGCTGCAGCTCGGAGTATGCGGCCATTCCACGATCCTTATAGCCTCTTGCCAGTTCGAACATACTGTGATTCAATGCATGGAAGCCTGCAAGCGTAACAAATTGGAACTTATAACCCATCTTGCCCAGCTCAACCTGGAATTTCGCGATCGTTTCATCATCAAGCTTCTTCTTCCAGTTGAAAGATGGCGAGCAGTTATAGGCAAGCAGCTTACCAGGATGCTCTTTATGAATCGCTTCCGCAAACTGACGGGCTTCCTCAAGGTTCGGCTCGGATGTTTCACACCACACAAGGTCAGCGTACGGTGCATAAGCAAGGCCCCTCGCGATTGCCTGATCGAGTCCCGCCTTCGTGCGGAAGAACCCTTCCGGTGTACGCTCTCCGGTGATAAAAGGCGCATCATATGAATCGACGTCACTCGTGATCAAGTCCGCTGCGTTAGCATCCGTACGGGCAACGATCAATGTCGGCGTTCCCATGACATCCGCCGCCAGACGGGCTGAGATCAAGTTCTTTACAGCCGTTTGAGTAGGAAGAAGTACTTTCCCGCCTAGGTGTCCGCATTTCTTCTCTGAGGAAAGCTGATCTTCAAAGTGAACAGCCGATGCACCGGACTCGATCATGCCTTTCATCAATTCAAACACATTCAGCTGCCCGCCGAATCCTGCTTCTGCGTCGGCAACAATCGGGACAAACCAGTCAATCGATTCATCGCCTTCCACATAATGAACCTGGTCCGCACGCTGAAGGGCCTGGTTGATGCGCTTAACGACTGATGGTACAGAGTTCGCTGGATATAAGCTTTGATCAGGGTACATATGGCCTGACAGATTGGCGTCCGCCGCTACCTGCCAGCCGCTTAAGTAGATTGCCTTCAGCCCTGCCCTTACCTGCTGGACGGCCTGATTTCCGGTTAAGGCACCGAGCGCATTGATATAGTCTTCTTCGTGAAGCAAATCCCAAAGCTTCTCCGATCCCCGCTTTGCCAATGTATGCTCAATATCGATGGATCCCCTCAAACGGATGACGTCCTCCGCTGAAAACGGTCTGGATACACCGCGCCATCTTTCATCCATTTCCCAGCTTTCCTGTAAAACCATTGCACGTTCATTCATACTGTTCTTTGTCATTGATCTCTCTCCCTTTTCATTGTTTTAAACATAGTGGGTAATACTTAAGTATTTGTCAGCGGATGGATACAGATAATTTGCAGGTATTGCGCATCTGTGTTGTGAGGAATGTCATGGAGTGATGTCTGTGATGAATGTAGGAACACGCTCTGTATTCATTGTTATAATACAGATTAATTATCATATTTGTATTATATAACAGTAAGTTTGCAGATGGAACCTTTTTTTAAGTATTTTTATTCGACAAATTTCGCACACAAAAAAAAGACCACGGAAGCGGCCTTGATTTTTCAAGGAGATTGTAATCCCTCTATTTCTTATGTTTCAGCCTGTAAATGATATAGGCAATCAGGTTTGCCGGAAGGAATAAAGGATTGATTTGGGTATTCTGATGAAGGAACGCTTCACCGAAAGGCATCTCATCAAATACCTCTCCCGCTTTACGTTTATGCTTTTCCTTCTCTTCCTCCATCGCTTTAATGTAGCGGTATTGAACCGGAATCATGACTAGCGTAATGACAAACAGGACCGAAGCAATCAATAATCCAACGGAGTAAAATTCATTCAAATAAATCCCTCCTTTATGTAACATACGTATGACTGATAAGCAGGTTTCATTTTTATCGAAAAAGTAAAAAAACCGGCCATGCCAATGACAGGACCGGTCCTTCAATTACTCGTAAATGTGCAGATAGGTTTCCTTGCTTCCTTTTTTCTTCACGACCAGCGCCTCGGGGCCGTATGAAGAGTTAATAAGCAGTTCCACGTTCCAGCTTTCTGGAGTGTTCTTTCCGATCAAGCTGGACAGTTGGCGTGCAAACCCGATTGTTTCCGCTTTGCCATTATAGGTCAGCGCCACTTCCATATTCATGTCTGTGAGCTTCCCGCCTTGATACAGCGCTTCTCCCGTTACGCCGGTGAACACCGGGAAGTAGCCTTCGATTTCTTTCTTCAGATCTTGGAAAATCTTATTGTCTTCCGGGTGGTCTTCAGCTGCATCCGGTGACGGGAAAATATAGTAATCTTCATTGATCCCTTCCCAATTCTGAATGTTATCGGTCCCGGGCTCCACAGTTGCATAGGCAAAGAATTGACCTGGAACAACCTGCTGCTTAGGAGCTTGTTTATACAGAGCAATCATGATGGGCACGTTTTTAAGTTCTTCTTTCTGCCTCAGTCTTTTCATTACCTCGCCGGCCATCTTCGCCCCTTCTTCCTTCAGAACGTCATTGCTGATGTTCTTGACCATCCTCGTTCCGTTTGAGAGATTGGTTTCATAATTGACCGAATTCAATGAAAGTGCGATGACCACACCGCCGAGCCTTACTTTGTTATCATCTTTCTTTTTCACCAAATAATTATGCTCCACGATATGTGCGAGATAGATCGGTGCATCTTCACCTTTTGGCTGCACCGGATTCAACCCCAGATTCTCGCTTTCCTTCAACCCTTTGTCGTCAAGCTGTTCACTCGTGAACTTACGCTGAAGCCAGCTGTCGACCATTTTCTTCGTCAGGAACTGCCCCTCTTTAAAGAAATACTGATCGGTTGAAAAACGGTTCTGGGCGACGCGCAGCAATCCATTTTCAATCTCATTGATATCATACCGGGAACCCAGATCATTGACGACTACCCCGCGCGCTTTACTGGTATCGTAAGGGAGCATCGTCTTATAGTAATCGTTTGAAATTTGAAAGTTAGGAATGATCGCCTTTTTCGATTCACTGTCCTGGTTCTCCTGAACGACTTGATCCTGCTTTTCAAACGTCGGCGCACAGCCGCCGAGTATCAACAGGGCGGCTAATACGGCCGAGAGCCTTTTTTTCATTACGTCCTACACCTCTTATCGGTTAAGTTCTTCCATCAGCTTGTCCTCATCCCAAACTTCTATATCAAGTTCATTCGCTTTTGTCAGTTTTGATCCTGCGTCTTCACCGGCAATGACAAGGTCCGTTTTCTTGCTCACGCTACCCGTCACTTTACCTCCGAGCATTTCGATTTTCTCTTTTGCTTCATTCCGGCTCAGTTGTTCTATTTTCCCCGTCAACACAATGGTTTTCCCTGCAAAGTAAGAATCAGCTTCACTGGCCGCCACTGGCTTTGGACCTTTATATACCATGTTGACCCCGGCTTCCTTCAGCTCTTCGATCAGCTCTTTCACTTCGTCATTTTCAAAATAAGCGACGACCGCATCGGCCATTTTCTCACCGATTTCGTTGATATTTGTCAGCTCTTCCTTAGAAACTGACATCAGCTTGTCCATTGAATCGAATTCCTGGGCAAGGGTCTTGGCCGCTTTGGCACCTACATGACGGATGCCGAGTCCGAACAGCAGCTTCTCCAGGGAATTCGATTTCGAAGCTTCGATCGCCTGCAGGAGGTTATCGACGGACTTCTCACCCATCCGCTCAAGCTGAAGGAGCTGATCGCGTTCCAATTTATACAGATCGGCCACATCTTCGATTAACTGCTCACGGAACAGCTGACTGATGACCTTCTCACCAAGCCCGTCGATATTCATCGCATTTCTGGAGACAAAATGGATCAATCCCTCACGGATCTGGGCAGGACACTTCGGATTGATGCAGCGAAGCGCCACTTCTCCTTCCAGCCTGACAAGCTCGCTTTCACATTCCGGACAATGCGTCGGCATGCTGAATTCCTTCTCTTCACCTGTTCTCTGTTCCTCCAGCACGTTCACAACCTCAGGGATGATGTCCCCTGCTTTCTTAATGACAACATGATCTCCGATTTTGATATCCTTTTCCCTGATGAGATCTTCGTTGTGCAGGGAGGCCCGCTGAACGGTCGTACCTGCAACCCTCACCGGCTCAAGGATGGCAGTCGGTGTAACCACGCCGGTCCGTCCGACACTCAATTCGATCTCTTTTAAAATCGTGACCACTTCTTCAGCCGGAAATTTGAACGCGATTGCCCAGCGCGGACTTTTCGCCGTCGTGCCGAGGGCTTTCTGCTGGTCCAATGAATCTACCTTGATGACGATGCCGTCGATGTCATATGAAAGATCCGGGCGTCTTTCCGTCCAGCTCTCCACATACTGAAGGACTTCCTCTATATCTGCACAGCGCTTTCGTTCAGGATTTGTTTTGAACCCGAGGTGGTCCAGCCGGTTGAGACCTTCACTGTGAGAGTCTATACCTGTATCCCCGATGTCTGCCAGGGCATACAGGAAAATATCCAGATTTCGGGATGCAGCAATTTTGGGGTCGAGCTGACGCAGTGATCCCGCGGCTGCATTCCTCGGATTCGCAAACGGTTCTTCTCCCTTTTCCTCTTTCACTTTATTCAACGCTTCAAAAGACCGCTTCGGCATGAAGGCTTCACCGCGTACTTCAAACGAAAGGGGTTCCTTGATCTTCAATGGAATGGAACGGATCGTCTTAAGGTTGGCTGTGATATCCTCCCCTATCGACCCGTCCCCGCGTGTCGCACCTTGCACGAATGCCCCGTTTTCATAGCGGAGGGACACGGCCAGGCCGTCGATCTTGAGTTCACATACATACGAGAAATCATCCCCGACAGCCTGGCGTACGCGTCGGTCGAAATCACGGAGATCCTGTTCATTGAAGGCATTCCCTAGACTGAGCATTTGACTGCGGTGTTCCACTTTCTCAAATGCATCGAGAACCGTCCCCCCGACCCTTTGGGAAGGAGAATCTGCCGTTCTCAGTTCAGGGTGCTGATCCTCGAGTTCGATCAGTTCCCTCAGCAGCTGGTCATATTCGGAATCGGGAACTGAAGGTTTATCGAGGACATGATATTCGTAATTGTATTGATTTAAAAGTTCGTGCAGGTCGTGCACGCGTTTTTCAGCCGATTGTCGGTCCATTCTAACAACCCTTTCATGCTAATCTTTCACGCTTATTGAACAAGTGTTTAACTTTATGAACGTTGATTTAACGATGTTTTTGGATGTTGATCAAACGTTTGTTTAATTGGTTTAGGAACTTTGAATGCCGCTGTTGATTTCCGTGGAAGACTTCGCTTTCCGCGGGTAGCCCGTGAGCCTCCTCGGTCGTCTCCGAGGGGTTAATTGTCTACCTACAGGGCTTAGAGGCACATGTCATAAGCCAAACCGACCAAGAAGGCAAAAAACGCCTTCGTGGCCGATTCGTCTTATGCCACACGCCTCTCTTCAAAGCCCTTCCGCTTTTCTGATAGGAGTCTTCGTCTTCCACTCCAATCAACAGCTGGAACTGCCTTAAACTTTGTTGTTGATTCCCATCAACACTTGCAATTTTCTGGCTTCCGCTAAAATCACCAGGTACACCAAAATTATTTAAACCTCAACGACTTACCAATCATGCTTTTTCGATCGGGGCAAATTTGGCCAGAAGGCGTTTGATGCCTGTCGGGCTTGGAAAGGCGATGTCGAGTTCGACGCTGTCGCCTGAGCCTTTTACGCTTACGACGGTGCCTGTGCCCCATTTTTTGTGGGACGCCTTGTCGCCTACCTGCCAGGAGACTGCTTCTCCGCCGGTTGTCTTCTGTACAACCGGTCGTGTGACTGGCTTCCTCGGTGCAGGACGGGACGGAGATCCTCCTGCCGTTCTGCCAAACGGTGACGAGAACGGGCCTTTACTCTTGCTTTCGGCCATGACGTCATCCAGCAGGTCTGCCGGGATTTCACTGATGAACCTCGATACAGGATTCATTTTCGTCTGCCCGAACAAGGTCCTCATCTGTGCATTTGTCATATAAAGCTCTTCTTCTGCACGAGTGATCCCAACATAGGCAAGCCTCCGCTCCTCCTCCATTTCGTCTTCTTCCATGAGGGAACGGCTGTGAGGGAATACACCTTCCTCCATCCCCATGAGGAATACGACCGGGAATTCAAGCCCTTTCGCAGCATGAAGGGTCATCAGGATGACTGAATCCTTAGGCTGATCATCTTCATCCAGCTTATCGATGTCGGCAACGAGGGCAAGGTCTGTCAAGAACGCCACAAGGCTCTTATCGTCGTTAGACTGTTCGAAGCTTTTTGTAACGGACAGGAACTCGTCCAGGTTTTCCAGTCTGCTCTGGGATTCGATTGATTTTTCCGCTTTCAGCATATCGGTGTAGCCTGATTTCTCAAGGATTTCTTCTACAAGCTCAGTTACCGATAAGTACTCCTGCATTCCAGTATAGCCTTTGACCATTTCTTTAAATTCAATAACAGCTTTTGTGATCTTCGGGCTTAACCCGATAAAATCGGCTTCCTCGAGCGCAGAAAACATCGAAATGTCATGATCCGCTGCGTATCGTGCGATTTTATCGACCGAGGTCGCCCCGACTCCGCGTTTCGGTACATTGATCACACGCTGAAGGCTGATATCATCATCGGGATTGGCAATCAAACGAAGATAGGCAAGGATATCCTTGATCTCTTTTCTGTCGTAGAACTTGATGCCGCCGACGATGCTGTACTCAATATTCGACTTGAGCAGGACTTCCTCCATTACACGCGACTGGGCATTTGTACGATACAGGATGGCAAAGTCAGAGTATTTACGTTTTCCGCTATCCACCATCTCCTTGATCTTTCCTGTAACGAACTGCGCTTCTGTCTGCTCGGAATCCGCCCTATAATAAGAAATCTTTTCTCCGTCGTGATTCTCCGTCCAGAGATTCTTCGGCTTACGGTTCGAATTCTTCTGGATCACTTCGTTCGCCGCCTGCAGGATTCGCTTGGTCGACCGATAATTCTGTTCAAGCAAAATGACGTTCGCTCGCGGATAATCCTTTTCAAACGAAAGGATATTGGCAATATCCGCTCCGCGCCAGCGGTAGATCGATTGATCCGAATCCCCTACGACGCACAGATTCTGAAAGCGTGAAGCCATTAATTTCACGAGCATATATTGCGCCTTGTTCGTATCCTGATACTCGTCCACGTGGATGTATTGGAATTTACGCTGATAGAATTCCAGCACTTCCGGAACCCTTTGGAACAAGTGGATCGTCGTCATGATCAGGTCATCGAAGTCCAGTGCCTGATTCTTGCGGAGACGCTTTTGATATTCCGTGTAAACATCCGATACCACCTGGTCATAGTAGCCTCCCGCTGTTTTGGAGAACTCTTCCGTAGTGATTAGTTCATTCTTCGCGGAACTGATGGACCCGAGGATGGAACGGGCATCGAATTTCTTCGGATCGATATTTTTATCTTTCAGGATGGATTTGATCACGGACTGCTGATCCGTCGAATCCAGTATCGTGAAATTCCTATTCATCCCGATGCGGTCGATGTCCCGGCGCAAAATCCGCACACACATACTGTGGAATGTTGAAATCCAGATGTCCTCGGATGCTCCGCCCAGGATATTATTGATACGATCCTTCATCTCCCTGGCTGCCTTATTCGTAAACGTGATCGCCAGTATGTTGTAAGGATTCACTCCTTTTTCCACCATTAGATACGCAATCCGGTGCGTCAGCACTCTTGTCTTACCTGACCCCGCACCTGCCATGATCAATAAAGGACCCTCTGTCGCCTTCACCGCCTCCGCCTGCTGCGGATTCATTCCGTTCAATAACCGATCAGTCAAAAATTGCATAACATTCTCACCACCATAACGAACATTTGTTCTGTATTTGTCTTCCATTATATCTTAAAGAGGACTGAACCTCCAGTACGAATCTATCCCTTTACGGCCTTAACTGTTTTTAAAGCCGCTTTTAAATCTTCATATACTATATTTCCAACGACGACCACGTCTGATACTCCGGCCATTTCCCGGGCCTGATCTGGGGTTTTGATGCCGCCGCCATAGAAAAGGGTCGTATTTTCAAGTGAATCTTTTACTTCTCTCACTGTATCAATATCACCGTATGTACCGCTGTACTCCAGATAGAAAATCGGCAGGTTGAACATCTTCTCCGCCATCATCGCATACGCAGCGGCATCCTCGCCTGAGAGTTCCGTATTGGCTTCCGTCACCTTTGCTGCTTTGCAGTCACTGTTCAAGATACAATACCCTTCAACAAGGATTTCATCCCAGTTCATGATCTCCCCGTATTCCTTCACCGCCTGATGATGAAGGCCGGTCACCCAGTCAACGTTCGGGCTGTTCATCACCATCGGGATAAAGTACAAATCAAATCCCGGGGTGATCGACTCCAAATTGGAAACCTCCAGTATACACGGTACTGTATAGCGGCGCACCCGCGCCATCAAATCGAGGACATTCTCGAGAGTTACACCGTCCGTTCCCCCTACAATGATGGCATCCGTTCCAGACTCGCATACAGCCTCCAGCTCATCATCATCTATATGTTTATCGGGATCCAGCTTAAACGCATGTCTCCACTTTTGAACATCATACATCGATTGTTCCTCCATTCATACATCCATCTAACGTATTATATCATGTGCAGAAGGGAGTCGCATTACCTCGTCTTTTGTTAAAAAATGAAATTGAGATGGGGCTGGGCCTGGCGGAGTTTGAATGTTTGCCGGGTTGTTGTAATGTAGGCAGTTGGTGCGGGCGTGGGGTTGTGCGGCTTACCCAGGGGGTGAAGCTTAATTAGAATAAATCTTATAAGATCATAAAATTGGAAAATGGATCATAAATCTCTGGAATGGATCATATTTTCTCAGAATGGATCATAAATTTCCGGAATGGATCATAAATCCTGAAAATGGATCATAAACACACTCGAGCAGCAGGATTATTACTGAGTTGAAGTCCTGTTCTTATAAAACAACCCAATTCCATATCCATTTCAAACAAAAATCTATAAAAGGGCCTATATAAGATGTCACCCGCACTTTATAAAATGCCATCTCTACAGCTAGCTTCTTAAAATCCCAAACAAGCACACAAACAAAAAACCGCTATCCAATTAAGATAACGGTTCCTCGACTATTCTTCCGCTTTTTCATGCACGCGGTCGAGCACAAGCTGATACGCGTCGTTGCCGTAGTTCAGGCAGCGCTTCACCCGGGAGATGGTGGCTGTGCTTGCTCCCGTTTCAGTTTCAATTTTATGGTACGTTTTGCCTTCTTGAAGCATGCGGGCCACTTCAAGTCTTTGCGCAAGGGACTGAATTTCGTTGATCGTGCACAAATCATCAAAGAATCGATAGCATTCTTCCATATCCTGCAGGGAAAGAACCGCGTTAAAAAGCTGGTCCAGTTCTTTCCCTCTAAGTTTGTTTATTTGCATATATAATCTCCTTTTCCTTCTCTATTGTTGATACGATACAGATCCTGACAAGCCTGGAGAGTCCGGGATGATATTGATCCAGGTTGCACCTTTTCTCAGGGGTACCTGCTTCCCGTCTTCATATGGAAGGATCCTGCCATCCGTGTTCTCCCATTTGACCTCACGGAGTTTTCCATCCTGCAAGAGGTAGGCGTTTCCGCCGGATTCCAGGTCGATATCCCTTCTGCCTGCACTGTCAATGATCTTATGCGGGGCTTCGGCAATGAGGATATTTTCAAGCAGGACCGGATCTTCGGTTTCGTAATCAACCGTCTGCTCCCCGTTCGAATAGCGTTCATATTTGCCTTCGTCCTCTTTGTATTCATAGACGACATCAAACAGCGGATTATTAAAATAGGAAATCATGATGGATTCCGCATCTTCTCCATCCACTGATGCATCTTTTGAAGCAAATCGCAGCGGCTCAGGAGGAGTCTTCATTGAAAAACCGTTCTCTTTTGCCCCTTTTTTAATATTTTCAAAAGAAATATAAGAATTATGAGGCGCCTTCCGGAATTCTGCCCGCTTGAATAGCGTCCCATCATATCTGATCCCGTTCAAATGATCGATTTCCCCGCTTACAAGCATCGCTTTTGCATCGGGGCTGTAACCATGGGCAAGATACAGGCTGTCGTAGCCTTTTGCAAGGTCGATATAATAATCCCTTGCGCTCCGCACCGGCCCGATTCTATCGGGCTGCCTGCTTTGAAAGATGGCAAGGAATCTTGTCACATCCCCTTCTGCCAGTAGTTCATACACTATATCAGCTTTGGAAAGACCGGATTGAGGCCTTGCCTTCGGATGATTATTTACCATGACAGCGACCGCGCGATCAGTCGATTCTTCCTTCATTTCTTCACCGGTAAGCGGTGACTGGAACTTCATCACGTTCTCGACATTTTCATTCGCCACGGGCGCAGTTTCTTCTTTCGCAGGTTTCTTTCCTGCTTCTTTATCTGAACTGCATGCTGCAAGGGTCAGAGCACTTAACAAGATAATAAGTGGCTTTTTCAGCATAAAATTGTAACACCCCTAATGTTGTCTCTATACTTTCATATTTTAACGCATTATCGTTGGAAAGAGTACCGTTTTCTTCATTACATCATAGATTCCTTTTTGCGTCACCCGTATATATGGTAAATGGGTCGACTGCAAAAAGAGCAGAGTGTAAATCGGATCGGAAAATTTATAGCCCCGTTCTGAAAGCAGTACCTTCATGATTTTCTCTTCTTCAATCAGCTCCGGCATCTCTTTTTTCGAAAGAAGGCCGCTGAGCGGAAGCGGGATCTCGTGCAGCACTTCTCCATTTTCCGTCAGTACGATTCCGCCTCCTATTTCTTTCATTCTGTTGAAAGCAGCGATCATATCCGGTTTACTTTTCCCGATCAGTATGATATCCCCCGTATTGGAGTAGGAAGACGCAAATCCCTTCACCCCGTTAGAGAATCCTTTCAGCATGGTGCTGATCCTCCATTTCCCTTTTCGGTCGAGGAGCATCAGGAAAGACTGGTCATGATCCGAAGCCAGTTCGTCTGTCGACGGATTAATATTGATCGAATAAGGCTTGGTGATCACATCGTTAACCATTTCAATGCCAAATGGCATGGAGAACTGAAGATCATCATAGGTTACATCCCAGTCCAATGCGAGAGGGGTGAAGCCATGTTCCTCCCATGGAATCTCCTGATCATGTTCGACCTGCATCTTATCTCTCAGCACCCATTTCCCTTTTGACAGGACAGAAACAGGTGAAGGATCCTCTTTACTGCTGAGGAAGTTGATATTGGCAACCCTGCCTGTTGCAATCATTCCATGCAGGTGGGTCAGATTATAGTAGTTGGCCGCGTTATAGCTTGCCATGTTGTAAGCTTCGATCGGGGAAATACCCTTATCGATGATCATTTTAAGCAATACGTTCAAGACTCCCTCTTCATGAAAAGCAGGTGTCGACCCGTCTGTTGTAAGAAGGATGGAATCGAAATTTTCGATTCCCTTTTCCTTGAGTCCGTCGAGCAGAACCGGCAGATCCGGGCGTATAGATGAGTGACGGAGCGTCACCGTCAAACCTTGGATCAGTCTTTTGTAGACGTCTTCCCCTGTCATTGCTTCGTGGTCGCCGTCGATTCCGAGAAGCTTGAGCTTGGCGATCGTTTTATCTGAAGAACCGGGAAGATGGCCCTCGACGATTTTCCCCATTCTCTTGGCTTCCTGCATCCAGTGAAGAAGCAGATCGTCCCCTTCCAAAAGCCGCGGCCACGCAGTCAGCTCCCCGCCCTGGACGACCGAATCATGCTCAAGCCACGATTTTACCTCTCCGTTTGAAAAGGTTGTGGCTTCGTCGGCCATTTCGGTTTGTGAATCAAAGCGTGTCCACCAGTACATCGAGTACGGCAGCTTGTTGAATTCTTTCAATAAAGAAAACGCTTTCTTTTTTTCCAACTGTAAAAACATCATGAGGTTATCATTTACAAATGCAGTTGTACCTGTTTGGGATGCATACTTGGAAAAAGATTGGGGATTATAAAGCTGAAACGGATGTACGTGAGGTTCTATATATCCGGGCACCAGGTATTGTGAAGCACAATCCACGACTTCACATTCCCCCAGCTGTTCCGGGAGCTTGTCACCGGTATAGACGATTCGGTCTTCGTACACCCAGATATGTCCCTGTATCCATTGCTTCAATGTGGAGTGCAGGTATGTTGCATTTTTCAAAAGGATAGTCGGAGATCGCTCCCCGTCGAGAACCTGTATGTGTTCCCGCAGTTGTTTATTCTTCCATCTGTAGCGTTGTTCCAAGGCGAACACTCCTCTGGTGGAATGGTATTGAATGTCTGTTTTCTCTATCTCATTTCTTTAACATGTATGGTGGCTGCAAGGTTGATAAAACCTTCACATAGCCCCTTTCACTCAAAAAGAAAGGGCTTTCATTCATGTTAACATATTTTGTATTTTAACGCATTAAAGGTTTACAACAATTATGTGAATTTTCAAATCAAGGAGGAGTTTACAAATGAAAGTATCATCAAACATCGGGATCATCAATGCATTGATCCGCATCACGGTTGGATTAACGATTCTGACATGGACAACGGCCAAGCTCGTCAAGCGCCCCTGGAGAGATTCCTATCTCGTTCTGGCCATGGTCGGAGCCATGAAAGTCGGCGAAGGAATCCTGCGCTACTGCCCTGTCACCGACCTTTTTGAAAAGAGGGGCGAAGGCGGCAGTGAGAACAAGTTCAAAGGAATGGGAAGTAAAGCGATGGACATGTTCAATGTTAAAGATATGATGAAATCTGATAAAAAGAATACCGGGAATCAGAACTTCGGCGGAAGTGAGTTTCAAAAACAAGAGCCGAATATGTCAGAGAAAGATGCCGATTTCAATCCCGAGAACCTGACCAATAAAGAAGTCCAGGACGCACTGAACGGCGGACTCGGTAAATCATCCGACAAAAAGGACAACTTCGATAACCACGGATTCACTCAAATCTAATCAAAGAGGGGCGGGCCTTTATCCCGATAAAGGCCCGTCCCTCTTCACATTAACATGTGGAATTTTCATTAAAGGAGATGCTTGTAATGTTCTGGGAGTATTTGACTGATATGTCTTATGTGCTTTTTTCACTGATCGGCGGGATTATCGCGATTGCTTACGTGTATATCCGCAGAACTAGGAAGAGACGTGTCCGATAGCCTTCTTTCCGATGTCTTTTCTGAAAAATAGACCTCTCCACCGGAGTGTGTCCAATTTTTCATATACTGAATCATAAGCCGCTTCCACACTGCCGGCTTCTGCAGCGATCAACAGTACCCGGCCTCCGTCCGTCATCAGTTCCCCTTCTTCATTGCGGGCTGTTCCGGCATGGAAGACGAGTGTATCTTTTTTAAGACCCTGCAGCTCAGGCAGGCTGACGCCCTTTTGATATCCCTCCGGATAACCGTCTGAAGCCAGCACCACACCAAGCACCGCTTCTTCCTTCCACTCGAGGCTGATTTCTTTTCCATCAAGCAGATCTCTGATGACCAGCCCAAGATCCGATTTCATGCGCGGCAGGACGACCTGTGTTTCCGGATCCCCAAAGCGCGCATTGAATTCAATCACTTTCGGACCTTCTGCTGTCAGCATGAGCCCAGCATATAGAATACCCGTAAACGGGCGGCCTTCCTTCACCATCGCTTCCGCTGTCGGTATCAGGACCGTCGACACGGCTTCTTTCACAATCTCTTCAGGAATATGCGGCACAGGTGAGTAAGCACCCATCCCGCCAGTGTTAGGACCCTGATCGCCGTCAAACGCACGCTTATGATCCTGCGCGATCACCATCGGATACACGTTCTTGTCCTGTACGAATGCCATCAAAGAAAACTCTTCTCCCACCAGACATTCTTCAATCACCACTTTCACCGATGCATCCCCGAATTTTTTATCAAGGAGCATTTCCTCCAGCGCCTGCAGGGCCTCTTCCTCCGTCTGGGCCACAACCACGCCTTTACCGGCTGCAAGCCCGTCTGCCTTGATCACAATCGGTGCCCCGGCTTTTTTGATATGTGCCGACGCAGCTTGAATGTCTGTGAATACTTCATATGAGGCAGTCGGTATATTGTACTTCTTCATCAGTTCCTTCGAGAAGGACTTGCTTCCCTCTATGATTGCCGCGCTTTTGGAAGGACCGAATATCTTCAGCCCCTCTGCCTGGAACTCATCGACAATCCCATCCAGCAAAGGATTCTCAGGCCCGACGAACGTGAAGTCTATATCCTTCTCTTTCGCCAGGGAAATAAGGGCTTCAAAATCGGTTTCCTGGACAGGGATGCATTCAGCAACTTCCGCCATGCCCGGATTACCCGGTGCACAAAAAACATGTGAAACACTTTCGCTCTCAGCCAGCTTCCGGGCAATCGCATGCTCACGTCCGCCGCGTCCAATGACAAGTATCCTCATAGAAAAGCCTCCTTATAATGAGTGAACCCCTCCTTCTTTTTGAATGAGAGAGGGGGTGGAATGGTTGTCTTTTTTTGTTGTGTGTATGCTGCGTTTTGTACTTGGGGCATATTTGGGGCTGTGTACCTGGTACACCACCTCTGATCAGCTGGGTCCGTTCAGTGGGGTGCCTGGCTCAAATCGGCCAAATTGAGCCTGGCTCAAACTACACCTTTTGAACCTGGCTCAAACTACACCTTTTGAACCTGGCTCAAACTACACCTTTTGAACCTGGCTCAAACTACATCTTTTGTGCCTGGCTCAAAACAGTCAAATCGTGCCTGGCTCAAAAACCCCAATCTGTGCCTGGCACCAACTAACCGACCAACCTCAAAACCCTAATGTTTAAAATGACGAACCCCGGTAAACACCATCGTAATCCCGTATTCATCTGCTTTCTTGATCGAATCTTCATCACGGATCGATCCGCCCGGCTGGATGATGGCCGTGACGCCGGCTTTAGCTGCGGCTTCGACGGTGTCATCCATCGGGAAGAATGCGTCTGATGCCATGCTGGATCCTGCTGCACGTCCTCCCGCCTGCTCGATGGCAATCTTGGCTGCACCGACGCGGTTCATCTGTCCCGCTCCGACACCGATGGTCATCTGCGAATCAGTCAGGACGATCGCATTTGATTTCACGTGTTTGACAACTTTCCAGCCGAGCTTCATGGCTGCCCATTCTTCTTCTGTCGGCTCACGCTTAGTGACGACCCTTACATCGGCATCTTCCAAAGTGAAGGTGTCATCCGACTGAACGAGAAGGCCGCCTTCGACTGTGGTAATCTTTTCTTCTAACTTGTTCAGTGATTCAAACGGCACCGTCAACAGACGGATATTCTTTTTACCGGAAAGGATCTCGAATGCTTCATCGCTGAACGATGGAGCAATGACGATCTCCAGGAAAATTTCATGGAGCTGTTTTGCCGTATCTTCGTCAACCACACGGTTCAATGCAACGATGCCGCCGAAGATGGAAGTAGAATCGGCTTCATAAGCCTTTGTGAACGCTTCGCTGATCGTTTCACCCACTCCGACTCCGCAAGGGTTCATGTGCTTGACTGCGACTGCAGCCGGCTCCGTGAATTCTTTTACAATCTGCAGGGCTGCATTTGCATCGTTGATATTATTGTAGGAAAGCTCTTTCCCATGCATCTGCCTCGCCATCGCAACGGAAAATTCAGAACCAAGCGGTGCCCGGTAAAAGGATGCCTTCTGATGAGGGTTCTCGCCGTAGCGCAAGTTTTGTTTAAGTTCATAGGTCATGGTCAGGCGCTCCGGATTTTCTTCTCCGGATACTTCTGTCATATATCCCGCGATATGGGCGTCATACGCTGCCGTGTGGCGGAATACTTTCGCAGCAAGCTTCCGGCGGTTCTCATGGGAAACCTCCCCGTTCAGCTTCAATTCTGCAATCACCTGATCGTAGTCGAGTGCATCCACGACAACAGTCACATAAGCGTGGTTCTTGGCTGCTGCACGAAGCATCGTCGGTCCGCCGATATCGATATTTTCAATCGCGTCGTCAACACTTACATTCGGCTTGGCGATTGTCTGCTGAAATGGATAAAGATTTACACAGACAAGGTCGATGCCTTCGATTCCCTGCTCTTCAAGCTGCACACGGTGCGACTCTTCGCCGCGTTTGGCCAGAAGGCCTCCGTGGATTGAGGGGTGAAGTGTTTTCACGCGGCCTTCAAGGATTTCAGGGAAGCCTGTGACTTCCTCAACGCCTTTCACTTCCAGGCCGTTATCAGAAAGCAGTTTCTTCGTCCCGCCTGTTGAAAGGATTTCATATCCCAACTGGATTAATTCCTGGGTGAATTCCACGATTCCGCTTTTATCTGAAACACTGATCAACGCTCTTTTTTTCATATGGCTCCTCCTCTGACTGATCACTATTTAATTGCCTTGTTAAAAGGCCCGTCCCTCAAAACTTTACCACACTACCACAATAAAGCAACATGCTCTTATTTCGTTCAATAGCCTGTTGTGAGGAAGAGGTGGTTGAGGGTCACCGGGTATAAGTGGTGTTCGACATGCTGGATTTTTTCCTGAAGGGAATCCCGCGTTTCCCCTGTGGAGATGCGGACGATTTCCTGTTCGATTATTTCACCTGTATCCATCCCGGCATCCACATAATGAACCGTTACCCCGGTGATCTTCACTCCGGCTTCGAGTGCCTGGCCGACGGCGTCTTTCCCCGGAAACGCAGGCAGGAGCGACGGATGGATATTGACGATCCTGCCTCCGTAGCTTTCAAGCAGGGTCGGGCCGATCAGCCTCATATAGCCTGCCAGCACAATGAAATCCACTCCGGCAGCTTCGAGATGCCGCTGGATTTCCCTTTCGAATGCTTGCTTGTTTTCATAGTCTTTTGCACGGAATACGAAAGCAGGGATCCCGGCCGACTGTGCCCTGTGGATGACAAAGGCACCCGGCTGGTCACAAACCAGCAGACCGATGTTCGCCTTCAGCGTACCGGCTTGAACGGCATTTACGATGGCTTGAAAATTACTTCCGCTTCCTGAAGCAAAAATGGCAATCTGTCTCATGACTAAGCCTCCATTACTGACTCGGTTTTTGTACGAATTGTACTCCTTCTTTGGTTGAAACCTTACCGATGATGCGGGCTGCTTCTCCCTGTCCGTTCAGGAAATTAACAATCTTTGCGGCGTCATCCTCTTCAACTGCAAGCACAAATCCGATCCCCATATTGAAAATGTTGTACATCTCTTCATGAGGGATCCCTCCGTACTTTTTAAGCGCCGTGAAGATGTCTGGTACTTCCCAGCTGCCTTCCGTGATCTCGGCACCGAGACCTCCAGGCATCATCCGCGGGATGTTCTCGATGAATCCGCCACCGGTGATATGGGACATCCCGTTGATGCGGTATCGTTTCAAAGCGGCCAGCACCGGTTTTACATAAATCCTGGTCGGTGCAAGCAAAGCTTCCTTTAGTGTGGTGTTTATTTCCGGCAATGATTCTTCCAAAGAGAAAGAATGATCTTCAAAAAAGACCTTTCGTACTAAAGAGTATCCATTACTGTGTATACCACTTGAACCCAGTCCGATTAACACATTTCCTTCAGAAATGTTCTCTCCTGTCACGATTTCTTTCTTTTCACAGGCGCCAACGGCAAATCCGGCGATGTCGTATTCTTCATCTGTATACATCCCCGGCATCTCGGCCGTTTCGCCGCCGATCAGCGCGCAGCCTGCCATTTCACATCCGTCCGCAATTCCTTTTACAATACCTTCTATCTTTGCAGGATGAGCCTTTCCGGTCGCTATATAATCCAAGAAATAAAGCGGCTCAGCTCCCTGGACGACGATATCATTCACGCACATCGCCACACAGTCGATGCCGATCGTGTCATGTTTGTCAGCCATGAACGCAAGCTTCAGCTTCGTCCCGACTCCGTCCGTCCCTGACACGAGGACCGGTTCTTTTAAACCAAGCTGCGACAGGTCAAACATACCGCCGAAACTCCCGAGCTGACCGAGTACGCCTTCGCGTGCGGTACGTTTCACATGCTTTTTGATCCGTTCGATCGATTCATATCCTGCTTCTATATCTACGCCTGCCTGGCGATACGCATTTGCCATCTCGATCTCCCCCTATTTCACAAGCTCTTTTTCATGCGGATGCAGCGTATCCGGATAGATTTCCGTCGGATACTTCCCGGTGAAGCAGGCAAGGCACTGCCCTCGGTTAGGTGAAGAATCATCGCGCCCGATTGCTTTCAATACGCCTTCCGTACTGAGGAATGTCAGCGAATCCGCCCCGATGATCTCACGCATTTCTTCCACTGAATTAGAAGATGCAATCAGTTCTTCGTGAGTCGATGTATCAATCCCGTAGTAACACGGATTTTTAATGGGAGGGGAACTGATGCAGACATGCACTTCCTTTGCGCCCGCTTCCTTCAGCATGCTGACGATCCTTCTGCTCGTCGTGCCGCGGACGATGGAATCATCCACCATGACGACGCGCTTGCCTTCCACGACCCCTCTCACCGGTGAAAGCTTCATCTTCACACCCTGTTCACGGAGGGACTGGGACGGCTGGATGAACGTACGCCCGACATAGCGGTTCTTGATAAGCCCCATTTCATACGGGATACCCGATGCTTCCGCGTAGCCGATTGCACTTGAAATGCTTGAGTCCGGCACCCCGGTCACGACATCCGCTTCGATCGGTGCTTCATGGGCAAGCTCCATCCCCATCCGTTTGCGGGCTGAGTGGACGTTGATGCCCTGGATATTGCTGTCCGGTCTTGAAAAATAAACATATTCCATCGTGCACATCGCATTTCCATTCGAAAAACTGAACCGTTCCGAGGTGATTCCTTCATCATTGATGATCAGGAGCTCGCCAGGCTCAATGTCCCTTACGAATTCTGCTCCGACGATATCGAAGGCACATGTTTCAGAAGCCACACAATATGCGTCGCCAATCTTTGCAAGGGAGAGCGGGCGGAGTCCATGCGGATCAAGCGCCACCATCATCTCCGTCTCTGTCATGACCAGAAATGCATAGGCACCCTTCAGCATCGTCAGCGCATTCTTCACCCGGTCCTTCAACTGTGCATATCCGCTTCTTTTGATCAGATGGGCAAGCACTTCCGTATCCGAAGTGGTTTGGAAAATACTGCCCTGCCCCTCAAGCTGGTGCTTCAGGGCATTCGCATTGATCAGGTTCCCATTATGGGCTAGCGCAAGTCCGCCGCTCTGCGAGTTGAAAAGGAGCGGCTGGACATTTTCATAGCCTCCGCCCCCTGCGGTCGTATAGCGGACGTGACCGATCGCTCCGTCACCCGTTAGTTTCTCGATCGAACCTTCCTGGAACACTTCGGTTACAAGGCCTTCCCCTTTATGACCGCGAAGCGTCTCGCCATCCGATACGATGATCCCGGTTCCTTCCTGTCCGCGGTGCTGCAGGCTGTGAAGCCCGTAGTACGTAATTTGGGCAGCATTCGGATGTCCCCATATCCCGAATACCCCGCATTCTTCGTTTAAACCTTTGATTTCAGCAGGCATGGAATCGCTCCTCTCCAGGCTGACTCAAGTTCCCCGACAGCCGCTTGTACAAGGATTTCTCCTTTGCGTGATGCAATTGTGACTTCCCCGTCTTTCTTGACGGCACCGACTGCTTTTGCTTCCCCTACAAGTTTTTCAAACTCATCGCGATTCTCAGGCTTTACCGTCACCAGGAAGCGGGATTGCGTTTCGCTGAATAAATCCGTTACATGACAGTCTCCGTCAACAAAGATTTCTGCTCCAAGTCCTTCTGTGCCGAACGTCGATTCTGCAAGCGCCACTGAGAGTCCGCCTTCCGCGAGATCATGGGCCGATGCGACCAATCCTTTTTGGATGGCTTCGAGCAGCTGCATCTGACGGCGGAGTTCAACTTTCAAATCAATGGCAGGCGCCTGTCCGAAAATCTTTCCTTCCGTCAGCTTCTGCAGTTCGCTTCCTCCGAATTCCGCTTCTGTTTCCCCGATGACATAGATCAAGTCGCCCGCTTCCTTGAAGCTTTGGGTCGTAACATGATCAAGGTCTTCCACCAGTCCGACCATCCCCACAACAGGCGTCGGATAAACGGCTGTGCCCATCGATTCGTTATAGAGGGACACGTTGCCGCCGATGACCGGTGTGGACAGCTCGCGGCAAGCTTCGCTCATCCCGTCCACGGACTTCTCGATCTGCCAGAAGATTTCAGGTTTTTCAGGATTCCCGAAATTCAGGCAGTCCGTGATTGCAAGCGGGATACCGCCAGAGCACACAATGTTACGTGCTGCTTCCGCCACTGCGATCTTCCCGCCGACTTCAGGATCCAAGTACAGATAGCGCGAATTACAATCCGTCGTCATCGCCAGCGCCTTTCTCGTCCCTCTCACACGGACAACTGCAGCATCCGATCCTGGAGTGACGACCGTACTTGTTCTGACCTGATGGTCGTATTGATCATAGACCCATTCCTTGCTTGCGACCGTCGGCTGCTTTAATAATGAAATCAGCGTTTCTTTATAATCATCCACTTGAGGTACCTTTGTTTCCATCGTCTGGAACTCTTTATAGTAAGCCGCTTCCTCGGAAGGCTTATGGTAAACAGGCGCTTCTTCGGCAAGGGCATCAACCGGTACATCGGCAACCACTTTATCCTTATGAAGAAGGCGGAGACGCTTGTCGTCCGTCACTTTCCCGATTGAAACGGCTTCAAGGTCATATTTTGAAAACAGATCGATAATCTCCTGCTCGCGGCCTTTTTCCACGACGATCAACATGCGCTCCTGTGATTCGGAAAGCATCATTTCATAAGCCGTCATCCCTCTTTCACGCTGAGGGACAAGATCCAGATTCATCTCGATCCCCGATCCGGCTTTGGACGCCATCTCCGCGGACGAGCTGGTCAACCCGGCTGCCCCCATATCCTGAATCCCGACGAGCGCATCGTTTTGAACCAATTCAAGACACGCCTCCAACAGGAGTTTCTCCATAAAAGGATCTCCAACCTGGACGGCAGGTCGTTTCTCTTCAGAGCCTTCGTTCAATTCTTCTGAAGCAAATGTCGCGCCATGGATCCCGTCGCGGCCTGTTTTCGCCCCGACATACATGACCGTGTTGCCGACACCGTGGGCCTGGCCTTTTTTGATATCTTTATGATCGATCAGTCCGACGCACATCGCGTTGACAAGCGGGTTGCCTTCATAGGATGAGTCGAATTGGACTTCGCCTCCGACCGTCGGGATGCCGATGCAGTTGCCGTAGCCCGCAATCCCTGCGACTACTTCTTTAAATAGATACTGAACACGAGGAGAATCCAGCTCTCCAAAGCGTAAAGAGTTGAGGAGGGCAATGGGTCTCGCTCCCATCGAGAATACATCCCGTATAATGCCGCCGACACCCGTCGCCGCCCCTTGATAAGGTTCAATCGCTGAAGGGTGGTTATGACTTTCGATTTTGAACACCACTGCCTGATCATCGCCGATATCAACGATCCCAGCTCCTTCCCCCGGTCCCTGCAGAACCCGCTCGCCAGTCACCGGGAACTTCTTCAGGACAGGCTTGGAATTTTTATAGCTGCAATGTTCCGACCACATGACCGAGAATAGACCGGTCTCCGTGTAGTTCGGTGTTCTTCCCAGGATGTTTTCCACCATTGAAAATTCTTCGTCCGTTAAGCCCATTTCACGATAAAGCTGTTCTTCTTTCACCTTTGATGGGGTTGGTTCAAGCATTAACGACATGTTTTTCCCTCCAGTGTTTGACAATCGATTGAAAGAGTTTCTTCCCGTCTTCACTACCTAATAAAGTGTCCATCGCCCGTTCTGGGTGAGGCATCATGCCAAGGACATTCCCGTTCTCATTCGTGATCCCTGCGATATCCGCTACGCTCCCGTTCGGATTCCCGCCGCTGTAGGTGAACACAATCTGGTTGTTCTCCTGCAGCCTCTGTAGCGTCTCTTCGTCACAGAAGTAATTGCCTTCTCCGTGAGCGATTGGAATGTGAATCTCCGTCCCATTTTCATAGCTGTTCGTAAACATCGTTTCATTGTTTTCAACCGTTAACGGAACCGTCTTGCAGATGAACTTCAGGCTGTCATTCCGGCGCATCGCCCCCGGAAGCAGGCCCGTTTCCAGAAGGATCTGGAATCCGTTGCACACACCCAGTACCGGTTTCCCCTGCTCAGCAGCCTTCACGACTTCCTTCATCACATTTGAAAAGCGCGCGATCGCCCCTGAGCGCAGGTAATCCCCGTATGAGAATCCGCCCGGCAAAAGAATGACATCATAGTTTTCAAGAGAAAGATCATCATGCCAGACGTAATCGGCTTCTTCCCCGATCTCATCCTTGATTGCATGGTACATATCAATGTCACAGTTGGATCCCGGAAATACAATCACCGCAAATTTCATTGAGCCACACTCTCCTCGATTTCGTATCGATAATCCTCGATTACAGGGTTTGCCAATAAACGGTGGCACATTTCTTCAACAGCCGCTTCGACATTCTCCACCGTCGACGGAAGGGTAAGCTCCATATACTTTCCGACGCGTACATATTCAACTGCCTTGAACTCCATTGAATGAAGCGCCTGTTTAACCGCGCTCCCCTGCGGATCCAATACACTTTCCCTTAACGTGATATAAACTTTTACTTTGTACATAGACCTTTTCCCCCTAAACGTTCTAGTATGATTGAATAGACTTCTGTTAAACTGCCTAACTCTCTTCTGAATACATCTTTATCAAGCTTTTGCTTCGTCTCCCGATCCCACAGCCGGCATGTATCCGGCGAGATTTCATCCCCGAGCAGGATTTTCCCGCTGCGGTCTTTCCCGAACTCAAGCTTGAAATCCACTAAAAGCACACCAGCTTCTTTAAAAACCCCTTGAAGGACTCCATTGACATTGAGGGCCATTTCCCTTAACTGCATCCGTTCTTCTTTTGTAGCGATCTCTAGATAGTCAATGTGATCATCCGTGATCAGCGGGTCCCCGAGGTCATCATTTTTATAATAAAATTCGATGATCGGCTTCGGGATTTCAATCCCCTCTTCAATGCCAAGGCGCTTGGAAAGACTCCCGGCGATTACATTCCTGACGACCACTTCGAGCGGGATGATGTCCACCCGTTTCACGAGCTGTTCATGATCCGACAGCTGCTTGATGAAATGACTCCCGATCCCTTTTTCCGCAAGCTTTGAAAATAGCAGACTCGAAATCTTATTATTTAAAACCCCTTTGCCGTCGATGTCCGCTTTTTTCTCCCCGTTAAAAGCAGTGGCTGAATCCTTGTATCGGATCCAGACGACCTCTTCATCATTTGTGGAAAAAATCTGTTTTGCTTTCCCTTCATATAAAAGCGTCCCTTTTTCCATCTGAAATCCCCCCTGTCGTTTCAATATTGACAATCTTCAGTCTATATTTGGATAAAAAAAGGGAGGGATCCTTTTAAAAACCCCTGCCCTATGTACTTGTTGAAATTCTTACTCAACCAATCCGCAGCGTTCAAAAATCGTATCGACATGCTTCAGATGGTAATTATAATCGAAGCAGTCATCGATTTCCGCTGGAGAAAGCTTGGATGTGATCGTGCCTTCTTCCTCGATCAGCGAACGGAACGGCACCTGCTTCTCCCAGGCTTCCATCGCCTTCGGCTGCACCGTGTCATATGCTTCCTCACGCGCCATGCCTTTATCGATCAAGGCAAGAAGGACACGCTGTGAGTAGATCAGCCCGAGAGTACGATCCATGTTGCGCTTCATATTTTCAGGGAATACCGTCAAGTTCTTCACGATATTGCCGAATCGGTTCAGCATGTAATTGAGTGCGATCGTCGCATCCGGTAAAATCACCCGTTCAGCTGAAGAGTGAGAGATATCACGCTCATGCCATAACGGCACATTCTCATAGGCGGTCATCATATAACCTCTGATCACACGCGCCATCCCCGTCATGTTCTCGGAACCGATCGGGTTGCGCTTATGAGGCATAGCCGATGAACCTTTTTGACCTTTCGCGAAGAATTCCTCCACTTCGCGCGTTTCACTCTTCTGAAGTCCGCGTACTTCAACGGCGAACTTTTCAATTGACGTCGCAATCAAAGCAATTGTGCTCATATAGTGAGCATGTCGGTCACGCTGCAGCGTTTGAGTGGAAACCGGTGCAGGCTTGATGCCAAGCTTTTCACACACATATGATTCAACGAATGGATCGATATTTGCATATGTCCCGACAGCACCGGAAATCTTGCCGAATTCCACACCGTCCGCAGCAGCTTTAAACCGCTCCACGTTACGCTTCATCTCTTCATACCAGAGAGCAAGCTTCAGTCCGAAAGTCGTCGGTTCAGCGTGGACACCATGCGTCCGTCCCATCATCACCGTATGTTTATGCTCGATCGCTTTGTTTTTCAAAATCTCGACAAATCGCTCTAGATCCTTCAAGATGATTTCATTCGCCTGCTTCAGCTGATAAGAAAGTGCGGTATCGACTACATCCGTAGAAGTGAGACCGTAGTGTACCCATTTTCTTTCCTCTCCAAGCGTTTCAGAAACGGCACGCGTGAAAGCCACGACGTCATGGCGCGTTTCCGCTTCGATTTCTTTGATGCGGTCCACATTGAAGCCTGCGTTTTCGCGAATCTTTGCCACATCTTCTTTCGGGATATCTCCAAGCTCAGACCAGGCTTCACAAGCAAGGATCTCCACTTCAAGCCATGCCTGAAATCTGTTTTCCTCTGTCCAAATCGCTCCCATTTCTGGGCGTGTATAACGTTCAATCATTTCATTCGTCCTCCGATCTTTTCCTGCACCTTCCAAACCCCGGCATCATTAACGGACTTAAGCGTCTGCTCAATGTCATCCGTCAGAATCGTGACATGCCCCATCTTCCGTTTCGGCTTCGGCACATCTTTCCCGTACAGATGCACAAACCAGGAAGGCTGATTTGGAATAGCTTTCATGACAGGTTCTATATGTTCCCCTAATAGATTAACCATCACAGCGCTCTTTAATAATGAAGGCTTTTCAAGCGGCCAATTGCAAACCGCTTTAATATGCTGGGCAAACTGGGATGAGTCACATGCTTCGATTGAATAATGACCTGAATTATGCGGCCTCGGAGCCAGTTCATTGATATAAATGGAGCCGTCTTCCGTCAGGAACATTTCAATCGCAAGCGTCCCGACCAGATCGAGGGTCTCGCTGATCCTCTCGGCCATTTCAACCGCTTTGCGCGAAATTCCTTCAGAGACACGGGCCGGCGCAACCGTTTCATGAAGGATATTGTCCACATGAATATTTTCCACCACCGGAAAATGGGTCTGCTGTCCGTCCGGATTCCTTGTGACGATCACCGACAGTTCCCGGTCAAACGGAATCCACTTTTCAAGTACACACGGTCCGTTTTCCAAAAGCACCGCCGCTTCGCCCACTTCTTCCACCTTGCGGATCACGAATTGCCCTTTGCCGTCATATCCGCCCCTTGAAGTCTTCAGAACTGCTGGATAGCCAAGCTTTTCTATATTATCATAGATGTCCTCTTCCTGTAGAATCACAGCATAAGGAGCCACTTCAACCCCCGCGAGCGTCAGTGCTGCCTTCTCCTGGATGCGGTCCTGTGTGATGCGGATAAGTTCAGCACCCTGCGGCACGTATGCCCTGCCCGCCAGCCATTTCAACGCGTCATAGTCTATGTTCTCAAACTCATACGTAATCACATCAGATGCTTCTGCCAGGCGGTCGAGTGCTTCATATTGATCGAATGGAGCGGTAATCACCAGGTCTGCAACCTGTGCACAAGGCGAAGCAGGCGATGGATCCAATACCGCTATCTTAAATCCACTGTGCTTTGCCGCCAGGGCCATCATCCGTCCAAGCTGCCCTCCGCCGATGATTCCGATTGTCTGTCCAGGTAAGATTGTCTTTTTAAACAAGGTCATCACTGCTTTCCATCACTTTTTCGCGTAGTTCCTCACGTCTGGTTTCCAGCTTGTCTGCCAATGCCCCATCACCGATCGAGAGGATCTGTGCTGCAAGCAGTCCCGCATTGACCGCTCCCGCCTTACCGATGGCAACGGTCGCTACCGGCACCCCGCCGGGCATCTGTACAATGGACAGAAGGGAATCCATCCCGTTCAGCGCCTTCGACTGCACCGGCACCCCGATGACAGGAAGAGTCGTTTTGGCAGCCACCATGCCAGGAAGGTGAGCTGCACCCCCTGCACCCGCAATGATCGCCTTTATGCCTCTGTCCCTCGCAGTTTCGGCGTATTCGAACATATAATCAGGTGTGCGATGGGCCGAGACGACCCTCTTCTCATATGGAACCCCGAGCTCTTCCATAATGTCACACGCATGCTTCATCGTTTCCCAGTCAGATGTACTTCCCATAATGATCCCTATCATATCGTGACGGCACCTCCACTCGAATTCTTCACAAAAAATACCCAGATCAATTGATCTCTCCAATATGAGAGAAAGCAATTGATCTGGGTATTTTCACCGTACAGAAAGAGCCCTTCCAAAAAGGGACAGCAAAGACACTTCTGCATCCAGACAGTCACTTCCCCTCATAGTCCGGCCGTTTACGGCAGCCGGGTAGAAACTTACAGGCCCTATCCCCGTTATTATATGAGGGTATTCGATTTATTTGTCTTCATCATACCGTTATTCACCGGCACTGTCAACGAATAATCGAACGATTTTAAATGTCTGAAAATTAATGTTCGGTTTTAACCGATATTACTCTTCTGTTTTCTTCCCTTCGAACACAATTGTCTGCCTTACAGGGACAACATCTGTTTTCCCGCCGTCTTTCTTCTCTTCAAAAACAGGCTTTTCCATCCTTCTGACCGGCATATAACCCGCTTCCTTCATCCGGTCAAGGCAGTCGCCGATCGTTTCATGTTCCTGCACTTCAAATAAAAGTTTCTTTTTATTCATACTTTGATTTTTCCTTTGCGTATATTTCGGACGGTCTTCACCCAGAACCCGCCGTGGATCGTCTTCGGCTCGTATGCGATGATGAACGCTTTAGGATCCAGCTCCTTGATCGTTGCGTACAGCTTCATTTCATACTTGCGCGGCGTCAGGATCTGCAGGGCCATCCGATTTCCTTCAAGGCCATTCGCTTCCCAGTTGGTCACCCCGTACCCTTTCGAACGGAGTTGATCCGGAAGAGCTTTATCATATTCCTTGGTGATCACGTTAACCGTAATATACCCCAAAGCGAGCTTCTCTTCAATCTTCATACCGACCACAACCCCGATCCCGTAACCGACCGCATAGGCAATCAAGTTCTGGATTTCATTCAGGTTGTCCAATACCAGGCCGAGACCGACTACATAAATGACGACCTCGAACGTACTCACAAATGCCGCAAAATACCGGTATCCCTTCAGCGTCAGGATCATCCGTATCGTAAAAAATGACACGTACACAATATTTATCACTAAGATGATCAGCACCATCATTACACTATTCTCAAACAACTTTTCGTCCCTCCCAAGGATGTGTCAAATCATTTTCCTATTTTACTAGAAATATTGCGGAATATGAACCGTTGAAAGGAAAATAAACGCGCAGTTCCGTATGACAATATTTAGCAAAAATAATATAATCCTAAATAAATCAGTAAAAAGGGATTTCTCATCAAATTCTAATCTTTTTTTAATTGCTTTCACCTTTAGCCGCGTTAGTATAGGAATTGCTTAAGAATATTAGTGCTTAACATAGCTAATCACTTCCTTCTTGTGTAATCTTATTTTATAAGATTCATTCTAAATTTCTTCATTTGTTGACAAAAGCCATGCTGAGGCTTTTGTCTTTTTTTGTCTTTATATCGCTGTTGATTTCCGTGGAAAATTCCGCTTTCCGCGGGTGACCCGTGAGCCTCCTCGGCATTGCCTGCGGGGTCTCACATTGGCCACTTTTCCCGCAGGAGTCTCCATTTTCCACTCCAATCAACAGCTGGATCCGTTTAGGACAAAAGCATTTCCCCCAAAAATTTGAAATAAAAAAAGGTTCAACGACTATGCAGGTGTGCACGTCATTGAACCTTTTGGCTGTTTTAGATTGCTGCCGGTTTTGTCACTTTTTTGCCTTCGATTTTGCTTACTGCTTCTTCGCTTGTGTCCACACGTCTGACGAACAGGGCCAATACGAGGGCTACAAGGTTGATTCCAAGGGCAACGTAGAAGGAATATTGAATTCCTGCAAGCAGGGACTGCTGTGTCAACAGGGCAGTCGACTGCTCTGTCACAGTCGCCGGATCGACACCGCTCATCAAGCTCTCTGCCTCAGTCTTGGCAACGGTGTTCATAATAGTGATCAGAATCGCTGTACCGATTGAACCGGATACTTGCTGTGCCGTATTATTCACCGCTGTTCCGTGCGGATTCAAACGGTTAGGAAGCTGATTCAAACCATTTGTCATGATCGGCATCATCACCATGGACATCCCGAAGAGACGCAGTGTGTAAATCATGATGATGTGTGTATATGTCGTATCGATTTGCAAGTGTGCCAGCATATAAGTGGATACTGCAGTAATCGCAAGTCCGGTAAGGGACAACGCACGCGGACCAAATTTATCAAACAGCTTGCCGGTGATAGGAGACATGATCCCCATGATGATCGCACCCGGAAGCATCATCAGACCTGAATTCAGCGGGGAAATACCGCGGACACTCTGAACATATGCAGGTGTCAAGATCATTCCTGAGAACATGGCAACCGCATTGACGATCGCAATCACTGATGCAAGTGCAAACATCGGATACTTATAAACATGAAGATCCAATAACGGCTCATCGATTTTAAACTGACGGATGATGAAAGCAGCCAAGGCGATGCCACCGACAATAAGAGTCGTTAACACAATGCCGTCCGTCCAGCCGTCTGAACTCGCAGTGGAGCACCCGTATAACAATCCTCCAAATCCGATGACAGAAAGAATGAGCGACATCAAATCAAGTGAAGCTTCTTTATTTTGATCCATGATGTTTCTGAATTTCCATACGGCCAGTAACAAGCTCATGACCGCCAATGGCAGGATCATTTCAAACAGCAGACGCCAGTCGTGATGTTCCACGATATAACCGGACAGTGTCGGTCCGATCGCAGGTGCCGTTATCATGACCAGTCCGAAGACACCCATCGCTGCCCCGCGCTTTTCACGCGGAAAGCTGACGAGCATGACGTTCATAAGTAACGGCCCCATCACTGAGGAGCCTGCAGCCTGAACCATACGCCCTGTAAGAAGCAAGCCGAAGTTCGGTGCAAAAGCTGCCAGTGCAGTACCCAGAGTGAAGATGGCCAGGGACGTGATGACCAGGTTTCGATTCGAGAAACGAGTGATTAAAAATGCGGAAGCCGGGATCAACACCCCGCTCACAAGCATATACCCCGTAGCGAGCCACTGAACAGTTGAATAATCTGCTATTTTCAAGTCAACCATGATGGATGGCAGTGCTACATTTAATAATGAGTTATTTAAAAATGCGACGAAAGCTCCAATGAAAAGTATCGCCAACATTAAATACGGCGGTTTGTTATTTTGAATTGCTGAGTCCATACCCTCATCCTTTTTTCTTTTAGTATTTTATTTTGCTACTCGAACTATTTTATACCCATAGTTCAAATAAATCAACACTTTTATACCGTTAGTATAAAAATGTTGTCTTTCCAGTCTAACAAAACTATACTACTCTATAGAGGGAAGACTGGAGGCACGTATGAATAATCGAAAAAGAAAAGTCGCAGATATCGCATTAATATTATTTATAGAAAAAGGTTTCCAACAGACTTCAATTCAGGAAATCATTGATAAAGCCAATATTTCAAAAGGGACGTTCTATAATTACTTCACGTCCAAAAACGATTGTATCGCTGATATTTTGGAGTACCTGCGCTATGACGCCAGTCAGCAGCGGGTCGCCATGCAGATTGGAAAAGATGCAAAGGACCGGAACGTCCTGGCAGAGCAGATCACCATCCTGATCAGATTAAATAAAGAACGCAATTTAAATGTACTCTTCGAAGCTATCCTTTCCTCAAACGAAGCCGAACTGAAAAAACTGGTCATGCAGCACCGGATGATCGAGATGGAATGGCTGTCCAACCGCTTCATCGAGGTCATGGGTGACCAAATAAGGGAAGTTGCCTTTGAAGGGACCGTCCTGTTTTACGGAATGCTGCAATACGAATTGTTTACTATGAGGGTAACCAACAGCTCTTCGCCAGTGGAGAAACTGGTGGATGCAGTGCTCTCCTATATCGAACTGATCATTCCTTATATGTTGAAGCATGATACTGCCATGTTGAATCATTCAGCAATCGATCTTTTGCAATCCAATATCGATAAACGTACTGTTACGAAATCGGATATACTGGAGCATGGTGAACGCCTTCAGAAACATTGTCGTTTTAACAATGAGCAGCAGGACTTATTCGACGCCATCATAAATGAAGTGCAGCAGGACCGGATCCGAAAAGTCGTCCTTAAACCCCTGCTGAAACCATTCCAGCAATTATTCAATGACACGGATGAAGAGTCCCATGTGCATAAGTTTACGAATATGATTTGGTATTATCTGAAGTCGGTTTGATGATTTTACAGTGAGAGCTATTAAAGATTGATATAGCCTGTAGCCGCCGGGAAGGATTCTTTTCGGGGGCTTTTTTGTTTGTGTGAGGTCAGCATTCTGAATTCCGAGTTGAGGCAGGTTTGCGGCGGTTTAAAAATGGAACGATTTGGGTTTTAATAATATATTTTGATTTTTGATAATTAAAGGGCCGTTTTTGATAATATAATTGGATTTTTGATAATAAACCCGTCGTTTTTGATAATATATCGGCTTGGCCCCAGATATCAGGGCGATTTCAGCCCAAACCGAACTTCATCCATCCTTTTTCAACCAAAAACATATAAAAATTGATAAAACCACAAAAAAAACAGCCCATTTCTGAGCTGCTTTTCTTATTTGCCTGGCGATGTCCTACTCTCACAGGGGGAGAGCCCCCAACTACCATCGGCGCTGAAGAGCTTAACTTCCGTGTTCGGCATGGGAACGGGTGTGACCTCTTCGCCATAATCACCAGACGAATATTTAATTGAAGGGTTTGTTCCTTCAAAACTAGATAAAGGATTGATGTCAAGAATACCGGTATTGCCGTTGTGTTTATTTAAAAATGACTCTTTTGGTTAAGTCCTCGATCGATTAGTATCAGTCAGCTCCACATGTCGCCATGCTTCCACCTCTGACCTATCTACCTGGTCATCTTCCAGGGATCTTACTCACATAAAGTGATGGGAAATCTCATCTCGA
>NZ_MINN01000105.1 GCF_001877785.1 Rossellomorea aquimaris | reverse complement strand
ATATGAAGATAAAAATCTATCGTTTTCGGGGGGAAATATATTTTTTATATGAAGTAGGTCAAAAAGGTGGGGGAAAAATGGTCGGTGTAAAAACAGTGGGTAGTCAGGAGTAGAGGAGTAAGAGGAGCAGCAGGGAGCTGAGGAGGAAGTGGGATGGGGCGCGGGAGCCTGATAGAACGGAAGGTTAAAGTTTTTTTTTTTTTCCTATCGATCGCCCAGTGGATTGTCGAAAGCCACGGCGGCACGATTACAGCTTTCGCCAATAAACCCTCAGGCACCACATTCCAAGTGAAATTACCGAAATAAAGATCGCCAACTGGCGGTCTTTTTTTATTTTAAGGTTAGTTTAAGGAAAGCGGCCCATACTCAAGCTTAAGAACTTCACACATCACAGGCAACAGCATAAAGGAGAGAGAACGATGAAAGCGATGAGTTTAAACGGGGTTCAAGGCCGACGGGAAATCAAACACGAAATGACGCAATTGGAATGCTACCTATTACGCAATAAGCTGAAGCATTATATGGAAATAGATGGCCATGCCAAAGCAAACGGCACGTATCAGATTCGCAGCGTCTATTTCGACAACTTTGATAACAAAGTCATGAACCAGAAAAAAGAGGGCAACTTCGAACGCGATAAATTC
>NZ_MINN01000104.1 GCF_001877785.1 Rossellomorea aquimaris | reverse complement strand
ACATCATCCCTGTCAGCAAAGACGATTCGAGCAAGCGAAACCAGTCTGCCGAAAAAGCGGAAAAGCTCGTGAACGAACCGATTAGCCCAGTCGAGACGAACAACCGCGTCTCCGCTGAACGGTTTATTAACCGGGCGGCTGCGATGCCGATAAAAAAACTCCCCATAATATTCACCAGCCACAAGCCCATTCCGGCTCCAGCGAATTGAAACACGGCCGCGCGCAGCAATGAGCCAGCCATGCCGCCAAACCCTACAGCCAATATCTTTTTCATAAAATCCCCCGAACGTTTTTCTTCAGTATACCTTATTCAGGGGTGAGCGTTAATTCTACCCCTTCCACTTCGCCTTCGATCTGGGTTTCATGAAAATCGCCTTGCGCCCAATCATCGACCTGGTTGTGGAAAAAGTCGGATTTCATATGTCCGCTGAGCCAAAAAAAAAAAAACATCATTCACTTTCCCGCACCGACCGCCGACTCTTTTTCCCACCACATATCCCGACTACTCCTCTTACCACTACATACACCTATCTCTATGTGAATACTACCAACCACGCACAAGTACTTCTAACTCGCTTCTGACATCCACTTCGACAACACCATAGACCATAACACTTAAAATCTTAGCTGACGTATTATCCTCATGATAGCT
>NZ_MINN01000103.1 GCF_001877785.1 Rossellomorea aquimaris | reverse complement strand
AAGATAGAGGAGGACTGTGCTGGGGCTATGAGATGGGGACAAGAGATAGTAGATGTGTGAATTTGGTAGTGACTGCTGAATGAGAAAGATATGGGGGTTGATTGTATGGAATGCTGAAGAAATTGGTTGAATACACTGAGAAGAAGAAGGTGGGTTTTTTTTTTTTGTGCTTGTCGATACCGACAATTCCGTGCTCGCAGCAGGCGGTTTTATTATTCAATTGATGCCTGACATCGACGACGAAACCATTACATTGATCGAACAGCGCTTGGCGAACATCGAACCCGTTTCCTCAATGATCAAACGAGGGCTCACGCCTGAAGAGATTTTGGAAGAAGTGCTAGGAAAAGACAATGTTCAAATTCTCGAAGAAATGCCTGTGCAGTTTCAGTGTACGTGTTCTAAAGAAAAATTCGCAGAAGGCATTATGGGACTTGGAAAAGAAGAAATCCGCCAAATGATCGAAACAGACGGCGAGGCGTAAACTGAATGTCATTTCTGTCACAAAAATTATCATTACAACAAAGCAGAATTGGAAGCGTCGCTCAATGAACTCGAATCGAACTAACTCGACACCGCACAAGCAAAAACGTCACTTGAAAACCAAACCGGTGCTGCTGGTGATTGGTATTTTATTGCTGGCGAATGTGTTG
>NZ_MINN01000102.1 GCF_001877785.1 Rossellomorea aquimaris | reverse complement strand
TTATATGTGACGTGAAACTCGATTATGCGAATAGACGACGACACTGGACACAGCAGCAGTGCTATGTGACATCAAGACGTTATAGAATGTCTACAGGTGACTACTAGCATAACGAATGCGTTTCTGCACGTCCGGCACACAGTGTTCTACTCTTTTTTTGTGTTCAAGCATAAGAAGGCATACGAGTTCGGAGTCCGTTTCGTGGGCTCGGAGATGTGTATAATATTTTTTTTTTCAAACAGAAATACCAACGGCAAGAACACGGAGCGGCGCTTGACGTCATGGAGAAAATCAAACGGGCGCTGGACCCGCACAATCTATTGAATCCCGGCAAAAATATTAAAGTGGAGACAAAGGAGACGATGAAATGAAAGTATTGCAATCATTGAGTGCGATCGCTGGAAAGTATTTTGCGGTGTGGGTCATCCTGGCAGCCTTGCTGGCATTTTTCCTGCCTGAAATGTTTATCGGATTTGGCGCTTATATTACGATTCTGCTAGGCGTCGTTATGTTCGGGATGGGCTTGACGCTTAAGCCGGTGGATTTTAAAATCATCGCCAAAAGCCCGCTGCCGGTATTCGTCGGGGTAGCGGCGCAGTTTCTCGTTATGCCGCAAGTTCAGGCGGCAAGTTCAACACATACGCGATGACAAACGCCG
>NZ_MINN01000101.1 GCF_001877785.1 Rossellomorea aquimaris | reverse complement strand
TTAAAGTATTCGATGATTGGTGATAGTGTGAAGGATATGTTGTAATCAACTTGCTTTACTGTATGATGGGTGTGTGTGATGGTGTGTAGTGACTTTATTGTTAGATGCACTAACAAATCATCGAGTTTGGTTTCTTGTCGTAATTTACGTGTGATAACATAACGTGTATCGTGTGAGTTATGTGTTATTGCGTGGGGTTTTTGTTAAGGCTGAAGAGCTTAATTTTTTTTTTTCCGTATAGATCGTTGACATTTTTAAACCCATCTAGGTCCAAGAAGAAAATCGATCCCCCAGCTTTCGAATTGCCATCAAAAAAACGGGTAAGGAAATGCCGATTGTACAGATCTGTCAGCGAATCCCGATATGCAAAGCGTTCCAGGTCAAGGTAATAGGAGAACATCCGCACAATGCGCTGCAATAATGTGATGCTTCTTGCATCGAATTGGCTTTTCTCGTCATTCACCGCACATAAAGTGCCGAAGCGGTCGCCGTTAACAAAAGAAATCGGCAGGCCTAAGTACGACCTTACATGGGCCGCTTCCAGCTTATCTTCAAAATGCTTCAATTCTGGAGCGTCTTGAACATCCTCATAGACCAGTGGCTGCTTGTTTTCGAAATCCATCCGGCTGCACAATGTGTCATTCAGGTCGAGCACCATGCCCTCCGCTACAGG
>NZ_MINN01000100.1 GCF_001877785.1 Rossellomorea aquimaris | reverse complement strand
TATGGAGGATTAGCTCAGCTGGGAGAGCATCTGCCTTACAAGCAGAGGGTCGGCGGTTCGATCCCGTCATCCTCCACCATAGATTTTTACGAAGCGTGAGCGAAGTAAAAGATCTTTCCTTCCTTTACTAAGTGAGAAGGAAACGTAGGACAAGCATAAACAACTTCACACGCCGGTGTAGCTCAACTGGTAGAGCAACTGACTTGTAATCAGTAGGTTGGGGGTTCAAGTCCTCTTGCCGGCACCATTTTGGTTTTTCCTCATTACTTATATGAGCCATTAGCTCAGTTGGTAGAGCACGAAAGAAAAAACATCATTGAGTTATCTTCTAGCGTACAGCTCGAGCAGCACCTTGAATAAGCTTCCTGAGAGCTGGACGTCGCAGATGCACTTAATTTGAAAACGGAAATATATTATATTTCCTATCCTAATAGGAGCCATTAGCTCAGTTGGTAGAGCATCTGACTTTTAATCAGAGGGTCGAAGGTTCGAGTCCTTCATGGCTCACCATTTGATGTTTGCAAAAGGCAAAAGGCAAATGTCTCATTACATGCGGGTGTGGCGGAATTGGCAGACGCACCAGACTTAGGATCTGGCGCCGCAAGGCGTGGGGGTTCAAGTCCCTTCACCCGCACCATATGCGGAAGTAGTTCAGTGGTAGAACACCACCTTGCCAAGGTGGGGGTCGCGGGTTCGAATCCCGTCTTCCGCTCCAAAG
>NZ_MINN01000099.1 GCF_001877785.1 Rossellomorea aquimaris | reverse complement strand
GCGCTCGTGTCATCTATAGCTGGTCATTTTTCTAGTGTTTCTTTTCGTACTTTCTCCATGTATGTGCTTTAGATCTCGAGTTTATTACTACTTTTTTATTTTTGTCTCTTTGGGTTCGTTAATTAGAAGTGGCAACACGAGGTAGAAGTTGTTAGAGTGGGTTTGTAGGTGTTTCTATGGACATCAGTGCGGCAGAGTATCTATTATTTTTTTTTTTTTACTAGATGATGTGTTGGCGATCAATGAATTCGCCATCGAAGGGCATATGCCAGAATTGACTTTGTATTTTGATGTCAATCCGAAAACAGGACTCGCACGCATCGACCTCGATCAAGGCCGTGAATTCAACCGTCTGGATGAGGAATCATTGGCATTTCATTATAAAGTAAGAGAAGGGTATTTGCTGTTGCTTGGCCGTTACCCAGAACGCATGCAGTTGATCAACGCGGAAAACGAGTTGGATGAAGTAGTGTCGGATGCGTATGAAGCTTTGCAACGCTTCTTGGCAGAAAAAAAATAATGAATTACCGGCAGCCCTGTTTGTGAAGGGTTGTTTTTTTCATGGATGGAAGGCCTGTATATTGTCACGATTTTTTTGCATCGCTCAGGGAAAGAGGTGACGGCACGTTCGCCGTTCGTGTTATACTAATACATAGAGAAGCAACCAAAAAAGGAGTGAGTGCTGATGAAAC
>NZ_MINN01000098.1 GCF_001877785.1 Rossellomorea aquimaris | reverse complement strand
AATAAAATCCGCCCTGGTCAATGAGACCAAGGCGGATCGATGTTGTTCTATATATTAGACTGTCAATCCGCGCGCTTGGCGGAATTCGGTGATGCGCTGGTCTTTGATGATGCCTTTTTCGATGACGATGGCGTTTTGGACCATTTCAGAAATGCGCCCTTCAAGCAACTCATCCAACATCGGCGCAAAGCCCGTGCTGAGCACTTTCGTGATCGTATGCGGGAACATCGCCGGCGTGTTATCGACAGCATAATGGACGACGCCGTCTACCGTATAGACCGGGTTGTCAATCGTCGTTGGTATCGAGGTTTCGATTTCCAGTTCCGGGTCGCAGCTGACGTCGATAATCATCGCGCCTTTTTTCAAGCGCTTCAAATCTTCACGGTAAATGATGCGGTCGGTGCGTGTCGTATCCCACATGATGCAATTGACGAGTACGTCGTAATCGACCATCTTCTCGCGGAACAAAGCTTCTGCGCGGCGGCCGTAAACGTCCACTTCTGCAAAAAAAAAAACACCAAAATCGTATTAATTCATCTGCTTGAAAAAAAAAAAAAAAAAAAAGGAAAACAGAGATCACATCGATAGTACTAACAGAAACAGACAGAGAGCACCAAACACAGAGATACCAAACTAATGCATGAACGAGGCGCAACATCGAATTGAAAACAGATGATACAACAACATCATAAATCACAAATAGAACAAAAGCAAAAAAGGTAA
>NZ_MINN01000097.1 GCF_001877785.1 Rossellomorea aquimaris | reverse complement strand
AAACATGATAGAGTAGACTGTGTGCAATGTTGGTCTACTCAAGATCTGTGCGCGAGGTCTGTGCGAGGGGTGTAGGTGTGTAGAGAAGAAGAATGAATAAGATAATGGAGGGCGAGGGGTGGGCAAGGAGAGGGGGAGAAGAGAAAGAGAAGGGGGGAAAGCAGGAGATTAGTGGTGGCTGGTCTTTTTTTTTTTTGCAATCGGCCGCGTTGCGCTTGGCACAGGAAGGCATCAACATCGCAGTTGTCGATATCAGTGAAAAAGGCGGCAATGAGACGGTCGAGCAAGTAAAAGCGCTTGGCCCGGATGCTATCTTTATCCGTGCAGATGTATCCAAAGCACAAGAAGTCAAAAACTACGTTGATAAAACGGTCGAACATTTCGGATCGATTGATTATTTCTTCAATAACGCCGGCATTTCCGGAAGCGGCAAACAATTTCTTGAAACGGATATAGAGGAAATCGAGCAGATTGTCGGTATCAACATGCTCGGCGCGCTTTATGGCCTGCGCTATGTAGCAGAAGTAATGGTGAACAACGGTGGCGGGGCGATCGTCAATACTGCATCAAGCGCCGGCGTCATCGGTCAAGATACAGTCGTCACTTATTCCGCAACCAAGCATGGCATCGTCGGCATGACTAAGTCACTGGTTGCCGAATACGCGAAAGACGGCTTGCGCGTGAACGCTGTGGCTCCTGGTCCGACTGAAACGCCGATGGTCAAAGCCTATTTTGACGCCAATCC
>NZ_MINN01000096.1 GCF_001877785.1 Rossellomorea aquimaris | reverse complement strand
TCTGGCGCCGCAAGGCGTGGGGGTTCAAGTCCCTTCACCCGCACCATATGCGGAAGTAGTTCAGTGGTAGAACACCACCTTGCCAAGGTGGGGGTCGCGGGTTCGAATCCCGTCTTCCGCTCCAAAGATTTTGCCGGGGTGGCGGAACTGGCAGACGCACAGGACTTAAAATCCTGCGGTAGGTGACTACCGTACCGGTTCGATTCCGGCCCTCGGCACCAGTTAGTTCTTTAATTGAACTTACAGTGCCCAAAAAATAAATGCGCCCGTAGCTCAATTGGATAGAGCGTTTGACTACGGATCAAAAGGTTAGGGGTTCGACTCCTCTCGGGCGCGCCATATTTCGGGAAGTAGCTCAGCTTGGTAGAGCACTTGGTTTGGGACCAAGGGGTCGCAGGTTCGAATCCTGTCTTCCCGACCACTTCAAAATGGGGCCTTAGCTCAGCTGGGAGAGCGCCTGCTTTGCACGCAGGAGGTCAGCGGTTCGATCCCGCTAGGCTCCACCAAAGATTTTTGCTTCAGCAAAATATCTTTCCTTTTACGCAGCGTATGCTGAGTAAAAGAATCTTCCACAAATTATATAAAAATGTTTCTTGGCGGTGTAGCTCAGCTGGCTAGAGCGTACGGTTCATACCCGTGAGGTCGGGGGTTCGATCCCCTCCGCCGCTACCAATACGGACCTTTAGCTCAGTTGGTTAGAGCAGACGGCTCATAACCGTCCGGTCGTAGGTTCGAGTCCTACAAGGTCCACCATTCACATTTTATACACGGAGGAATACCCAAGTCCGGCTGAAGGGATCGGTCTTGAAAACCGACAGGGGTGTTAAAGCCCGCGGGGGTTCGAATCCCTCTTCCTCCGCCATATTATTTTTACCCTTATTATCGTCGCGGGGTGGAGCACGTCCGAATCATCTTCGGAGCTTGCACATCAGCGCACCGACTGAGCAGCAGCTTGATTAAGCTTTCTAAAGTCGGGGTGGTTCTAACGGATATTGATTCGTAAAATCACAACTTGATTAAACTTTTATTATCGTCGCGGGGTGGAGCAGTTCGGTAGCTCGTCGGGCTCATAACCCGAAGGTCGCAGGTTCAAATCCTGTCCCCGCAATACCATTTTTGTTAAAGTGAATAAACGTCTAGTCGGTAACGGATGGATGAATATTTTGCTGACGCAAGGTAATGTAAGTTCTTTTGCTAACGCAAGATAATGAAAGATATTTTGCTTTCGCAAAAATCTCTGGTCTGGTAGTTCAGTTGGTTAGAATGCCTGCCTGTCACGCAGGAGGTCGCGGGTTCGAGTCCCGTCCAGACCGCCATTTCAATTACATAGTGTGGCTCAGTAGCTCAGTTGGTAGAGCAATGGACTGAAAATCCATGTGTCGGCGGTTCGATTCCGTCCTGAGCCACCATTTTTCATTTATATTATACTTTTATGGCGATTGTGGCGAAGTGGTTAACGCACCGGATTGTGGTTCCGGCATTCGTGGGTTCGATTCCCATCAGTCGCCCCAACTTTATTGCGGGTGTAGTTTAATGGTAAAACCTCAGCCTTCCAAGCTGATGTCGTGGGTTCGATTCCCATCACCCGCTCCATGGGCCTATAGCTCAGCTGGTTAGAGCGCACGCCTGATAAGCGTGAGGTCGGTGGTTCGAGTCCACTTAGGCCCACCATCTCAATATTCCGCAGTAGCTCAGTGGTAGAGCTATCGGCTGTTAACCGATCGGTCGCAAGTTCGAATCTTGCCTGCGGAGCCATATGGAGAAGTACTCAAGTGGCTGAAGAGGCGCCCCTGCTAAGGGTGTAGGTCGGGCAACCGGCGCGAGGGTTCAAATCCCTCCTTCTCCGCCATTAAGGCCCGTTGGTCAAGCGGTTAAGACACCGCCCTTTCACGGCGGTAACACGGGTTCGAATCCCGTACGGGTCATATCTAAAAGACTATCTCAACGATAGTCTTTTTTCTTTTCAAAATATAATAATTTATAAAAACTGAAGCGTTCCAAATCATTAGAGGGTTGGGAAGAGAAAACTATAAAAAGCAGGTTAATTCGTATTTGAATTAACCTGCTTTATTTGTTTTTATATAGTATCAGATTATCAAAAAACTCAGAAATACTCCCCGTAATAGAGATAGGCAAGACAAGAAACGATTAGTGTATAGATTAATGCTGTCCAAAAAGGAGGGGAGCGTAGTACTCTTGTTTTTGTATGTACTGCAAATGCTCTGTACCCCGGCCCATGACAATGAATAATTCCTGCAGTCATTAATACTCCTATAACCAGCGTCCATTCCATAAATGGACGTCCTGTTTTCAAAAAAGCCCAATAAGGCAATCCTAACAATACCAGCAGAGTGAATAATACCGAAATCAACCGTAAAGAAAGGTTACTTACCATCTGCTTGCCTCCTTATTTAGAATATTCTTACATTATAAACGAAACAATTCATTTATGGAATATATTTCTAAAAGTCAGTTATAATTCTAGGTGCTGGTTTTCCCTCCTTAACACAACCACTTTCTATAACTTTGGGCGTTTTTTTAAGTGTTTAAAAACTCAATTTAATATTCATCGTGTAACGATAAGAGAAATTGAGTAACAATAGGTTTGTCGTCGACGCTGTGACAAAGTTAGTTTTCATCTTCCTTGTTGATGAACATTCTGTGAATTATGATGGATATATAAGTAATGACTTTATAGAAAGGGAGATAAATATGGCTCAATCAACTGTAAAAGTTAAAATACAAAAGTTTGGTAACTTCCTCAGTTCAATGGTACTGCCGAATATCGGTGCTTTCATTGCATGGGGATTGATTACTGCATTATTTATCCCTACCGGTTTCTTTCCAAATGAAAGCCTTGCCAAATTAGTGGGGCCGATGGTAACGTTTCTTCTGCCTCTCTTGATCGGTTATACAGGCGGTAAGCTTGTGCACGATCAGCGCGGCGGCGTCGTGGGTGCGATCGCCACAATGGGTGTCATCGTCGGTGCACCTGATACCCCGATGTTCCTCGGTGCCATGATCATGGGACCGCTTGGCGGGTACTTCATCAAAAAATTTGACAGTGCGATCGAAGGGAAAATCCGTGCGGGGTTTGAAATGCTCGTTAACAACTTCTCTGCAGGAATTCTTGGCGGGATTCTTGCGATCCTTGCGTTTCTCGGTATCGGACCTGCTGTTGACGGACTGACAAAACTATTGGTTGCCGGTGTCGACTGGCTTATCGGTGCAGGACTTCTGCCGCTGACAAGTCTCTTGATCGAACCTGCAAAAATCCTGTTCCTGAATAATGCCATCAACCATGGTGTCCTTTCACCGATTGGTTTGGAACAGGTACAGCAAACGGGTCAATCGCTTCTATTCTTACTGGAAGCAAACCCTGGACCGGGTCTGGGTGTATTGCTCGCATTTATGCTGTTCGGCCGGGGGACTGCCAAGCAATCCGCTCCGGGCGCAGCAATCATTCATTTCCTGGGAGGTATCCATGAGATTTACTTCCCATATGTCCTTATGAAACCTATGCTGTTTCTTTCAGTCATCCTCGGAGGAATGAGCGGAGTCTTTACGCTTGTTCTGCTGGGCGGCGGACTTTCTGCTCCTGCTTCGCCAGGAAGCATCTTGGCGATTGCTGCTGTCACACCTCCTGAAGGTATGAAGTATCTGGCCAATTTTGCGGCTGTTATTGTAGCAGCGGTTGTGTCATTCCTCGTATCTGCGATCGTCTTGAAATCAAGCAAGAAACAGGAAGACGACATTGAAGAAGCTACAAAGAAAATGGAAGCAATGAAAGGGAAGAAGAGTTCTGTTTCCGGACAAATCAATCAGCAGCAGGGCACACTTCCTGGTGAAGTAAATAAAATTGTCTTTGCATGTGATGCAGGGATGGGATCCAGTGCGATGGGTGCTTCATTACTGCGTAAAAAAGTGAAGGAAGCCGGACTCGATATCTTCGTTACGAATACAGCGATCAGCAATCTGCCCGCTGATGCACAGGTAGTCATCACTCAGGAAGAATTGACACCGCGCGCGAAGAATAAATTGCCGGATGCGCACCATATCTCGGTCGATAATTTCCTTTCAAGTCCGGAATACGATAAGCTTATTGGAAGCCTGCAAAATGACATCACGGAAGAACAAGATGAGCTTGTCGAGGAAGCAGAAAAAGAAGCCGTCGGAGTCGAACCGCAGAGAGATGGGGATAACGATCTTTTACGAGAAGAAAATATCTTCATCGGCCAGGAGTTTAAGACGAAGGAAGAAGCCATCCGATTCGCTGGGGAAGCACTCGTGAAGGCTGGTTATGTAGAAGACAGTTACGTTGATGCAATGATCGAAAGAGAAGGCATCACGACGACTTATATGGGCAATAATGTAGCCATACCGCATGGTACGGAAGATGCAAAAAAAGCAGTCATCAAATCAGGCTTTACCGTAATCCAGGTGCCGGACGGCGTGGACTTCAATGGTGAACAAGCCAAGCTGATCTTCGGTATCGCAGGTAAAGACGGCACGCATCTCGAAATCCTTTCAAGCATTGCGGTCATCTGCTCCGAGCAGGAAAACGTAGACAGGATGGTACAGGCGAAAACGGCCAAAGAACTTAAAGACATCATCAATAGCAATTAATCTCCAATCCGGAAAGGTTCTTTTAGCCTTTCCGTTTTGGCTGTTTTTAATAGAAGGTTTGGGAGACCTGGTGTTTTACTCTATGTCCGCTTATAGCATTGATTTTCATGAATAGAACGGAGGGAGAACATGTTCATTACATCAAGAGAAAAAGCCATAATAGAATTGATTGTAAAAACATCGGGCAAGCATACCGTCAACAGTCTCTCCTCATTCATGAATGTAAGCGGGCGGACAATCCAGCGTAATCTGAAATCCATCGAAGGAATCCTGAAACAGTATCATCTGGAATTGAAACGGACACCGGGGGATGGATTGTTCATAGATGGGAAGAACGAGCATATTTACAGGCTGATTCAAGGGTTGTCTGAAGCAAGTCCGACAGATGACACCCCGGAAGAACGAAAGCTGCAGCTATTGATCATTTTGCTGCATGAAGGGCCTTCATTTAAGAAACAGGTGCTGGCCCGCCAGCTTGGAATCAGTGTCACTACCCTGGGTTCATATCTCGACGAATTGGGGGACTGGCTGAACAAATACAGCATCACCCTCACAAGGAAGCGGGGGGTGGGAGTGGAGCTGGTAGCGGATGAAGCCAGTAAGCGGCATGCGCTGGCAAGCTTTTTCCTTGTTTATTTTTATGAAGAGATCATAGAAAGCTTATACTTAATGCAAAACGGCCATTCATTTCAGGAGCCGATTCTTGGCTTTTTCCCGCCCGGGCACCTTAAGGCTGTCCATCAATCTGTGGGCAGGCAATTATCCAAAGAGCAGCTGAATCTGGTGGATAATGATTATATTGGACTGGTCGTACATGTTTGCTTGTGTATTCAGAGAACCCATAATGGCTGGCCGCTAACGGAAAAGAATGACATGGAAAGCCGTTATTCCAGCGAATTTAAGTGGATGCAGGAGATCGCTCAAGAGCTTAAAAAAGTGCTTTCCATAAGGATCTCGGAAGCAGAAATCAATTTTTTGACACTCATATTAAAAGCATCCAAAGTTCAGGAAACGGATGCTGTTTATTACAATAGTATCTTTCTCGGCCATCTTATAAAAAAGGTGATCAAGGATGTTTCAACCTCTTTAAATGTTGATCTGACGGATGATTTTTCTCTGTTTCAGGGGCTGCTTGCACATATGGGACCATCGACTTTCCGTCTGAAGCAGCAGATGGAATTATTTAATCCGCTGACGGAGGAAATTAAGGAAAAATACCCGGTGCTGTTTCTGGCGGTCAAAAACAGTCTTGAAACTGAATTTACGGATGTTGATTTTCCGGATGCTGAAGTGGCGTATATTGTCCTTCATTTCGGATCGGCAATGCTGATGAATGAAGAGAAGGTCAGAATCAGTGCAGTGGTAGTATGTCCTACTGGGATCGGCGCCTCAAAGATGCTTGCAAGCCGGATACAAAAAGAGTTGAAGATGATTCACTCTGTTCATATTCTGTCAATTGCCGATTTCAGGACGGCCAACCTTAGTGTGTATGATATCGTTATTTCAACGGTCAGGCTGCCTTTCACGGAAGTGGATTATCTGCTGGTGAACCCGTTGTTGAGCGATAAAGACATTGGAATCATCGAGGATTATGTGCAAAAAAACATAGAAAAGATTACACGGGAAAAATATATGAAGCCGTCCCCTCCCGAAGAGGAGAATGTACGTACTACAGAAATCAGGGGATTACTGCAAGAAATAAAAGATGTCCATCAAAGTATCGAAACCATTCTCGATCATTTCAAGGTGTACCGGATGTCGTCAGTCAGGAGTCATCATGATGTGCTGCAGCAGATGGCAGAAAAAGCTGAAGAGATCGGGCTGATGACGGACACAGCTGCCGTGCTCACTCAGCTTCTTAAGAGGGAAGCAAAGGGCGGCCTGGGAATACCGGGTACGAATATGGGTCTGTTCCACTGCCGTGATGAAAACGTCAATGGACTCCTGTTTCAAGCCGCCCACTTGGACCAGCCTTGTGTTATAAAGGGGATGGACGGGAAGGATCTTGAAATGAAAAGTCTCCTGCTGATGATCGCTCCAGAGAAATTAAGCAAAAGGGAGCAGGAAATCCTGAGTATCATAAGCACCAGCCTTATTGAAGATCATGCCTCGATGATGATCTATTCATCCGGCAATGAATCCATGATTTATAAAAAGCTTGAACATCTATTTCTCGATTACTTACAAAATAACTTGATAAAGGAATGATGATAATGAAACGAACTGTTCATTTTGGCGCAGGTAATATTGGCAGAGGTTTTATCGGAGCGTTGTTCTCTCAATCAGGGTATCACGTCACGTTCGTCGACATTGCGGAAAAAGTCATTGACAAACTGAATGCTGAAGGAACTTACCAGGTGAAATTGGCAACCGAAAAGCATGAAAGCGAAACGATATCCAACGTATCGGGACTTAACAATCTCCATCAGGATAAGGAAGTGGTGGACGAAATCGCAAAGGCGTCGTATCTGACAACAGCGATCGGTCCGAGCATCCTTCCACGGATCGCACCGCTCATCTCCAAAGGGATTGAAAACCGTGTCCTTGAAACCGGCGAACCCCTGTATGTGATTGCATGCGAGAATCAAATCGGGGCGACGGATATCTTAAAGGGACATATCATGGATCATTTATCCGATGAAGCGAAGTCAAAATTGGAAGGGAAAGTGTACTTCTTCAATTCAGCTGTAGACCGCATTGTGCCGATCCAGGAACAGGATTCATTGGATGTCCTTGTCGAACCTTATTACGAGTGGGTGGTGGAAGCGGATGAATCCATCCCGCCGGTTAACGGTATGACCATCGTCCCTGACCTTGCCCCATTCATCGAGCGAAAACTGTTCACAGTGAACACGGGTCATGCAGTCATTGCTTATCTTGGGTATTTGAAAGGGAAAACAACGATTGATGAAACACTTGCTGATGAAAGTATCGCAGAGCAGGTGCGGGAGACGCTTAAAGAGACCGGTGCTTACTTGATTAATCAATTCGGGTTGGATGAAAAAGAACATCTTGCGTATATCGAAAAAAACATCGAGCGTTTCAAGAATTCCTACCTGAAAGACGGGGTAACAAGGGTCGGACGTGCACCGATGAGAAAACTCGGTCCGGATGACAGACTGATCCGTCCGACAACTGAAGCACAAGAAGCTGGGTTGTCCTACTCCAATCTTGCCAAAGCCATTGCAGCGGCATTATTATTCGATCACCCTGAAGATCAGGAAGCCGCAGCAATTCAGAACATGATTAAAGAAAACGGTGTTCCATACGTTCTCAAGGAAGTAAGCGAACTGGACGAAACAAGCCCGATCACGGCAGAAGTCATTCGTCAGTATGAAGTACTAAAAGCGTAGTAAGCAACAAACACTTCGAAGGCCTGACCCTCGCGTATTTATAACGGGGTCAGGCCTTTTTGGTTTTTAAATTTCTACATGTTTACGTAATTTCGCATAAATTGAATTCGCTCAGTTCTACAGTATAATTTTATACTGAATAACGGAATCCTTTTACTTTCTTCTTTTTTTTCCTCCTTTTTTTCTCAAAGAACTTTCGACATATCCCCCTATATATTCCTCATGTAAACCCTGTCATTTTCCATACTCTTACAATGCAATCGCTTTCCCATTGTCCGGTGTAGAATTATGTCGGAATAGAGCGATGTTTTTAAAAAGGAATTTTTCATAAGTGGCAGAAAGTAGTTAATAGATTGAAAAATGTAGGTGAAGTGATGAACGCAATGATGTTATCTGATTATGATGTCTTTTTATTTCATGAGGGAAGTTTACAGCAAGCGTATCAGTTTATGGGTTCACACGTGAGGAATGACTCCCGCGGGACCTATACAGAATTTTGCGTTTGGGCACCGAATGCACGGAGTGTGTCCCTGGCAGGCTCGTTCAATGATTGGAATAGTGCCGGGTATGAACTGCAAAAGTGGAACCGGGAAGGATTATGGGCTGTCCGGGTAGATGGTGATTTGACGGGTGAAACCTATAAATATGAAATCACCACCTTATCGGGGGAGCGGAAACTTAAGGCGGACCCGTACGGATTTGCTTCAGAGAAGCGTCCGCAGACGGCAAGCATCGTATATGATCTGGAAGGGTTCAAGTGGAGTGATGAAGAGTGGCTCGAGAAAAGGTCCGGTTCATCGATTTATGATAAGCCCATGTTCATCTACGAAGTGCATGCAGGGACATGGAAAAAGAAAGATGGGAAATTTTTATCCTACACAGAACTTGCCCGGGAGTTGATTCCGCATGTGAAGGAGCACGGGTTTACTCATGTCGAGCTGCTGCCGGTCACCGAGCATCCTTTTGACCGGTCCTGGGGTTATCAGAGTACAGGATATTATGCACCGACAAGCAGATATGGCGAACCCCATGACTTGATGAATTTCATCAATGAATGCCACAGAAATGATATAGGGGTCATCCTGGACTGGGTGCCGGGGCATTTCTGTAAAGATGCCCATGGCTTGTATCAGTTCGACGGTTCTTTTGCCTATGAGTACGAAGAAGAACGCGACCGCGAAAATTATACGTGGGGGACGGCTAATTTTGACCTCGGAAAAGGGGAAGTAAGGAGTTTCTTAATTTCAAACGCCCGTTACTGGATGGAGGTCTACCATATAGACGGTTTCAGGATCGATGCAGTGGCCAATATCATTTACTGGGCCAATCAGGGCGAGCAGTCACCGAATGAGGGCGCCATCGGATTTTTGAAAAAGCTTAACCAGGCGGTATTCGACTATGATTCTTCCATCCTGATGATTGCTGAAGACTCGACCGACTGGCCGCAGGTGACATCCCCTGTCCATTACGGGGGGCTTGGCTTTAATTATAAATGGAATATGGGCTGGATGAATGATGTGCTAGATTATATGGAGACGCCGCCTGCGAAGCGCAGGGATGTCCATTCCCTGATGACGTTCTCCCTTCTTTATGCCTTTTCAGAGAATTATGTTCTCCCTTTATCTCATGACGAGGTGGTGCACGGGAAGAAATCACTCCTGGATAAAATGCCCGGTGACTATTGGCAGAAGTTTGCTCAATACCGGCTGCTTCTCGGGTTCATGTGCGCCCACCCGGGGAAGAAGCTCCTGTTCATGGGAAGCGAACTGGCCCCGTTTTCGGAATGGAAGGACTTGGAGGAAATCGACTGGCATTTGATGAATTACGATTTTCATCTCAAATTCAACTCATATTTTAAAGAATTGGTGCATTTATATAAGGGTGCCGAAGCTTTATATGAACTGGATCATCAATCCCGGGGGTTTGAATGGATCGATGTAAACAACTCAGACCAGCAGATTTTTTCTTTTATAAGAAGGGGTAAGAAAGAGAACGATCATCTGGTAGTGATTTGCAATTTCAGTCCGATTGTTTATCACGGGTATAAGGTCGGCGTGCCTCATGCCGATTTCTATAGAGAGATATTGAACAGCGATGCCGGCAAATATGGAGGTTCGGATCAAGTCAATCCTGCCCCGCTTCCTGTATGCCATGAAACCTATCATGGAAAAGCGGGATCCGTAGTGATGACGATTCCACCATACGGTACAGTATATTTAAAACCAGAATATGGAAGGGGAGAATAGAATGGCAAAGGGAAGATGTGTGGCCATGTTATTAGCTGGCGGTAAAGGAAGTCGATTGAGTTCTTTGACGAAGAACCTTGCGAAGCCTGCCGTCCCGTTTGGGGGAAAATACCGCATCATCGATTTCACTTTGAGCAACTGCACGAACTCAGGAATTGATACAGTGGGGGTCCTGACACAGTATCAGCCGCTTGTTCTAAACTCCTATATCGGGATAGGAAGTGCGTGGGATCTCGACCGCAGAAATGGCGGGGTGACGGTTCTGCCTCCGTATGCAGAGTCATCCGAGATGCGCTGGTATACCGGGACGGCAAGTGCCATCTATCAAAATATGAATTATCTTGAGCAGTATGACCCTGAGTACGTACTCGTTTTATCTGGCGATCATATTTACAAGATGGATTATAGTAAAATGCTTGACTATCATATCGAAAAGAAAGCGGATGTGTCCATATCTGTCATTGAAGTGGATTGGTCCGAGGCAAGCCGGTTCGGTTTGATGAATACGAATGAAGAAATGAGGATCACGGAATTTGAAGAGAAGCCTGCCTATCCGAAAAGCAACCTCGCTTCCATGGGTATTTATATCTTTAATTGGTCCGTCTTGAAGGACTTCCTGGAAATGGATGAACGGAACCCGCACTCCAGCCATGATTTCGGGAAAGATGTGATCCCGCTGCTGCTCGATGAAAAGAAAAAGCTGATGGCCTATCCGTTCAAGGGCTACTGGAAGGATGTCGGAACGGTAAAAAGCTTATGGGAAGCGAATATGGACCTGATTGACGAAGACAATGAATTGAATCTGTTTGATCATGAGTGGAGAGTGTACTCTGTCAATCCGAATGAGCCGCCTCAATATATCTCTGAGGATGCGCTTGTGGAAGGATCGCTCGTCAATGAAGGCTGCACGATTGAAGGAACGATTTCGAAGTCGGTATTATTCCAGGGGACAACGGTTAAAAAGGGTGCGCACATCTCACGTTCGGTCATCATGCCGGATGCAGTGATCGGTGAGAATTCCTATATCGAACAGGCGATTGTTCCATCCAATGTCAAAGTCCCGAACGGCGTCTGCATCATGCCGGAAGAGGGATCTGATGAAGTGATCCTCGTGACGGAGGCATTCATTGATACATTGCTTGAGCAGGAAGAAGTGTAAAGAGCTCTAAAGTACAACGTAAGAGGAGGATTTATCGTGAAAAATTCATTGCTTGGAGTCATAGATGCCACTAGTTATTATCAGTCTTTAGAGGATTTGCTCTTACATCGGTCGATGGCTGCCCTTCCGATTGCAGGAAGATACCGCTTGATTGATTTCGTATTGTCAAACATGGTGAATTCAGATATCGGGTCTGTAGCGATCTTCCCAAAGTTTCAATATCGCTCATTAATGGACCATCTTGGTTCGGGGAAGAACTGGGATTTGAACCGTAAGCGTGACGGTCTTTTCTTCTTTCCGGCCCCGGGACTCGATGCCGTGGATGATGGAGTCGGTTCATTCAATCATTTCGCCCATCACCTGGATTATTTCCATCGCAGCAGCCAGGAATATGCATTGATCAGCAATTGTTATACGGTAAGTAATATCAATTACCGGCCTGTCCTTGAAAGGCACGCTATGATCGGCTGCGATATCACTGAAATCCGTCATAAAGGGAGGTCACTCGAAATGTATCTTGTGAAAACCTCGCTGTTGACAGAGTTGATCGATGGCCGTGAAAAGTCGGGTTATACGTGCATGAAGGACGTGGTGGAAGACATGGACAGCGGCTACAAGGTTTGCGGATATGAACATGCAGGATTCGTTGAAACAGTCGATTGCATTGAAAAGTACTATGAAACGAGTATGAAGCTTTTGGATGTCTCATCCTGGAAAGAGCTGTTCAAAAAAGAAATGCCGATATACACAAAAGTGAAGGATGAACCCCCTGCCCGCTACACATCTGGGGCCTCAGTCAAAAACAGCATCATTGCCAATGGCTGTTATATAGAAGGGAAGGTTCGGAACACGACCATGTTCCGGGCAGTGAAGGTAGGAAAGAATACAAGTATTTCAAACAGTATCATTATGCAAAAGAGTCAAATTGGAGATAATTGTGTACTAGATAATGTCATCCTGGATAAAGACGTGAGGATCGAGGACGGAGTAAAGCTTATTGGAGAGCCCGGTCAACCCATCGTCATCCGTAAAGGAATGATTCAAGGAGCGCTGATGAATTCGTGAAAGTATTGTTTACAGTTTCTGAATGTGTGCCTTTTGTTAAATCAGGGGGATTGGCGGACGTTGCCGGCGCCCTTCCGAAAGAGCTGCGGAGCCTGGGGACGGATATACGGGTCATTCTCCCGAAGTATGGGGGGATTCCCCGGGAATTCCGCGCAAAGATGAAGAAGAAGAAAGAGTTTTTTGTTTCCGTCGGATGGAGGAATCAATATTGCGGGATTGAAGAGCTCCATCATGACGGGGTTACATATTACTTTGTGGATAACGAGTATTACTTTAATCGTGACCGCATGTATGGTTATTTCGATGACGGCGAGCGGTTTTCGTTCTTTACGAGAGCAGTGCTGGATGCCATCGAGGCCATCGATTTCTATCCGGATGTGATTCATTGCCATGACTGGCATACCGGGATGGTACCGTTCCTTTTAAGGACGGAGTACCAGGATAAACCTGGGTATGCGTTCATCCGGAGTATCTTTACCATCCATAACCTTCAGTTTCAGGGAATCTTTCCGGAGTCTGTGATGACAGACTTGCTGGGTATACCAGGGCGTTATTTCCACCCTGAGTACCTTGAGTTTTACGGCAGCATCAATTTCATGAAGGGTGCTTTGATTTCTTCGGATTATATCACCACCGTAAGCCCGACCTATAAAGATGAAATATTGACCCCTTATTACGGTGAAAGGCTCCACGGCATCTTAAGGCTGCGATACGGTCAGCTTGAAGGCATCCTGAATGGGATCGATGATGAGGTGTACAATCCTGAAGAAGGAGGATTTCCTTACAGGAGCGCAAATCTGCAGGGCAAAATAGATACAAAGCGTGGACTCCAGGAGAAACTGAATCTTGAAGTGAATGAAGATATCCCGGTTGTTTCAATCATTTCCCGTTTGACTGTACAAAAGGGACTCGAGTTGGTCAGGGGTGTGTTTCATGAAATGATCCGGGAGAATGTTCAATTTGTTCTACTTGGGACTGGGGACTGGGAGTTTGAACAATTTTTCCGCGAGATGGAATCGCAGTATCCCGATAAAGTAAGGGTGACGATCGGATTCAATGAGGAATTTGCAAAAGAAATATATGCAGCATCGGACCTCTTCCTGATGCCGTCTAAATTTGAACCGTGCGGACTCGGACAGCTGATCGCGCTGCGGTACGGGGCGCTGCCGCTGGTAAGGGAAACGGGCGGACTGAACGATACCGTCCAGTCATATAACGAAGAGACGGAGTCGGGGAACGGCTTCTCCTTTAAGAATTTCAATGCGCATGACATGCTCCATACGTACCAAAGGGCACTGCGGTTTTACAATGATGAAAGGGATACATGGAAGCATATCGTACGGACTGCCATGAATAAAGATTATAGTTGGGCGCAATCGGCCTTCAAATACAACCAATTATATGCCGACCTTGTATCGAGGAGTGAAAGCCATGTTTTCTGATCACAATGAATTCAAAGAAATGTTTCTGAAGAAACTTGAAATGATGTACGGAAAGACATTTCCTGAGTCCACCCCCCAGGATCAATTCTTCACCCTCGGCCATTTGATCAGGGAACACATCAGTATGAACTGGATCCACACAAATGAGCAGTATCGTTTCAATAAGCAGAAGCAGGTGTATTATTTATCGATTGAATTCCTCCTCGGCCGTCTCCTGAGACAGAATTTGATGAACCTTGGGATCTATGAGGTAGTCGACAAGGGCTTGAAGGATCTTGGAATCGATCTAGCCGATATTGAAGAAATCGAACATGATGCGGGCCTCGGGAACGGGGGACTCGGCCGCCTGGCTGCATGTTTCCTCGATTCCCTGGCATCTCTCAATCTCCCTGGTCACGGGTATGGCATCCGCTATAAACATGGATTGTTTGAACAGAAAATCGTCAACGGCTTTCAAATGGAGCTTCCAGAGCAGTGGCTTCGTCACGGCCATGTATGGGAAGTGAGGAAGTCTGATTTGACGGTTGAGGTCCCTTTTTGGGGAAAAGTCGAATCCTATTCGGAGAATGACGTACTGAAGTTCAGGCATGTTGATGCCGAACTCGTATCAGCCGTTCCTTACGATATGCCTGTGGTAGGTCATGAAACGTCGACAGTGAATACCCTCCGGTTATGGAGTGCGGAACCTGCTGCTTATAAGGCAGGGAAGGATCTCATGAAATATAAGCGGGAAACAGAGGCAATCACTGAATTTCTCTATCCCGATGACACCCATGACGAAGGAAAGATCCTCCGGTTGAAGCAGCAGTATTTCCTGGTATCGGCAAGTATCCGCTCCATCATAGATTCGTATATTTACAGATACGGAGATTTAAAGGATCTTCATGAATACGTATCGATCCATATCAATGATACACACCCGGTGCTTGCCATACCTGAACTCATGCGCGTCCTTGTGGATGAATATGAATTTGACTGGGAAGAGGCATGGAATGTAACGACGAAGACATTTGCCTATACGAATCACACGACCCTTTCTGAAGCATTGGAGAAATGGCCGGTCCGTATTTTCCAGCCGCTGCTTCCAAGAGTGTTTATGATCGTCAACGAAATCAATGAGCGGTTCTGTAAAGAGTTATGGGAGAATTATTCCGGTGACTGGAAGCGGATCGAGGACATGGCCATTATTTCTCACGGAGAAGTGAAGATGGCACATCTCGCGATTGTCGGTAGTTTCAGCGTCAACGGTGTAGCCAAGATCCATACTGAAATCCTGAAGCAAAGGGAAATGAATTTGTTTTATCAATATTATCCCGATAAATTCAATAGCAAAACCAATGGGATCACACACAGAAGATGGCTCCTGGGCAGCAACCAGCCGTTATCGAAGCTGATCACCTCGGCAATCGGAACCGATTGGATCCATCAGCCGGGTAAACTGAAAGACCTCGAAAAATACCGGGAAGACTCATCACTGCTGGAAGATCTGTATAAAGTGAAACAGCTGAACAAAGAGAGGCTGGCCAGGCGCATCTATGAGAACAATGGGATGAAGGTCGATACCGATTCGATTTTCGATATCCAGGTAAAGAGGCTTCATGCTTACAAGCGTCAGCTGTTGAATGTGCTTCATATCCTTCATTTATATAACAAGTGCCTGGAGGATCCCCATTTTGATTTCCATCCAAGGACATTTATCTTTGGGGCGAAGGCATCACCCGGTTATTACTATGCCAAAAAAATTATCAAGCTCATTCATTCAGTAGCGGACCTCGTCAATGATCATCCTGCAGTAAAGGGGCGGATCAAGGTCGTCTTTATGGAAAATTACCGGGTGTCACTGGCCGAGGAAATCATCCCTGCCGCTGATTTGTCACAGCAGATTTCAACTGCCAGCAAAGAGGCCTCAGGTACGGGCAATATGAAATTCATGATGAATGGTGCAATCACGCTGGGCACACTTGACGGAGCGAATATCGAAATCCTCGAGCAGGTCGGGGAGGACAATATTTTCATCTTCGGCCTGACGGCGGAGGAAGTCATGAATTATCAGAAGCAGGGCGGCTACTACGCAATGGAATATTATCATCATGACCCGCGTATCAAGAAGGTGCTGAACCAGCTGATAGATGATACGCTGCCGGGAGCGGACGACCATTTTGAAACGATCTATGATTCTCTTTTGGGGGAAAACGATCAGTTCTTTGTCCTTCGTGACTTCGATTCCTATGCGGGAATTCAGGAAGAAGCCGGCAAGGCCTATGCAAACAGGAAAGAATGGTCGCGCATGTGCCTTTACAACATCACGAATTCGGGCTATTTCTCGAGTGACCGTACGATCGAAGAATATGCCGGGGATATTTGGAAGATCGGACAGGGGAGCTTAATGAGATAGAGTCGGGAACCTTCCTTGATAGGAGAATGTAATTGCAGTAAAGGACCTGTTTTGTAAGCGGGAACAGGAAAACTATTCTGTCAAGTAATTATTTTATACTAGATAAAAAGAACGTCTAATTGAACAATTCGACTGTATTTGAAGATGTATACCCTGTGTTATTATTTTAAATAATGAGTAAAAGCGAGTCCTCCACTGTCGGGGGACTTTTTATTTTTATAGAAGGAGTGGACATGTTGGACATATTGATCACCGTATTTTTCATTCTAAGTGTCACCTTTCCTGTACTTCATTTATACCATTGCCTGCCGTTTTTCAGGGACGATGATGAAAGGTCTAAACGAAATCCCGCAATCAAGGAATGGATGATCAAGCATGGGCATGAAGAGGAGCATGGGTTGAGTATATTGATTCCTTGCTATAACGAAACCGGGATAGTAGAAACCTCGGTCCGGAATATGTCGTCACTGCCTTATAGAGAACTGGAAATCATTTATATCAATGATGGTTCAACCGACGATACGATGGATGATCTGCATCGATTACTGGAGCTGGAGCACTATTCCATGAAGCCTGCCGGTAAATTGGAATATCAAGAAGTCAAACAAATCTACCGATCCAGGCTGTATCCGCATGTATATGTCATTGATAAGAAGAATGGAGGAAAAGCGGACGCCTTGAATGCCGGAATCGACTATTCCTTGCATGAAATCACCATCACATTGGATGCCGACACGATTTTGGACCGGGATGCACTGCATGCTGTTAACGATACATTTAAAGACGACCATGTTGTCGCTGCCGGGGGGATGGTCCATGTCCTTCAGACAAAGCCGAATGATTCATCTAAACGGTTGTCTTTGAAACATGCCAATATGCTGCTGCGTGTGCAGGTACTGGATTTTCTGAAAGCATTCTATATTTCCAAGCTCTCTCTGGTCCGATTTAAAGCGTTGGCTGTCATATCGGGGGCTTTCGGCATTTTTAGAAAACAGGTTCTCCTTGATGTTGGAGGCTACCGGAACACGATAGGTGAAGACATCGACATCACCTTGCGGATCCATCGATTGATCGCAAAAGATAAAAAGAAAAAGATTCGTTTTATTTCGGACGCGGTCGGATACACAGAGCTGCCGGAGACTTGGCGGGATTTGACAAAGCAGCGTGTGCGCTGGCAAAAGGCGTATATAGACTGTGTCATACATTTCAGTTCATTTTTCGGAAAAACCCTGTTTACCAAAGCAGTATCTTTCTTTTATATCTTCGAGGCATTCCTCGTGGGGACGATTGCTTCATACATCATGACAGGGATTGTAATTGTCAATATGATCTATGATCCGCAAAATACATATTTGAACTATATGTTTTTCTATATGTTTTGGATTTTTGTGTTCGGAGTAATTTATGATGTCGCAGCAATCAGACAGGGTAAGCATTATGGATTTACGTTCTCCATAAAAGACAGTTTCAGAATCATGGGGGCCATTCTTTTCGACATTTTCATCTACCGATTCGTCACAATGTATTTTGTCATGTTTGGAAGTATTTCATATTTCTTCAACCAAAAGTGGAACAAAGTATCGAGGACAGGTAGAAAGTATGGGGAGGAAGAGACAGAATCTGCTGCATAAAAGAAGGACCATGATTGAAGGAGGAGCAATGGGTAAAAAAGTATTGTTGATCACATTAACCTCACTGACGGTATTCATTTTAACCCTGGTGAGTTTTACATTCCAATTTGTCACTTCGACAGGAGCAAGCATGAACGAAGACATTGAACATAAAGAAAAATACCAGGCGCGTGTGGACGACCTGAGCCTGACCGATGGAGATCCCATCTCCATCCTTTTGATGGGAGTGGATACCCGCTCGGGTGAAGAGGGTGGAAGAGCCGATACAATGGTCCTGATGACCCTTAACCCCCAGTCAAAATCAATCGAAATGGTCAGTATTCCGCGGGATACGCACTTAAAGATTGATGGAGGTTTGGATAAAATCAACAGCTCTTATCAAATCGGCGGCCCCGCAGAAACAATCAAGTCTGTGGAGAAACTCCTTGATGTGCCTGTCGATTATTTCATCGAAGTGAACATGAAGGGCTTTGAGGGAATCGTCAATGCTTACGGAGGAGTTGAAGTGAACAACGATATAGAGTTTACGGATAAGCATGTACACTTCCCGAAAGGCGAGATTAAGCTGGACGGCAAAGAAGCATTGATTTACGCCCGGATGAGGAAAAAGGACCCCAGGGGAGACTTTGGTCGTCAGAAACGTCAGCGTCAAGTTATTGAAGCGCTGATGCAGAAAGGGGAAAGTATAGAATCCGTTACAAAATTCGGTGAAATCATCGATGTTATCCAACATAATGTGAAGACAAACATGAATCCGATTGAAATGTGGAATATTCAAGCAAATTACAAGAGTGCCAGGGAAACCATGGAAGCTCACAAAATAGAAGGTAAAGACAAAACCTTTAAAGGCACTTATTATTACATGCCGGATAAAAAGAACCTCAACACTATTTCACTCAGGCTGAAAAAACATTTAGAACTGATATCAAATGATGAGGCAGATCAAAATCGTTCAAAAATAAAGAAAAATGCTGAAAATAATAAGAAATCTGGGGATCTTGGGGCAGCAACTCATGAAACGAACCGATCTAAAAGTGATCAAGATACCGAAATGAAAGATCAAGATCCTGAAACAGAGAGATCTTATGAAACAGCCAAGAATGAAGCTGAGGAAAAAGATACAGACAAAAATTCAAATGAAACCGGTAATCAGCCCAATGTAAAAAGGGTCATCAAAGAAGATTGGAAGCCGGTCCCTACAAGGCAAACAAATCATACAAAGGTTACGTTTGATGAGGGGTCACTGGATTGGGAAGAAATGACTGAAGCAATAGCCAAAGGAGCTAATTTAACAAGGGACGATATGATTCTTTGGTGGGTGGAAGGTAAAGGAATGAATAATGTCATGGCTACTGTAACGAATAAAACTCAGACAGAGAATTACAGAGTTCATGTCAAGTGGATTGAAGGAAGAGGCTATGCAGCTATCAAGGTGGAAGAACTGTATGAAAATGATCAGAAAAACCGCTGATGAAGATATGGGTCAAGACTATAATTAATGGAATGCAGTCTGATCAAAAAATTGTGAAATAGGAGAAGGTATAGATGACTATCACTACATGGCTGGCATCTGCCGTCATCTTATTATTGTTTTTGTTATGCGGATTATGGTTCAATTTTAAAAAAAGAGAGACAAGGTATGAGGAGCGCATAGCAGAAATAGAAAGAGAGGCGTTAAAGAGTCTATCCAGAGTTGAAGAAAATTTAAACGGTGAAAATTCAGCGCGGGAAGGCTGCTAATAAAAAAACCAAGGCTATTATGACATAGCCTTGGTTTTTTATAATTAATCTTTTTTCTTTTTTGAAACGTAACCGTCCCCGTCTTTATAAGGGATATCACCGATTGGAGATTCCAAGTCATTGTCATCGAGCATTTCTTCATATTCTTCATGCTTTTTGGACGGATAGGTCTTGCGGTTGGAACCGTCAATATCCGTTGCCGTAAAGGTTTCATAATCCTCGGTGAATCCTTCAGAGGAGTCATCTCCTTGATACATTTCCGAATAGTCTTCGTACTCGCCTTCAAAGTCCGACGGCGTTTCCGAAGTCCCGTAGCGGGCAACTTCCTGGAAGCTGTCTTCATCATCCTGTACATTCCCGTTGGTGCGGTGCTTGAATTCATTGTCGATAGGCGGCTGAAGCACATCCTCTTCAACCGGACGGTCCTCTGCCCTGGACTGCTCAGGGGAGTGATCTTTGCAATAAAGCGTCGTCGGGATTACTTCCAGGCGTTCATAAGGAATTTCCCCGCCGCATTCCCGGCACTTGCCGTAAGTGCCATCTTCTATGGCTTTTAACGCCTGATCGATTTTGTTCAATTCTGTTTTTGAATGATCATCGATCGCGAAATCCTTCTCGCGTTCATACAGTTCCGTACCCATATCGGCCGGATGGTTGTCATACATGGACAATTCCCCTGAATTATCACGTTCGTTTGTATCATGAAGACTGTCAAGGTCCCGCTTTAGATGTTCATTGAGTTGTGATTGCTGCTGAAGCAATTCTTTCTTCAGTGTTTCTTGCTGACTATTTGTAATCAATCTTCTCACATCCTTCATTTAGACGTCCGGCGTTGAATGCCGGATCACTTTTTTGGTCTAATCATACTTTATCCGAAAGTGGACTGATTAAAACATAAAAAAGAGCATGGGGCACAACAAACGATAAGCTAGAGAAGAACAATTCAGAACAGGGTATTAATAACGCTGTTGATATCCGTGCAAGACTACGCTTTCCGCGGGTAGCCCGTGAGCCTCCTCTTCGCTACTGCGGGGTCTCACTTGTCCAGCTCCGGCGGCTAGAGACTCGAGACATAAGACAGGGCATCCAAAAAGGCAAAACCCGCCTTTCCGGATGCCCTGTCTTATGCTTGTCGTCTCTGAACGAGCCGCCTCCGCTTTTCTAACTGTCCCGCTCTAGGTATAGCCTTTCCGCTTTTCTGATAGGAGTCTTCGTCTTGCACTCCATTCAACAGCTGTCATAAGCTGAAAAATTGATTTTTTCCGCTAAATTATTTGGCAAACGCTTTTTTCTAGATTAATTTCTGCTTGTTTATTCCGTAATGGACTTTATATGTAGTTTTTATTATCGTAAAAACCTTTCCAGGTCGTCGCTGGAACAATAATTGTTCCGATTTTAAAATTATTGTGCCGGAAACCTGATAATTGTTCCGGTATTCAAAGTTTGTGCCTGTAGTCGAAGTTTCCAATTTTTCCATTCCATTCACTGCAAATTAATGCCCTTATTGAAAAATAAAAAACCGGGCATCGACCAACCCGGTTTTTAGCTATAGTGAAAGGTATTAAAAGAAGTATGCAAACAACAGCCCGATGGAAAGCAGAAAACCAAAGATTGTATTTGTCTGGGCTGTCGCTTTCATCGCCGGCATCATTTCGAGCGGCTGGGTTTTTCCAATAAAGCCTTTTGTAGCTTTCACGGCTTTTGGAATACTAAGATAAGCAACCAAAATCCACGGGGACATGTCTCCAAACAGTACCAAACCGGCTGTCCATGCGTAAGTTAAGAAGAACATGCTTCCGAGCAGGACGATGGCTCCTTTTTTGCCAAGCAGGATGGCGACGGTTTTGCGGCCGTTTTCTTTATCTCCATCCAGGTCCCTGATGTTGTTGGCCATTAAGATCAGTCCTACAAGTATGGAAACAGGCACGGAAATAAGGATGCTTTCTGCCGTGATCGTTCCAGTCTGGATGTAAAAAGAAATCAGGATGATGATGAGTCCCATGAATAGTCCCGCAACAATTTCACCAAGCGGTGTGTAGGCAATCGGCATCGGCCCCCCGGTGTAAAAATAACCTGCGGCCATGCATATTAATCCGATCACTGCCAGCCACCATGTGCTGTTAACTACAATGTAAAACCCTAACAGCAGGGCAATTCCGTAAAATGAAAAGGCGATGGTCATAACCGTCGAAGGCTTCACGCCGTTCCGGACGATGGCCCCGCCGATCCCGACAGAGTGTTCTGTGTCGAGCCCGCGCTTATAGTCATAGTACTCATTGAACATATTCGTAGCGGCCTGGATGAGCAGGGAAGCCGCCAGCATTGCTAAAAACACTGAAATTTTAACGTCTGTATATTGAAGGGCAAGAACCGTCCCGAGCAGAACCGGAACGAAAGCTGCGGTCAGCGTATGGGGCCTTGTGAGCTGCCACCAGATCTTCCAGCCTTTATCCGCTTCTATTGTATTTGTCATTTGATGTGCCATGCATCTCTCTCCTTAAAATTGAAGGAATTTTTCTGAAAACATTACAATTCCTTTACAGATTAAAGTGTAGGTAAACGAGTGGACAGTGTCAATCTTTTTTTACAGATGGTGAATTATGCTATATAAGAAGAAATGATGCTCCAGGAGAGTGAGTCGCAGCCGAAGTATTGCCCGGAAATCATTAGCGGGTTAAACAGGTCTTCCATTATTTGAGCACTTTTACAACCCTTTAGGTTTCTCAAATAGGTAAAAAGGGTTTATTATATAATAAGGATATAAATGTTTAGTTGTCATACACATCGTTGACACATCTCAGAGTGAGGTGTATCTTATAATAAGTTTTGATCATGTACGTGATTGTTTGGGGGAATTCGGGTTGGTTACCATCCATAAAACCAATATTGAAAAAGCATTTGATACAGCCATGGAAAAGGCCAGACAATATAGGCGCCCGGTCCTGTTCAGCATCGTGGAGAAGATCGATGCTGTCGATCCACTTTCCTTCTATAATGAAGGAAAAGTTTTGTATGAAGGTACAAGATTTATGTGGAAGGACAGGGATCATACAATTACAATCGCCGGTCTGGGAGCGGCTTGCACGATTTCTACTGAAGAGGAAAAAGATCAGTTTTTTGCGGTTGAGAAAGAGTGGAAGCGCTTTATTGAATATGGTGTCATTCTTTCCCTGGAGAACTGGGCCGGTACCGGTCCCCTTCTTTTCGGAGGATTCCGCTTCGATCCGCTGAATCAGAGAGGATCGGAATGGGATGAGTTTGCTGACGGCACGCTTCAGGTTCCATCCATCATGCTGACTAAGTCTAAGGAAGCGGATTATCTGACTGTAAATATGTTATGCGGTTCCCATCATGATGAGGATTCTTTGGACAAGCTGATGCGTATTAAAGATGAACTCATCAGTAAGTCAAAATTCCCGACGGTTCCTGATGAGACAACAGTTTCCGAAGTTGAGGATTACAAGCCGGAGGAATGGAAGACGTCGGTACAGAATGTAGTGGATGAACTAAGGGGCGGCAGCATGGAAAAAGTGGTGCTTGCGCGTAAATGCAAAGTCAGCTTCGATGCCCCGGTCACATCTGACTTTGTTCTGGATAATCTTTGGAAGCAGCAGCCTGACAGCTTTATCTTCAGTTTCGAACGCAACGGGAGCTGCTTCATCGGCGCTACTCCCGAACGTCTTGTCAAGAAGACCGGCGAAGAAGTACTCTCCACCTGCCTGGCGGGATCGATAGCCCGGGGACAAACGATAGAAGAGGATGAGATGCTCGGAGCAGAACTTCTGAATGATGAAAAGAATCGTTATGAGCATCATCTGGTCGTCGAGAACATCCATCAGGCACTTGAGCCGTTCTGCAGCGATCTTTCACTGCCCGAACAGCCGGGACTGATGAAGATGAAAGATATACAGCATTTATATACACCCGTTACAGGCCGGGCTTCAAAACAGACTTCCCTTCTTGATATGGTTGAAAAGCTGCATCCTACACCTGCATTGGGCGGCGTCCCGAGGGAGGAGGCCCTCCATGTTATCAGACAGGAAGAAAAGATGGACAGAGGTTTATATGCAGGACCATCAGGCTGGCTGGATGCCTACGGTAACGGAGAATTTGCAGTAGCGATCCGTTCGGGGCTCCTTCAAGGTAAAGAATCGTATATATACGCAGGCTGCGGAATTGTGGCAGATTCCGATCCTGAAACGGAATTCAAGGAAACACAAATGAAATTCCGGCCAATGCTGAGAGCATTAGGGGGAAACATCAATGGATGAACATCAACAAAGATTAACAAGTTATTTAGCGGCATATATCGATGAATTAGTCGGAAATGGAGTAGACGAGGTGGTCATAAGCCCGGGATCCCGTTCTACTCCTTTGGCGCTGCTTTTTACTCATCACCCCGGGGTGAAAACGTATATCAACGTCGATGAACGTTCGGCTGCATTCTTTGGACTTGGGATCGCAAAGGCAAAACAAAAGCCTGTTGCGATTCTTTGCACGTCTGGAACGGCTGCAGCCAATTATTATCCTGCCGTCATCGAAGCGCGCTATGCGAAGGTTCCTTTGATTGTGCTGACAGCCGACCGTCCGCACGAGCTTCGGGAAGTCGGTGCCCCTCAGGCGATCAATCAGCTTGATCTGTACGGGAAGCATGTCAAGTGGAGTGTCGATATGGCATTGCCGGAATCTTCAGCCGGTATATTGAAGTATGCAAAATCTTCAGCTGCCAGAGGTGTGAGTATGGCATTGTCAGTGCCGGCAGGACCGGTTCATTTTAACTTCCCGATCAGGGAGCCGTTGATACCTGCTTTAGACGAATCAACGTTTACTCCCGGCATACGTGATAAACGGGTCATAAACGGCGTCCGGGGATTGACGCCGGAGATGCGTGATGACCTGCTTCGTATATTAAGGGAAAAGCAGCACGGACTGATTGTCTGCGGACCGGGGGTTGACAGCTCGGCCGTCGATTCGATCATGGCGTTCTCTGAACAGTACGGATTCCCTGTCGCAGCGGACCCTCTTTCCGGGGTAAGGAGCGGATTGCATTCCAAGGAGAATGTCATAGAAACATACGATGCTATCTTAAAAACGAAGGAAGTCCTTGCGAATCTGCAGCCCGATATCATCATCCGGTTTGGTTCCATGCCTGTTTCTAAACCGCTGACATTATTCATTAAGGAACTGCCCGACGTACCGTATTGGGTCGTCAGCAGCGGAGAGGAATGGCAGGATCCTACAGCGATGGCCACTGAATTCATCTACAGTGATGAGGAATCATTCTGTCATGATTTGATGGCAGGGGCAGAAAAGAAAGATGCGGGATGGCTGCACAAGTGGAAAAAAGCGAATGATATTTCTAGAAGGATCCTTCAGGCCGATGACCAGCCGTGGAACGAAGGGAAAGCCGTCAAACAGCTGATAGAGCTGCTGCCGGAAGGTGCATCGATATTTGCAAGCAATTCCATGCCGATTCGGGATATCGATACGTTTTTCTTCACTAATGACAAAAAAATCTCCGTGCATGCCAACCGCGGGGCGAATGGAATAGACGGAGTCGTTTCGACAGCACTTGGGATGAGTACGGGTAACACTCCCCTTTATCTGCTGATCGGGGACCTTGCGTTTTTCCATGACCTGAACGGTCTTCTGGTTGCAAAGAAATATGGTCTTGATATGACGATCGTGGTGATGAATAATAACGGCGGTGGCATTTTCTCCTTCCTGCCGCAGGCAAGTGAAGGAACTTATTTCGAAGAATTATTCGGCACCCCGATGGATTTGGACTTTTCTTCAGCAGCAGCCTTCTATGGGGCGGATTATCAGCTTGTAAAAGAAGAAATCGACATAGCTTCTGCACTTTCCAACGCAGGGGGGAAAAAAGGAATCAAGATCATAGAAGTCCTGACAAACCGGGAAGAAAATGTAGCAATTCATCGTAATTTGTGGAATTTTGTTTCCCAGGAAATAGTTTCTGAGTTGAAAGGGAATACCCCATGATTCTCCGGGTGAATGAGATCGATTACTTTGTAGATGTCAAAGGAGAAGGATTTCCCGTAGTATTTCTTCATGGCTTTACAGGTGACACACGGACATGGAGTGAAGTGACTGATTTGTTAAAGGGGATGTACCAGTGCATCTCCATTGATATCATCGGCCACGGGAAAACGGATTCTCCCTTGGATGCTGACAGGTACGCGATGGATGCAGCCTCTGAAGATATCAAAGCGATATTGAATGAGCTCCATATCAAAAAAGCAGCCTTTGTAGGCTATTCAATGGGAGGCAGACTGGCCCTTCATTATTCAAACCTATTCAGTGAAACGGTCAGTGTACTCATACTGGAAAGTGCATCCCCGGGTCTGAAAACCAATGAAGAACAACAGGAAAGACGCGAAAGGGACCATATCCTTGCTGACAAGATCATGGATGAAGGATTGCAATCTTTCGTGAAATTCTGGGAGGACATCCCTTTGTTCTCCACACAGAAAAAATTGCCGCAAGAGGTGAGGGAAAGGATCCGGGCGCAGCGGCTTCAGCAATCCCCTGTTGGTTTATCAAACAGCCTGAAGGGGATGGGTACCGGAACACAACCGTCTTGGTGGGGTGCTCTTGAGAGCCTGCCCTTCCCGGTAATTCTGTTTGTAGGGGAGCTTGACCGTAAATTTGCGGCGATTGCGGATGAAATGAAGATGAGCATCCCCGACTCAGAAATTATCTCTTTTTTCGACACGGGTCATGCAATTCATGTGGAAGATCCTCGAAAGTTTGGTACAATAGTAAAGGAAGTTTTATTCAATTACATAAAGGAGGATTTCTAATATGGCTTTTGAATGGGTTTCAAAAAGAAATTACGAAGAAATTTTATACGAAACATACAACGGGATCGCGAAAATCACGATCAACCGTCCGGAAGTTCACAACGCTTTCACACCTAAAACGGTAATGGAACTCATCGACGCGTTTGCTTATGCACGTGATGATTCTGAAGTAGGCGTAATCGTTCTTGCGGGGGCAGGCGAAAAAGCATTCTGTTCCGGCGGAGACCAAAGTGTGCGCGGACACGGCGGTTACGTAGGTGAAGATGAAATTCCACGTCTGAATGTCTTGGACTTGCAGCGTTTGATTCGTGTCATCCCTAAACCGGTCATTGCGATGGTTTCCGGATACGCAATCGGCGGCGGCCACGTCCTTCATGTCGTGTGTGATATCACAATTGCTGCTGATAACGCAATCTTCGGGCAGACAGGACCGAAAGTGGGAAGCTTCGATGCCGGATATGGCTCAGGATATCTTGCACGTATCGTAGGTCATAAGAAAGCAAAGGAAATCTGGTATCTATGCCGTCAATACAATGCCCAAGAAGCTCTTGACATGGGTCTTGTCAATACGGTTGTACCATTGGATAAACTTGAAGAAGAAACGGTTCAGTGGGCTTCTGAAATGCTTGAGAAGAGCCCGACTGCACTTCGCTTCCTCAAAGCTGCGTTCAACGCCGACACAGACGGTCTGGCTGGACTTCAGCAGCTTGCAGGAGACGCGACACTTCTCTATTACACAACTGATGAAGCTAAAGAGGGTCGAGACTCGTTCAAAGAAAAACGCAAACCGGACTTCGGACAATTCCCTCGTTTCCCTTAATGAAGGGCAGCCTGATGAATCTCGACGATTCATCAGGTTTTTTATTTTTTAAAAAAGAAGTGTCCCCTTATAACTTTAACGGATTGGAGTAGAGATTATGACTTCCCAGCAAATGCCGAATTGGCTTAAACAGAGAACATATTTGACCCCTGGCCGTGTCGCAATGAAAAGTGATGACCGTGATTATACATTTAAAGAACTATGGGAGATGACAGTTGAGACCGCAGGGAAGATCAACACTTATATTAAAGATTCCCGTGCCTCCTTCATCGGTCTGATGATCGGAAATACTGTCGAAGCGGTCACCATCATCCATGCAGTGCAGCAGCTTGGTTTGAAGGCTGTGCTACTGAACCATCGGTTAAGCCCGGGTGAGCTTGCTTTCCAAATCAGAGACGTGAATCTTGGCACAGTCATTGTAGATGATGCGTTTTATGAAAAACTTCAGGACCAGAACGTTCAAAAAGTGAAGATATCAGACCTAGACTGCACATCTCTTACTCATTTTGAAATAAAGGATCATTTTCAGTTAGACGGAGTATGTTCCGTTATGTATACCTCCGGGACGACCGGTGCACCGAAGGGCGTGCTGCAGACATATGGAAATCACTGGTGGAGCGCAATCGGTTCTTCGCTGAATCTCGGTATAAGTGAAAATGATACCTGGCTGTGTTCGGTTCCGCTGTTCCACATCAGCGGCTATTCCATCCTGATGAGGAGTGTCATTTACGGGATGGGTGTCAGGCTGTTTGAAAAATTCGACGCCGGACGGATCACCAAGGAATTAAAAGACGGGTCGATTACGATCATGTCTGCGGTCAGCAATATGCTGCAGAGGCTGGTGAAAGATTTGGATGATGGATCTTATCATGAGAATTTCCGCTGTATGCTTCTTGGCGGGGGGCCGGCGCCTCTTCCACTGCTGGAGGTGTGCAGAGATAAACATATCCCAGTATTCCAAACATACGGCATGACGGAAACGTCATCTCAAATCGTGACGCTCTCCCCGGAATACAGTCTGTCCAAGCTTGGGTCGGCAGGGAAACCGTTGTTTCCCTCTCAGCTTAAAATTATGAAAGATGACAATGAGGCAGGGGCAGGCGAAGAAGGTGAAATCTTTGTGAAGGGACCCAATGTCACCGAAGGATATTATAAACGGGAGGAAGCGAATCATAAGAGCTTCCATGACGGGTGGTTGTCGACAGGGGATATCGGCTATGTTGATGAAGAGGGATTCTTATTCGTTCTGGACCGCCGTTCGGATCTCATCATTTCCGGCGGCGAAAATGTATATCCCGCAGAAATCGAAAGTGTACTTACATCCCATCCGGGCATTGAAGATGTTGGGGTTGCGGGGATTCCAAGTGAGCAGTGGGGACAGGTTCCCTGTGCATTCATTGTTAAAGGAAGGGGGGATACACTCAGTGAGGACGATGTTTTATCTTTCTGTAAAAGCAGACTGGCTTCTTACAAGCAGCCTGAAAGATGCGTCTTTGTGGATGAAATCCCCCGGAATGCTTCCAATAAAATATTGAGACGGGTACTGAGAGATCATTGGGAGAAAGGGGTGTACAGAGGTGAATCTTAAAAAAATCAGACTCCATATCATTTCTATGCCTTTGAAAAATCCGTTTGTCACTCATCTTCAGCGTGTTGAATCCAGGGAAGGCATCATCATTGAGATCGAGGACAAGGACGGGCTGATTGGTTTAGGCGAAGTTGTAGCCTTTTCAACACCATGGTATACGGAAGAGACGGTGAAAACTTCTTTTCACATGCTGAAAGATGTATTGATTCCTTTACTCGAGCGTCATGGAGTTAACCATCCGAAAGAATTGAGTGAGCTCTTTGATACTGTAAGAGGGAACGCAATGGCGAAAGCTTCCCTGGAAATGGCGGTCTGGGATTTGTATGCGAGGCAGCAGGATAAGCCGCTTTGGGATTTGCTTGGCGGGACACGTGAAAAAGTACTGGCAGGTGCCGTCGTGGGGGCAGGTGCCATTGATGGGATGATCACCCAGGCCAGGGATCTGATCGAAGCTGGCTATGAACGGATAAAGATCAAAATTTCAAAGGGAGCGGATATTGACGTTGTCCGTGCATTACGAGAGGAATTTCCTCATCTAACCCTTTTGGCGGACGCGAATTCTGCTTATGAGCTGGATGACGCCGGCCACTTGAAATCCCTTGATGAATTCCGCCTGGAAATGATCGAACAGCCCCTTGGAGTGGACGATCTTGTTGAGCACAGCATTCTTCAAACAAAACTTGAGACACCCATATGTCTCGATGAAAGCATCGTGACTCCAAGCGACATGAAAAGTGCGATTCACCTGAACAGCTGCAGAGTCGTCAACCTGAAGCTGGGAAGGGTCGGAGGATATAATTCTGCACTGGATATCTACCGCCTCTGTATGGAAAGCGGAATCAGATTGTGGTGCGGGGGCATGATTGAATTCGGAGTATCGCGTGCCCATAACATCAGCCTGTCCACCCTTGAAGGAATCTCTATTCCAGGAGACATCTCCTCATCATCCAAGTATTGGGATGAAGACATCATAGACATCCCGATCGTTGTTGAGAACGGAATGGTGAAAAGATTTGACAAGCCGGGTATTGGAGTAGGTCTTAATGAGAAGCGGTTGAAGGAAGTTTGTGAGCTCAGGGAAGAATATAGTTTGTAAAAAAGGACATGACATTCTGAAGGAATGTCATGTCCTTTCGATTTCTGGGTGTTGTGAGGAAAAGGGATAATGATTTCAAGTCCTTTACCAGCAGTTGATTGTAGTGCAAGACGAAGACTCCTGCGGGAGAAGTGACCAATGTGAGACCCCGGAGGCAAAGCCGAGGAGGCTCACGGGTCACCCGCGGAAAGCGAAGTCTTGCACGGAAATCAACTGCGGCATTCAAAGGGAAAATGTTAACTCTTTTGCCGCAAATACCGTTTGTCGTTCATGAACAGGCTCCAGAAATAAACGAACCCAGGGAATAGAATGATAAACCCCACGATATACGTAATGAAAACAGCCCTGAAAGAATTCGGATCGGTAAATCCAGACTGAATCGTCACTTCAGGATAAATGATATAAGGCAGATGGGCGTTCCCGTAAACATAACTTGCCAATACATATTGAAATGTGACGGCCACCACCGCAACCCGCGGCATCCCTTTCATTCCTTCCTTATTGGTAGGCAGAAACAGTGCTGCACCTGCTACTAAAAATCCGAGCAGGGAGATGAGCAGGATCGTCAAGTCCTCCATCATGCGTTCATAAATCCAATTGGCCTCATTTTTCATCGTAAACATAATCAGAAAAGCCATCACCACAGAGATAGGCCCTATGATCATCGCATCGCGACGGTACACTTTGTAAGCCTCATATTCCTTTGACGCTTTCGAGTAGTCCGCCAAAAGGAGGGAGGAAAGAAACAAAGTACTCGCAACGGCAAACCCGAAGAACGCATATTCATGCGGGCTTGTAAAAAGCTTCCCCAGCTGAAGTGTCTGCCCGTCTTCAAAATCAATATATGGACCATGCGAAATCGGCAGGACACTGATCAGAAGACCGGGTATCAGAAGACCGGTGATCCCGGTGATGTAAGTCAGCGGCTTGCGGTAATCTTCGGCCACGTGTGAAAAGACGAGAAACGCACTGCGGATCGCAAGCAGGAGAAGGATCATACTTCCGGGAACCAGAAGGACGGTCCCGAGGGAATAAGCAGCCCCCGGGAACAGGCTGTAGACAGCCACAACCAGCGCGACAATGAATGTATTCGTCACTTCCCAAGTCGGGGACAGATAACGATTCGCAATATTGGTTGCTTTCGTTTTGTCATGATTGATATAAAGCATCGACCAAAATCCCGCCCCGAAATCCATCGTAGCCATGACGGCATAGATGAAAACGAAGCCCCAGAGGATTGTAATCGCGATTAGCATCTGAGTCATGATGGAACCTCCTTTCGTTTAAGTGGACAGTGGAATCTCTTTGCTTTCTGCTTTGTCGATATCCTTTTGCGGCGGATTCCGTTTGAAGTAGTAGAGCAGCACAAGCACCACGGCAACCGCCAAAATCGCATAAACCGTGACAAACAGGATGAACAGAACCGCGATATTACCCGTCGTCGTCACCGAATCCTCTGTACTCAGGATCCTGTAAATGGTCCATGGCTGTCGTCCTGTGCAGGCGAATATCCACCCGAATTCGATTGCCATGATGGAGAGGGGCCCTCCTGCGACAAACAGCCACATGAGCCATTTCGGATAATGTTCTTTTTTCAGCAGCTTTTTCCACACATACGCAACGAGTGCAAGAAGGATCAACAATGACCCGATTCCGACCATCGCATTAAACAGGGTATGTACAAACAGAGGCGGCCAGTATTCTTCGGGAAAATCATTCAGGCCGATCACTTCTGTGTCAAAGCTGTTGCCCGCCAGGAAACTCAATGCCCACGGAATTTCAATGCCCCATTTGACTTCCTGTTCCGCGCGGTCGGTAAAGCCGCCGATGGCAAGCGGAGCATGCGTCTGTGTTTCGAAAAGCCCTTCTGCCGCAGCCAGTTTTTCAGGCTGATATTCATGCAGCTTCTGAGCCGATTCATGCCCGTTGATTGCGGTCAAAAATGAGAAGACTCCACCTACAAATAAACAGATCATCAGTGCTTTTCCATGGAACTTATATACTCTCGAACCGAATGGGGTGCGTAGCATTTTAAATGCCGCGACTGATGCAATGGTGAACGATCCAACGACGTAGGCTGAAAGAGCGACGTGCCCGGCCGTTACAAAGAAACTCGGATTGAAAAATGCTTTCCACGGGTCGACATCGGTGATTTCCCCGTTCACAATATTAAATCCTGCGGGGGTCCCTTCAAATGCATGGACATTTGTGATCAATACGGCCGATGCCAGTCCGCCGATCGCGACAAGGATCAAACTGACGATCCTCATCCAGGGCGCAATCCGGTTCGCTGCATACACATAGATGGACATAAAAAGAGCCTCAATGAAGAAGGCGTAAATTTCGATCTGAAAGGGCAGTGCCATCACCCGTCCGATGACCTCCATGAAACCGGGCCAGAGGAGCGACAGCTGCACACCCGCAATCGTCCCGGTCGGGATCCCGACACCGAGAAGGACGGCAAATGCTTTTGTCCAGCGTTTCGCCATGACCGAATAATCGAGGTCGTTTGTACGCTGATACATAATTTCCGCCACAAGGATCATCAGCGGAATGCCGACACCGAGCGTTGCAAAGATGATGTGAAAAGCCATTGTCGTGCCGAATAGAGATCGTGCTAGTACCAATTCATCCATTTCCAATTCTCCCTTACCATGTCATTAGCTTTCCTTATTGTCCACTTAATGGAAAATAATATGCATGGGTAGGGATGGTTTTTTTGACAGGAGTGTTGAAGCGGTGCCAGGCCCAAACTTGGTGATTCGAGCCAGCCGTACAACGTTCTTCCTTCTTAATAGCTTCTATCTGATGATGAAGCCTCTTAAATCCTTGCATTGTTGAATCGAACTCAAAAGGACGAATATACACGTCCCCATAAAGATTGCATAAGAGCGCCTTATTGATATATTTCGCTGCATCAATCGCTACCACTAAGATATTTTCTGCCCCATGGTTTCTAATAAATTGCGTCCATCTACTTCCGTTTTTACCTTGAATATGATTGAATAATTGATAAGCCATCGTTTTCATCTCCTCTGTAGGGATAGTAAAAGGAAGTTCTGTGGTAGGTCCTTCTATTTTACAGTGAAAACGGTGGCCTTTTTAATTGAAACGCAATCTATTTACTGCACTAGGCCCAAACGACTTGATTAGTGCCTGGCACCAGCCGTAATACTGCAAAAAACACCGCCCTAATAAAAGAGCGGTGTCTTCAATATACTATTTCAACGCTTTTTCCAACGTCTTAATATTCTTCCTCATCAATGAAAAATAATCTTCATTGTTATCAATATCTTTTTCCGTCAAAACAGAGACGTTATGAAGTTTAAGGGCCTCTGCTCCCAATTCTTTTTGAACAACCTCAGTTAATCGGGAAGAAACATTTTGTTCAAATAAAACATAGTCAACCTCATCTTCTTTACCTTTTTCGATGATTTTCTTCAGTTCCTGCTGTGAAGGCTCATCTGAGGTATTCAATCCTGCGATGGCTTCCTGATGAAGCCCGTAACGATCTTCCCAGTAACTGTATGCAGCGTGTGAAACATAAAATGTTTTCTTCGGGGCAGCTTCGGCCATCTGTTTGAATTCTTCATCCAGAGTATCCAGCTGGCCATTCAGTTCCTTCAGGTTAGACTGAAAATCTTCCTTGTGTTCCGGCATTTCCTTCGAGAGGGTATCAGCAATGACTCCTGCCATTTGCTTGGAGTACTGGGGATTCAGCCAAACGTGAGGGTCGGCACCGTGTTCATGATCATGTCCTTCCTCAGAATGTGCTTCTTTCCCGTGAGCAGCGTCATCTTCGGCATGCTCTGCGTCATCCTTATTGATTCCTTTACTGGCCGGGACGACCTTCACATCTTCGTTCTCTAAAATCGTTTTGGCCTTTTCGACAAATCCTTCGAGTCCCATCCCTACATAGAAGAAGACATCTCCTTCTGCCATATCGATCATGTCTTTTTGAGATGGCTCGAAAGTATGCTCATCAGCGCCCGGCGGGTAAATGCTGTGAACTTCTACATGCTCCCCGCCTATTTTCTTCGTGAAGTATTCCAGCGGGTAGACCGTTGTATACACATCGAGCTTGCCGTCCTTCTCTCCCTTTTCTTCAGGGGAGGATCCACAGGCAGACAGTAGTAAAACAATTAATAATAGCAGGCTTTTACGAATATAGTTCAAGAAGTATCCTCCTTATAACATTTTGTTTTTATAAATTGTAATGATTACGATTTAGCACAAACGTTATTTTACTATCACCTGAAGGAATAATCAAGACTTTTATCTTTCTGATAGTTGGAAAAATGAAAAAGACTACCTCTGATTACAGAGCTAGTCACGGTTCTTATTTCTGTCTGCCCAATCCTCCGGTACGTAATCGATTCCACCGGGATGGAATGGATGGCATTTAAGAATTCTTTTTATTGTCAGGTATCCTCCTCGCAGAGCGCCAAATCTGCCTACAGCCTGTATCCCATAATGAGAGCAGGTGGGATAGAAGCGGCAGGTCGGCGGTTTTATTGGAGAAATTACGACTTGATAAAAACGGAAAAGTAAAAGTAACGCGCGTTTCATTTTATAATCTCCCAGTGTGTTTTCCTCTACTATATCAAGAAAGGTTCTGATATGAAAGAAGCCTGTTTTTGTATGAAATGAAAATGTAAAGAGGGTTCGAAAGCAGGGATGGCGAAGAGTGTAATGAAGAAGCCGGCCATGACAATCACCTAATTCGGATTAAGTTGATGAAATTACTCCGAATTTACGTTATACTATAGAAAGAAATGAATGGGAGTGATAACGAATGCCATCAGTAGAAAGCTTTGAATTAGATCATAATGCGGTAAAGGCACCGTATGTCAGACACTGTGGAGTGCATAAGGTGGGAAGTGACGGCCTCGTCAATAAATTCGACATCCGTTTCAGCCAGCCGAACAAACAGGCAATGAAGCCTGACTCCATTCACACACTGGAGCACCTTCTTGCGTTTACCATCCGTAAATATGCCGAGCCGTATGCTCATTTCGATATCATTGATATATCTCCAATGGGGTGCCAGACAGGTTATTATCTCGTTGTCAGCGGCGAGCCTGAAGTAGAGGAAATCATCGACCTATTGGAAGCGACCATGAAAGAAGCTGTCGAAATTGAGGAAATCCCTGCAGCAAATGAAAAGCAGTGCGGGCAGGCAAAGCTTCACGACCTGGAGGGAGCAAAGAGGCTGATGAAATATTGGCTGGGTCACAGTAAAGAAGAATTGAAACAGGTTTTTGCTTAACAATATGAAAAACTCCACCGGCATTTTGCTGGTGGAGTTTTATATTTAAACGCTATTCTTTTGGCTTCTCTTCGGAATCGTCCGTTGTATCTTCCATATGCTTAAGATGCGGATTGTTTTCCAGCGGATCGACGGTATGTTTAACGGTCGTATATGCTTTGGATGTCGTCAGGGCACTGACAAATATCACTAGAATGCATATAGCGACGGCAATAATCATGACAAGCGTTAATGACACAGTTCAGCCCCCCTTTTTCCTTATTTTATCATAGAAAAAATAATTGTCATTCATTAAATCGTACAACTTCGTGAAGGTGGAAGTAGGATAAAGGTCCTTCACACGATGTGAAGATAATCTATTTTCGACTAGTGGTTATTGGTATGATATAACACAAGGAGAGGGGAGTGAAGACCATGAACGTATCTTCCATGATGGGGAAGCAGGTTGCGGAACTGCAGCGGACACTCAGCATGAATCTCTTAAAAAGCCAGATGTCCACACAGGCTGCGCATGTGACCGTGATGCTCCGGGACATGCAGGAGGCAAATGCTGCTCCGCATCCGAGCAAAGGACTTTCAATTGATATGAAGGGGTAATAAAAAAGCCTTGAACGGCCGTTCAAGGCTTTTTTATTACTGTATGCTTTTCCTATGGGAAATTCAGTGAAGGCTTTTCCGTTCCAGTCTTACACGTTCTTCACTTTTAGACCATTTTTCTTTTAACGTCTCAAATATGTATAGTCGAAGGAAATATTCCAATTCTTCCGTTTCCATTTCCTGGATCAATTCGATGATTTCGTTCCTGGATGTATCTTCTAAGATAGTAAGGGCAATGAGGTCCAAGTCTTCATCAGTACCTTTGATTCTGCCGCGGTACATTTCATAGATTTCTTCAATCAACTTCATGCACTTCACCTCCCTTTCATTAATTTTAACAGAAGTAGGATTGAATACACTACAATTTATTTTGTATTTACCCGAAATTTCCTCACGTAAGCATCTTGCCCGTTAAATCTAAACATTCTTATTGATACTATACTAAAGAATACTGACAATATTCATGATGGAGGGAAATTTTTAATGATATGTTAGAATCCCGCTGGCCGATCACTTGCAAGACTTCGCTTTCAGAGGTTGGAAACAAGTCTAACCTGTCCCGCTTCCAACCGAGTGAATAGAATCTGCTGAATTGAGGAAAAAGAAGGGTAACAAATATGAAGGGGTTGGGAAGTTTGGACGAACGTCATGATTATTATATCGAGGTCGCGAGCGGTGAAATTTCCAGGAGCTCGACGGATTCCCCATGGCACTTTAAAATTTCGGCCACTGATGAAGAAATCACAAAGCTCAGGGAAATCTTTGATTCGAATTATTCGACCGATTGGCAGAATTTTTACCGTTCGCATGTACCTTATGTGCAGTATCACTTTGACCGTGAAAACGATGCATATGATGAAAACCTGCACAGGGTGTACGCCATGATTCATGAGCTTGGTGATGAAGAGGCAAAAAAACATATCGAAAGCATGGGGATCCTGGACCATCCAGCCCCGTGAAGAGCATGAAAAGTATTGGTTCCCGAGCAAAACTTGTGGACCAATGCTTTTTATTTATGATTAGATTAGAGAGGGGTGATGACAATGGAACAATTTATTGACGCTAATGGGTTGAAAGTGGAACTTGCATTTCAAAGACAATTTTTTGATATGGAGTCACACCACGTTCTGGTCATTTGCCGTTACAAGGAAAAGTGGCTTCTGACCCAGCATAAGAAGCGGGGCCTTGAATTTCCCGGCGGCAAGCGCGAAAAAGGTGAAACGCTTGAAGGAGCGGCCGTCCGCGAGACCTTTGAAGAAACCGGGGGAGTGATCGAGGAACCTGTCTTTGTCGGGGAATATAAAGTATACAATCAATCCCCATTCGTAAAAACGATCTTCTATGCAGAAGCCCGGGATGTAATCATGAAGGACGATTACCTCGAAACATACGGCTGTAAATTGTGGGAGGGTGAGCTGACAGACATTCAGACACACCCTGAGTTCAGTTTCATCATGAAAGACAAAGTGGTGGAATTGGCTTTGAAACATTTGAACATTACGACTTGATCCATTTCTTTTCCAGCTGCTCGACAACCTTATACATGATTGTGGCGAATACAGCAATGACTAGCAGGGAAAGCAGGACAAGGGTAAAATTGAATACTTGGAATCCATAGATGATCATGTATCCCAGCCCCTTCGCAGACACAAGGAATTCACCTACGATGACGCCTACCCAGGATAAACCGACATTCACTTTCAGCGTAGAAATGATTGTCGGGAAGGAAGCGGGCAGGATCACTTCCTTGAACATCTGACCCCTTTTTGCACCGAAAGTCTTCATGACCTTCAAGTAATTGGGGTCCACTTCTTTAAAAGAGGTGTAGACTACGATGGTCGTGATGATGACGGAGATGACCGTCCCCATCGCAATGATCGACGTGAAGCCGGGACCGAGTCCCACGATCAGGATGGGCCCGAGGGCCACTTTCGGCATGGCATTCAGAATGACGAGATAGGGATCGAGCACTTTGGACAGGAACGGCGACCACCAAAGGAGCGCTGCAAGCAGTGTACCGAGAAGTGTTCCGAGGATGAACCCCAGGATGGTCTCGCCAAGTGTCACCGATAAATTGGCAAGGAGGCTCCCGTCTGCGGCTTTATCAAGAAATAGGGCCCAGATTTTTGAAGGTGAGCTGAAAATCAGCGGATCGATCCAGCTGTTGCGGCTTGCTGCTTCCCATGAAGTGAAGAACACCAGGAAAATCAGGGCCTGATAGAACCAGACCCGGCGCTGTTCTTTTTTCAGTGAGTGGATGTATTCGTGATGCTTTTGTTTAAGGGTTTCCTGATTCAAGGTTCTCAAGCTCCTTCCATATGTTCTGGAAAAAAGGCGGATAGGCTTCATGATTACGGACGGAAAAAGGCTTCAGTCCCTTCAATTCATGGGGGACATCAAACACTCTGTGCACCCTTCCCGGGTTTGAAGCGAATAAAATGATCCTGTCACTCATGGCAATCGCTTCACCGATATCATGGGTGACGAGGACGGCTGTTTTATTCAATGACTTCAAGGTCGTGAATATAAGGTCTTCAAGTTTCAGCTTGGTTTGATAATCAAGGGCTGAGAACGGCTCATCCAGCAGCAGGATCTTCGGCTCGGTGATCAATGTCCGGATCAGGGCAACCCGCTGCCTCATACCGCCCGAGAGTTCTCTCGGATATGAATCGCCGACCCCCTTCAGGCCCAATTCTTCCAGCAGTTCATATGCCTCGAGTTTTTTCTCCTCCGTTAAGCTATCCATGATTTTCAACCCTAATAAGATATTTTCCTCAATTGTTTTCCAGGGGAAAAGATAGTCCTGCTGAAGCATATATCCCATCTGATTCTTTTCTGAACTGACCGGCCTGCCGTTCAGGAGAACCTTGCCCTCAGTAGGTTTTATGAGCCCGGCAATGATGGAAAGCAGGGTCGTTTTCCCGCATCCGCTCGGTCCGATAAATGAGATGAATTCACCCTCGTTCACTACTAACGATATATCGGCCAGGGCATTGGTTGCCGTTTTAGGGGAAAAATAAGTGTGATGAATCGTGTCCACAGACAAAAAATCCACGGTAACGCGCCTCCAGTCTTCTAAATAAATAGAATAGAGGGCTGACACAGAGGTCAACCCGATTATAGAGCAGTTGATCTTACTTACTCACTTTTTCTGCAACCGAGGTGTTAACGAGAGTTCCGTGGTCGATTCTTTCTGGAAGTTCTCCTGCTTCATCCATGATGTCTTGCAGGTTGTTCCATTCCTCAGTGTCGAGGATCGGGTCAGTTGCAAAGGATCCCTGTGACTTGTAGCGGTCCACCACGGTTTCGATGATGTCTGACTCCGTATCTTCGAAGTACGGCTCAAGGACCTCCGCGATTTCCCCCGGTGAGCTTTCATCCACCCATTTCTGAGCTTTATAAAGGGCTCTCGTGAACTTTTCGATGGTTTCACTTTCCTCTTTCATATAACTGTCCTTTGCCATGAAGGTGGTATACGGGACGTGGCCGGACTCTGTTCCAAATGAAGCGATGATATGACCTTTTCCTTCTTTTTCAAAGATCGAGGCAGTAGGTTCGAAAAGCTGTACATAATCGCCTGTACCGGATGCAAAAGCGTTGGCGATATTGGCAAAATCGATGTTCTGGATGAGGTTCAAGTCGTTATGTGGATCGATTCCATGTTGCTTGAGCACAAATTCCCCTACCATCTGCGGCATGCCGCCTTTACGCTGACCGAGGAATGTGGAGCCTTTGAGCTGCTCCCAGTCAAAGTTTTCCACCTTTTCACGGGAGACTAGGAAGGTTCCGTCTGTCTGAGTGAGCTGGGCAAAGTTGATGACGGGATCATCGGACCCCTGCGCATGGACATAAATCGATGTCTCCGAACCGACCAGTGCGATGTCAGCACCGCCGGACAGCAGGGAAGTCATCGTCTTATCGCCGCCCCAGGTGGTGGTAAGCTCGATATCAAGTCCTTCTTCTTTAAAAAAGCCTTTTTCAATCGCCACATATTGGGGAGCATAGAAGATGGAGCGGGTGACTTCTGCCACGCGTACTTTTTCCAGTTCATCTTTTCCGCTGGAGCATGCGGTCAGACCGATGGTGAGAGAAGCGGCTGCTAACAGGGTGAAAGCAATTCGAGACCATTTTTTCATGGGATTTTTCCTCCTTTTAATGAAACCTGTACGCATGCGAATACCCTCTAAACGTTTGTCTGCCATGATAGAGGGGTATGTTGCGCCTATAGGGAACCGTGATAATTTAAAATTGAGATTTGATAAAATAGTGTATGTATGGCATGAAATTGTGTGAATACCCAGAGCCCATTTTTTGAAAGGAAGAGAGTATGAAGAATGGAACCATATTGAAGAAGACGTTATTTCCTTCCCCAAATCCGCATGTAGAGCTCTATGAAATCGTTTATAACTCAGGAGGGCTGAGGGTGAAAGGGATGCTTGCGCAGCCTGTGAAAGAAGGTACATATGATGGGTTCCTCTATTTAAGAGGCGGGATAAAAGGGGTTGGGATGGTAAGGCCGGCCCGCATCGCCCAATTTGCCCAGGAAGGATTCATCGTGTTTGCCCCGTATTACCGGGGAAACCGCGGAGGAGAAGGGAACGAGGATTTTGCAGGTGATGACCGTGAAGATGCAATGTCGGCTTATGTGCTCTTGAAACAGTATGAAAGAGTGCATAAAGGGAGGATCCATGTTTTCGGTTTTTCAAGAGGAGGAGTAATGGCCCTCTTCACCGGAATAGAAATGGAAGAAGTCACTTCCATCGTCACCTGGGGAGGGGTGGCCGATATGTTCCTTACCTACGAAGAACGGAAAGACCTCCGGAGGATGATGAAGAGGGTGATCGGAGGCAGTCCGAACAAATATCCTGAACGCTATGAATGGCGGACCCCCCTTTTTGAAATAGAAAAGATTTCAGCACCTGTCCTGATCCTTCACGGGAAAAAAGATCAGAACGTTTCAATCGATCATGCATATAGATTAGAAAAAAGGCTGAAAGAGGCCGGGAAATCTGTTGAATCCTATTATTTTTCTGCGTTCACTCATTATTTTCCCCCTCTGAAAAACCGTGAAATCGTCAAGATGCTCTGTGATTGGATGAAAAAACAGCTGTAAAGGGGAATCACCATGGGAATGGGTCTGGAGCTTAATACCATGCTCGTCACGAAAGGAAAAGAAGTGAGGACGAAAGACAACTTTTTTCAGTTGCAAAAAGAAGGCTACCGTTTGTATCCGCTGAACACGCCCATTGAAGTCAGGACAACGAAAAAGAGCCATTCAAGGGGATATGCAATGATCGAAAAAGTCCAGTGGCATAATGACCAAACCACGATCTTCTATAAGCTGATTTCGTTGAACAAAATCAATTAGGGACCTGTGTATCAGGTTCTTTTATTTTGGGATAAATAGTTGGCTGCATTCCCATACTAGTAAAAAAACCGAGGTACAGTGATGGTGGAAAAATACGATAAAGTTCATGAAGAGCTGCTGAGGGCGGCAAATTTAAATATTGACTATTGGTTGAAATATAATTTCCTTTCACTGAAATGGTGGATCATCATTGTTTTAATGATTCTTCTCTGGGTGCTCGTATTGAAATTAGTGGATCGCCGAAAGCTCCCGAAGATATTATTCCTGGGCCTGGTCTGGATCATGGCTGCTGCCAACCTCGACGGGTTTGGGTTTGAACTCGGTTATTGGGGCTATCCGACCGAGCTATTGCCCATATATCCGAAGGCCTATTTATTTGATTATGCGTTGATCCCGGTCACTTATATGTTAATTTATTATTATTTTCCCGATGGCAAAGCATTTTTTATTGCAAATTTGGTTTTGGCCGGGGGAGCTTCATTCATCAGTGAACCTTTTTTTAGGTGGCTCGATTATTATAAGGCGTATCAATGGGAGCCATGGTGGTCGTTTGTCATTTATTTTGTCCTTTCCTATATCATTCGCTGGTTTGTAGAAAAAGTGTTTAAGGTTCTTCCCGAGAACTAAAAAATGTGTTAACTTTAAATTATTAAAAGTTAACATAAAGGGGAGAACAAATATGAATGGGGAAAAATTAAGAGTGATCATCCAATGCAGCATCTTTGCTGCGCTAACAGGGATCTTTGCGCAAATAGAAATACCGCTCCCGCTTGTTCCAATCAGCGGGCAGACACTGGCGGTCGGACTGACGGCAACGATTCTTGGAAGCAGATACGGAGCTTTCGCCATGATTGGATATGCATTGCTTGGGGCTGTAGGGGTGCCGGTCTTTGCAGGATTCAGCGGGGGTGCACAGGTGCTGGCGGGACCAACCGGGGGCTACATATTCGGATTTATCGCGGCGGCATTCATTACAGGATTGATCCTTGAGAAAACAACGTTCAATCTTACTATGGCAATGGTTGCGAATACGGCGGGGATGGTCGTCACCCTTCTGATCGGGACCATCCAATTGAAATACGCGGCTGATTTGAGCTGGGCACAGGCGTTGTCGGCAGGCGTGTACCCGTTCATCGTTGTCGGCTTGATCAAGGCATTCCTGGCAAGCTGGATAGGGATCACCGTCAGGAAGCGCCTGATTCAGGCGAGATTGATACACAATCGTGCAGATGCAGCGGCATGATGAAAACAGCCGGATCTCTTGAATAGAGTTCCGGCTGTTTTTTTATTAAAATTTATACATCATCCAGTAGCCTATATCCTTAAAGCCGATATTTTTATAAATCCTGCCCGCTTCGGGATTATCATAAAAGAGGCAGAGCTCCTTGCCTTCTTGGAGAACATCCAGGCATAATTTTGTCATGCACTCAGTCGCATATCCTTTTTTCTTATAATCAGGATGAGTGCAGACGGCCACGATCATCGCCGAGGAGCTATTCTCCGCAGTAGTAGAAGCTGAAGATACGAAGATGCCGTCTCTTTCGATATAATAGCTTCGCGCAACCCCTTTTTCCATCCCGTGTTTTCTTTTCTCAACTGTGAAACTTCCTCCGCTGAACTCCGGGATGCTGTTGAGCAGCTCAACCAATTTAGGCAGTTCCTCAACAGAGGCTTTTTCAACATGGTAAAGCCCTTTGTTTGATAAAGATTCTGTATTATCCAGTTTGGCATAGTACATCTGCCTTTTCGATTGGAAATTCCCAGAGAGGAAAGGTTCTATTTTCGATGTTACAGCCTTCAGCCCGGACATGATTGAAAAAAGTCATCACAGCTGTTGATGATGGCTGCAAACCCTTCAGCATCGAATTCCCCCGGAGAATAAGGAATAAAATTCTCTCTATATTTCAGAAGGATCCCTCTCAGATTGCCATCTTCGTCAAAATCTCCCCAGATCTTCTGGAAATCCTGTTCGTAACCGAATGCTTCAATATCACCAATGATGAATAAATTCTCAGCAGGCTCTTTTTGAATTAACTGCTGGCATTGCCGGTCATTCTCCTGTGTCAATACTCTGACCATTTCACCCAAACCCCTTTATAAGTTTTAATTGATATATTACCAAAATTTATAATATTTAGTAAAGAGAATTTTTACTAAATTTCTTGTTTTGTTTTAAAAAATGATTTTTAGGGAAAGTTAGCATCAATACATGATTTATCATCAGTAAATGAGTTTGGACTAATTCATCATGAAGGAGGCGGAAGAATATGTTGTGGACCATCATTGGGATCCTAATTGTCCTGTGGGTGTTAGGATTGCTATTTAAAATCGGCGGAGGAATCATCCATATACTATTGGTCATTGCCCTGGTTGTATTCTTATGGAATCTGATCACCGGCCGTAAGAAAGGTGTATAGCTTTAGTTGAAAGAAGAGGAGGAATCCTCTTTTTTTTTGTCCAGCTGCGGCGGCTAAGAGCTCGAGGTCATAAGCTAAACTTACCAAAAAGGCAAATTCATCTTATGCTTTTCGCTCCTGGGCGAGCCGCCTCCGCTTTTCTTATTTGGGGTGGGTTGGAATGGGGTGAAGTGCTGGACGTGGCGTGGGAGTGGTTATCGGCGCGGGCGGAATTTGTCGATTTCTGAAGAATTGTCGGTATCTCTGAAAAAACGATTGAGAAGCTAGAATTTTTTGTTGATAAAACCAGATTTTCGTTCATAAAACTCGAAAATCGTTGATATCCGTCCATGCACCTCCGGTAAGACAATCCAAGACTTCAGATCATCCCCACAGAACCCGAACCCAAAACAAAAAAAGCCCAACACATTCAGTGTTGGACTCTTTTACCTCAATTATTTTACCGAGGGACCGCCTTTTGCTTCGATTTCGGCAGGAACGTTTGTGAATTTCTTGAAATTGTCGTTGAATTGGCTTGCAAGTTCGGTTGCTTTCGCTTTGTATGCTTTTTCATCCGACCATGTCTTAACCGGCTGCAGCACCTCGTCCGGCACTCCAGGTACATGTACAGGGATGTTCAGGCCGAAGATTTCGTCCTTCTCGGTTTCGACGTTTGTCAGTTCGCCTTCCAATGCTGCCTGCACCATCGCGCGCGTGAATGAAAGCTTCATGCGGCTGCCGACGCCATATTCCCCGCCGGTCCATCCGGTATTCACGAGATACACTTCTGCATTATGCTCATCGATTTTCTTTCCGAGCATTTCAGCGTAACGGGTTGCTGCAAGCGGAAGGAATGGAGAACCAAAGCATGTTGAGAATGTTGCCTGCGGTGAAGTGATGCCGCGTTCGGTTCCTGCAAGCTTGGATGTATATCCGCTTAGGAAGTGGTACATTGCCTGTTCTTTCGTCAGTTTGCTGATCGGAGGCAGTACGCCGAATGCATCCGCAGTCAGGAATACGATTGTATTAGGGTGTCCGGCCACACTTGGCTCCACGATGTTTTCCATTGCCTGCAGCGGATAAGCGGCACGGGTATTTTCTGTTAAACTGTTATCCTCATAATCCGGAATGCGTGAATCTTCATCAAGCACGACATTCTCCAGGACTGATCCGAAACGGATGGCATCGAAGATTTGAGGCTCTTTTTCACGTGTCAGCCCGATGCATTTCGCATAGCATCCGCCTTCGATATTGAATACGCCGTTCGGTGACCAGCCGTGTTCGTCGTCTCCGATCAGACGGCGGTTCGGATCTGCCGATAAAGTCGTCTTCCCGGTACCTGAAAGGCCGAAGAATAAGGCAACATCGCCTTCGCGGCCGACATTCGCCGAGCAGTGCATGGAAAGGATATCCGCTTCAGGGAGCATGTAGTTCATGACGGAGAAGATGGACTTTTTCATTTCTCCTGCATATTCAGTACCGCCGATCAGGACGATGCGTTTCTCGAACGAAACGATGATGAATGTTTCAGAATTGGTGCCATCCACGGCTGGATCTGCTTTAAAGTTAGGAGCAGAGACGATTGTGAATTCGGATTTGTGTGAGATAAGCTCTTCTGCACCCGGACGGATGAAAAGCTGATGCGCGAATAGGTTGTGCCACGCAAATTCATTGATCACCTGGATCGGAAGTCTATGTTTTGGATCTGCACCTGCAAACCCGTTGAAGACGAATACTTCTTCTTTTTCTTTTAAGTATGAAAGAACTTTATGATATAATTTATCGAATGATTCAGCGGAGATTGGCTGATTTACGGATCCCCAGTCAATCTTCTCTTTGGTTGAAGGCTCCTCAACAATGAATTTATCTTTAGGAGAGCGCCCTGTATATTTTCCGGTTTCAGCTCTAACCGCACCCGAAGAAGTTAAAACGCCTTCATTTCTATGAAGAACTCTTTCCACTAATTGTGAAACAGACAGTTGATTTTTTATATTTTGACCGTTAAGTAATTCTGTTAACTCATTAGACATGCTCACTGAATTCATTAGAACCCTTCCTTTATATAAATTTAAATACCTTGTATCTTTTCAAAAATAGTATAACACAATTAATTTATTAGTCTATACTATTTAGCCATTTTTTATATTGTGACTTAAACTTGTAACATTTTCCTTAAAATCCGCACCTTATTTCTCCTTATTTGAGCAGTTTATGCTTGTCCACCCGGAAAATCATCCTGCATTTACCCATGTTTGTTATGTTTCTTCTTATATATTTTAGTCGCCTGTCCAGCCGGATTTACCGGGAATCTTTTCATACTAAAAAACATTTGACACTCTTGAGTATTTAACGTTATTATTGTACCTTGAACGGATACTCTTATCCTGAGCTGGTGGAGGGAGCAGACCCTATGAAACCCAGCAACCTGCTAAATAGATAGTTGGTCCTTCTTATTGAAGGATCCCATGAAGCGAAGGTGCTAAACTGAGGCAAGGTGGATACCTTGAACGATAAGAGAGAAAAGGCGCGGCTATGATCTGAAACCTTTCCTCTTTGTGCTTTTTTTAGAGGAAGGGTTTTTTCTATTTTATAGTCTGGCATAAATGATTAAATCTCATGTTTTATATAAGGGCCTTCCTTATAAAAATACCATGTTTACTTCATACTACTTAGGGAAATGAGTACCGTATCTGTTTATTTGTTTTGCCGGTTCATGCCGGCAATTACGCTTAAGGAGGAACCTTGATGTCAACTAAACGTCGTCTGTTTACATCTGAGTCCGTAACTGAAGGACACCCAGATAAGATTTGTGACCAAATCTCTGATTCAATTCTTGATGCCATTTTAACGAATGATCCGAATGCCCGCGTGGCTTGTGAAACATCTGTTACAACAGGTCTTGTGCTTGTTGCAGGTGAAATCACGACAAATACGTATGTGGACATTCCGAAAATCGTCCGTGAAACGATCCGAGGAATCGGATACACTCGTGCGAAATATGGTTTCGATGCCGAAACTTGTGCTGTATTGACATCAATCGATGAGCAGTCCGCTGATATCGCCCAGGGTGTAGACCAGGCGCTGGAAGCTCGTGAAGGACAAATGTCCGATGAAGAAATCGAAGCGATCGGTGCAGGGGACCAGGGTCTTATGTTCGGATTTGCGTGCAATGAAACGAAGGAGCTTATGCCTCTTCCGATTTCGCTTGCTCATAAAATATCCCGTCAATTGACTGAAGTGCGTAAAGAAGAAGTTCTTCCTTACCTCCGTCCGGATGGTAAAACTCAGGTAACAGTTGAGTATGATGAGAACGATAAGCCTGTGCGTATCGACACGATCGTTATCTCTACGCAGCATCACCCTGAAGTATCACTTGAACAAATCCAGCGCAACCTGAAGGAATATGTGATTGACCCGGTTGTTCCAAAAGAACTGATCGACGAAAACACAAAATACTTCATCAACCCGACTGGCCGCTTCGTAATCGGGGGACCTCAAGGGGATGCAGGTCTTACAGGCCGCAAGATCATCGTTGACACGTACGGGGGTTATGCACGCCACGGCGGCGGTGCCTTCTCCGGTAAGGATGCAACGAAGGTTGACCGTTCTGCAGCTTATGCAGCACGTTATGTTGCAAAGAACATCGTGGCAGCAGAACTTGCTGAAAAATGTGAAGTCCAACTGGCGTATGCGATCGGTGTAGCTCAGCCTGTCTCGATCTCAGTCGATACATTCGGAACGGGTAAAGTGTCCGAGGATGTCTTGGTCGATGTGGTCCGCAATAACTTTGACCTTCGCCCGGCAGGAATCATCAAGATGCTCGACCTTCGCCGTCCGATTTACAAGCAGACTGCTGCTTACGGACATTTTGGCCGCAACGATCTTGATCTTCCTTGGGAGCGTACTGACAGAGCTGAAGCATTAAAAGCAGAAGCTCTTAAATAATAGCAGGTAACAAAAAAACCAGCACTCTTTACGGGTGTTGGTTTTTTTTGATGGAATCCCTGCAGGTAGGGGATAGAAGGGATATAATATGTGAGTAAAGAGTACTGGTATGAAAAGCAGGGGGTGCAGGATTTGTCGTATTTAGCAGAATGGTCGATAAAAAGACATTCTGGTCGATATACTCTGCATTTGGACGAGTAAATAAAAAAACGGCCGGTATAATTTTATCCCGGCGATAATAATAAGCGGCAGCAATCTCTTCTCTGCTGCAGGTTTCTACTTGCCGATCCGGCCTAAAAATAAAGACCGGATCAGTAATTCCCTTCACATCCCGTTTTTTAACAGTAGTAATCCAGGCGGGATTGGGGTATCACAAGTATAAGAATCAAAATGGCTTGATGCTTTTATAATATTGACCTTTTTCTGCATATTCCCTCGAGATCCGTTTCATTTCACTGATATCATAATCATTCAATTCCCTCACCACTTTAGCGGGACGGCCGAAGGCGAGTGTGTTAGGAGGGATGACTTTTCCTTGGGGGACGAGGCTTCCGGCACCGATAAAAGCACCTTCCCCGATCTCGGCATTATCGAGGATGATCGTTCCCATGCCGATGAGGGCTTTTTTTCTTATTTTACAGCTGTGCAGGATAACACCATGGCCGACTGTTACTTCGTCTTCCAAGATAAGGGGATTTTCAGGGCTTTGGTGAAGGATGGAATTATCCTGCACGTTCACTTTGCTGCCGATCCTGGTTGGGGCTACGTCCCCCCTGATGACAGTATTGAACCAGATGCTGGATTCTTCCCCGATCTCAACATCCCCCGTAATCGTTACATAATCAGCGATGTAGGCAGATTCTGCAATCACTGGTTTTTTATCATGATAAGGATAAAGCATTTTTTACTGCCCCTTTCAATTTTTTTTACTATAATAATGGTAGCAGATGATGACCATTAGAGAAACATTTAAGGAGGATTTGCCATGTGGAAATGGGAAACAGATCAAGAGGCAAAAGCAGTCATCGTCATCATTCATGGAGCAATGGAACATCATGGCCGGTACGGCTGGCTCATTGAAATGTGGCGGGCATCGGGCTTTCATGTCATTATGGGGGATTTGCCCGGCCAGGGAATGACCTCAAGAAGACAAAGAGGTCATATCGACACGTTTGACGAATATATTATCGAGGTGAAAGACTGGGTTCAGGCTGCGTACCAATTTGACCTCCCTGTATTCATCCTTGGCCATAGTATGGGCGGATTGATTGCTGTAAGGATGCTTCAGGAATCCCATGTGAACGTGGCGGGAGTCATTTTGTCTTCTCCTTGCCTGGGTCTTGTTGACGGACCGTCGAAGCCTGTCGAACTTCTTTCTTATGGTCTGAACAAGATTGCGCCAATGGTGAAATTCCCATCGGGATTGACGATCGATATGGCGACCAGGAATGCAGATGTAAGGGAAATTGACAGCAATGACACTCTTTATATTACAAAAGTTTCGGTCCGCTGGTACAGGGAGCTTGCACAAGCGATCAAGCTTGCTAAACTGAATTTAAATAAAATGCCGGATGTCCCTTTGCTTGTGCTGCAGGCCGGGGATGATAAAATCGTAGATAAGAGTGCGGTCAAGAAATGGTTCAATGAGCTGTCTCTTTCTGAAATGCACTATAAGGAATGGCCAAAGTGCTATCATGAAATCTATAACGAGCCTGAAAGGGAGGAGATCTTCGAATATTCGAAGATCTTCATCGAAAGCAGGTTGAAGGCGCTGGGATATTTAATTTAAAAGAGGTGGTAACTTGTCAGTACCTGCAAGTCCTTTTTCATTAATGACTAAAGTGTATCGGGATATTTTTCCGCTGGTTCATCAAGAGCTGGATCACTGGAAAAAACGTGCCGGTGAAATTCCGAATGATGAATTAAGAAAACAGGCATTAGCGAGTATTGAGCATAAGACCTTTCATTGTGAAGGGGGTTCGATCCTTTCCATCCTCTCACTTAAAAAGAAGAAAGAAACGATCCGCTTCACGGTTGCTTACCAGACGATCAGTGATTATCTTGATAATCTTTGTGACAGGAGTACGTCCCTCGATCCAGAGGATTTCAGACTCCTGCACCAGTCAATGAAGGATGCATTGACGGTCGGGGCAGGTCCTGTTAACTATTATGCACTGAGGGAAGATCAGGATGACGGCGGTTATTTGCGCGATCTAGTGCTTGCCTGCCAGGACTCGCTGTCAGATATCCCCCACTATGAAAGCATCAAGGACGAGCTTCTGGAACTGTGCGATTATTATTGTGATCTGCAGATCCATAAACACGTGACTCCGGAAGAAAGGGAGGGGCGGCTTCAGGCATGGTTTGAGCGGCACCGTTCCCGACTCCCGGAGATGGATTGGTATGAATTTTCGGCATGCTCCGGTTCCACACTCGGGATCTTCTGCCTGGTGGCCTACGCCAGCAGACCGGATTTCCAGCCTTCCTATACAGAAAAAATCAAGGCTGGCTATTTTCCTTACATACAGGGCCTTCATATCCTGCTGGATTATTTCATCGATCAGGAAGAAGACCATGAGGGAGGAGACTTGAATTTCTGTTTTTATTATGAAAATGAAGCTCATCTAAAGGATAGACTTATTCATTTCCTGCGGAAAGCGGATGAACATACGAACGAACTTCCTCACTCGGGCTTTCACCGTTTGATCAATAAAGGGCTGATCGGGGTGTATCTTTCTGATGAAAAAGCCAGAAGGCAGAAAAGGGTCCAGGCTTTCTCAAAAGAATTCATCGGAGAAGCCGGCTGGGTGACAAAATTCTTCTTCTGGAATGGAAAAATGTACCGGAAAATAAAGAAAGCTAAGTGAAAAACATAGTTATTTCGCACCACGAAATAAAATAGTCCCATAAAAAAAGCTGGTCCTATACCAATAGGACCAGCTTTTTGTCGTTTTATGTCCCGGTTTATTGGTTAAATATTCCCTTGTGAAAATTTCTTGTAGGAGAAAATAATCAACTTATGTCAGAATATATGGATATTTCTGAAAAATCTAGTATATTGTAATTAGTTGTAAAAAAATAGTACATACGAAGGGGGAATGACGTGTTGAAAACACGTAAAGTTTTAACTATGGCTCTCACTGCTGCCTTGGGAATCGGTGCATTTGCCGTACCGGCATCAGCGGGGACTGCAGTACCAGAGAATGTGTTGGCGAAGCCGACGGTGCAAAAATCCCATTCACATCAAGAGGGGCCATTTGACCTTGCGATCGCGAATGAGGAAAAGCTGATCGAGATGCTTCAAAAAAGCGGGAAGCTTTCTAAGAAAGCATCTGCTGAACAGGCAGAACAAGCAGTAAAGAAATTCCTCAAGGAAAAATCAGAAGGACTGAAAGAACTTGAAGATGACGGCGAGCTAAAGGAAGAAAAAGAAAAGCTAGAAAAAGACATAAAGAAACATAAAAAAGGTGACAAGCATAAAAAAGGAAAAAAGAGAAATCTTGACCCTGTAGTAGAAGAGGATTATGACGGAGATACCAGATCGGATAAAGTCCTGGTATTACTGATGGAATTCTCTGACTTCCCTCATAATTCGATCCAACCAGGGGAATCGGATATGTATTATGAGGACTATGTAAAAGAACACTACGAAGACATGGTATTCGGGGAAGATGGATACGAAGGGCCAAACGGAGAAAACCTTGTATCCATGAAACAATTCTATGAGCAGCAAACGAACGGTGCCTACACTGTTGAGGGTGAAGTTGCTGGGTGGTATCAAGCAAAAGAACCAGCAGCTTACTATGGCGGGAACGACCCTGAAGCAGGAGATAATGATAGAGATGCAAGAAGCTTGGTACGTGAAGCACTTGAAGCTGCATCAGCGGATCCGAGTGTAGACCTCGCTGATTATGACCAGGAAGACCGCTATGACCTCGATGGTGATGGCGATACCCGTGAACCAGACGGATTGGTCGATCACTTAATGATCGTTCATTCCGCTGTTGGTGAGGAAGCTGGCGGCGGAAGCCTCGGACCGGATGCTATTTGGTCCCATCGCTGGAACTTAGGAGATGTATTCCCGGTGGATGGAACTGAAACGGATGTTCCTTACTGGGGCGGAAACATGGCAGCCTATGATTATACAGTCCAGCCTGCCGATGGAGCAGCCGGAGTGTTCTCCCACGAATATGGGCATGATCTTGGATTGCCGGATGAGTATGATACGCAGTATTCTGGTGAAGGTGAAGCAATCGCGTACTGGTCCATCATGGCAAGCGGAAGCTGGGCAGGTGACATCCCTGGTACAGAACCAACTGGCTTCAGCGCCTGGTCGAAAGAGTTCCTTCAGGCTGCTCATGGCGGAAACTGGCTGAAATATGATGAAGTAAATCTTGAAGAGATCGATAAAAAAGGAATGGAAGTTTTCTTGGATCAGGCGAATACAAAAGGGACGAACGCTGATGCGTTCCGTATCAATCTGCCTGACAAAGAAACTGTGGTCAACACTCCTTTCAGTGGGGAATCTGAATATTTCAGCGGCAGCGGAAATAATTTAGATAATTCAGCGGTGATCAATGCAGATTTGACATCTGCAACAAATGCCGAGCTTTCATTTAAAGCATGGTATGACATTGAAACAGATTGGGATTACGCTTCCGTTCTAGTGAGCGAAGACGGAGAAAATTGGACAAGCATTCCTGGAAATCTGACAACAGATACAGACCCTCATGATCAGAACCCTGGTTATGGAATTACTGGAAAATCTGACGGCTGGGTAGATGCAGTATTTGATCTTAGTCAATATGCAGGTAAGAATGTCCAAGTCAAGTTGAATTATTGGACTGACGTAGCTGCAGTAAATCCCGGACTTTATGCAGATGACATCAAAGTCACTGCTGACGGAAGTGAATTGTTCTTTGATGATGCTGAAGGGGACGCTAAAGTTTCATTGGAAGGCTTCACGAAGGATAATGGAATCAAAACATCTGAACATTACTATCTTCTTGAGTGGAGAAACCACCAAGGGGTGGATGAAGGATTGGCCCATATCCGCAGAGGCGACAGCCTGATGCAATATGATCCAGGTCTTGTCATCTGGTACGCCGATGAAAAATATGGTGACAACTGGACGGGTATTCATCCTGGGGAAGGCTTCCTTGGTGTAGTTGATGCAGACCAGCGTGAGCTGAAGTGGAGTGACAACTCAATGGCTTCTACTCGCTACCAGATCCATGATGCAGCATTCAGCATGGATAAAACAGAAAAGATGTTCCTTGACTACCGTGAGCTGCTTGGAGTGACTTTGGAAGATAAGTATACTCACAAAAATCCTGAATTCAATGACAAGCGCAGTTACTTGAATGAAAAGATGCCGGATGCAGGTCGAAATGTTCCTGAATATGGATTGAAGATTAAAGTGACTGGTCAAAGTAAAGATAAGTCCGTGGGACGAATCGAAATCAAAAAGCACTAAAAAGTTAAGGGTGACGGCTCCAAGCCGTCACCCTTTAAGCATGTTATTGGACATTTTTTCTCCTGAAATTGATAATAATACTCACATCAGATAAAGGAGATGTCCAAATTGACGATCAAATTAAGTGTCTTGGATCAATCACCCATTTCAGAAGGAATGTGCGCCCGCGAGGCGTTGAATAATACAGTGGAACTTGCCCAATTCGTGGAGAAGCTGGGATTCACCCGCTTCTGGGTATCGGAGCACCATGATTCACCGAGCCTGGCCGGGTCCTCACCGGAGGTATTGATTGCCCACCTGGCACAGAATACTTCAAAGATACGTGTCGGATCCGGCGGTGTGATGCTGCCGCACTACAGCTCTTATAAAGTTGCGGAAAACTTCAGGCTCCTCGAAGGCTTGAATCCTGACCGCATCGATCTCGGACTTGGCAGGGCGCCTGGCGGCATGCCGATGGCTTCGATGGCACTCAGTGACGGTAAACACCGGGACGTGCACCGTTACCCGGAGCAGATTGATGAGCTGCTGGGGTACCTGACGGATTCACTGCCTCCATCCCACCCTTATCAAGGGTTGACGGCTGCACCGATGATCCCGACGATGCCGGAGGTCTGGATGCTTGGATCGAGTCCATCCAGTGCCATGCTTGCTGCGCAGAAAGGGCTGCCTTATACATTTGCACAATTCATCAATGGGGAAGGCGGTCCTCAGTATACAGAGGCTTACCGCAATCATTTTGTACCTTCAGAATTCCTGGATAAACCGAAGAATACAGTGGCGGTCTTCACGATTTGTGCAGAGACCGATGAAGTGGCGGAGAGAGTCGCATCGAGCATCGATCTGTCACTGATCATGATCGAACAGGGAATGCGTTCCAACGGGACACCGAGTCCCGAGAAAGCGGCTGGATACCAATACAGTCCGTTCGAAGCCGCACGTGTCCGTGAAAACCGCAAGCGCATGATCGTCGGGGGACCTGAGAAAGTGAAAAGGGAAATCCTTCAGCTCAGTGAAGAGTACCAGACGGATGAGATCATGCTTGTCAGCATAACGTACGACTTCAAGGACAAGCTCAAATCCTTCGAGCTCATTGCCGATGCACTTCTATAAAACCAGAAAGGGACTGGCCTTCAGCGTGATGAAGGCCAGTCCCTATTTTCATCTTTTTTCCAGAGCGAGGATGAATGGAGGATTATTGAGCTGGTTCACGAACTGATAACGTAAAACGTGTACGTAATTCTGATCCAGTTTTTCTACGTAACGGAGCAGGTAGTCCCGTTCGACGGCTCCTTCATGGTGACCGTGATATATAACGAGAATAAGGATTCCTTCAGGTGCAAGCATTTCAAGGATTTGATTCATTGCCGAAATGGTGGTTCTTGGCCGGGTGACAATTGTTTTGTCACCACCCGGGAGGTAACCAAGATTAAAGACCGCTCCTGTCACTTTCCCGTGATGGACGGGGGGAATCACATTCATGACCGTCTCATGACCCTGGTGAAAAAGGGTGACACGATCAGAGAGTTCATGGGTGGCGAGCTGATCTTTCGTATTCTGAATGGCAGCCTCTTGAATATCGAAGCCGTAAACCCTTCCGTTCTCGCCGACAAGCTGAGCCAGAAACAATGTATCATGGCCGTTGCCAAGTGTTGCATCTATTGTGATATCACCCGGTTTAACTGCATTCTCAAGCAGTTTTCGGGCAAAAGGTAAGATTCGTTCCAATTTCATGTTTTCACATCCACATTATAAAATTTTCCCTGCCAGCTGTTTCGTTCCTTCAATTCCCGGTCGATTGCGTTCAGCACATTCCACTTATTGACGCTCCACATCGGACCCACCATGATTTCAATCGGTCCGTCACCCGTGATCCTGTGGACAATCATTTCAGGAGGCAGGATTTCAAGCTGGTCGCAGACAAGCTTCACGTATTGGTCAAAGTCCATGAATTCGAGCAGCCCTTTTTCATACTGCTTGACCATGGGTGTTCCCTTAAGTAAATGAAGAAGATGGATCTTGATACCTTGAACATCGAGTTTTGCCACTTCACGGGCCGTTTCCATCATCATTTCCGTATTTTCCTGAGGCAGGCCGTTAATGATATGGGAACAGACGCGGATCCCGTGTTTTCTGAGCTTTTTCACTCCCTCGACATAGCATTGATAATCGTGGGCGCGATTGATCAGGTCTGCCGTCTTTTCATGTACGGTCTGGAGTCCAAGTTCAACCCAGAGATAAGTCCGTTTATTAAGCTCTGCAAGATACTCGATCACATCATGGGGCAGACAATCGGGACGCGTGGCAATGGATATCCCGACGACGCCTTCCTGGTTTAAAACAGACTCGTACTTCTCCCTGAGAACCTCTACAGGTGCATGCGTATTTGTGAACGCCTGGAAATAGGCCATGTATTTGCCGTCTTTCCATTTAGTATGCATTTTCTCTTTAATGTCATTGAATTGTTTTTCAAGGGGATCGACACGGTCCCCTGCAAAATCGCCGGATCCTGCTGCACTGCAAAAGGTGCATCCGCCGTGGGCGACTGTTCCGTCGCGGTTCGGGCAGTCAAAACCGCCATCGAGTGCGACTTTAAAGACTTTATAGCCAAAATGATTACGCAGATGGTAATTCCATGTATGATACCGCTTGTTATCGGCCGCGTATGGAAACGGGTTTGTCATAATGACAAACACCTCCTAATTTCTACTGTTATGTATGTGACCCTTATCAAAAAGATTTTAACATGAATGTGCCTGCGAATGTATCCGATGTCATGAAATAGGTGAAGATTACCACTTCTGAATGCGGTCCTGAGGTTAAAACTAATGTAGAAGGAGAGCATGCACTCTTCTTTACACATTAAAATGCAGGAGGTAGTCGACATGGCAACGAGAAAATCCATTGAAGACTGTATTCAGAAATGTGAAGATGCCATTCGTTACGCTCAAGAACAGTATAAATCCGGCATGGAGCAGGAGCACTATCACGATCAGGAATACACGAAAGCGATGCAGCAGATTGAAGAAGCGGTCAACGATGTGTCTGACCTGGCGCACAGCGCGAATTCCCAGCAGCGTGAACAGCTGCACAGGATGAGGCTTCAGCTGCAGAACCTTCAAAATGAGATGATTTTATTAGAACATGATCCGACTGTGGTGGGAGGAAAACTACATTGAAAAAACGTTCTAAGCAAAATAATCCGGAGCAAAAAACAAGAAGCGATTTCCGTAACCTCAATACTGAATTCGGTTCAGAACAGAACCCTGTGAAAACGGCAAAAAAACGTTATGAAAAACAGGGCCAGCCGGTCAAATCCAAACAGAATAACGGAAAATGATCCACAAACCAGGTGCTCAAATGGCGCCTGGTTTTATTATTTGGCGTTTTGTGGGAGGGGGACCCTGGATCAAATCGGAGGTTCCTGGGCCAGGGGCAAATCCGGCCGGTCGAACGGGGTACAATCCATCTCATTTGAGCCAGGCTCAATTCCCCTTATTTGAGCCAGGCTCAATCTCGAATCATCCCGTTCTTTGTCCCGCCATGACAACGATTGAAGGTCAGAAAAAGCACAGAAAAAATAATTCTTGCCCCGTCAGGTCAAAAGGAGTAAAATTCTTTTGGGACTCGAAATAAATGGTAGAAAGGGAAGAAGAAAATGCCTAGATCACTATGGTTGCTTGTCATCGGGATGATGGTGAATGTAACAGGTTCTTCCTTCTTATGGCCGCTCAATACGATCTATCTGCATGACCATCTTGGAAAATCTTTATCTGTTGCAGGTCTTGTGCTGATGGTCAATGCTGGAGCAAGTGTCATCGGAAATTTGATAGGCGGAAGCCTGTTTGATAAATTGGGGGGCTATCGCTCCATACTGCTTGGGATCAGCATTACGCTGGCAGCCCTTGCAGGAATGAATATTTGGCAGGGGTGGCCATATTATGTAATATTTTTGACTGCAGTCGGTTTGGGGTCGGGGATTGTGTTTCCCTCCATGTATGCAATGGCCGGTTCGGTTTGGCCTGAAGGCGGGAGGAAGGCCTTCAATTCCGTATATGTGGCACAAAACATCGGGGTTGCAGTCGGTGCAGCTTTAGGCGGCCTTGTCGCATCTTTTTCATTCAGTTATATATTCCTTGCGAATTTACTTATGTATATTCTATTTTTCTTGATCGCCCTTTTCGGCTACCGTGACATCTCGGCCGGTTCAGGGAGGCAGACATCTGTTCTGAACGAGAGAAAGGTGATCGGGAACAAGTCAAAGCTTACTGCGCTTCTGATCATTTGTGCAGCTTATTTGTTATGCTGGGTCGGTTATGTCCAGTGGCAGTCGACAATCGCCACGTATACGCAGGAAATCAATATCAGCCTGAAACAGTACAGCCTGCTTTGGACGATCAACGGGGCATTGATTGTACTTGCTCAGCCTCTTTTATCAAAAGCGATCAAGCGTTTTGAAGATAATTTGAAGCTGCAGATCATGATAGGGACCATCATATTCATGGTTTCCTTCGGGGGCGCTTCTGTTTCGGATACATTTGAATGGTTTGCGATCTCCATGATCATTTTGACTGTGGGTGAGATGCTGATATGGCCTGCCGTTCCTACGATTGCCAATTCACTTGCGCCAAAAGGGCGTGAGGGTTTTTATCAAGGGATTGTAAACAGTACGGCGACTGGCGGGAGAATGATCGGCCCGTTTCTTGGAGGGTTGTTGGTTGATTTGTTCAGCATGCAGGTTTTATTCGTGTCACTGATCGGTTTCTTTTTCGCCGCTTTGGCCCTGTCGAGTCTGTATGATCGTCCATTGAAAAAGGAAGCCCCTGTGTCATTGCCTGTACAATAAAAGCCGGTGAATTTTTCTAACGGGTTCGGTTTTAGAAATCAAAATAACAAATAAACAACATAATCGGAGACATAATTCATATAAGAATTGTGTCTCTTTTTGTTCAACCTAACTGGTATGACTGCATAAGTTTATGCGGAGCTGTTAATTATAGTGCTGAAATTGGCGTGAATTGAACACTTCATTATAATGAGAAATGTTTTTTGCTCACAATGAAAAATAATCAAATAAACAATAATAATTTAATAAAAAACAATACTTATTTATTGTAAAACAATAAAAAATATATTAAAATCATAGTGTCATTAATAAAGGGAGATGTTTTAAATGATTGTTAAACGAGGTTCCACCACTTTCTTAAAGGTCATTATTTTCTTAATCGGAATTGCAGTGTTTACTTTGTGTATTTATTGGATGCCTGTTTTAACCATTAAAGACGCAGAAGCACATCCTGGTGGGGATTACTCGATATATCCCCTTTTAGTATGTGCGTATGGAATTTGTATTACATTTTCTTTTGCGCTGTATCAAGTATATAAACTACTAACCTATATCGAAAGGAACAAAGCTTTCTCCGAGTTATCTCTTAAATCTTTAAAGGTTATAAAAAAATGTGCTTTTACAGTTATTTCCTTCATTGTATTAATGATAATAAGCTTAAAGGTGATTTCTATAATCACAGGAGATGATGCAGCAGGACCTATATTGATAAGTTTGATAGGTATTTTTGCAACATTTATCCTCGCAGCTATTGTGGAAGTACTTCAAAAGCCATTAATAAATTTCCTGGATAAAAAACAGGTATAATTTTATTTTTATTTTCTCTGCCGTTGAGTACAAAAATAATAATGGAACTCATTCATATTCAAATTCAAAAAAGAAGCGAAAATATAAAAAAGCAGTTGGATTATGGAATGACGGGTTCTGTTTTTGTTTTGAAGTACAAGATATGAATAAACATTGCTTTTCGTATAGTCATTCGCACCAAAATCAAGAAGCAATTTGGCAAGAAAATCAAAATAGAGAAATTTTTATACTAAGATAAGCACTGGTTAGCGACCTCCAAAAATATTATAATTATTTTTCATAAAGTAAACTGCCAAAATAAAGGGAGGAATTTCACTTAATCAAGAATTAGAACGATATATGGAGTAAATAGAGGGAAACATTCCCCCTATTTACTCCAACTGCATGAAAATGGACCATTTTACCTTCCCTTAACGGAAAAAATCTCCCTTATATCCCCCGAATCCAGCCCTATTCTTCAGGATAACGGAAAAAACTCCCCTTATTAAAACAATAAAAGGTTACTCACGATGAAGGATGAAAAAACGTTTTAAAAAAAGCAGTCTCATTCAGTTACGAATAGGACTGCTAATTTGTGTGTTTATTTAGTTTTTGTATTCGAAATCCAACCTTGTTATGAATCCGGCTTGCTCGCCTTATGCTTGTCGCCTCTGGGCAAGCCGCCTCCGCTTTTCTAAATAAAAAGGGCTCCCATTTCCTATGGAAGCCCACTTGCAAAAAATTGAGGCGGATGATCCAAACTCCACATAGTTCGCTGCCGTTAGGCGTGATCACCGACTTACACAATTCAGCTCATCGCTTGTATAGAATAACACGGAATGAAGACAAACACAACTGTCTTTTTGAATAGAAAAAAATGGTTACTTTGATTTAAGCTTTGCTCCTGCTCCTGAGCCAGTATTTATTGACAGGACCACCGTCCCCGTATACGGGATCGAGCTCAGGCAAGGGCGCATTTTTGATATCGATGAGAACCTGGGGGCGGTCTTTTAAAGAGCCCTCATACATATTGTAATCCGCACCGCCTGGGTAGGCACCGGCTACTTTGAAGTCCGAACTTGAGGAGATCATTTTATGGCCGGTACCTGCAGGAAGAATGATGACATCCCCTTTCGATATCGTCAGTTCCACCCCTTTCTCACCGCCGAGTTTGACGGATGCATTTCCTGAAATGACGCCCAATACTTCATGTGTATTGCTGTGATAATGATGATAGTCATGGATGCCGTTTATCCAGCTGTTCATCCATTGATTATCATGAAAGATATCTTCCATCCCCGCTGTATCTTCAACAGCATTGCGGTAGATGAGAACAGGCAGGTCCGGGTTGTTCGGGATGTTTCCATCATCTTCAAGATAATAGATTTTTAAACGGTCAATTTCCATTCCATCAGCTCCTTGTATGTATTAACAAAGGTTCCCTGTAATCCCTTACCATAAACCCATTCTTAAGACTTGTAATTTTATGGAAGTACCCTCTGAGTTCAATCAGTATGCTACTATAATAGAAGGATTATTTTGAAAAAAGAGACTATTTGCTGCAGCAAATCAAACAGCAAGAGAGAAGGGGAATGGGATGAGCAGTCTGTTGAAGAAAGTTTCTGCAGAGATGATTGAAATCATGCTGGAGAATGCCTTTGAATGGCTGGTTGTAGTCGATAAAGACGGGAACATCATTTACATTAACGAAAATTATTGCGAATTTCTTGAAGTGGACAGGGAAAAAGCGATAGGTGCCCACGTGACCAATGTGATAGAGAACACCAGGATGCATATGGTCGTGGAGAGCGGTAAAGAAGAAGTCGCCGACCTTCAGTATATAAAAGGGAATTATATGATCGCAAACCGGATCCCGATCGTTGTGGACGGGGAAGTGATCGGGGCGTTCGGCAGCGTCATTTTCCGTGACACGAGCGAATGGATGCAGATGAGTTCACATGTGAAAAATATGATGTCAAAAATTCAAAGCTACATCCAGGATATTAATTCAGGAGTGAAATACAGCTTAAATGATATCATCGGAGATTCAGAAGTAATAAAAGAATTGAAGGATAAAGTACAAATGATTGCGCCCAGTGATATTTCAATTCTCATCAGGGGAGAAAGCGGGACCGGAAAGGAATTATTTGCACACAGCATCCATCAATTGAGTGAGAGGAGCGGCCAGCCTTTCATCAAGGTAAACTGTGCGGCCATTCCTGAACAGCTACTCGAGTCGGAATTATTCGGGTATGAGGAAGGCGCCTTCACCGGTGCCAAAAAAGGCGGGAAAAAAGGGAAGTTCCAGCTTGCCCATAAAGGGACGCTGTTCCTGGATGAAATCGGGGATATGCCACCCAATATGCAGGCGAAGCTTTTAAGGGTGCTTCAGGAAGGAGAAGTGGAGGCAGTCGGGTCCTCCCGCATACGCCAGGTGGACGTGAGGATCATCGCAGCCACAAACAGGCCCCTTGAGAAAATGATGGAAGAAAAAAGATTCAGGAGCGACCTCTATTACCGGATCAACGTTGTTCCATTCGTCATCCCTCCTCTCAGGGAGAGAAAAGATGACATCGCTGTGCTTTCGGAATTTTTTTTGAAAAAGTCGATGAAGAACTCAGGTAAAAGGATTCATGGTTTCCACAAGGATGTATTGGATGTTTTCACTACTTACAGCTGGCCGGGTAATTTAAGGGAATTGGAGAACGTGATCAATGCTTCCACGTATTTATCAAATGATCACCAGATTTCACTCAGCTCCCTGCCTGAATACATGAAAACCGGGACTGTTTATAATGTGGACGCCAAAACATTAAAGGAAATCCTCGATGATACTGAAAAAAGTGTGCTCCAGCAAAGTTTGAAGAAATTTCATCATGATAAGCGAAAACTGGCGGCAGCCCTTGGGATAAGCAAATCTACATTGTATGAAAAATTGAACAGATACGGGCTGCTGGAATAGTCCGGAAAGCCGGAAAATAGTCCGGATTTCCGGACTATTTGTTTTCTGCGCAAGTTTGTGTACATCTTGTGAATTTTTTGGATTGAGTCCGAACTTCCGGACTGCAATACAGAAGATTTATTGATTTCTATTAGTCTGAAAGTTGGCACAATTATTGCATGTTAATAAGTGTACGGTTTTCGAAAGGAGCGTACATGAGCAATCAATAAAATGTAAACGATTGCAAAGGGAGCGGGAGAGAAACTTCTATTGAAAAAGGGGGAAATCAAGATGTTGAGTATGATTGGACTCATAGGAGGACTCATATTATTAATCTTTTTAACGATGCGGGGAATGAACATCCTGATCGTAGGGCCTATCTCTGCATTATTCGTTGCAGTTTTAAGCGGTATGCCGCTGTTCCCGCAGCTGGCTGCAGAAGGGGAAGCGGATCTCGTCACGAATTATATGTCCGGATTTACGAGCTTCGTTGCCGCATGGTATTTAATGTTCTTGCTCGGCGCCATCTTCGGGAAAGTGATGGAAGACAGCGGTGCGGCGGACAGTGTATCGCGATTCGTTGTCGAGAAGCTTGGGATGAAATATGCCGTGTTGGCGATCGTGGCGGCGTGTGCGATTTTGACATACGGAGGAGTAAGTTTATTCGTCGTGGCATTCTCTGTCTATCCGATGGCTTTAAGTCTGTTCAAACAGGCGGACCTGCCCCGCAGGTTCATCCCGGCAGCACTTGCACTCGGGTCGGTCACATTCACGATGACTTCGGCGGGTTCTCCTGAAATCCAGAACTGGATTCCGATCGATTACCTGAATACGACACCCTATGCGGGCTGGGAAGTCAGCTTAATCGTAGCTGTCTTCATGGCAGTCTTCGGTTACTGGTGGTTAAAACGCATGATCAAGAAAGCGATCAATAAAGGGGAGAGATTTCAATCCCGCGAAGAAGATCCAGTCATCGATGAAGGGCGGCCGCTGCCGAATCCGTTGATGGGCTTGATCCCGCTTCTGATTGTTTTAATCCTGGCATTCATATTCCACGATTCGATGAAACAGTCTGCTTTGATCATTGCCTTGCTCGGAGGGGTCATCTCTACGTATCTTCTGAACAGAAAGTATTTCAAAGGTTTCTGGCCTGCAGTATCTGAAGGGACGATCGGAGCTTTAATCGCAATCGGAAATACCGCTGCAGTCGTTGGATTTGGCGGTGTTGCAAAAGCAGTGCCGGCGTTCGGAACAGCGGTTGAAGTCATGACTAATATTCCGGGATCCCCACTGATCGGCGGGGCCATCGCGGTCAGTGTCATAGCAGGTATGACAGGTTCGGCATCGGGCGGCCAGGCAATCGCACTTCCGCTGATCGCACCTCATTATATGGATATGGGTGTGAATACGGAAGCACTGCACAGGGTTGTCGCGATATCATCGGGTGCCCTTGACTCCCTGCCTCATAACGGTTACGTCGTGACCACCATCCGCTCGATTTGTAATGAATCGCACGGGGAAGCGTATGGAGCTGTCGGGGCTGTGACGGTCATTGTGCCGCTGCTCGGTCTTGCCATCGCCATCATCTTATTCAGTTTGGGATTAGGCATTTAGGAAAGGAGTATCCTCATGGTAGAAAATAAAGTCGTATTTGTAACCGGTGCAGCGCAGGGTATCGGATTTGAAATCGGTAAGGAATTCGCTGCAGGCGGTGCAAAAGTGGTACTAACAGACCTGAAAGAAGATGGAGTGCAGGAAGCTGCACTCTCCCTGAAAAAAGAAGGGTATGAAGCTATGGGCATCCGCTGTGATGTTACTTCTGAGGAAGACTTGAAAGAAGCCATTGCGTCTACCGTGAATCATTATGGAAGGCTTGATGTGCTGATTAATAACGCGGGTCTTCAGCATGTCTCGCCGATCGAAGATTTCCCGACAGAGAAGTTCGAGTTCTTGGTGAAAGTCATGCTGACGGCTCCATTTGTGGCAATCAAACATGCCTTACCTATCATGAAAGAGCAGGGTTTCGGCAGAATCATCAATATGGCTTCCATTAATGGACTAGTGGGATTCGCCGGCAAGGCAGCCTACAATTCTGCGAAACATGGAGTCATCGGTTTGACCAAAGTGGCAGCACTTGAAGCAGCTGCACATGGTGTCACTGTGAATGCTGTCTGCCCTGGCTATGTCGATACACCGCTCGTGCAGAATCAGCTGGGGGATCTTGCCAAGACGCGAAATGTTCCTCTTGAAAAAGTAGTGGAGGAAGTCATTTATCCGCTGGTTCCGCAGAAAAGGCTTCTGGACGTAAAAGAGATAGCCGATTACACGATGTTCCTGTGCAGTGATGCAGCAAAAGGGGTGACCGGCCAGGCAGTCGTCCTTGACGGGGGATATACGGTTCAGTAATGTATGGAGGAGTCTGTGACAATCGTGTCTTAGTCTAATATAAGCCCGAACGAGTATAACCTGCTAACAGGTAATCTAGTTCGGGTTTTTAATTGAATGTAATCTACAGTTAGAAGTTAGCACTTTCCAGCGGTTGATTGGAGTGCAAGACGAAGACTCCTGACCGAAAAGCGGAAGGGCTTTGAAGAGAGGCGGGTGGCATAAGACGAATCAGCCTGGAAGGCGTTCTTTGCCTTCTTGGTCGGTTTGGGTTATGACATGTGCCCTCCAAGCCCTGCAGCTGGACAGTTTCCCTCTCTAAGGAGGCTCACGCGCTACCCGTGGAAAGCGAAGACTTGCACGGAAATCAATAGCGGTGTTTAGAAACGATTCTAAAATACGCGTTTTAAACAGTGCTGATATAGTTTTGCCCCAGCTTTTTTTGTAATGGATATCTACTTTTTTATCAAAAATTGCTCTGCTTCGTCAAAAACGGCTTCAAGTTTACTAAATTCCTTCACATTGGGCTTGCGCTTCTGAATATTTTCTCCTAAAATAGTGAATACATATAATGATTCTTATATTTCAGACGTTGATCGGGAGTAGTAGTGAATGTTTTCTGTCTTAGAGAGTTGACGGGTGGTGGGAGTCAACCGGGAACATCATGAACTCGCCTGCTGAGTTGCAAGTGTGAAATAAACAGTAAGACTTGCCGTTTTCCGCGTTAAGGATGAATGAAGCTGAGTGCGCGTACACTAATGTGGGTGGTACCGCGGGAGAATAAATACACAACTCTCGTCCCAAATATTTTATTTGGGATGGGAGTTTTTTATTTTGCTTCAAATAAGCCTGATCAAAGAACGAACCGTCCGTCTGAACCACAATCCATTCATTTGATAAAGGAGGATCTCAATATGAATTTTGATCATAAAAGCATTGAGTCAAAATGGCAGCAGTATTGGGAAGAAAACAAAACGTTCAAAACGACTGAAGATGAGTCGAAAAAGAATTTCTACGCACTGGATATGTTCCCATATCCATCAGGTGCAGGCCTTCACGTAGGTCACCCGGAAGGATACACTGCGACGGATATCCTGTCCAGAATGAAGCGGATGCAGGGGTATAACGTCCTTCACCCAATGGGATGGGATGCATTCGGTCTTCCTGCTGAGCAGTATGCGCTTGATACAGGTAACGACCCTGCCGAATTCACGAAGCAGAACATTGATAACTTCCGCCGCCAAATCAAGGCGCTTGGGTTCTCTTATGACTGGGACCGCGAAGTCAATACTACTGATCCTGGGTACTACAAGTGGACGCAATGGATTTTCCTTAAGCTTTATGAAAAGGGCTTGGCCTACGTTGACGAAGTAGCGGTGAACTGGTGCCCGGCACTTGGCACGGTCCTTGCAAATGAAGAAGTCATCGACGGGAAGAGTGAGCGCGGCGGCCATCCGGTCGAACGCCGCCCGATGAAACAGTGGATACTTAAGATCACGGCTTATGCGGACCGCCTTCTTGAAGACCTTGAAGATGTCGACTGGCCGGAAAGCATCAAGGATATGCAGCGCAACTGGATCGGCCGTTCAGAGGGTGCTGAAGTCGTCTTTAACATCGACGGACATGAAGCATCATTCGAAGTTTTCACTACACGCCCTGATACGATTTTTGGTGCAACGTACGCGGTGCTTGCCCCTGAACATGATCTTGTCGGGAAAATCACCACTGCCGAACAAAAGGAACAGGTGGAAGCGTATCTTGATAAAGTGAAAACAAAGAGCGATCTTGAACGTACGGATCTTGCAAAAGAAAAAACCGGTGTTTTCACGGGGGCTTATGCCATCAATCCGGCTAATGGCAGCAAAATGCCGATCTGGATTGCAGACTATGTGCTAGTGAGCTATGGATCCGGAGCCATCATGGCCGTACCTGCCCACGATGAGAGAGATTATGAGTTTGCCAAACAATTCGACCTGCCGATCGTTGAAGTGGTCTCAGGCGGAGACGTTGAAAAAGAAGCGTACACGGGTGACGGAGAACATGTGAATTCCGAATTCCTTAACGGTCTTGGGAAAGAAGAAGCAATCACTAAAGCGATCTCTTGGCTTGAAGAAAAAGAAATCGGTACTAAGAAAGTCACATACCGCCTTCGTGACTGGCTGTTCAGCCGCCAGCGTTATTGGGGCGAGCCGATTCCTGTCATTCACTGGGAAGACGGCACGACATCAGGTGTTCCGGAAAGCGAACTTCCGCTTGTCCTTCCGAAAACAACTGAAATCAAACCATCCGGGACAGGTGAATCACCGCTTGCCAACATCAGCGATTGGGTAAATGTAGAAGACCCTGAAACAGGCAAGAAAGGCCGGCGCGAAACAAATACTATGCCGCAGTGGGCAGGAAGCTGCTGGTACTATCTTCGCTACATCGATCCTCATAATGAGGAAGCACTTGCCGATGCGAAGAAAATGGATGACTGGCTTCCGGTCGATATGTATATCGGCGGAGCAGAGCACGCGGTACTTCACCTTCTGTACGCGCGTTTCTGGCACAAATTCCTTTATGATATCGGAGTTGTGCCAACGAAAGAGCCTTTCCAGAAGCTGTTCAACCAGGGGATGATCCTTGGTGAAAATAATGAAAAGATGAGTAAATCAAAAGGGAATGTCGTAAACCCTGATGAAATCGTCGAATCTCACGGAGCAGATACTCTCCGTCTTTATGAAATGTTCATGGGGCCGCTTGAAGCATCGGTTGCATGGAGCACGAACGGACTGGATGGAGCCCGCCGATTCCTTGACCGTGTATGGCGCCTTCTTGTCGAGGAAGACGGCACGCTTTCCGGCAAAGTATCGGATACGGCGAACCCTGCCCTTGATAAGATTTACAACCAGACTGTAAAGAAGGTCACGGAAGACTATGAAGGCCTGCGTTTCAACACAGGGATCTCCCAGCTGATGGTCTTCATCAATGAAGCATACAAAGCAGAGACCCTTCCGAAAGCATATGTAGAAGGATTCGTGAAGCTACTTGCACCGATCGCTCCCCACATGACGGAAGAGCTTTGGTCGAAGCTTGGCCACGAAGATTCCATCACATACGTGGAATGGCCATCGTTTGATGAATCAAAACTTGTAGACAACGAAGTGGAAATCGTCCTTCAGGTCAACGGTAAAGTAAAAGCGAAAGTGATGATCCCTCGCGGCATGAACAAGGATGAACTTGAAAAAACAGCGATGGAAAACGAAGACATCAAGAACCAAATCGAAGGGAAAACAGTGCGCAAAGTGATTGCCGTACCGGGCAAGCTTGTGAATATTGTGGCGAACTAGTTTTAATGGGGGAACGGACTCTTGTGGGGTCCGTTCCTTTTTTCTTGACGGTTGGGGGTTCCAGGCACGATCGGGTTGGTTTGAGCCAGGCACAAACGGGGTGATTTGAGCCAGGCACAAAAAGGGTGATTTGAGCCAGGCACAAAAGGGTTGATTTGAGCCAGGCACAAAAGGGTTGATTTGAGCCAGGCACAAAAGGGTTGATTTGAGCCAGGCACAAAAGGGTTGATTTGAGCCAGGCACAAAAGGGTTGATTTGAGCCAGGCACAAAAAGGGTGGTTTTTGCCTGGCACCGCCAATCAAGACGAGTGTGCCAGATACACATCATCTTCCTCTTACCTCTCCTTTCACCGATACCCCCATAAGTGTAATTTTTTTGTGATAGGGAATACCTTTGATATAATCAAAATGGATTACCATGAAAGGGTGAAGAAAATGACTGAAATCAAAACAATCACAACCGATGAATTGAACAAAAAGCTTCAAAATGGAGAAGACTTATTATTGGTGGACGTCCGTGAAGATGAAGAAGTAGCGGAAGGGGTGATCCCGGGAGCGCGTCACATCAAGATGGGCGATATCCCTGAATCATTGGACAAGTTCGACAAGGATAAAGAATATATCTTTATCTGCCGCTCAGGAAACCGCAGCGGAAATGTTGCCCACTATATGCAGGAGCAAGGGTACAAAGTGGTGAACATGGAAGGCGGCATGATGAACTGGGGGGGCGAAACGGCTCCTAAGAAATGATATGAACCACTTAAACACATTCCTTCAATCGGGAGTGTGTTTTTTTTACTTGTAGTTGTTTGAAAATTAAAAAATCTGTCGATACTGATGATAATTTCTAAAGAAGGTGGGAGCTCGATGATCCAGGTCAAAGTGTTTGATTATGAACATGAGAAGGATTTGGAGCAGGATATGAATCAATTCCTGAGTAAAGTGGATGAGAAGAAAGTCGTCGATATTAAATATCATATCGCTGCGTTGACGGAAGAAGAGGAGGAACAGATATACTGCTTCTCCGCCATGGTCATTTATCGAAAATAAAAAGGTTGATGCGTCTAATATTAAGACGATCAACCTTTATTTTTATACTCTTGCTGCGTTATAGCCGGCAAGGCGCCCGGTCACGAGGGCACTTGTGATATTATAGCCGCCGGTGTAGCCGTGGATATCGAGTACTTCCCCGCAGAAGAAGAGGCCGTGCATTTTTTTCGATGCCATCGTTTTCGGCTCGATTTCCTTAACCGAAACGCCGCCTCCCGTCACGAAGGCTTTTTCGATTGAAAGGGTGCCGTTCACAGTGAATGTAAATTGTTTTAACAGCTTTACAAAATGGCGTACTTTCTCTGATGGAAGATGATCCCCCTTTTCATCCGGGTCGATTCCTGCTTTGTCCAGCAGGAACAGCAGATACCGTTCCGGAACCAGGCCTTTGAAGATATTCTTGGCAGCTTTCCTGCCTTCTTCTTTTACCTGCTTGTAGAGGGATTGGAAAAGCTGTTCTTCGTTGGTATCCGGCATTGAGTCGATGACCATTGTCACATGGGTCAGGTTCCATTTTTTCATCGCTTTTACGACATATTGGCTGCACCTCAGGACTGCCGGTCCCGATATCCCGAGATGAGTGAAAATCATGTCCATCTTATGGGTGATAAGCTTTTTGCCCTTTGGATTCAGTACGCTCAATTCAATATCCCTGAGGGACAGTCCCTGAAGGGCTTTTTCTTTGATGAATGGCTCGTCCGATGTGAGCGGCACCTCGGTCGGGAATAAATCCGTGATGGTGTGTCCGGCTTTTCTGGCCCAAGGGTATCCGTCACCTGTTGAACCCGTATGTGGGACTGACTTACCGCCCACGGCAATGACCACGGCTTTTGCATCGATCACTTCTCCATCCGTCAAGCGGATTCCTTTCGTTTCGCTGTCCTCATAGATGACTTCTTCAACAGCGGTACTCGTTCGGGTCTCCACGCCAAGCTCCTTCATCCTGTTTAAAAGAGCTTCCACAACATCAAGTGCCCGGTTTGAGACCGGGAACATCCTTCCGTGGTCTTCTTCTTTCAGGTGAATGCCGAGTTTTTCAAAAAATGAAATGATGTCTTCATTATTAAATTCGGAAAATGCGCTGTATAAAAAACGCCCGTTTCCCGGGATGTGCTTGATGATTTCGTCGATCGGCAGGCGGTTTGTAACATTGCAGCGGCCGCCGCCTGAAATCGCAAGCTTTCTTCCGAGTTTTGTTCCTTTATCTACAAGAAGGACCTTTGATCCGTTTTCACCGGCAGCGATGCTGGCCATCAACCCGGACGGTCCCCCTCCTATTACGATTACGTCATATGCTGACATTTCTTCACCAACTTTATCGTTTTACTTCTCAACAGTTAATATTATCAAAAACAGGCTCCTATAAAAAGTTTCATTTCATAACTGCCTCCGTCTCATAACTGCCTCCGTCGGAAAAAAATTGTCATTCGATACTGACAGTAGTAAACTATGATAGTGTGAAAATTTTATCGAAGTAATAACGCATATTTCTAATGGAATATGCTTTTCCGGAGAGGGATACTATGTCATCAAAATTAATAAAAGGAACGTTTATCTTAACGCTTGGGACCTTCATTTCAAAGTTTTTGGGTCTTTTTTATGTTATACCGTTCGATGAGCTGCTGAAGGGTCACGAAGAGGGGGCATCGCTGTATCAGTATGGTTATGTTCCTTATACGATCTTTTTGACAGTGGCTACAGCGGGGGTGCCGCTGGCCGTATCGAAATTTGTCTCGAAATATAACGCTATAGGGGAATACGCTGTCGGGCGGAAGCTCTTTAAATCCGGATTGCTCCTTATGACGCTGACGGGGATCCTTTCATTCTTGGTCATGTACATTTTTGCACCGGTTTTTGCCGAGATGACCATCAAGAGTGATGAACAGGTCATTTCCGTCGCACAGGTAACGACGGTTATCAGGGCGGTCAGCTTTGCGCTCATCATCATTCCGTTCATGAGTCTGATACGCGGTTTCTTTCAGGGGCATCAGTCCATGGGTCCTACAGCAGTATCTCAGGTCATCGAACAGATCGTCCGCATCATCTTTTTACTCGGCGGGATTTATGTAGTATTGGATATTATGGACGGCTCGGTCACAACTGCCATCAGCGTAGCGACGTTTGCTGCATTTGTGGGAGGGCTCGCAAGTCTTGCCGTTCTGATCTGGTATTGGTTCAAGCGTAAGCCTCATTTGGATGTGCTTCTGGAGGAAGACAGGGGAGAAGCGGATGTTTCTTTACCGAAAATGTATAAAGAAATCATTGCATATTCTATCCCGTTCATTTTTGTGGGACTTGCAAATCCGTTGTTTCAGCTTGTGGATCAGATCACGTTCAATACAGCAATGGCGGATATCGGCAATGCAAAAGTTTCCGACCATGCTTTTGCGGTCTTGAACTTTTATACGCATAAACTTGTCATCATCCCGGTGTCATTGGCAACTGCTTTTTCCATGACACTGATCCCGCTTATTACAAGCTCGTATACGAGCGGTGACCGGAAGACGATGCGCAGGAATATTGATCAATCTTTTCAGATATTGCTGTTCTTGACGGTCCCTGCATCGATCGGGATTGCACTGTTGGCGGAACCTACGTACACGCTTTTTTATCATAGTGATGAACTGGGTACATCAATTCTCAGGACATATGCGCCGGTTGCGATACTATTTGCTCTTTTTGCGGTTACTGCAGCCATCCTGCAGGGGATCGATGAACAGAAGTTCACCATTTTCAGTCTGCTGGTCGGACTGCTGTTGAAGCTTGTTCTGAACATCCCGTTGATCCGGATGTTTGAAACACAAGGTGCTGTCATTGCCACAACAATCGGTTATGCTGTTGCAATCGCCATCAACCTGTATATCATAAAAAAATACGCACGCTATAAATTCGAACTTATTTTCAGAAGGACTGTGGCGATTGGAATTATGAATGTCGTCATGGCCGTTGTCGTCCTGATTCTGTATGGTATCTTGAAACAGTTCCTGAATCCTGCTTCCGGATTCCAGTCGATCATCCTGGTCGCGGTCTGCGGCGGTGCTGGAGCGCTTGTCTATTTTTACCTGAGCCTCAGAAGCAAGCTTGCAGATAAGTTATTCGGGGACAGGATCAGCAAGATCAGGAGCCGGCTTCGGATCGGTTCATAAAAAAAGGGGATGACGTGCTCATCCCCTCTTTTCATTCATTGGTTATAGTAGCCAAGCTGCCTTTCAAGCCTTTCCACTTGCCGTTCAAGGCGGTCAACCCTGCGGTCCAGCCTCTGAAATTGTCTTTCTAAACGGTCCAGGCGGTCATTGAAGCCGCCTCCTCCGCCACCGCCGGGATAACCAGGATATTGCTGGCCGCCGCCGGGAAGGGGGATCGGGATCAAAATGCCGCCGGTTCCTTGCTGTCGATATGGATACATTACTTTCACCTCATTAAGAATAGGTTTCTTGCTTAACATTACCAGCCTATGTTTAAAATAAGAGAATGAATGGGCTTATAACCCAAGACGGAATCAAATGAAACGATGAAGAATTAATTGAATTAGGAGTTGTCAGTATGAGAATCGATAAATTACTTGCGAATATGGGCTATGGAAGCCGTAAAGAAGTGAAGAAACTGCTGAAGGATGGAGGTCTCCAGGTAAATGGGGAAGTCATCAAGGACGGGAAGGTCCATGTTGACACTGAAAAAGACACCGTAATGCTGTACGGAGATAAAGTGGAATATCGTGAATTCATCTATCTGATGATGAACAAGCCGCCCGGCCTGATTTCAGCGACCGAGGATGCCAATGAGGAAACCGTCATCGATATCCTGCAGATGGACGACCAGATCTTCAATCCATTCCCTGTCGGAAGGCTCGATAAAGATACGGAGGGCCTGCTGCTCATCACGAATGACGGTCAATTGTCACACCAGCTGCTTTCACCGAAACGGCATGTGCCGAAAACATATTTTGCCGTGATTGAAGGCGAAGTGACCGAGCGTGATGTCGAAGCCTTTAAAGAAGGTGTGACTCTTGAGGATGGGTACTACACCAAACCAGGTGATCTTGTGATCTTAAAATCCGGGCTCACTTCCGATATCGAGTTGACGATTACGGAAGGAAAGTTTCATCAGGTGAAGAGGATGTTTGAGAGCGTCGGAAAGCGAGTTGTTTACTTGAAACGTTTGTCGATGGGGCCGCTCGGGCTTGATGAGGATCTGGAGCTTGGTGAGTATCGTGAGTTGACGGATGAAGAAGTGGAGATGTTGAAGGATTTTCGTCCAAACTAATAGAAAAAGAACTTGTGAATTGCCTATATTAGGTGGTTTGCAGGTTTTTTTGTGTGAATTGGCAGCGGATAGTGGGGGAACCAAGCGGCGGAACAGTATATCTTTAATGATGATACGTTTGTGGGCGAAATTCTGGTTTTATGGGCGGAATCCGGTAATATAAGGGCGAAATCCCAGTTTTAAGGGCGAAATCTGGGTATATAAGGGCGAACTCCGTAATATATGAGCGAACTGCCGGTTTTTCGACAAAAACCGATATCCCCTTTAAAATTTGCCAGGTCATAAGTCATGCCGTCCAAAAAGGCAAACAGCCGCCTTTCCGGCCGACTCGCCTTATGCTTGTCGGGCCAGAGCAGTCGGCTCCGCTTTTCTATTGTCCAGCTGCAGCGCCTAGAGGCTCGAGGTCATAAGATGAACCTACCAAAAAGGCAAAAAGCGCCTTTCCGGTAGGTTCATCTTATGCTTGTCGCCTCTGAGCAAGGCGCTTCCGCTTTTCTATTGTCCAGCTCCGGCGGCTAGCCCCTCGAGGTCATAACTGAAAAATCCCCAAAGGCAAAAAGCGCCTTAGGGGATTTCCCAGTTATGCTTGTCGGGGCTGAACGAGCCGCCTCCGCTTTTCTCTCTATGAAGACATCTTTACTTTCTTCTCGGTTGTTGTCCATTGGCCACGGCTTGGGCTTTGCACCAAGTCGTTGTAAGCTAACACGTTGAGATCTCTTTGAATGGTGCGAGGAGTAATGCCAAATTCGTCAACGAGATCTTGAGTTGTTACAGTACCTTTCTTGTTGATGTACATGTATACAGCTTTTATTCTTGTTAGCATACGATTGGTTGAAGGTTTCAAAGAACCACTCCCTCATCATTTTTCCAAAGTCAAAGACTACATCGCCATGTGTGCACCTCACGTGCTACCTATGTACTATGCGCTTTAGACAACCCCTTTTCCTTTTATCGTTTACTCATAAGATGTCTGACAATTATATTGTACCCCTAATCCTGAAAAAATTCTATAATATTGTCTAAATTTACAAACAATTAACGGGGTCTCCCTTTGTTACCCCCATTGTATGAGGTCTCAAATAAAAAGATGTATAATTCTGAAAATTAGAAGGTCAAACTTTTTAACATAGGTCTTTCTCCTTGTTTGGATTTCCTGTCTAAACAGTATAAAATGGAGGGGAATGAGATCAAATACATAATGAGCAGGTGTTGAATGATGAACTGGACACAGGAAGTCGAGAAACGCAAAGATGAGTTATTGAAAGATTTACAGAATTTTTTGCAGATCAAAAGTGTGCTGGATGAAGAGAACGCTACTGATGATGCCCCGCTTGGCAAAGGGGTGAAAGAAGCGTTGGATTATTTATTGATGCTCGGTGAAAAAGACGGGTTCACCCCAAAGAATGTCGGTAATCTTGCCGGTCACCTTGAGTTCGGGGAAGGGGATGAACTTCTTGGGATCCTCTGCCATGTGGATGTCGTGCCTGAAGGGGATGGATGGAGTGAGGATCCTTACGGCGGTGAAATCAAGGACGGGAAGATCTTTGCCCGCGGTGCGATCGATGACAAAGGGCCGACGATGGCCGCCTATTATGCAATGAAAATCGTAAAAGAACTGAAGCCTGATTTCAACAAGCGGATCCGGATGATCATCGGAACGGATGAAGAGAGTGATTGGAGATGCGTGGATCACTATTTCAAAAATGAAGAAATGCCGTCGATGGGATTTGCACCTGATGCGGACTTCCCTATCATTTATGCAGAGAAAGGGATCGCGGACTATGACCTTGTCGAGCAAACGGGGAGAGAGGGAAATGGTTCACGCAATCATGTTATTTCCTTCGAGTCGGGCCGCCGGTATAATATGGTTCCTGACTTTGCAAAAGCAGTCGTCCATCTTGATGAAGATCATACAAAATGGGTGCAGCAGTTTGAGATCTTCATGAAGAATGATGGATTAAAGGGCAGCTACTATATTGAAAATGGTGAAGTGATTTTTGAAGTGGAAGGAGTGTCCGCACACGGGATGGAGCCTGATAACGGTAAAAATGCCGGACTGTACCTCGCTGCTTTCCTGACTGAGCTTCCATTGGACACGCAGGCAGAAACCTTCTTTGCTTTTACAAAAGAAACATTTTTCAAGGATTCCCGAGGCGTGAAGCTTGGCGTCAGCCATCGTGACGAAATCACAGGTGACCTGACAATCAACGTCGGGAAGCTTCGCTATTCCCATGAAGAAGGCGGTCGCCTAGGCCTTAATATGCGTTACGGTGTCGATTACGATATGGAAAAGGCGAAAGAAACCCTTCAATCCATTGAAAGCTTCACTGTTGAAAACTTCACGGACAGCAAGCCTCATCATGTTTCATCGGATGACGAGCTTGTCCAGACATTGAAAAAAGTATACGAAGAGCAGACTGGTGAAAGAGGAGAACTCATCACCATCGGCGGCGGGACGTATGCAAGGAGCCTTGAAGCAGGCGTGGCATTCGGACCGTTATTCCCGGGCAGGGAAGATATCGCCCATCAAAAAGATGAATATATGTATATTGAGGATCTCTTAAAAGCGACGGCGATCTATGCTCAGGCAATCTATGAATTGGCCTGTAAATCCTAAGGATCTAAAGGAGAGAGGAACATGACTGAAGGAACGGTATTTCTTAATGGGGATTATGTGAAAAGATCCGGTGCGAAAGTGGATATAGAAGACCGCGGCTATCAATTCGGGGATGGGATCTATGAGGTCGTGCGCGTCTACAACGGAAACGTCTTCACGATGGATGAACATATGGAGCGCCTGTATCAGAGTGCAGATAAAATGAAGCTCAAAATCCCATTTGAACTTAAGGAATTCACTTCCATTGTGTTCAAATTGATCGAGTTGAATGATGTCCACGAGGGCATCGTCTATATCCAGGTTTCACGGGGGGTATCGCCGAGACAGCATCACTTCCCGGCAAAAGACACAGCCGGAAGTGTCACGGCTTATACGAAAGAGTTTAAAAGGCCTGTAAAATCATTGGACGAAGGCGTGACGACGACGCTTGTTGAGGATATCAGGTGGCTCCGGTGTGATATCAAGAGCCTCAATCTGTTAGGGAATATCCTTGCTAAAGAGGAGGCTGCTTCAGGCGGCCATTTTGAGGCGATCCAGCATCGAGGCGAGACAGTGACGGAAGGATCCTCATCAAATGCCTTCATGGTCAAGGACGGGGTGGTCTATACGCATCCTGCGACGAATCTGATCCTTAATGGAATCACGAGGAAAGTCATTAAAGAATTGGCCGATAGGAACGGTGTAAAGTTCGTCGAGAAGATATTCACGGTGGATGAACTGCTATCTGCTGATGAATTGTTCATTGCCAGCACTACCTCAGAAGTGATGCCCGTCGTCAAGGTGGATGAAACAGTCATCGGACAGGGGGCGCCCGGACCGGTAACAAGGAAACTGCAGGAATTGTTTACGGAAAGAATCGAGAAAGACTGTAAAAAACTTCAAGTTTGACGGAGGATGCGGGATGGAATTGATTTGTTCACAAGCTTTCATGAAAAAAGAACGCATGATTGAAGACAATCAGCAGTTTACGGTGGAATCGGAAGAATACCTGTATCTGTACAGTGATAAAATCGTGACGCCAAAAAGGAGCTTCGGGCTCCATCAAGTGCTCGACGTGACGAAGAAGCACCTTTCAGCCCGATATATCTTCCTCTATCTCCATACGATTGAAGGTGTCCTGACGTTTGTGGTGAAGTCTTCACCGGACCCGTTCATCTCGCATTACCGTAAAATAAAAGAAGACCTATAAAGAAGGCCCGTCCCGTGCTGCTTTAAAGCAGTGCGGGACGGGCCTTTGAATTTAGTCATAAAAAAGCATTACGTGAAATCTAAGAAATGGCCGACTCCAGCGTCTGGTCCCCGGGAGGTTCCGGTCCGCCGGGTAAGGTCAAAGACCGACTTCACCGGTCGGTCCAAGAACGTCGGTCGGCGTAGAAGTCGCTTGCGCTTTTCTTAGAATCGGAACAGGTCGCTTGAAAGATATCTTTCTCCTGTATCACATGCGATGCAGACGACCACATCGTCAGGCGATAATGTTTTGGCCACCTCAATGGCAGCGTAGCAGGCAGCACCTGAAGAAGGCCCGACAAGGATTCCTTCTTCCCTGGCCATCCTTCTGGCTATATCGTATGCCTGTTCATCTTCGATTTTATGGATCTTATCGTAAACTTCCGTATTCAATGTATCAGGGACAAAACCCGGGCTTGTACCGACAAGCTTATGTTTGCCGGGCTTACCTCCTGAAAGGACCGGTGAACCTGCAGGCTCGACGACATGTACCTGGATATCCGGGTAATGGTCCTTCAGTACTTCGCCAGTACCGGTGATCGTTCCGCCTGTCCCGGCTGTCGCAACAAAAGCAGACAGAGGCTTGCCGATCTGTTCCATCGCGTCGATGATTTCAAGCGCCGTCGTTTTGCGGTGGGCATTCGGGTTAGCGTCATTTTCAAACTGCATAGGCATGAAGCTGTTCGGGATTTCTTTTGTCAGTTCCTTTGCCTTTTCGATAGCCCCCGGCATCTTCTCATCTCCCGGAGTCAATACGACTTCTGCTCCGTACGCTTTTAGCAGGTTGATCCGCTCCTGTGTCATCGTGTCGGGCATGACAAGGATGGAACGGTAGCCTCTTGCCGCTGCATTCATTGCAAGGCCGATCCCGGTGTTCCCGCTCGTAGGTTCGATGATCGTCGAACCTTCCTTCAGCAGGCCTTCTTTTTCAGCTTCCAGGATCATCTGGAAGGCTGCCCGGTCTTTTACACTTTTACTCGGGTTGTAGAATTCAAGTTTAATGTATACATCAGCACCGTCGGAAGGATTCAGGCGATTTAATTTAACAAGGGGGGTATCCCCGATTAATTCAGCAATATTCTGTACTACTTTCATGGTCAACTTCCTTTCCTGCATTCTCTACTTATATGGTACTCATTCATATAAATCTTATCAACTATATAGGCTTTGTATTTCATTTTCATTGCATTTCCCTTATGAGATTCTTTCTCTTAGCACATTTTGCTAAAATAGAAGTAATAACCAACGATAAGGATGGAATGTTATGTTAAAAACTCATTATTTTTTCGCATGTTCATTACCGGGCGAGATGAAGAAGGAGATAGAAAGACTGACTGCTCCCATGAAGGAAGAAGATTCTTTTAAAAAGTACGTCCATCCGGAAGACTACCATATCACTCTGGCTTTCCTGGGTGATGCTTCACATGAAGATTTAGATGCGGCCATTGATCATGTAACAGAGTCTTTACATAAATTGGGGAGTTTCCCGCTTTCGCTAAAGAGGTTCGGCACTTTCGGGAAAAGTGATGAGCCGAGGATTTTCTGGATGGGTGTGAACCCGTCTTCGACTCTGCACCAGATTCGTGAAAAGGTGTACGAAGCCTGTGAAGAAGCGGGCTTTCAGTTGGAAACTAGACCGTTCACCCCTCATATTACGGTCGGGCGGAAATGGAACAAGCCCTCACCATTTTCAAAGGAATGGCTGAGTGGTTTCAATCCGGAAGCAACTCCCGCCCACCTGGTAAATGAAGTCGTCCTATACCGAACGCATATGGACCGCACACCGAAATATGAAGCGGTCCATACGATACACTTTAATGAATCGTCCTAAATCATGTGAAAGGAAGGACTCCTGATGGCACAGCTGATAAAACTCCAAGATTATGTTTCAAGATATGAAACCGATTTATATAGATATCCTTCCCAATTTGTAAGATTAAAAAAGCAGCAATGGGAAAAAATGAAATTTCACTGGGAAAACGGGGGTGGATTTTCCTCACCTGAACAGGATGAAGCGGATAAAGAAAAATCATCCGTGACCCGGAAATTCATGTCCTTTTTTAAAAAGAAAGAGAATGGAGAGACGGAAGAAATCGGCACCCCTGCTCAGGGTGATGACGATGCGATTGAGCTTGAGATGAATCCGCATACTGATTTTGCCTCTGAAGAAGAGTTAAAAAAGCACTTCCTGGATTCGATCTTTGAATTTCAGTTAAGGTGGGCAAGCTCGACGATTTCAGAAAAATCCTATGTGGATAACAGCTATTATTATGATGAAAGGCTTAAATATCTGCTTCAGCGTTTTCCTGATAACATCCTTGTTTTATATTTTCCGGTTTTCAAAATAAAAAATGCACCCGTTGAGCTGGAGGTTGTCCTGATTACGCCTACAGGAATATGGTGCTTATCATTCCTTGAATTCGAGGAAGGTACGGCTTATGTCGGTTCAGGGGACCGTTTCTGGGTGAAAAAATGGGGAGACGCCGAATCAAGGGTGTTGAATCCGCTGATTTCACTGAAAAGGATGGAACGCATCATCGGGCAGATCGTCGAATATAACGGTATCGAACTGCCGATCCATAAAGCCGTAGTATCAAGAAACGGCTATATCGATTTCCCCCAGGCGCCGGCAGGCTGTGAATTCATCGATAAGAGGAAGCATGAAGGCTGGTTCAATCAGCAGCGTTCCAGCCGTTCGCCGATTAAGGGTGTCCAATTGAAAGCAGCAAAATCTATCCTGGACTATTGCCAGACCACTTCATTTAAACGGATGCATTATCAGCATGAGACGCTTAAAGAGTGGAATACGGGAGTGGAAGAGGACTCACAATGAAGACCATCTTCATTGTGAATCCTTCCGCAAGAAATCACCATTCACTTACTTCCTGGGAAAAATTCCAGAAGGGCATCACCATCCCCTATTCGTTATACATGACAGAACATCCTGATGATGTGAGAAGAATCGCAGGGGAGCTTGTACGTGAAAATCCAGGCGAATCTTTCTATATAATTGGAGTCGGGGGAGACGGGACGATGAACTCCATCATCTCCGGCACAGCAGGTTTTGAGAATATCTTCATCGGGTATATTCCCGGAGGAAGCGGAAATGATTTTGCCCGAGGCTACAGGTGGCCAAGGGGCAAACATAATGCATATGATCTGATCAGGGAAACATTACATACTCCCCTTCCGATTTCTATGGATGCAGGTCTTTTCTCTATAGGAGGGGGGCCAAAACACTATTTTGTGAATAATATAGGTGTAGGGTTCGATGCCTTGATTGCCCGGAAGGCAAATGAATCATGGTTAAAAGGGAAGTTGAACCGCTGGTCGCTCGGGAAGCTGATCTACCCTGTCATTCTTTGCAGGGAAGCGTTATCCTTCAAACCTTTCCGGGCGGTGATCGAAGTCGACGGTGTGAAACGTACGCTTGAAAAAGTGTGGTTCATCACCGTTTCCAATCAGCCTTATTTCGGGGGAGGGATGAAAATTGCCCCGGAAGCCCGTCCGGATGATGGCGTGCTTGACCTGACCATTGTATCCGGCTTATCGAAATGGAAGCTTATGTTTTTATTTATATCTGTCTTTTTCGGAAAACATACTGAATTAAAAGAAGTCCATACATTAAAAGGAAGAAGTATCAAGATGAAAAGCCGTAAGGGAATCCCGGTTCATGCAGATGGCGATTTTGCAGGAGTCATCGATGAATGCAGGGAACTCCATGCAGAGGTGACCCACGGCAGCTGGAAAATGTTAAATAGAAGCAGGTGGGAGAAGTGTTAGTCATTAGTCGGCAGTACGAAGCATTCCTGGATACATTAAATATGATCACTCTTATTCTCCCATATACGTATCACGGGGGACAGTCCAGACGTTTTTCCCTTTTGAAAGACGGGAATGAAATACCCCTTGAAGTAAGGGAGAGGATCCCGCTGGATGATGCGATGAAATATACAGCATTACTGGCGGAGAATCTGGAACTTGGAAGAACGTATACAATCAAAGATGAACATAATACGGAAACGGATCTGCAAATCGGTGCCGTCATCCGCACGGAAGAATTTGACCGGCATTTTTATTATGACGGAGACGATCTGGGAGTCACGTTACAAGGTGACAGGGCCGTTTTTAAAGTCTGGTCCCCGACCGCTGTCGAAGTGAAGGTGAAGTTAAAGCCGCCCCATGGGGAGGATGCCGTTCAACATACCATGGAAAGAACTGCAAAAGGCGTGTGGGAGCTGACTGTCAGCGAAAACATTGAAGGCTGGCATTATACATTCTTGACTTGCATCAATCTTATCTGGAACGAGCTTGTCGATCCGTATGCAGCGTCGGTTTCCTTCAACAGTGAATGGGGGTGTGTCGTGGACCCTGATAAGATCACCCCTCGATGCTCATCACTCCAGCCCCTTCCCTCGCCTGTTGATGCAGTCATTTATGAGCTCAATGTAAGGGACTTTTCGAGCGCAAAAGAAAGCGGAATGAAGTTCAAGGGCAAATTTCTTGCATTTACCGAAAAAGAAACAGTGACACCAAATGGGTTTTCAAGCGGAATACGCTATTTGAAAGAGCTCGGGATCACCCATGTCGAACTGCTGCCCGTGAATGACTTCGACGGCGTATCGGATGATCCGGCAGATAATCGTTACAACTGGGGATATAATCCTTTATACTTCAATGCCCCGGAAGGAAGTTACAGTATGAATCCAGCCGACCCTGCCGAACGGATCCGCGAGCTGAAATCCGCGATCCATTCCCTGCACGAAGAAAATATCAGGGTCATACTGGATGTCGTTTACAATCATGTATTTGTCAAGGAAACCTCTTCATTCGAAAAGCTCGTACCCGGTTATTTTTTCAGACATGACGAAAACGGACTTCCCTCTAACGGAACGGGAGTGGGAAATGATTTCGCCTCCGAACGATTGATGGCACGGAAATTCATCAAGGACTCCATCCGCTATTGGCTGCTGAGGTATGGAGTGGATGGATTCCGCTTTGATCTGATGGGGATCCTTGATGTCACGACAATGAATGAAATCCGAGAAGAAGTGGATCGGATTTTGCCAGGGGCAATTGTGATCGGTGAAGGGTGGGACCTGAACACACCCCTTGCACCGGACAGCAAAGCCAACCTCAGGAATGCAAACAGTCTCAGGGGAATCGGTCAATTCAATGATTGTTTCAGGGACACCGTAAAAGGGAGTACCTTCAATCTCCATGACAAGGGGTTCGCCCTCGGACACGGAAATCTGGAGGAAAAAGTGGAGGCGGTGCTCACTGGAAGCATCGGCATCAAAGATGGTGACAGAGGCATATTTATTGAGCCGGCCCAATCCGTCAATTATGTAGAATCCCATGACAACCATACACTTTGGGATAAAATGAAAGCTTGTCTTGAAGAAGACGATGAATTTCTGATGAAGAGACAGAAGCTGGCGACTTCGATGGTGCTGCTTTCACAGGGGATTCCGTTCCTGCATGCCGGACAGGAATTTTTCCGTACCAAACAGGGTGTGGAGAACAGCTATAATTCACCGGTGGAAATAAACCGGATTGATTGGCTGAGAAGAGAAAGGCATGAGGAAGATATCGATTATATCCGGGGATTGATTGCGATAAGAAAAAGTCACAGTGCATTCCGTTTTAAACAGCCGGATCTCATCCGGAAACACACCTCTGTGCATCATCCGGCAGAAAAGCTGGTAACGGTCCATTACCGGGATGTTCATCCATACGGCCCGTGGAATGAATTGCTTCTTATCTTCCATTCAGGTGAAAACAGCGATGTCCGGTTCCCGCTCCCTAAAGGGAAGTCCTGGACTATGCTGTCTGACGGAAAGAAAGCAAAAGTGAACGGTTTGCGGGAGCTGAACGGCGATTCTTTAGGGCTTGAGGGGATTTGCTCCTATGTCATCGTCCGCTGATGCATCGTTCCAAAGCTTGACGAATCGAGAAGATGACGATAAAATCAAAAACAGATGGCTATTGATTGATCTGCCCAATAGCTGTCTTTTTTGTTTTATAAGACTTTTAAGTGGATCTATTAAATGTATGAATTCTAATGACGATAATAAACGTAAGGTTGAAATACATGAACACGACTAAGGACCAATAGAAGGTGAAAATATTGGAACACTTATTTGACCAAGATTGGGAAATAGTCCCCGCAGGAGGCGCCACCGGAGAAGCTTTTTTTGCTCAGTATCAAGAGCAGAAGCTGTTTCTTAAGCGCAACTCATCTCCTTTTCTCGCCGTATTGTCGGCAGAGGGTATCGTACCGAAGCTTGTTTGGACAAAGCGGATGGAAAATGGGGACGTAATAACAGCACAGCACTGGTTAAATGGAAGAGAACTCAATCCCGAAGAAATGAAGAATGAACGGGTAGCGAGGCTGCTCAAAAAAATACATTCTTCAAGGCCTCTTTCCACCATGCTTGAGAGGCTGGGCCAGGAACCTTTTCAGCCAGAGCATATGCTGACTGAAGTGGAGACGGGGCTGGAGTTCGATCTCCTTTCGCTGCCGATAGTAAGGCAGGCATTATTGTTTCTGCAAAAAGAACTGGAAGAAGTTCGGCAGGATGAATACGTAGTTTGTCACGGAGACGTCAATCACAACAACTGGCTGCTTTCCGATCACAACCAGCTGTACTTGATCGATTGGGACGGGGCAATGATCGCCGATCCCGCTTTCGATGTAGGAATGCTGCTATACTGGTACATTCCCGAGGAAGAATGGCCTGCTTGGCTCAACCAATATGGTGTTGACCTGACAGACAATTTGAGACTGAGGATGAAATGGTATGTAGTGGCTCAAACGATCCTTTCCATCCAATGGCATAAAGGGAAAGGACGCTTTCATGAAATGAACCACTGGATCGAATATTTGCATAAAGTGGTTTGATCAGGAGAACTGATCCATATCCGAAACCCACTGAGACAGGTTTTGGCGATTGCTCGTAATATGAGTATCGAGGTCAGAGCTGCCTGCTCCACTTTGACCGTACTGATAAATTTCCTGCAGGACCGGCTTAATATTTTCATTTATATCAGCATTGACCATCAACGATTTGACTAATCGCTCCACCTGCTCACATTCAGATACTGAACCGCAGCAATCTGTCTGATGATTGGAGAGTATATCTTTTAACAATTGCATTTGATAATGGGAATCTAAAGGCATGACGTTCACCCTTTCATATAGATCTTTACATCGTTTTCTTACTCGAAAACAAAACAGGAATTCACATTTAGTGTGTGGATTCCTTTTCTATTTATTCGTGGTTTTTTTGAAAGGGTGTGTACGCAAAATGTTGTTGCATAGAACCCATTCATCTGTTATTGTTTTTTTCGGTAGAGCTGTTTTCATATAAAATGTTTGGCTTGGCTCTTTTTTAGAAAAACATCATATATGAAAACCGCTTTTGAATTTTTTTGTAGTTTTTTCTGTTTTTAGCTGTTGGTTGGAGTGCAAGACGAAGAACTCTCGGAAATCAACAGCGAATGTTCAATGTAGCAAAATAACTAAATGAGGTGTCACAGCATGCGTTTAAGACATAAACCATGGGCTTCAGAAAAAATCAGCGAGAATCCGCAATATGTGGTCGCACAGCCCGAAGAGAAAAAAGGCAATTGGAATGAAGTGTTTGGAAACGACAATCCCATCCATATAGAAGTCGGAACAGGAAAAGGCCAGTTCGTCACGGAAATGGCAAGAGCGAATCCCGATGTCAATTATATCGGGATCGAATTATATGAAAGTGTCATCGTGACAGCCCTTGACCGCTTGATCGAGGCGGAGCTTCCGAATGTAAAGCTCTTGAACGTGGATGCACGCAACTTGACCGACTTCTTTGGAACTGAAGAAGTTGGCAGGGTATACCTGAACTTCTCCGATCCATGGCCGAAAAACCGCCACGAAAAGCGCCGCCTTACTTACAAAACATTCCTCAAGCTTTATGAGGATATCTTGATCAAAGGCGGGGAAATCCACTTCAAGACCGATAATCAGGGCTTGTTCGAATATTCATTGATGAGCTTTTCATGGTACGGCCTTCACTTGAAATTCCTGAGCCTGGATTTGCACAACAGCGATTTCGAAGGAAACATCATGACCGAATACGAAGAGAAATTCTCAGCAAAAGGCCAGCGCATCTACCGCGTAGAAGCGCAGTATCAGAATCAATAATGGTTGGAAAGCATCCCGATGAGTTTTTGGGGTGCTTTTTTTGTTTGAGTCCAGTTAAAGGGGGAGGTCTTCTTGTGAAATTGTAATTTTGATTAAAAAATTTGATGATTATAGCAGTAGTAACTTTGTTTGGCCTGGTTTTTATGAAGGAAATCCAAATTATTGAAGGGTACTCAATCCCCCATCGGCCCGTGAAGCGGTAATTGTACCGCTTATAAGGATTATTGAGCCGGTTTCAAAATAATTGCGCCACTTTCAGGATAATTGTGCCACTTTTTATATTAATTCGCCGCTTGTAGAATTTTCTTTATTCGTGCCAGTCCTGTTCCAAGTGTGGATTTCACTGCCCGAGTTTAACGGAAGCCTTATCTATACAAGTCGTCCGTAAATTCTGATAAAATGAAACCGTACGAACAAAGGAGGAATAGACAAGATGGAATCATTGAAATCAGGAGATTTAACATTTCACTGGCTGAATGGGGGCGTCACCCACATGGATGGGGGAGCGATGTTCGGAGTGGTGCCGAAACCTCTTTGGTCAAAAAAATATGCAGTCAACGAGTTGAACCAGATCGAGCTGCGAACCGATCCCCTCTTTTTTCAATACCAAGGTAAAAACATACTCATTGAATCGGGAATCGGAAAAGGAAAATTAAATGAAAAGCAGAAAAGGAATTATGGTGTGCACGAGGAATCATCGATAGAAGAATCCCTGGAGAAGCTCGGTTTAACGACTTCCGATATCGATATCATCTTGATGACGCATATGCACTTCGATCATGCTTGCGGTCTGACGAAATATGAAGGGGATAAACTGGTTCCTGTATTTCCGAATGCAGAAATCCATACGTCCAAGGTTGAGTGGGATGAGATGAGGGAGCCGAATATCCGCTCAAGAAATACATATTGGAAAGAAAATTGGGAGAGCATCACAGGTCAGGTGAAGACGTTCGAAGGAGAGAAGGAAGTGCTTCCGGGACTGCGCATGATCCATACGGGCGGTCACAGTGACGGACATTCGATCATCGTCATCGAGCACGGCGGCGAGACATTCATCCATATGGCGGATATCATGCCGACCCATGCCCATAAGAACCCGCTCTGGGTGCTTGCCTATGATGATTATCCGATGACATCGATCCACGCTAAAGATAAGTGGATCAATCAGGCAATCGAAAATGAGTGGTGGTTCTTGTTTTATCACGATGCTGTCTACAGAGCATTGAAGTGGAACAGGGACGGGGAGATCGTCGAAGAAGTGCCTAGAAAATGATAATGAAAGTAAAACAGGATGACACAGCTGCCATCCTGTTTTTTCTATTCAAGATATAGGGTATACATCTATAACAGTCCCGGTGAAGGCATCCGCAATGAATTCGTACTGTTCCAGGCGGCCTTCGCTCCTTCGAGAAACCCCGCCTTTATAGATCTTTGTTGACAGGGAGTGTTTCTGATAATCTTCCGGGTTCATGGAAATCCACGACCCGTCGACCTTCCCTTCTTTTTTAAATGAGAGTTTTACATCCTTCAATACTTTTTCGGCTGAAACCAGGCTTGTTTCCTTTAGCTTACCGCTAACTAATAACCCGCCCGCAGCGCCGATGCCGACTCCTAAAATGAATGACTTCCAGTTCATCTTTATCCCTCCACAGCCTTGATTACAAACTTGTATATAGGTACATTCTAACAAAGAATCTGAAAAAAAGAGAACTGCTTTTGTCTTAATTGGTGGTAAGACGTGAGAAAGTTCTGTAAAATGAAAGTATACATAACTGAATTTTTTTAAAAAAGGGGCAGAATATATGAAACAAGATACATTGGATTTATTTAAGACATTGACTGAGTTGCCTGGTGCGCCCGGGAATGAACATGCGGTCCGCCAATTCATGAAGGAACAATTGGCTTCGTATTCCGATGAAGTTGTGCAGGACCGCCTGGGCGGAGTATTCGGTGTGAAAAGGGGCCGGGCGGATGATCCGGTGGTCATGGTAGCAGGACATATGGATGAAGTCGGCTTCATGGTAACTTCCATCACCGATAATGGAATGCTCCGCTTCCAGACCCTTGGCGGCTGGTGGAGCCAGGTTCTCCTTGCTCAGCGAGTGCAAATCATCACGGATAACGGGCCTGTCACCGGTGTGATCGGCAGCATCCCTCCTCATCTTTTGGGAGAAGAGCAGCGAAGGAAGCCGATGGATATAAAAAATATGCTCATCGATATCGGTGCGGATGATAGAGAAAATGCACTTGAAATCGGGATCAAGCCGGGGCAGCAAATTGTCCCGATTTGTCCGTTCACCCCAATGGCAAATGAAAAGAAAATCCTTGCGAAGGCATGGGATAACCGTTATGGCTGCGGTCTGTCAATCGAACTTTTAAAAGAACTTCAAGGCACTGAATTGTCCAATACATTGTACTCCGGTGCGACAGTACAGGAAGAAGTGGGCCTCCGCGGAGCCCAGACTGCAGCAAATATGATCAAACCGGATATTTTCTTTGCGCTTGATGCAAGTCCTGCTAATGATATGTCTGGTGATAAGAATGAATTTGGCCAGCTTGGTAAAGGGGCCCTTCTCCGGATCCTCGACCGTTCCATGGTGACGCATAAAGGAATCAGGGAATTAGTTCTCGATACGGCAGAGTCCAATGACATCCCTTATCAATATTTTGTGTCTCAGGGTGGTACGGATGCAGGAAGAGTACATATTTCAAACGAAGGGGTGCCGAGTGCTGTGGTCGGCATTTGTTCACGCTACATCCATACCCATGCCTCCATGATTCATGTCGATGATTATGCTGCGGCAAAAGAACTGATTGTGAAACTTGTCAAACAGTGTGACCGTTCCACAATCGACACAATCAAGAGGAATGGATAATTGAGTTTATCTTACAAAGATTAAATATATATTGTCTGAACTAAGAACTGTCTCTTTCGGAGGCAGTTTTTTTGGCAGGGAATCCGGATTGGGATGTAATAAGAAAAGAGGTATCGTAATTTGTTGAAAATCGCAATAGGGACAAAAAACAAGGCGAAAGTACAAGCAATTGAAAAAGGGTTTCAACAGCATATTAATGAGGTTAGTTTCCAGTGCTTGAAAACGGAATCAAATGTAAGTGAGCAGCCTTTTTCCGATCAGGAAACGATCGAAGGTGCTCTTAACCGGGCAAAGAACGTATTGAGGATGACGAATGCAGATATCGGTATCGGCCTTGAAGGAGGGGTGACCGAAACTTTATACGGCATGTTCCTCTGCAATTGGGGAAGTCTGGTTGATCGGAACGGCAATGAAATCATTGCGGGAGGGGCCAGGATTTCATTGCCGACAGAAATTGCTGAAGGGCTCAGGAAGGGAAGGGAACTTGGTCCGCTTATGGATGAATTCACCTCTAAAACAGGTATCCGTCAAAGTGAAGGGGCGGTTGGTGTATTCACCGATGGGCTCGTCACACGGGATGTCATGTTCTTTCACGTCGTCCAGTTATTGATCGGTCAGTGGAAATATAAGAAAAATCAATTCTGATCCCCATCAACTTCCTACTACTTGGCCCATACCAATCTAATGCCATCCTCATAAGATAAAATATGTCAGTGCTTTTTTACTGATAATCCTTATGCAGGGGAGGTTTGATTTATGGGATGCAGAAGACATGATCGAGTGGAAGGCCGCCGTAACAATTGCTGGGACTTATTCGGGCATTGCGGCAGACGTGATGATGTAAGAGGAGCTGAAGACCGCGGAGGATGCCGCCGGAGACGTGATGATGATGTAGCTGGAGCAGAGGACAACAACCGCGGCAGGTGTCATGGAAGAAGAAATGAAGATGTACGCGGAGCAGAAGACAACAACCGCGGAAGATGCAACAGAAGGCACGGCAATGTAGCTGGTGCGGAAGATAACCGTGGAAGATGCCGTCATATAAGAGACGATGTCGGCGGTGCTGAAGACCGCAGAAGACATCGCGGCAACTGCTGCTGGTTCTGGTAAAAAGTAAGAAGGCTCCACGCTTTCATAGGCGCGGGGTCTTTTTTTATAACAAAAGCCCCCTGAACGGATCAGGGGGCTTAAACATTGGATTATTTTACACCTTTCATGAACACTTGGATCTTCGGTGCCAATAGGAAGAGGATGATACTTAATGCGATTGCTGCCCCTCCGATGGAACCAAAGTAAAGCATCTCTGAATCAGCTGAATAGAATCTAACAAGCTGTGCATTCAATGCTTGTGCACCTGCTGAAGCAAGGAACCAAAGACTCATCGTTTGAGCCGAGAATGCTTCAGGAGCAAGTTTCGTCGTGGCTGAAAGGCCGACAGGTGACAGCATCAATTCACCAAGGACAACGATGAAATAGCTCAATACAAGCCATAACGGGCTGACCAATGCATCTTCCCCTGTGAAATAACCAGGAAGCAGGATGACAAGGAATGAAAGTCCTGCAAAAAGAAGTCCCATTGCAAATTTCTGAGGGATCGTTGGCTGCCGGTCACCAAGTTTTACCCACATTCCGGCGAATATAGGTGCAAGCAGAATGATGAATAACGGGTTAAGTGACTGGAACCATGCTGGTGAAATTTCGATTCCCATGAAATCAAGCTGTGTACGTTTATCTGCATAAGCAGCAAGGATCGTAGAACCTTGTTCCTGAATTGCCCAGAACATGACAGCAGCGATGAATAATGGAATATAGGCAAGTACGCGTGAACGTTCAGTTGCTGTTGTTTTAGGACTTCTGTACATAATAATGAAATAGATAGTCGGCGCCAAGATTCCGAAAATTCCGACTAAATTGATGAATACATCTAACGTGAACATTCCATTAGGAATTGTGATTCCAAGGATAACTGCCAATACAATGACGACAAGAGCAGTGATGGAACCGTATTTTTTCTTTTCAGCAGCATTAAGCGGGTTCGGCACATAAGTACCAGCAAGACCCAGGCTCTTCTTCTTTGTGAGCATGAAGACGACTAATCCGAAGAACATACCGATTGCGGCAAGTGCGAATCCCCAGTGGAATCCGTAGCTCTTCATAAGTGCCCCGGTCAGAAGCGGTGCAAGGAAAGCACCCAAGTTGATCCCCATATAGAAGATACTGAACGCAGCATCGCGGCGTGTATCATTTTCTGCATACATTTCACCGACTACAGTAGATACGTTCGGTTTTAATAAACCTGTACCAAGTACGATTAATACCATTGAAACGAAAAACATTGACAGGCTGCCCGGGAATGATAAGGCGATATGCCCGAACATAATCAAGATTCCTCCGTAGAAGACGGCTTTCGATGTACCGAAGATACGGTCTGCAAGCCAGCCTCCGATCACACCTGACATATAAACGAGTGAACCATAAATAGACATGATTGCTAAAGCTGTACCTTCTTCTAGGCCAAGGCCGCCTTTTGAAACCTCATAATACATATAGTATACAAGGATTGCGCGCATTCCGTAGTAAGAAAAGCGCTCCCAAAATTCCGTGAAGAATAGCGTGAATAGTCCCTTAGGGTGTCCAAAGAATCCTTTCTGGGGAACACTATCCACAATTTTCTGTTTATTGATTGACGACATATTACAACCTCCTTAGTTCTTTTACTATAATATTTTAATATTTTCATAAAGTCAAAAAAACTTTTAAAACTAGTAAGTATATCATAAGATGTTTTTATTTTACTAATATTTTATTATTTTAGAATAGTAAGATAATTTAGGTCTGAAGAACTTGGTTTCACCATGAAAAAACATGCCGGATCCTATTATAGCGGCATGTTTTTCATGAAAGAAAGATAAAATTACTGTCAGCACAAGAATAAACTGGTTATTCAGTTTCGAAAATATATGAAAGTATTTTCGTTGCCTGTTCGATCGATGTGCACGTTACATTTGCTTTATTCGACAGTTCTTTCAGCGGATGATGAAGCTCTTCCGGGCGGATCAGGATCAGCGGTTTATTCAAGGCAAGGGCTGTACCTGCATCCATGGCTGTGTTCCATTGTTTATATTTTTCGCCGAACAACGCAATGACAAGGTCGGATTTCTTCATCAATAATTCAGTGCGGAGATTATTGACCGCAGATGCGGCGTCATCACGGAGTATCTTATCAGGCTGTTCGCCAAGGATTTCTTCCCCGATATGATCAGAACGTTCATGATTTTCCATCGGTCCCACAAACGACAAAGGCAAGTCCAGTTTTTTCGCTTCCTCCTTCAAATCTTCTCTCCAGCTGCTATGTATTTCCCCTGCAAGATAAACAGTGAATTCCAATTGTATCTCTCCTTTTTTTAGTCATTTTATCATATATACCCTCAGGTGGTGAAAAGTAACCTCCACTGCCATTAAATTAAGGTTTTTTCTTTGTGTAAGGGTTGTCAATGGTACTTTGTGACGGTATTATTAGCGTAGGTCCTTCAGGTAAACTTGAAGGCGGGTTCCGACGAAGCAGGAAAAGGAGGAAAAGAGGATGAAAACAAAGATTTCGATCGTTCTCTTCTTTCTTGTGCTTATATTAGCTGGATGCAATACAACAATAGACGAAGAGAAAGAGCAGACAGCCCAGACCGTGGAGGATACGTTCAAAAATACAGACAAGAACGCGAAAGAAGAGGCGGGCAGCCTCAGCTTTTATCTCCCGTTTGGAGCCAAGATTGAAAAGGAATCTGAACATAATGTCATCATTTCAAAAGGCTCTGATACATTCATTCTATTCACTAACCCAGAGGAAGATCAAAACAGTGAGCTTCTATATAATATGGCTATCAGCGATGAGAAGAATATCGTTCAAAATGATTCTTTCAAGGAAGATGATCGTTTTGGATATTATGTCATTAATAAATTGCCGGATTCAAAGGAGTATGAGCTGATTGTTGGAGTGGGAGGCACTAAATTAACCACCCAGTCAAGTTTGGAAGATCTTTCGGATCATGCCGAAATGATGATGGAAATAGCTGACTCTGTTAAACAAAATTAATCATATCTGCCGATTTTTCACTGAATTAAGTGGAAGATCGGTTTTTTTATATTATTTGGGAATTATAAAGTAAGGTATTTGTGATGATTACGGACTGCTGATCCCGCTGGTCCTCAATTAACAATTGGGGAGGCATTTTTACAGTGAAAAAGAGAAAAAAGTCTGATTTTCAGCTCAACCTATACTACTTTTCATCCAAAAATCTACTTTGAACTAGTGGTGAAGATGTTCAGAAAACATGGATATAAATATGCGAATATTTATTGTGCCGCATTAGGAATAATTGTGCCTCTTTCTCGGTAATTGGGCCTGAAAGCAGATAATTGTGCCACTTTCTCCATAATCGTGCCACTTGTCGAATCCTCTTTGCAGCTTGTCCCCGTAATTAACGGGCGGGCTCCTCCATCAACAAATGTGACCCGCTAGTCTTCTTCACCCTTCAATACCGTTTATTTATCATGATTTCCCTTAACCTGTGGTTTGGGAGGAAATTTATGATAGACAAAAGTAACATGTGTCTTTACACTAGTAAATGTGTGATTCTATTTATAGAAAAGGGGAATGTAGATTGAAGAATTACATGGAGAGTAAAGGGGTTAAGTTTTCTGCAAAGGTTTATTTCATAGATGCACTTAGTTATATGGCACTCGGTCTTTTCAGCTCGCTGATCATCGGACTGATCATCAAGACGATCGGGGAGCAGGCCGTGTTCCTGCCTGATGCGGTCAATACGTTCTTTATCGATATGGGTGCGCTCGCCATCGGGCTGATGGGACCTGCCATCGGAGCCGCGATTGCATATGGACTGGGTGCGCCGCCGCTGGTCCTGTTTGCTGCCGTGGTGACAGGGGCGGCGGGTGCTTCCCTTGGCGGTCCGGCCGGTGCCTACCTGGCCGCTGTCGTCTCAACTGAAATTGGGAAGCTTGTAAGCAAGTCGACGAAAGTGGATATCATTGTCACGCCTTTTGTGACAATTTTTACTGGTTTTTTTGTTGCGTATTTCGCCGGACCGCAAATTGGTGACTTTATGACGATGTTCGGAAGCTGGATCAGCTGGGCGACGGAACAGAGGCCGATCATTATGGGGATCCTCGTGGCGGCACTTATGGGGCTTGCGTTGACGGCTCCGATTTCCAGCGCTGCGATTGCCCTTATGCTTGATTTGAGTGGAGTCGCGGCCGGGGCTGCGACCATCGGATGTGCAGCCCAGATGGTCGGATTTGCAGTGATCTCCTACCGGGAAAATAAAGTAGGAGGGCTCCTGGCACAGGGGATCGGAACATCCATGCTGCAAGTTCCGAATATCGTCCGCAATCCGCGTATCTTACTTCCGCCGACCATTGCAGGTATGATCCTCGCACCGATCGGGACTACGATCTGGCTCATGGAAAACAATTCTGCCGGGGCGGGGATGGGAACGAGCGGCCTCGTCGGTCAGATCATGACATTCAAAACTATGGGTTTCACTTGGGATACAGCTTTAAAGGTGCTGCTGTTGCATTTCGTTGGACCTGCCGTCATCTCCCTGTTACTATCTGAATATATGAGGAAAATTGGCTGGATCAAACCGGACCAAATGACGATAGATACAGGAGGAAAATGATATGCGCAAACTTGAAACGATGGAAGAATTCCATGAATTGAAAAACAATGGAAAACATGTTTTTATGTTTTCAGCCGACTGGTGCCCGGACTGCCGGATCATCGAACCAATCCTGCCGGAAATCGAAAGTGAATATAGCGAGTATACCTTCATCTATGTCGATCGAGATCAATTCATCGATATCTGCATAGAGCACGACATTTACGGCATACCGAGCTTCCTTGGTTATGAAAACGGAAAGGAAACAGGCCGCTTTGTAAGCAAGGACCGTAAAACGAAAGAAGAAATACAGGAGTTCATGAACTCACTGTCCTAATAATGAAGAAGGGATATTCTTTCGGGGATGTCCCTTTTTTATTGTTGATTCTTTTGTATTATCACGATTTTATTGTAAAATGTTAAAAGTGGCAGTTTATAAGATATGAACGGGAATACTCAAGTTTAAGAAGGAGGGGAACCATGGATATAAAAAAATTAAAAGGCATCCTCCAGGAAAGACTGGACAAGCCTAATCGCACCTTTACATATGACCGGGATAAAGATTCCCTGCGGATTGAGAATACCGAGACCGGTAAAGGGATCACGGTTGCACTTCCTCCCATCGTTTCTAAATGGAAGGAAAATAATAAATCCATCATTGATGAAGTCGTTTATTACGTAGAAGAAGCATTGAATGTAATGGGGACTAAATCGGACATGGGAAGCAAAGAGAAAAACGTTTTCCCTGTCATCCGGTCAACTTCTTTTGCGACAGAATCAAATGACTGCATCCCGCTTGTAACAGATGAACATACAGCGGAGACAAGGATTTATTACGCCATAGATCTTGGATCCACCTATCGTTTGATCGATGAGAATATGCTGAAAGAGGAAGGCTGGACTCATGAACAGATGAAGGAAACGGCCCTGTTCAACGTGAGAGGGCTTTCGACACAGATGAAAAAAGACGAAGTAGCCGGGAATGTCTTTTATTTCTTGAACAATAATGATGGGTACGATGCGAGCCGCATCTTGAATGATGCTTTCTTGAAGAAAGTCAGCAGTGATATACAAGGGGAGATGACTGTGTCTGTCCCCCATCAGGACGTGCTTGTCATTGGTGACATCCGCAACGAAACAGGATATGATGTCCTTGCACAGATGACGATGAGCTTTTTCACGACCGGCAATGTACCGATCACCGCGTTATCATTTGTCTATGAAGACGGAGATTTGGAACCGGTCTTCATATTGGCTAAAAACCGTAAAAAGTGAAGGGAGAAAATGAAATGAACGTATTTTACAATCTTGAAGGAATCGGGGATACCCTCATCATCACGATGCAGCCCGGGTTTGAAGGGAAAGTGGCTCATGAGATGAAAGGAGATGCTGTCCGCATCTTTGATAAAGATTCAGGTGAAACAGCCGGCTTTAACTTGTTTAATGCCTCCAATTATTTGGAGCTTCAAGAAAAAGGGCAAGTTGAAATGAACGACGATAAGCTGGAGCAGATCAATAAAGCCATCAAGGAAAACGGCTTTGATGAGATTCTGGAAGCAGATTTCTCGCCTAAATTCGTAGTTGGTTTTGTTGCTGAAAAAGAGAAACACCCGAATGCAGATAAACTGAATATCTGCAAAGTGGATGTAGGCGGAGAATTCCTTCAGATCGTATGCGGCGCACCGAATGTCGACAAGGGACAAAAAGTGGTCGTGGCGAAAGTAGGCGCCGTCATGCCAAGCGGAATGGTCATCAAAGACGCAGAACTGCGCGGGGTTCCTTCATCAGGCATGATTTGTTCAGCAAAAGAACTCGACCTGCCAAACGCCCCCCAGGAAAAAGGCATCCTGGTACTCGAAGACAACTATGAAGTCGGACAGCCGTTTAAAGGATAAATTACTACCATCAAGCCCGGAGTCGATTGACTTCGGGTTTTTTATTATTGTAGATTTTATAAAACTAGTAGAGGAGTTGAGAGATTTTTTGCATTTAATATGAAAGCAGCTGAGAAAGGATGGATTTTAAGGAGGGAGTCAAAGAAAAATTTTAGTCTATCTCCAAATGGAGATTAGATTTGCACTTGAAGAATGTTGAAAGATAGTGGAGGAAGACTTAGTAGGTGTAACCCAGTAATCTTGCACGGAAATCATTAGCGGTTATGAAAGGACCCAATAAGTTGAGAGCTCAAAATAAGTACTTCGTTGAAGGCTCACGGGTTGCCCGCAAAAAGCGAAGTCTTCCACAGAAATCAACTGCGGTATAGAAAAACCAAACTCATTAATTCTTCATTCTAACTTTTCCCACCAAAACAATATTACACCAATATTGCTTTCGACACATTCTCTTAACAATTCTCTAATTCTATCGAAATCACTCGAATTTTTCTCTTTAACTGATAAAATAAAGATAAGTATCAAGGAAAGAGTGATAATCGTGAGCTGGATTAAAAAAATCATCAATAAACTATCAGATGAAGACGAACAATTTGAAGAATATATTGAAGAGGCAGAAGTCGAAGAAAAAGCACCCCGCCCTGAAAAGCGGATACTAAACAATAGAGCAGTAAACAAATCCAGGGACGTTGAAGCCAGGATGACATATCAATATCCGAAAGGGAACTTCAGATTCCCGCTCATTTCAGACGGGGAAAACCGGCAAGATCAGCGTCCGGTGAGAAAGCGTCATGAGCCTGAGAAGAATGAAAAGAGTGAGACACAACAAGGGGAAGTAAGGGAAATACAGCGAAAGCCACGTAAAAGCCAGATGCAAAACGCAGCCTATCAAAAAGCGAAACCTCCTGCCCAGACAGAACGTACTTACGAAAAAAGTGAAAAGATCTCAAAGACTAAAAAGGTTGAGAAAGGAAACAGCCGCCCGTTCAAGCCTACTGAGATCCCATCCCCTATATACGGGTTCAGGACGAGACCTGTTAAACCCGAAAAAAAGGGTGACGTGGAATTTGAACTGAATGAGTTCTTACAAAGCGGGAATGAGAAAGCAGTGGAAGTTAAACAAGAGGCGTACCCCCCGGAATTACGTGATTTACATGTAGTCAAAGAAAGTAAACAAGAAAAAGAAATGGAAGAAAAAAATGAGAGAATGCAAGAGAGCGGCAGCTGGTCCGGGGTTGAAGCTTCCCTGATAGGGAATGAATTTTCATTCAGGGAGAATGAGGCTGAACGGACAAGCCCATATAACCAAGGTTCCGTGGAAGAGACAACTGAAAAAGCCTTTTCAGAAAGTCTTCAATCAGAAATAACTTCTGCAGCCGCATTTGAAGAATCGCAGAAGCCTGAAGAACCTGCTGACGGGCATACAGAAGCGCAACAGAAAGATGGAGTAATCCAGTTGATGCAGCCACAAGGTATGCAGACTCAGGAACGGCCGCAAGGATCGGCTGATCTTGAAGCAGAAGATGATGAGCCTGCCCAACTGGAAGATCAAACCTTGCACACGGATCAACCGGAAGCTGAAACAAGACATGAAGAAATGAAACAGCCTGCAGCAGTGCAGACTCAAGAAAACACGCACGCGAATGATCCAGAAACCAAAAATGAAGAAGAACCTAAGCCAAGAAAGAGGTCACACCTTCCTTTCAATGTTCTGATGCTGAAGCAGGACAAAAGGCAGATGAATCAGCGGCACAGAGCACAGGCTGTTACTGAAAGAAAGTCAGAACCCCAAAAGCCTGGAGCCAGGAAAGGAAGCGGTCCGGAAAGGGAAATAGCTTCAGTGGAGCAGCAACCGTCATTTCCTGAAAACACACCGGTCAGCCGGAGATCAGATGATATCCAGGGGGAGGATGCTGCTAAAAGCTACAGTGAGCTGTCATCCGAGGTGAAACGCACCAAAGGCTATACTTTTCCTGAAATGGAATACTTAATGCCGCCTGTATCGAAGAAATTGAGCGGGGAGTGGCTGGAAGCACAGAAAAACCTTCTTGACGAGACACTGCACAATTTCAACGTAAGGGCAAAAGTGGTCAACGTCACCCAGGGTCCATCCGTCACGCGGTTCGAGGTGCAGCCTGAGCCGGGTGTAAAGGTAAATAAAATAACGAATCTCTCTGACGATATCAAGCTCAGCCTTGCAGCGAAAGATATCAGGATCGAAGCTCCGATCCCCGGTAAGCATACGATCGGGATTGAAGTACCGAACAGGGAAAGCCGTCCGGTCTGTATCAGTGAGGTGATCGCAAGCCCTGCCTTCCAGGAGTCGGAATCAGTGCTCACTGCAGCCCTCGGACTTGATATTTCCGGTCAGCCCATAGTAACCGATTTGAGCAAGATGCCGCACGGACTGATTGCTGGGGCCACGGGTTCCGGAAAGAGCGTATGCATCAATTCCATACTCGTCAGTCTCTTATACAAAGCATCACCTGATGAGTTGAAGATGCTGTTGATCGACCCTAAGATGGTGGAACTGGCGCCTTACAACCGAATTCCCCATCTGGTGAGCCCGGTCATCACAGACGTAAAAGCGGCTACGGCTGCTTTGAAGTGGGCTGTTGAGGAAATGGAAAGGCGTTATGAGTTGTTTGCCCATACCGGTGTGAGGGATATCAAGCGATTCAATGAATTGGCTAAACGTAATAAACAATACAATGACACCCTTCCATATTTGGTCATCGTCATCGATGAGCTGGCAGACCTCATGATGATGTCGCCTGCAGATGTCGAGGAGGCAATATGCCGTATTGCCCAGAAGGCGCGTGCCTGCGGGATTCATTTGATCATCGCGACACAGCGTCCTTCCGTGGATGTCATCACGGGATTGATCAAGGCGAATGTACCGACAAGGGTCGCATTCTCTGTTTCTTCAGGCGTGGATTCCAGAACGATCATTGATGGAAGCGGTGCTGAGCGGCTGCTTGGCAGAGGAGACATGCTGTTCTTGGAGAATGGATCCGGAAAGCCTGTAAGGCTTCAGGGTACCTTCGTCTCAGATGACGAGATAGACGACATCATCAACCATGTGAGGAACCAACGTGAGCCCGAGTATATCTTTCAGCAGGATGAACTGATCAAGAAAGCGCAAGTGACGGAGGAAGAAGATGAATTGTTCTTCGAAGCGTGTGAATTTGTCATTGATCAGGGAGGAGCTTCTGCTTCCAGTCTGCAAAGGCGGTTCAGGATTGGGTATAACCGTGCGGCAAGACTGATGGAAATGATGGAAAAGAGCGGTGTCATTTCGGAATCAAGAGGCAGTAAGCCGAGGGATGTACTGATTTCTGAAAGCGAACTGGAAACATTGGCATAGACTAGTACAAACATAGGATACGTGGTATTCTGTTTAGGATATAAACAGAATACCTATTTTTTTGGACGTTGGCAGTGTGCCATTTTGATGGCGGGTTTGGAGCTCAATGAAAAGGGGTAAGGGAAAAAGCGCCCCCCTGAAGAGGGACAATGCATCAGGCAAGACCTGCTGATAGGTCTGGGGAGATTATTATGTTGAATTCGAATAGGTGAGACGATGCAGGATAAGGAAATCTTGAATTTACATCAATACCGATTGAAGAAACAGCGCATCGCGGAAGAACAGATAGATGAATTATACCGCCAGGCGTTCGAATATGCGTTAAAAGAAACCAATATACGTGAAAAAGTAAGAGCCAAGATGATCTTTGCAGACCGATTTCATATGAAGGAACCATCCCTTGTCTCGAAAAAGGCGGAAGACGTTTTTCACCAATGGTTTCTTTTTGATTATAAAACAATAAAGGGACAAACATTATTCTTCCAATTCCTTCAGTCCCAAAAGTTTAGTGAACCGGTCAAAATGATAGGAGCACTGCTCCTGACCGCGGCACCTGAACCGCTGCTCGTTACGGGTATACAATCAGGGGAGCGGGAAATTCTGATCACAGGAAAAAACATCATCCATGTCAAGGAAGAAAGTGTAAAAACTTCCATATCGGGACGGTCTGAAGAAATACGGCCGGGTTCAACCTATTTTGTGAGAAAAGTCCCGCTTGTTACAGATCAGTGGCTCATAGGACCCGTATTTGAGGCAGCTGGCAGTGATTTTCCGGGGAAGATAAAAGAAGATTACCATCTAAAGAATCATGAAAATGGAGTATTATGGAGAACATTTTTAAAAGAAGAAGCACCTTCATACATCCTTAAGGGGGATTCCCCTCCCGTTCATGGTCATCGGCTTTAAAAAGGCTTTAAAAAGTGATATAATGTTCAAGTTGAAAGAAACAAGAAACAAATAATAGGTGTATCAGAAGTTAGCCTTTCTTCTGGAACTTCCTTATACTTAAGAAGCGGCAGTCTGCTGCAGGGTAGTACAGTATCTTATATCCACAGCCATACGGATAGCAAAAAAATATTCATTTCATATAATGCTTTAGATAGATGATTGTTGGAGGTTCTATTATGACTATATATCATTTCGTAGGAATCAAGGGTTCGGGTATGAGTGCACTGGCCCAAATACTCCATGATACGGGCTACGAGGTCCAGGGATCTGACTATGACAAATATTTCTTTACTCAAAAGTCTCTAGAAGATTCAAATATTAAAATACTCCCTTTCCAGAAAGAAAATATCGGAGGGGATATGCATGTGATCGCCGGGAACGCTTTTCCCGATACACATGAAGAAATTGAAGCGGCAATCCAACAAGGGGTGCCGATCACAAGATATCATAAATTCCTTGGCGACTTCATGCAGAAGTATACAAGTGTCGCAGTGACCGGGGCACATGGTAAAACATCCACCACCGGCCTTCTTGCACACGTGATCAGCGGAGCGAAACCTACTTCTTATTTGATCGGGGACGGTACAGGTAAAGGAGCAGTCGATGCCCAATACTTTGTATTCGAAGCGTGCGAGTATCGACGCCATTTCTTATCCTATTATCCCGACTATGCCATCATGACGAATATCGATTTCGATCATCCTGATTACTTCGCGAACGTAGACGATGTCTTCTCGGCATTCCAGGAGATGGCGATGCAGGTAAAGAAAGGGATCATTGCATGCGGGGATGATGAGCAGTTACAAAAAATACAGGCTCAGGTACCGGTTGTTTTCTACGGTTTCGCAGAAGAAAATGATTTCCAGGCAAGAAATGTGAACCGCGACCGTGAAGGTACATCATTCGATGTATTCGTGCGGAATGAATTCTATGCAAGCTTCAAGATCCCGACTTTTGGCGATCACAATATCCTGAATGCTTTGTCAGTCATCGCGATCTGTCATTATGAAGAACTCGACACTGCCGTCGTGCAGGAAAGGTTGAGCAGCTTCAAAGGTGTAAAACGCCGTTTCTCGGAAAAAGAAATCGGTTCCCAGATCCTGATCGATGACTATGCGCACCATCCGACCGAAATCAAGGCGACTGTGGATTCAGCCCGTCAAAAGTATCCTGAAAAGGATATCATCGCTGTATTCCAGCCGCATACGTTTACACGTACGCAGACATTCCTTACAGAATTCGCTGAAAGCCTCAACTTGGCTGATAAAGTGTATCTTTGCGAGATTTTTGGTTCAGCAAGGGAAAACCACGGCAAGCTGTCAATCGGGGATCTGCAAAGTAAAATCGAAGGATCGGAAATCATCGATGAACAAGATACCACTCCATTACTGAAACATGACAACAGCGTCCTGATTTTCATGGGAGCGGGAGATATTCAGAAGTTCCAGGAAGCATACGAATCGACCTTGAAAGAAAAATTAGCTGAAAACGAATAATGGAAAGCCGGCAATATGCCGGCTTTAATTCGAAGGCCCGTCCGCCAATGTTCTAACGCATTGGCGGACGGGCCTTTATTTGTATTGCTGTTTTATTTAAGGTTTTCCGGGTTCAGGACTTCGAGTTCAGACAGGACGAACTTTCCATCTTTGCGGATCAGTACGTCTTCGAAGTAGATTTCCCCTCCGCCGTATTCAGGTCTTTGGATCATCACCATGTCCCAGTGAATATTGGAATGGTTTCCATTGTAGGCATCTTCATAGCATTCGCCCGGCGTGAAATGGAAGCTGCCGTCGATTTTTTCATCAAACAGGATGTCCTGCATCGGATGCTGGATATAGGGATTGACCCCGATCGCAAATTCGCCGACGTATCTTGCCCCTTCATCCGTATCGAAGATTTTATTGATCCGTTCTGTGTCGTTGGCAGCCGCCTCTGTTATCTTACCATCTTTGAACGTCAGCTTGACATTCTCGAAAGTGAATCCATTATAAGGGGACGGAGTATTGTAGGAAATGGTCCCGTTCACAGAATCCTTGACAGGAGCAGAATAAACTTCTCCATCAGGAATGTTCAGGCGCCCTGCACATTTAACCGCCGGAATATCCCTGATGGAGAAAGTCAAATCGGTTCCTTCCCCGACAAGCCGCACTTTGTCCGTATTGTTCATGAGTTCAACGAGGTTGTCCATCGCTTTATCCATTTTACTGTAATTAAGGTTGCAGACATCAAAGTAGAAGTCTTCAAATGCTTCGGTGCTCATCTTTGCGAGCTGGGCCATCGATGCATTAGGGTAGCGGAGGACGACCCATTTTTTCTTGGGAACACGGATTTCCCTATGTACTTTCTTTCCGATTGTATTTCCATGGATCCTCATTTTATCATCCGGGACATCGGACTGTTCATTGATATTATCACCGGACCGGAGCCCGATGTACGCATCCATTTCCTTCATGACATCCGCTTCAAAGCCGGCCATCATATTATATTGCTCTTCTTGTGCCCCGAGCAGCAATGCGCGGTCAACGGAGTGATCTTTGATGGAAACAAACGGGCAGCCGCCTGCTGCATATGCTTCTTTAACAAGTGCCGTGACCAGTTCACGCTGCAAGCCGAAGTTTTCAATCAAGACTTTTTCTCCAGGCTGCAGCTGCACGGAATATTGAATCAGGTTCCGTGCAAGTTTTTCAATACGCGGATCTTTCATTTATGTCTACCTCCTTATGCTTATCCATTTTATTGTACCCTAAAAATTACCGGGATGATAAAAAAGTAAATGAGAAAAGATAAAAAAGTATTTTTAAATTTAAGCAGGATTTTCCCTTCAGGAGGAAGAAATCCTAGTATAATGTTTTATTTGTGTATAGAGTGGGTAAAGAATTTCTATACATGGAGGTGTACTATATGGAAATAATTCTTTATCTAAGTGTAGCAGTTATTGCAATTGCCTTTTTCATTTTAGTTATTAGCGTTATGAAAACCTTGAAATCAATGGGGACGACCCTCGACAGTGTATCAAGTACGTTGAACGGTCTTGAAACCCAGCTTCAGGGAGTGACGAAGGAGTCTACTGAATTACTACATAAAACGAATCTGTTAGCCGAGGATATCCAGCGCAAGTCTGAGGATTTGAACACCGTTGTTTATGCAGTAAAAGATGTAGGTCATTCCATCCAGAACCTTAATAACTCGGTGAAGAAAGTGAGCACTTCCATCTCTTCTGAACTGGAGAGGAATCAAGGAAAGATTTCCCAGGTGGTTCAGTGGGGAAATGCGATTATCGAGTTAAAGGACAAGTGGAAGCAAAAAAAGGAACAACAGTCGAGTCTTTCTGACAACGCTGTTCAAAATCAACCCGCACCCACAGAAGTTCAATCTCGAGAAAAATTGGTTAAAAGAGCAAGATCTTATAACAATTAGGAGAGGGGAATTTTCAAATGACACAAAACCAAACTCAAAATCAGCAAACTAACGACAGCAACAACATCAACTCAAAGGATTTCATGATCGGAACCTTGATCGGAGGGATCGTTGGCGCAGCCACTGCGCTGCTGCTGGCTCCAAAGTCCGGTAAGGACCTTCGTAATGATCTCAACGATCAGGCTGTCGTAATTAAGGAAAAGTCAGGTCAATGGAAAGACACCGCGGTTGAGAAAAGCAATGAACTGGCGGCTGTTGCAAAAGAAAAGTCCGCTGCGTTCACTAAGACTGTCCAGGAACAATCCAATACAGTGAAGGATAAATTTAAATCTTACCGTTCTAAAAGTACAGAAGACGTAAACGATGAGCTTCAGGAAGTACCTGTGGGAGATGCGACTCCAGTGCAGGAAACTGAAGATGTAAACCAAAAGCTTGAGGAAACAAAGAAAGCTTTTGATGAAACAGAAAAAACGTATAATCAATAAGAGTTGTCCTCTAGAGCGGTGAAGTGATATGATTACTTCGCCGCTTTTTTGTGCAGGCTATTGTAGATACAATTGACAAGTTTTTTAAAGATAGAGGAGAGAAAGGATGAATAAGACAGATGCAAAAGATTGAAACGGTACAGCAATTCGAGCAACTCGCAGAAACGAATCCCCGCTTCTTTTTCATGAAACACAGCTTGACCTGTCCGATCAGTTCAAGTGCGTTCACTGATTATCAGGCATTCCTCAATAATAACAGGGAAGAAGACGGCTATTACCTCGCAGTCCAGGAGGCAAGGGAACTCTCAAACCACATTTCCGAAAAATACGGCATCAAACACGAATCACCACAAGCCTTCCTATTCATAGACGGCAAACCAGGCTGGAACGCCTCCCACTGGAACATCACCGAAAAAGAACTCAGCAAACTCTAAAAAGAACCTGCATGTGCAGGTTCTTTTTGTTTTTTCATTTGGAGGGCTGCGGTAAAAATATTTGTGGATAAGGGGGCCCTGCTGCTTATTTATAGGAGATACCAGCGGTTAATTGGAGTGCAAGGCGAATCTTCCTATCTGAAATGCGGAAGGGCTTTGCTCAGAGGCGAGTGCCTCTAGGCCCTGCAGCTGGACAGTTCTCCGTAGAAATTTTAGAGGAGGCTCACCGCTCGCCCGCGGAGAGCGAAGTCTTGCAACGGAAACCATCAGCGGTGATGCCACTTAACACTCATAAATATTATGATTTTATTTATCCAACAACGGTAATAACAGGAATTTCCCAAACAAAAGTTTATTTGCAAGCGAACGGGGAATTACACGTAATAACAAATCAAACCAACACAATAGGAGGATCAACCAAAATGGTACAATCTTATCAAAATAAAACAGCACAACCGAATAACAATGTAAACCAAGTCCCAACCGTAAAAGATAAAAGAAGCGGCAAGCTGGTAAAGGGAATCCTGCTGGGCGCAGTCGTCGGCGGGGCAGTTGCCATGATGGATAAGAACACAAGAAAAAAAATCACCAACGGAACAAGTTCGATGAAAGACTCTACTATGGACATGGTCTCAAAAGTAAAAGATAATCCGTCCGGAGTGATGAATGACTGGCAGGACCGCATTAAATCAGCATCATCTGTACTGAAAGAAGCGATCAATGACGCACAGAAGCTATATGAAAAGGTGAACGGCGAAGTCATCGACCAAGTGAATCAGGTTAAAGAGGATTCAACAGACATCATCGCGACTACCAAGGAAGCTGCAGAAGATTTGAAAGAAATCGGAAGCAAGGTAAAAGAAGCCGGTGAAGAAGTGACCTCAGAATCATCACAGACTTCATCTGTTTCGACCTCCACTTCATCTTCAAGTAACAGTAATGTCCACAGCACGAATAAACCGAGCAGTGTTCCTGGACAGGTCGGATCATAAAAAAAACTGGCCCCATGGCCAGTTTTTTTGTGTGCTAATTTTTATGGGGTGCATTCGTCCACAGTATTTCGAGACTGTCACCAGCTTGTATTTCTTCATAAAAAGTAGTTTCTTCCCCATTTAGAAGAAGCTGAAAAGAGGCATTACCGTTATCAGGCATGGCGACTTCCACATGATTGAAGACATCCTGGAAAATGAAAGGGTGAGCCCCTTTCTCTTCAATCGTGATCGAGTCCCCGGCATTCAAGGTGTCATTCACTTTCAATGGAAGTCCTTTTTTATATGCCGTTACCGTTTCACGCTTCAATAAAACAGGGGTGTCATTGAACATGACCTTGATTGACTGCTCCTTGTAATCTTTTCGTTTCGCCATTAGTTCTCCAACTGTCGGGGAGACAGGGCGAGAGACGATAATCTTATCCCTGTGGGAGATCGCAGCAGTCGGTTTAACCTCCATGCCATTCAAGACTACCTTCCCGCCGAACGCCGGAATGAACGTTTCTTTTCCGTTGATGGTGAGACGGAATGGTTTACACGCTTCGAGTAATTCATCATAGCCAAGCTTCCTCAACGTATCAACAATTGTTTCCTTCAGTTCATAATGAATAGAGTCACCGTCTTCAATTGTGTCATCCATTGAAGCATTCTTCCCATTCCTTAGCAACAGCGGTGAAAGGGTGTGTTCTTTTTCATTAATGACGATCTCTTTATCTGGAGCATGATCTAGGAGATCCCGTATCTTTACGTTTGGAGCGGGCCCATCATTCCCTTTGATTACGGTGATCCTGTCATGGTTCATGAGTGGGTCTTCGACCGATGCAGATTTCCCGTTTTTTAAGATCTCCGGAGGGTAGCCATAGCCTCCCGGGAGGGTCACTTCCTGGCCATTGACAGTGATAAAGAAAGCTGAGCCGGGTTTTCCATACAATTTACTGATTGTTTGGCCGGCGGCAAGAAGCCCGTCCCCGATTGTTAAATCCTTTACTTCAAACAGCCTGATCGGCTGATCGTTTACGTGGATGGTCACGTATTGCACGGGAGCTTGTTTAGCGGCAATCGCAATCCCTACAGGTGTCACCAATTCAGGACCGCCGGCGGGGAGGTCTGAAAACGCTAAATTCTGTATGGCTTCTATCCCTCTTACAGCCACTCTGTTATCCGGGAGGTTCAGGAATCTTGCCAATTCAACGTTTAAAGAGGGAGTCAAGCTTCCCCCTCCGACAAGCATGACTGCCTGGGGAGGTTTTTGATTGTTTAATAACAGGATTTCATGTGAAATTCTTTCTGCAAGCTGTACGATGGAAGGATGTATTTTTTCCACCACTTCTTCTACCGGGAAGTCTGATTCAAAACCGAGGATGTCGGTGACCGTAATGCTTTCGGATTGGTGCAGTTCCCTTTTTGCTCTTTCTGCCAGAGGGAAATCAAGAAGCAGGGCATCACTGAGTGCCTCCGTAATCTCATCGCCGGCAGTCGGCACCATCCCGTAGGCGGTGACCGTTCCTTTGTTTGTCAAAGCGATATCAGATGTTCCCGCTCCGATATCGACCAGTGCCACATTCAATCTTCTCATGGAAGGCGGGATCAAGACATTGATGGCAGCGATTGGTTCAAGAGTGAGTGCTTCCATTTCGAGGCCCCCACGGCTTAAAGCAGCCAAGAGTGATTCAACGACGACTCTCGGCAGGAAAGTGGCGATAATTTCGACGCCCGCTTCTTCCCCCTGCTGATCGATCAGGCTGCCGATTTCTTCTCCGTCGAGACGATAGTAGAGAACCGAATATCCAACGCAATAATAATGATAGCTCTTTGCATCGCTTACTTCTTTAGCTGCCTGAGCCTGGGCCTTCTGGACCGCACTGAGTTCCAAGTGGAGTATATCTTCCTTTTTCAGGAGCGGTTTGCCTTTAATGGAAAAAGAAGAGTGCGACTTCTCCGTTTTCAGTGCTCTTCCGGCGGCAGCGACACAGACTTTGTGAAGAGGTCCATGCTTTTCTTCGAGCTTCTTCTTGATTGAAGAAATGACCGTTGAAACGGCGGGTACATCGTGGATTTGTCCGTCAAGCATCGCGCGTTCCTTGTGCTCTTCCACTTCAATATCGGATACATGGTATTTCCCGTCTTTTTCTTCAAGGATGATCCCGACTACAGAGCGGGTGCCTATATCCAATGAAAAAATTTTTTGCAAAGTATACACCTACTTTTGAACAGTCTCATAAGATACTAAAATACTTTAGTGCTTAAAAGCGTTTAATTAATAAAGAAATTTATCGTGACATTTGAGAATTCTTCTATTATAATTAGTTTCAATATCTATAAAAAATGTATCATACTTTTACAAAACTAAAACAGTTTTTTATGTATGAACAGGATAAAATCAAGAAAGGGTGCTGTATTGTGAGTAATCAAGAGCTCGATCTATTACGGAAAAAAGTCGACGAGATGAACTTAAAACTACTAGAAACCATCAATGAGCGTGCTAAGCTCGTTCAGGAAATCGGGCGTGTGAAGGAAAAGCAAGGAGTATACCGGTATGATCCTGTTCGTGAAAGAGGAATGTTAGACCTGATCAAGGAAAATAACAATGGTCCGTTTGAAAATTCGACCATTGAACATATCTTTAAAGAGGTCTTCAAAGCTGGTTTAGAATTACAGAAAGATGATCATCGCAAAGCACTGTTAGTATCCCGTAAGAAAAAAGCAGAGGATACGATTGTGAACATTAACGGAGATGCAATCGGTGACGGGAATCCTCATTTCATCTTCGGTCCATGTGCAGTTGAATCTTATGAGCAGGTAGCCCAAGTGGCACAGGCTGTCAAAGCGAAAGGATTAAAACTTCTTCGCGGAGGAGCCTTCAAGCCAAGAACATCGCCATATGATTTCCAGGGACTTGGAATCGAGGGCTTGAAGATCCTTAAGAAAGTCGCGGATGAATACGATCTCGCTGTAGTCAGTGAAATCGTGAATCCAGCGGATATCGAACCTGCACTCGAGTACATCGATGTGATCCAGATCGGTGCGAGGAATATGCAGAACTTCGAATTGCTGAAAGCTGCCGGAGCAGTGAAAAAACCGGTACTGTTAAAAAGAGGTCTTGCTGCCACGATCGATGAATTCATCAATGCAGCTGAATATATCATTTCTCAGGGCAACGGAGACATTATCCTTTGTGAACGTGGTATCCGTACCTACGAGAAAGCGACAAGGAATACACTTGATATCTCTGCTGTGCCTATCCTTAAGCAGGAGACTCACCTTCCTGTATTCGTGGATGTCACGCATTCCACAGGGCGCAGGGACCTTCTGCTTCCGACTGCAAAAGCAGCAATCGCCATCGGAGCGGACGGTGTAATGGCAGAAGTACACCCGGACCCGGCTGTAGCCCTGTCCGACTCAGCCCAGCAAATGGACCTGGACCAATTCGATCACTTCTACCAGGAACTATTAAAAGGCCGCACAATCAACGTTTAATAAACCCAAAACGGGGTATAGAAAAAAGGCTGGACTTTCACGCAAAGTCCAGCCTTTTTAGTTTGAAATGCTCATATAGGATTTGTTGGTAAAGCAACTGTGGTGTTAGGTGCTTTCCAGCTTTTGATTGGAGTGCAAGACGGAGACTCCTGCGGGAAGAGTAGCATATTAGAAAAGCGGAAGGGCTTTGCTCAGAGGCGGGTGGCATAAGACGAATTGGCCTAGAAGGCGCTCTTTGCCTTCTTGGTCGGTTTGGCTTATGACATGTGCCTCTAAGCCCTACAGCTAGACATGTGAGACCCCGCAAGCGAAGCCGAGGAGGCTCACGGGCTACCCGCGGAAAGCGGAGTCTTGCACGGAAATCAAAAGCGGCTTTTTGAAGGCTCCACTTCTCCCCACGGAAAAAATGCCTGCAGCGAAAAGGAACGGTTCCTGTGAATCAGGCATCAATTCGGAAAGCGAAGTCTTGTACGGAAATCAAAAGCGATGTTCAGTTAGTTACTTTTATCCTCAATTATTGAAGTCCAACAAACTCTGTCGTATGATAATCAGCATAATTGCAGATAAATAGACTAAAGACTGTTATAATAAATTTTTTAACGCTAAATATGTGCATTTTTTAACAAACCATTGTAATCGCTTTTTTCTTATGGTTTGTTTAGTGTAAAATAACAATAACAAGTTGAGAAGTTGAAGGAGTGTCAAAAACATGAATATCACAATTTACGATGTAGCACGGGAAGCAAATGTCTCGATGGCCACAGTATCACGCGTAGTAAACGGAAACCCTAATGTAAAACCTGCAACAAGGAAAAAGGTGCTCGAGGTCATCGACCGGCTTGGATATCGTCCAAACGCGGTAGCCAGGGGGCTTGCAAGCAAAAAAACGACTACAGTCGGCGTTATCATCCCGGATATCTCGAATATATTCTATGCTGAACTTGCCCGCGGAATCGAAGATATTGCCACGATGTACAAATACAACATCATCCTGAGCAACTCCGATCAAAATTCGGAAAAAGAACTTCACCTGTTAAATACGATGCTTGGAAAACAAGTGGATGGAATCCTGTTCATGGGCGGGCATATTTCAGAAGAACACGTCCAGGAATTCGAGCGTTCCCCGGTTCCGATCGTGCTTGCCGGTGCGGTGGAAGAAACCAATACGGTCCCATCTGTTAACATTGACTATAAAGCTGCGACGAATGATGCAGTAAAGGAGCTGCTTGATAAGGGACATAAACGAATCGGGTTTGTAAGCGGTCCTTTCCACGATACAATCAATATGAAGTTCAAGCTTGAGGGTTATAGGGAAGCATTGGCCTCAGCAGGTGTGGAATTCAGCGACGACCTGGTGGTCGAAGGCGAATACACATACGATTCCGGTCTTGAAGCATGGCAGAAGTTTTCTGAACTCGCTGACAAGCCGACAGCGATCTTCGTAGGGAACGATGAGACAGCCCTTGGTGTGGTGCACGGTGCCCAGGACAGCGGTGTGAACATCCCTGAAGATGTTGAGATCATCAGTTTTGATAATACAAGACTTGCCCTTATGGTAAGACCGCAATTGACTTCAGTCGTACAGCCCCTGTATGACATCGGCGCCGTCGCAATGAGGCTGTTGACGAAATACATGAACAAAGAAACGGTGGAAGAAGAGAGCGTTGTATTACCTCACCGCCTTGAACAACGCGGCTCAACAAAATAAGTTTCTTGCCGATAATACAATCAACAGAAAAAGAACTTATTTACAGGGAGAGTCAAAATGAAGAAGATTGATGTTCTTACGCCTATCGGAGTGATCATAGGCTTTCTATTTGTTGGATTTGCCATCATGACAAATGAAGGGCTGTCGGGGTTTGCTTCATTCGTGGACCCTTCCTCCTTCTTTATCGTCACTGGCGGTCTGATTGCGGCCATGCTGGTCAGTTTCTCATTCAAAGAGCTGAAGCATATGGGCGGGGTCATGCGGGAAGCATTCAGGGATGAGGATTACGATATCCATGGATTGATCCGGACATTCATCAAGCTTTCTGAAAAAGCGAGGAGGGAAGGCCTCCTTGCATTAGAAGCGGAAGTGGAAGATATTGAGGATCCTTTCATTCGAAAAGGGGTCCTCTTAGCTGTTGACGGCATCGAACCCGATGTCATGACGGATATTATGGAAGCGGAGATTATTGCACTCGAAGAGCGTCACCGCAAAGGGAAAAGCTTACTGGATAAAGCGGGTGAATACGCACCTGCCTGGGGGATGATCGGAACGTTGATCGGACTTGTCCTGATGTTGAAAAACCTGAATGATCCGTCTACCCTAGGTCCCAATATGGCGATTGCCCTCCTGACGACCCTTTATGGATCCCTATTGGCCAACCTTGTTTTCATCCCGATGGCATCGAAGCTTGCAATGCGGACGGAGAAAGAAGTGTTCATGAAGCAAATCATCATCGAAGCAGTGGTCGGGATCCAGTCAGGCCAGAATCCAAGGATCCTTGAAGAAAAGCTTAAAGTCTTCATGTCCCAGGATGACCTTATGAAGTATGAGGAAAAAGAGCTCGAGGAAGCTACCTATGAAGCGTAGAAGAAGGCCGCCTGAACCAAGGTCCCATGCTCCGCGATGGATGGTGACTTTTTCCGATTTGATTACTCTTATTCTCGTATTCTTCATTCTCCTTTTTTCAATGTCGCAGATTGATATCGTTAAATTCAGGGCGATCGCAGATTCATTTCAGCAAAAAGACATACTTGATTTCGAACCGTCCATCATTCCTTCTGAACAACCGTCTGGAAAAAACAATTTGGAAATGACAGGCGAAATCGCAGATAGGGAAGAAAAGCAGGAAGAAGAGCTGCGCGGGCTTTTAAGTGATATTCGATCTTACCTGAGGGAAAATGGATTAGATGAGATTGTGACAGCGACAAGAACGGAGCGGGGAGTTGTGCTGGTCCTCCCTGAGCAGTCACTCTTCGATTCAGGTGAAGCAGATGTCCTGCCTTCCTCTTATCTTTTTTTGGATAAAGTGGGAGCACTGCTTGAAAGGATCCCTAACTTCGTAAAAGTCGAGGGCCACACAGATAACAGGCCGATTTCAACATCTCAATTCCCATCCAATTGGGAGCTTTCGTCTGCACGCGCCAGTTCAGTCATCCGGTATTTGACCAGCACGGAAGACCTGGATCCAAAGCGCTTCATAGCAGTAGGGTATGGGGATACCCGGCCGGTCGCACCTAATGATACAGAAGAAAATCTGCAAAAAAACAGAAGAGTTGAGATCATCATCAGTGATCCCGCATATGAAAATGAGTAAAAGCGAAAGAACCACTTCAGCAATGGCTGGGTGGTTTTTTCGTGCATGAAGATAAGCAGTGAAATCAATAAATACCAGGAAAGGCCCGCAGTCAGATGGAAAGACTGCGGGCCTTCAATTTTTCCTCAACTTCCCGGCTTCTGCCTAAGCTGCTGGCGGACGGGATACAGAGCTTTTTCAAGGGTATGCCTGTTCTTTTCTGTGATTTCACCTTTACGCGGGATAGGTGGATAGATATCGGGAGCGTCTGTCCATTCGGTCGGCAGCGGGACACCGGCTTTTCCTTTCCACCGATCAATCCAGGCAGCGGGGAATGTGCCGGCCGCTTCGGTGCGTCCTGTCATCTCAAGCCAGATCATGGACCAGGCCCTCGGCACGACACGCCAAATATCATAACCGCCGCCGCCAACTGCGATCCACTTGCCATCACAATATTTCTCTGCAAGTTCATGGGCGATGCGCGGTATTTCCCTGTAAATCTTCATCGTGGCAGACAAATGTGTCAACGGGTCGTAATAATGGGCATCGGCTCCATTTTGTGTCAGGATCACATCTGGTTTGAAATATTCAACAACCTCCATGAAGCTCGTTTCGTATGCTTCGATCCACGACTCATCCTCAGTGAAGGCATCCAGCGGGATATTGAACGAAAAACCGTATCCTTTTCCATGTCCGCGTTCATTGATATTGCCTGTACCCGGAAATAAATATCTCCCCGTTTCATGAATGGACAATGTGCAGACGTCAGGATCATCATAGAAAGACCATTGCACACCATCGCCATGATGGGCATCCGTATCGACGTAAAGCACTCTTGCCTTATACTTCTCCTGAAGATAACGAATGGCGACCGCACTGTCATTGTAAATACAGAAGCCGGATGCCTTTCCCTTGAAACCGTGGTGAAGTCCGCCCCCGAGATGGAGGGCATGTCTCGCTTTCCCGGTCATCACATAGTCCGCTGCTGTAAGTGTCCCTCCGACTAAGTAGGCGCTTGCCTCGTGCATCCCATCGAATATCGGGGTATCTTCAGTTCCGATTCCGTACCCTTCTGCCTGTTCTGGGGGGAGCTGGCCGACACTCGCCCTCTTGACAGCGTTTACATATCCCGGGTCGTGATTCAGAAATAATTCTTCATCGGTCGCCATTCTTGCGGGAACGATTTCTCCCTGGTCGAGGGCCTTGATTTCCTTCAATAAATCGATCGTCAGCGTCAACCGGGTCTGGTTGAAGGGATGCTGATCATTGAATCGGTACCCGAGGAGCTCGTCGGAATAGATAAATACTGCATCTTTCATCATGAAGACATTCCCGGCATATTTGGCCATAACACGTCATATCCTTCTTTCTTCAAATCTTCGATCACGTTCATCGGGTTCATCGTCCTGACCCGGAATACGAGAATTTTATAAGCTTCATCCTTTTTATCAGGATAGACAAGTACACTTAGAATATTGCTGTTGTGGCGTCGGATGATTCCGGCGACATCGTAGAGTATCCCTGCACGATGGGGTACTTTCACCTCGATCTGGGAACCTGGCTGATTCGCTCCGGTCAGCTGGATGAGCGTGTGGAGGAGATCGGTTTCCGTTATGATTCCGATCAATTTATTTTCACTCACAACCGGGAGGCAGCTGATATGATGCTCGTAGAATAACGCAGCGACCTCTTCCACGAAATCTAGGGGATGCCCGGTGATGACCTCGGTTTTCATAATCAGTCTGAGAGGTTTTTTCAGCTCTTCCTGAGAGGCTTCATCATCAAAAATAGAGGGGGTGCCGTCTTTTACATCGCGGTCGCTCACAATTCCGATCACTTCCGAATGATCATTGGTGATGGGAATGTGCTTGATTTTCTTTTCCCTCATTAAAAGAATGGCTGATTCGATCGTATCGTCCGGTTTTAAGGCAGCCACTTCCGTATTCATAATTTCTTCCACTATCATGTTTTTCCACCCCTTTTAGAAAACGAATAGATTAATACATAAAGCGATTCATGAAACGAAGCTGATCAAATTGCTGGACCGACTCCGAGTCGACCCTCTTCCCGATTCTCGCCATCAGGCAGTTGGCGGGATGTGAGCTTATTTCAGGATCATCAGTCGCGTAATATTCAAGTCCGCCCGCATTCATCATCTTCTCCATGATCTTGCGGTACTCCCAAACATTCAGACCTGTCCCTTTCAAGTCCCAATGCCAATAATACTCAGTCGTGATCACGATGAAATCTTCCATATGGTCATCCATCATCGATACTTTCAACAGATGCTTCCCGACAGAAGCACCGCGGAACTTCGGAATGACTTCAATCGCTCCAAGCTCGATCAAATTCTCCATTTTTCCTTGAGACCAGCGTTCGAGCGGATCGGGGTACAGATATGTAACATAGCCTACAATCGTATGATTTTCCCTTGCAATAATGATTCTTCCTTCAGGCAGGCCGGCAATTTCAACCAGCGCTTTATGCTGCTGGGCAGGAGGTCTGAATGCGACAAGATCTTCATGGAAATCTAGGCGCGCAAGCTCTTCTGCATGAATCGGCCCTTCAATGATCAAATTTCCTTTTGTTGTCTTTAACTCAGTTGCATTATAGGTTTTCTTCAATTTCATTTGGACACCACCTAAAGATATTCCTCTCAATCTATTATACATGAAATAGAAAAAAGTAGAGCGCTTTCACAAAATTTTCAGACGTTTGAAAGTATTTTTGAAGAGGGGAACATTATTGTAAAATACCTATAAATCAATGGTTTAGATGGTAGAAATCCTGTATTGATAGAGGATGTTCGATCCAACTGACTTTTTAAAAAATTGAGAAAAAATAATTTATATACTATAATAAGAATGTAAATTCTTACATAAGGGGGATTCGGAATATGAAAGTGGAAGCGTTACCAGTCACGAAGGGGAATTATAATCTGCAAAGCTATGAAGATACTTACAGTTCTTTTGATTGGAAAGAAGTAGAAAAAGAATTTTCATGGTATGAGACAGGACGGGTGAATCTGGCGTATGAAGCGATTGACCGTCATGCTGAATCGTTCAGAAAGAATAAAGTTGCCCTTTATTATCGGGATCCTGAACGTGATGAAAAATATACGTTCACAGATATGAAGAAATTATCCAATAAAGCAGGGAATGTGCTGAAACAATACGGTGATGTGGAAAAAGGCGACCGTGTGTTCATTTTTATGCCGCGCTCACCTGAATTGTACTTCTCCGTACTCGGAGCGGTTAAACTGGGTGCCATCGTAGGGCCGTTATTTGAAGCATTTATGGAAGGTGCTGTACGGGACCGCCTGGAGGACAGCGAAGCAAAGGTTCTGATTACGACTCCCGAGCTTCTCGAACGTGTTCCTGTAAGTGAACTGCCTCATCTAAAGCATGTGTTCCTGATCGGGGAAGACGTGAAGGAAGATGATGTCCACATTGATTTCAATGCGAAATTCAATGAAGCAAGTGACAAGCTGGAAATCGAATGGGTTGACCGGAACGACGGCTTGATCCTTCATTATACGTCAGGTTCTACCGGGAAGCCGAAGGGAGTGCTGCATGTTCATAACGCGATGCTCCAGCACTACCAGACGTCCAAATGGGTCCTTGACCTGCAGGAAGAAGATGTGTACTGGTGCACAGCTGATCCTGGCTGGGTGACAGGTACCTCATACGGTATCTTCGGACCGTGGCTGACGGGCGCGTCGAATGTGATCGTCGGAGGGCGTTTCAAGCCTGAAAATTGGTATAAGATGATTGAAGATTTTGGTGTGACTGTATGGTACAGCGCGCCGACCGCTTTCAGAATGCTGATGGGAGCAGGCGACGAAGTCGTGAAACAATTCGATTTGAGTTCCCTCCGTCACATCCTGAGCGTCGGAGAGCCCCTTAACCCTGAAGTGGTGCGCTGGGGAATGAAGGTCTTCAACCTGCGCATCCACGATACTTGGTGGATGACAGAAACCGGAGGTCAGTTGATCTGTAATTATCCTTGCCTGGAAATCAAGCCTGGATCAATGGGTAAACCATTCCCTGGAGTGAAGGCTGCGATCGTCGATGACCAGGGGAATGAGCTTCCTCCGAACAGGATGGGGAACCTGGCCATTGAAAAAGGCTGGCCGTCCATGATGAGCCAGATCTGGAACAACCCTCAAAAGTATGAGTCTTACTTCATGCCGGGTGACTGGTATGTATCAGGGGACTCTGCTTATATGGACGAAGAGGGCTATTTCTGGTTCCAGGGACGCGTTGATGATGTCATCATGACATCTGGTGAACGTGTCGGCCCGTTCGAAGTGGAAAGCAAGCTTGTGGAGCATCCTGCCGTTGCAGAAGCAGGCGTCATCGGCAAGCCGGACCCTGTACGCGGAGAAATCATCAAAGCTTTCATCGCGCTTCGTGACGGTTATGAAGTGACTGACGAGCTGAAAGAAGAAATACGCCAGTTTGTTAAAAAAGGATTGGCCGCACATGCAGCACCGCGTGAAATCGAATTCCGTGAAAAACTTCCAAAAACAAGGAGCGGGAAGATCATGCGCCGTGTCTTGAAAGCATGGGAGCTTGATCTGCCTACCGGTGATTTGAGCACGATGGAAGACTGATAGATTTATATAAAACCCCCGCCTTGTTTCAAGGCGGGGGTTTTATGCGTATAAAAAAACGAGCACAATTTCTGTGCTCGTTTTTCCTTTTTCATTTTAGCCTTCTTCAGGCGGGGCTGGTGGTTCAGCCGGAGGTTCCGTCCCTCCATCATCATCGCCGCCACCGTCTCCAGATCCGCCGCCGTCATCTGCGGGAGGCGGATCATCTGGTTTATCCGGTTTTGGAGGCTTTGGATCAGTCGGTTTGTCACCGCTTGGCGGTTTAGGGTCTTCTTTCGGCTTTTCAGGTTTTTCTTGGGCCTTCCCTATTTGAACCGTGTTGGAAGGGGAAGATTCTTTACCTGCCACGTCGACTGCCTTGACGAAATATTGCCCGTTTCCAACTGAAACGGAGTAGCTTCCGCCTGATTTGACGCTTCCTGCTTTACTTCCGGATTTAGAATATACGCGGTAGCCGACGACATCACCGCTCCCGGAAGGTGTCCATGTAATTTTATTTCCATTTACGGATGCCTTCACTGTACCCGGTGCTGCACCGTCGTCAGAGATCTTATTCTCTGCGATCAACACATTCTTGAATCGCTCATCATCCTCAGGGATGAGTTTTGAAGCATCCCCAGGCACTTTACCGAAGATGTTCTTCACGAAATCAGGGTTTAGGATGACACCTGGCTGTGAAAATTCTTCTGGTGTATTAGGAAGTGCCAGATATTTCTTTCCGTTGACCATTACGTAACGGCTCATGAGCAAGCTGTCATCCGTTTTGGTCGGTACGAATTTAGCATTGAAGAGGTCACTCTTGACCAGCCCGGCTTTCGTACATGCTTCTGAAGGAAGCAATCCCGAGATTGAACAGAATGAACGGCGCACGATTCCGCCCGGCTCTTTAAAGGAACCTTGAGGGTCGATCAGTTCAGGGGCAAGGTCCCGCGTATCATTCAAGAGATATGACCAGAGACGGATGTTCCTTAATCCGTAATGGCCGTACTGTGCCCGTGAAGCAGCCGTGTTCAAATCAGACGGTGTATCATATCCGAACCAGGTACCAAAGGTGATGCTCGGATTGGATGCGACAAACCAGTGGTCCTTATAGTCCTGTGATGTACCTGATTTCCCTGCCCAGTCGGAAGAGAAATTCAGGAACGTCTTCGCATAGCGTCCGGTTCCGGCATAGTGATTAAGCGTATCCCTCATCATATCGAGTGTCAGGTAAGCTGTCTGAGGGCTGTATACGTCCACAGGTTTTGATTTATGTTCAAATACCACATTGCCATCCTGATCGACGATCTTATCGATCATATATGCATCGACAAATTTACCTCCGTTGGCAAAGGTCGCATACGCATTGATATTTTCCTCAACGGTCACGCCCTGGGTGGTTGCTCCGAGTGCAAGGGATAAGTTATTATCCACACGGCCCAATCTGGAGAAATCCATTTTCATCAGGAATTCGTTGAATGGATTTCTGTCATAAATATTTGTATACGTCCTGACTGCGGTCAAGTTCAAAGACTCAGCCAGTGCCAGTCTGGCAGGATATAATCCGCGCTCGTTCAATGAATAGTTCTGAGGGGTCCATCCGTTGATGTTTAGTTCTACATCCGGTATCGGAGATCCCGGTGAGATATAGCCATATTCCAAGGCTGGCGCATAGGCAAGCAGCGGCTTCATAGTCGAACCGTTCGAGCGGTAGGATGAAGTGGCGTGGTTCAACTGCTCCTTTTCAAAATCCCGGCCGCCGATGAAACTTATGATTCTGCCAGTCTTATTTTCTATCATGATGGCACCGACCTGGACAGGTTCTTCCACTGTAACTTCTTTCTTTGTTTCAGGGTCAGTGGTTGTGACTGTCTTTGATGGTCCGTACATATTATAAGCATCTTTCGTCTTTTGCATTTGATCATAGATTTTTTTATCGATGGTTGAATGGATCTCATAACCGCTCTGGCGGACATTCCGGTCTGCCAGTGTATGATACTTATCTTTCAATTCATCGTTATTCTCAAGATCCTGCTTTGAAATACCGTCTTTCTCTGCGAGGACCTCCGTCATGATATTGATGGCCCTGCTTTCAAGTTCTGCTGTCAGCCAAGGATATTTTTCATTTGGTGAAGCTTTTCTTTTGATGAAATCCTTTGAGAGGTCGTAAGCGGCAGCATCTTCATACTCTTTGTCCGTGATATAGCCTTCCCTGTGCATACGGTAGAGCACGGTCATCATTCGTGTTAGGCCTGGCTCAAGGTTTTCTTTAAGCTCTCCGTTATTCTTGAACGGAGTGTAGCTGAATGGAGCCTGAGGCAAACCGGCAATGAATGCCGACTGTGGAAGGTTTAAATCTTTTGCATCTACGCCGAAGATTCCCTGGGCGGCAGATTGGACACCGCCGATATTACGGCCGGATGAGTTTCTTCCCAATGTGGCAACGTTGAGATAGGCTTCAAGTATTTCATCTTTTTCAAAGAATCTTTCAAGCCGCAGCGCGAGAAGGATTTCCTTTGCTTTTCTTTCAAAGGAGACTTCATTCGTGAGGATTTGATTCTTGATGAGCTGCTGTGTGAGCGTACTTCCGCCGGATTGAGTGGAAGAATTGGTGAATTCCTGCAGCACTGCACGCATGATGGCTTTGGGAACCACTCCGTTATGCTCTTTAAAATACTCATCTTCAGTGGCGATGACAGCGTTTCTCAAATACTCCGAGACATTTTCAAGCTTTACCTCTTCGCGTTCGAGGTCCGTCCTGAGCTTTCCAAGATACACATCGTCAGCGAAATACAACTGAGAGGTTTCTTCATAATTGTAGATATCCTTTTTCATTTGGTCGTAAGAGCGGATCGGCTCTTCCTTGACCAGTGATGCGAAATAACCGGCACCCACGCCTCCTGCGAAAGCCGTGCCGAGGACCACGACGACAATGGTGATCAGTGAAAGGTTCCAAAATACTCCGTATGTAATTCGTGCTCGTTTTTGAACCCTGGTATTTTTAAAGAACCTGATGACAGGATCTAATTTTTCAAGTAATTTGTTCCATGTTTCTCTCATATTTTCATTCCCCCTAGAACATTCCTATTATAGCATATCCGAGAGAATACTGTCGTAAAAAGTCAAACAAAAAGGCATTTAGATACAAAAAAAATCTTGACTTTATTGACTATTATCATGCATTATGGTAAAAACCTAATATAGTCAGTATTGATTTTCAATTCATTTGACATATAAACCATACCGCAATGATAGGACCCGAGTAGTTTGCATTCCCTGTTATCCAGAGAGTCAGTGGCCGCTGAAAACTGACACAAAATGCAGATGAATTACATCCTTGAGCTTTTGCTGTGAACCCTTAGTAGCAGCAAACGGTCAAAGCCGTTATCTTTATGAGTGAAGGATGTATTCCTTAATTTGGGTGGTACCGCGCGACAGCGTCCCTGCATATATGCAGGGACTTTTTTGTTTTAAGCGGAATCAGGTGGATGGAAAAGAAGAAGGAGGAAGATTGGACATGGAATTATTGAAGGATTTAGAATGGCGTGGAATCACGTACCAGCAAACAGACGCTGAGGGGTTGAAGGACCTTTTAGATAAAGAAAGCATTTCGATCTACTGCGGAATCGATCCGACTGCAGACAGTATGCACATCGGTCACTTACTGCCCTTCCTTACTCTCCGCCGTTTTCAAAATGAAGGGCACCGGCCGTTGGTTTTGGTCGGAGGGGCAACGGGTCTCATCGGCGATCCGAGCGGTAAAAACGAAGAGCGTAAACTTCAGACTATCGATGCGATAAGGCACAACGCGGCAAGCATCAAGAATCAGCTGGAAAGCATCTTCGATTTTGAAGGTGAAAACGGAGCGGTCATGGTGAATAACTACGACTGGATCGGTGCGATGGATGTCGTGACATTCCTGAGAGACTTTGGTAAACATGTCGGTGTCAACTACATGCTGGCAAAGGATACGATTTCATCCCGTCTGGAATCAGGGATCTCATTCACCGAGTTCACATACACGATTCTTCAGGCGCTTGATTTCAATCACCTGTATGACAACTACAACTGCAAGCTGCAGATCGGCGGAAGCGACCAGTGGGGGAATATCACGACAGGTCTTGAGCTGATCCGCAGAACGCATGAAGAAGAAACAAAGGCATTCGGTTTCACGATTCCTCTTGTAACGAAAGCTGACGGAACGAAATTCGGTAAAACGGAAAGCGGAGCGATTTGGCTGGATCCAGAGAAAACGTCTCCTTACGAGTTCTACCAGTTCTGGATTAACACGGCTGATGCCGATGTAGTGAAATACCTGAAATACTTTACATTCCTTTCCCATGAGGAAATCGGGTCACTTGCGGGATCTGTTGAAACGGAACCTCATTTACGCAAGGCACAAAAAGCACTGGCTGAGGAAATGACAAAAATGATTCATGGTGAAGATGCGTTGGAACAGGCGATTCGTATTACCGAAGCTCTATTCAGCGGCGACATCAAATCATTATCCGCTTCTGAAATTCTGGAAGGTTTCAAGGATGTTCCTTCATTTGAACAGCCGAAAGCAGAAGAGGTTGGACTTGTCGATTTGATTGTCAATGCAAAAATCTCGCCATCGAAGCGTCAGGCACGCGAGGACATCGGCAACGGTGCCATCTACATCAACGGTGAACGTGTGACAGATCTTCAGCACGTGATGGGTGAGAAGGACATGATTGACGGACAGTTCACAATCATCCGCCGGGGTAAGAAGAAGTACTTTAAGGTTCAGTACGTGTAAAAATAATGATTTGAATGGACAGCGTGATCCCTGTTTTGGGGGATTGCGCTGTTTTTTGTATGAAATCGGCTGCTGGCAGGCGGATTTTAGATGATTGTGAAGTGGAGGAAGCTTGATTTTGATAAAAAAGTAGAGTCATCAATGGAGAAATGGGAGGGAATAAGGGGGATATAACTTTATTAATATTTATTGCGCCGAATTCTAAATAATTGCGCCTCTTTCAAGATAATTAAGCCACTTTTTTCATAATTGAGCAACTTGTCGAATTTTCATCACCGCCAGGGTCTCGCGTGCCACCCCAAACCGGAATTCCTGGGGAAGTGAATCCCCTTGTCAAAAGAACAAAAAAAACCCTGTCCCATAAAGGACAGAGTTTCTTCTTCACAAAGATTAACGAGAGTAGAACTCAACGATAAGAGCTTCGTTAATTTCAGCTGGTAATTCAGAACGCTCAGGAACGCGAGTGAAAGTACCTTCAAGCTTGTCAGCATCGAAAGTCAAGAATTCAGGAACAAAGCTGTTCACTTCAAGAGCTTCTTTGATGATGTCAAGGTTGCGTGACTTTTCACGAACTGAGATTGTTTGTCCAGGTTGTACGCGGAAAGATGGGATATCTACGCGAGATCCATTAACCGTAACATGACCGTGGTTAACAAGCTGACGAGCTTGACGGCGAGTACGCGCAAGACCTAAACGATAAACAACGTTATCAAGACGTGATTCAAGTAAAGCCATGAAGTTTTCACCGTGTTTACCTTGTAATTTGCCAGCTTGGTCAAATAGGTTACGGAATTGACGTTCAGTTACTCCATACATGTGACGAAGTTTTTGCTTTTCTTGAAGTTGTAAACCATATTCAGAGATTTTTTTGCGTTGGTTAGGACCATGAGGACCTGGAGCGTAAGGACGCTTTTCTAATTCTTTACCCGTACCGCTTAGAGAGATTCCAAGACGACGAGATAATTTCCAACTTGGACCAGTATAACGAGCCATGAGAGACTCCTCCTTTATTGTTTTTATTTTGTTGTAAAATAAAAACACCTGTGAATTAACAATTATGTGTATTTTGTTTTCATGTACCTTCGCCCTAGCAGCAGAGGGTTACAAGATACACCTCAACATAAGAGGAACAAAATACAAGCATAAAGGACTTCACTGAAGCTGCATTATTTTACACAAAGAATATTATATGATGTCTGATAATAGAAGTCAAGCAAGTATTTCAGATTCGTACAAAATGCACCCTGCGCTAAAGAAAAACTATTCCTTTCTTTTCAAAATAAAACTTCTCTTTCCCCGCATCCGTCTAACTAAATGATACCATTATTTATGTGCAGAATATCTACCTGAATATTGAATATATTTGCATTCATACGTTTAATCGTATGCTATAATAATGTGTGGAAAATCATAGATTCACAAACCTTCAGGGTACGGGTGAGAAAATGACCAAATCAGCTGATCGCTTACATATTTATAAATCTAAATTATTCGATCTTATTCATGACGACACGTCCATCAATCTTCAGCAAACAGACCAGGTTCAAAGATGGCTCCGGCTGTTGAAGGAGAGTCCGGGGATCGAGAAAGCTTTCTTATACCATTGCAGGAATAATGAGTATTGCCTGCAAGGAAGCACAGAAGAGCAAATCTTGCCCGGGACGTTAAGAAAAGATATCATCGGGACATCTTTCAAGGATGGCCTTTATTTTATTGAGGGCTGCAGGGACTCTCTTTTTCATTCCTGCTTTCAATTCAGAATCGATACCGAAGAGACTTGCGTGCTGCTCATTCAGCATTCGGACAGGCAGTCAATCGAGGAGGACTGGCTTTCAGCATTTTGGAAAGCGAGTGATCAGTTCCTGAGACTCTCGTGGAATATCCAGAATATATATGAAGAAGAAAGGCGATACCGGGAATTATTCAAAGTGACTGAGTTTTTTCATTCTAACAGGGATGTTCAGACGTTGTTGGTGCAAATCATCGAAACGCTCGGGGAGGTTTTTCCGGAGGATCAGTTCCGCCTGCTCCTTTCCAATGACCGCTATGATTTCGGGTCTTTGCCTATAAGGTCTTTTGAGTTTGAAAAGGCGAACCCTTTTGCCATGCAGGCGTTTGTAAACGGAAGTATCGAGCTGGATGAGGAAATTTCCATGCTTTATGCTCCGTTAAGGGGGAAACAGGGTATTTATGGCGTGCTTGAAGTCGGCACCGCTGCTCATATGCTGTTCGACGAGCAGAAAATCGAATTCATCAAATTACTTGCCTATACGGCCGGAAGTGCGCTTGAGAATGCCAAGCTGTACGAGCAGTCGAAACGTTTGATCAGTGACCTGCAGCTTATCAATGAAACTTCCCATCAGCTTAATTTGGAGTTTCGTTTGTCTGATACACTGCTATTTTTGAAGAAACAGATAGAGCGTTCTTTTCAGCCGAGTGCCATCGGATTTTTGTTAAATGAAACGGATGAATCCGTTATCCTGGAACAAAGCTCTCCATTATTTTTCACGGGTGAAGGTAAAAAATATATTTCCTATGTAAACGAGCGCATCAACAAGGAACGAGACTCGATATTCCTGGGAGATGTGAGTGACCGGATTGATGATCCGAGTTATTTGTCGCTGATGGCGGTGCCGATGACACAAAATGAAGAACTGATCGGTTTCTGTGTCGTCCTTCACCAGGATCCCTATATGTTTTCATTTGATATGTACAAACTTCTGCAATCGTTCATCCATCATTCCGCGCTTGCCATAACGAATGCAACGCTGAGGGAAGAACTTGAACATATGGTCATCACCGACCATATGACGAAACTGTATGCCCGCCATTATCTTGATGGAAAAATGGAATCGGCGATGAAAGAAGATGAACAAGGCACGCTCCTTCTGATCGATATCGATGACTTTAAAGCGGTGAATGATAGTTACGGGCATGGGGTCGGAGATGAGGTCCTGATCCAGACAGCCGCCTTTATTAAGGAAGTTGTGGGTGAGAATGGTTCTGCCGCCCGCTGGGGAGGAGAAGAAATGGCTGTGTATCTCCCCTATGTCGAAAGGGATGAAGGATATGCGATTGCTGAAGCCATAGTGGAAACGGTCTCCTGCAGAACAGAGCCGGCCGTGACGCTTTCATGCGGTCTTTCTTCGTGGGTGAAAGGCGATGAACGCTGTCCGTCATCGGTAAAAGAGTTAGTCAAGAAAGCGGATGAGGCACTTTATATAGCAAAAAATCATGGTAAGAATCAGGTTGTGGAGGACCTCGACGCCCGACTCCTGATAAAACCATGATAGAAGTATACGGCTGCTCTTTTTTGGCGGGCGTATACTTTAACACGTTAATGTAAACGCTTTCTTTTTCAGCTGGATTATCATATTCTAGAATAGAAGAGTGAGAGATCTTAGAGGGAACAAAAGTGGGAGGAATACTTGATGAAAGATGAAAAACATTTTGAAACACGTGTGATCCATGAGGGGTACGATTCTTCCAGACATTTTGATAGTCTGGCGCCCCCTTTGTATCAAACGTCAACTTATACGTTCGCCAATGCAAAGCAGGGGGAAAACCGATTTGCAGGGGAAGAGGAAGGGTATATCTATTCAAGACTCGGCAATCCGACGGTGGGCATCCTTGAAGAAAGAATGGCATCGCTTGAAGGCGGAGAAGCAGCACTTGCTTTCGGTTCTGGGATGGCTGCCGTTTCAGCAGTCCTTTTTTCCTTGACCAAATCAGGGGATCATATCCTTTGTTCTCAAGGAGTGTATGGCTGTACCTTCGGCCTTCTGCAATTATTGGACGAGAAATTTGCGATCGGCCATGACTTTTCCGCCATGGACTCAGAAGAAGAGATCAGGGCAAAGATCAAAGACAATACATCCTGCATTTACGTGGAAACTCCGATCAACCCGACGATGCAGCTGATCGATTTACAAATGGTGGCGAGGGTGGCCCGTGAAAAGGGGATTCCGGTCGTTGTGGACAACACTTTCTGTTCGCCTTATCTTCAGAGGCCTCTTGAACTCGGCTGCGATATCGTGATTCACAGTGCGACGAAGTATATAGGAGGGCATGGTGATGTCATCGCCGGTATTGTGGTCGGTTCACAGGAGAAAATGGCTGAAATCCGAATGACTACCCAAAAGGATATCGGCGGGATCATTTCCCCATTCGATGCATGGCTGTTGTTAAGAGGATTGAAGACGCTTGCGGTGAGGCTTGACCGCCACTGTGAAAGTGCAGATAAACTCGCCGGACTGCTTGCTACGCATCCTGCAGTGGAACAGGTGATTTATCCGGGGCGTGCCGATCATCCACAGCATGAAATCATGAAGAAACAGATGAAAAAACCAGGGGGAATGATTTCTTTCACCTTAAAAGGATCGAAGGAAGACGCCCAAGCGTTCATGGATGATTTGGGTATGATCAAGATTGCGGTCAGCCTGGGGGATGCAGAGACGTTGATTCAACATCCGGCAACAATGACACATGCGGTCGTCCCGGAAGAGGCAAGAGTGAAAATGGGGATCAATGATACCCTCCTCAGACTTTCTGTCGGACTTGAATCCTCGGATGATATTTGGGATGATCTTGAACAGGCTTTGAACAAAGTTAAATTCCCAAGTGATGTCATGTAAAAAAAGAAGCGTGCGGACTCCGCACGCTTCTTTTTTTGCTTAGTGACTACAGGTGTTTTAATAATTCTTCTGTGAATGCTTCCAAGTACTGCTTGTCTTCTTCGTCAAAACGGGATTTTTCAGGACTGTCGATGTCCAGCACCCCGATTAGATTTCCATCTTTGACAAGAGGGATGACGATTTCAGATTGAGAAGCGGCGTCACATGCGATATGGCCGGGAAAGCTGTGGACGTCTTCCACGACAAATGTTTTTCTTTCACTGGCTGAAGTTCCGCACACCCCTCGTCCCAACGGGATCCGCACACATGCAGGGAGGCCCTGGAACGGTCCAAGGACAAGCTGGCTGCTTTCCTGTTCGAATAAATAAAATCCGACCCAATTAATACGATCTAAAAATTGATTCAACAGGGCTGAGGCGTTGCTCAGGTTGGCAATCTTATTCGGTTCATCTTCGAGCAGGGCACGTAATTGTTTCGTTACGAGTCCATATTTATCTTTTTTCGAACCTTGATATTTTTCTGCTTGAAACATCATCATTTCCCCCATTTCTACAAAATCAGTGGAATTCCCTGCAGCATCGCATCCTCAGTGGAAAAACTGTCGAGAAATACTTAAAGGAATTCTTACTATAAAAGCGAAATCATTGTTATACAATATGTGAAAACTCTATTAGACCATTTTTAGCATACTTTCAATAAAGCTTCAATAGATTCGATTCAGTCCACTCGGGGGAAATCTAAAAGAAGAGAAAAGAGGGAGAATATGAAAAAGGGACAAACCTCTACTTCGCCAAAGGAAGCCATTTTTCAAGCAGCTGTTTCATTATTCTATGACCACGGCTATGACGGGACGTCTGTAAGGGATATCGCAGGGAGGGCCAAGGTTAATCCTTCAACAATCTCTTATTATTTCAAAGGAAAGCAGGGTCTGCTTGAGGCATGTTTTACCCACTTCTTCGAACAATATCTTCATTTCCTGCAGGAAGAGGTGGATGCTCTTAAATATATCCGCGCAGACTTATGTCTGAAGCGTGCTGTCTTCAAAGTACTAAAATTCCAAAGTGAAAATCATCAATTATCCCGTTTCATTTGGAGGGAGGTTTCGATTGACTCGCAGATTGTGAGGGAAATCATTTCGTCTTACCTCATGAAAGAAAGATTTTATTTGAAAAGCCTTTTTGAGCAGGGGATGGTGGACCGGTCTTTTAAAAAACAGCCGATCAGCTTCCTTGTCATACAGTTGAAGTCAATGTTGACGATGCCGTTCTTAAACAGCCAGCAATTGCGGGAAGTATGGCAGATGTTTCCGCAGGAATATTATTTTGTAGATCAGTATTATCAAAATATCGATCAGTGGATCAACCTCCTGATGACGTCCGAAGGTTCATCGGGTTTCACAAAAGAACTCATCATTTAAGTATAGATAGAAAGAGATTGTCAGGAGGAGTATCCGGGCAATCTCTTTTTGCTGCCCATTACAGCTTCATGGCATGTCTTCCCTGGCCGATGCCGGCTGCGGAGTGGGCATCGGATCCGTACACGGTTTTAATCCCAAGTTTCCGTGCTTGTTCAATGACTTCCTCCGGGGGATAGGACTCACCGCAATGGGGCTTGATGACACCTGCGCCGTTGTAATCGAGTTCAAGCCCTCTTGATGCTGCGGCCTCCAGGATCCACTGTATTTCCTTGTTGAACGGACTTGATGCGTGATAGAGTTTCTGAAACTTTTTAACAAGGGTGATATGGCCGATCCGTTTCGGCTTGAAGGGGCCGAGGTCGGCTTCGATCGATTTCAGGACTGTCCTGTAGTAATGCCGGTAAATTTCGTCCGCGGAACCGTAAAGTCCGATCATTTCCTGAAATACATCAGGACTGAAGTCAAGGCAGTCCCATTTATTTTTATAATGTAAGAAATGGACCGAGAGGATGCTGTCATCCAGTCTCCCGCCCCACTTGTTGAGGATATCGGCTGTTTCATCCTCGAAGCCTTCAATATAATCCACTTCCAGGCCGGAAAGGATGGTAATCCGGTGTTTATATGTCTCTTTCAATTCTTCCAGGGTTTCGAAGTATAAAGGGACATCGTCTTCAGCCATTCCGCTGTCCTGATCTGGAGTTGTATCCACAAAGCCCCGGGGGAGCGGCGCGTGCTCAGTGAACGTCAGCTGTGAATAGCGGAGGGCGATGGCCCTTTCTATATATTCATGAAATGAATCCATGCTTCCGTGCGGGCAGAAAGGAGTATGGATATGTCCGTCGACTTTTTTCATCAGAAAACACTTCCTTCATCCAAAATCAGCTGTATTTTTCTGTGAATCTCTCACTATTTTTAGAGAAAACACTAAATTTTAACTTTTACAGTTGAAAAAATAGAATTTATTAGTCAAAAAATGTCGTTCTCATGGTATCATTATAACAATGAGAATTTATTAATGAAACTTTCAAATTGATATAGATGTCTACTGAATAGTTGAACAGGGGGCTTAAGATGCAATATGTCATCGCTGGAATCATACTAATCTTGATTTTATTCCTAATTGGAGTCTTATCCAGAAAGAAATATTATGCGGAAATTGACCGGTACGAAGCATGGAAGGTGGATATCATGAACCGGCCTATTCCGGAAGAACTGTCAAAAGTCAAACAGCTGAACATGACTGGGCAGACGGAGCAGCTTTTCGAAGGCTGGAGACAAGGTTGGGACGAAATCGTGGCTGTCGAGCTTCCTGATATTGAAGAACTTCTGTTCGATGCAGAAGAATACACAGATAAGTTCCGTTACAGGAAGACTAGGGAGACACTGGCGAAAATCGATGAAGTCCTGACTAAAACAGAAGCCAAAATAGATAAGATTTTGGAAGAATTGAACGAACTCGTCGGCAGTGAAGAAAAGAACAGGGAAGAAATTGAACTATTACAAGAAGAATATATCAGCAGCAAGAAACAGCTGCTGGCATATCGTCATACATATGGCCAGGCCGCTAAGAAAATCGAAGCAGTACTGGACAAGCTTGCTAAAGAAATCGAGGAATTCAAAGCACTGACAGACCAGGGGAATTATCTGGATGCACGTGAAATCGTATTGAACCTGGGCCAGGAAATGAAGGCGATCGCCTACAAGATGGAAAGCATCCCTAAACTGACAGCGGACTGCGAGAATATCCTTCCTTCACAGCTGTACGAACTGGAAGCGGGATATGTTGAAATGAAGGAACAGGGCTACGTTCTCGAACATGTGGAAGTTGATAAAGAAGTCAAAGAACTGAATGAAACGCTGGCCGCTTTCAAAGGCCGTCTTCAATCACTAGAAGTGGAAGAAGTTGAGCAGGGTCTGCAGGAAATCAAAAGTAAAATAGAAATGCTCTATGATTCACTGGAAAAAGAAGTACATGCCAGACACTTTGTGCTTCAATATAAAGATGAAACGACCGAAGGCCTAATAAAGGCAAAAGAAGAGAATGATGATATTCAATATGAAGTGAATGTAGTGCAGCAAGGGTATCATTTACATGAATCCGATCTCAAGGCACCCCAGGAACTTCAGAAGAAGATCATCCAATTATCGAAGCGCCATGAATTGATTATTGAAAAAGTAGAAAGCAATAAGACTGCGTACACATCGTTGAGTGAAGAGCTGAAGGAAATCAGGAGCGGCCTTGAAGTCCTGATTGGTGAACAATCGGAATTTGCCGTCTTCCTTCAGAATCTGCGAAAAGATGAATTGACGACACGCGAAAAAATTGCGGAACTCAAGAAAAAGACCGCAGAAGCAAGCAGGATGATCGCCAAAAGCAATGTGCCGGGCCTCCCTGCAGATTATGATGAGCTTCTGACTGAAGTCCACCGAAAGATTGAGCAGGTGAACGCAAGCCTGACAGAAAAACCATTGAATATGAAGTTCATTCAGGAAACGCTGTTAGAAGCAGCCGGCACTGTCGATCATTTCTATTCAAAAACGCAGGATCTGATAGAAAACGTCCTGCTTTCAGAAAAAATCATTCAATACGGTAACCGCTACAGAAGCCGCTACAACTCCGTTCGAGAAGGACTGCAGGCAGCGGAAGAAGCGTTCAGGCAATATGATTATCGTAAAGCGCTGGAAGAAGCGGCCACAACGATTGAAAAAGTGGAGCCGGGTGCCATGAAAAAAATCGAAAAGATGATCAATATCGAAGAATAGAATGAAAGAAGCCAGTATCCTTTTATATAAGGTTTGCTGGCTTTCGTTTTATCTAATTCGAATATGCAGCGATGCAGAAAAAATAAAGAGACCTTTGAAGAAGATCACTCTTCTCTTCAAAGGTCTTTTTCAATGGTATTAAGCTTCAATAATGCGTTTAGAGGCTCCTGCCATATTGGCTATGACAAAGCCGATGACTGCTCCTGCCAATGCGGGTAGTAGCCAGCCGATCCCTTCAGCGTAGAAAGGAAGAAAGTTCAAGGAATTGCTCACTGCACTTACATTCATACCAGCTGTCTTCAGGCCGTCGACCAAGCTGATAAGGCCGGTAGCCACCAAGGCGAAAACATAGACCATGGAGTAGCCGTTGAACCAATTATGCATGAATGAAAGAACGATCAATACGATTGCCAAAGGATAAATAGTGATGAGCACCGGCAATGAAACGGCAATCAGCTGAGTCAACCCGATGTTGGCAATCAGCATGCTGAAAGCAGAAAGGATGATGACAAGTTTTCCATAAGATACAGGTAAGATCTTTGAAAAATATTGGGCACATGCCGATACCAATCCGACGGATGTAGTGATGCAGGCAAACGTGATCGCAAGTCCAAGGATCACAGCACCCAAAGAGCCGAATAAGTGATTTGCAGATGCCGAGAGAATAGCGCCCCCATTGGCCTGGACCCCGATTGAGTCCGTACTCGTCGCTCCAATATAGCTGAGTGACAGATATACAAGGGCAAGTCCCGTCGCAGCGATGAGGCCGGCAATGATCGTGATCCTGGTCAGTGATGATTTATTGGTAATCCCGCGGTCCTTTATCGCGTTGATTACGACGATACCAAATACAAGAGCCGCAATGGTATCCATTGTCAGATAGCCTTCAATGAATCCTTTGAAGAGCGGACCTTCCTGATATGCCGGATTCGGTTCTCCAAAGCTTCCCATAGGTGTTGCGATACTTTTTACAATCAATACAGTAAGAATGATCAGCAGGGAAGGAGTCAAAATCTTCCCGATTCTGTCAACTAGCTTGGAAGGATTCATCGCAAGCCAGGCTGTCAGAGCAAAAAAGATGACAGAATAAATAAGAAGGGAAACCCCATATTTTGCTGCATCTTCAGGTAAAAAAGGAATAATGCCGATTTCGTATGCAACTGTACCGGTTCTAGGGATTCCAAAAAATGGTCCGATTGCAAGGTACATGATAATGGTGAAAATCAATCCGAAAACTGGATGGACCCGGTTTGCCAGTGTTTGAAGGTCGCCTCCGGATTTAGCGATCGCGATTACTCCCATCAAAGGGAGTCCCACCCCGGTGATCAAAAAGCCGATGATCCCCGTCCATACATGATCACCGGCCTGCTGGCCGAGGAATGGCGGAAAAATCATATTTCCGGCTCCGAGGAAAAGAGCGAAAAGCATTAGACCTACAGTTAATACACCGCCGGATGACAGCGCTTTCTCGTTCATATATACCCCTCCGTTTGTAAACGTTATCATGAGCAAAACTATCTTATCACATTCATGTAGAAAAATGTCGAATAACTAAATAGTCTTGCAATTTAGTATATTTAAATAATTAATCGGGTTTATCACCTAAATGATTGTCGCAAATTTCGACAAAGTTATCAATGGTTATTTTTATAAAATATTAAAAATTTCAACGTTTTTATTAAATATTATTATTGTCTAAATAATATCGGGGAATTTTCGATTTCATTTGGGTTCAAATGATTTTGTGATAATATTAATGATTGGATAGAACTAAAGAAGGTGTATAACATGATCTATTTCGATAACGCAGCAACCACCAAGCCTTTTCCGGAAGTATTGGATGCCTTTTTGAAGGTAAATGACATTTACTATGCAAACCCTTCTTCCATTCATTCGTTTGGCGGCCGGGTGGAAAAATTAATTTCTACGTCAAGGAAGCAGATTGCCTCCATCTTGAATATCAACGATAAAGAAGTCATTTTTACTTCCGGAGGAACTGAATCAAATAACCTGGCGATCAAAGGGGCTGCCCTCCTATACAGGAACCGAGGGAAACATATTATCACAACCAAAATCGAACACCCCTCTGTTTCCAATACAATGAAGCAATTGGAATCAATCGGGTACTCAGTGACCTGCCTGGATGTAAATGAAGCGGGAGTGGTCGACCCTGAAGATGTTGAAAAAGCGATCCGGCCCGATACGATCCTCGTTTCAATCATGCATGTAAATAACGAAGTGGGTTCAGTCCAGCCGGTCAAAAAGATTGGTTCCTTATTGAAAAAACATTCCAAGATTCTTTTTCATGTAGACGGTGTCCAGGCGTTCGGGAAAATTCCGGTCTCATTACTGGATCACCATATCGATTTATACAGTATCTCCGCGCATAAAATCCACGGCCTGAAGGGAGCGGGGATGCTTTATGTAAGAGACGGTGTCATCCTTTCCCCTATTCTTTCCGGAGGAGAGCAGGAAGGGAACATAAGAAGCGGTACAGAGAATACGGGAGGCATCGTTTCTTTTTCGAAGGCGATGAGGCTATATCAGGAAGAAAGCCGGGACAGCTTAAATGAAATGAAGGATATTCAACGGTATTTACGGGTACAACTGGAGAAAATGCGCGGAGTGACTGTCCATACCCCTCATGCGGGGAGTGCCCCTCATATTCTTAACTTTTCCATTGAAGATTTCAAGAGTGAGGTAGTCGTCCACGCCCTTGATCAGCATGAGATATACGTCTCCACTACGAGTGCCTGCTCTTCCAAGAAAAGCAAGCCGAGTCAGACACTTCTGACGATGGGAGTGGGTGAGAACCTGGCAGACCGGGCGATACGCGTAAGTTTGTCCTTTCAAAATACAATGCAAGAAGCTGAGCGGTTCGTCAGGATTCTGAAACAAGAAACAGCCCAATTAGAGAAAATAATGAGGAGATCGAGATGAAATATAATCGAATTTTAGTCAGATACGGTGAAATTTCCACAAAAGGAAGAAACCGCAAAAAGTTCACGTCAAAACTCAGGGAGAACATTATCCAGGCTTTAAAGGATTTTCCGGGGGTATCCGTGTCTGCAAGCCGAGACCGCCTGCATATCCTTTTGGGTGAAGAAAATGGGGATGAGATCATCCCGCGCCTGCAAAAGATTTTCGGCATTCAATCATTCAGTCCTGTTGTGAAGGTGGAACGTGATATTGAGGAAATCTGCAAAGCGGGAGCTGCATTGGTGCATAAAAGCTTTGAACCAGGGAAGACATTTAAGGTGTCGGCGCGACGTGCAGATAAACATTTTCCATTGGAGACCAATGAAATCAACTATGAAGTGGGTTCATACATTCTGAGGAACACGGAAGGATTGACCGTCGATGTCAAAAATCCGGATATAAAATTAAATGTAGAAGTCAGAAAAGAAGGAGTTTACCTCTCTTCTGAGATTTACCCCGGATCAACGGGTATGCCGGTCGGTGCCAGCGGAAAAGCTATGCTGATGTTGTCAGGGGGAATTGACAGTCCCGTTGCAGGATACTTGACCATGAAGCGCGGTGTGGAAATCGAAGCGGTCCATTTTTACAGCCCGCCGTTCACAAGTGAGCGTGCAAAGCAGAAAGTGATCGATCTTTCTAAGAAACTCTCTGCTTTTTCCGGCAGCATTAAATTACATGTCGTGCCTTTCACGAAAATCCAGCAGACGATTCACGATCAAGTACCTGAGAACTATACAATGACCTCAACGAGAAGAATGATGCTGAAGATAGCGGACAAAATCCGCCAGCAGAACGAAGGCCTTGCTTTGATCACGGGTGAAAGCCTCGGGCAGGTGGCGAGTCAGACGCTTGAAAGCATGCAGGCGATCAATGACGTCACGAATACCCCGGTCCTGAGACCGCTCGTCGCCATGGATAAACTTGAAATAATTGATATCGCCCAAAGAATCGATACTCATGATATTTCAATTCTGCCATATGAGGATTGCTGTACGATCTTTACACCGCCGGCACCTAAAACAAGGCCCAAAAAAGAAAAGGTACAGTACTATGAGAGCTTTGTTGATTTTGATCAGCTCATCCTTGAGGCGGTCAAAGAAACAGAGACGACCACCATCCATGGAGGGGCAGAATCAGACCTCGAAGAAAGCTTTGATGACCTCCTTTAAATAGGAACATTTACCAGTGAATTTCGTTGCATGAAGCCATGTGTTTTCGCGCAATCTATACTCAACAAGCAACGAGGAGGTGAAAACACATGGCAAACAGAAGTTCTAACCAACTAGTAGCTCCAGGAGCTCAACAAGCTCTTGACCAAATGAAATACGAAATCGCTTCTGAATTCGGAGTTCAACTTGGTGCTGATGCAACTGCACGCGCTAACGGTTCTGTAGGTGGTGAAATCACTAAGCGTTTAGTCCAAATGGCTGAACAACAAATCGGTGGCGGATACCAAAAATAATTAAATACAATGGCTACAAGGAGCGGGGCCGACCCGCTCCTTTTAATTTTGTTTAAATGACTTGAAATGCCGCTATTGATTTCCGTGCAAGACTACGCTTTCCGCGGGCGGTTGGTGAGCCTCCTCGGCTTCGCCTGCGGGGTCTCACCTAACACGCTTTTCCCGCAGGAGTCTTCGTCTTGCACTCCAATCAATTGCTGGATGCACTGCATACTAATAAGCACACACATATAAATTAAATAATTTATTTATATAGTATCCAGTTTATTTTCAACCGAAATATTGGTCCGATTAATTATTAGAATTACAGAGTGGATTGCAGCGGAAGGCACTTGACTCCGACGGGAAATAGAGGAAAAGTTAAGACCCCACAGGCGGAACGCCGAGGAGGCTTAACTTCCTCCCCGCGGAAAGCAAGTGCCTGAAGCGGAAAGGAACGCACCAACTTTTAATTTGAAAATTAATTGAGTCCATTAGTGAGTATCTATTGTTTTAATTGAAAATGAATAATTTAAAAAATTAAAATTATTTTGTATAATGGAGGTGTAAGTACAAACAAGGGGGAATTCGGATGGACAGACATGAATTAATTGCACCTGAAAAGTACAACTTGGTTGAAGAAGTGGAGAAGTTTGCAAGTGATGAGAAAAAGTTTGCGCTTAAATGGCTGAATGAAGTAGGCGAAAAGAAAGAAATTACATACAGCCGCCTGATCAAGGACGCTAATAAAATTGGGAACGTTTTCTTGGGCTCCGGCCTGGAAAAAGGTGATGTAATCCTGGTGATGGTCCCAAGATTAATAGAAGCATATGCGGTTTACCTTGCAGCCTTAAAATCAGGAATGGTGGTCATTCCAAGTTCAGAAATGCTGCGTACCAAAGATCTTGAATATAGAATAGAACACGGGGATGTAAAAGGAATCGTCGCCTATGCACCATTCATCGGACAGTTCGAGAATGTGCGCGGGATGGACAAGCTGCAAAAATTCGTCATCGGCGAAAAGCAGGAAGGCTGGATCACGGTCGAGGAAGAAATGAAGAACGTTTCCGGGGAATTGCGGTTTGCTGACACTGCAAGGGATGATATGGCTTTCTTGTCATACACTTCAGGGACGACAGGAAATCCTAAAGGAGTCGTACATACACATGGATGGGCATTCGCCCACCTTAGAACGGCCGCCAAAGGCTGGCTTGGAATTGAAGAAGGAGATACTGTCTGGGCAACTGCGGGACCGGGCTGGCAGAAGTGGATCTGGAGTCCGTTCATGTCCGTCCTTGGCTCCGGAGCGACTGGACTTGTTTATCAAGGTAAATTCGAACCCAATAAATATTTACAGCTGCTTCAGGACAACGATGTAAACGTCCTATGCTGCACACCGACGGAATATCGCCTGATGGCCAAAGTCGATGATTTGGGATCGTATGATCTTTCACCGCTGCACAGTGCTGTTTCGGCAGGGGAGCCATTGAACAGGGAAGTCATCGATGCGTTCAAGAAGCATCATGGCATTGAAGTTCGTGACGGTTACGGCCAGACAGAAAATACGCTTCTCGTGGGGATTATGAAGGGCATGGAATTGAAACCGGGATCAATGGGCAAGCCTACACCGGGAAACAGGGTGGAAGTAATCAACGAAGAAGGCCAGCCTTGTGAAATCGGGGAAGTAGGGGACATCGCCGTTCACGTTGAAACACCTGCCTTATTCAAGAACTATTATAAAGATCCTGAAAGAACGGCCATGCAGTTCAGGGGTGACTATTATATCACCGGAGATAAAGCGAAGAAAGATCAAGACGGTTATTTCTGGTTCGAAGGCAGGGGAGACGACATCATCATCTCCTCCGGTTATACAATCGGACCGTTCGAAGTAGAGGATGCACTTGTAAAGCATCCACTTGTACAGGAGTGCGCTGTAGTAGGCAGCCCTGATGAGGTGCGCGGTCTGATCGTAAAAGCCTTCGTCGTACTGCGTGAAGGCGTTGACCAGAACGATCCTGAGCTTGTCCCGCAGCTGCAGGAACACGTAAAACAGCTGACAGCACCATACAAATATCCGCGCAAGATCGAATTCGTCAAAGAACTGCCAAAAACAACATCAGGCAAAATCAGAAGAATCGAATTGCGCCAAAAAGAAATGACCTCGGTCAAAAACTAAATATATGTAAGTAAGATACAGAGAGCCTCCTTGAATAGGTTCTCTGTATTTTTATGAATTTAGAAAGCAGGATAATTATATTTAGGAATCCCGGCACTAGTTCGTAGGCAAGACGAAACTCCTATTAGAAATGGGGAAGGCTTTGCTCAGAGACGTGTGGCATGGTCAAGAAGGCGTTCTTTGCCTTCCTGTCCGGTTTGGCTTATCTAAGCCTTGAAGATGGACATCTCTTCACCCGTCAATAAAGAGAGGAGGCTCACGGGGTCACCCGCGGAAAGCGAAGTCTTGCACGTAAATCATAAGCGGATTTTAATGAACTTTCTGAAATCCTCCCACTTCCCGACTCATCCTATAATATGGTACATTTGAAACAGAATTTTCTTACAAGAAAGGAAGCTTCCAAGATGGGTACATTATGGACAAATGGAAAAATCTATACAATGCAGTCGGAAGGCCACATGGTCGAAGCCGTCTATACAGAAAACGGGTTCATTAAGGACTTGGGCCAGGCAGAACAATTAAGGAACAAATATACAATAGAAGAAACAATCGACTTAAAGGGGGGCGTAATGTTCCCGGGGTTCGTAGACAGCCATATGCACTTGATCGGCCACGGGGAAACCCTCTTGCGCCTTGATTTGTCACAGATGACCAGCAAAGAAGAGGTACTGAATGCCGTAGCTGACAAAGCAGGTAAGCTTCCTGCGGGCCAGTGGATCTTCGGGGAAGGGTGGAATGAAAATCTTTGGGACGGAGCGGAAGTCATTACAAAAAAAGAATTGGATAACGCTGTTCCGAACCATCCTGTCCTGTTAAAAAGGATCTGCCGCCATGCCATGGTGGTCAACTCCCTTGCGTTTAAAGAGGCAAACATTGATGAGGAAACCCCTGATCCTGAGGGAGGATTGATTGAAAAAGGTGATGATGGCAGCCTGAACGGATTATTAAAGGATAAAGCCCAGGACCTCATGACAGCAGCCCTTCCCCCTATTTCATCAAACTATCTGGAAGAAGCCCTGTCAAAAGGTATAGAGAGCTGCTGGGAAAATGGCCTTGTCGGAGGACATACAGAGGATTTAAGCTATTACGGAAATTTCAACAAAACGTACAATGCGTTCAAACAAACGATCAACGATGACAATAAAAAATTCAGGGCCCATCTACTTGTGCATCATGAAGTGATCGATGATTGGCATGAAGAAGGACATCATTTTCTTGGAGGAAATGAATTCATCGAGTTCGGAGCCATGAAAATCTTCGCCGATGGCGCCCTCGGAGGCAGGACGGCCCTTCTCAGCCATCCCTATGCAGACGAACCGGATACAAAAGGTGTCAGCATCCATTCTCAGGAAAAGCTTCTAAAGCTTGTTGAAAAAGCAAGAAGCCTTGAGCTGCCGATTGCCGTCCATACGATCGGAGATCAGGCATTCGAGAATGTCGTGGATGCCATCACGGTACACCCGTCTAAAAAATTGAGACGTGACCGTTTGATTCATGCACAGATTCTCAGGGAGGAACTAATAGAAAAAATCAAAGGACTCCCCCTCATATTGGATATCCAGCCGCGTTTTGTCGCTTCTGATTTCCCATGGGTCATCGACAGGCTCGGGGAAGAAAACATGAAATACAATTATGCCTGGAAGACCTTGCTGGACAGAGGCATACACTGTGCAGGCGGGTCGGACGCACCGATCGAACCCGTCAATCCTTTATGGGGCATCCATGCCGCAGTCACAAGGACGAATCCTTTGGATCCGGAAAAGACCGTACATATTCCTGAAGAAAGCCTCTCAATGTATGAAGCGATTTCTCTTTTTACCAAGGGAAGCGCATATGCATGCCATCATGAAAACGACCGCGGCATGATCAAAGAAGGATATACGGCCGACTTCACCGTCCTTGAAAAAGATCCATTCGAGTCTGATTCGGATGAATTGCTTGAAAAAATCGTATTCATGACAATAATCGATGAAACAATTGTTTATACAAAAAAATAAAATGATTGCCCCTAAAACGTTTCCCCGATATAATGAAGTTATTTCGGAAATGGAAATAGTTTGGGGGTGTTTTTTATGAAGCAGAATGAACAGACAGGAATGATATACACAGCTTTTTCCTATTTTCTATGGGGAATACTCCCGATTTACTGGAAATGGTTAAACCATGTATCAGCTGACGAAATCCTGGCAAACCGGATCTTTTGGTCTTTCTGGTTTATGCTTTTATTTTTATTTTTCACGAAGAGATGGAAGGCTTTCACTTCCTACATAAAGACCTCGTTGACAAAGAAGAAGCAGCTGCTTGCTTTATTGCTGGCCTCACTGTTAATCAGTGCCAACTGGTTCATTTATATCTGGGCAGTGAATACGGATCAAATGGTGGAAGCGAGTCTGGGGTACTATATTAATCCTCTTGTCAGTGTACTGTTAGGGGTGTTCATACTAAAAGAAAGTTTGTCAAAAGCCCAAGTCGTTTCGTTTATCCTGGCGGCTGCTGGTGTTTTGATCCTCACATTCTCATATGGGGATTTCCCTTGGATTGCGATGGGGCTCGCCTTCTCCTTTGGTCTTTACGGTCTAGCCAAGAAAATGATCAAAGTGGATTCTGCAATCGGCCTGACACTTGAGATGATGACGATCGCCCCCCTTTCGCTTATCTATATGGGATATTTGTACTCGGAGGGAACACCCTCGTTATTCACCATCTCATGGGGAACGGATCTTCTCTTGATGGGGGCCGGGGCGGCCACGGCCATTCCGCTGCTTTTCTTCTCAAAAGGGGCGCAGCAGATCCCGCTTTATATGGTTGGGTTCCTGCAATATATCGCGCCGACGATCACATTGATCCTCGGTGTCATGGTCTATGGGGAAACATTCTCATTCACCCATTTGATCTCGTTCATGTTCATTTGGGTTGCACTCGCCGTTTTCACCGGTTCGCGTATCCGGTTTGCAAGGAAAAGAAGAAGGGAAGCGAAGCTTTCTGCATGACAGTGAAAAAGCTCCGGGCATATGCCGGAGCTTTTTTACTTTAGTTTATAAGAAGGAACGTTTTACTTTCTCCCAGAAGGAGTTGTCCTTTAGTTTTACGGTTTTAATGATTTTATCACTTAATCTTGCTTCTACTTTCTCCACGTGCTGGATGCTGAGTGCTTCATTGTCCATCCCCATCGCAGGGTAGTCATTTCCATCCTGTACAATCTTCAATTCCAGGCGGCGTTTGTCGCTGAGGATGAAGGACGATCCCAGAGTACGGTACCGGTTGTTGTTCAGCGAAGCCATTTCGCTTACCTGAAGACAAGGGATCATTGGATCGACGACCGCTCCGCTGACGGATTTATTATACGCTGTACTGCCTGTGGGAGTGGCGATGATCATGCCGTCCCCCCTGAATGTTTCAAAGTGGATATCATCAATGAAGACATCCATTACGAACGTCTTGATGATTCCTGACCGGATGCTGAATTCATTCAGGCAATGAAAAGAAGTCTGCTCGTCCACCGTGACTTCAATGGTTGGGTATTTTCTTACTTCAATTTGCTCTTTCGTCATGGCATCGATCATTTTGGATGTATCATCGATATGGAAATCGCAGTACATGCTCAGAGTACCGCCTGTCGAGATGCCTGCATACAGGCAGTCCTGTCTGAAGCCTGTTTTCCGCACAGCCTGAAGGAACGTACCGTCACCGCCTACACTCACGATGATGTTTGCTTCTTTATGGGACTGGACGATATTGAAATTATAGCGGTTTGCCAAATCATATAGTTTGTCGAGCTTGGGCTGGATGGCTTCATCTCTTAATACGTAAAAATAAATATTCCTGCGATTGTTCATTTCTATGTACCTCCCAAAATTTAGTAGGATAATTTTTCCCATTCCATCAAAAGTCTGCTAAAATAACTTTGTGAATATTCTATCATGATTTGCCATGAGAATGATATTCATATCCTTACATAAGATAGGATAAACAAGGGAGGAATATACTTATGAATGCGAAAAGATGGATCGCCCTGGCGATTGCAGCAGGTCTGTTCTTTGTCTCCGTTGTGGTTAATTTCGCCACTTCAGCTTTGACAGGGGATTTCAATAAGGCGTTTGATGAGGTGCTTGGCGGCACCGAGCAGGCTTTTGGGGAAGAAATCATTGAGGATGGAAACATGCAGAAGAGAATCGCGGTGCTTGAGGTGAATGGGGTCATCCAGGATACCGGGGATGCAGCGTCCATGTTCCAGAGCCCAGGCTATAATCATGAACAGTTCATGGAAAAGCTGAATACCGTCCAGGAAGATGATTCGGTAAAAGGGATCATCCTTAAAGTGAATTCACCGGGCGGAGGAGTGGTTGAAAGCGCTCAAATCCATTCCAAGCTGGTTGAGATCATAGAAAAATCGAAAAAACCTGTTTACGTTTCGATGGGCAGCATGGCGGCTTCAGGAGGATATTACATATCTGCACCTGCAACGAAGATCTTTGCAAGCAAAGAAACATTGACCGGTTCACTGGGAGTGATCATGCAAAGCATCAATTACTCCGAGCTTGCCGAGAAATATGGTGTTGATTTCGTGACGATCAAGAGCGGTCCGTATAAAGATATCATGAGTCCGACAAGGAAAATGACAGAAGAAGAAAGAAAGATCCTTCAAACAATGATCAATAATTCGTATGAAGGCTTTGTGGATGTCATCGCAAGCGGACGTGATATGTCGGAAGCAGAGGTGAAAAAGATTGCAGATGGAAGAATCTACGACGGCCAGCAGGCGAAAGATGCCAACTTGATTGATGAGTTCGGATATATTGAAGATGTCATCTCGGCGATGAAGAAAGATCATAATCTGAAAGGCGCTGAGGTTTTTGAATATACCAGCGGCGATCCCTTCTCAGAATTATTCAGCATGAGCGCCAAGAAGATGATCGGTAAGGATTTTGAAGCAACCGCATTGATGAAGCTTCTGTCACAGCCGAATGCCCCGAGATTGATGTATCTATATTCTGAGTAGGGAGGGTGAATGAATTGAGTGAAAATCAAGATGCACCTCGTGTACGCGAGGAGGAAACCATAGAGAAACATGATGAAATGACTTCGCATCACTCCGTTATCCATACGCCTCCGCCTTATAAGGAGACAAGGGGATATTTTCTGGCAGGTTTCTGGCTGAGGGTGTGGGCTTATCTGATTGATCTGATCGTCATCGGCAGCATCACACGGCTTATCGTGAAACCCGTGTTCAAAGTCCTGGATATTTCACTGGTGGAAGGTTCGATGTTTGCGCCGATTTCCATTCTTTCTGCCATCGTCTTTTACGGCTATTTTGTCCTTATGACAAAGTTCTTCAGTCAGACGATCGGTAAAATGGTACTTGGAATCAAGGTGATTGACTTGAAAGGAAGCCGTCCGACGTGGGGGACTGTCATCTTCAGGGAATTGATCGGCCGCTTCATTTCGTCTACCATTTTTATTCTTTATATCGTAGTGGCATTCACCACTAAGAAACAGGGAATACATGATTTATTTGCCGATACAACGGTTGTTCAGGAGAAGAAGAAACTAGAATTCTCACCAGCTGTGTAGGTAAGATGCCGCTCTATTCATTAGGGCGGTTTTTTTGTTGTCTTTTTTGGGGGGAACAAAAAAATAATCAGGAAAGGACCGTTTAATTTTTCTTCCATCGGCCATACTGAAAAGTTGAAGGGTTGTGAAAAAATTGAGTGGTTGGGTATGGGCATTACTCATTCTATCTGCATTACTGGTTGTCATCATTATTCTTATTATCATAACGAAATTAACGATCACCCTTTCTTTATACCACGGTAATGATAATGACCATTTCAAGGTTAAGCTCCGGGCATGGTTCGGCTTGCTGAGATATACGATCGATGTCCCAATGGTCAAGCTTGATGATGACTCTCCGAATATCGTGGTGGAAGAGAAAAAAATGAGGGGGAAGGAAAAAGCGCCCTCAAATGAAAATGAATCCAAAAAGAAGATCTCTCCGAAAGATTTTATCAATAGCCTGCATGATACGAAAGAAATTCTTACCCATGTAAAAGGATTACATAAAATCATCCGTGCTTTCTTGAAAAAAGTGAAAATCGATCATATCCATTGGAAGACGTTATTCGGAACAGGTGACGCTGCTTCCACCGGTACGATGACAGGGGCGATATGGGGCTTGAAAGGAAGTATCATCGGCATCATCAGCGGATATATGAGGCTTCAGTCACCGCCGTCGGTCGAAGTGATTCCATCCTTCCAGAAAGCCATCATCCAGACTCATTTTTCATGTATTATCCAGTTTCGGATAGGGAATGCTATCCTAGTAGGTTTCAAGATACTTCGGTTCTGGAGAGGCGGCAAAGCGGATTTCAAGGCGTTGTCTCTTTCCGGGCTCTCAGAAGAGGAACAACAATCAGTTTAGCGAGGAGGACTAGAAATGTCTGAACATCCGATTGAAGGTCTTATGACCACTGCAATGGAAAATTTAAAAGAGATGATCGATGTAAATACAATCATCGGCGATCCAGTTGAAACGCCTGACGGCAGCGTCATCCTGACGGTTTCAAAAGTAGGTTTTGGGTTTGCTGCAGGCGGAAGTGAATTTAACATCGACGGCAAAAGCAAGAAAGGTGAATCTGAAGGAGGAAAAGGCGGCAGCGACGGTGATGGCTCATCGAAGAAGCAGCCGTTTGGCGGAGGTAGCGGGGGAGGAGTCTCCATCACACCGATCGCATTCCTGATTGTCAGCTCAAGAGGAATCAAAATGCTGCATCTTGACGAAAGTACACACCTCTTGGACCGCCTTCTCGACCTCGCCCCGGGTGCAATCGAAAAAATCCAGGGCATGATGAAAAAGAACGACCAGGGAAGCAGCCATCAAGGAAACGGCCCAAAACAGAATATGGATTTCTAAAAGAACTTTTTCTTAAGGGGGCTGACTCTGTTGTCAGCTCTTTTTTGATAGAACCATAATAATTACGAGGATGGTGTATGAAGGTATTCCAGCAGTTGATTGGAGTGCAGGACGAAGACTCCTAAAAGAAAAGCGGAAGGGCTATGAAGAGAGGCGTGTGGCATAAGACGAATCGACCGAGAAGGCGTTTTGCCTTTTTGGTCCATTTAGCTTATGAACTCGAGGGGCTAGCGCAGGATCTGCCGTGGAATGCCAGGAGGCTCACCGGCCGCCCGCGGAAAGCGAAGTCTTGCACGGAAATCAACTGAGGTATTTTAAACATCCCGACCCTTATCAGTTGCGTTGTACATCCGATTTTCTGTACTATGAAACTGTACATACTATTCACTGAGGAGGAACAAATAATGGCAAACATTACATTTAAGAACAACCCTGTAACACTGCTCGGCAGCGAAGTGAAAGTCGGGGACAAAGCACCTGATTTCACCGTCCTTGCAAATGATTTATCAGAAGTGACTCTGAATGATTCAAAGGGTAAGGTTCGTTTGATCAGTGTCGTTCCTTCAATTGATACTGGTGTTTGTGATGCACAAACAAGAAAATTCAACGAAGAAGCAGCAAAGTTTGATAACGTTGAAGTATTGACCGTTTCAGTCGACCTGCCTTTCGCGCAAAAGCGCTGGTGCGGAGCGAACGGAATTGAAAATGTCCAGACACTTTCCGATCACCGTGACCTTTCATTCGCTGAAGCATACGGCGTCCATATCCAGGAACTGCGTTTGCTTGCACGTGCCGTATTCGTTGTCGACAGCAGTGATGAAGTCACTTATGTGGAATATGTGAGTGAAGCAACCAATCACCCTGATTACGATGCTGCAGTAGAAGCAGTGAAAAATGCGAAATAATACAACTCATTAGAGAAAAAGGGACATGCTGACCTGCCACCGCTGTATGGTCAGCATTGTTGTTTTTACAAACTGCCCGCGGGCGGGTAAGATAGAGGACAGAAAACGTTGGTAAAGGAATGAATGATTATGATCAATTCGCCAGTCGAATCTCTTTTCGCGATCATCGATGAAACGTCACAGCTTCTTAAGGAAGAGCTCGCATGCAGCTATCTTGAAGCCGTGGCCGAAACAGGGGAAAACCTTTTTCAAGGGGAGATCCTTCAAGATGAAGTAAGCGAACTCACAAAAAAACGTCTACATAAAAAATATGAAGAAATCAAGATCGGAAGCTTAGAAAATGAGGATATCCGCAAAGCTTTTCAGTTTGCCATCCTCAAGGGTATGAAAGAAAACGTTCAGCCAAATCATCAGATGACCCCGGATTCCCTCGGGTTATTTATCAGCTTCCTCGTCAATAAATTCACTCAGGGCAGTGAAAAGCTTACTGTGCTGGACCCGGCGATCGGAACCGGGAATCTTCTGACGACCGTGTTGAATCAGATGCCCCACGTCGAATCCGACTCCATCGGGGTGGAGATTGATGATGTACTGATCAAATTGGCTTATGTGGGGGCCAATCTTCAGAAGCATCCGCTGCAGCTTTTTAATCAGGACGCCTTGGAGCCTCTTTTCATCGACCCGGTAGATATCGTCCTGAGCGATCTCCCGGTTGGATACTATCCGAACGATATCAGAGCCGGCGATTATGAATTGAAAGCGGAGGAAGGGCATTCTTATGCACATCATTTGTTCATCGAACAAAGTCTGAAGCATACGAAAGAAGGCGGCTACCTGTTTTTCATCGTCCCGAATGCGCTGTTCGAATCACCGCTCAGCAGCCAGCTTCATTTATTTTTAAAGGAAAAAGTGAACATCCAGGGCTTCCTGCAGCTGCCTCTTTCACTCTTTAAAAATAAGAACTCGGCCAAAAGCATCCTGATCCTGCAAAAAAAGAAAGAAGGTCTGAAGGCGCCAAAGGAAGTCCTGCTTGCGACTCTTCCAAGCCTCTCGAATCAGCGTGCATTAGAAGATATACTTGGCAAGATCGACCAGTGGCTGGTTGAAAATAAATAATACATGATTGGAGATTGTTCTTAATTAGAGCAGTCTCTTTTTTGTGTTACGATTGCTTATCCACCATTGAAAAATCCTGTGTGGATTGGAGCGGACGGCACTTGACTCCGATGGGAGACAGAAGAAATGTTGAGATCCTGCAGCGTATGGGCGAGCGGCGGAGAAAAGGATGTAGATTTTTCGACATGGAGGGTGCAATTAATTTTTTGAGAGGTCGAATTAGTTAGTTGAAGGGTAGAATAGGCTCGACAAAGGGTGTAATCGTCTTCCTAAAGGGTGCAAATATTTGAATGAAGGGCAGAATCAATCATTATGCTTACTAAAAATTCTTATCGGGCCAGGATACAGACTGCTGCCAGGGAGGGATGGCGCAATTATTATGATTCAGGCGCAATAATCCGGAAAGTGGCGCAATTATTCGGTTTCCGGCACAATAACCCACTACGGGTGCGCAATCCCATTCTTAAATAGACCCAAAACTAGACTATTCAAGTACAAGCATGATGAAAGGAACCCTTTCCGCAGTGCGACTTAGGAGGCTCGACTTCATCCGCAGGGAATCTTGTACCTGGATCCCAAAGAAATGGACGATTAATAAAAGTTTAAAGCATTCGTTAATGCGGTAAAAAAAGAAGGAATCCATTTGGAATTTTGTGAAAATATTTAATTTAACATGAAAACGATGTCATTTCAAGCTTTTTCTTGAAATAGGAAGTAGACAGTGATTAAATGAGAAACTGAGAGATAAAAAGTGATTCTCTGAACACAATATAGATAATCAAGATCCTAAATTTAAAGGAGCGATACATCGTGGCAAACAAAATCATTGCGATCAATGCTGGAAGCTCATCTTTGAAGTTTCAGCTTTTCGATATGCCAGAAGAAACAGTTATCACAAAAGGACTTATTGAGCGTATTGGCTTGGACAATGCGGTTTTCAACATATCAGTGAACGGTGAAAAGAAAGAGGAAGTAACGGATATCCCTGATCACGAAGTAGCGGTCAAAATGTTATTGGACAAGCTGACTGGCTTCGGCATCATCGGGTCTCTTGATGAAATCCAGGGAATCGGACACCGTGTCGTACACGGAGGGGAAGTCTTTAATGAGTCTGTCCTTATTACGGATGAAGTGATTGAAAAGATCGGTGAACTTTCAGATCTTGCCCCGCTTCACAATCCTGCGAACCTTACAGGTATCAAAGCATTCAAGAGCGTGCTTCCGAATGTACCTGCAGTAGCGGTATTCGATACAGCTTTCCATCAGTCCATGCCTGAAAGCTCATTCTTGTACAGCCTTCCCTATGAGTATTATGAAGAGTTCGGCATCCGTAAATACGGATTCCACGGTACTTCTCACAAGTATGTATCTGAAAGAGCCGCTGAAATGCTTGGACGTCCGAAGGAGCAGGTGCGCCTGATTTCCTGCCACCTTGGTAATGGTGCGAGTATCGCTGCCATCGAAGGCGGAAAATCAATCGATACGTCCATGGGCTTCACACCGCTCGCAGGTGTAGCGATGGGGACCCGTTCAGGAAACATCGATCCGGCATTGATTCCATTCATCATGGAAAAAACAGGTTCAACAGCGGAAGAGGTACTGAACATCCTGAATAAAAAATCAGGGATGCTTGGTGTATCTGGATTCTCAAGCGACCTCCGCGACATCGAGCAGCAAGCATCTGAAGGAAACCAACGTGCAGAACTTGCCCTCGAAGTATTCGCGAACCGCATCCATAAATATATCGGTTCCTACGCTTCACGCATGTACGGGGTGGATGCGATCGTATTCACTGCCGGCATCGGTGAAAACAGCACGCTTGTCCGTGAAAAAGTACTGCAAGGCCTTGAATTCATGGGTGTATACTGGGATCCTGCACGCAATAACGTGCGTGGGGAAGAAACTTTCATCAACTACCCGCATTCCCCGGTAAAAGTCATGGTCATCCCGACGAACGAAGAAGTCATGATCGCCCGTGACGTTGTTGAAAAAGGAAACATTTAATATCGGCTGAATCAAACAGGACCTCCATATTGATGGTCCTGTTTTTTTGCCGTTATATAATAGAAGATTAAATTACAGAAAATTCACTTTATATTTTTATCGGGGACAGAAAATTGTATGATATACTTATACTAATTTAGTAACTGTAAGGAGTGGAAGTCATGAGCTGGTCCGATCGGGATAAACAAGTTTGGCAGTCAATCAACTCGTGGAAAGAAGGCTTGTATGAATATGAAGCGAATGATTTGGAGCATACATATGTAAAGTGGCTGGATTACGCTTTTGAGTCCATCCCCCAGGATGTCCAGGAACAATTTTTTCAGCGTTTGGACGGCTGGCTGTTCCACATGCATTCCCTCATCCAGGGATCGCAGATGCAAAATGATGCAAGGGAACGCATCCTGGTAACGGCCAGGGCATTCAACCAGGATATTGAAACGATAGAAGATCTTCAATACCTCACAATTGATCAGCTTCATTATATAGCCGAGCAGCATGCCGGACGGCACCGTATTTATTCATTGTTCCAAGGCGGATTCACAGGTACAGGCGGACTTGTGGCTCTTGGTTCAGATTTGCCGGCAATGGCTGTCATCAATCTCCGTTCAGTGCAGCTGATTGCAATCACATACGGATCTGATGTCCAGACGCCGTTTGAAATGATGACAGCATTGAAGGTGTTCCATGCCTCCACCCTTCCATCAAGACTCAGGGCACTTGCCTGGGAAGATTTGATGGAGGATTTGAACAAGAAGGATTCGAATTATTTTTATGATGGATCGGAACAGCTGACCGATTATACATGGCTCGAAGGTCCGATGAAGCAGGCATTCAAAGCACTTGCGATCACCTTGTTCAAAGGAAAGAAGTGGTCGGGTCTCCCGCTTGTCAGTATGGCGGTCGGTGCAGGTGTGAACTATCAGCTTTCCCGTAAAATCACTGATTTTGCAGAGAAATATTATCAGTATCGTTATCTGCGGTTGAAGAAAAATCAATAGAGATGGAATAAGCGGCATGGCCAACAGGCCATGCCGCTTATTTTACATGTAGGGAGAGGTACGATACCATATCCACAGATCATTGATCTGAGATGCTTTCTCGGATATTTCGCTGTTCAGCCTGCAAGATTCCTCAAAGTCTTCTTCTTCACCGAGGCGGGACTGCAGCTCTTCAATTTCCTCATCAATCTCCCCGATCCGGTCAGGAATGGCTCCTCTTATTCTTTCCCACTCGAGAAGGATGGCTTCCTTCAAATGAGATGGATACATGCTCCACTCCTTTGACAGGCATGGAAGATCTATTTTCAAACGTCGATTGTATGAAAAGTGACTGCTGATTGTACTCATATAACTCCTGAGTTCTCCTTTTCCAAGTTTATATCGATAATTAAATCCTACATTAATTTCCCACGCAAATCCATTCATACTGAAGATCACGAATACAGCCCATAAAATATTTATACAAATTCATGAATAAGTATTGAAAAACTGAAGAGAAGTTGTTAATATAAATTCATTCAAAAGAATAATTATTCATTTTCACTTTCAAATACTCAATTTATATAAACAACAACTGGAGGGAATAAGATTGAACAAAAAAGTGGTTTTAGCTTATTCAGGTGGTTTGGATACGTCAGTGGCAGTGCAATGGCTGAAGGAAAAAGGATATGAAGTCATCGCCTGCTGTCTGGATGTCGGTGAAGGGAAAGACCTTGATTTTGTTAAAGAAAAGGCGCTGACGGTCGGTGCATCGAAAAGTTATGTAATCGATGCAAAAGAAGAATTTGCGAAGGATTACGCACTGATCGCACTGCAAAGCCATGCGTTATATGAAGGGAAATATCCTCTCGTTTCAGCCCTATCAAGACCTTTGATTGCAAGTAAACTTGTTGAAGTGGCAGAAAAAGAAGGGGCCGCGGCCGTCGCACACGGATGTACGGGAAAAGGCAATGATCAGGTGCGATTTGAAGTTTCCATCCAGGCATTGAATCCGGAGCTGGAAGTGATCGCCCCTGTGCGTGAATGGAAATGGTCACGTGAAGAGGAAATCGAATATGCAAAAGATAAAGGAATTCCAATTCCAATCAATCTCGACTCTCCTTACTCCATCGATCAAAACTTGTGGGGAAGAAGCAACGAATGCGGTGTATTGGAGAATCCCTGGACGGCTCCTCCGGAAGATGCGTATGATCTTACCAGCAGCATCGAAGAATCACCGGATACAGCAGATGTGGTGGAAATTACATTTGATCAGGGTGTACCGGTTGAATTGAACGGACAGAAGAAGCCGCTGGATCAATTGATTTCTGAATTGAATTCAATAGCAGGTAAACACGGGGTAGGACGCATCGACCACGTGGAGAACCGTTTAATCGGAATCAAATCGCGTGAAGTGTATGAATGCCCGGGCGCTGTCACTCTCCTGAAGGCACATAAGGAACTTGAAGATTTAACGCTTGTGAAAGAACTGGCACATTTCAAGCCGGTCATCGAGAAGAAAATGACTGAGTTGATATATGAAGGCCTCTGGTTCTCACCGTTAAACCAGGCATTAAAAGCTTTCCTTGATCAGACTCAAGTGTATGTCAATGGAGTGGTACGAGTGAAACTGTTCAAGGGCCATGCCATCGTGGAGGGAAGAAAATCACCGAACTCACTATATGACGAAAATCTGGCTACGTATACAAAAGCGGATGAATTCGATCATGATGCTGCGGTTGGTTTCATCAAACTCTGGGGACTGCCGACAAAGGTTTCCTCTGTCATCAACAGCTCTGAGAAAAAGGAGAAAGTGACTCTATGAGTAAGCTGTGGGGCGGACGATTCACAAAAAAACCGGAGGAGTGGGTGGATGAATTCAATGCATCCATCTCATTCGACCAGCAATTGGTCTTTGAGGATATAGAAGGCAGCATCGCCCATGTAACCATGTTGAAAAAATGCAGCATCCTGTCAGTGAAAGAAGCAGATCAAATCCTTCAGGGGCTTCATACGCTGCATGACAAGGCATTGAAACAGGAATTGGATTTTTCAGTGGAGTATGAGGATATCCACTTGAATCTTGAGAAACTATTAATTGATGAAATTGGCGAAGTCGGGGGTAAACTGCATACTGGAAGAAGCAGGAATGATCAGATCGCCACCGATATGCATTTATTTTTAAAGCGCAGGGTGCAGGAAATCATTGAACTGATTGATGAACTGCAGGAAGGGATCATCCTTCAATCCGAAAAAAACGTGGAAACGATCATACCTGGTTATACGCATCTGCAGCGCGCACAGCCGATTTCGTTCGCCCATCATTTAATGTGTTATTTCTGGATGCTTCAGCGTGATAAAGAGCGATTCCAAGATTCACTTAAGAGAATTGATCTTTCACCGCTTGGTGCAGGGGCGCTCGCCGGGACGACATTCCCGATCGACAGAGCATATTCGGCTGAACTGCTCGGTTTCGATTCATATTATGAAAACAGTCTTGATGCAGTCAGCGACCGTGATTTCATCGTTGAATTCTTGAGCAATGGATCGATCTTGATGACGCATCTCTCCCGGCTGGCTGAGGAGTTCATCCTCTGGTCAACGGAAGAATTCCGATTCATCGAACTGGATGACAGCTATACAACGGGAAGCAGCATTATGCCCCAGAAGAAAAATCCTGATATGGCTGAATTGGTCAGGGGGAAGACGGGGAGAGTCAACGGCAACCTGCTTTCCTTACTGACAGTCCTAAAAGGGCTTCCGCTTGCCTATAATAAAGATATGCAGGAAGACAAAGAAGGGATGTTCGATACGGTCAAAACAGTTGTCGGGTCATTGAAGATCTTCAATGGGATGGTGCGTACGATGACCGTCAAACAGAAGAGAATGAAAGAAGCTGTGTCGAATGACTTTTCAAATGCAACGGAACTCGCTGATTATCTGGCAGCCAAAGGAGTTCCTTTCAGGCAGGCTCATGAAATTGTCGGCAAGCTTGTCCTCCATTGCATCGGTGAGGGATATTATTTGAAAGATGTTCCACTCGAAGAGTACCAGCAGCATTCACCATTCATCGAGGAAGATATCTATACCATCCTGGAACCGTACGCTGCGGTTGAGAGACGGAATTCTTACGGCGGCACAGGGTTTCAACAGGTGAAAGCCCAAATTGATAAAGGGAAATCACTTTTAAAATCAACAGAAACGGCAAACAAATAATAAATAAAGAGAGGCGGGGACCCGCCTCTCTTTATTTTGTTCTTTACTCTTCTTTTTCTTCTGTCCGTACAACAAGGACATCGCAATGAGCAGCGCGGGTGATATGCTCTGAGACGCTTCCAATCAGAAAACGTTCCACGGCATTCAATCCGGTGGCACCGCATATGATCAGGTCTGCTTTAATGTTCTTGTTCGCTTCTCTGGGGATGATCACTTTAGGAGAACCATATTCAACATACGTTTTTACCTTTGTAACGCCTTTGCCGGCCGCTTCTGATTTATATTCCTGCAGAAGCTCCTCGGCATATCGGATCGCCCGCTCACCGACAGTACGGTCATATGACTCGATTGCAGCAAATGAACGGGTATCGATCACGTGAATCAAGGATAGTATGGCGTCATTACGCTTTGCGATGGCAATCGCTTTCTGGAAAGCCCATTCAGCTTCTTTGGATCCATCGACGGCTACTAATATGTTCTGATACTTCAAACTCATTGTTATCCCCTCCTTATCTTTATCATACTATATTTTCCCACTTATAGCCCGTGGCGGAAAATCGAACAATATAGAGGAAAATATCTGATAAACAGGGGGAATTATGATGAAGAAAAAAGATCCGAAAGAACAGTTTACGTACGAAGATCAGGGAAGCATGGAAGTAAGCCAGCAAATCATGAACTCGTATACGAGCGGTGTCATTGATACGGAAAACGGATACTATAATACCTATGAAGATCATGGTGAACAAGAGCAATAAAAGCTTAAAAATGGCTGGTTCTCATTCGTGGACCAGCCATTTTTCTATCCAAGTTTCTTTTCCAGAAGGGTCGAATTCCCTTTGAATAGCGTGCGTTTTGCTGCCGCATAAAGGGCGGTTGTAAGGATAAAGGAAAGGAAACCGGGTGAATAGGATTCCGGAATCAGAATATATGATAAAATCCCGATGACGAGCACCCATAAAGCTTCTTTGTTATTAGTGGATGTCCCGTTAAGAAGACCCAGAAGAGACCTTTCGGTTAATGTTCCTTTTTTCACGAGCAGATAATCAGAAGTCACAATCGCCGAAATGGGAATGATCAATATGCCAAGGAGTGATATATAGCCCTGTGCATGTGAAACGAGCGACGGGATGCAGCTTAATAGAATTCCTGCTGCCCCGAAAACAGCAGCGCTTTGAATCCGTGAGAGCGCCGGAAGGGCATTAAGGAGGCTGTAGCCCCCGGTATAGGCATTGCTGAGGTTGATCGAAATCATTGAAACCATCGCACACAGGATGATAATGACTAACAGAATGAGCGACGAGGTGAGGTCACTTGCCGCGACAAACGGATTCAAATCACCGAACAGGCTCGCACTCAATCCGCCGAGCAAAGCAGTCATCATGAAACCGGCCACATTTCCTCCGTACAATCCCCAAAAACCATGGGCACTGGTTTTACTATAGCGTGTAATATCAGAAGAAGCACTGACACCAGATATATATTGAACAAATATAAGACTTGAATAGAAAAAGAATGCAGCTGCCCCCGTATCTTTTGTGCCTGTGGTTAATGGAGTTATGTCCCCGGCAAGACCTTCTGTTATAAATAGATAAAGAATGACAAGCTGTCCCAGTACCAAGATTGGAATGAAATATTTGACCGCTCTTTTTACCGCATGGAACCCGACCAGTGCAAGAAGCGTCATGATGAGCGCCAGCCCTGCTGCAATCGGAATGAAAGGCAGTGAAATACCTGTGAGCTTTTCTACGCTCGACAAAAGGACATACGTTCCGCCGATGGTTTGAACACTGAACCAGTAAAGCGATGTCAGTGATCTGATCGGAGAAGCGACACGCATGGAAAGTTTCGTACCGATCAAGGCTCTCAGTACATATTGAGCCGGAAGCCCGTGTCTTGATCCCGGCAGCGAAAGAAATGAAACAAACAGAAACGCTGCAAGCGCGCCCAATACGGTACAGGTGAAGGCGGCGGCGAAGGACAGGCCGCCTTCAGTAACCGCCAGTGCAGGAACAAGAAAGTTTCCGGCATTGACCGAAAACGCAAGCTGAATGATGAAATATTCCTTCCACGTTGTTGTCTTCTGCCCAGCCGGAACCGGCTCCAGACCAAGCCTCTCAATCACAGGTTGTTTAACCATAGAAGTCTCCTTTGTATGTATTTTGCTTTTCAACATATTATAAAGCTGAACTTAAGTATAAGCATGCTGATATAATAGGTTGTTCCAGCATTGCTTGCAGTGGAAGATGAAGACTCTAAACCATGCAGATGAACTTTTGAGAAATGTCACCAGCAGCCCGCGGAAAGCGGAGTCTTCCACGAAAAGCATAAGCGGTAAATTAACAATGTTATATATTTTAAAGAATATTTGCAAAAAAGAGAAGAAATAAACATTTATAATTTTGATTTAAAATAGAGAAATTTTAATATTTATTTGTTAAAATGTAAGTGCTTACAGAGAAGCGAAATTCTCTTAGCTATTATATAAGGAAAATGTTATATTTATGAAGTGATGCTCTGAGAGAGCAATTGTGGATTAAGGAGGTAGGCATATATGCGTATTGGTGTGCCAATGGAAATTAAGAATAATGAAAACCGTGTAGCGATGACTCCTGCCGGTGTTGTGAACCTTGTTCAATTCGGACATGAGGTGTTTATCGAATCCGGAGCAGGAATGGGTTCAGGCTTTACAGATGAAGATTACACTGCTGCAGGCGGACAAATCGTAAGCACTGCATCGGAAGCATGGTCGATGGATATGGTCATGAAGGTAAAGGAGCCGCTTCCAAGCGAATATTCTTATTTCCGCGAAGGGCTGATTTTATTTACATATTTACATCTTGCACCGGAACCTGAACTTACAAAGGCACTAATCGACAACAAAGTCGTAGCGATTGCTTACGAAACAGTTGAAGTGAACCGCTCGCTTCCGCTTCTGACTCCTATGAGTGAAGTGGCTGGACGCATGGCGACTCAGATCGGTGCCCAATTCCTTGAGAAGATCCATGGCGGAAAAGGGGTTCTTCTATCAGGAGTGCCTGGTGTGCGCCGCAGTAAGGTAACGATCATCGGCGGAGGGGTTGCCGGAACGAATGCTGCTAAAATGGCTGTCGGACTCGGAGCCAATGTAACCATCCTTGATTTGAATCCCGACCGTCTGCGCCAGCTGGATGATATCTTCGGAAGCGATGTTACTACGCTTATGTCCAACCCATTAAATATCGAACAAGCTGTAAAAGAAGCAGACCTTGTTATCGGTGCCGTCCTGATCCCGGGAGCGAAAGCACCTAAACTGGTAACAGAAGACATGATCAAGTCAATGACTCCTGGATCAGTCGTGGTCGATATCGCAATCGATCAAGGCGGTATCTTCCAAACGACAGACCGGATCACGACTCATGATGATCCTACTTACGAAAAGCATGGTGTCGTCCACTATGCCGTTGCAAATATGCCGGGAGCTGTACCGCGTACTTCCACGATTGCATTAACGAACGTGACGGTTCCTTATGCAATCCAAATCGCAACAAAAGGCTATAAACAAGCCTGCCTTGAAAATGAAGCCCTTCTTAAAGGGGTCAACACACTGAATGGTTATGTAACCTATCAAGCCGTCGCTGAAGCACACGGACTTGACTACTCAGACACAAGAACACAACTTGAACAACTCTAATACACCAAAGCCGGCCGCAGACACTATTTCTGGGCCGGTTTTTGTTTTCTAAATTGGTTCTGTTCTTTTTTTACATTAGATCATTCCTTTCCCCTCCAATACACTCTGTTTTATAAAAATAAGATGTATGTAAACAGAACATCATTAAGTTTACGAATGAAAAACTACAACTTGTATACCCAATTTAATAAACTTGGTAATTATATATATAGATAATTTATATATTTAAATCGTTCTAGCAGGTGATTGGAGTGCAAGACGAAGACTCCTGCGGGAGAAGTGGCTTATGTGAGACTTGTCCAGCTACGGGGCTTAGAGGCACATGTCATAAGTCAAATCGACCAAGAAGGCAAAGAACGCCTTCGTGGCCACCCGCCTCTCTTCAAAGCCCCTCCGCTTTTCTTCCCGCAGGCTTGCCGAGGAGGCTCACGGGTCACCCGCGGAAAGCGAAGTCTTGCACGGAAATCAACTGCGGCATTTATAGGTAGATTGTAGATGAATTTAGAAAACTTCTTTTAAAACCATAAAAATCCGGGTATATCAATCTATATACAATAAAGTTTCAGGAGGAGTTAGAATGAAAGTATCTTATCATGGACATTCAGTAGTGAAAATCGAAACAAATGGCAAAACGATCCTGATCGACCCATTCATCAATGGGAATGAACTGACGGATCTTAAAGCAGAAGACGAAAAACCGGATGTGATCATCCTGACACACGGACATAATGACCACGTGGGAGATACGGTTGAACTTGCAAAGAAAAATGATTCTCTCGTGATAGCGAATCATGAACTCGCGACTTACCTCAGCTGGCAGCTGGTCAAAACGCATCCGATGCACATCGGGGGTGCATATGAGTTTGATTTTGGAAAAGTGAAGTTCACCCAGGCGTTCCACGGTTCAGGGCTCATCACAGACGGAAATGAAATCATCTATATGGGGATGCCGGCCGGCCTTCTGTTGTTCATTGAAGGTAAGACAATCTATCATGCTGGTGATACCGGCTTATTTTCAGATATGAAACTGATTGGGGAAAGGCATCCGATCGACCTGGCATTCCTGCCGATCGGGGATAACTTCACAATGGGACCAGAGGATGCCGCTGAAGCTGCACGCTTCCTGAAGCCGAAAAAGGTCGTCCCGATTCATTACAATACCTTCCCGCCAATCAAACAGGACCCGCATAAATTCGTAGAAATGCTGGATGGCTGTGAAGGACAGGTCATGTCTGCGGGGGACGTAATCGAATACTGATGAATAAGAGAGTGATGCATAGAGGCTGATCCGGCCTGTGCATCACTCTCTTTTATATTTTTATACAATATCCCGTCCTCCTCCTGCATATAAATGAAACAAGCATAGAGAGGAGGATGACTGTGAAAAAACAACGATATATACTTTGTCTGCTGCTGACAGGTGCGCTGTTGTATTATGCAGCTCCGCGATTATCCATTGAAGCCGGCGGACTCGAGGGAATCTTCGCCATCGGGTGGCTCGTACTCGCAACCTTTGTAATCGCCGGCAACCTGGCTGCCCTGCTCTTCAGCCCTGCCAAAGCTTCTAAAAGGGTTAAAGGGAAGACATCGGATTCCCGAAAAAGGAGACTGCGTTCCTTCGGGTAATGATGCCACATTAACCAAACTTCCGTTAAACCCTTGATAAAATTGAAACCCCAAGCTTTTCACATTATAATGAAACTAAGCAGGACGTAAAAAAGAAGGGTGAAAAGCTTGGCAACCAAACATGAACAAATTCTTGAATACATAGATTCCCTCCCCGTCGGCGAGAAAATATCCGTCCGCCAGATCGCAAAGGCACTGAGTGTCAGTGAAGGAACAGCGTACAGAGCGATCAAGGATGCGGAAATAAAAGGCTATGTCAGTACGATCGAACGTGTCGGAACAATCAGGATTGAACAGAAGAAGAAGGAAAACATCGAAAAACTCACCTATGCCGAAGTCGTGAACATCATTGATGGGCAGGTTCTCGGGGGAAGGACAGGCCTTCACAAGATGCTCAATAAATTCGTCATCGGTGCGATGAAGCTTGAGGCGATGATGCGTTATACAGAAGCTGGTAACCTGCTGATTGTCGGAAACCGGACAAGGGCGCATGAACAGGCGTTAAGAGCAGGGGCAGCCGTCCTGATCACTGGCGGTTTTGACACTGAAGATGAAGTGAAAAAGCTTGCAGATGAGCTCGAACTCCCGATCATTTCCACGTCCTATGATACGTTTACGGTTGCGGCCATGATCAACCGTGCAATCTATGACCAGCTGATCAAAAAAGAAGTTGTCCTCGTGGAAGATATTTTGACAAAAGTAGACAATACCGCATATTTACATATTAATGATACGCTTGAAGATTGGTATGAGAAAAATCAATATACGTTTCACAGCAGGTTCCCGGTCGTCGATCAGAACATGAAAGTGCATGGGATGGTGACGTCCAAGGATGTCATGGGGCAGGAAAAGCATATCGGGATCGATAAGATCATGACCAAACAACCGATTACGGTCAGCAAGAAGACAAGTGTTGCTTCCGCCGCCCACATGATGATTTGGGAAGGCATCGAGGTCCTGCCGGTTGTCAATGAACAGAACAGGCTGCAGGGAATCATATCACGACAAGACGTCCTGAAGGCGCTTCAAATGATCCAAAGGCAGCCCCAGGTGGGGGAAACGATCGATGACTTGATCAGCAACGGAGTAGAGGCCGGGGAGAAAAAAGGGGACAAGGAGATTTACCGCTTTGCCGTCACCCCGCAAATGACGACCGGGCTCGGGACCATGTCATACGGCGTCTTTACGACTCTCATGACAGAAGCCGCAAACCGGGTGTTGAAGCCTTATAAAAAAGGAGATCTTGTTGTAGAGAACATGACCATCTACTTTATCAAGCCCGTACAGATGGAAAGTATGCTTGAAATCCATCCGAAGGTACTTGACGTCGGGAGGAAATTCGGTAAGGTGGACGTTGAAGTATACAGTGAAGGAGTCCTTGTAGGTAAATCGCTCATGATCTGTCAGCTGATCGACCGGCATTAGGACAAAAGAAAAGACCGGGATCCCCATCCCGGTCTTGCCGCCAAAAATCAATTTCCGTTCAGTTCCTTTGCTTCACGCTCTGCATACGGAAGTACGTGCCTGTAATATTTGTAACCGGCCCAAATGCTTCCCAGCCCGATCAGGATGAACAGGGCCCCAACGATATACGTGACCGTACCAGGGAATAAGACAAGCTGATTGACACCGAATAAAGTTACGAACAAGCCAAGAGCCATACTTGCCTTTGCAGACAGCCATTTTTTCTCCATCGGCCGGTTGCTTCTGACTTGCTTAATTTTGTAGAAAATATAAAAAGCAAATGCTAATGTAATGAAAAAAGCGAGAAAATACATAATCCTTATCCTCCAGTGCTGGCTTTCTCGCTACTATTTTACAGGTAAGAGTACAGATTGCCAAATGAAAATTTCGTGAAAAAGGAGATCCTTATGAAAGAACAGATCCTTGATTTAATCAAAGAATATAAAAACATCATCATCCACAGGCATGTGCGTCCCGATCCCGATGCCTACGGTTCCCAGGGAGGCCTTGCCGAAATGTTGAAAGCTTCCTTCCCTGATAAAAATATATACTCAGTCGGGCTGGAAGAAGAAACCCTTCATTATCTGAACCGTCTTGATCTGATTGAAGATGAGGTCTTCGAGGGGGCACTCATCATTGTCTGCGACACTGCCAACGAAGAACGGATCTGTGACAGCCGATACAAGCTGGGGGAAAGACTCGTGAAAATCGATCATCACCCAAATGAAGATGCCTATGGTGACCACTTATGGATCGACACGTCTGCCAGTTCCGTCAGTGAAATGATTTATGAATTCTACCAATTCGGAAAGGATAAAGGGCTCGTACTCCCTGATCATGCCGCGCGCCTTTTGTTTGCCGGCATCGTCGGCGATACGGGAAGATTCCTTTATCCGAGCACGACCCAGAAAACGTTCGATATCGCGGGTGAACTGATCCGGTTTGATTTTGACAGGAACGACCTGTTCAATAAGATGTATGAAGTCGATTCGAATGTCTTGAAGCTGCAGGGCTTTGTGCTCCAAAACTTTGAAATGGATGAAGACGGTTGCGCGCAGATGGTTATGTCCAAGGACATCCTCGAGCAGTATGACGTTGTTCCTTCCGAGGCATCCTTATTGGTGAGTTCACTGGGTAACGTGAAGGGGATCAAAGCATGGGTCTTCTTTATCGAAGAGGATGACCAGATCCGTGTCCGTCTCCGTTCAAAAGGTCCGGTCATCAACACCATCGCAAAGAAATACAGCGGCGGAGGGCATCCGCTCGCGGCAGGCGCTTCCATCTATTCATGGGAAGAGAAAGAGGATGTACTGCGGGATTTGCGTGAGGCTTGCCGGGGTTATTAAGGATTTGAGACATATTCGTATTAAAAGCTCCCTATTACCGGGAGCTTTTTTGTATTTTTGATGTGTTAAAAAATGTGGTGTGAGAAATGTCTTGTGTTGATCGATTCTAATATAGATATAGGTAATAAACCCCGATTATCGAATTCTTATTATGTGCGTAGAATTAATTATAAGGGCGAAATATCGGATATAAGGGCGAAATCCTGATTATATGGGCGAAATGCCGGATTTAAGGGCGAAATCTCAAATATAAGGGCGAAACCCCAATTAATCGACACTATTCGCTAAAGTCTGCGCGCCCATTAAGCTTACCGCCCCAGGAACGGACTCCTCCAGCTTTTCTATTCTTCATACTCAAGTTCCAATGTGATCTGCGTGGTTGTCCAGAAATAAATCTCACGCACTTTAAAGGTGAACGACTTATCATTTAACTCCACAGTTTTATTTTCGATGATCTTCTTGATCAGATCACGGGTTCCATAAGCGGTTTCAAGGTCCTTGTTGATCAGGCTGCGCAGATCCCCGCTTAGCCGGTCCTCGGTTTCATGGATGCTGAGGAGCTCGACTTTTGTTTTGGTCGGGTTGATCAATTTAATTTTTACCTCCTGGATGGTGAGCTGATCTTCATTTTTTTCATTAAGCTGCTTGTATTCTTCCTGCAGATAGGAAAGGGTATTTTTATATTTGCTTATCTCATTTTTCTGTTCTTCTATCAATTTGGTCTGATTTTCATGCATGACGCCAAACATATAAATGAAGATGATCCAGCTGACGATGCCCCCCACAACCATACCGGAGAAAAAGCGCTGCCAGGAAGGAAGTTTATAAAAAGGGGGGATCCTCATGATGAGATATGCTCCTGAGTCAGCCAGGAAATGATCATGGCCCCTGTATTCGCTCCTCCCAGGGCAGATAGAATCAGCAGGAACTGTTTGAACAGCTCTTTCGTTTCTCCATTCAAAAAACCTTTCTCAAAGCTGTAGACCGTGTCGAACGTTCCCCCGATTGCTGCAATGATTGCCCAGATGCGCAAAAAATTTGAAAGGCGCCACATCTCGATGAACAGCGGCTGCCCCATTGCAAAGGAAGCCAGCCCGCCCATCAGGGATCCCCCCAATATCACCCCGAAAGCAATAAAGAAACTCTTAAATAATTCAGGAAAAAAGGCTTCAGCCATTTCATCATCTCCATATGAGCAATTCTTCTCTTACGATAACTATATGGGCTTCATGGACAGGATATGAGGGAGAACATATTTTCTTTTTTTGCTTTTCTTACCTATAATAAAAGTATATTGAAAAGAAAAAGGGTGTGCATAATATGTCGTTTGTTCATTTACAGGTAGCAAGCGCTTATAGTTTACTTTCCAGCACAATCTCCATAAATGGACTTGTACATAAAGCGAAGACGCTCGGATATAAATCCCTGGCGTTGACTGATCGAAATATGATGTATGCTGCCATTCCCTTTTATAAGGCATGTGTGAAGGAAGGGATCAAGCCAATCATCGGTTTGACTGCGGATGTCGCTGTCAGCGATGAACAGTCGTTCCCGCTTGTACTGTTAAGCAGGAATAATAGGGGTTATCAGAATCTATTGAAGATATCAAGCGCGATCGGGGCGAAGGCCCCGGAAGGGATCCCTCATAAGTGGCTCAATTCCTACAGTGAAGGCCTGATCGCAATCACTCCCGGTTTGCAGGGGGAGATTGAAACCTATTTGTTGAATGGGGAAGAAGATAAAGCAAAAGAAGCCATACAACTATACCAAAGGATGTTCGGAAAAGGATCTTTTTATATCAGTCTTCAAAAACACGGCTTGAAGGCAGAAGAAACACTGCATCCCCTGCTGAAAAATATAGCGCGTGAAAACGGTGTGAAAATGGCGGCCGCAAACGATGTCCGGTATTTGGACAAGGAAGATCATTTTGCACATGAATGCATGAATGCAATACGCGATGGAGTCAAGCTGTCTGAAGATGAACGGACCGTGCTTGAGACAGAGGAATACTACTTCAAGACAAAAGAGCAAATGACAGAACTTTTCCCGGATGAAGTGGAAGAGCTCCAAAACACGCTGAGAATTGCAGAAGAATGCACCGTGCAAATTCCGTTTCATCAGCAGCTCCTCCCAAAATACCCGCTTCCGGAAGGTGTGACAGCCCGGCACGAACTCACCAGACTTTGTGAAACAGGACTCAGTAAAAAGCTTGAGGAGGTTACGACCGAGTATCTGGAAAGGCTCGATTATGAACTCGATGTCATCGGGCGGATGGGCTTCAGTGACTATTTCCTCATCGTCTGGGACTTTATGAAATTTGCAAGGGAAAGGGACATCCTCACCGGCCCTGGCAGGGGTTCCGCAGCGGGATCGCTCGTTTCCTATGCACTCAGCATCACCGATGTCGATCCAATCAAGCATCATTTATTGTTTGAACGTTTCCTTAATCCAGAAAGGGTTTCGATGCCCGATATCGATATTGATTTCCCTGACCATCGCAGGGATGAAGTGATTGAGTATGTGGAAGCAAAATACGGTTCCCTTCATGTCGCCCAGATCATTACATTCGGTACATTTGCAGCGAAGGCAGCCCTGAGGGATACAGGCAGGGTATTCGGGTTGAATATGAAAGAGCAGGAGCAGCTTTCGAAGCTGATACCAAATCAGCCCGGCATCACGCTGAAGGATGCCTATGAGAAATCCAAAGAGCTCCGTGATCTTATCGGAAACCAGGAATTATATAAACGGTTATTCGAAACGGCACTGAAGCTTGAAGGCCTGCCCAGGCATACATCGACACATGCAGCAGGCGTTGTGATCAGCGAAGACCCTTTGGTGCAGTGGATTCCGATTCAAGGGAGTGCCTCTGGCATCCATCTGACCCAGTATTCAATGGATATCCTTGAAGAAATCGGCTTATTGAAAATGGATTTCCTCGGTCTCAGGAACCTCAGTATCCTCGAGAGGATCGTAAAGAATATAAAGAAGGGGAGGGATAAACGCTTTTCTTTGGAACACATCCCTTCAAATGACAGTAAAACTTTCGAACTCCTCAGTAAGGGGCAGACCAACGGAATCTTTCAGCTTGAGTCGGACGGCATGCGCAATGTATTGACGAGGCTGAAGCCCACTTCCTTCGAGGATATCGTCGCGGTCAACGCCCTGTTCAGGCCGGGTCCGATGGAAAACATCCCGACATATATCAACCGGAAGCATGGAAAGGAAACAGTGGAATATCCCCATCCGGACTTGAAGCCGATCCTCGATATGACATACGGTGTCATCGTTTATCAGGAACAGATCATGCAAATCGCATCAAGAATGGCCGGCTTTTCCCTTGGAGAAGCCGATCTGTTAAGAAGAGCCGTCTCGAAAAAGAAAAAAGATGTGCTCGATCAGGAAAGGGAGCATTTCGTAAAAGGTTCCATTCAAAAAGGCTATTCAACAGAAGAGGCACATCGTATTTATGACCTTATCGTCCGATTTGCGAATTATGGATTCAATCGTTCCCATGCGGTCGCCTATAGTATGATTGCCTATCAGCTGGCATACTTAAAAGCCCATTATCCTGCTCACTTTTTATCTGCCCTCCTGACGTCCGTGGTCGGCAACGAAACGAAAATCGCTCAGTATATAAGAGAAGCGAAACATTACGGCATAGACATTCTGCCTCCGTCGGTCAACAGCAGCCAATTTGTTTTTACAGTGGAGGGAAAAGAGGGAATCCGGTACAGTCTCGGCGCAATCAAAGGGATCGGGGCACAGGCACTGAAAGAAATCATCTCTGTAAGAAAAGATAAGCCATTTGAAGATTTGTTCGATTTCTGCATGAGGGTCTCTTCGAAAATCATCAATCGGAAGATATTGGAGAACCTTGTATTGGCCGGCGCATTTGATGAATTCGGCATAGACCGGGCCACCCTCCTCGCAAGCCTTGATGTTGCGATTCAGCATGCAGAGCTGGTCAATCCGGATGATGATCATGATTTATTTAAAGAAGAAGAAGCGTTCCTGCTTAAACCGAAATATGTTGAAGTGGAGGAAATGAACGCAGAAACGAAATTGAATTTTGAAAAACAAGTCCTTGGACTTTATCTCTCAGATCATCCTGTGACTACGTACCGTCCGCTTCTGGATGATCTGGGAGTAACATTGATTGTAGATGTCCGGCAGGGTGCGAAAGCGTCAATCGGCGGCTTTATCAGCTCGATACGGTCAATCCGCACGAAAAAGGGTGAAGTCATGGCGTTCCTTGAAATCAGTGATGAAACAGGGGATATGGAAGCAGTCGTGTTTCCTGTGGTCTACCGCCAAATTATGACACACCTGAAAGAGGGAAATGTGTTATGGTTTGATGGAAAAACGGAGGAACGGAACAATAAGCTGCAGCTTATCATCAATAAAGTGCAAACAATAGAAGAGATAAAGGAACGTTCTGAAACGCGGGATAAGAAACTATTCTTGAAGATTCCTGTGACCGAGGATCAAGATGCCTGCATGAAGGATATCCAACAGATCATCGGTGAAAACAAGGGGCGTCATCAAGTGATTGTGTATATTGAAAAAGACAAGAAAAGTATAAAACTATCTAATTCTTACAGAATAGACGCGTCCAGTGATGCAATTAGTCATTTAGAAGCAGTTTTAGGAAAACCTAATGTTGTTTTGACATAACATACTTTACTTAAACCGGAATTTATATTATTGTTTAATAGAAAAAAGTGGTCTGACCACTGGGGTTCAGTATGCTGCAGGATGACATAACCATTGATGAACGATAAAACATAAAAATACACGGAATTTGATAAGGAGTGAATGATTTTGTCATTACGCGAAGAAGCGTTGCATATGCATCGAGTGAATAAGGGGAAACTGGAATCAAAATCCAAGGTGGAGGTAAGAAATGCCGAAGACTTAAGTCTGGCCTACTCACCAGGGGTTGCAGAACCATGCAAGGTGATTTATGACAAGCCGGAAACGGTCTATGATTATACGATGAAAGGTAATATGGTCGCAGTCGTGTCAGACGGTACGGCTGTACTCGGACTTGGGAACATCGGTCCTGAAGCTTCCCTTCCTGTAATGGAAGGGAAAGCTGTTCTATTTAAGAGTTTCGCGGGTGTCGATGCATTTCCTATCTGCTTGAATACAACGGATGTGGACAAGATCGTTGAAACGGTCAAGCTGCTTGAACCGACATTCGGCGGAGTGAATTTGGAAGATATCGCAGCCCCGAATTGCTTTGAAATAGAAGAACGCCTTAAGAAAGAAACGAACATCCCTATTTTCCATGATGATCAGCACGGCACCGCCATCGTAACGGTAGCAGGACTTGTAAACGCGCTGAAAATCGTAGGCAAAAAAATGTCGGAAATCAAAGTAGTGGCCAATGGTGCAGGAGCAGCAGGCATTGCCATCATCAAACTGCTTTACCGTTATGGTGTAAGGGATATCATTATGTGTGATTCTAAAGGGGCGATCTATGAGGGCCGCTCACAAGGAATGAACACCATTAAAGATGAAGTGGCAAAATTCACGAATCGTGAACGTCTTGAAGGCGGTCTCGGAGATGTGCTGAAAGATGCCGACGTATTCATCGGTGTTTCGGTAGCCGGTGCCTTGACGGAAGAAATGGTCTCATCAATGAAAGAAGACCCGATCATCTTTGCAATGGCGAATCCGGTTCCTGAAATCATGCCTGAACTGGCTAAATCCGCAGGGGCGAAAGTGATCGGGACGGGCCGTTCCGATTTTCCTAATCAAGTAAACAATGTACTGGCATTCCCTGGAATCTTCCGGGGAGCACTCGATGTGCGCGCCACTCATATCAATGAAAAAATGAAACAAGCCGCTGTGGAAGCAATTGCCGGCTTGATCAGTGAAGATGAATTGAATGCAGACTACGTCATCCCTCGTCCGTTTGACAAACGTGTGGCGCCTGCCGTCGCAGCCGCTGTAGCAAAGACGGCAATGGAAACGGGAGTGGCCAGGTTAAAGGCAGACCCTGAAGAAATCCGTAAAAAGACAGAAGAATTAGCGGTTATCGGGAAGAGTGAATGATGACGAAAGTGAACTCTCTCCATTCTCAATCGAAAGTATATATTGGAATTGTTCACCAACTTAGAGAAATGATATCAAAGGACGGCCTGAAAAAGGGAGATAAAATTCCTTCAGAGAGGGAACTCTCAGAAAGATTGAATGTAGGCCGTTCCTCTGTGAGGGAAGCACTGAGAGCATTGGAACTTTTAGGGTTGATTGAAACCAGGAGGGGAGAAGGGACATTTCTCCGTGACTTCAGGGATCATCACCTGATCGACCTTCTGGGGATGTTCATCCTCCAGGACCAAAAAGCCAAGGAAGATATCAAATGTACGAAAACGATGATCGAAAAGGAAGCCCTTCGTACAGTCTTCTGCCAAAAGCTCGATACATCGGCAATCAAGGACCTTGTTAAAGATGACAACGGGACACTTACATGGAGAGAGATAGTAGAGGAACTCATTCTCCTTAGCAACAACTATCTCTCCCATCGAATCTGGAACGTCCTGAATGATTACGAGACTTTCATCATCGGTGAGAAGAAGATAACCCCCGAGATAAAAGAAAAGCTTCTGAACCTGCTTCAAGGATTGGAAAATCAAGATAAAGAATCGGTGCAGACTGCTTACAGGCAGATCTCGGAAATCAGCGACCGGGAGCTGACAAATTCCAACATTTTTTTATAACGCTTTCGGTTAAACTGATAGACAAACAGTTTACAAAATCAACTTGCTCCATGCACTAATATATTTCTATCATCCAAAGAATACGAATACAAAAGGCGACTGTAATTAGTTAAGGAGGTTTCAACCTTGCTTAAGGATCTTTTCAATAAATCCAATAAACCCAAAAAGAAAAAATATGCAACGATTCCTTCCGAAGCAGCCAAACAGGATGTTCCTGAAGGAATCATGACCAAGTGTCCCGATTGTAAAAAAATCATGTACACCAAGGAATTGCAGAAAAATTTAAAAGTATGCATCCATTGCGGATACCATCATGGCATGAGTTCGATGGAGAGGGTGGACTGCTTCATCGATGAAGGGACATTTGAAGAAATCGATGCAGACCTTGTCTCGGTGAATCCCCTCGGTTTCCCGGAATACCTTGACAAAGTGGAAAAAGACCGGAAGAAGACAGGTCTGAACGAAGCCGTACTTACGGGAACTGGAAAAGTAAACGGCATAGATATCGTCGTTGCCGTCATGGATTCCAGATTCCGGATGGGGAGCATGGGATCTGTAGTCGGTGAGAAAATAACGAGAGCGGTCGAGGAAGCGGACAAGCGTAAAGTGCCATTCATCATTTTTACGGCATCAGGCGGTGCACGGATGCAGGAAGGTGTACTCTCGCTTATGCAAATGGCCAAAACAAGCGTCGCGCTAAAACGATTCAGTGATAATGGGGGTCTTTTCATTTCAGTCATGACCCATCCAACAACCGGAGGAGTATCGGCAAGCTTCGCTTCTGTTGGTGATTATAATTTTGCGGAGCCTGGTGCATTGATCGGGTTTGCTGGAAGAAGGATCATTGAACAGACGATCCGGGAAGATCTTCCGGAAGATTTTCAAACAGCAGAATTCCTTCTCAAGCACGGACAGCTTGATGAAGTCATTTCGCGGATGGAAATGAAAGAGAAGATCGGACTGGTATTAGATATACATCAATGGGACGGTGATCTGCCATGGTAAATGAGATGGAATTTGAAAAGCCTGTAGTTGAATTAAAGAAGAAAATTGCAGAGCTTAAAGAGTTCACTCAGAATTCGGAAGTGGATTTATCAAAGGAAATTGAAAAACTGGAAACGCGGTTACAGAAGCTCGAAAATGATATATATGAAAACATGAAACCATGGGAAAGGGTCCAGGTTGCGCGGCATCCCAATCGTCCTACGACTCTGGATTACATCCGCAGGCTATTTACTGATTTCATGGAAATACATGGAGACCGTCTATATGGTGATGACGACGCGATTGTATCAGGGCTTGCCAAATTCGACGGTGTGCCGGTGACTGTAATCGGCCACCAGCGCGGTAAAGATACGAAAGAGAATATCCGCAGAAACTTTGGGATGCCCCACCCTGAAGGCTACCGAAAAGCTTTGAGACTTATGAAACAGGCTGAAAAATTCTGCCGCCCGATTGTTTGCTTCATCGATACAAAAGGCGCCTATCCAGGGAAAGCAGCCGAAGAGCGCGGGCAGAGTGAAGCCATTGCCAGGAACCTGGTTGAAATGGCCGGCCTGAGCGTTCCTGTCGTCTGCATCGTCATCGGGGAAGGCGGAAGCGGAGGAGCATTGGCATTGGGTGTGGGAAATCACATTCATATGCTTGAAAACTCCACGTACTCAGTCATTTCTCCGGAAGGAGCTGCAGCCCTGTTATGGAAAGATTCCACTCAGGCAAGAAGGGCTGCTGAATCCATGAAAATCACGGCTCCCGACCTAAAGGAACTCGGAATCATCAATGAGATTATTCCCGAAGTGAAGGGCGGGGCCCATAAGGATGTTGAAGAACAGGCTAACCTTATGAAAGACGTTTTGAAACAATCATTAAAAGAACTCATCCCAATGAGCAAAGAAGAATTGATCCAGCACCGTTACGAGAAATTTAAATCGATTGGTGATTTTTCTGTTTTAAATGATGTCGTTGGGGTAAAATCATAAGGGAACCACTGGACTGACAAATAGGATTCTGCCTTTTGTCAGTCCTTTTATTTGAAGGATACAGGTGTTTTTGAATTTTTTAGCAATTAAAACGCTTCCAGTTAATAGATTATTTCGTCTATTGGTCTTCCCGGGGGGAACTTGTTGAGAAGCTTTACTCTTCGTGTTATTTTAGAAATAATCAATGGTCTATTGGTCCATAATAATTGGGTAGAATAGATAGGATAAAATGAGATTCACTGAAAATATGTGAAACCATTAACAAATTTTCTTTTAACTCTTTTACATATAAATTTATCTTCATGAGGTGATGAAAGTGAAAAAAATAGGAGTACTGACAAGTGGCGGAGATTCTCCGGGCATGAATGCCGCTGTACGTGCAGTCGTGCGTAAAGCCATTTTCCAAGGCGTTGAAGTGTATGGTATCTATCAGGGGTACAATGGATTGATCAATGGAAACATTAAGAAGCTTGAGCTTGGTTCTGTGGGGGACATCATCCACCGCGGCGGAACGATGCTTTACACTGCCCGCTGTGAAGAATTCAAGACAAAAGAAGGCCAGCAAAAAGGGATCAAGCAGCTTGAAAAACATGGCATCGAAGGTCTTGTGGTGATTGGCGGAGACGGCTCTTATCAAGGAGCCAAAGCATTAACAGAATGGGGTTATCCATGTGTCGGTGTACCGGGAACGATCGATAATGATATCCCGGGTACAGAATTTACGATCGGTTTTGATACAGCGTTGAACACAGTGATTGATGCGATTGATAAAATCCGTGATACGGCCACTTCCCATGAACGGACATTCATCATTGAAGTGATGGGCCGCAATGCAGGAGATATTGCACTATGGTCAGGACTCGCAGGCGGAGCAGAGACTGTTATCATCCCAGAAGAAAAGTTTGACATGGATGATATCGTCAGCCGATTGACCAAAGGTCAGGAACGCGGTAAGAAACACAGTGTCATCATCGTTGCGGAAGGCGTTATGTCTGGTAACGAATTTGCAAACCGTTTTACTGAAGCAACAGGAATGGATACCAGGGTTTCTGTCCTGGGACACATTCAGCGCGGGGGAACCCCGACAGCTTCCGACCGCGTGCTGGCGAGCCGTCTCGGTGCGCGTGCCGTCGAATTGTTAATGGCTGGAAAAGGCGGAAAAGCAGTTGGAATCGAAAAGAATGAACTTGTCGATTATGATATCATTGAAGCACTAGCCAAGCCTCACAAGATCGACTTGGATATGTACCGCCTATCTAAAGAGCTGTCAATTTAATAATCGCTGAAACATTCAGGAGGTAAAGATAATGAGAAAAGCAAAAATAGTATGTACCATTGGCCCTGCCAGTGAAAGTATCGAAAAGTTATCTCAACTGATCGATGCCGGGATGAATGTCGCCCGCCTAAACTTCTCCCATGGGGATCATGAAGAGCATGGCCAGCGTATCAAAAACATCCGTGAAGCAGCAGCAAAAGCAGGGAAGACTGTCGGGATCCTGTTAGATACAAAAGGACCTGAAATCCGTACGAACAATATGGAGAATGATGGATTTGAACTGCAGCAGGGAGCATCCGTGATTGTATCTATGAAAGAGGTATTAGGTACGCCTGAGAAATTCTCCGTTACATACGAAGGGTTGATCGATGACATTGAGGTTGGATCTAAAATCCTTTTGGATGACGGACTCATCGGACTCGAAGTAACTGAAATCGATAGAGCAAACGGAGAAATCCATACTGTCGTTTCAAACAGCGGAATGCTGAAAAATAAAAAAGGTGTGAACGTACCAGGCGTTTCCGTTAACCTGCCTGGAATCACGGATAAAGATGCGAAGGATATCATTTTCGGTATCCAGCAGGATGTCGATTTCATCGCCGCTTCATTCGTACGCCGTGCGTCAGATGTACTGGAAATCCGTCAGTTATTGGAGGAGCACCATGCACCTCATATTCAAATCATCCCTAAGATTGAAAATCAAGAGGGTGTAGACAATATCGATGAAATCCTTGAAGTCTCCGACGGCCTGATGGTTGCACGCGGAGATCTTGGAGTGGAAATCCCTGCAGAAGAGGTGCCGCTTGTACAAAAGCAGCTGATCAAGAAATGCAATTCACAAGGAAAGCCGGTTATCACGGCTACTCAAATGCTTGATTCAATGCAGCGAAATCCAAGACCGACACGAGCGGAAGCAAGTGACGTGGCAAACGCCATCTTTGACGGAACCGATGCCATCATGCTTTCAGGTGAAACAGCTGCAGGAACCTATCCTGTCGAAGCTGTTCAAACCATGCATAATATTGCATCTAAAGCGGAAACCGCACTGGATTTCAATGAGATCCTTTCAGCCCGCAGCAAAGAAAGCGATCATAATATGACCGATGCAATCGGACAATCAGTGGCCCACACGGCCATTAACCTGGATGTCAACGCAATCGTGGCACCTACGGAAAGCGGTCATACAGCACGCATGATTTCTAAATACCGCCCGAAAGCCCCAATCGTAGCTGTCACAGGTTCGGAATCTGTTTCAAGAAGATTGGCACTGGTATGGGGAGTATACCCTACAGTCGGACGCAGAGTATCCACGACGGATGAGATGCTAGACATGGCAGTTGAAGAAAGCGTGAATTCCGGCATGACAAAACACGGTGACCTGATTGTCATCACTGCAGGTGTTCCAATCGGTGAAACAGGCACAACCAACCTGATGAAAATTCATGTAGTAGGGGACATCATTGCTAAAGGACAAGGAATCGGACGTAAATCTGCTTACGGCAAAGCAGTCGTCGCTTCAAACGCCCAGGAAGCAGTGGAAAAAGTCGAGCAGGGTTCAGTCCTTGTAACAATCGGAACTGACAAAGAAATGATGCCTGCCCTGGAGAAGTGCTCTGCACTGATCGTAGAGGAAGGCGGCTTGACAAGCCACGCAGCAGTAGTGGGGATCAACCTCGGTATTCCTGTAGTGGTAGGTGTGGATAATGCTACATCACTGTTCAGGGATGGACAGGAAGTTACAGTCGATGGTACCCGCGGCGTGATCTATAATGGTCATGCGAGTGTACTATAATCATTAGAATACAGGCTGGAGTCCCTTTATGGGGCTCCGGTTTTTTTGTGGGATCTTTCCTGGTGGGGAAGGCTGTTATGGAGATTTGAGTAATGGAGGGGTTGGTTTGTCACCACGCTTGGTGTTTATCATTATTTGGAGCAAATTAGAATGATTTTAAAAAGAGTATATTTTCTGGATTAGGAGCATAAAACTTCAAAATGGAGCATATAATTTTTATTTGTATCATAAATTCCATATTAAGATATTAGAGATTAAGTATGTGGCGGTTAAGGGAATCGAAGCGTTAGATTACAATTCATTATTTTCTCATGTAGATTCATCCTCTCCCCGGCTAAGCTCCACCTTCAACCAAATCAATCCATAAGTTGACGACAAGCCAGAATCCTCAGGTCAACCGGAATACTGCCACCCAAGCTGCTATATGTTATAATAAAAGGACAAGTCGTAAATAACTGGAGGAATTCCTCATGAGATATATACTGCCGTTTCTAATCATAGTGCCCGCTTTGGAAATAGGGATCCTTATTCTTGCCGGTCAGGCAATCGGCGTCCTCCCGACCGTGATGATGATCATCGCAACAGGTGTCACGGGTGCTTACCTTGCAAAGAAACAGGGACTCGAAACAATCAGGAGGGCACGGGAAGACATGCAGTATGCCCAGTTCCCGGGCGATGTGATCATCGACGGTCTCTGCATCCTTGTCGGCGGCCTTTTATTATTGACGCCGGGCTTCATTACAGATGCAACCGGATTTCTATTACTGCTGCCTCCGACCAGAAAAATGTTCAAGCCTTTCATTTACAGACTCTTCAAGAAATGGTTCAATAACGGAAACCTGATCATTTACCGATAATGAAAAAAGCACCGACCGGCTTATAAACCGGTGCGGTGCTTTTCTTATTTGTCACCCATAATAAACTTCCACGCATCTTCAAAAACGCCTGCACGCCTCAATGTTGAAAGAATCACAAGTACGACCGGACCCACGATCAATCCGAGAAAACCGATCAGTTTGAACCCGACAAAAAGAGCGATCAATGTAGCAAGGGGATCGAGGCCGATGCTTGAAGACAGCACTTTCGGTTCCATGATCTGCCGTTGAACGACGACGACTGCGTATAACACGGAAAGACCGATGCCAAGCCCTGCATTTCCTGTAATGAATTCATAAGCGATCCATGGAACGAAAACGGCACCTGTCCCCAGATACGGAAGGATATCGACCAGGCCGCTTACAAGCGCGATGGTTATGGCATAGTCGACACGAAGAATGAGAAGTCCGACCAATACGATGATGGCCGTTATCGAAATCAGCGTGAATTGGGCCCTGATGAAGCCGAACAAAGCTTTTTTCAGATCGATGAACACAGTCCTTCCGCTTTCCATTGCCCTGCCGGGAACGAACTTTGCCGCTTTAGCAGACAGTTTGTACCAGTCTTTACTTATGAAGAAGGTTGCCAATGACGCAAATACGAGAACAGATGCGGCATTTGGTATCCAGGAAATAAGCTGAGGGAGCCTCTGGAAGAAGTTCTGAAGAAAATCCCCGGCCGACTGGGCGATTTTACTTCCCGCAGTTTCAATATTTTCAAGTATAGTATTCTGCTGTCCTGCATCAAGATTTTTAAATAGTCCGGCAATCTGGTGATAAAACGGCATCACTTGTCCGACAATGAAATTTTCTGCATAGGTCACCAGCGTCCGGACGTGTTCCGGGAGCACTTCGGATAAATAGTTTGCACCAGATACAATTTCAGCTATCAGCAAAGTGATCAAACCTGCAAAAGCACCGATGATCAAAAACAGGGAAATGACGACTGCCCACACCCTCGGGAGCCTGCCTTTGGATTCAAGCCAATTGACGAAGGGATTGATCAAAAGGGCAATCCCGACAGCAATGACGAATGGATAGGCAAGTTTCCATATGTAGTACAAAGCAAATATAGAAAGGATGATGATACTGACCACTATTAGAAAGCGGATGGTCCTATAAACATATTCCAAGTTCAACTGAGTTCCCCCTGACCTTACGATTACTTCCTATTTTATAAGAGTCCGGAAATGAAAGAAAGTTCTAAATTTAAAAATCCTTACAATTCATACAGGCTGTCCGGACGGGGTTTTATAGCAATCCTTAACGATTTAATCCGGTACAGTCGGAAAGTTTTATTTTTCTAGTAAAATAATTTTAGACAAATTCGAGCGTTTTCGTTCACAAATGTCAGATAATTGTTTATAATAGAAAATGTAAGCGCATCCCAAGCTCTGTTTTCCCTGCAGTTTTTTATCAGACAGGGAATCATTTTTTGTGCAGGGATTGAGCAATCGCTCAACATTGGAAATGTAATGAATATATGCCCTCAACAGGTAATTTTACTTACTTATTTTAAACAAGCCCGCTACAAATTTTCGTGCAGGGTTTTATGCTCATATGAAAATGGGTAAAAGGGAAATACATTCAGGAGGAGAGATTATTATGACAGCGACACGCGGACTTGAAGGTGTTGTAGCCACTACTTCATCCATCAGTTCAATCATTGACGACACACTTACATATGTCGGCTATAACATTGATGACTTAACCAACAATGCCACTTTCGAAGAGGTAATCTATTTGCTGTGGCATCTTAAGCTGCCTACTAAATCGGAGCTTCAGGAGCTCACAGACCAGCTTGCTGAAAATATGGCCCTTCCACAGGAAGTGCTTGATCACTTCAAGATGTACAACATCAAGGAAGTTCATCCGATGGCCGCTTTGCGTTCAGCAGTGTCTTTGCTTGGTTTATATGATGACCAGGCAGACGTGATGGAAGAAGAAGCGAACTACATGAAAGCCGTTCGCCTCCAAGCAAAGATCCCTACGATTGTGACAAGCTTCGCAAGGATCCGTAACGGCCAGGAGCCGATCGCACCGCGCAAGGATCTTGGCTTTGCTGCCAACTTCCTGTACATGCTTACAGGCAAAGAACCTGAGCCGATCGAGATCGAAGCATTCAATAAGGCGCTCGTCCTTCATGCGGACCATGAGTTAAACGCTTCCACATTCACTGCGCGTGTATGTGTAGCTACACTATCTGATGTATACTCAGGTGTCACTGCAGCAATCGGAGCTCTTAAAGGACCGCTCCACGGCGGAGCCAACGAACAGGTTATGAAGATGCTTACCGAAGTCGGATCTGTCGAGAATGCGGAATCCTACATTCTGGACAAGCTTGAGAAGAAAGAGAAGATCATGGGCTTCGGCCACCGCGTATACCGTCAGGGAGACCCGCGTGCAAAGCATTTGAAAGAAATGTCCAAAAAGCTGACTGAGCTCAGAGGAGAAAGCAAATATTATGAAATGTCTGCGAAGATCGAAGAAGTCTTCACAGCAAATAAAGGGCTTCCGCCAAATGTTGATTTCTATTCAGCATCTGTGTATCACAGCCTCGGCATCGATCATGATCTGTTTACACCGATCTTTGCTGTAAGCCGTGTATCCGGCTGGCTTGCTCACATCCTGGAGCAATATTCCAACAACCGTTTAATCCGTCCTCGTGCCGATTATATCGGGCCTGGCAAACAGGAATATGTTCCGGTTGATGAAAGAGGTTAATCATCGATATTTACAAATAGTAAAAATATTGGTGTAATGAATAAGGAGGGGAATGACGATGAATGGCTTGCTGCACTTATCGCTCATCCCCTTTGATAATGAATATGGAGGTTACATAATGACACAAGGTGAAAAAATTACAAACCAAAACGGCCAGCTTAATGTGCCGAATAATCCAATCGTTCCATTTATCGAAGGTGACGGAACTGGTCCGGATATCTGGGCTGCAGCGCAGCGCGTCCTCGATGCTTCAGTAGAAAAAGCTTACAAAGGCGAACGTAAAATCGAGTGGAAAGAAGTTTATGCTGGTGAAAAGGCATTCAACAAAACCGGTGAATGGCTTCCGAATGATACACTTGAAGCAATCCGTGAATATTTCATTGCCATCAAAGGCCCACTTACAACTCCTGTAGGCGGCGGAATCCGTTCGTTGAACGTTGCCCTTCGTCAAGAGCTTGATCTATTCACATGCCTGCGTCCTGTGCGTTACTTCGAAGGTGTACCTTCTCCTGTAAAACGTCCTGAAGATACTGATATGGTCATTTTCCGTGAAAATACAGAGGATATCTACGCTGGTATCGAATATGCAAGCGGTTCTGATGAAGTGAAGAAACTGATCAGCTTCCTACAAGACGAAATGGGCGTGAACAAAATCCGTTTCCCTGAAACATCCGGAATCGGTATCAAGCCTGTATCTGAAGAAGGTACATCCCGCCTTGTTCGTGCAGCTATTAATTATGCCATCACTGAAGGCCGTAAATCAGTTACGCTTGTACACAAAGGGAACATCATGAAGTTCACTGAAGGTGCATTCAAGAACTGGGGTTACGAGCTTGCTGAGAAAGAATTCGGAGATAAGGTATTCACTTGGGCTCAATACGATAAAATCAAAGACGCTGAAGGCGTTGACGCAGCTAACAAAGCGCAGTCTGAAGCAGAAGCTGCAGGCAAGATCATCGTCAAAGATTCAATCGCTGATATCTTCTTGCAACAAATCCTTACACGTCCGGCTGAGTTCGATGTCGTTGCTACAATGAACCTGAACGGAGACTATATTTCTGATGCGCTTGCTGCACAAGTAGGCGGAATCGGGATCGCACCTGGAGCGAACATCAACTATGAGTCCGGCCATGCCATCTTCGAAGCGACTCACGGTACAGCTCCTAAATATGCAGGTATGGACAAGGTTAACCCTTCTTCAGTCATCCTTTCAGGTGTGCTTATGCTTGAGCACCTTGGATGGTCAGAAGCAGCTAATCTAATCACGAAATCAATGGAAAAAACAATCGCTTCGAAAGTCGTGACATATGACTTTGCCCGTCTGATGGATGGTGCTACTGAAGTGAAATGTTCAGAGTTCGGTACTGCATTGATCGAAAACATGGAATAATATAAAAAGCAGAAGCATTCCTTCAATAGGGATGCTTCTGTCTTATATAAAATACATATGATGAACAGGAGGAACCATTATGACAATTAAACGCAGAAAAGTTTCAGTGATCGGCGGAGGTTTTACAGGTGCAACGACTGCACTCATGCTGGCGCAAAAAGAACTCGGTAATGTGGTGCTTGTTGATATTCCCCAGATGGAAGATCCTACAAAAGGGAAAGCGCTCGATATGCTTGAAGCAAGTCCGGTTCAAGGCTTCGATGCAAACATCATCGGTACATCAAACTATGGAGACACAAAAGATTCCGATGTTGTCGTCATCACTGCAGGGATTGCCCGCAAGCCGGGGATGAGCCGTGACGACCTTGTTCAGACAAACCAGAAAGTCATGAAATCTGTAACAGAGCAAATTGTCAAATATTCTCCAAACTGCTATATCATCGTACTGACGAATCCGGTCGACGCCATGACCTACACGGTCTTCAAAGAATCAGGATTTCCGAAAGAACGGGTCATCGGTCAATCCGGCGTCCTTGATACGGCCCGTTTCCGCACGTTCGTTGCCCAGGAGTTGAAACTGTCCGTCAAAGACGTCACCGGGTTTGTTCTTGGCGGACATGGAGATGACATGGTTCCGTTGATCCGTTATTCCTATGCAGGAGGAATCCCGTTAGAGACCTTGATTCCGAAAGACCGCCTCGATGCAATCGTCGAACGCACCCGTAAAGGCGGAGGGGAGATCGTCGGCCTGCTGGGCAATGGATCTGCATACTACGCCCCTGCTGCATCACTCGTTCAAATGGTGGAAGCGATCCTGAAAGACCAGCGCCGTGTCATACCTGCGATCGCGTACCTTGAAGGCGAGTACGGCTTCGAAGGCATCTACCTCGGAGTGCCGACCATCCTCGGAGGAAACGGCCTCGAAAAAATAATCGAACTAGAGCTGACAGAAGAAGAACAATCTGCCCTCGCAAAATCAGCCGACTCCGTAAAAAACGTCATGTCATCTTTGGCATAGATAATATTAATAGCCAGTTCCATTGAGGATATGGAGCTGGCTATTTTAAATGAATTTTTGCTGACACCATATTTAATACTCAGAGTGGATTGTAGCTGAAGGCACTTGACTCCGACGGGAGATAGAGGAAAGGTCGAGACCCCGCAGGAGCGAAGCGACGAGGAGGCTCGACTTCCTCCCCGCGGAAAGCAAGTGCCTGAAGCGGAAAGAAACGGTCAACATATCTGCCCGCAAAAATAATTGAACAGGATAAGTAAGAAAGATTGAAATTTATATTTCTTAAGGGCTTAAAATCCCTTTGTATGGAAACGCTAAAAATGATATTATAGTAATATACAGATAATAATGATTATTTCTATTATTGTAAATTGTATGCGTTTACATACGGAGGTGCTTCTTATGTTACTTGGCAAGAAAAGAAAACTGGGAAGAAAAATCGAAGAAATGACCGTCGGGGAAAAATTAACGTTGACCGAAAAAATAGAAGACAATGACCTGCTTCTGTATCTCGGCTTGACTAACGATGCAAATCCGCTTTACATCCAGCACGATTATGCGTCCCAGACTCCTTTTAAAAAGCCGATCGTCCCATCCATCATGCTGACAGGGATCATCACGTCTGCCGTGTCAAAATATCTGCCGGGACCCGGATCTCACATCATTGAACAGAATATCGAATTTCCAAAGCCGGTATACCATTATGCTACGATTCAGTTCCTTTTTGAAGTCACGGAAGTTGAGCCTTCTTCCCATACTGTCACCATCACCGTAACGGCTGTGAATGAAGATGACGAAAAAGTGATAAATGGAACAGTTAAAGTCTGCCCGCCGCATAGACTGGAAAAAATGAACAGCCACGCACTTGAAAACTTCTAATAATAAGCAATGCGAAAAGCTATACAATCCTGATTGGATTGTATAGCTTTTTTTATTTGCGCATACTAAAACTATCTTCAGGGTATGTGTAAGATCTCCAATTGTATTATAATAAAACTACAATTACATAATATCGTTGGATGATGGGGTTAATTTCTTTTATTTGGAGGCACAAAAATGAACAAAACAATCCTGGTGGTAGAAGATGAACAATCGATTGCGACGTTATTGAAGTATAACCTTGAGCAATCGGGTTATTCCGTCATCACGGCAAATGATGGTGAGGAAGGAAGGAATATGGCTGTTGAACAGCTTCCTGACTTAATGATTCTTGATCTTATGCTTCCTAAAATGGACGGGATCGAAGTTTGCAAGGAATTGAGGCAGAAGAAAATGAATATTCCCATCTTGATGCTGACGGCAAAAGATGATGAATTCGATAAAGTCCTTGGGCTCGAGCTTGGAGCTGACGACTATATGACAAAGCCTTTCAGCCCGAGGGAAGTCTTGGCAAGGGTAAAAGCAATCCTCCGCAGGAGTAAGGCGGTCCAGGGTGCAGTTGAACCTGAGGAGCCTGCTGATTATAAAGAAGTAGGAGAACTGAAAGTGTATCCCGAGCAATATGAAGCATATTTTCAGGGGCAATTATTGGAATTGACTCCTAAAGAATTTGAGCTGCTTCTCCACTTGATAAACAACAAAGGGAGAGTATTGACAAGGGACCATCTTCTTAGTGCTGTATGGAACTATGATTTCGCGGGTGATACCAGGATTGTCGATGTACATATCAGCCATCTCCGTGAAAAAATTGAACCCGACACGAAGAAACCTGTCTATATCAAAACGATCCGCGGGCTTGGCTATAAGATGGAGGAGCCTAGAAATCAATGACAAAATTCAGGACGAAGCTTCTTTTTGCCCTGATAACATTAATCATCTTTGTACTGATCGCCCTCGGGGTGGTGTTGGGCCAGATATTTGAAAACTTTTACATGGATACCTTTAACTCCAGGATTCAGAAGGAATCCAGGCTTTTGGCCAACTCAATAGAAGAGAACAGAAGGCTGGGGGAAATCAATCCTTCCATGATTGAGGAATTGAGCGATATATTGGATGTCCGGATCTCGATCCTTGATGACTCGGGAAAAGTCATTCACGATACGGAGTCCGCTGATCCCAGACTCGAAGATCAGCAAAAGCAGATGATAAAGAAAATCGGTGAAAACTGGGATGTAAAGACTAAGCATAAAAAGCTTGTGTATGCAGGTAAGGAATACCGTTATTATTGGTATCCGCTCAAAAAAGCGGATGGGACCACAGAAGGACTTCTGATCATGAGTACCGAAGTGGACGCATTGGAAGAGGGTACCGAACAGATTTGGGTAGTCCTTGCTGTATCCCTGGGCCTGGCATTGATCCTTATCATCATCCTTGGTTCAAGGATCACGGTCCGCTATACGAAGCCGGTCGAATCTTCCACCAAAGTGGCGATGGAACTTGCAAAAGGGAATTTCAGGGCCAGGACGTATGAAGATCACTTGGATGAGACCAGCATGCTGAGTTCCTCGATCAACATCCTGGCGAGGAACCTGCAGGAAATGATCACTTCCCAGGAAATGCAGCATGACCGCCTTACCACCCTGGTGGAAAACATGGGAAGTGCGATGCTTCTCATTGATCACCGAGGCTATGTGGTATTGACCAACCGGACATTCAGGGAGTTTTTTAATCTGAATGAAAGCCAGTTGAGGAAGGTGCGATATCATGAAGTGATCCATCACCAGCAAGTGAATAAGCTGGTGGAAGAAATCTTCATGACGGAAGACCGTGTAAGAAGGCAGATCCTCCTTCCGCATAAAATAGAACGAAGACATTATGAAGTGTACGGTGCGCCGATCATTGGTCAGAATGATGAATGGAAAGGGATTGTCGTCGTTTTTCATGATATTACAGAATTGAAGAACCTGGAGCAGATGAGAAAAGACTTTGTGGCGAATGTCTCTCATGAACTGAAGACGCCGATCACATCGATCAAGGGCTTTTCGGAAACCCTTTTGGATGGTGCCATGAATGATAAGGATGCGTTGAAGTCTTTCCTTGAGATCATCCTGACTGAAAGTGACCGCCTGCAGACACTTATCCAGGATTTACTCGAGCTGTCCAAAATCGAAAAGCATGGTTTTGAGCTTTCACTGGATAAACAAGAGATTTCAGGGCTGGTGGGAGAAGTCCTGCCAATTTTGAAAGATCGGGCTGAAAAGAAGGACATCACGATTCACAGCAGATTCGATTCACCTGGAACAGCTGAAGTTGATTCCTACCGGATGAAGCAGGTATTCATCAACCTGATTTCCAATGCGATTGTTTACACTCCGAAAGGCGGGGACGTCACCATTTCCATTACAGAAGATATGGAGAACGTCCATGTTTCGATCAGTGATAACGGAATCGGGATCAGTGAGGAGGAGCTTCCGAGAATCTTTGAACGTTTCTACCGTGTTGACAAAGCGAGGAGCCGGAACTCTGGCGGTACAGGTCTTGGGCTCGCCATCGTCAAACATATTATCGAAGCCCATGAAGGGGAGATTGAAGTGGAGAGCCGGTTGAATGAAGGTACAACATTTAAAGTGACTCTTCATAAACAGTTTCCCGACCCTTCATTCAGAGAAAAAAGTAGAAATTGATCCATTCTCTTACTGATTTTTTACAATTCATTTACAAAGGGTTAAACCAAAATTAATAAAGTGCTGATACTATAATAGTTGAAACCCCTTCATCCAAGGAGTTAAGAAAAGGCGAGAACCAACCCCGTTCTCGTCTTTTCACATTTTTATCTTTCCTTCCTCTTTTGTAATATTATTGAAACCTTTTTGTATATTATCCGTATAGATTAGTAGTCGACTAATATGATAGAGATAACTGCAACTGGGAAAGGGGAGGAAATTTATGAACCTGAAACGCATTTATACGATTACCGGTATGGTGATTGCCGCTCTAATATTAATTCTTGTATTAATCACATCCTGGTACACGGTTGATGAATCCGAACAGGCACTCGTTTTGACATTCGGGGAAGCGGGTGAACCGGTCGTGGAGCCGGGACTTCATTTTAAAATGCCGTGGCCGATGCAGTCGGTAGAAGTACTGTCCAAGGAAACATTCAGTCTTCAATTCGGATATGAAGAAAGTGAAGGGAAAATAAAGGATTTTCCGAAAGAAACGAAAATGATCACGGGGGATGAATATATTGTCCTTGCAGACCTGGTGGTACAATGGAAAATCACCGATCCCGAAGGTTACTTATTCAATTCGGATGATCCGAAGGAAATTCTGTATGACGCCACTTCAGCTTCCTTGAGGAGTATTATTGGGAGTTCACTCATCGACGATGCATTGACTTCGGGGAAAGCAGAAATCGAAGCCAATGTGAGGGATTTATTAACAAGTCTGATCGAAGAGTATGATATCGGTATTTCCATTCTGGCAGTCAAACTGCAGGATGTTGAATTGCCGAACGACGAGGTGCGCAGCTCTTTTACTGCAGTCACCGATGCACGCGAAACGATGAATACGAAAATCAACGAAGCGAAGAAGTACCGCAATCAGAGGACGAATGAAGCCAAGGGTGAAAAAGATGCCATCATCTACAGGGCGAAAGGTGACAAAATTGCCCGTGTCGAGCAGGCCCGCGGGGATGTAGCGGTTTTTGATAAGCTTTATACGGAATACAAGGGCAATCCGGAAATCACCCGGAAGCGGCTGGTACTCGAAACACTTGAGAATGTCCTGCCTGACGCTGAAATCTATATTATGAAGGATAACGGTGAGACCCTCAAATACTTCCCGATCAGACAGCTTGAAAATCAAACACCGCCGCAAAAGCAGGAAGGGAGTGAGGAATAATGACAGAGCAGAATGTCTTTGACTTAAAATCGAAGCAGAAGGAACCGGTTGAATGGAAAAGATACAGAAAACTGGGCATCTTCCTTATCCTCCTTCTTGCAGCTCTCCTCCTTCTTTTTACAAGCCTTTATGTTGTGAAAGAAGGCGAATACAAAGTGGTCAGGCAATTCGGGGAAGTGGTGAAAATCGACAAGGAGCCGGGTCTGAAAGCGAAGATTCCGTTCATTCAATCCGTCACCACGCTGCCGAAGCATCAGATGACGTATGATGTAACCGAAGCGGAAATCAACACGAAGGATAAAAAGCGGATGTTGATTGATAATTTTGCAGTGTGGAGCATTGAAGATCCACTGAAGATGATCAAAAATGCGAGGACGGTAGTGAATGCCGAGACGAAAATGGAAGAGTTCATTTATTCGGTCGTCCGCGCCGAACTGGGCCGTTTGAATTATGATCAGATTATCAATGATGAAAAATCCTCCCGGGGAAGCCTGAACGATCAAATCACGAAAAAAGTGAATGAACTTCTGGCCAAAGATGAATATGGTATCGTCGTCAAAGACGTGCGCATGAAACGCACCGATCTGCCGGAGGCCAATGAAAACTCTGTTTATACCCGCATGATTTCCGAACGTGAATCCAAGGCCCAGGAGTATCTGTCGATGGGTGATGCAGAGAAGCAGAGGATTACAGCCGATACAGACAGGGAAGTTAAAGAGCTCCTTGCCAAGGCAAGCGCCGATGCCAATGTCATCCGTGCCGAAGGTGAATCGGAAGCGGCAAAAATCTACAATAATTCATTCTCAAAAGATCCAAGTTTCTATGACTTATTTAAGACACTGGAAACATATAAGAAGACAGTGGATGAAAAAACAGTCATCATCCTGCCTTCTGATTCCCCTTATGCCCGATTGCTGATGGGCTATACAGAATAATGGATAAGCCCTTCCGGATTAGGACCCTTCTTCCCGGAAGGGCTTATTTTTCCTTTCTGACTGCGGCATGATAGAATAAAAGAGGATATATGGAAAGAATCCGGACAAACTCTGAGCCGGCATAAATAGAAGAACAGTTTACCCTTTTAAGGAGGTCCATTTATGGCGAAGAAGTTAGTATTGATTGACGGGAACAGTATCGCATACCGGGCATTCTTTGCCCTGCCGCTGTTGAACAATGATAAAGGTGTACATACAAATGCGGTGTACGGTTTCACCACCATGCTGCAAAAGATCCTGGAAGATGAAAAGCCCTCCCATATCATGGTCGCATTCGATGCAGGCAAGACCACTTTCAGGCATAAGACATTCAAGGAATATAAGGGAGGGAGACAGAAGACCCCACCTGAACTTTCTGAACAATTCCCCTATATCAGGGAGCTTCTGGATGCTTACGGCATCAAACGGTATGAAAAGGAAAACTATGAAGCGGACGATATCATCGGCACCCTTTCCCTGCAGGCAGAAACGGACGGATATGAAGTCAAGATTTTTTCCGGTGATAAAGACCTGACCCAGCTCAGCACGGATAAAACGACCGTATGCATCACTAGAAAAGGCATCACCGATCTTGAAATCTATACGCCTGACCATATCAAGGAAAAGTGGGAGATATCCCCGGATCAGATCATTGATATGAAAGGATTGATGGGCGACAGCTCCGATAATATCCCGGGTGTGCCGGGTGTCGGGGAAAAAACTGCGATCAAATTACTGAAGGAATTTGGTACGGTTGAAAAACTGCTTGTATCCATCGACGAGGTAAGCGGGAAAAAGTTGAAAGAGAAACTCGAGGAACATAAAGAATCTGCCGTCATGAGCAAGGAACTGGCGACGATTCTCCGTGAAGCTCCGATTGAGATCAAAGTGGACGAACTGGACTATGAAGGTATGGATGCAAGCAAGCTCAAGGAAGTGTTCAAGGATCTCGGCTTCAATTCCCTCCTTGAAAAAATGGGGGAAACACCTCAGGAAGAAGTACAGGAATTAGAAGAAATCTCATATGAAATCCTTCAAGAAATCGAAGGGAAACATCTAGGGAAAGAAAGTTCATTATATATCGAGATGCTCGAAGACAACTACCATCTCGGTTCCATCATCGGAATGAGCATGCACAATGAGAAAGGGACGTTCTATTTTTCACTGGATGCAGCACTGAAATCGGAAGACTTCAAAAACTGGGCGGAAAGTGATGAGAATAGAAAATATGTGTACGATTCGAAACAGACAGTCGTTTCACTGAAAAGGCACGGCATCGATATCAAGGGTATTGTATTCGATTTATCCCTGACGTCCTATATTTTGAACCCATCTTCTTCAGGTGACGATTTTGCCTCGATTGCAAAAACACACGGCCTTCCTGCAGTGGACAGCGATGAAGCGGTCTACGGCAAGGGAGCGAAACAGAAAGTGCCTGCGGAGGAGAATCTTTCAGAGCACCTGGCCAGAAAGGCAGCTGCCATCTTTGAACTAGAGTCAGTCTGCACGAAGGAACTCGAGGAAAACGAACAATTTGACCTGATCAATGAGCTCGAACTTCCTTTGGCATTGATTCTTGCTGAAATGGAGTATACCGGGGTAAAAGTTGATAAACAGCGTTTACTCGATATGAAAGAAGAACTGGGCAGCAGGATTGAGGAACTTGAGGTTAAAATCCATGAGCTTGCAGGGGAAAACTTCAACATCAATTCCCCGAAACAGCTTGGTGTCATCCTTTTTGAAAAGCTGGGACTTCCGGTCGTCAAGAAGACCAAGACAGGCTACTCAACTTCTGCAGATGTATTGGAAAAACTCCAATCCAAGCATGACATCATTGACTATATCCTGCATTATCGTCAATTAGGGAAGCTGCAGTCCACTTATCTTGAAGGCCTCCTTAAAGTGATCCATGAGGATTCCGGCAAAATCCATACACGGTTCAATCAGGCCTTGACGCAGACAGGCCGATTGAGTTCAATCGATCCGAACCTGCAAAATATCCCGATCAGGCTTGAGGAAGGCAGGAAGATACGCCAGGCCTTCATTCCATCTGAACAGGGCTGGGTCATGTTTGCCGCCGATTATTCACAGATCGAACTCAGGGTGCTTGCCCATATTGCAGGCGATGAGAAATTGGTCGAAGCATTCCGTAACGACATGGATATCCATACGAAAACGGCAATGGATGTTTTCGGTGTTTCCAAGGAAGAAGTGACCTCGAATATGAGGCGTCATGCCAAAGCGGTCAATTTCGGGATTGTTTACGGAATCAGTGACTACGGGCTTTCCCAGAGCCTTGATATCACCCGGAAGGAAGCGGGGGAGTTCATCAAGAAGTATCTGGAAAGTTTCCCGGGCGTCAAAGAGTATATGGATGATATCGTTCAGGAAGCGAAACAAAAAGGATTCGTCAACACACTTCTGAACCGCCGCCGCTATCTGCCTGAGATCACGAGCAGGAATTTCAATCTGCGAAGCTTTGCGGAACGAACAGCCATGAATACCCCGATCCAGGGAAGTGCAGCCGATATCATCAAGAAAGCGATGATCGATATGGCCTTGCGCCTGAAAGAGGAAAACCTTCAATCACGCTTACTGCTGCAGGTGCATGATGAATTGATTTTTGAAGCACCTGAAAATGAAATTGAAACACTGAAGAAAATCGTACCGGAAGTAATGGAAAATGCGATGGAACTGGAGGTTCCCCTCAAGGTCGATTATTCTTACGGCCCTACCTGGTACGATGCAAAATAAGCAAGTCATGAGGAGGTGCCCCTATGCCAGAGCTTCCTGAAGTGGAAACGGTAAGAAGAACCCTTGAACTCCTTGTTATAGGGAAAAAGATAGAAGGTATTTCTCTTTTCTGGCCCAAAATGATCAAACACCCGGAAGATACAGAAGAGTTCGTTCAAGCTCTCCGCGGCCAGGAAATCCTTGAAATGAAGCGGAGAGGGAAATTCCTGATCTTCTATATGAATGAACTGTCCCTGGTGTCTCATTTAAGGATGGAAGGAAAGTACGGGCTTTACAATGAAGAGGATCCAGTGGAAAAACATACACACGTCATTTTTCATTTTACAGATGGTACGGAGTTGAGATACCGGGATGTCCGGAAATTCGGCACGATGCATCTGTTTAAAAAAGGAGAAGAAATTCTTCACCGGCCCCTGATTCAATTGGGGGCAGAGCCTTTTGATAAAGAATTCACCGTCGGTTATCTCCAGCAGAAGCTTAAGAAAACGGAACGAATTGTAAAAGCCGCCTTATTGGATCAATCGGTAATGGTCGGGCTCGGGAACATTTACGTGGATGAGGCATTGTTCCGTGCGGGCATCCACCCTGACCGGAAAGCCAAATCCCTCACCGCGGAAGAAGTGAGTGGATTACACCGCATGATCATCGAAACATTGAGGGAAGCGGTCGAGATGGGCGGCAGCACGATCAGGTCATATGTGAACTCACAGGGACAAATGGGAATGTTTCAGCAAAACTTGTTCGTATACAGCCGGAAGGACGAAGAATGCAGGGTCTGCGGTACCCCGATTGAAAAGAAGGTTTCAGCCGGAAGGGGTACCCATTATTGCCCCCGCTGCCAGAAGCAACCCTGAGCCGAAGGACATTTAACATCTGATAAGCCCTTGCCATATAGTATTGTAATGATTTATGGGAGGGCTTTAGATGACTCAAACAATCTCCTTGCTGCTGCTTGCATTTGCTGTAAGTCTAGATAGTTTAGGCACAGGTTTAACGTACGGATTAAGAAAAGTGAAAATTCCTGTAAAATCAATCAGTATCATCTCGATCTGTTCGGCAAGTTCACTGCTCGCCGCCATGTTGGTCGGAGGGGCAGTCCAGTCGTTCATCACCCCCGTATGGGCGGGAAGGATCGGCGGGCTCATCCTTGTCGTGATAGGGGCTCTTGTACTGTATCAATTTTTCAGACCGGAAAAAGAAACGGATACCCGGGCTTCAGAAGAGAAGACGCTCATCAATTTCGAAATAAAGTCCATCGGATTGGTCATCCAGATCCTGAGGCGCCCATTAACGGCAGACTTTGACCGGTCCGGGACAATTACCGGCATCGAGGCATTCATGCTCGGGATTGCCCTATCACTCGATGCTTTCGGAGCAGGGATCGGGGCGGCTCTCCTGGATTTCTCACCGCTGGTATTGGCGGCGGCCATTCTCTGCATGAGTTTTATTTTCTTATCGACAGGGCTGAGGATGGGGCGGTCCCTATCCCATTTAAAGTGGATCCAGCGGGTGGCTTTCCTGCCGGGGGTCCTGCTGATACTTATAGGAATCCTTCGGTTTTAACATTGATATTGTGAACTTGAACATCTGCATTAAGAAAGGAATCGAAATATGGCAACCATTCTAGGATTGACAGGCGGAATCGCAAGCGGAAAGAGTACTGTATCGGATATGCTTTTGAATAAGGGATATACGGTGATCGATGCAGATCTTGCCGCACGACAGGTTGTTGAGGTCGGACAGCCGGCTTACCTTGCCATCGTCGAGGAATTCGGCAGAAGCATCCTGAACAAGGAAGATGACACCATCAATCGTGCAAAACTCGGCGATATCGTCTTTCATAATGAAGAAATGAGAAAAAAACTGAACGGCATCGTCCACCCTGCAGTCCGGGGGCTGATGCTCTCAGAAAAAGATCAGGCCATCGAGTCAGGGAAAAACACCATCATCATGGATATCCCGCTCCTCTTTGAAAGCGAACTGACATGGATGGTGGACAGGACAATCGTCGTATATGTAGACAGCGAAACCCAATTATCCCGATTAATGAAACGAAACCAATTCACAGAACAAGAAGCGTCATCCAGAATCGCATCCCAATTCCCGCTAAAAGAAAAAATCGGCCTCGCCGACGCAGTCATTAACAATAACGGAACAATCGAAGAAACCGAAGAACAGCTAGAGAAGATTTTAAATGAGTGGGATTTGAGACCATAATACTTAACATATGCCGACAGGAATTTGCTTCTTGTCGGTTTTATTTTTTGTCGATTATCTAAATGGTTAAGTTATACCTTATGTGGTATTTAATGGCTGGATTTTTCGATTTGATAATAAAAGGGTCGTTTTTGATAATATATTCCTGTTTTTGATAATAAAATTGGATTTTTGATAATAAAGTGGCCGGTTTTGATAATATCCTGAAGGCTGCATGTTAGAAAGCAAGGGTGAACGTAAAATAATGGGACAAATTGCATGTAACTTGGTAAAATCTTAGCCGCTTTTAGTAAGAATTCAACTCTTTTCAATGTGAAAAGGCAAATTATCACTTATAAAATAACTAAAACAAAAGCCAAGGTATAGAAGCGGGATTTCTAAGTGTTTGCGTCATTTTTTACATAGAATCAGAATATAATTTGTCAGAATAATAAAACATTAAAAATCCGCAAATTACTTATTAACTATTTCTCTAAATATGTTATACTATTTTTAGTTAATGAACATATAAGTATAACATTAATATAGAGGGGAGCCGGATTTATGAAGGCGAAAATTGCGATTAACGGTTTTGGACGAATTGGGAGAATGGTTTTCAGAAAAGCGATCTTGGACGAAAGCCTGGAAGTAGTGGCGGTTAACGCAAGTTACCCAGCTGCCACGTTGGCACATTTGATTAAGTATGACACAAATCACGGTACATTCGAGGGAGAAGTACTGACAGAAGAGAATGCTATCATCGTTAACGGGAAAAAAGTTCAACTATTAAGTAATCGTGATCCTAAAGCATTACCTTGGAACGAAATGGATATCGATATTGTGATCGAAGCAACGGGAAAATTCAATTCCAAGGAAAAGGCAAGCCTTCACCTGGAAGCCGGCGCTAAAAAAGTAATCCTTACAGCTCCAGGGAAAAATGAAGATGTGACGATTGTCATGGGAGTAAATGAAAGCGCATTAAATATCGAAGAGCACTCCATTATTTCCAACGCATCCTGTACGACAAACTGCCTCGCTCCTGTTGCGAAGGTGCTGGATGAGCAGTTTGGAATCGAGAATGGGTTGATGACGACTGTCCATGCATATACAAATGATCAAAAGAATATCGATAACCCTCATAAGGACCTTCGCAGGGCAAGGGCTTGCGGACAATCGATTATTCCTACAACGACAGGGGCTGCGAAAGCGCTGTCACTCGTCCTTCCGCAATTGAATGGGAAGCTGCACGGGATGGCACTTCGCGTACCGACACCCAATGTTTCGCTTGTTGACCTTGTAGTAGATGTGAAGAGGGATGTAACAGCGGAAGAAATCAATGAAGCATTCATCACGGCATCACTGGGATCCCTGCACGGAATCCTGCAATATACAACGGAACCACTTGTATCCATCGACTTTAACACGAACCCGCACTCGGCGATCATAGACGGATTGTCAACAATGGTGATGGGCGGCCGTAAAGTAAAGGTGCTCGCATGGTACGACAACGAATGGGGCTACTCCTGCCGCGTAGTCGACCTCGCCAAATACGTTGCATCCAAAATGGAAGCCAAAACAGAAGTAAACGTTTGAAAGAACCCAAAAAAACAATAAGCAAAACCACTCGAACGTCCCCCGGGACGTTCTTTTCTTTTTAATAAAATATTTCCAAAAGTGTTCTCGGAAATCAGGAAATTTAGCTGCTGTAATAATAACGGGTTCTGAAAGTATATAGGCCATTCCAGCTGTTGATTGGAGTGAAAGACGCAGACTCCTGCGGGAAAAGCGAGTTAGGTGAGACCTGTCCAGCTCCGGGGCTTAGAGGCACAAGTCATAAGCCGACTCGTCCAAGAAGGCAAAAAACGCCTTCATGGCCGATCCAACTTATGCCAACCGCCTCTGAGCGAAGCCCCTCTGCTTTTCTTCACGCAGGCGAAGCCGAGGAGGCTCACCAACCGCCCGCGGAAAGCGGAGTCTTCCACGGAAATCAACAGCGGCTTTGAGGGCCATTAAAAAACTTTTAATAAATTTATTGCAAAAGAATATCAAACAAAGTATACTATTTTTCGTGAACTTCTTAATGGCAGATGAATACTGATTTAGCTACTTAAAGGGTTAGGACCTCTTCGGACTAACTTTCCCCCGTGGTAGTTAAGATTTTGCTGAGGGATTCGTTCATTTTGACGAAAAAAACTATGTCAAAGGGGGAAACGATCAATGGAAACAATGGGTCGTCATGTAATTGCAGAACTTTGGGGCTGTGATTTCGAAAAGCTTAACGATGTTGTAGGAATTGAAAAAACGTTTGTAGATGCTGCACTTAAATCAGGTGCTGAAATCCGTGAGGTAGCCTTTCATAAATTTGCTCCTCAAGGCGTGAGCGGTGTTGTGATCATCTCTGAATCACATTTGACCATTCACAGCTTTCCTGAACATGGTTATGCCAGTATAGATGTATATACATGCGGTGATTTAGATCCTAATATTGCTGCTGATTATATTGCAGAAGCTCTTGGAGCAGATACTCGTGAAACGATCGAGCTGCCTAGGGGAATGGGTCCTGTTCAAGTGAAAAAATCACAGGCGCAGGCACTTTAATATTAATAATGTAAGAGATGCATACCGATGCATCTCTTTTTTGATGTTTGAAAGATCCCCTGTCACCCTTGGATTTATCCCCCTATGAAAGTCACGTTTAACAAGTACCAATTTTCAACGCAACCGTTTTCGTGTAAAATAGGGTTAAATAAAGGGAGGCAGATAAATGAGTGGATTAAAGACCCTGTTAAAAAGATTCCAATCTGAATGTGAAACGTCGGACCGGAACGAAGATCCCGATCTCCGTTCACGTTATTATAAAGCGATGCATGGTGCTGCATATAGTGCCGTTCTTGAATTATTCTCTTCTTCAGAATATGAAGTCATCTCAGAATCAAAGGAGCGGGGGGAAATCACAGTCCGTAAAAACGGGACTCCCCGGCTGTTTATTGTCGCCACAGTAATCACAGTCCGTCCGCTCGAAACGGCTGTCGACTTCAAGGTGAGCGCCGACAGAGGAAAGATTTTTGGTACATATACAGTCCTGAAAGCTCAAATCGGACATTACTACTCCAGGCTGGACAGTCGGCTGACGAAGGTAAAATAACGGTAATTCCGTGATTTGCTTGTTTAAATGACTGCTTTTTAATATGATAAAAGTAATAGTTTGTTAAAACGGAGCTGATAATATGAAATGCCCGTCATGCCAGCATAATGGGACCCGCGTAGTCGATTCCCGTCCCGCTGATGAAGGACGCTCGATCAGAAGGCGCAGAGAATGTGAAGAGTGCAGCTTCCGGTTTACCACATTCGAAAAAGTGGAGGAGCTGCCTCTGATTGTCGTGAAAAAAGAAGGTGTCCGCGAAGAGTTCAGCCGCGAAAAGATCCTTAGGGGGCTGATCAAGGCATGTGAAAAGCGGCCGGTACCTCTTGAAAGCCTGGAGAAGATTTCAATGGAAATTGAGAAAGAGCTCAGGAACCAGGGGGCGTCGGAAGTTAAGTCTGTCAAAATCGGAGAGATGGTGATGGATGAACTTGCAAAAGTCGATGAAGTAGCATATGTGCGTTTTGCATCTGTTTATCGACAATTCAAAGACATCAATGTTTTCATTGATGAGTTAAAAGAGTTAATAAAAAAAGAGTGAAATGGTGAGCTGAAGAGACTTTCTTTAGCTCTTTTTCTCTTTATTGTTTTTAGGGCTGCAGAACTTTGCAGCGGTATATATCAGAGTTTTTCTTGAAAGGTAGAATCAAACGATGAAGAAGCATTGGAATGAAATACAGCCGATCGATCACTATACAGTAGCGACAAATGGAATGCTGCAGGAATACGACCGGAAAATCATCACGTTCCTTTATCAGCCTCTAATCGGCTCAGCCCCTTACAGTCTGTTCATGAGTCTGTGGGGAGAAGTGGAGGAGAACCGGCTTTGGTCCCTCGAGTCAGCCCATTATCACTTAATGAACGTTCTTTCGGCCAACCTTCAGGAAGTATATGAAGCCCGGCTTAAGCTTGAAGGCATTGGATTATTGAAGGTTTATGAGAAGAAAAGCGACGGGGAGCGCAGATTTGTTTATGAGTTGCAGAGGCCGCTCTCGCCTCAGGAGTTTTTTCATGATGGTATGCTGAATGTATATCTTTATCAAAAAATTGGCAGGACCCACTATATGCGCTTGAAGAACTTCTTTACTGACCAGGCTGTAGAGAAGGATCAATACAGCGAAACTACCCGATCATTTCAGGATGTATTTACTTCGGAACAGAATATTAATTTCCTTCAGCATGATGCGAATGCGGATTCAGAGTCAGGTACCGGTAGAAAGTTCGTACAGTATAGCAACGGGTCGGGACTGCCGCTGGATGAAGTGGATTTTGATTTTCAATTACTTCTTTCAGGCCTTTCAGAAGCAATGGTGCCGAGAAAAGCATTCAACGTGAAAGTGAAAGAAACGGTTGTGAAGTTAAGTTATTTATATGGGATTGACCCGATTCAAATGAAAAACCTGCTGCTTGGCGCGATTGACTCAGAAGATGAGATTGACCTTGAATTATTAAGAAAAGCAGCAAGGGACTGGTATCAGCTGCAATCTGGTGACAACCTGCCGGAACTGACTGCAAGGACAAAAGCAGTAAGGGAGAACAAGACAACGGACAAGCAGCTCACAAAAGAAGAAGAACTGCTGGATTATCTGGAAACGACCTCACCAAAAGATGTCCTTGCCGATATTTCGAATGGAAGTTCTCCTTCAAAGTCGGATCTCCAGGCTGTTGAAGAAGTCATGCTTTCACAAAAGCTTTCAATCGGGGTAATGAACGTGCTCATTCAGTACGTCTTGTTGAAAACCGATATGAAGCTTACGAAAGGATACATGGAGAAAATAGCTTCGCACTGGGTGCGCAAAAAAGTGACGACTGCCGCGCAAGCAATGGATCTGGCTAAAAAAGAACATCAGCAGTACCTTGAGTGGGCGCAGGGGAAAAAAGAAAATAAATTCAAAAGAAAGAAACCGATACGGACGGAAAAGCTTCCGGACTGGTTCCAAGAGGGAGCGAATACGGATGAAACCCCATCCCCTTCCGATAACGATGATTATGACTTTGAAGCTGAAAAGAAAAAGCTGGAAGAAGAATTGAAAAAATTCCGGAAGTAGGTGAAAGATAAAATGGAAAAAATCAATAATACGCTCAAGAAGCTGGCGGCCTCGGGTTCCTTTCAGGAGCGCTATGAAAAAATGAAAAAAGAAATCCTTGAAAACCGGGATGTTCGGGATTTCATCAGCAGGCATCGTGACACAGTCACATCCGAGATGGTGAATGAAAGTCTGATGAAGCTTTATGAATACATTTCCCAAAGCAAGGAATGCAGCGAATGTCCCTCCCTTCAAGAGTGCAAAAACATGATGCAGGGATACGACCCCCACCTGGTGATCCGCGGGAATACGATTGACATCGAATACCACAGATGTCCGCGAAAAGTAGTGCATGATGAACGCACAAGTTCCCAGAAGCTGATAAAAAGTCTATATGTACCGAAAGATATTCTTCAAGCTTCCTTCTCAACTCTCGACCTTGATTCGAAGAGCCGTTTGGAAGCCGTGCGTCTCGCAAAAAATTTCGTTGAAACCTATTCAGTTGAAGGGCGGATGAAAGGATATTATTTCTACGGGAAGTTCGGTGTGGGGAAATCCTATATCCTCGGTGCGATTGCAAATGAACTCGCAGAGAATAAAGTGGCATCCATGATTGTATACGTGCCTGAGTTTTTCCGCGAAATCAAGCAATCCCTTGGTGATAATTCTCTTAACGAAAAACTTGATGCAGTAAAATCGGCACCTGTTTTGATGCTGGATGACATCGGGGCGGAAACCATGTCCAGCTGGGGAAGGGATGAAATCCTCGGGACGATCCTGCAGTACAGGATGCTTGAGAATCTTCCTACCTTCTTCACATCGAATTTCAACTTTGAAGAACTTACGCATCACCTGACCTACACCCAGCGCGGCGAGGAAGAAAAGCTGAAAGCAGCGAGAATCATGGAAAGAATCAAATACCTAGCTAAACCCGTGTTAATAGATGGCAGGAATAGAAGGGAATAGAATCCATGAAAAAGAAAAGGTGAAAATCCTTTTCTTTTTTATTGCAGGTCATTAAAGGTATTTTATAACTATGTAAAAGTATTATTTTTGTAAAAACACGTATCGAGCTGTTGATTGGAGTGCAAGACGAAGACTCCTATCAGAAAAGCGGAAGGGCTTTGAAAAGAGGCGTGTTGCATAAGGTGAATCGGCCACGAAGGCGTTCTTTGCCTTCTTGGCCGAGTTGACTTATGATATGTGCCTCTAAGCCATGCAGCCAGACATTGATTCCTTTTAAGAGGAGGCTCACGGGTCACCCGCGGAAAGCGAAGTCTTGCACGGAAATCAACAACGGTGATAAAGAACAAAACTTATGCAATTAATTTCACAATCAAACTTCTAATTCATACAAGCCCCCCATATATATAAAGCAGGGATTCCGGCTTTAAGGAGGGGAGCAAGTTTGATTGAATTCATTTTCAGACAGAAAAATGATGCACTAAAGCTTCAACGATACCTGACCAAATTTGATTTGCAATCTTGGTTTCACGAAACGCTCTTTCAACATAAAACCCATTATAATCTTACTATAGATGTTTCAACTTCCCATAACGGTGGAGAACGGCTGCTCAAAGGGACAACGGAGTACATCCTTTTCGATAAGTGCATCGACTGGGCGGAAGACATTCTAAGGACCCAATTTTATTACGAAGATGCCCATGAAATTGAGCAGATACTGGAAATCATTTCAGACATGAGAATGGGGGAACGTCCCGAGCTGGACCAGCTTATCGAAAAATTGGATGAGTCGTCATTTATCAAGAAAAGCCTTGATTTGCTGCTCGACGGCAACTCTCCTATCTCATTCGATTCCTTCAGTACGTTCCGGCTCAAAAAGCTGCACCTGCGGATGACTGAAATGGTGGAGCTTGCAATTGATGAATACAAGATGGAACAGGAATATCAAATGTTCATTCATATGCTGAGGGAATACTTGGCTTCCAGGGAGAAAAAGCTCGATACAATCCATCTTTACTCCACCGGCTTTGGTTTTCGGTTTTTCGATGAGAATATGAAGGAAGTATTAAGAGAAGAGCTCACTGCTTTCATAGACAAGCGGCTTTTGTCCAATCATCCCCTTTATGTCGATTCGTATACGATTGCACCTCTGCTATCGATTGCTCCGGACAAGATATACGTTTACGGGAACGGGGAACATAATTTACTGAGGACCCTTCAGAATATCTTTGAAGAGAGGATCGAGCTTCTTCCACATCATTATTTTCCTGAAACGCTCCTTTATCGTTCCGTTGATATTGCAAATGAATAGGAAGCCTATTTTTCCGTTTTGCCCTTGCTTTTGGCTGCATAACCGATTATAATACCTACATAATAAGTCTATAAGGTAAAGGTTATGAAGAGGACAACAATATTCCTATTCGATTCACAGAGAGGGGAGCCACGGCTGCAAGCTTCCTAATTCGACAGTAATATTTACCGCCTCGGAACTTCAATCCTGAAATGGCCGCCGGCCCCGTTAAGGATTGACGGCTAAATGTCGTTATTCGTTTTCAATGAAGTCATCCACTCTTTTTGGGAGCGGATGAGAAGTTGGGTGGAACCACGAGTTTATCTATAAACCTCGTCCCTTCAATTATGAAGGGGCGGGGTTTTTTATTTTACCCTGAAAAAATTAAAGGAGTGAATACACATGTCTGAACTGATTAAAATTACGTTCCCGGACGGAAATGTGAAGGAGTTTCCAAAAGGAACAAGCACTGAGGACATTGCTGCATCTATCAGCCCGGGGCTGAAGAAAAAAGCGATTGCAGGTAGGATAAATGATCATTTGATCGATCTGCGCACTGGAATCATGGAAGATGGAAAAATTGAAATCATCATGCCGGACAGCGAAGAAGCGCTGGAAATCCTCCGTCACAGTACGGCTCACCTGATGGCCCAGGCAATTAAACGCCTTTACCCGGAAACAAAGCTTGGAATTGGTCCGGTAATCGAGGGCGGTTTCTACTATGATATTGATTCCGAACATACTTTCACTCCTGAAGATCTTCCTCTTATTGAAAAAGAAATGAAGAAGCTCACAGGTGAAAATCTCGAAGTCATCAGAAAAGAAGTAAGCCGGGACGAAGCGAAGAAGATTTATGAAGAAGTCGGTGACGAATACAAGCTTGAACTTCTTGAAGCGATCCCTGAAGGCGAGCAGGTTTCGATTTATGAGCAGGGTGAATTCTTTGACCTTTGCCGAGGAGTCCATATCCCATCCACAAACAAAATCAAAGAATTCAAACTGTTGAGCATTGCAGGTGCATACTGGCGCGGAAACAGCGACAATAAGATGCTTCAGCGCATTTACGGTACTGCGTTCTTCAAGAAAGCGGACCTCGACGAACATCTGCGTCTCCTTGAAGAAGCGAAAGAGCGGGATCACCGCAAAATCGGTAAAGAACTGAATCTATTCATGAATTCACAAAAAGTAGGTCAGGGCCTTCCAATGTGGCTCCCGAAAGGAGCGACTATCCGCCGTATCATCGAACGATATATTGTCGATAAAGAAGAGCGGCTCGGCTATGATCACGTTTATACTCCTGTCATGGGAAGCGTCGATCTTTATAAAACAAGCGGACACTGGGATCATTACCAGGAGAACATGTTCCCGGTAATGGAAATGGATAACGAGGACCTTGTTCTCCGCCCGATGAACTGCCCGCACCATATGATGATTTATAAAAATGATATCCACAGCTACCGTGAACTTCCGATCCGCATAGCAGAACTCGGTTTGATGCACCGCTATGAAATGTCAGGGGCGCTTTCAGGACTGCAGCGTGTCCGCGGGATGACACTGAACGATGCTCACATCTTCGTCCGCCCTGATCAAATCAAGGAAGAATTCAAACGAGTTGTCCGTCTGGTCCAGGAAGTATACAAGGATTTCGATCTCAGTGATTATTCCTTCCGGTTGTCCTACCGAGACCCTGAAGATACTGAAAAGTATTTCGATGACGATGAAATGTGGAACCGTGCACAGGGAATGATCAAGGAAGCGATGGATGAGCTTGACCTTGATTATTTCGAAGCTGAAGGAGAGGCGGCATTCTACGGACCGAAGCTTGATGTTCAGGTGAAGACAGCTCTTGGTAAAGAAGAGACATTATCCACTGTACAGCTTGACTTCCTTCTCCCGGAACGTTTCGACTTATCTTACGTCGGTGAAGACGGAAAACAGCATCGTCCGGTCGTTATCCACCGCGGCGTCGTATCGACAATGGAACGCTTTGTTGCCTTCCTGATCGAAGAATATAAAGGGGCATTCCCGACTTGGTTAGCGCCTGTACAGGTTCAGCTGATTCCAGTTTCACCTGATGTACACTTCGACTATGCAAAAGAAGTAAAAGAGAAGCTGCAGGCAGAAGGCCTTCGCGTTGAAATCGATGACCGCAATGAGAAGATGGGTTATAAGATCCGTGAAGCACAGATGAGCAAAGTGCCATACATGCTTGTTCTCGGTGATAATGAAATTGCAGACCGCGCCGTCAACGTACGTAAATACGGCGAGCAAAAGTCAGAGACCATTTCACTGGATCAATTCGCAGAAAACATTGTGAAAGAAGCAAAACGATAATTAGATAGGTGAGGAACGGACCTGGTTTCAGGTCCGTTCTTTTTAGTCGATCATACGATAGCGGTTTGTTTCGGGTGAAGTTGGTGAAATAGAAGATTATTGTTAAAAACTTAAAGATTATTCGGGGAAATTAAAAGATTAATGACCTGATTTCAAAGATTACTTTCATAAATTCAAAGATTTCCCGCCAAAATTAAAAGTTTTTCCATTAAAATGGAATTTTCAACCCGTAACAAGACAATCTTACGCTTCATATCACCTGATACATAACTACATTCCAAAAAAACTATTGCACTCAAACAAGATGTCTGCTATTATAAGAAACGTTGTGACATCAGAACGATAGTTTGACATCACTTATGTCATGTGATATAGTATCTAAGGTGAATTGAATACAGTTTGGTACAAGAAGAAGCTACCCGCTTCTCACCTGAATGACGCCCTCTTGAGCAGTTGCCAGGTATGATAATGACTATTAAAGCTTTTTATAGATGCTTTATAATCAGATGCGGGTGTTTCGACACCCGCATCTTTTTTTGTGCAGACAAAAACGTGCGGGTGCCTGAGACCAAAGCCGTTGTATTCTTTTAATAAACCTTGGAGGTGGCTAATTATTAGCAAAGACATGATCTTAAACGAAACCATTCGTGCCCGTGAAGTACGTCTTATCGATCAAAACGGCGAGCAGCTTGGAATCAAATCCAAGAATGAAGCCCTGGAAATCGCTGAGCGTGTAAATCTTGATCTTGTTCTTGTTGCTCCAAATGCCAAACCACCCGTTGCCCGCATCATGGACTACGGAAAGTTTAAATTTGAACAGCAAAAGAAAGAAAAAGAAGCACGTAAAAATCAAAAGATCATCAACCTTAAAGAGGTGCGCTTGAGCCCTACGATTGATGAGCATGATTTCAATACAAAGCTTCGCAACGCACGCAAGTTCCTTGAAAAAGGAGACAAAGTAAAAGCGTCAATCCGATTTAAAGGCCGTGCGATTACGCACAAAGAAATTGGTCAACGTGTACTGGATCGCTTCTCTGAAGAGTGTAAAGATCTTGCAACTGTTGAATCAAAGCCGAAAATGGATGGTCGCAGCATGTTCTTGGTGCTAGCACCAGTTAACGAAAAATAAAGGACCCGAGGAGGAAAAGCACATGCCAAAAATGAAAACTCACCGCGGCTCAGCTAAGCGTTTCAAGAAAACAGGTTCTGGTAAACTTAAACGTTCTCACGCTTACACAAGCCACTTATTCGCAAACAAATCTACTAAAGCGAAGCGTAAACTTCGTAAAGCAGCTGTTGTCTCTAAAGGAGATTTCAAACGCATTCGTCATATGCTTGACAACCTTAAATAAAAAGCACGTAAGAAATAGGAGGGAATTATTATGCCACGCGTAAAAGGCGGAACAGTAACACGCAGACGTCGTAAAAAAGTTCTTAAGTTAGCAAAAGGTTATTTCGGTTCTAAACACACTTTATATAAAGTAGCAAATCAACAAGTCATGAAATCATACATGTATGCTTATCGTGACCGTCGCCAGAAGAAACGTGACTTCCGTAAATTATGGATCACACGTATCAATGCGGCTGCTCGTATGAACGGTCTTTCTTACAGCCGTTTAATGCACGGTTTGAAGCTTGCTGGTATCGAAGTTAACCGTAAGATGCTTGCTGAACTTGCGATTGCTGACGAAAAAGCATTCAATCAATTAGCAGAAGCTGCTAAAGCTCAACTTAACAAATAATATCTGCTTGCCTCGTGCAGCAGACAAAGGACTGGCCTCATGGGTCAGTCCTTTCTTAATGTAAGTAACATGATCCCGTTCCTTTCCGCTGCAAGCAAAAGATTCCTAACGGAGACTCGACCTTTCCTCTATTTCCCGTCGGAGTCATGTGACTTCCGCCTAATATACTCAGTAATCTCAAGATATTTCCACACAGAGATATAGTATTTTAAATGAATTTTTATAAAAGGTTCGAGGCTTATTATTACTCAGTTAAACTTTTTTCTTTGGTTTGGAATGTCACCAGCGGTTGATTGGAGTGCAAGACGAAGACTCCTGCGGGAAGAGTAGCTTATGTGAGACCCCGCAGGAACGCAGTGACGAGGAGGCTCACGGGCTACCCGCGGAAAGCGTAGTCTTGCACGGAAATCAATAGCGGTAATTAACACTTCAATATTTATTTTAGTTAGAATGTTAACCAACATAATTTGATTGAAAGAAGGTAACCATTATGGAATCTTTACTAAATCTCCTATACATGTACATCCTCGTCATAAATATCATCGGGTTCGTTCTGATGGGGAGGGATAAGAAGAAGGCGCAGCGGAATGAGTACAGGATCAGTGAGCGGACGCTATGGACCGTGGCAGTGATCGGGGGAAGCATCGGTTCGTATATCGGCATGAAGGTCTACAGGCATAAGACGAAGCACAGACTGTTTGCGATGGGATTCCCGTTCCTGGTCATCGTCCACAGCATCCTCTTCATCTGGATCAATCAAGGGGTGTGAAGAATAGTAAGCGGACAAGCTCCTTCTGCCTATAAGTCTTCTCCTTTTGTCATATAGTGTAGACAGAATGTATAAACTGTAGAGAGTAGAGGCAGCAACAGAAGGAGGTCATTAGCTATGGACGACCGATTAGTAGCAGCATTCGCCATCATGGAAGCTAGTGGATACATCGCTCCTGTTCTGTTTATATTGTTTCATGTCCTTAGGCAGTTTCTCTTTATCCCCGTGGCCCTGGTTTGTATGGCTGGAGGCATCCTCTTTGGGAGTATTCTCGGTACGATTTACTCGCTGATCGGATTAACGCTTTTATCCATTATTTTTTACTTTGCCATCAAAAGCTTTACGTCTTTTTATGAACGTTTGTTGAGACTGAAGGAAAAGTGGTTCGGCAAAAGCGCTGATTTGACCACCGGACAGATTGCGATATTGCGTCTTATCCCCTTTATCCATTACCAGCTGCTCAACCTTTGTCTGATGCAGAAAAATCCCCAGTTCAAGCCTTTTGTCCGCGCTGCCATCATATCCAACATCCCACTCGCATTTTTCTACACCGTCTTCGGACAGTATATCAAGCAATTTTCCCCGCCCATTATGGTCATGATCCTGATGGCGCTGGGCGTTCTCTTTTATTTATTGAGGGAGAAAGTGAGGATCATGAGCTGGAATGAATTTTTCCCTGAAAGGAACCGTATGTAATCAGTAAATGTAAATATGCCTCAATTAATATCGCGGCATAAGAAAAGGGAACCTGACCGGTTCCCTTTTCTTATGCTGGTTCAATTCATCCGATCTAATAAATATCTGCCGTAACCGATTGGGTTGAAGTGTTTTGCCTTCCACTCTTCATACCGCTTCCCCTTATAGCGTACATTTCCGTACCTTCCACGGAAATTACTTTCAATGAAAAAAGGTTTCCCTTTTTTATCCAAGGCGATATCAAAAGCGATATCTGCAATATGTTCGGTGTATTGCTCCAGATGCTTTGCCATTTTTAATGTAAGCGAAGAAATAGCTTGATACGTCTGCTTGTAGGAGAGGTAGGAATGGCCTTTTACGACTTGATCGAAAGAGAGGGAGCTTCCCCCCTGACTGATGTTTGTTACGAATTGATCCTTAGATGGTGAGACTTTGCAGAGAATCCCGGCGACCACCCATTCCCCGGTATGATCACGCTGAACGACTACCCTTAGATCGAACGGACGCTTTTTGTAAGTGGCAAGGTCAATGTTTTCCTGGATGATATACAGCTTTTTTTTGAAGGCTTGCCTGATTATCTCAGGAATCTCTTCTTTAAACTGAATTTCTTCCCACTTCCTTCTCGCGAGGGGGTACTTCAAATGGTACATCCCTGAATCATCACTGGTTATTTTCATGATGCCGCCGCCAAGGCTTCCTTTTGCTGGTTTTAGGATCAGCTTTCGGTGCTTTTCCAGCATCATCTTCAGGTTATCTTCAGTCCCTTTCACCGTTACAGGAAGTGAATCCGCGATTTCGGCATCTTCACTCATGATTTCATGCATCCTGAATTTATTGTGGCTGATGCCTTTTTTATTGTAGAATTGAACGTTTTTTTCATCGAGGAAGGTACTCTGCTTTTTTGAAAGAAAGCTGCGTGTATAGATCACTTTAGGAAGACTGACAGTAACCAGTTCATAACCCTTTCCTTTTTTTAGGAAACCTTGTACTTTGTCCTCTCCTGGTTTGAGGCACTTAAGCTTCATGAAGACCGGAATAAGGCCGAAGTGATCGGCTGCTTCCTGATATGCCCGTACGTTTATCTGGCTTTTACCCGCGGACAGCCTGTCAAAGATACCATCCGGCAGGATCACACCTATATAGTTCTGCGTCATTTTTCTTTTCAACTCCTGCTTTTATTCAGTCACTTCTATGTATATTTAAATGAAGCGGAAATGGTTATTGGTAATTGGCACATACTTTAAGATACTCATAGTATAGTAAGGTGTAAAAGCGACAACAGTAATCGGGGTGAAAGAATGAAATCATGGTTCAGGGTGAAAAAAGGGGAAGAAAAAGGATATCGCATCATTATGCATCCGGATTTGATCGAGAACTGCGAGCTGTCTGTGAATATGAAGGTAACAGTAAGGTTCGGGCTTCAGACATGCGAAGTGAAAGTCATCCCCTCCAAAAAAATACACATAGGAAAAATGATCATGACTGGCGATGTTATCGATTCACTGATGCTGCCCCTCCTTCCTGCATATGAAATCGTTTATCGGGACGATGAAATCCAAATTGGTCCGCTCATCGGCATAGTGGCGGCAAAAACGATCCGGAAGCTGGACGAAAAGGTCCAAAAGCTTGGAAGATATGTGAGGAAATATCATAAGGTGAACGGTGCCATTATCGCTTTTTCGAACGAAGGGATCGATTTTGATAAAAAGCTCATTTTTGGTTATCTTTATGATCCAATTGAAAAAAAGTGGGTCAAAGGGATCTACCCCTTTCCTTCATCGATTTTTAAAAGGGCTTCATTGAAAAAGGAACTGCATCAGGAGTTTGAGAGAATCATCTGGAATCGTATTTTCAATTCTTCTACATTCACAAAATGGGAGATGTACTCATGGTTTAAACATGCGTCTGGACTGAATGCTTATTTGCCTGTCACCCGTATTTTCAAACACATTCACGATGTGGAGTACATGCTTGAAAAGTTTAAAGCGGCTTATATCAAACCGATTAAGGGAATGCAGGGCAAAGGCGTGGCGAAGATCGAACAAAAAGAAGATGGATTGTTCGTACAGCACATTGCCGAGGATAGTAAAAACGACTATTTCTTTCATGATACCGTTGAAGCAGGGGAGTTTCTTCAAAATACTTTTGGGGAAGAAAAATTCATTCTCCAGCAGCCCCTCGAGCTGCAATTTCATGAGTCGATCATTGACTTCCGTGTGATTATGATCAAGGACAGGAATGGAGAGTGGAAGAACTTTGGAATCATGGGAAGGAACGGGGTAAAAGGGCATATTGTGAGCAACCGTCATAGAGGGGGGAAGGTTGAACAGGCTGCACACACCTTGGAAAAAATGTTTCCTGACAAGAAGATGGAATATCTGAGGGAAATGGAGGATCTTGCTAAAATGGCGGCTGCCACGATTGAGAATTGCGGTTTTCTTTTTGGGAAGCTGGGAATCGATATCGGGATCGACAGGGATGGCCATATATGGCTTATTGAAATCAATCACCGCAATCCGAATGACTATGTGGCGACTTTTGCCGGGGATAAGTCACTTGTTAATAAGATAAGGCATGAGAATATGCGTTATGCAAAGTCACTGGCAGGATTTTAAGCTGCCTCATTGAAAACGCCTCTGTTATTCACGAAGTGAGTAACAGAGGCGTTTTATCATGCTTTTAGTTTTTTGAGGAACCCGCGGAATGATTCTCTCATCGATGTTTTTACAAGGATGATGGTTTCAGGCCCCGCCAGCTTTTGAATGAGAGAAAAGGCATCTTCAGGCTTTTCGCACATATGGATGTTTTCTGCATCCATTCCGAGCTTTAAGGCTTCTTTTCCAATGGTGGAGGCGGTTTTCCCGATTGTGATAAGGGTGGAAGGCTGGTTATCGATGACCATCCCGGCTATTTTTTTGTGTTCAGCTTTCTCTTCAGCTCCAAGTTCACTGATTTTTCCAATTACGGCAATAGAGTGTTTATTGCTAGAGATTTCCTTTAGAACTGAAAGTGCAGCATGAACGGAGCTGGAATTTGTATTCCACGTATCATCAATCAGAGTAGAGCCTTTGATTCCCTTTTTCATTTCCAGATGACGCTTTAAAGGGCGGAATGACTTCAGCCTTCTTATTGCTGACTGAAGGTCAATCCCGTGAGAATGAGCAGAGGCCAGTGCGGCAAGGGCATTATATACATTGTGTTCACCGAGCCCCGGTACGATGACAGGGTACGCTCTATTTTCATAGGTTAATGTGAATTCCATCCCATGCCGGGAAAAGTGTATGTCTTCCGCCTTGTAATCCGCTTTGCTGTCCGTCCCGAACCATATGGGGGTGAGGTTCAGTTTATGCACGGCCTCAACCGTGTTCGGACAGTCCGCATTTAAAAAAATCAGGCGGCCATCCCCGACGCCATTCAGGATCTTGAGTTTTTCCTCCCTGTATTTTTCAGGAGAGCCGAATCTTTCAATATGGTCCGAACCTATCCCGGTGATAAGCGCTGAATACGGGCCGAAATACTTGCTGCATTTGTCCAGGTTCCCCGTTTTACCCACGCCGAACTCGAATACGCCAAAGTCTGTCTTTTCTTCGAAGTTTGCCAGCACCGAGGCGTTGGACCGGAACAGGTTATAGTTTCCCAGGGTGGCTTTTACATTGTGGCCGTCTGAAAGGATATGCCGGAGCATTTCCTTTGTGGTCGTCTTTCCTGAAGTCCCTGTTATGGCAATGATCGGAATATCGAATGATCTTCTATGAAATAAAAGGAAACGGTGATAAGCCTCTTTGATATTACCTACCTTTACAATGGTGGCATCTCCTGTGCTGTCCTTCAGTTTTTGAAGGCGGTCTGTGATTATGACACATGGGGGTAAGGTGTTTTTTAAGTCCGTTTTTCCCAGATTGCGGTCCAGACAAAAAAACAGCGAACCATTTCGGAGTTTCTTTTTTTGGGTGATCACTTTCTTTAAGGTGACAGGTGGTCCTTCTTTTACGATCTCTCCCTTGATAGCAGGGAGAATTTCATGTAAATGTAATGATTTCACTGTACTCTCCTTCTTTTCTTCCTCTTGGATTCGGCGACATAACGTGCATAAGGGATGAGATTCTTTGCCACTGAAAATTCCCTGTTTTTACTTCCAGGCCGCCAGTTGACCTCATAAATCCATAGGCGGTGATTCTGATCGATTGCCACATCGATCCCTAATTCATCAAATGCACGATTCTTAAATAGGCTTTCGAAGTGGGTGGAAAAAGCGACTGCAAAGTACTCCAATAATTGCTTGATATCAAAATATTCATTCCCGAATTCCTCCACCAGGAAAGGAATCAATTCACCACGATATCCTCCGCTGCTGATATTGCTGGTCAACCTTCCGCTTCCGCTCACCCGTGGATAAATTAAATTGACCGTCCACTTTCCTGTCTCATTTTTTTGCACGTGCAGGCGGAAATCGTAGGTCAAGCCGGATTTTGTCTTGCATTCTATAAATGGCTGCATCAAATATTTCTGCTCACTCGTCAGCTTCTGGATGAAAGACTTAAACTCTTCAATTGAATAAATGGTCACATCGAGTCCGGTAACACAACGGATCTTATCCTCTTCAATGAGTGTGATGAAATGGATGGAGCGTCCTTTACTTCCTGAATGCGGCTTGATGACAAGACGTGTGAATTTCTTTAAAAAAGGGAGTACTTCATCGAATGCAGTGACGTTGATTGTGGGAATGAGGAAATGGGAAAACAGCTGCCCTTCTTCAATTTTCCGGAAGACGCTCATCTTGTTCCCGATTGAATGGCTGATAAAAGGGATATTCCGCTTTAAGGCTTTTCTGATATTGGACTGCTTCTCTGTCTTGGGTGCACTGATATTGATGATGGTATCTGGGAAATCCACGGACTTCTGCACCCATCTCCCTTCAATGTAAACCCAGCCATGTATTCTTTTTTGTGCAAAATCCACTGCCCGGTAGGAGAAATATACGAATTCCACACCGTGCATCTTTGCAATGGAGGCACATGCAAAAGCTTTTTTCACTCCATGAGGTTTCTTCCTGTAATGAAGCATGCCGATTAATGTCATGAACATCACCTACAATGGTTCTATATAGAACTTAATTTGTTCTGCCGCTTTCTTTGCAATTTCCTTTGCTTCCAGGGGGTCAGATGAACTGGCAAGAACGTAGGCATACCGGTCCCCCATCGATAAAGGAGGATTGAGGACGCTTCCTTTGCGCGGCTTGACATACACTCTCTTCACGCCATCCATTCTTTTCGCTTTGTTTTTACCAGTCACTTTCACGAGTCTTCCTTGTGTTTCCACCGTAATGAATTCTGCAGAAACATATTCATTCTTTAAAGGAGTGAGGTCAGGTTCTTCACCCAGGTACAGCTTTAACGTTTCCTTTACCAGACTGATCCCGGTCGATTCAAGTATCATCTGGTTGATTACACTTCCCGAAATACGAGGATTGATTTCAATCAGCTTCCATTCGCCTTCTGTCCACCTCATCTCAAGATGACATGTGCCGTGGGTCAATCCTATATCCTCCATGATCTGCTCAATTGACTCCGTCAGTCTGCCGCGTGCATATTCGTTAAGCGCTGCCGGCATGTGATAGCCTGTGATGATGAATCGGTGCATACTTGATATTTCCTGCTCGATGATGGCCACGATGGTTGTCTTGGACTGGTGAACGAGCACTTCTATCAAATACTGGGGGCCTGTGACGAACTCTTCTATTAAAAGCTGGGAAGGGCCCAGCTGGTTTTTGAAATAACAGGCAGCCATTGAGAATTCTTCCCTTGAGTTGACTCTCATGACGTCTTTCGAGCCGTTTGAGACCGGGGATTTTACGATGACCGGAAGTTTCTTGATATGCTGATCGAACAGTTCATTTTCATCTTGATTTAAATGGCAGACGGAGAAGTGCGGAGTCACGGGATTATTCTTTAAAACATCCCTGAATCTTGTTTTATCCTCCATGTTGAATAATGCTGCAACGGATACCTCCTGAAGGCCGAGCTCCCTGGAAATTTCTGCTGCGAGACTAACATACGGATCGATGAAGCTGACAAACGCTTTTACCTGTTTCCCCTGATTATTGATTTTAGAAAGCTGCACGTGAATTTCTTCCCTGTCCGACAGCCGGTTCATTACCACAAGCTGATGAACATCAGGGAATTCTTCTCTTTGTTTCATCCATTTCCTTCTGTCGGTCAAGAGGACTGTAAAATAGCCCATTTCTGATGCAGCCCTAATGGCATCCCGGGAGGAGCCTGATTTATTGCTGCCGAGAAAAATAATCGTCTGCATGGTGAAAGATTCATCTCCTACGAACGAATAAATTCAACCTTTTGCTGACTAAAAGGTCTTCATACGCATCATTATCTTATTCATATCAAAAGAAATAGTGTTGGCTATAGCGGAGATTACGTACATCAGAAATACCGTCAACATATATAAGGGATTGTAGAAACCTTTTCTACAGAGATTCATTTACGCTGCAGCGAAGAATGAAAGAAGATAGAAGGTGTGTAAATGTTTATAAAAAAAAGAAACATATTGAGTGGAACCATCGTGATGCACCCCTCTGATGCAAAGAAGTTTAATGTTAAAGAGGGGGCAGCGGTATTGCATATCGGAGTTTGGAAAAAGGAAGTGACAGTCACCCTTGACGGAGAGGCTGAGTTAGATTCAATATGCGTACCGGCAGACTTATTTGATTTCACCATTCCCGAGGATATTGAATTCGAGTGGAGAATTGAAGGAAATAATTTGTATGCTGGCCCGATCCTCGGTATTGTAAGGGGTGCCGGAATGAAGAATATCAATAAAAGAAGCCTCAAAATATTGAAACGCTGGGTCAAATCATACCAGCGGATTAAAGGGCTGGTGATCATCTTTCCTTTATCGGAAGTGAAAGAAGGGGCTGTGACGGTAAAAGGATTCTGTTATAACCCTGCACGAAAAGATGGCCGATGGACGGAGGGGACTTTTCCATTTCCGGATGCGGTATTCAACAGGCCGGTCGCAGGAACAGGGAATAAATATCACCTCCTTGACCGCCTCACAGGGGGACGTTTCTTCAACAGCCGGGGGACGGGCAAATGGGAATTTTACCAGGCGCTGTATAAGAACCCCGCTGCAAGGGATCTCGTCCCCTATACAGAAAAATTTGCTGACTTCGAACAGCTTTTTTCAATGCTTGAAACGTATGCTGTTCTTTATTTAAAGAAAAGATTCGGGGCAAGGGGGTACGGCATCATCCAGATTAAAAAAGAAAGAAAGCACATCAGGGTCACCCGGGTGGTGAAAGGGAAACAAGTGAAGGAATATTTTCATACAAAAGAAGAGTGTGTTACCAGCCTGAAAAACATCGTAAAAAAGAACCGGTATATCATACAGCGTGGAGTCCCTTTTGAAACCAATCGGAAACAGGTCGATTTCAGGGGATATATCCAGAAAGACAGCAGCATGGAATGGAAGCTGAGAGGGTTTATCGGGAGGCTTGCAAAACCGGAAAGCGTCATAACGAATCTGCGATATACAGAGAAGATTCTGCCAGGAGAAGAGGCACTGAAAGAATATTATGGATTTGACGATTCAAAAGCATCTGTAGCAGCGGAACGAATAAAAGATGCCTGCATTAAAGCGGGAGAGAGCCTCGATATGAATATCGGCCACTTTGGGGACGTTGCACTCGATTTCATTATTGACGGGGAAGGAGATATCTATTTCCTGGAAGCCAATTCAAACTATGGCCATGAAAGTTTTGGGAAAATAAAGGCTTTGGAATTGAGGGACCGCGTGTTCCGGTCTCCCTTGGAATATGCGAAGGCGCTGGCCGGCTTTTCTAAATTAAACTGATCACGGACTCCGCATGATCCTCAGACGGTATGCCAGCCCTGTCGGGTGAATCACAAAGACATATACTAATGTATCTTACTATGATAGGGGGGGGAAGAATGGGAGTAACACAAGGATGCAGTGATGGATATTGGAAAAATCACCCTGAGGATTGGGTCGGATTCTGTCCGGATAACCTGTTCAATGTTGTCTTTATGAGAGCGGTATTCGATCCGGATATCACGTTGCTCGAAGCGCTTCAACTTATGGGCGGTGGAATCAATGCACTGGCAAGGCAGGCTGTAGGGGCATTGTTGAATGCATCGAACCCGAACGTGAACTATCCGTTTTCAGTAAATGAGGTCCGGGAGAAATTCCAGGCAGCATTTGATTCGGGAGATCCAACAACCATTGAGACGCAGAAGAATCAATTTGAGTTTTATAATACTGAGTTTATCTGTCCTTTAGGTGAAGATATCTAAGGAAAGGCACCCCTTTTTTTAAGAGAAGGGGTGTTTTTTTGATAGACTCCCTATAAGTAATAGACCCGTACATATCTTTCAAACCATCTGGCCAGCCCTGTCCATTCCGTACAATTGACATATACTATTCTATTCCATATGTAAAGGGGGGATATAAATGGGAGTAGTCCAAGGATGTAATTCAGAAACCTGGGCAGAAAATCAAGATAAGTGGGTCGGATATTGTCCGAACAACATGTTCAACATGATCTTTATGAGGCAGGCATTCAATCCTGACATCACCCTTCTTCAAGCGCTGCTACTGGAAGGAGACGGGTTGGAGGCTCTGGCAAGGACAGCATCTGCAGCGCTGCTGAATGCAGTCAGTCCTATGGTGAACTATCCACTCACAGCCATGGAAGTCATCCAGAAATTTCAGGATGCCTATGATTCCGGTGAGTATGAAGAAACAATCGCAGAGTTCTCTTCCTATAATAACATGTATTGTCCAATGGAATAGAAGGGCTCAGTAAAATGTGAATCGGTAAAAAGCTGGAGAGGGAAGTTCTAAAAGGAGTTGGGGACAGGCCCTCTCTTTTTTTATTCATTTTCATATAATAGTATATTCCGTAATAGAAGGGAGGTAATAAAATGGGAGCAGCACAAGGATGCAGTGTCCGATACTGGGCCGATCACCCCGATGTTTGGGTTGGATTCTGTCCGAATAACTTCTTTAACTTTATTTTTGGCAGAAATGTTTATTCATCCAACTTTACTTTGGGTGAGACGCACGTGCTGACAGGTCTTGGTATTGATGCACTGGCAAGGGAAACTGTAGCCGCACTTCTGAACGCAGCACATCCTGACGTCCAATATCCATTGACACTTGCTGAAGTGGTGGCAAAGTTCAGGGAAGCCTTTGACGAAGGTGGTGTGAGGCTTGAAGAGATAAGGGTCCTGTTTGAGTCATTCAACAATATGTATTGTCCGCTGCCTGAGTAAATTGATCTTTAGGTTGAAGGCCCGTCCCCCGATGTTAACACATCGGGGGACGGGCCTTATTTTCATCCCCTTCTATATTTCAGGATCCTTTTATAAACTTCACCATCTTTGAGCGCTTTGAATATGGAAACACTAGGTGCCAGGTTGGCTTCGATGATCCAGATGTTTGCTTGATCATCAAGGCCGATATCGAGACCGAATGTGCGGGTATTGGTGTAATAGCCGGATAAGTATTGGGCAGTGAGGACGCTGATGCGGTCGATTTCTTCCTGGAGGTGGCTGCTTGGAGCTTTGAAGGAGGAATGTTCAATGGCATCATCGGCAGTGATGAGATATTTAGGATAATTCGTAAGGATGAATCCCTTGGCGGCCACTTTTGCCAGTTTCCCTGTGACCGTCCAATCGCTCTGTTTTCTTCTGCGCTGTACCATCACGCGGATATCGTAAGGGGAGTCTTTGAAGGTCACCAGCGGGATCTTCTGCTGGACGATATAATGTTTTTTCAGGCAATAGTGTTTAAGCAGATGTTCAAACGTCTGCTTTCTGCCCTCTACCGTATATTTTTTTTCAAGTACATGAAATTCGTATGAATCATTTCCTTTTGAACTCACCTGGACGATTCCTTTTCCCATATACCCTTTTGTAGGCTTTATCATGACGGCTCCGTGTTTTCCGATGGTGTGCCAAAATGTTTTTTCATTCAGCAAATACGTCTCTGGCAGGTAACGGGCCAGTACTCCGTGCTTTTTCATCAATTGGTATTTTTTCCACTTCCCCGTTGATATTCCCATCGTTTCTTCACTTCTTTCATATGGATTAGGTTTTGCAAAACTGTAAGCGGCTCGGGTGTAATGCAGATTTGACAGAAGTGGAGCATAACCCATTATTTGTATCCTATGATTGAAGTGGACGGAAGGTTAATCATCATGACCTAAAAAATGCCCAAAGTGTATATTCCACACCTTAAGCATTTATTGTCTTTATATATCCGATTTCCTCATAAGCTCATTGATTGGACTCTTCCAATCAATCTTCGCCTTCGGATAGCGCTCTTTGATTTCATTCTGGACATAATGAAAATCCTCACAGCCCAGCCCCTTCAGTGAAGAGACATTATTGACCCACACGAAGATTGACACCACTTCAAAAGAATCTTCAGTTGTACCTAGATATTTTTCGCCTTCAAACAAGACCCCTTTATACGTGACGTAAAAGTTTTTCCGGACGTTTTCCTGGTCATCAAGAAAATAAAAGCGTTTCTGTTCCTGGGCAAGCTCAAGCTTCCGCTTCGGATCGATGATATACTTGAGGCTGCGGTAAAAAAGGTAAATGATAAGAGCAAGAATGAGTAAACGAATGAGCCACAGCATATAAATTACCTCCATAGGCATAGATCTTCTCCTTTTATTTACGGCATTAATCCAAAAAGGTTTCATTTTTATTTAAAAAATATGAAAAAGTTTGTCATACTAAATGGGAAAGCAGAATTCGAAAGGGGAGAAAATCATGATGAATATTGAAAAACTGCTGCATATGCAGCTGAAACTTGATCAGCATATAGAAAGCGAACACGGACTCGGAGAAGAGGATTTAGTTGACAGAAAGATTCTGGCCCTGCTTGTTGAAATAGGAGAACTTGCTAATGAGACAAGAAGTTTCAAGTTTTGGAGTAAAAAAGGAGCTTCCGCCAAAGAAGTCATCTTGGAAGAATATGTGGACGGCATCCACTTCATCCTGTCCCTCGGCCTCGAAATAGGACTGCAGGAAATTGAACTGGATGAAAAACATGCAGATGCAAAGGAGCTCAATGAACAATTTCTTCTTGTTTATAAAGCGGTCACCGATTTCAGGGAAGAACGTTCTGTCACGCATTATTTCTCCCTGTTCAATCACTATCTGACACTGGGCGAAACCCTCGGCTTTTCAAGCAGCGAGGTATTTGACGCTTATGCAGAAAAAAACAAGGTGAATTACGAACGCCAGGAAAAAGGATATTAACAAGATTCTGAAAGCATTTTTTGATGTGAGGCGAAGATTTTAGTATAATGAGAATAGTTTAAACATTTAGGGGGTCGAAAGAATGACAAAATTAGACGAAACACTAACCATGCTTAAAGATCTGACAGATGCTAAAGGGGTCCCGGGCAATGAAAAAGAAGCAAGGGACGTAATGAAACGATACATAGAGCCATTTGCAGATGAAATCACGACCGATAACCTTGGAAGTCTCATCGCGAAAAAAGTCGGGGATGAAAACGGTCCCAAGATCATGGTGGCAGGCCACCTTGACGAAGTCGGCTTCATGATCACACAAATTGATAATAAAGGATTCCTCCGCTTTCAGACTGTCGGCGGCTGGTGGTCTCAGGTCATGCTGGCCCAGCGTGTGACGATTGTGACAAGCAAAGGCGAAGTTACTGGAATCATCGGCTCCAAGCCTCCTCACATCCTGCCTGCGGAAGCACGAAAGAAGCCTGTTGATATTAAAGATATGTTCATCGATATCGGGGCTTCAAGCAAAGAAGAAGCACAGGAATGGGGCGTAAAGCCTGGGGATATGGTCGTTCCATACTTCGAATTCACCGTGATGAATAACGAAAAGATGCTACTTGCCAAGGCGTGGGATAACCGCATCGGGTGTGCGATCGCCATCGACGTCCTGAAAAACCTTAAGAATGAACAGCATCCAAACGTCGTTTATGGCGTGGGTACCGTTCAGGAAGAGGTAGGCCTGCGAGGAGCCAGAACTTCGGCAGCGAAGATCCAGCCTGATATTGCATTCGGTGTCGATGTCGGCATCGCCGGTGACACACCTGGGATCTCGGAAAAAGAAGCGCAAAGCAAAATGGGTGAAGGCCCGCAAATCATCCTTTATGATGCCAGCATGGTTTCTCATAAAGGGCTTCGTGATTTTGTGACGGAGACTGCGGATGAACATAATATCCCTTATCAGTTCGATGCGATTGCAGGCGGCGGAACCGACTCAGGTGCGATTCACTTGACGGCAAACGGGGTACCTGCCCTTTCTATCACGATTGCGACACGCTACATCCATTCACATGCTGCCATGCTTCATCGAGATGATTATGAAAATGCAGTGAAGCTGATTACAGAAGTTATCAAAAAGTTAGACAAAGATACAGTAGCAAAGATTACGTTTGATTGATCATAAGCAAGACCCTGCCTTTTCGGGCAGGGTCTTTTTAAAATTCCATTTCACTCGAACGGGTCAGGTCGGCGTCGATCGTTTTTTCGATGATATGGACGGCACTGTCGTTGTCTTCTTTAGTCTCCGAGGCCATGCAGTCCAGCGGGATGCTCAATTCGTACTCTCTCATATAGGCATCGTTCGCTGTGAAAAGGACACAAATATCACCCGCGATCCCGGTCAGGATCAGATGGTCAACATCGAGCTGATGGAGGAGTATTTCCAACTGTGTACCGAAAAAACAGGAATGCTTCGGTTTCACGATGAAGTAATCATCCTCATCCGGGTGAATCTTTTCAATGATGGACCTGCCTTTCCCCTTTTTGCAAACCTCGATGATATCGTTCATATTATCCTGCCATAAACCGTAATTATCGTTAACATAAATAACGGGGATATCGGCTTTTTTTGCCTTGTTTTTCAACTCTTTGACCGGATCGACGATATTTTTTGTGTTTGATAATAATTCTTCCCCGCCGTCGAAATCGAATGTATTGACCATGTCTATGATTAATAAGGCCTTTTTACTGCTCATTGAAAATTCTCCTTTCCGGTAAAAGCGGTTATGCTTCCTTATACCACTAAAGGGAAGAGGATAAAACCGTGAATGAAAAACGGGCCGCCCCCGAGTGGCTGCCCGTTTCCTTATTGCTGTGGCTGCTGCTGTAATGATTCTTCGAGCGTCTCAAGAAGCATCTGCTGTTCCTGAGGGTCGGCATTTTGCCAGAACACTTCAAGCAGGACGCCCAAACCTGGAAGTGTCTTTTCTTCTCCGCCCTGGATGGCATCGACGATTGTATCCTTCAATTCTTCCTGGCTGTTTCCTGAAACATTGTGTATGACCGCTTTTCTCAAGTTAAGATTCATCAAGCATTACTCCTTTTGTTTAGGATGAGGAATTCATTGTTATCTTGTCACAAATCGGATTTATTATGTATTTGAATTAGGGTATAATGAAAACTTGAAATGTAAAATGAAGGAGCGGGTACGATTGAAGGTTATTCAATCCTCTAAGAATCCTGTCGTGAAACAGTGGAAAAAATTATTGACCAAAAAGGGAAGAGATCAGACCCTATCTTATATAATCGAAGGCTTCCATCTTGTAGAAGAAGCTTTAAAGCAGCACGATACTGTTCTCGAGCTGATTTTTATCGAGGGCGTCGAGCTCCCGAATAGATGGAATCTCGATGGCATCGAAATGATACAGGTATCCGAAGAAGCAGGAAAAGTGCTCGCCGACACGGAAACCACTCAAGGCGTGTTTGCTGTTTGCAGACAAAAAGAAACAGCATCAATTGATGGGAGCAAGACATTCCTCATCTTGGACGGACTTCAAGATCCGGGGAATATAGGAACGATCATCCGCACCGCAGAAGCTTCCGGCATCGATGCGGTCATCCTCGGAAAAGGGACGGTGGACCTTTATAATCCGAAGGTGCTCAGGTCTGCACAGGGAAGCCATTTTCACCTGCCGGTCATCAAGGGCGACCTGTCTGACATCATTCGTGACCTGAAAGAAAAAGGGATCCCAGTTTACGGGACTGCCCTTGAGAATGGGGAAGAGTACACGTCCATCACACCAGAGGAATCCTACGCGCTGATCGTAGGAAATGAAGGAAACGGCATGAATCCGGAAACCCTTATGCAAACCGATCTAAACCTGTATATACCCATCTACGGGAAAAGCGAGTCACTGAATGTCGCGATTGCGGCAGGCATCCTGTTATATTATTTTAAAAATGGGCAATAATTTTTCTTAAATGGTTTGAAATATCGGGAATAATTCACTATAATTATGCACATATACTTTTTAAAAACGAAGACAGAGGCAAGTAGCGCATGAGATTCTTTAAGGGAGAGAATGCCGTCAGACTGAAAGCATTCTTAAGAAAAACATGGCGTGAACATTTCACCTCTCGAGTTGGCATCGGGACCATTCCATAAAGGAATGTAAAGATGCACCGGCAAAGCCGTTATCCGAATCAAGTGAGTGTATCGCTATTTGATACGCTTATAAGGGTGGTACCGCGATCAATAACCTCGTCCCTTTCCAGGGATGGGGTTTTTTTGTTTTTATAAAACTGCCTGATTCACGATCATAAAGGAGGAAGAAACATGGAGGATAAATTACGATCCCTTCAAACCGAAGCAATTGAAAAAATCAACGAAGCACAGGATCTGAAAGAACTGAACAGCATCCGGGTTGCCTACTTAGGAAAAAAAGGCCCTGTAACCGAAGTACTGAAAGGCATGGGCAAACTCTCTGCTGAAGAACGCCCTAAAATGGGTGCCCTCGCGAATGAAGTGCGCGGCGCCATCACCGAGAAAATCGAAGCAAAGCAGGAAAAGCTCGAAAAAGAAGCGGTGGAAAAGAAGCTTCAATCAGAAACGATTGACGTGACACTGCCCGGCAGTCCTGTCAGGAAAGGGAACCACCATCCGCTCACGATGATCATCGAAGAAATCGAAGACTTATTCATCGGGATGGGCTACACGGTTGCGGAAGGACCAGAAGTCGAAAAGGATTATTACAACTTCGAAGCGTTGAATCTTCCGAAGGGACACCCAGCCCGCGATATGCAGGATTCCTTCTATATCACAGAAGAAACATTGCTCAGGACCCATACGTCTCCTGTTCAGGCAAGAACGATGGAGCTTGCGAAAGGGAAGGGCCCGATTAAAATCATCTGTCCCGGTAAAGTATACCGCCGCGATACGGACGATGCGACACATTCACATCAGTTCATGCAGATTGAAGGACTTGTCGTGGATAAAGACATCCGCATGAGTGACCTTAAAGGCACACTGAATGTGTTTGCAAAGAAAATGTTCGGCGAAGATCGTGAAATCCGTCTGCGCCCAAGCTTCTTCCCATTCACGGAGCCTTCCGTCGAGATGGATATTTCCTGCAAGATCTGCGGGGGAGCAGGCTGCCGCGTATGTAAAGGAACGGGCTGGATCGAAATTCTTGGAGCGGGGATGGTTCATCCGAATGTTCTCGAGATGGCAGGTTTTGATCCGAAAGAATACACAGGCTTTGCATTCGGAATGGGGCCAGAACGTATCGCGATGCTGAAATATGGTATCGATGACATTCGTCATTTCTATACGAACGATACCCGTTTTGTTACACAATTCAAAGTGACCGAGTAAGGCAACACTATTATCGAGCGGAGGTAAAAACATGTTTGTTTCATATAAATGGCTGGAAAACTATGTAGATCTGTCAGGCGTGACCCCTGAAGAGCTGGCAGAAAAAATCACAAGAAGCGGAATCGAGGTTGAAGGCGTCGAAAGAATCGGCTCCGAAATCAAGAATGTCGTTGTCGGGCATGTCCTTGAGTGCGAACCCCATCCCGATGCAGATAAATTGAATAAATGCCAGGTGGACGTCGGCGAAGAAGAGCCGGTTCAGATTATCTGCGGCGCCCCGAATGTCGCCAAAGGCCAAAAAGTGGCTGTCGCTAAAGTCGGCGCGGTTCTTCCCGGCAATTTTAAAATTAAAAAAGCAAAACTACGTGGTGAAGCATCCCACGGGATGATCTGCTCCCTGCAGGAGCTGGGAGTAGAAGGAAAGCTTGTACCAAAAGAGCATGCAGAAGGAATCTATGTTTTCCCACAAGATGCAGAGGTCGGCAGCAATGCTGTTGAACTACTGAACCTGGATGATGCGATTCTTGAACTCGGTCTGACACCAAATCGTTCTGACTGCTTAAGCATGCTCGGCGTAGCTTATGAAGTGGCTGCCATCTTAGACCGCGGCGTGAAGCTTCCGGAAGCGGGTCAGTCATCAGGCAAAGAAAAGGCATCCGACTACGTCACTGTAAGCGTGGAAGCGAAGGACGATAATCCTCTTTACGGTGCGAAGATCATCAAAGATGTAAAGGTCGGTCCTTCACCGATGTGGATGCAGAACGCACTGATCGCGGCAGGGATCCGTCCTCACAATAACGTTGTCGATATCACGAACTATATTCTATTGGAGTACGGCCAGCCGCTGCATGCGTTCGATTATGACCGCCTCGGATCGAAGGAAATCCTTGTCCGCCGTGCAAAAGATGGTGAAAAATTTGTCACGCTTGATGATGCGGAAAGAACCTTATCTTCAAGTCAGCTGGTGATCACGAACGGAGAAGAGCCGGTTGCCCTTGCAGGGGTTATGGGCGGAGCCAATTCTGAAGTCCAAACTGATACAACGACTGTACTCCTCGAAGCAGCATATTTCACAGGTGCCATTGTGAGGGGTGCGTCCAAAGATCACGGCCTGCGAAGTGAAGCGAGTACACGTTATGAAAAAGGTGTAGATCCGGACCGTGTGCTGAAAGCAGGCGAGCGTGCGGCTGCACTTATGGCAGAGTACGCAGGCGGGGAAGTCCTTGAAGGAACGGTTCTATTCGATGAATTGAACGTCGAGCCTGCAGTCGTGGAAATCACTCTTGAGAAGATCAACGCTTCATTGGGCACTGCGATTTCGGTTGAAGAAGTGAAAGATATCTTCCGCCGCCTTCAATTCGACGTAAGTGTCGATGGAACGTCATTCACGGTCACGGCACCGACAAGAAGGGGAGACATCACTATTCCCGAAGATCTGCTTGAGGAAGTAGCCCGTTTATACGGCTATGACAATCTTCCGCTTACACTTCCGAAGGGTGAAAGCACACCGGGTGGATTGAATAATCATCAATTAAAACGCCGTACGGTCCGCCGTTACCTGGAAGGAGCAGGCCTGCTGCAGGCAATCACCTATTCACTGACGAATGATGATAAAGCCGCTAAATATGCCCTGGATGTGAAAGAGCCGGTGCGTCTCTTGATGCCGATGAGTGAAGAGCGCAGCAATCTGCGTTTAAGCATCATCCCTCAGCTTCTGGAGGCGGTTTCCTATAATAAGGCCCGCCAAAATGATTCTCTTGCTTTCTATGAAGTGGGATCTGTGTTCTTGCAGGAATCCGGAGAAGAACTTCCAGTAGAAGAAGAGCATATCGCAGGTGCGCTGACAGGGTTATGGCACAGCCATCCATGGCAGGGAGAAAAGAAAGCCGTTGATTTCTATGTGGCAAAAGGAATACTTGAAGGATTATTTGAAGAACTCGGTGTATCAGAGGCCGTATCCTTCCGCCAGACAGCAATGGATGGCCTTCATCCCGGAAGAACGGCAGAAATCCTGTTGAATGGTGAAGTCATTGGAATCATCGGCGCAATCCATCCGGAAGTGGAAAAGGAACTTGATCTGAATGAAACGTATGTATTCGAGATGAAAGCGGGTCCGGTCTTCCACTACGAAAAACCTGCACTGAGCTACTCGCCGATTCCGCGTCACCCGTCCATCACAAGGGATATCGCCCTTGTCGTTGATACGGATGTGAAGGCAGGAGATCTGAAGTCCGTGATTCAAGAAGCAGGCGGCAAGCTTCTTAAGGAGGTTGCCGTATTCGACCTTTATGAAGGCGGGCACATGGAACCTGGCAAGAAATCACTTGCCTTCTCACTTAAGTATTTTGATCCTGCCAAGACATTGACGGATGAAGAAGTCGTGAAAGTGCATGACGGCGTCCTTGCAGCTGTTAAGGAAAAAGCCGGAGCAGAACTGCGCGGATAATATTTTATGGGTGTCAGACCAGGGATATGGTCTGGCATCTTTTTTATTGTTTTTTAGAAAAAACCCGCTGTTTTTGGACGTTTTTGTCTGAGTGGGCAGGGGAAAAGTGATTTATATGGTAATAGCGGTTTGGTGAGGGGGTTGGAAGGGGCAAATTTTGATGAGGTTAACGGTTTATAATCCTAATTCTAAAAATACGTTCCTAATCCAAGATTTATGATCCTGATTCCAAAAATACGATCCTAATCCGGAATTTATGATCCTAATTCCAAAAATACGATCCCGATTTGAAATTTATAATCATTTTGTCGAAAAATCTTTAAAAATGGCCGGCTACCCGTCCTCAAACTGGACCACTCGCAAACAAAAACCCCCGCCGTGATCAAAAAAGGCGGGGGTTCTTTTCTATTTTCGGGCAATCCGAATGGCCTTCTCACTATTTGCAAAATGCCACTTCGTCATCGCCTTCAACTCTTCAATACCTTTTCGCTTGATGATCTTTGCAGCGGCAACGTCCACCTGCTTGCCTGCCCCTTTGGGAATCTCGACGCCTGCCCTTGAACTTAACTTATCCATTTCCTTCAGGAAAGCATACCTTGCTATGATGGACGCGGCAGCGACCGCAATATGGATGCTTTCCCCTTTTGTACTGAAGTAGACTCGGTCACGCTGTATTTTCTTCTGGGCGCTGATATGCTTATAGTACGTGTTTTTTTCAACAAATTGGTCAATCAGAATGCCTTCTGGTTCTTCGGGTGCCATTTTATCCAATAAATGAAGGATGGCCTGATTGTGAAGGATCGCTTTCATCTTCCCCTGCGTCATGCCGCTGCTTTGAAGCTGGTTATACTTGTCGTTATGAAGCACCAGTAAACTGTATGGAATGGTCTTGATCAGGTCTTTTGCAATGGAGATGATCTGAGAATCATTCAGGTTTTTGGAGTCCTTTACGCCAAGCTCTTTCATAAGCGGGATCTGCTCTTTTTTAACGTAGGCACTGACGACTGTGATGGGGCCGAAAAAATCCCCAGTCCCCACTTCATCCGAGCCGATGATCGACCACTCTGCAAAATTTTCAGGGAGCAGGGCCGCTCCCTTGGAAGCTGTCTTCACCTTTGGTGTTTCGGCAGTTCCCCATTTTTTTGCTTCCGTCTCCCCGTTAGCACCCTGGAACAGCACCTTGCCTGATTTATATGCCGTCACTGTGCAGCCTGCAGGTTTCGCTGAAAATACCGCACCCGGGGGCAGCTTGCCGACAAGTGTATCCTTATAGTAATCTTTCATTTTCGATGTTAATGCACTGTTTGCTTGTATGACTGTATTTCCCAAAATAACCTCTCCTTATGACAAATTTCTATGTAATAACCAAAAACGTGACGATAATAGACAATTTTTTTTCAAAATAAAAAGATTTCATGGTATGATAGTGTTTAGGATTCTTATGAACAGGGGGTACTCGGATTGTCTGATGAACAAAAAAATCGCACCACTGTAGACATATATGGTCAACAATATACTATTGTCGGTACTGAGTCGACAAGTCAAATTCGATTTGTTTGTTCGAAAGTGGATGACAAAATGAGAGAAATCAAATCTATGAATCCATCTCTTGATACTGGCAAGCTCGCAGTGTTGACAGCCGTCAATGCTGTCAATGATTATGTCAAACTGAAAGAACAGTTTGAAGAGCTGGAAAGAGAAATTAAACGCTTAAAGGGTTGAAAAAGTCATGCTTGATTTAGTTTTATTCATTATCCTGTTAGTGGGATTTTTGACCGGTCTGAGACGCGGCTTCATCCTGCAGGCTGTCCATATGACAGGTTTTATCATTGCTTTTATTGTAGCATACATATATTATGATCAGCTTGCACCAAAACTTACACTTTGGATTCCGTATCCGAGTCTTGATGAACAATCAAAGCTGCAGATGCTTTTTGAAATGACCAACATGGATCAGGCGTATTACCGTGTTATCGCATTTGCGATGATTTTCTTTGCGGTCAAGATCATCGTTCATATCTTCGGTTCCATGCTCGATTTTGTAGCACATCTTCCTATCCTTAAACAGTTGAATGTATTAGGAGGAGGGCTGCTGGGGCTGATCGAAACGTATCTGATCATCTTTATACTATTATTCATTGCCGTCCTGCTGCCGATCGATACCGTCCAGTCATTCATAAACGATTCATTCATTGCACAGGCGATGGTCAAACATACTCCTGTATTTTCGGACATGGTAAAAGACTGGTGGATTCAAAACGGAGCTTAATTTAAGAAGCTGACTTGAAAAGGTTAATATGATTGCAGTTAAGGATATTCCTTAACCTATCATCCTTCCTTAAAAAGTCAGCTTTTTTCACTGTATGAGTCCTGATTTTTGGCTTATTCCGCCAGTATGGAAATGCCCTGAGGCACAAATGCATTTGTGCCTCAGGGCATTTCCATACTGGCGACTTTTCAGCATAGCTGAAAAGCGAGTGAAACGTTCGTTTCACTCGATAAGCCAAAAATCACCAGGATTCCAATTGCATCGCTTTCTTTTTTCGGTTATTTTGCTACTATATAAGAAGAGAAGTATAACGGATGAGTTTATTTTTATAGAGGAATGCAGGTGGATGGGATGAATAAAAAGGATATTATCAAATTATTGGAAACGATTGCGATTTATATGGAACTTAAGGGTGAGAACTCTTTTAAAATATCGGCTTACAGGAAAGCGGCGCTTGCGCTCGAGAACGATGACCGCAGTCTGAGTGATATCAGTGACTTCACCAAACTGAGCGGAATCGGAAAGGGTACGGCGGGTGTAATCGAAGAGTATATCAAGGAAGGGTCTTCTTCGGTGCTCGAAGAACTGAAGTCAGAAGTGCCGGAGGGATTGGTCCCGCTTCTTCAGCTCCCGGGACTCGGAGGCAAGAAGATTGCCAAGCTGTACAGCGAGCTTGGCGTGGAGGGGATTGAAGACCTGGAGGAAGTCTGCCGTTCGGAGAAAGTACAGGGGCTGCCGGGGTTCGGCAAAAAGACTGAAGAAAAAATCCTGGCAGCGATCGCCCAGGCAGGTAAACGACCGGAGCGGCTGCCTATTGCCTTCATGACAGGAATAGCGGAAGAAATCGAAGCTTCCTTGACAAACATCAAGGAAATCAATACCTTCTTAAGAGCGGGAAGCCTGAGGAGAATGCGGGAAACGATCAAAGACCTCGATTTCATCATTTCAACGGATAAGCCGAAAAAGGTAAAAGAAGAGCTATTGAAACTTCCTGCCATCACTGAAATCATCGCTGCCGGAGAGACAAAGGTTTCCCTCACCCTGCAATATAGATGGGATGTCAGCATCGATTTCAGGATCGTCAAACCGGAGGAATTCGCTACGACACTTCATCACTTCACCGGATCTAAAGATCATAATGTCAGGATGAGGCAGCTTGCGAAGGAACGCGGTGAGAAAATTAGTGAATACGGCGTTGAAAACAGTGAAACAGGTGAGATCAAAACATTCGAAACAGAAGAAGAATTCTATGCCCATTTCAATCTGCCATTCATTCCCCCGGAATTAAGGGAGGACGGCAAAGAAGTGGATGAGTATAAAGAGGACTATGATTTGATTGATTCCTCTCATATCAAAGGCGATCTGCATATGCATACGACCTGGTCGGACGGAGCCTATTCCATCGAGGAGATGGTACAAGCATGCATCGACAAAGGCTACCAGTACATGGCCATCACCGACCATTCGAAATATTTGCGTGTGGCGAATGGACTGACTGATGAACGCCTGCTGAAACAAATTGAAGAAATCAAGCAAATCAATAATAAATATGATGAAATAGAAGTCCTGTCAGGGATTGAAATGGATATCCTGCCGGACGGATCGCTTGATTACTGCGATGACATCCTTGAAAAAGTCGATCTCGTCATCGCATCCATACACTCGAGCTTTTCGCAGCCGCAGGAAAAGATCATGGAACGTCTGAAAACGGCACTAGATAGTGAACATGTAGATATCATCGCCCATCCGACAGGCAGAATCATCGGACGGAGAGAAGGGTATGATGTGGACATGGATCTGCTTATAGAGCTTGCCAAAGAGACGGATACGGCCCTAGAGCTTAATGCAAATCCCAACAGGCTGGATCTTTCCGCGGAAAATATCCGGAAAGCCCAGGAAAGCGGGGTTAAGCTTTTCATCAATACCGATGCACACAGCCACGAACATCTTGAATTCATGAATATCGGTGTTGCAGCAGCGAGAAAAGGCTGGATCAAGAAAGACACCGTTATCAACACATGGGACAAAGAAGACCTATTGGACTTCTTAAATCGGAATGATTGATTTTTTAAAGGAAAAAAACTTAAACTTGAGAAATGGCCAGCTCCAGCGCCCAGCTCCCCGAGACGTTGAGGTCCGCCCGCTTGTCGGTGCTGAACAGGGCGCTTGCGCTTTTCTTATAAAAGGTGGAAGAAACTTGTGAATTCTAAAGTACTGAAAACACTGGAATTTGATAAAATAAAGGAATTATTGAAAGGGTTTGCCGCTTCGGCACTCGGGCATGCAAGGGTCACAACCCTGGCTCCTTCGACAGACTTCGAAGAGATTACCGCCATGCATGAAGAAACGGATGAAGCGATGAAGATCCTTCGTTTGAAGGGACATGCGCCGTTAGGGGGCATCTTTGATATTCGTCCCCACGTGAAACGGGCAGGAATCGGAGGCATGCTGTCCCCCGGGGAACTTGTACAGATCGGGAGTACCATCCGTGCAAGCAGGAAGCTGAAGACATTTGTTGATGAATTGGTCGACGATGAAGTGTCCATCCCCCTCCTTGAGACAAAACTGGGTTCAATCATACCGCTCCCGCATCTGGAGCAGGAAATCAGGAATGTAGTGGATGATAACGGGGAGATTCTGGATTCCGCGAGCGATACACTGCGTTCCATCCGTACACAGCTTCGCGCCAACGAAGGGCGGATAAGGGAAAAGCTCGAGCGCATGATCCGGTCTTCAAATGCATCAAAGATGCTGTCCGATGCGATCATCACCATCCGTAATGACCGCTATGTCATCCCTGTAAAGCAGGAGTATAGAGGACATTACGGTGGGATCATCCACGATCAATCCTCTTCCGGGCAGACCCTGTTCATTGAACCGGAAGCAATCGTACAATTAAATAACCAGCTTCGCGAATTGCGCTTGAAAGAGCAGAATGAAATTGAAAAGATCCTTCTAGCCCTATCCGGAAGAATACAGGAAGCCGCAGAAGAATTGCTCATCATCGCAAATGTGTTATCAGACATCGATTTCATGTTTACAAAAGCAAAATTCGGCCATTCCATCAAAGGGTCCAAACCGATCATCAACGATGAACGGCGCATCAAACTGAATAAAGCACGTCACCCGCTGCTCCCGATGGACGAAGCAGTGGCCAATGATATTGAATTGGGCACTGATTTCTCATCGATTGTCATCACCGGTCCTAATACGGGAGGGAAGACCGTCACGCTCAAAACGCTCGGCCTTACAAACATCATGGCCCAGGCAGGACTGCCTATCCCCGCTCTCGACGGCTCGGAAGTAGGGATCTTCCATTCGATTTATGCTGATATCGGGGACGAGCAGTCGATCGAACAAAGTTTGAGTACGTTCTCTTCCCATATGGTCAACATCGTTGATATCTTAAATAAAGTGGATCACGAAAGCCTTGTGCTATTTGATGAACTCGGGGCAGGTACCGACCCTCAGGAAGGTGCGGCACTCGCCATTTCCATCCTGGATGAGGTACACGGCAAAGGCGCAAGGGTGGTGGCGACAACCCACTATCCTGAATTAAAGGCGTACGGCTATAACCGTGAAGGCGTCGTCAATGCAAGCGTTGAATTTGACGTTGAAACACTGAGTCCGACCTATAAGCTGCTGCTAGGTGTACCGGGGAGAAGTAACGCATTCGAAATCTCCAAACGCCTTGGCCTGTCTGAAACTGTCATCCAGCGTGCGAAGTCTCACATCGGCACTGACAGTAAAGAAGTCGAAAACATGATCGCCTCATTGGAAGAAAGCAGACGCCAGGGTGAAAAAGAACTGGAAGAAGCGCATGAATTATTAAAGCAGGCAGAGAAAATGCATAAAGACATGCAAAAGCAAATGATGGAGTATTACGAAAAGAAAGACCAAATGTTTGAAAAAGCACAGCAAAAAGCCGAGACTGTGGTGGAAAAAGCCAAGGAGGAAGCAGAACGCGTCATCAAGGATCTGCGGAAGATGCAGCAGGAAAAATCGGCTCAGATCAAGGAACATGAGCTGATCGAAGCAAGGAAGCAGCTTGAAGGAGCAGCACCTCAGCTTCCGAAGTCTTCCCTGCAAAAGAAGAAGACCCAAAGTACCAAACGTGATTTCCAGCCCGGGGACGAAGTCAAAGTGATAAGCTTCGACCAGAAAGGCCACCTGGTAGAAAGAGTGTCAGCCAAAGAATGGCAGGTACAAATGGGCATCATGAAGATGAAGGTGAAGGAATCGGACCTCGAATTCATCCAGACGCAGCAGAAGGTTGAAACCAAACCTCTTGCCGTGGTGAAAGGAAAAGATTTTCATGTCAGCGTAGAGCTGGATCTCAGGGGGGAGCGGTTTGATAACGCCCTCTCCAGGGTGGAGAAATATATTGATGACGCCCTTCTTGCGGGATATCCTCAAGTGTCCATCATTCATGGGAAAGGCACCGGGGCCCTGAGACAGGGTGTACAGGAATATCTGAAAAATCACCGTTCTGTAAAAAGTATTCGCTTCGGTGATGCCGGTGAAGGCGGAACGGGTGTCACGGTCGTGAAGTTTAAATAAGCATAGGGAGCGGAACAATGGAGAATTTTTGGGAGAATGAATATATTCAAACGGCCGGGAACTACAGTGTCGTCATACTATGCCTCATCCTTTTCCTGACTATATTTGAACTGGTCACCAAATATAAAAACTGGGAAGAAATCAAAAAAGGCAACTTGGCCGTTGCCATGGCAACCGGCGGAAAGATATTGGGGATAGCGAATATTTTCCGGTATTCCATTCAGCAGAACGATTCGGTCCTCACAACGATCGGGTGGGGATTCTTCGGTTTTTTCCTCCTGCTGATCGGTTATTTCATTTATGAATTTTTAACGCCGAAGTTTAAAATTGATGAAGAAATTGAAAAGGATAATCGTGCGGTCGGCTTCATTTCACTTGTCATTTCGGTCGGTTTGTCTTATGTCATAGGGGCAGGGATTTCGTAAGGAGAGGAACTATGGAAACATTAGCGAAAGTTTTACTCGTTTTATGTGCAGGATTTATTCTGGTCGGAATTATTTATATGGTATTTTTCACCTAAGGGAAGGCTGTCTCAATCAATGAGGCAGCCTATTTTTATAAAGGCAGAAATAAAATGATCCTTCCTAGAGACAAACATTTCAATGGATGCTCTTATTACCGCTAATGATTTCCGTGCAAGACTTCGCTTTCCGCGGGCGGTTGGTGAGCCTCCTCGTCGCATTCGCTCCTGTGGGGTCTCACCTAACTCGCTTTTCCCGCCGGAGTCTTCGTCATGCACTCCAATCAACCGCTGGAACTATCTAAAACTAATAGAACCAAGGTACAAAATATAAAAACCCGAACTGATTTGCCATACTGACTGCAAATTAGTTCGGGTATACTTAGGTTAAACTCCTTTTGTTCCAGCACCTAAACGATTTATTGAATCGAAAAAACTTCCTTCTCTAGCAGTTCCTCAGGCTTTTTCCCGATCGGGTCCTGGTGGAAGTAATCACGGATCACTCCGTCTTTAAGGTAATTTGCGATCGAAACCATGATCATTCCCTGATCAAGCGCAAGGTACGCTTTTGCCATTTCACCTGTTTCAACATTGACTGAATCATAGAATCCGTACTTTCCGTACATATCCATACCTTTTAGCACTTTAATGTTTTTACGCACTTCATCAGGTGCGTAATCAAGGGCAAGGAAGGATGCGTGAGGGGTGACGGTCGATTTGTCTGCGTAGCCAGATGTCCCGAGCGGTGTAGCGGCAAATTCACTGTAGCCGTCAGGGGTTGCTGCCGGTGAGAAGCCCCATGCTTTGTATCCTTTATCCTTGGCATATTGAATTTGCAGTTCGACGTGACGCTGGTTATTCAGTCCAAGTGCCTGTTTGCCAAGCTCTTTTTCCTTCAAAACGATTCCCGGCATCAGGCCTTCGAACATACTGCCTCCCCAGCTTGGGACGAATTTCACGCCACTGTATTCATAGTGGCCTTCAAAGACGGACACACCGTCATATTCAGCATATTCACCTTCCGGAATTTGAGACTGCCAATCCCACTCCGCCGGGATGGTACGCTCCATTTTCCACCAGTGCTCTTTTGGAACATCTCCCTTCCCGATCGAAATATAACTCGCAACCCGTGGTTCGGTATAGAGAAGCCCGTAGTGATGGTCTGTCAGTTTTTCCTGTGCAACATCGTATCCGCCGCGGAATTGACCGACTTCAGGGTCATACAGGGTGGAATAGTCCATGTTCGCCACCATTTTGCTTGTCTGGCCGTTCAGTTCATCATAAGCTTGTCCGGCGACGATCAATCCTGCAGAAAGCCAGCCATTATCCACCTGGGAGATGAATTGGCCCCAGTCTTTTTTCAGGGAACCGTCCTTGGTGTAGTACCAGTTATAAAACAGCCCGTTCCATTTTTTCATCGATTCCAGCGTATTCAAGGTAACTTGTATACGGTCGACCGCTTCTTCTTTTGAAATGAACCCCATCTCCTGTGCAGAAACAGTGCTCATCATATACATCCCGATATTGGTAGGGGAAGTATGCTCCGCATTTTTCTTCCCTTCCTCGGTGTAACGCGTTTCATCAAATGTAAGGCCGGTAGCCGGATCGGTATGATCCTCATAATACGTATACGTCTTCTTTGCAATCGCTTTCAATTCTGCGCGGAAAGCGATGTCCCTGCCGTCTTTTCCCTGTGCCGAAGCAGCAGGGATGTACAGGAGACTGATGATCAGACTAAAAATCGTGAACAGACTGATATTCTTTTTCATATGCAATACCCCTTCCAATCATGTTATCGAAACGTTTCACCAAAAGTGTAACATGATTTTTAGATAAAGAAAGCTGATTTCTTAATATTCGGTCATTTGGTACAGGGGTGTTTCACTTTATGGGTAATACGGCAGGGGAAGCAGAATGGAGAACGTGTCCGGCATGTGGGAAAAGCATGGCATCATATCCTTTAAAGAAAGAGACAAATTAATGAAACCAATTCATATACTTCTGAAATAAGAGTGGGAATTAAGTCACGAATGAATGGTAATTCAAATTGTAAGTGGTGTCCCCTTATATTATAATAGTGAAAAGAACTAAATTTTCGAAATATTATGAAGGAGGGATTACAATGACGAAACCCTGGCTTGCAGAGTATCCGGATGAGATTCCCGGTGAATTGACGCTGCCTGAGAAACCTTTGCACTCTTTTTTAACCGAGGCGGCTGAACTGTATGGCAGCAAATCCGCCATCCATTTTATGGGGAAAGAATTGACGTATCATGAAGTGTACGACTCCGCATTGAAGTTTTCCAATTACTTGAGGGGGCTCGGGATTGAAAGAGGGGACCGTGTCGCCATCATGCTTCCAAATACACCGCAGTCTGTCATTGCTTATTACGGTGTCCTTTATGCAGGCGGGGTGGTGGTGCAAACCAATCCGCTATATACAGAAAGGGAAATTGAATATCAGATGAAAGACTCGGGGGCAAAGGTCATCCTTACGCTGGACATTCTTTACCCGAGGGTGTCAAAAGTCATGGGATCAACAGATCTGCAGCACATCATTGTAACCGCTATCAAAGAATACCTCCCATTTCCAAAGAATATGATTTATCCTTTCATCCAAAAGAAGCAGTACGGTATCGTCGTCAAGGTGGAACCTTCCGAGCAGAATCATCTGTTCAAAGATATCATGGCTTCACCGGCAGCCGAACCGATACCGGGCGAATTTGATTTCGAGAATGACATAGCCCTTCTCCAATATACAGGGGGGACAACCGGATTTCCGAAAGGAGTCATGCTGACGCATAAAAATCTGGTGGCGAATGCCTCGATGTGTGATGCGTGGCTGTATAAATGTAAAAAAGGAGAAGAAAAAATCCTGGGCATTCTCCCCTTCTTCCACGTGTACGGGATGACGGCAGTGATGATCCTCTCCATCATGCAGGGGTACAAAATGATCCTGCTTCCGAAATTTGATGTCGAAACGACATTGAAAACGATACAGAAACAGAAGCCTACGTTGTTTCCGGGTGCACCCACCATCTATATCGGCATTTTGAATCACCCCGACTTGAAGAAATATGACCTGTCATCCATCGATTCATGTCTCAGCGGAAGTGCGCCGCTCCCTGTTGAGGTCCAGCAGGAATTCGAGGAAGTCACCGGAGGAAAGCTGGTCGAGGGTTATGGCCTTACGGAATCTTCGCCGGTCACCCATGCTAACTTCCTTTGGGACAAAGAAAGAATAAAAGGGAGCATCGGGTTGCCGTGGCCGAGTACAGACAGTGCCGTCCTTTCACTTGAGACAGGCGAACCTCTGCCCATGAAGGAAATAGGTGAAATCGCAGTCAAGGGTCCTCAAGTGATGAAAGGATATTGGAACAGACCTGAAGAAACGGAACAGACATTGAAAGATGGATGGCTTTTGACCGGTGATTTGGGTTATATGGACGAAAGAGGATACTTCTATGTGGTCGACAGGAAAAAAGATATGATCATAGCAGGCGGATTTAATATCTATCCAAGGGAAATAGAAGAAGTTCTTTACGAACACCCGGCTATACAGGAAGTGGTTGCAGCAGGGGTTCCGGATCCGTACCGCGGTGAGACGGTCAAAGCATATGTTGTATTGAAGGAAGGGAAATCCCTTACAGAGAAAGAACTGGACGAATTTGCCCGGAAGTATCTCGCTGCCTATAAAGTTCCGAAGATTTATGAATTTAGGAAAGAACTCCCTAAAACCGCAGTAGGAAAGATATTAAGGAGAGCCCTTGTGGACGAAGAACGTAAAAAGGTAGAAGAAGAGAAGAAATTAAGCTAAAATCAAAACTGTGAATCTTTCATGGGATTCGCTCTCTTTTTTTGCAGAATGGGACAAGGATCTTCCTTGACATTCAGACACATACATTTTATTATTTAAATATGAATGACCATTCATTCATATTTTGATAAGGCAGGTCAACTAATTATGAAGCGAAATAAACCCAAATATAAGCAAATCATCGATGCGGCAGTCGTTGTGATCGCTGAAAACGGCTATCACCAGGCACAGGTCTCAAAGATCGCCAAGCAGGCAGGCGTCGCAGACGGCACCATTTATCTTTATTTTAAAAACAAGGAAGACATCCTGATTTCACTATTCAGGGAGAAAATGTCCATCTTTATTGAAAAAACAGAAGAAGTGATAGCAGGAAAACAGACGGTTTCAGAGAAATTATATGTGATGGTGGAAAATCACTGCAAGCTTCTATCAGAAGATCATCATTTAGCCATTGTCACACAGCTCGAGCTCCGTCAATCCAATAAAGATATCCGTTTCAAGATCAACGATGTGTTAAAAGGATATCTACAATTGGTGGATAAAATCCTGATAAGCGGGATCGAGGCCGGTGAACTCCCTGAGGATCTTGAAGTGCGGATCGCGCGTCAGATGATCTTCGGGACATTGGATGAAGTGGTCACAACCTGGGTAATGAATGATCAAAAATATAATATAGTGGCTCAAGTCCCTGCTATACACAAACTATTACTTCATGGATGTGGCGGCAGGAACTAAACAGTTTAGGGGGATGAGAGATGGAAAATTTATCATGGACACTAGAAGGAAAGGTAGCGCATGTCACCATACAGCGGCCGCCTGCTAACGCACTTGCCAGCGGTCTGATAAGGGAGATCGATGCCATCCTTGATGAACTTGAAGGGAATCCGGAAGTCCGGGTCATCCTTTTGAAAGGTGAAGGCCGATTCTTCTCGGCCGGAGCAGATATCAAAGAGTTCACGACAATTGAAACAGGAGAAGAATTTTCTCAGCTTGCCAAAAAGGGACAGGATGTATTCGAGCGGATGGAAAACTTCTCGAAGCCGATCATCGCAGCCATTCACGGCGCTGCTTTGGGAGGCGGTCTGGAGCTGGCGATGGGCTGTCATATCCGGCTTGTATCTGAAAATGCCAAGCTTGGCCTGCCAGAACTTCAATTGGGGCTTGTCCCTGGTTTTGCGGGATCGCAGCGCCTTCCGAAACTTGTCGGCAGGGCAAAGGCAGCAGAAATGCTATTGACCAGCGAACCGATCAGCGGTACGGAAGCAGTCCAATGGGGGCTTGCCAATAAGGCATACAAAGAAGAAGAGCTATTCGCCAAGGCTGAAGAAATGGCGAATAAAATCGCCAAGAAGAGCCCAGGCGCCATGAAAGCCGCAATCGAGCTGTTGAGTTATACAAAAGATGACCGTTTCTATGAAGGGGTCATGAGGGAATCCGATCTTTTTGGGGATGTCTTTGTGTCTGATGATGCGAAAGAAGGCATTTCGGCATTTATTGAAAAGAGAGAACCTGATTTTAAAGGCTAGTAAACATTCTATTAATATAGTAAAATCATGTTAAGGGCAGTGTGAAAACGTTATCATTTTGCGCACTGCCCATTCAAAGGGGTTAAATTTTCAAAATCTTTTTAAGGGAAAGAATGTTTTCAATTATTAGGAGGGACTTAGGAATGAACATCTATGTACTTTTGAAAAGAACGTTTGATACTGAGGAGAAAATTTCGATCCAAAACGGTCAAATCGCAGAAGATGGGGCTGAATTTATTATAAATCCATACGATGAGTATGCAGTGGAAGAAGCGATTCAAGTCCGCGATGCCCACGGAGGAGAAGTGACAGTGGTGACTGTCAGCGGAGAAGAAAGTGAAAAGCAATTAAGAACAGCTTTGGCAATGGGAGCAGATAAAGCTGTATTGATAAATACTGAAGATGATCTTGATTATGGAGATCAATTTACAACTGCATCCGTTCTGTCTCAATACTTAAAAGACCAGGATGTTGACCTGATCCTTGCAGGAAATGTGGCGATCGACGGCGGTTCCGGCCAGGTAGGCCCGCGCGTAGCGGAGCAATTGGATATACCATACGTTACAACGATCACCAAACTTGAGATCGACGGGGAAACAGTGACGGTCACACGCGATGTCGAAGGTGACTCTGAAGTGATCGAAACTTCACTGCCTTTATTAGTCACTGCGCAGCAGGGATTGAATGAGCCGCGTTATCCATCCCTTCCTGGAATCATGAAGGCGAAGAAAAAGCCTCTTGAAGAATTGGAACTGGATGATTTAGATCTGGATGAAGATGATGTGGAAGCGAAGACAAAGACAATCGAAATCTACCTTCCGCCTAAGAAGGAAGCAGGTAAAGTATTGGAAGGTGAGCTGGATGCTCAGGTTTCAGAACTGGTTCAGCTTCTACGCAATGAAGCGAAAGTAGTCTGATTTCGGAAGAGATCTCGTTTAATAACTTATCTATTCACACTCAACTAACACTCAGGGGGTATTTAACATGGCAAGAAAAGTATTGGTACTAGGAGAAGTCAGGGACGGATCATTGCGTAACGTTTCATTCGAAGCGATTGCAGCAGGTAAAACTGTTGCAGAAGGCGGCGAAGTCATCGGTGTTTTAGCCGGCAAAGAAGTAAGCGCTTTAGGCCAGGAAATGATCCAGTATGGTGCAGATAAAGTGATTGTTGTTGAACATGATAAGCTTGATCAATATACATCTGACGGTTATTCACAGGCACTGATGGCTGTGATCGATCAGGAGAAGCCTGAAGGAATCATCTTCGGCCACACTGCATTAGGAAAAGACCTGTCACCAAAACTTGCGAGCAAGCTCAGCACAGGACTGATTTCCGATGCAACAGACCTTGAAGAAGCGGGCGGAAACCTTGTGTTCACGCGTCCGATTTACTCAGGGAAAGCGTTCGAAAAGAAAATCGTCACTGACGGGTTGATTTTTGCAACTATCCGTCCTAACAATATCGAACCATTGGCGAAGGATGAATCACGTTCCGGAGATGTAACTTCCCTATCCGTCGATATTACGGATTTACGCACCATCATCAAGGATGTTGTCCGTAAGGCAAGCGAAGGCGTCGATCTGTCTGAAGCAAAAGTCATCATTGCAGGCGGACGCGGAGTGAAGAGTGAAGACGGATTCGAACCTTTGAAAGAACTGGCTGACGTACTCGGTGGAGCAGTCGGAGCATCACGCGGTGCATGTGATGCCGACTACTGTGATTACTCACTCCAAATCGGGCAGACTGGTAAGGTTGTAACGCCGGACCTGTATATTGCATGCGGAATCTCTGGGGCCATCCAGCACTTGGCAGGTATGTCGAACTCCAAAGTGATTGTGGCGATCAACAAAGATCCTGAAGCGAACATCTTCAATGTGGCAGACTACGGAATCGTGGGAGACCTTTTTGAAGTCGTGCCGATGCTCACGGAAGAGTTCAAGAAACTTAAAGTTTCATCTTCATAAACCGGACGTTTTAAAAACACATCCACGGGTAAATGAATAGTATAAGAAAATAAGGCAGTAGCCACACGGCTACTCCTTATTTTTTCGCCCTGCCATCCGGCAGAGGTTTTTAAAAGTGTATTTTCTAAAGCATTGCATAGAACGTTTTCGGGAGGGTATATTACCAACGAGCAGATTTATAGCACAGCACTTTTATCGGTGATATACTTACGTTAGATTTCATGAAATTAGGAGGCATATACTTATGGCAATTACAAATGCTACTGACCAAAACTTTGTAAACGAAACAAACTCTGGACTTGTACTGGCTGACTTCTGGGCACCTTGGTGCGGACCTTGTAAAATGATCGCTCCTGTATTGGAAGAGCTTGACAGCGAAATGGGAGACAAAGTGAAAATCGTCAAAGTTGACGTTGATGAAAACCAGGAAACAGCCGGCAAGTACGGCGTAATGAGCATCCCTACACTTGTTGTCCTTAAAGACGGCGAAGTAGTGGATAAAGTAATCGGTTTCCAACCAAAAGAAGCTCTTGCTGAATTATTGAATAAACATGCTTAATGAGAAGTGATTGATTGAAAAGCCGGGGCATGGTGCCTCGGCTTTTCTTATTCCTTCGGTTATGATAGAAGAAGGGAGGGGAAATACGTGAATTCTGTCATTACCAATAAACTTGCCCTGCTGCCGGATCAGCCCGGCTGCTATTTGATGAAAGACAGGCAGGGCACGATTATTTATGTAGGGAAGGCAAAAGTACTGAAGAACCGGGTCCGGTCATACTTTACGGGCTCCCATGATGCGAAGACACAAAGGCTTGTCGGGGAAATAGAAGACTTTGAATATATCATGACATCTTCAGATCTTGAAGCCCTTGTGCTCGAGATGAATCTGATTAAAAAGTATGACCCGAAATATAACGTCATGTTGAAGGATGACAAAAGTTATCCTTTCATCAAATTGACCAATGAGCGTCATCCGCGATTGATCACGACCCGCAAGGTACAGAGGGGTAAAGGAAAGTACTTCGGCCCATACCCGAATGTGGGGGCAGCGAATGAAACGAAAAAGCTGCTTGACCGTCTTTACCCGCTGCGAAAATGTACCACACTCCCTGACCGCGTCTGCCTTTATTACCATATGGGACAATGCCTCGCCCCTTGTGTAAAAGAAGTGAGCAAAGACACGTACAGGGAAATGACGGATGAAATTGCGAGATTCCTGAACGGAGGATACAAAGAGATCAAGAAAGAGCTTTCGGAAAAAATGAAGGAAGCTTCTGAAAATCTTGAGTTTGAACGGGCAAAGGAATTCCGGGATCAAATCCTTCATATAGTAGCAACGATGGAAAAGCAGAAGATGACGATGACAGACTTTACAGACCGTGATGTGTTTGGTTTCGCCGTCGATAAAGGCTGGATGTGTGTGCAGGTCTTCTTTGTGAGGCAGGGTAAATTGATTGAACGCGATGTCTCATTATTCCCTCTTTACAATGAACCAGAAGATGAATTCCTGACATTCCTGGGCCAGTTTTATTCAAAAGCAAACCATTTCAAGCCGAGAGAAATCTTTCTGCCTGAGAATATTGACGAAGAACTCGCCATGAAACTCCTTGATGTGAAAATCACACAGCCGAAAAGGGGCAAGAAAAAAGAGCTGGTGAAACTGGCGGAGAAAAATGCCAAGCAGGCGCTTGATGAGAAGTTTGCCCTGATCGAGCGGGATGAAGAGAGAACGATCAAAGCGATCGAAAGGCTGGGCGAACAGATGGGGATCTACACCCCATTCCGGATCGAAGCATTCGATAACTCGAATATACAAGGCTCCGCTCCGGTATCAGCGATGATCGTATTCGTGGACGGAAAGCCTGCCAAAAAAGAATACCGGAAATACAAGATAAAGACCGTCAAAGGACCCGATGATTATGAATCGATGAGGGAAGTGGTAAGGAGACGGTACTCCAGGGTGTTGAAAGATGGACTCCCTCTCCCGGACCTCATCATCATCGACGGAGGGAAAGGCCAGATTGAAGCGGCTCGTGAAGTACTGGAAAATGAGCTGGGACTTGATATACCTTTAGGCGGTCTTGCCAAGGACGATAAACACCAGACATCTGAGCTCCTATACGGAAATCCCTTGCAGATCGTACCTTTGGAAAAACGCAGTCAGGAATTTTACCTGCTGCAGCGAATCCAGGACGAAGTCCACCGCTTTGCCATCACATTCCACCGCCAGATCCGCGGAAAAAGCGTCTTCCAATCCATCCTGGACGACATTGATGGAATCGGACCAAAGCGCAAAAAACAGCTTCTCAAACACTTCGGCTCCATGAAAAAAATGAAAGAAGCAACCGTAGAGGAACTTCAGGATATCGGCATCCCTGAAACAGTGGCGAAAGTTTTGCATGAGAAACTAAACGAATAGGGTATATGGACAACGTTTAATTTTTTGGTTCATTTCCCATATCAAATAAGAAAGCCTGGACCAAGCTCGCTTGGTCCAGGCTTTCTTATTTGATATGGGACTTTTCAGCTCCGCTGAAAAGCGGGTGAAACGAATGTTTCACCCGAATGACCAAAAAAATTTATCGCAATTTTATAAAAACCTCGTTGCTTCCAATTTTTTCGTGTGCTATAATTATCGATAATTTAAAACATTATCACTTTCAATAGTGGTGATAGAGGTGCGAACTTCAAGAGTACAGGCAAAGAGGAGTATGGGCTCCGGTGAGATGTCTGGGAAGGGGAGATTCGCCGAAGTGGTATTAGACTCATACTAATTCCGCTGGTCCTGCGTTTAAGAAATGCAGGATTGTCAAGATGAATCAATCTTGGAGAGCTATCTCACAATGCCGATGAACAGATCAGTATTTTTTACTTTAAGTTCATAAGCAATGAGACCTCCATCTCATTGCTTTTTTTATTATCAGGCATGGGACTGCAATAGGATAGAGACCATTCCTCATTGCAGCGGGATCTCAGCAGTAGTCAGATGATTCTCTTCAGAAAATAAGATTCTATTTCTACACTCAAAGAGAAAGAAGGAGAAGCTGTGAGTATTATCGTTCAGAAATTCGGGGGGACATCTGTAGGTTCTGTCGAAAAAATTCAAAATGTTGCGTCAAGGATTTTAGAAGAGAAGAATCGGGGAAATGACGTTGTCGTGGTAGTATCCGCCATGGGGAAAACAACGGATGCTCTAGTTGGAATGGCAAGGGAAATCACTTCCCGCCCAAGTAAAAGGGAAATGGATATGCTGTTGTCGACCGGGGAACAGGTGACCATCTCACTGTTGACAATGGCGCTGATCCAGGCCGGTCAGGAGGCCATATCGTATACAGGATGGCAGGCAGGGATCGAGACAGAAACTGTCCACAGCAACGCACGCATCATCAATATCCATACAGAAAAAATGACGGGACAGCTCGAAAGCGGTAAAGTCGTGATCGTAGCAGGTTTTCAGGGGATGACGCCTTCCGGTGAAATCACTACGCTCGGCCGCGGGGGATCCGACACAACCGCTGTGGCGATCGCGGCTGCGCTGAAAGCAGACCGGTGTGATATTTATACAGATGTCGACGGGGTCTATTCATCCGATCCCCGTTATATAAAGGGAGCAAGGAAGCTGCCATCGATTTCTTATGATGAAATGCTCGAACTTGCCAACCTGGGTGCGGGGGTCCTTCATCCAAGGGCTGTCGAGTTTGCGAAAAATTATCAAATCCCGCTGGAAGTGAGATCAAGCCTTGAAAAAGTCGAAGGTACGTATATTGAGGAGGAAGCAAGCATGGAACAGAATTTAGTGGTAAGAGGAGTGGCGTTTGAAGATGAAATTGTAAGGGTGACGGTGTTTGGACTTGGAAATGCATTGACCGGTCTCTCGTCCGTATTCACAACTCTGGCCAGGAATCATCTGAACGTGGATATCATCATTCAAAGCCAGACAGACAAGGATACAACGAATCTATCTTTTTCAATCAAGGAGCACGACCTTGAAGACGCCCTCGCGGTTTTGGAGAAGAATCAGGGGGAACTCGGATTCACCCATATAGAACATGAACGTGATCTTGCCAAGGTATCCATCGTCGGATCCGGAATGATATCTAACCCCGGTGTTGCGGCAGAAATGTTTGAAGTCCTTGCCCAAAATGACATCATCGTCAAAATGGTCAGCACATCCGAGATTAAGGTGTCGGCCGTTGTCGACCAGGTGAATATGCAAAAAGCTGCCGGAGTGTTACATACGGCGTTCAAACTGGATGCTGTCAAAGTAGAAGAAGTGACTCTCTGAGAAAAGCGGAAGCGCCTTGTTCAGCCGACAAGCGTGGGAGCTCCGGCCAGTAAAATCGTTTTTTGACTTCACCGAAACGTTTAGAGGGACTGGGCGCTGGAGCTCCATTTGAAAAGGGTTGACTCCTCAGGAGTCAACCCTTTTCCATTCATCTATTAACGGCGGCCGGCTGTTTATTCGACTTTATCTTTTTCATCCCAGCGGGCGATGATTTTCACGGACCGATTTCGTTTATGTATTTCGTCAGCTGCTTCAGTCGTGCATTTTTTTTGGAGCTGGATTTGTTCTGCAAGAAAGCCGGCTTCCAATTTGAATGAAACGTCCGAATTTATTGACAGGCGTCTTTCGACGAATGAACCGCGCAGTTCAAAGGTCATTTCATTTTTCTTTTGTTCTGCTACCGTCAATGTCCCCCAGCCTGCTTCTTCAAAAAAAGAAGAATATTCATCAATTGACTGCAGGGGGAATTTTCTGGAGAGCTGCTTGCCGCCCCAATATAAGATTTCCGGGGTGTGCTTCCCCAAAATGTCGGGGAGCAGGATATCCCTCATCAGTTCATAGCCGAACACCGGGACGGTTGGTTCATAAAGTTCTTCTTTTTTCTGTTCCAAGTAAATCCCCTCTTTCTATAAAACTATTATATACATGTAAAGTCGATTTATCATCCCAAACCTGAAAAATGAAAGTTGGGATATTTTGGCGGTATAATATTATTGATTAATAATTAGAAAATTCTAATTATTAAAGGCGGATTTAACCGTATTTAGTCGTTGTCTCTAAATTAAAAATATTTTAGCGATATTGTCGAATTTATGTATACGTTTTCTTGACGCTCACACTCTATGGGAGTAAAATGAAACTTGTCACATAATTGTTACAACATAAAATATGTATCGTTGTCTAATGATGATGTTGATTAGAAAACGGCCTCATATTTTATGATTAAGGGGGGTAAATCATGGCTGGAAATCGAGAATTTAATTATCGCAGGCTTCATTCATTACTAGGTGTTATTCCAGTTGGATTATTTTTAACTCAACATTTAGTTGTGAACCATTTTGCAACAGGCGGGGAAGAATCATTCAATCAAGCGGCACATTTTATGGAAAGTCTGCCGTTCCGTTATTTCCTTGAAATCTTTATCATCTTCCTTCCATTGTATTTCCATGCTATCTATGGAATTTACATTGCGTTCACATCCAAGAATAATGCCAGCAGATACGGTTATTTCCGCAACTGGATGTTCCTTCTGCAGCGTGTGTCAGGGGTAATCACGTTTATCTTTGTAACATGGCATGTATGGGAAACCAGAGTAGCTGCGGCTTTTGGAGCGGAAGTTAACTTCCAGATGATGGAGAATATTTTATCGAATCCATTAATGCTTGGTTTTTATGTAATCGGTGTATTATCCACGATCTTCCACTTTGCTAATGGCTTATGGTCATTCTGTGTAAGCTGGGGTATCACGGTTTCACCTCGTTCTCAGTTAATTGCTACATACGTAACGATCGGAATTTTTGTAGCGTTATCAGTAGTTGGTATGCGCGCAATCTTCGCGTTTGTGTAAGAGAAACAATTATAGAAGTCTGATAGATATCAGCAGGCAACTTCCGCAGGAAAAGGAGTGAGTCACGATGAGTAAAGGCAAAATTATTGTAGTCGGCGGCGGATTAGCCGGCTTAATGGCAACGATCAAAGCAGCAGAAGTAGGAACGGAAGTGGATTTATTTTCACTTGTACCTGTTAAACGTTCTCACTCTGTCTGTGCTCAAGGTGGAATTAATGGAGCCGTAAACACAAAAGGGGAAGGCGATTCTCCTTGGGTTCACTTTGACGATACAATATATGGAGGGGATTTCCTTGCGAATCAGCCTCCTGTAAAAGCAATGGCAGAAGCAGCACCGGGCATCATCCACTTGCTTGACCGCATGGGCGTCATGTTCAACCGTACGCCGGAAGGACTTCTTGATTTCCGACGCTTTGGTGGAACGCAGCATCACCGTACTGCATTTGCAGGTGCGACGACTGGACAGCAGCTTCTTTATGCATTGGACGAGCAGGTCCGCCGCCATGAAGTGGCAGGGCTTGTCAATAAATTTGAAGGCTGGGAATTCCTCGGAGTGGTCGTGGACGACGATGGCGCTGCCCGAGGGATCGTTGCACAGAACCTTCAAACGATGGAAATCAAATCATTTGCGGCAGATGCAGTCATCATGGCGACAGGGGGACCCGGGATCATCTTCGGTAAGTCCACGAACTCTGTCATCAATACAGGATCTGCAGCTTCAATCGTGTACCAGCAGGGTGCATATTATGCAAACGGTGAATTCATCCAGATTCACCCGACAGCCATCCCTGGTGACGATAAGCTTCGCCTCATGAGTGAATCTGCACGTGGTGAAGGCGGACGTGTTTGGACGTATAAAGACGGTAAGCCTTGGTATTTCCTTGAAGAGAAGTATCCTGCTTATGGAAACCTGGTACCGCGTGATATTGCGACACGTGAAATTTTCGATGTGTGCGTGAATCAGAAGCTTGGTATTAATGGAGAAAACATGGTTTACCTTGATCTTTCACATAAAGATTCCAAGGAACTTGATATCAAACTTGGCGGAATCATCGAAATCTATGAGAAGTTCATGGGAGACGATCCGCGCAAAGTCCCAATGAAGATATTCCCTGCCGTGCACTATTCAATGGGCGGACTTTGGGTTGATTATGATCAAATGACAAATATCCCAGGTCTTTTCGCTGCAGGGGAATGTGATTATTCTCAGCACGGTGCAAATCGTCTTGGAGCCAACTCACTGCTTTCTGCAATCTACGGCGGTATGGTAGCCGGGCCGAATGCTGTCAAGTATATCCAAGGTCTTGAGAAGTCCGTTGAAAGTGTTCCTTCTTCCGTATTCGAACGCCACGTGCAGCAGGAAGAGGAAAAGTGGAACACAATCATGTCCATGAATGGAACCGAAAACGCTTATGTCATCCATAAAGAACTGGGTGAGTGGATGACCGATAACGTAACGGTTGTACGTTACAATGATAAATTGAAAGAAACAGACAACAAGATTCTTGAGCTTATGGAGCGCTATAAGAATATCAACATCAACGATACTGCCAAATGGAGCAACCAGGGTGCCACGTTTACACGTCAATTGTGGAATATGCTTCAGCTTGCACGTGTCATCACGATCGGCGCACTTAACCGTAACGAAAGCCGCGGAGCACACTATAAGCCTGATTTCCCTGAGCGTAATGATGAAGAATTCCTTAAAACGACAATGGCAAAATATAATGCAGCAACGAATTCACCTGAGTTTCATTATGAAGAAGTCGACACAAGCATGATTGCACCGCGTAAGCGCGACTATTCTAAGAATAAAGGGGGAAGTAAATGATGAGTGAAAACAAGACTGTCCGTTTTATCATTACTCGTCAAGACGGCCCTGAAGCAGCTCCTTACCAGGAAGAGTTTGAACTGGCTTATCGCCCGAATATGAACGTAATTTCAGCCCTTATGGAAATCCGCCGGAATCCGGTCAATGCCAAGGGTGAAAAAACGACCCCGATCAACTGGGATATGAACTGTCTCGAGGAAGTCTGCGGAGCCTGTTCAATGGTGATCAACGGAAAGCCCAGACAATCATGTACAGCACTTGTCGATCAGCTTGAACAGCCGATCCAGCTGGCTCCGATGAAAACATTCCCGGTCGTGCGTGACCTGCAGGTCGACCGCAGCAGGATGTTCGACAGCCTGAAAAAAGTAAAGGCATGGATCCCGATCGACGGGACTTACGATCTTGGACCTGGTCCCCGCATGCCGGAGAAAAAACGTCAATGGGCTTATGAATTATCCAAATGCATGACATGCGGAGTATGCTTGGAAGCGTGCCCAAACGTAAACAGCAAGTCCAATTTCATCGGTCCTGCACCGCTCTCACAGGTTCGCCTTTTCAATGCGCATCCAACAGGTGCCATGAACAAAGATGAACGTCTGGAATCCATCATGGGAGACGGAGGCCTTGCCAACTGCGGTAACTCTCAAAACTGCGTGCAATCTTGTCCGAAGGGAATCCCTTTGACAACATCAATCGCAGCACTGAACCGCGAAACATCCTTCCAAATGTTCAAAAACTTCTTCGGAAGCGACCATATGGTAGATTAATTATCGAAAGCACTTTCCTTCGGGGAAGTGCTTTTTTTGGTGCAGGAAATTAGGAAATTCTATCATTGTTTGTTTCTTTTTGAGGAAAATCGTTGTGGAAGGACAGTAGTGGGGGGAATTGGGTTTTTTAATGACCATTTTGTTGATTATGAACCACCTGATGCTGAGTTTTTAGGGGATTAAGCTGTTTGGATTGATGAATTGAAGGGCCGTTTATGAGGAATCTTTCGAATTTGGTCAGTAATCTTCGAATTTGGGATGATAATCTTTCGAATTTAATCATTAATCTTTCAATTTTCCGCTTTTTTCTTTCGATTCTGCGAATAATTCCGTCACTAGGGAAATTAAGGGATTTATCCGCCGCTCCATACGATAAATTTTGCCTGCCCGGTGGTTCTTGGCAGGTTTTTGAAACTAAACGGTTCCTAAATGAAGAAAAAAGGATTATAATAAACAAAAAAGAATGAATATTCATTCATTTATTATATGCCTAAAAGGAGGAGCCATTTTGAAACATATTACATACATTAAAGACATAGACACATGGCAAAAAGAATTTCATTTCTCCATAGAAATCAAGGTTCGATTTTCCGAGACGGATATGTTTGGACACCTGAACAACACTGTTCCATTTACATACTTCGAGGAAGCAAGAACCGACTTTTTTAAATATCAGGGATTCATGCAGGATTGGGTGAAGCCCGATCATGACACGATCCCGGTCGTAGCAGACCTGCAGTGCGACTTTCTGAAGCAAGTCTACTTTGGGGAACGCTTGAATGTTTATGTGAAAGCGGCCACTGTAGGGAAATCTTCAGTAGACCTGCATTATATGGGCGTAAATGAAAAGCAAGATGTCTGCTTCGTTGGCAGAGGAACGATGGTACAGATTTCACGTAAGACGGGAAAAGGTGTCCCTTGGACGGAAGAGATGAGAAAGAAATTTGACTGTCCTTCAGTCATGTCCTCCTCATCCTGAATACTGTGTGAATGAATCACTGCCTAATTTTTGAAATTACTCCTTCTCTATGTCACTCTAAACCTCACCTTCACATATGATATTCTGACGACCGACAATACCCATCCCCGCGGTTTAAAGCTGGCGAAGGCAAGGAGGGTTACCATAATTGAAGGACAATGATTTTACACACAAACCGTTGCTCACAAAGAGAGAAAAAGAAGTATTCGAGCTGTTAGTACAGGACAAAACAACGAAAGAGATTGCTAGTGATCTTTTCATCAGCGAGAAAACAGTTCGAAATCATATTTCCAACGCCATGCAAAAGCTTGGAGTGAAGGGGCGCTCACAGGCAGTTGTAGAGCTTCTTCGCATGGGGGAACTCAAGCTTTAAAGTAAGGGGCTGATTCTTATGAACAATAATCCGGGGTATTTTAACCGTTATTGTCCAAGTAAGAGTCAGTCTCTTTTAGTTTAGTGGTATACTGAACCTGCCTCCTCTCTTTTCTTGAAATTTCCCCGAAAAAAAGAGAAAATGCTAATAGGACTAATCGGAATCAGCTGTTTCCCGGCGAGCGGAGATGGTGAATCCTTAGAAGTAGTTGTGATCATGTTAAATTAGGACTAGTCAGTCAAAGGAGAATTCGTTCATGAATAAAGAAGAAATCAAGATGAAAGCCGATGTACAGGTGGTAGCAGATATAGAAAAAGACTTGCGTTACATATCTTCCATCATTAAGCAAAAGGGGCGTGAAATCTTAAGTCAGTACACGCTTACGCCGCCTCAATTCATAGCGCTTCAATGGTTGTTTGAATACGGTGACATGACAATCGGCGATCTTTCCAATAAGATGTATCTTGCCTGCAGTACAACGACGGACCTTGTCGACCGCATGGAAAAGAATGAATTGGTCGAAAGAGTCAAGGATGAGAATGACCGGCGGGTCGTCCGCATTCATATGTTAAAAGAGGGCGAAAGAATTATTGAGGAAGTCATCGAAAAAAGGCAGAATTATTTACAAAGTGTCCTTGAAGATTTTTCTCAGGAAGAAGTAGAAGGTTTGAAAAGGAACTTGGCAAAACTGCACCAAGAAATGAAACCAGAGTGAGGGAATAAAGTGATTCAACCGATTGGCATCATAGATTCGGGTGTTGGCGGACTGACTGTCGCAAAAGAGGTCATGCGCCAATTGCCTAAAGAAACCATCTATTATCTGGGTGATACAGCAAGATGTCCATACGGACCCCGGTCGGCAGAAGAAGTGAAGGAATTCACCTGGCAGATGACGGAGTATCTGCTGCAGTACGATATGAAGATGCTCATCATTGCCTGCAATACTGCGACCGCAGTCGTATTGGATGAAATCCAGACTCAATTGGACATCCCAGTCATAGGAGTCATCCATCCGGGTGCGAGAGCTGCAATCAAGCACACGTACAATAGAAAAATCGGTGTACTCGGAACCATCGGGACCATTAACAGCGGGGCGTACGAAGAAGCACTTCACTCGCTGCACGGAAGCCTGGATGTAAGCCCTCTTGCATGTCCGAAATTTGTCCCTTTAGTAGAAAGCGGCGAGTATAACAGCCCCACTGCCGATCGCATCGTGGAAGAGACGCTGTCTTCCATGAAAGATACGGATATTGACACCTTGATCCTGGGCTGCACGCACTATCCGCTCCTGCAGTCGAAAATTAAGAAGTTTATGGGGAATGCGGTCAGTGTCATAAGTTCAGGTGACGAGACGGCCAGGGAAATCAGTACGATCCTGGACTACTACAACCTCTTATACAGGGGGATCAAAGTGCCCGAACACCGATTCTTCACGACGGGATCTTCCCTTCTTTTTTCACAAATCGCCTCTGATTGGCTGAATATAGGTGAGATCCGCGCTGAAACCATCCGGCTTTAAGACTGAGTGTCTTGGCTGGATGGTTTTATTTTTTAATCATGTCCCTCAGCGAATTGATTATAAACATGGCTGTTTGTTAATAAGACATGCCGCTTTAGTATTAACTGGCCATATTTAAAAATAACGGGGCATTCAAAAAAGTTCTCGATAATAAAAAGTCGATTTTCGATAATAAACTTTAAGATTTCGATATTAAATTCTTCGTTTTCGATAACCCCTTATTTCTGTCAGAATTTTTGATGCGATTATACATAATAAAAGAACAGTCTGCGTCCAATGGGAAGATATTTGATAAACTCAAAAAATAAAAATGTGTGTGACTATGTCTCCGGCTTATTCCGCTGATTTCCCAATTGTCATTTCCCCTTCTGTAATCTCCTGAAAAAGTTTGTCTTCATTTCTGAAAAGTTTCGGTCTATTTCAGGACAGGGGCTCGTATATATGTAGTACAAACTGTCTTTTAGGAGGTTTCACGATGTCAAAAAAAGCGAAAGTTTCAATTGCTGTAACGGTGTTAGCATCTTCTGTGTATCTTTCAGGGTGCGGGCTGTTAAGTTTCGGGGATAAAGAAAAGATCGATCCGCCGCAGGATGTGTCCTACTTAAAAGAAGGTGAAAAGGTAGATACCGCTAAGAAAGAGGGGGATGGCAAAGAGACGGCCAGTAAAGAGGAAGCTGCAGAGGAAACAGTCATGACAGAACTGTATCTCATCGATAAGAACGGGTATGTGGTTTCACAGTCACTGCCGCTTCCGAACAATGAGAGTGTTGCCAAGCAGGCGCTTGAATATCTGGTGAAAAACGGTCCTGTAGAGAATGTGCTTCCAAATGGATTCCGGGCTGTACTGCCTGCGGATACCCAGGTGACGGTCGACATCAAAGACGGCAAGGCGATAGCGGATTTCTCACCTGAGTTCAATAATTACCAGCCTGAAGATGAACAAAAGATCCTGCAATCCGTCACATGGACCCTGACTCAATTCGACTCGGTTGAAAAAGTCGAGTTGCGTGTGAACGGTTATCCATTAACCGAAATGCCTGTAAACGGAACGCCAATCGATGAATCGGGATTATCGAGGAAAATGGGGATCAATGTAGATGCGAGCGGAGTCGCAGATCTTACGAGTACTAAGCCGGTAACCGTTTATTATGTATCGCAGACTGATTCCGGGACGTACTATGTTCCTGTGACCAAACGTGTAAGCTCGAATGAATCGGATGAAGTGAAAGCCGTGGTGCAGGAACTCATCGAAGGTCCTGGATACGGTTCATCGCTTGCCAGTGATTTCACCGGTGCGGAACTTCTGGATGACCCGTCCTTGAAGGATGGGACAGTGACGCTGAATTTCAATGAAGCGGTATACGGAAGCCTGGAAGAAAAGGTTGTCTCAGAACATATGCTGAATTCCCTTGTCCTTTCATTGACTGAACAAAAAGGAATCAAAGGAGTATCGGTATTGGTGGAAGGTGAAGCGACGACAGTAAGCAAAGATGGCGAACCTGTCACAGAGCCGGTCACCCGTCCTGAAAATGTGAATACAATTAGTTTTTAAATGATCATTTTTTGATATACTATTATAGAATGATGAAAAAAGAGGTTGGCTGATGCCGCCTCTTCTTCTTTTGAGAAGGATAATATACATATGAATGAAAACGAGTTATACAGGAGGATAAATATGAGAGCAGATGGAAGAGAAAAGAATCAATTGCGTGAAGTGAAGATCGAAACAGGATATGTGATGCATCCGGAAGGGTCTGTACTGATCACGGTGGGGAATACAAAGGTGATCTGTAACGCAAGCATCGAAGACCGGGTGCCGCCTTTTTTGAGAAACAGCGGCAAAGGCTGGATTACAGCAGAGTATTCCATGCTGCCGAGAGCAACGGAATCGAGAAATATCCGTGAATCTTCGAAAGGGAAGATTTCAGGTCGGACGATGGAAATTCAACGCTTGATCGGCCGTGCTTTGAGGGCGGTTGTGGACCTGGACGCGATTGGGGAACGGACGATCTGGATTGATTGTGATGTCATTCAGGCGGACGGAGGAACAAGAACCGCTTCCATTACAGGTGCATTCGTTGCAATGGCCTTGGCCCTGGGGAAATTACAGGACAGCAAAAAGGTCTCCCGCTTCCCGCTGAAAAGCTATTTGGCTGCGACAAGTGTAGGAATCATAGAAGAACATGGTTCTGTACTCGACCTTAATTATATTGAAGACAGCAAAGCACTTGTGGACATGAATATCATCATGACCGGCGAAGGGGAATTCGTCGAGCTGCAGGGTACAGGTGAAGAAGCTACGTTCACGATGAATCAGCTCCATGAAATGCTGGAGCTTGGACAAGAAGGAATACAGGAATTGTTCGAGATGCAAAAAAATGCACTCGGGGAAATTGCTCAACGAATTCAATAAAGGTGGGGGCAGTTATGACAAAAAAGGTAATAATCGCGACCAGGAATCAAGGGAAAGCAAAGGAATTTCAGAATATGTTTGCTCCCCACGGTTATGAGGTACAGACATTACTAGACATGCCCCATATCGAGGATGTCGAAGAAACAGGAACGACTTTTGAGGAAAATGCGATTTTGAAAGCAGAAACAGTAGCGAAAGAGCTTGGTGTACTGGTGATTGCTGATGATTCCGGTTTGGCGATCGATGCATTGGAAGGAAGACCGGGAGTTTACTCGGCCAGATATGCCGGTGAAGAAAAAAATGATGAGGCCAACATGGACAAGGTCCTGGCGGAATTAAAAGATGTCCCCGGCGGCGAAAGAAATGCAAGATTCCATTGTGTGCTTGCGATTGCGGGACCACATATGGAAACACGCACAGTAAACGGCACCTGCGAAGGACAGATTCTCCAGGAAAGACGGGGAAGCAACGGGTTCGGCTATGATCCGATCTTTTTCGTCCCTTCGCTCGGCAGGTCGATGGCTGAACTCACACAGGAAGAGAAAAGCAGAATCAGTCACCGGGGCAACGCTCTTGAGAAATTGAGGACAATGATCAAAGACTTTGTTTAAAAGGGTGATACAAAGATGAAGCTTTTAGTTGTCAGCGACAGCCATGGTTCCAAAAGTGAGATTAAAGAGCTGGCTGAGAAATATGACGGTGAAGTAAACGCGATGATTCACTGCGGCGATTCGGAACTCAGTGCCGATGATGCCGCTCTGACTCCTTACCTGGCTGTTCGCGGAAATTGTGACATGGATGCCCGTCTGCCCGAAGATCTGATCGAAGAAGTAGACGGGGACACGATCCTCGTTACTCACGGACATTTATATGGAATCAAGATGTCCTTAATGAAGCTGCGGTATAAAGCGGAGGAATCGGGCGCTAAATTCGTCTTCTTCGGGCATTCCCATACGCTCGGAGCCGAGATTGCGGGCGGAACCCTCTTCCTGAATCCGGGAAGCATCCTGCTGCCGCGCGGAAGACAGGAGCGGACGTATGCTTTGCTCGATGCTTCTGATCATTCGATCAAGGTGCAATTCTTGACCCATGAACATGAACTGGTTGAGGAACAGGAGTTCAGCGTATAAATTTTTATATGTAGAGGGAGCCTTCTTTCATTAGGAGGTTCTTTTTTCTTTTCTTAGAGGAAAGAAAAGGATATAATGAAAAAGTGAAGCGGATGGAAGATGCGAAAAACAGTTAATAAACTTTTTTTGAAAATGTATTGACTTCTATATGCTATGTGAATATAATAAATATTGTCCTTAAAAACAACACATATTGTCCCAGTAGCTCAGCAGGATAGAGCAACGGCCTTCTAAGCCGTCGGTCGGGAGTTCGAATCTCTCCTGGGACGCCACTATCATTACATACATACCTTGACATCACAGGGTTTGACAAATAAGGGATACTGACACAGCCTGGTTGTGGGGTATCTTTTTTTCATCCGAATATATTGCTTGATAACTGATCTTCTCTGAGTTATCCTGTTATATAGATAATGTCCCAGTAGCTCAGCAGGATAGAGCAACAGTTTCCTAAACTGTAGGTCGGGAGTTCGAATCTCTTCTGGGACGCCACTAATCTTACATACACGAAGTCTGCCGGTGCGGCAGGCTTTTTTTCTATTTGGGCTTATCTTTGTTTTCTCCAATCTCTCATGCTACACTATTACCATCTTGATTACGTATAGGGGTACTAACTATGACAAATATAAACAATGAGGAAAAAGGAAAGGTCCTGCAATTTCCCGGATTGAAGGAGAGGCTGCTTGAAAAGGGTGTACAAGCTCTCGAGAACGGTGAAATTCAGGAATCAGCCGACCTTTTGACCCAGGCGTATGAAATGGATCCAAAAAATCCCGATATCAATACGGCGCTGGTATTGGCTCTTTATGAAAACAAACAATATGACGATGCCAAAGTGATCTGCAAAGAAATGCTCCTTGAAGGGATCGGGGAATATTTCGAGGTGGTCGATATGTACTTGATGATTCTCATCCAGCTGCATCAGCATCAAGATGTCGTCGATACGATCCACGCTCTCTTCGATGAAAAAGAAGTGCCATTCGAGAAAGAAGAGCATTTCAGGAAGCTTTTGCACTTCAGCGAGAAAGTCCTTGATGGGAAAGAAACCGTCACGGAGATGGATGAAAAGTCCGAGATTCCTGAGACCTCAATTTTAAAAGATAAAAGCCTTGAGGAACAGACGCTGATAGCCGCACAGCTCGTACATCAAAATATCCGTCCCTATCTGCAGGAACTGTTGTCCTGCTTAAAGGAAGGGAGCACTCATCCTTTTTTACAATCGATGATCCTGAATGTATTGAGGGAACATGGGTATGATAAGGAAATTTCAATGATCAAACTGGACACGGAAGTGAAAGTGACACCTTCGGAACTTCAGGATGTTTTTGAGACAGAAACGTTTAAGAACGTGGCTGAAGAACTGGAAGACCTGCTTTCGCAGCGCAATCCAACTTTATATCAACATGCTTTGGAACTGGTGAAGAGGCATTGTTTTCTGCTTTATCCACTAGAGAAGCAGGGGGACCCGGGGAATATTGCCATGGTTTACGCAAGTGCTGCAGCGGAAATGTTCGCGGATTCGATTCTGCATGAAGAATTGAACGGGGAAATGGAACACTGCGGTGAATGCGGGAACCTTCTGGAACAGCTGAACGCCCTAGAGGAAATTTCTTCACCCACAATTTAATTGCTCTCTGTTGAAAGAATGAAGCTGTATGTTATAATATAATGGTTGCAATAGAATAGATTTTTATATATTTACGATGATAGTGCTAGATTTATACAAAGGACTATCTACTACTATGCGTAAAAATTTGAATCAAATATAGATTGTTGGAGGGAACAGTATGTCTGCAAAATGGGAAAAGCAAGAAGGTAACCAAGGAGTACTTACAATTGAAGTAGATGCTGCGAAAGTGAACGAAGGTTTGGACGCTGCATTCAAAAAAGTTGTAAAACAAGTAAATGTACCAGGATTCCGTAAAGGTAAAATGCCTCGCGGTATGTTTGAAAAACGCTTCGGTGTAGAAGCACTTTACCAAGATGCACTTGACTTCATCTTACCTGATGCTTATGCAAGTGCCATCGAAGAAACAGGCATCGAGCCAATCGATCGTCCGGAAATCGATGTTGAACAAATGGAAAAAGGCAAAGACTTGATCTTCACTGCGAAAGTACAAGTGAAGCCTGAAGTGAAACTTGGAGACTACAAAGGTCTTGAAGTAGAAAAAGTGGATGCTGAAGTAAAAGCTGAAGACGTTGAAGCTGAACTTACTTCTCTTCAAGAAAAACAAGCTGAGCTTGTTGTGAAAGAAGAGGGAAAAGCTGAAGAAGGCGACACAGTGACAATGGATTTCGAAGGATTCGTTGACGGTGAAGCATTCGAAGGCGGCCAAGCTGAAAACTATTCTCTTGAACTGGGTTCTGGACAATTCATCCCTGGATTCGAAGAGCAATTAATTGGAGCGGCTGCGGGTGTTGAGAAGGAAGTGGAAGTTACATTCCCTGAAGAATACCATGCTGCTGAGCTTGCAGGAAAAGCTGCAACATTCAAAGTGAAAATTCACGAAATCAAAACAAAAGAACTTCCTGCTTTAGACGATGAATTCGCTAAAGATGCTGATGAAGAAGTTGAAACATTGGCTGAACTTAAAGAAAAAATCGAAAAGCGCCTTCAGGAATCCAAGAAGAACGAAGCTGAAACAGCAGTTCGCGAAGCGCTAGTAGAAAAAGCTTCAGAAAATGCTGAAGTTGAAATCCCTGAGGTAATGGTAAACAGTGAAGTTGACCGCATGATGCAAGAGTTCGGTCAACGCCTTCAAATGCAAGGTATGAACCTTGACCTATACTTCCAATTCTCTGGTCAGACAGAAGAAGATCTTCGCGCTCAAATGACAGAGGATGCAGGCAAGCGTGTACGCACGAACTTGACTCTTGAAGCAATCGCTGCAGCTGAAAATCTTGAAGTATCTGATGAAGAAGCGGAAGAAGAAGTGAATAAAATGGCTGAGCAATACAACATGTCAGCTGACAACATCAAGCAGGCCCTGGGCGGACTTGATACACTTAAAGCGGACCTTAAAGTACGCAAAGCACTCGAATTCCTTGTTGATAACAGCAAAGAAGCATAAATAATAAATACAAAACAAGGCGCGAATCGCGCCTTGTTTTGTACAATTAAAAGAAGTCAGTCAATATAAAAAAGTATGCTATAAATAATGGGAATTTCAAGCGTAGTGAATTTTTATAGCAACTTGATAGGTTATTGGCTCTTCCAGCTGTTGATTGGAGTGCAAGACGAAGACTCCTGCGGGAAGAGTAGCTTATCAGAAAAGCGGAAGGGCTTTGCTCAGAGGCGTGTGGCATAAGCCGAATCGGCCACGAAGGCGTTCTTTGCCTTCTTGGTCGGTTTGACTTATGACATGTGCCTCTAAGCCCTGTAGCTGGACAGGTGAGACCCCGCAGGAGCTTTAGCTCCGAGGAGGCTCACGGGCTACCCGCGGAAAGCGAAGTCTTGCACGGAAATCAACAGCGTCAATATAAGAACAAAATATCCTTTAACGATTTTCAACAGAGGAAAAAGAATAATAACCTGCAATTATGGATAAACCTTAATAGCAGGGACAAATTTAAAACCACCTACTTGCAACTCTTCTTTCATTATCTGATACATAAAACAATTAAGTAAAATATTTGCTAAAATGTCCGATACATAATAAGATGATTCTTAAGAATCGTATAATTTTTTTACGAACATATACTGTGATAAAATGCAATACATAACTTAGTGGAGAAGATAGCAAGTTCTCGGTCGTCCATTATCAAGATGGATTCAAGAAGTATTAATGAAGGGGTGAAAGGCATTGTTTAAATTTAACGATGAAAAAGGACAGCTGAAATGTTCTTTTTGCGGAAAAACGCAGGATCAAGTGCGTAAATTAGTAGCAGGACCAGGTGTATACATCTGTGACGAGTGCATCGAGCTTTGTACGGAAATTGTAGAAGAAGAGCTTGGCACAGAAGAAGAAGTGGAATTCAAGGACGTTCCTAAACCGAAGGAAATCCGTGAAATCCTCGACGAATATGTCATCGGACAAGACCAGGCCAAGAAGTCGCTTGCCGTTGCCGTTTACAACCACTACAAACGCATCAATTCCAGCAGCAAAGTGGATGATGTTGAACTATCTAAAAGTAATATTGCTATGATCGGGCCGACAGGAAGCGGTAAGACATTGCTTGCGCAGACACTTGCCCGCATCCTGAATGTTCCATTCGCTATAGCTGATGCGACTTCTCTAACAGAAGCAGGATATGTAGGTGAAGACGTTGAGAACATTCTGTTGAAGCTGATCCAGGCTGCTGATTATGATGTGGAGAAAGCCGAAAAAGGCATTATCTATATCGATGAAATCGATAAAGTGGCAAGAAAATCAGAGAATCCTTCCATCACTAGGGATGTTTCAGGGGAAGGCGTACAACAGGCTCTATTGAAAATTCTTGAAGGAACGGTGGCAAGCGTGCCTCCACAAGGCGGTCGTAAGCATCCTCATCAGGAATTCATTCAAATCGATACGTCCAATGTCCTATTCATTTGCGGCGGTGCATTCGATGGAATTGAGCAAATCATCAAACGCCGACTTGGCCAAAAGGTCATCGGTTTCGGTTCCGATCCTAAAAATGCCGAAGTGAAAGAAGATAAGTCACTTCTTTCAAAAGTGGTACCTGAAGATTTATTGAAATTCGGTCTGATTCCTGAGTTCATCGGGCGTCTTCCAGTGATTTCAAGTCTTGAGCCGCTTGATGAAGAAGCATTGGTTGAAATTCTGACAAAACCTAAAAATGCATTAGTGAAACAATATCAAAAAATGCTTGAACTTGATGATGTAGAATTGGAATTCACAGAAGACGCGCTGCTTGAAATTTCGAAAAAAGCAATCGAGCGTAAAACTGGTGCCCGCGGACTTCGTTCCATCATCGAGACCATGATGCTTGATGTGATGTTCGATCTTCCTTCCCGTGACGATATCAAAAAATGTATCATCACGAAAGAAACGATTCTCGAAGATGCATCACCGCAGCTCGTTCTCGAAGACGGCACAGTCATCGATCCAAACGAAGAAAAAACATCAGCATAACAGCTTCTAAAAGCCCGGAATGATTTATCATTCCGGGCTTTGTTTTGTGTATTTATAATTTCCTGTTAAATAAATAAGGAATAACAAAAAATTAGTGAGTTATAGTGGTATAAATAGCAGTACGGAGTTGATTGGAGCGGAAGGTGCTCGACTCCTGCGGGATGTGCGGGACAGGTGAGACTTGTCCAGCTCCGGGGCTCTTAGAGGCACATGTCATAAGTCAAACCGGTCAAGAAGGCAAAGAACGCGTTCGTGGCCAATTCGCCTTATGCCCCCCTCCTCGTCGCTGCGCCCCTCCATTTTTCCAACCCACAGGAGCGCAGCGACGAGGAGGCTCACCGCCCGCCCCGCGGAAAGCGAGCACCTGCAGCGGAAATCAACGGACTTTGTAGATACTATAATGCATTTTTCCCAGCCTTAAGTCATAAATTTTTTTGTTTATTCCCACAACCTCAAGGAGATACTAACCCGTAACAACTTGTATCTACTTGGAGGGAGACGAATGAGCTTTACTAGCATCGCTTTATTTATCCAATTATTCTTCGGAATTATCATTGGATTGTACTTCTGGAACCTTCTCAAAAATCAACGTAATCAAAAAGTGACCATCGACCGTGAATCAAAAAAAGAAATGGAAGAACTGCGAAAGATGAGATCCATCTCGTTGACAGAGCCTCTCGCTGAAAAAGTAAGGCCGACGAGCTTCGATGATATCATCGGACAGGAAGATGGAATCAAAGCATTGAAGGCTGCCATTTGCAGTCCGAATCCCCAGCATGTAATCATCTATGGGCCTCCCGGAGTGGGTAAAACGGCTGCTGCCCGCCTTGTACTGGAAGAAGCCAAAAAGAACTTCAAGTCCCCATTCAAATCAAGCGCTGTCTTTGTGGAATTGGATGCGACTACTGCCCGATTCGATGAAAGAGGGATAGCCGATCCATTAATCGGTTCTGTCCATGATCCCATCTATCAAGGTGCTGGAGCCATGGGGCAGGCAGGTATCCCGCAGCCGAAACAGGGTGCCGTGACAAATGCGCACGGGGGCGTATTATTTATTGATGAAATAGGGGAATTACACCCGATTCAGATGAATAAACTTTTAAAAGTTCTCGAAGACCGTAAAGTTTTCCTTGAAAGTGCTTATTACAACGAAGAAAATCATCAGATTCCGACTCACATACATGATATTTTCAAAAACGGCCTTCCGGCGGATTTCCGATTGATTGGAGCCACCACACGGACCCCAAATGAAATCCCGCCTGCCATCCGTTCCCGCTGCATGGAAGTATTCTTCAGGGAACTGGAGCAGGATGAGGTGAAAAAGGTGGCGGCCCGCGCTGTGGATAAAGTCAAGATGAAGATCAGTGAAAAAGGACTCGATACTCTTGCATCTTATTCCCGGAATGGACGGGAAGCAGTGAACATGGTGCAGATCGCTGCTGGTGTGGCGATCAATGAAAACAGAAATGAAATTTTTGATCATGAGCTGGAGTGGATTATTCAGTCAAGTCAGCTGACGCCGCGCTATGAGAAGAAAATCAGTGAAGAAGCAACGATAGGGGTTGTGAACGGCCTTGCAGTGACAGGCCCGAATACGGGATCGCTTCTTGAAATCGAAGTAACCGTCATCCCTGCACAGGATAAAGGCACTATCAATGTAACGGGCATCGTCGAGGAAGAAAGCATCGGTGATCGCAGCAAGTCGATCCGCAGGAAAAGTATGGCTAAGGGATCGATTGAAAATGTCATCACGGTCCTTCGCTCAATGGGCGTGCCGGCAGATCAATATGATATCCATGTCAACTTCCCGGGCGGGATCCCGGTTGACGGACCTTCCGCCGGAATTGCAATGGCACTCGGCATATACTCTGCCATATACCGAATCCCGGTCAAACATAACCTGGCATTAACCGGGGAAATCAGTATCCATGGATTCGTGAAACCTGTCGGAGGCGTATATCCAAAAGTGAAAGCTGCGAAGCTTGCCGGTGCCGAAACGGCCATCATCCCTCACGAAAATCAGCAAAGTATGATAGATGAAATCGAAGGGATTGAAGTCATTCCTGTCAAACATCTGAAGGAAGTCCTCGATTTGGCATTGATCAAAGACCAGATGGGCACAACCGATACAGCGATTTTGAACGAAACGAATAAAAAAAGCGTTTAAACATGGCCGATTCGGGTCCATCCGAATCGGTTTGTTATTGAGTATCGCTCCAAGCATCTATTTAATAGACACTACCTAGTAAATAAGTTAGAATTGTACAAAGGCTAAGAGCCTAATTTTGGAGGTGTTAGATTTGGCAAAGCAAAATAAAATAACGGTTCCCCTCCTTCCATTAAGAGGCTTACTCGTATTTCCTACTATGGTCTTGCATTTAGATGTAGGCCGTGAGCGCTCCGTACAGGCTTTGGAAAAAGCCATGATGGATAACCATTTAATTTTCTTAACAACACAAAAAGACATGAATATAGATGAGCCTGAACAAGAAGATTTTTATGAAATGGGAACACTGACAAAAGTAAAGCAGATGCTGAAATTGCCTAACGGGACGATCCGCGTCCTTGTGGAGGGATTGAATCGTGCATCGATCACTGCCTTTACGAAAGAAGAAGACTTTTACGAGGTGGAAGTGGAAGAACTCCATGATCCAATCGAAAAGGAATCAGAAACTGATGCACTGATGAGAACATTATTGAACTATTTTGAGCAATACATAAAGCTTTCCAAGAAAGTATCAGCAGAAACATATTCAACCGTCTCCGATATTGATGAGCCGGGAAGACTTGCCGATATCGTCGCTTCCCATCTCCCACTGAAGATGAAGGAAAAGCAGGCAGTCCTGGAAATACTCGATATCAAGAAGCGTCTTCAAATGGTGATTGAAACCATTAATAATGAAAAAGAAGTCCTCAGCCTGGAGAAAAAGATCGGTCAGCGGGTTAAGCGTTCAATGGAGCGTACGCAGAAAGAGTATTATCTCCGCGAGCAGATGAAGGCAATCCAGAAAGAGCTCGGGGATAAAGAAGGAAAGACTGGTGAGATCGAAGACCTTACCTCAAAGATCGAACAGGCCAATATGCCTGAAGAAGTCGAGCAGACCGCGTTGAAAGAGCTGGCGCGCTATGAAAAGGTCCCTTCAAGTTCTGCGGAAAGCTCCGTCATCAGGAACTATATCGAGTGGCTCGTTTCCCTTCCATGGTCCACGGAAACCAAAGACCAGCTCGACATCAAACGTTCAGAAGCAATTCTGAACCGCGATCATTACGGTCTTGAAAAAGTAAAAGAGAGAGTATTGGAATATCTGGCTGTGCAGCAGCTGACGAAATCATTGAAAGGTCCGATCCTCTGTCTTGCAGGACCTCCGGGAGTGGGGAAAACCAGTCTCGCCCGTTCAGTCGCTGAATCTCTCGGCCGGAACTTCGTCCGCATCTCACTCGGAGGTGTAAGGGATGAGTCTGAAATCAGGGGTCACCGCCGTACCTATGTAGGTGCGATGCCCGGGCGCATCATCCAGGGAATGAAAAAAGCCGGAACAGTCAATCCGGTATTCCTTCTTGATGAAATCGATAAGATGTCCAGTGACTTCAGGGGAGACCCCTCTTCTGCGATGCTGGAGGTACTTGATCCGGAACAGAACGCCAACTTCAGTGATCACTATATTGAAGAGACCTATGACCTGTCCAAGGTGATGTTCCTAGCGACGGCAAATGACCTGTCCACGATTCCGGGGCCGCTCAGGGATCGTATGGAAATCATCACGATTGCAGGTTATACCGAGCTTGAGAAGATGAATATCGCGAAGCATCATCTGTTGACCAAGCAGATCAAGGAACACGGATTGACCAAGAATCAACTGCAGGTAAGGGATGAAGCGATCGTGGATATCGTCCGTTATTATACACGTGAAGCGGGTGTCAGGAGCCTTGAGCGTCAGCTTGCTTCGCTTTGCAGAAAAACGGCGAAAATCATCGTTTCGGGTGAGAAGAAACGTGTCGTGATCACGAGCGGGAATATCGAAGACTTCCTCGGCAAGAGAAAATTCCGGTATGGGCAGGCCGAAATTGAAAACCAAATCGGTGTTTCGACCGGTCTTGCTTACACATCGGTCGGCGGTGATACACTCCAGATTGAAGTGTCGCTCGCCCCTGGTAAAGGTAAACTTGTTCTTACAGGTAAGCTTGGGGATGTCATGAAAGAATCTGCACAGACAGCATTCAGCTATGTGCGCTCCAAAGCGAAAGATCTTGGAATCGATGAAGAATTCCATGAGAAATGGGATATTCACATCCACGTCCCTGAAGGAGCCGTACCGAAAGACGGTCCTTCAGCCGGCATCACCATCACCACTGCCCTTGTATCTGCCCTGACTGGTAAATACGTAAACAGGGAAGTGGGGATGACAGGTGAAATCACTCTCCGCGGAAGGGTCCTTCCAATCGGAGGTTTGAAAGAAAAATCATTAAGCGCCCATCGTGCTGGAATCAAAACGATCATCCTGCCGAAGGATAACGAGAAAGACATCGAGGATATCCCTGAAAGTGTAAGGGGAGATTTAACTTTCATTCTTGTATCCCACATTGATGAGGTCTTAGAGAAAGCATTAGTAGGTGAAAAGAAGTGAAAGTACATCAAGTTGAATTAGTAATCAGTGCCGTCAGGCCAGAACAATATCCTGAAGGGGACCTGCCGGAGTTTGCACTGGCCGGAAGGTCCAATGTGGGAAAATCATCCTTCATCAATAAGATGATCGGCCGCAACAGCATGGCGAGGATTTCTTCCAAGCCTGGTAAGACCCAGACGCTTAACTTTTATAAAATCGAGGAAACGCTTTATTATGTGGATGTACCTGGATACGGCTATGCGAAAGTATCCAAGAAAGAACGTGAAGCATGGGGTAAGATGATCGAAACGTATATCACTTCCAGGGATCAGCTGAGGGCCGTCATCCTGATCGTCGATCTCCGTCATCCTCCGACAAATGATGACGTGATGATGTATGGGTTTCTAAAGCATTACGGCATCCCCTGCATCATCATTGCGACGAAAGCCGATAAGATACCGAAAAGCAAATGGCAAAAGCATCTCAAAGTCACCAGGGAATCCCTGAACCTGGAAGAAGGGGACGAACTGATCATGTTCTCCTCCGAAACAGGACTTGGCAAGGATAAAGCCTGGGATGCCATCAAATCGTTTTACAAATAATCGTAACTGATAAAAAAGAACTGCTTCGTTAGTGAAATACTAACTATTGAAGCAGTTCTTTTTTTATGCTTATTCCCATATGGAGGAGTAAATACCTAACGGCAGCAAGCAATATCAAGTATATGAAAGGGATATGCCGCATACTTGTTTAAATCTGAGCTCAGTTCATGTCACCTTTAATTATGCGTTATTTTACATAATTATAACTAAATTTGAATTTTGAGAATTTTCTCTTTTATTGATACAATTGTGAAAGATATACAGAATTACATACTAAAGGGGGACTTCGAAGAGTGAAGAAATTGACAGGTTTACTGGTATTGGCATTGGTACTTATTCTTTCCGCATGCGGAGGGAAGGCGACAACCGAAAGCGGAGCGGAACTTGTAGAGGAAGGGAAGCTGGTCTATGCAGCCTCCGGGGAGTTCAAACCGTTCAGTGTTACCGAGGGTGACGGGAAGATGTCAGGATTCGATATCGACGTTGCTGAAGCGGTGGCAAAGGAATTGGGACTTGAGCCCGAACAAAAGAAGTTCAAGTTTGCAGGTATCGTTGAAGGAGTCAAATCCGGACGCTTCGATGTTGCGGTAGCAAGTCATACGATCACGGAAGACAGACTTAAAGAAGTGAACTTTTCAACTCCGTACTATTACTCCGGTCCGCAGATCTTTGTCCGTCCAGACAGTTCCGTCCAGACGCTTTCAGATTTGGAAGGAAAGGAAATCGCGGTTTCCAAGGGATCTACTTATGCAGACACTGCGAAGGAAGTGACTGACAACATCCAGCAGTATGACAGTGATGTCGTCGCACTTGAAGCATTGAATAAAGGGAAGCATGACGCTGTCATCACCGACTTTGCCACAGGTAAAGAAGCGATTTCTTCAGGATTGAACCTTGAAGAACGCGAATTGATCGGGAGCAGCAAACAGGCGATCGCCGTCAGCAAGGATAATGATGCATTGCTTGAAGACATCAACAAAGCACTTGAAAAGCTGAGAGAAGATGGAACGCTTAAGGAAATCAGTGAAAAGTACTTTAATACAGACATCACAACAGACCCGGAAGAGTAAGCGCAGCATGATGGAAAGCGAATGTGCTTCGTGTGCACATTCGCTTTTTTTAACGAAATGATCCGGGCAGCAACAGCAAATAATTGAATGGAGGAACATCCATGCATTTTATCGAAACGTTTGCAGATACATATGACATCTTTTTAAAAGGGATGCTGCTTACATTCCAATTGACGGTCGTATCCGTGTTGATCGCGATTGTCATCGGACTATTTTTTGCATTTTTAAAAATATCAAAAGTGAAGCCGCTGGAGCTTCTGGCTGATTTATATATCTTTGTCGTAAGGGGTACGCCGCTGATCGTCCAGATCTTTATCTTCTATTTTGGACTGACTGCCCTTAATATTTCCGGATTCTGGTCCGTAGTCCTTGGTCTCGCCTTTCATAACGGGGCTTACATCGCGGAGATTTTCAGGGGGGCCATCCAATCCATCGACCGCGGTCAGATGGAAGCGGGCCGCTCGCTGGGAATGAGTAATGGACTGACGATGAGAAGGATCATCCTGCCCCAGGCATTCAGAAGGGCACTCCCGCCACTCGGGAATCAGTTTATCATCGCGCTGAAGGATTCATCTCTTGCTTCCTTCATCGGAATGTTTGAACTCTTTAGTGTCGCAACGACATTGGGTTCAAATAACTTCGATTACATGACATACCTGCTGATCGTAGCAGTCTACTACCTCGTGCTTGTCCTTGTATTCTCAACAATTGTGAACATCATCGAAAAACGTATGTCTGTCAGTGATTAAATCGATTCTGGAGGGATGAATATGAGTCAGGAAATGATCAAGGTTGAAAAGTTGAATAAATCCTTCGGCGATTTACATGTACTGAAGGATATCGATATGAGTGTGAGGGAAAGTGAAGTGGTCTGCTTGATCGGGGCCAGCGGATCAGGGAAAAGCACATTGCTCCGCTGCCTGAATTTTCTCGAGCTGAAAGACAACGGCAAGGTGGTTTTTGAAGGGGAGGAAGTCAATCAGGATACACATGACCTCAATAAAATCCGCCAAAAGGTGGGAATGGTATTCCAGCACTTTTATCTGTTCCCGCATATGACCGTTCTTGAGAATGTGATGGAGGCGCCGGTTCACGTAAAAAGGGTACCGAAAGCAGAAGCAAGGAAGAATGCGAAGGAACTGCTGAAAAAAGTAGGACTTGCCGAAAAGGAGGATGTCTATCCTTCAAAGCTGTCGGGAGGCCAGAAACAGCGTGTCGCCATCGCAAGGGCGCTTGCGATGAAACCTGATATCATGCTGTTTGACGAACCTACCTCCGCGCTCGATCCCGAGCTTGTAGGGGAAGTGCTTGCCACCATGAAGGAGCTGGCCCTCGAGGGTATGACGATGGTCGTGGTCACCCACGAAATGGGCTTCGCACGTGAAGTCGGCGACCGCGTCGTCTACATGCACGACGGGAAAATCGTGGAAGAAGGATATCCGAAAGAAATGTTTACAAATCCAAAACAGCAAAGAACCAAGGAATTCTTGGATTCTGTGCTGTAGATAACAAAATGCCCATTCCCCGCAAACTAGGGGAATGGGCATTTTATATTCGGTCACCCGCGGAAAGCGAAGTCCTGCACGGAAATCAACTGCAGCGGGTAATCTATTTTTTCCTAATAAACAAAAGATAAGCGCCGATGAGGATGATGACGACCGGCCAGAATTCCCATGCAGACCCGACCCTTCCTTCGATCAAACCGAGATACCCCGTCACTTTATCAGAGAATAATAGAATGACAGCCAAAGAGAGAAAGAGAATCCCCTGAAACAGTCCATTCCCCGTTCTCTGATACCTCAATAGGAACCCCAATGAAATGATCAAGATGAAAGTCCCCATATGATCCGGCCAGATCTCAAGCTTGTTGACCACATGAAAATGCACCCCGAAACCGACAAGAATCGTGCCCGGCAGGATCGCTTCATAGTCGCGTGCGCCGTATCCCTGGGCCAAAAAGGCGATGCCGACAATCACCAACAGCGTGGGCCATGTGAAGAAATCCTGGAATAGCATGATGTTCTTCTGCTGCAGATAGAAATAAAGACCAAAACCAATCAATATGAATCCCGGAAAAATTCGTTGCTGTTTCATGACCGACCTCCAGAAATGAGTTGTAAATTGCATTGAAGTAAGTAAATCATAATCCGGCGATTTGAGAGTGAGTAAATAGGTTTATTTTCGCAGGAATTAGGAAAAATGATATAAAGCGTATGTAAATCCGATGTAATGGTGTGAAACGTTTCCATAACTTGATTCTTTCAGCATGTTTTGATAACCTACATTAGTAGGAAATGTCGAAAATTGAAAGAAATGAAACGGTTTACATTGATGTTCTGTTTATTGATCAACACTATCGTTGATTTTTATATGGTACATCATATCACAGCCAGGTTTCAATTTCTGTTCACATTTACGGACAAAGGAACTTAAGGGACATGTTATAATAAGGGTAATGATTTTATTGGGGGTGTAAGGCATAACATGTATACAATTGTCGTTGGTTTAAATTATAAAACGGCCCCTGTTGAGATTCGCGAACGTTTATCATTCAATGAAACTGATCTTCCATTTGCCATGAGGCAATTAAAGGAAAAGAAAAGCATTCTTGAGAATGTGATTGTTTCCACTTGTAATAGAACGGAAGTATATGCAGTAGTCGATCAGCTTCACACAGGTCGTTATTATATTAAAGATTTTTTAGCACAATGGTTTGATATTGATAAAGAGGAGTTCACCCCGTACTTGTTTATTTATGAGCAGGAAGGAGCGGTCGAACACCTTTTTAAAGTGTCCTGCGGTCTTAATTCAATGGTCCTTGGAGAAACGCAGATACTGGGCCAGATCCGCACAAGCTTCTTGACAGCACAGGAGGCGGGGACAACCGGTACGGTATTCAATCACTTGTTCAAGCAGGCTGTGACAGTGGCGAAAAAAGCCCACTCGGAAACAGAAATCGGCTCGAATGCAGTATCCGTCAGCTATGCAGCGGTCGAGCTTGCCAAAAAGGTATTTGGCAGCCTTGAAAACAAGCATGTCCTCATCCTTGGTGCCGGTAAGATGGGGGAACTTGCCATCAAGAACCTTCATGGCAGCGGTGCGACCAAGGTGACGGTCATCAACCGCACATTCGAAAAGGCCGAAGCGCTTGCCGGACGTTTCGAAGGAAAAGCAAAAACGCTTCAGGAACTTAACTGTGCTCTCATCGAGGCAGATATCCTGATCAGCTCGACCGGGGCGAAGGACTTTGTCATTTCAAAAGAAACGATGTCTTACGTGGAGCGCATGAGAAAAGGACGTCCGCTCTTCATGGTGGATATTGCCGTGCCGCGTGACTTGGATCCCTCCATCGGTGAACTGGAAAGTGTCTTCCTTTATGACATCGATGATCTTGAAGGGATCGTCGAAGCCAATCTGGCTGAGCGCAGAAAAGCTGCTGAGCAGATCGAATTGATGATCGAAGCTGAAATCGTCGCGTTCAAAGACTGGCTGAATATGCTCGGAGTCGTGCCTGTCATCTCGGCACTCAGACAAAAAGCACTTGCGATCCAGGCGGAGACAATGGAAAGCATCGAACGGAAAATGCCGAACCTGACCGACCGGGAACGCAAAGTCCTCAGCAAACATACGAAGAGCATCATCAACCAATTGCTGAAAGACCCGATTTCACAAGCAAAAGAACTTGCTGCCCTTCCTGATGCCGAAGATAAACTCGATTTATTCGTTTCCATCTTCAACATCGAGAAACAAGTGCAGGAACAGACACAACTGAAAGCAGCCAATGAAAAGAGTGACAGCAAAGGGAGCTTCACTCCACAACCTTCTTTTCATGCGTAAGTGAGGTTATTGTCTATGTTTGAACAAACGATGACTAGGCTGCACGAACTGATGATTGTTCTGTATGCTATTAGTATCCTGTTTTATTTTATAGATTTCTTAAACAAAAACCGGAAGGCAAATCTTTTTGCCTTCTGGTTACTTGCAATTGTTTGGGTCCTTCAAACAATTTTTTTATTTCTGTACATGATCGATACAGGCAGATTTCCCGTCCTCACCATTTTCGAGGGGCTTTATTTTTATGCCTGGGTACTGATTACACTGTCACTGGTGATCAACCGGCTGCTCCGGGTTGATTTCACCGTGTTTTTCACAAATGTACTGGGATTCATCATCATGGCCATCCACACGTTCGCACCCGTTCAGGTAGAGTCGCGTGCTATGGCGGAGCAGCTGGTTTCTGAACTGCTTCTGATCCATATTACGATGGCCATTCTTTCCTATGGGGCGTTTTCACTGTCCTTTGTGTTCTCTCTCCTCTACTTACTGCAGTTCAAGCTGCTGAAAGAAAAAAAGTGGGGGCAGAGATTATGGAGAATCAGCGATTTGTCCAAACTTGAGAAGATGTCGTATATCTTGAATGCGATCGGCGTTGCCATGCTCCTTCTCAGTCTGATACTTGGTCTGCAGTGGGCCTTTATTAAATTACCAAACTTCATTTTGTATGACCCGAAAATTATAGGATCATTCATTCTATTAATTTTATACAGCATTTACTTATATCTCAGAATCAAGAAGAACGTATTCGGTAAATCACTGGCGATGTTGAATGCCGCTGCTTTCCTGATCATCCTGATCAATTTCTTCTTGGGAAGCCGGCTTTCATCCTTCCATTTCTGGTATTCATAAGCTTTCAGGAGGTAATCATGAGAAAAATCATTGTAGGATCCAGACGAAGTAAATTAGCACTCACACAAACGAATTGGGTGATCGATCAGCTGAAGGCAATCGATCCCTCTTATGATTTTGAGGTGAAAGAAATCGTGACAAAAGGCGATCAAATCCTTGACGTCACCCTCTCTAAAGTTGGCGGAAAAGGCCTCTTTGTTAAAGAAATCGAACAGGCCATGCTCGATAAAGAGATCGATATGGCCGTACACAGCATGAAGGATATGCCCGCTGTACTGCCTGAAGGGCTGACGATCGGATGTATACCCGAACGTGAGGATCACCGTGATGCGTTCATCAGTAAAAATCATGTGGCACTGAAGGATCTTCCTTCAGGCGCTGTCATCGGGACGAGCAGTCTGCGAAGAGGCGCACAGATCCTGTCAGTACGACCGGATCTTGAAATCAAATGGATCCGCGGTAATATCGATACGCGCCTTTCCAAGCTGAAGAACGAAGACTATGATGCCATCATCCTTGCTGCGGCAGGGCTGTCCCGGATGGGCTGGACCAGCGATGTCGTAACCGAATTCCTCGATCCCGACCTCTGCCTGCCGGCTGTAGGCCAGGGGGCACTTTCGATTGAGTGCCGCGAAGATGATAAAGAACTGATGGACCTGCTTGACCGCTTCTCTGACGAAGAAACAACTAAGACAGTGACTGCAGAAAGAGCGTTCCTTCATAAAATGGAAGGCGGATGCCAGGTGCCGATTGCCGGGTACGCTGAGCTGAAAGATAGCGGTGAAGTAGCCCTGACAGGTCTTGTGGCATCACCGGACGGCGGGACGATCTATAAAGAATACATGACAGGGACAGACCCTCAAACGGTCGGTGAGAAAGTTGCTGAAAGCTTGACAGAGCTTGGTGCCAAAGAACTGATCGACAGCGTAAAAGAGGAGCTTGACAAATAATGAACGGTGAAAAGCCTTTAAATGGAATAAAGGTGCTCATCACCAGGGGAAGAGAGGGAGCCGGGGATTTCGGCTCCCTTATTGAAGGATACGGGGGAATTCCGGTAGTGATTCCCCTCCTTGACTTCAAACTGTATGATGATCCGCGGAAGGATTCGTACCTGTCTAAAATACATAATTATGAATGGATCGTCTTCACTAGCAAAAATGGAGCTGCATATTTTATCGATCTGCTTGAGGAGAACGATATACCCTTATCCTCGCTTTCAGCCAAGTTTGCAGCGGTAGGGACCAAAACGGAAAAGTACTGCGAAAAACGGGACGTCACCGTTTCATTTGTACCGGCTGATTTCACGGGGGATGATTTTGCACGCCAGTTCCTTTCTGAAAAGAAACCAGGAGGAAAGGTGCTTGTTCCAAAAGGAAATCTCGCCAGGGACGTCATTGCAAAAGAATTGAACGGCTCGGGGGTTCACTGTGATGAGTGGATCGTGTATAAGACATTCCTGCCGGAAGACAGCATCGCAAAGCTAAAAAAAGTCATAGAGGGAGAAGGCGTTGACATCCTGACCTTTACAAGTTCCTCGACCGTCCATCACTTCATGCAGGTAATTGAAACGTATTCACTTCAGGACGGGGTCCTGAACCTTCCGGCGGCGTGTATCGGGCCGCTGACCAAAAAGACGGCTGAAAAGTACGGATTACATGTAAAAATCTGTCCAAACACGTATACTGTAGATGAAATGGTATCAGAAATGATACAGTATGCTGCTGGCATCGATCAATTATGATTACACCGGAGGTATTATAAATGAAAGATCTAACATTCAATCGCCATCGCCGCTTAAGACAATCAGAAAATATGCGTGCGTTAGTAAGAGAAACGCATCTTAGAAAAGAAGATTTGATTTATCCTTTATTCGTTGTTGAAGGTGAAAATATCCGTAAGGCTGTTCCTTCCATGCCCGGTGTGTTCCATATTTCCATGGACAACCTGAAGGCAGAAATGGATGAGATTGCTTCACTCGGTATTAAATCAATCATCCTGTTCGGAGTACCGGCTGAAAAAGATGAACTCGGGAAACAGGCTTATCATGAACATGGAATCGTGCAGAGGGCTACCCGCTTCGTGAAAGAACTCTACCCTGAGATGGTCGTCGTAGCGGATACATGCCTTTGCCAATACACAAGCCACGGTCACTGCGGAATTGTGAAAGACGGAAAAATCCTGAATGACCCGACCCTTGACCTTCTTGCAAAAACAGCCGTAAGCCAGGCGGAAGCTGGAGCGGATATCATCGCACCTTCCAATATGATGGACGGATTCGTCGCAGCCATCCGCCACGGGCTGGATGAAGCAGGATTTACGGATGTTCCGATCATGTCGTACGCAGTGAAGTACTCTTCAAGCTTTTACGGACCGTTCCGTGATGCCGCTCATTCGACTCCTCAATTCGGGGACAGAAGGACATATCAAATGGATCCGGCTAATCGTCTGGAAGCATTGCGCGAAGCCAAATCTGATATCGAAGAAGGAGCGGACTTCCTGATCGTCAAACCGGCTCTCTCCTACATGGATATCATGAGGGAAGTAAAGGACCGTTTCAACGCACCGGTTGTTGCCTATAATGTAAGTGGAGAATACAGCATGGTCAAAGCCGCAGCAGAAAACGGCTGGATCAATGAACAGGAAATCGTGATGGAAAAGCTGACAAGCATGAAGCGTGCAGGGGCAGATCTCATCATCACGTATTTTGCAAAAGACGTGGCAGGCTGGCTGTCGTAAAGAAAGAGTTCAATTTCCGCATTTTTTTAAAGGAGGAGAATGGTCTTGCGTTCATATGAAAAATCACAAGAAGCGTTCAAAGAAGCAAAGAAGTTAATGCCTGGCGGTGTAAACAGCCCTGTCCGCGCATTCAAATCGGTCAATATGGATCCCATTTTCATGGAAAGGGGAAAAGGCTCCAAGATCTATGACATCGATGGTAATGAATATATCGACTATGTACTGTCATGGGGGCCGCTTATCCTTGGTCACAGCAATGACCGAGTGGTGGAAGCGATCAAGAAGGTGGCTGAAAGCGGGACAAGCTTCGGAGCACCGACCGAAATCGAAAATAAACTTGCTCAACTGGTGATCGACCGTGTACCGAGTATTGAAATCGTCCGCATGGTATCTTCAGGGACGGAAGCGACAATGAGTGCACTACGTCTTGCACGGGGGTATACCGGCCGTAACAAAATCCTCAAATTTGAAGGCTGCTACCATGGACACGGGGACTCACTCTTGATCAAAGCAGGATCCGGTGTTGCGACACTTGGCCTTCCTGACAGTCCGGGGGTGCCTGAAGGGGTCGCCAAAAATACGATCACCGTTCCATACAACGACCTAGAAAGCTTCCGTTATGCATTCGAACAATTCGGTGATGATATTGCCGGTGTCATCGTTGAACCGGTGGCCGGGAATATGGGAGTCGTCCCTCCTCAGCCGGGATTCCTGGAAGGTCTTCGTGAAATCACTGAACAGAACGGTTCCCTGCTGATTTTCGATGAAGTCATGACAGGATTCCGTGTTGGTTACGGCTGTGCGCAAGGATATTTCAATGTGACACCTGACCTTACCTGCCTCGGGAAAGTGATCGGCGGCGGACTGCCTGTTGGAGCGTACGGAGGAAAAGCAGAAATCATGGAAAAGATCGCTCCGAGCGGTCCCATCTACCAAGCTGGAACCCTGTCAGGGAATCCGCTGGCCATGACTGCCGGTTACGAGACACTCAGCCAATTGACGCCTGAAAGCTATGAAGAATTCGGCCGCAAAGCCGACCTTCTTGAGGATGGTTTGAAGCAAGCCGCACAAAAACACGGCGTCCCTCATACCATTAACCGTGCAGGCTCGATGGTCGGTTTATTCTTCACAAATGATGAAGTAAAGAATTACGAAGGGGCAAAATCCTCTGATTTGGAAATGTTCGCTGAGTACTACCGCGAGATGGCAAACGAAGGAGTATTTCTGCCGCCTTCCCAATTCGAAGGACTATTCCTATCCACCGCCCACAGCGACGAAGATATCAACAACACAATCAAAGCAGCAGAAAAAGCATTTGAGAAGATCAGTAAGAAATAAGTAAAAGAGAAAGCCGGCCTTTTATAAGAAGGTCGGCTTTTTGATTTAAGATAACGAACAGAAAAGATGGAGTATGCCACGACGAAAAATATTATTTGGATAATTTTTAACATGAATGAAATGGCTTTGTAAATGGACTATCCAGGTATTGATTGGAGTGCATGACGAAGACTCCTGCGGGAAGAGTAGCTAATGTGAGACCCCGCAGGAACGGAGTGACGAGGAGGCTCACGGGCTACCCGCGGAAAGCGAAGTCATGCACGGAAATCAATACCGACATTCAAAGCAAACTCAATGTAATTAAGACACTCAATTTTTTAAAACTTACTCATCTCTATCATATTTCCCCTCCGCGTTTCATAAAGTGATAATGACATTGTCATATATTTCTTAGGTTTGGAACTTGAAAGGAGGAATTTCTTTGTCACAAGATCAACAATCGTGCCTGCGATTTTCTTTGGAAGAATCAATTTGGTTCAAAAAAGGACAGGAAGTTGAAGAACTGCTATCCATCTCCTTAGATCCACATATAACGATACAGGAACAAGAACAATATGTACTCATACGCGGGACCCTGGATCTTTCAGGTGAATACCTGCCTACCACCCCGCGGGATGAAGAAGGTGTAGACGAATTTGAAGCTAGCGGTAAATTCGTTCAAATCGTTGAAAAAAGGGAAAAAGGGGAAAACGAGTTTGTTCACCGTTTTCCGGTAGATGTCACCATCCCTAAAAACAGAATTGCCAATCTGGGAGACATTGATGTGTTCGTCGAGTCCTTCGACTACGTTGTGCCTGAAAATGCCTGCTTGAAACTGAATGCCGATTTGACCATTACCGGAATTTACGGGGAGCAGCAGACCCATACACCTCTTGAAGTGGAATATAAGGAGGAAGAACTTTATGCCCCTCTTCACCGCTCGGCTGCTTTTGCAGATGCTCCTTTAGAAGAAGAGGAAACTGAAAGTCATGGATATTATGACCGTGATGATGATGAATCATATGATCAGGAAGAGGTCAATGTCTCATATGAGGATGAAGATGATATAAACCATGATTACGACCTAACAGAGGTTGAATCGGCAGATGGCATCCCTGAATCCCCTGATGATGATTACCAGCCGTTTTCACTCGAAGGGAGGACACCTCCAGCCGAGGAAGAAGACGAGATTCCTGTCCATATCCAGTATGATTCCCAATCTGCACACGAAGAGAGCTACTTCAGGAAGGAAAATGTATTTGAACTTCCAGAACATGAATTGAGTGAATCCTCACAGGAGCAGGAAGTCCCTCAGCCTGCCAGTGAACAAATGAATATGCAGAAGCAGGAGCCGGTTCAAGAAGTGGAAGAGGAAGAAGAATCCTCTTCGATGGAAGAAGAACCGACTGCAAAGAAGAAAAAAATCAAAGGCAAAAAATATGAATCGATTTCGTTGACTGATTTCTTCGCCCGCAAAGAAGAAGAACGTGCTGCAATGCTTAGAGTCTGCATTGTTCAGGAGGGGGAAACCCTCGATCAGATCGCCGAAAAATATGATTTGACCATCGCCCAGCTGCTGAGGGTCAATCATCTGGAGGCCAACCAGGATGTCTACAGCGGCCAGGTTCTTTATATCCCAAATGAAGAACCGGTGTTCAAAGCATAAATAACAAAAGAGCAGAACGATAAAATACGGCATTGTATCAGGACTGACACCAATATACTGGGGGCAGTCCGTTTTTTCTTCTTTAAGCAAGGGAGCGGAGGAATCGGAGGCTGTCCGTAAAAAAGGAGGTGCAAATAATCATGCAGACGATCGAACATTTAAAGCCTGTTCTTCAGCCTTACGGGGTAGAACCCTTTTTCGTGGAAGATACCGGTAAGGTCAGCAAAGTGTACTCAAACAAAGGCACGCTTGCCGTCAAGCATATATCCGCACAGACGGGGGTGGATTTTGTGCGGAACATCCAGACTCTGTTCCAGCGGGGATATAACCGGATTGTTCCCATTTATCCCACAATGGACGGACGGTATGCAGTCTGGCACGAGGGTGAACTTTACTATGTGATGCCCTGGCTCAACAACCAGGATAAGGAAGACCGTTTTGAAAGGCATCAAAAGCTGTTCCGGGAATTGGCTAGACTTCATACAATTTCTTCACAGGATGTCAAAATCAATAAAGAAGAAAGAGAATCCCATTACGAACAGCTGACTTCCAGGTGGGAAAAGGAGCAGCAGTTCCTCGATGAATACGTGGAAGAATGTGAGAAAACCACGTATATGTCGCCGTTTCAATACCATTTTTGTATGTATTATAAGGATGCATCACAAGCTTTGAAATTTTCACGGAATAAACTCGACGAATGGTATGAAAGCACAAAAGACCTTGAAAAGGTGAGGACGGTCATCATTCACGGCAAACTCTCCACCGAGCATTTCCTCTATGATGACAGGGGGATGGGTTATTTTAATAACTTCGAAGGTTCAAAGACGGCTTCTCCTTTTCATGACTTGCTTCCGTTCCTGTCAAGGACCTTGAAAACCTATCCTAAGTATTTTGATGAGTGTGTAGAGTGGCTGGAAACGTACTTTCAGCATTTTACCGCCCGCGCGGAAGAAAAGCTCCTGTTCATGTGTTATCTGGCTTATCCGAGCTCATTGATTGCGATGGCTGAAAAATATTTTCATACGCCTAAAGCGAAAAGAAACGAGCGGAAAGCAGTGAGAAAATTGCAGCGTCACTACTGGCTCTTGAAAAATACCGAATATGTGGTCATGCGCCTCGACGAGATTGAACGCAAGAAAAAAGAAGAAGCGGAAGCCGCGGCAGAGGCAGAGACATGAAAAAAGGACTGGCGAACGCCATGTTTCGTCAGTCCTTAAATCCAATCATAGTAAATGGCAAGGCCGAGCCCGATAAACAAGGTCAATAAAAGTACATCGAAAGTAGTCGGAAGCAGAATCGTCCGGATTGCTTGAAAGATGGTAAAAGGGACGATGAACTGCTTGCAGATCAGCCGTGCGTTGCCCATCCACTTCTGCAGTGTATATTGATTGAATTTCTTCATGGTTGTCACTCACTTTCCTGGGTGTATTCACTACTTCATCTTATGTTTTCTGTCCGGAAGGGTGCGAGAAGCATGTTAAAGAGAATATTTTTTGTGAAAATGGGCGATAATGATTGACGAAAGTTCAGTGAATCCTATACTATAATGATTACATAAATATTTTTAAAAGCGTTGAACAGGAAGAGTACATTGCCCCCCGCTTTCAGAGAGGAAAATCGTATGCTGAGAGATTTTCCAAGCGAAGACGATAGAAGGTCGCCTGTAGAGCTGTTTCCATGAAAACAGTAGTGGAAGCCGGTTAAAAGCCGTTATTGTTCATTGAGAGTTCAGGAGACAGAATGACTTCTGAGAAAAAAGGTGGTACCGCGAAACGAATCCTTCGTCCTTTTACAGGGCGAAGGATTTTTTTGTGTCCAAAAAATGCTGTTAAATGAACCTACAACGTTAAAGGAGGATATACAATGGAGACTCAAGATCAATTATCGATGCCGACTAAATATGATCCCAATGCCATTGAGCAGGGAAGATACAAATGGTGGCTGGATGGGAAGTTTTTTGAAGCGAAAAGTGAGAAGGAAAAGGAACCGTACTCGATCGTCATCCCGCCGCCGAACGTAACAGGCAAGCTTCATCTCGGCCACGCATGGGATACGACACTTCAAGACATCCTGACAAGAATGAAGCGCATGCAGGGCTACGATGTCCTATGGCTTCCGGGAATGGACCACGCAGGGATTGCCACACAGGCAAAGGTGGACGAAAAGCTTCGCAGCCAGGGTATCTCGCGCCATGACCTTGGCCGTGAGAAGTTCGTGGAAGAAACGTGGAATTGGAAAGAAGAGTACGCAGAGCACATCCGGAAGCAATGGTCGAAAATCGGCCTGGGGCTTGACTACAGCCGCGAACGTTTCACGCTGGATAAAGGCTTATCGGATGCCGTTCAGAAAGTATTCATCGACCTTTATAATAAAGGCTTGATTTACCGCGGTGAATACATCATCAACTGGGATCCCGCAACGAAGACAGCTTTATCCGACATCGAGGTTATCCACCAGGATGTACAGGGTGCGTTCTATCATATGAAGTATCCGTTAGCGGATGGAAGCGGACATATTGAAATCGCGACAACACGTCCTGAAACGATGCTCGGTGATACGGCTGTAGCCGTCCATCCGGAAGACGACCGCTACAAGCACTTGATCGGTAAAACGGTGATCCTTCCAATCGTCGGACGTGAAATCCCGATCGTCGGGGACGATTATGTGGATATGGAATTCGGTTCAGGGGCGGTAAAAATCACGCCTGCTCACGATCCGAATGACTTCGAGATCGGAAACCGCCATAATCTTGAACGTATCCTCGTGATGAATGAAGACGGAAGCATGAATGAAAAGGCAGATAAATACAATGGCATGGACCGCTTTGACTGCCGCAAGCAGATCGTCAAAGATCTTCAGGAATCAGGCGTACTGTTCAAGATCGAAGAGCATATGCACTCCGTTGGACACTCCGAGCGGAGCGGAGCGGTAGTTGAGCCATATCTATCAACTCAATGGTTCGTCAAAATGGATCCGCTCGCACAGGAAGCAGTCAAGCTGCAGGAAAAAGAAGGGGAAAAAGTGAATTTTGTTCCCGACCGTTTCGAAACTTCCTATATGCGCTGGATGGAAAATACCCGCGATTGGTGTATTTCCCGTCAATTATGGTGGGGACACAGAATCCCGGCATGGTATCACAAGGAAACCGGTGAAGTATATGTAGGAAACGAGGCACCCGCTGACAGTGAAAACTGGACGCAGGAAGAAGACGTCCTTGATACCTGGTTCAGTTCAGCACTGTGGCCATTCTCAACAATGGGCTGGCCGGATACAGAAGCGGAAGACTTCAAGAGATACTATCCGACAAACACGCTTGTAACAGGCTACGACATCATCGGGTTCTGGGTATCGCGCATGATTTTCCAGGGACTTGAGTTCACCGGTGAACGTCCATTCAAAGATGTCCTGATCCACGGACTTGTCCGTGCAGAAGACGGACGCAAGATGAGTAAATCGCTCGGCAATGGCGTCGATCCGATGGATGTCATCGAAAAATATGGTGCAGATTCACTTCGTTACTTCTTGTCCACAGGCAGTTCACCTGGTCAGGATCTGCGTTTCTCATTCGAGAAAGTGGAATCCGTTTGGAACTTTGCCAATAAAATCTGGAATGCATCTCGATTTGCCCTTATGAATATGGATGGCATGACTTATGAAGAAATCGATCTCAGCGGTGAAAAATCCGTTGCCGACAAATGGATCCTTACACGCCTGAACGAAACGATCGAGAGTGTGACCCGCCTTGCCGACCGATATGAATTCGGCGAAGTCGGAAGAATCCTTTATAATTTCATCTGGGATGATTTCTGCGACTGGTATATCGAAATGGCGAAGCTTCCTTTATACGGGGAAGACGAAGCGGCCAAGAAAACAACTCGTTCCATCCTTGCGTACGTTCTCGACAACACAATGCGACTTCTGCATCCGTTCATGCCGTTTATTACCGAGGAAATATGGCAGAACCTGCCGCATAAAGGCGAATCGATCACAGTTGCAGCCTGGCCGGAAGTAAACAAGGACCTGACGGATGCCGGTGCATCAGAAGAGATGAAGCTCCTTGTGGAAATCATCCGTGCCGTTCGGAATGTACGGGCAGAAGTGAACACGCCGATGAGCAAGCAGGTCAAGCTGATCCTGAAAGCGAAGGATGAGAAAATCCTGAAAATCCTGGATAAGAACAAAGGATACATCGAGCGTTTCTGTAATCCTGAGCAATTGGATATGGGCACCGATATCACTCCTCCGGAAAAAGCGATGACTGCGGTTGCTACAGGAGTAGAATTATTTCTTCCGCTACAAGGTCTCATCAATATCGATGAAGAAATTGCCCGCCTTGAAAAAGAACTTGAGAAATGGACAAAAGAAGTGTCACGTGTCCAGGGCAAGCTGAATAATGAAAAGTTTGTAAGCAAAGCCCCTCAAAAAGTAGTCGACGAAGAGAAGGCAAAAGAAAAAGATTACCTTGAAAAGCAGGCAACAGTCAAAGCGAGAATCGAGGAATTGAAAACCGTTTAATTTTTATGAAATGGCTTGGGAGCAGAAGTCTAATTGTAAAGGGAAGCACCCCTGAAGCAGCTAGGCTTCCCCCGGCCTTTTTTTGATGGGAGTGAAGCATACATGTTTACATATGAGGAAGCGATCGGGTGGATTCATGCAAGATTGAGACTTGGTATAAAGCCCGGTCTTCAAAGAATGCACCACTTATTAAAAGAACTCGGGAATCCCCATGAAAAATTTAAGAGCGTGCATATCGGCGGGACGAACGGGAAGGGGTCGACAGTAACCTATCTTCGAAATATTCTTCAAGAGGCGGGCTGTACAGTCGGGACGTTCACTTCCCCGTATTTTGAACGGTTCAATGAGCGTATTTCTGTAAACGGGAATCCCATTCCGGACGAAGATCTCATTACGCTTGTGTCCCTCGTCAAACCGATTGCAGAAAGCATGGCACACAGTGAGTGGGGTGAACCGTCCGAATTTGAAGTCATCACGGCGATGAGCATGGTCTATTTTGCGGAAACGGTCAAACCCGATGTCGTTTTATTTGAAGTGGGGCTTGGGGGCAGACTTGATTCAACGAACGTGATCACCCCGCTTATTTCAGTGATCACGAGTATCGGAATGGATCATATGAACTTCCTTGGCGATACGATCGAAGAAATTTCCTCCGAGAAAGCAGGCATCATCAAAGAAGGCGTTCCTGTCATTTCCGGTGTCACGCAGGACGGGGCAAGAAAGGTCATTGCGGACGCTGCAAATGAAAAAGGGAGCCGTATCTATCAATTGGGAGAAGATTTTCACACAGAGAGGTCCCCTGCTGCAGGCAGGGGAGAAAGATTTCATTTTATTTCATCCGGGAAAAGCAGTGCTTTTGAAATTTCGATGATGGGGGCACATCAGGTTCAAAATGCAGCAATCGCTGTAAAGACGGCAGAAATATTGCAGTCACAGGATGTAATCAGCGTGGCAGATGCCGCTCTTCGAAATGGGCTGAAGAAAGCATACTGGCCGGGCAGGATGGAAGTCATGAGTGACACGCCGGCTGTGATCCTGGACGGGGCGCATAATCCTGAAGGAATAAAGGCGCTTGCCGCAACGATTTCTGAGCGTTATCCCTCGAAGAATGTGACGATCCTTTTCTCTGCTCTGAAGGACAAAGAATTGAAGCATATGATCAGCCTGCTTGAAGAAGCGGCTTCAGAAATATGTTTCACCACATTTTCGTTTCCGCGGGTGGCCGGAGCGGTTGAGCTATTCGATATATCGGATCATCCGCGAAAGAAGAAAGAAGAGGACTGGCAGCGGTATTTAGATGAAAAACTGCCCGGTATGGGTGAAGAGGATGTACTATTCATTACGGGCTCACTCTACTTTCTATCAGAGGTAAAACCGGTGCTTATTCAAAAGTTAGAAAATTCCAGAAAAAATAAGTGACTTTATTCTTTTACTCTGATAAAATATTCTTAAACTTGTGACTATTTGACTATATAATCAAAATATACAAGAAGATGGGGGAGGTCAGGGATGCAATTGTCACTTAAAAAGAAACTTGTGCTGCTTTTTGCATGGCTGGCAATCGTGCCTGCAGGTTTGTATTATACATATAAATTCTACCCTCCCCAAAATGTTAATGGGAACGGATGGGAACTTTTCACACTGGTTCTGTTTGCTACATTCATTCCTCTCATGCCGATCGTCATCAATGGTTCCACCATCTTCTTCATCCAATGGGTCACTCTCGTTGGTTTTTTAAAGTATGGATTATTCGTGGAAATCATCCTGATGCAGTTTTCGATCATTCCTTTGCTTCTTCGAATCAGGATGTCCAAGACCGACTGGCACAGGATTCCTTTGAATTCCCTGATGTTTTTCATCGTATCCGTTTCGAGCGGTATGATTTATTTCCTTCTGGGGGGAGAAGTCGGGGCGGGGAACATCGGTGATATATTGCCCGCGGCATTGTCCTATCAGATTGGATCCATCATGATCAACCAGTTTGTGCTCCTGGCGTATCAGCATTATTTTGTTGGAAGCGATATCCGATTCTACAGCAAAGATTTCGTATGGGATTTCATAGCGAATATGATCATGTTCCCTATGTCCCTGTCCCTGTATTTCCTCACGTTCCAGATCGGTCCATTTGCTTCACTTCTGATCGGTATTCCATTCATCAGTTTATCAATGATCCTGAAGATGTATAATTCTTCTGAAAAAATCAATGAATACTTGCAGAAGGCCGGTGAAATCGGCCACCAGCTGACCGAAAGCCTCAAGGTGGATGAAGTTCTCGATATCTTCCTGAAAAATATCATCGAAACCCTGCCTGTGGAGTATGCATACATACTGGATTGCAAAGGCGATGAACTTGTCCTTCTGCGAAGGGTCGAGACGAAAGGGAAACACATCCACAGGTTCCCGGTCCTGAAAAAGGGGACAGGCATCAGCGGTAAGGTTTGGGAATCAGGAAGCTCGGTTATTTATGATTCCCAGTCTGAATGGAACGGTCTGGTAGACGGATATATGCCTTCTGAAGTGGAAAGCGTCTTGTGCGTACCGATTGTAAGAAGCCAGAAGGTAGAGGGAATCCTCCTCTTGGCGTCTTCGAAAAAACGTGCATATGAGAAATTCCAATTGATGATTGTCGAAATCCTTTGCTCCTACTTCGGTGTCGCAATCGAAAATGCAAGACATCATGAGCAGACAAAGCAAAACAGTGAAAGATGTGCACTTACCAACCTCTATAATTACCGGTACTTTGAAGACATGCTGTCACTCGAGTTCAATAAACTTGAATCAGGCGGCAGGACTTCCTTATCCCTGATCATGCTCGATTTGGATCACTTCAAAGTCATCAACGATAACTACGGTCATCAGAGCGGAAACGAAATCCTGATCGAACTTGCTGCCCGCTTATGCAAGCTGATCGGAAAGAAAGGCACTGTGGCTCGATATGGGGGCGAGGAATTTGTCATCCTCCTGCCCGATACTGAAAGGGCAGAGGCACTCAGGCTTGCTGAACGCGTAAGGAAGGCGATTGCCAACAGGCCGTTCGTCCTTCATGACACTCTCCAGGCAGCGAATAGAAAATTAATGGTCAGAATCACGGCAAGCATTGGTTTGGCTACAGCCCCAGAGGATGCAGACGATACTATGGCCTTGATACGGCATGCCGACCGGGCGCTCTATACCGGGGCGAAGCAGGCGGGGCGGAATCGTGTGGCGGAATATGTGAAGTAGGACACCTCCCTTTTCTGGGAGGTTTTTTTTGACGATTTTTTGTATTTTAAATGAAAGGAGCATACTTTTAACTGTTTGTATGCAATCAAATTGTTTCAATTTTAAATATTATGTAATAAAATAGTAATAGTCGAAAAATGTAGGATTCCGACGAAGGACAAAAGGAGGATTGTGATGAAAACATTGCTATTTGCTGCAGGGGCATTTGTCCTGCTGGTACCTTTCCTGAGATTCATTCCTATGAAGCTGACACTTAAGCAAAAGGTGATTCTTTCATCACTCTCCTTTTGTATAACCGTCCTGGCCCTTATCGGAAAAGAATTTCTGCCTTTTATAAGTGTGATCGCAATATTAGCTTTACTTACGGGCCTAACAGCCTATATAGCACAGTCAAGGATTCACAACGAAAGCACTGCTCATCTTCATGAACTTCACCCGGAGCCCCACTTCCCCGCCGCCAGTCACCAAGGACCCGAAAGAAACAATGAAACTGTCAATGATACCGATGAATCTCGCAATGAAACAATTTCAGAATCCAATTTACTAGAAGGATCTTCTGAAAATTTCATTAAAGAAGATAACCAGGACTACATAAAAGAGCTGGAATGGGATGAGGCGGAAGTGAAACACTTTGAACCAGAAGCAGGGGATGCCCCTGTTTATGAGGAAGAGCTTCCGTTTATCGCTGACGGATTGCTCGAAGCTGTTGAAGCTCCTCTTGAAGTGGATGAAGAGGAAGAGGAATACAATCGGTTATTTTCAGGAATAAAACGCAGATAGTCAGGGAGGAGGTCCCTCATTGAAAAAAACAACGTATGCGGCATCCTTTTTTTTAGTGTTGTGCACAGTCTACCTTTTTGGGGCGGCACATTTTGGAGCCTTCTTGTATGACCTTGTTGCTGATTCTAAAAATGTTGCACCCAGCACATCAGTAATTGCCGGTAAGACCATCTCCGGTGAACGCGGGAGTACCACTGATTCCGAAGACGCTGCAAGGTCCGGTAAAGAAACATACCCAAGGGTGGTCCTTGCCGAAAGTGCGGTAAAGAACGTTGAAGTGACTCCGGGGCTGGAAGAGTTCCTTTCTTCTTTTTCAGAGATTGATATTGAACCAGTCTCATCATTCTCCCTCCTGAAGTTTGTGGAAGACGAGCATCTGGACAGCATGAAGGATGAAGAAATGAGTGTGATTTCAACAGGGTTATACGAAGTCCTTCTGTATTCCGGCCTTGAAATCGTTCAGCGCCATTATGGGCGTTCACTTCCTGACTATGCAGAGCTCGGATTTGAAGCCAGGGTGGACAAAGAACTTCACCAGGATTTCAAGTTTGCGAATCCTGACAGCTCTTCATACATAATCAGTTTTAAAATGGAAAAGAATTCGCTCCGTGTCATTTTAGAAGGGCCGCAGTTTCCAAACGAGGTGGAAATCACCCTGCAGGACAAACAAACGGTCGAACCGCGGGTGATCAAGCAATACACTCCCTATGTGAAGCGGGGACAGACCAAAGTGAAAGTGGAAGGTGAAAAAGGAATAAAGGTTGATGTGTGGAAGGCCACACTGGATTCAAAGGGTGCCGTCTTGAAGGAAGAATTGATTTCAAGTGATTACTATCCGCCTGTACACCGGGAAGAGCTTGTCAGCCTCGAAGAGTATATGGCCAGCAGGGAGGAAAGCAGCTCTCAGGGAAGCACTACAGTCAGTTCAAATGTCAGTGATGGGGAAGAAACTCAGGATTCAAGGCGTGAGAACCATGCTGAAACTGAAGCTCCTGATGCCGGTCAGAAAGACAGCTCCCAAGCTGACGAAGTCGTGGACTCCCAGGATGAACTATCGGATTCAGGGGAACAGGGTAGTTCCGAAAGCGGATCTTCCTCCACCGACGACATTCCGGATTCCAATATGAAGTAACAGCGGTATAAGAGAAGGTGGTTGAAAATGGCTCAGGAACGGAAACGATTAGGTGATTTATTAGTCGAAGCAGGTCTGCTGACAGAAGATAAGCTTCAGCAGGCCCTGAAAGAAAAAAGCAAAGATCAAAAGCTGGGTGATGCCATTCTCCAGAGAGGATATATTACAGAGCAGCAGCTGATCGAGGTGCTTGAATTTCAATTGGGCATCCCTCACGTAAGCTTGTTCCGGTATCCGTTTGATCAAAATCTTTTTCACTTGATACCGAAGGACACGGCAAAGAGGAACTTGATCATCCCGTTAAAAAAAGAAGGGGACAAGCTTTTTGTCGCGATGGCGGACCCGATGGATTTTTATGTCATCGAAGATCTCCGGCTGTCCACCGGTTTCTTCATAGAAACGGCGATTGCGACCAAAGATGATATCCTCAGGTCGATCAATAAATTTTATGACATGGATGAAAGTTTCGAAGAGTTGAAAGGCTTGGGCAATGAACCCGATGGCGGGCAGGATGAAACGATCATGGATCAGGATTCCCCGATTGCCAGGCTGGTGAATCAGATCCTATCGAACGCAATGACTCAAAAAGCGAGCGATATCCATATCGATCCGCAGGAGACGAGGGTTTTGATACGGTACCGGGTCGACGGCATCCTCCGGACAGAGCGGGCGATCCCGAAACATATGCAAAGCATGCTTACGGCAAGGATCAAGATCATGGCCCAGCTTGATATCACCGAGCACAGAGTCCCGCAGGATGGACGCATCAAGACGAACATCGATTTCCGACCGATCGATCTCCGTGTATCTACACTGCCGACCATTTACGGTGAAAAGATGGTGCTCCGGATTCTTGATTTGAGCTCCTCCCTGAATGACCTGACGCAGCTCGGCTTCAATTCGCTTAATATGAAACGGTTCCAGTCCCTGATTGAAAGGCCGACGGGCATCGTCCTCATCACCGGACCGACGGGGTCGGGAAAATCATCCACACTGTATGCGGCTTTGAACAAGCTGAACAGTGAAGAAGTGAACATCATCACGGTTGAAGATCCGGTCGAGTATCAGCTGGAAGGGATCAATCAGATACAGGTGAATTCGAATGTAGGATTGACGTTCGCGACTGGGCTGCGGTCGATTCTCCGCCAGGACCCGAACATCATCATGGTTGGTGAAATCCGCGATAAAGAAACCGTGGAAGTCGCTATCCGTGCATCCCTAACAGGGCATCTGGTTTTAAGCACGATCCATACAAATGACTCGCTGACAACGGTGACACGCCTCATTGACATGGGCGTCGAACCGTTCCTGGTCGCAACGTCCCTCAGCGGGATCGTGGCCCAGCGCCTTGTACGGAAAGTATGCCGCGACTGTGCGGTCGAGGAGACCCCGACAAGACGGGAATTCGATATTTTCAAGCGCAGGGGTCTCACTGTCGAGAAGATCAACCGCGGGAAAGGGTGCGCAGCCTGTAATATGACCGGATACAAAGGCAGGCTTGCCATTCACGAAGTTCTTGTCATCAATGAGGAAATGAAGAAGATCATTATGAACAATGAACCGCTTTCCGCACTGAGGGAAGCGGCACACATGTCCAAAACGATCTTCCTTTTGGACGATGGTTTGTTGAAAGTGAAGCAGGGGATCACCACGACAGAGGAAATCCTGCGGGTTGCAATCGAATAAAGAAGGTGGTCATTATGAAAGAACGCATAGATCAATTATTAAGGGCAGCATTCGAATTAAAAGCTTCCGACATCCATCTCACGGTCGGATCTTCACCAGTGTTCCGCATACACGGTGATTTGAAAAGGTACGGCCAGGAAATCCTGAAGCCTCATGATACTGAACAAATGGCGAAAGCCGTCATACCTGAAGAGCTGTGGGATGATTTCAAGGAACAGGGTGAGCTTGATTTTTCATATGCCATACCCGGCGTGTCGCGATTCAGGGTGAACGCCTATCACCAGCGTTCATGCATCAGTATCGCACTGCGCGTTGTGCCGACGAAAATTCCGACGCTTGATGAATTGAACCTGCCCGACGTACTCAAGAGGATCGCTGAAAAACCCCAGGGTCTGGTGCTCGTGACCGGACCGACGGGAAGCGGGAAATCGACTACCCTCGCTTCGATGATCCACTATATGAATCAAACGATGAGAAAGCACATCATCACGCTCGAAGATCCGATCGAGTATTTACATAAGCACGGTTCGTCAATCATCGATCAGCGTGAAGTCGGCTTCGATACGAAAACGTTCGCATACGGACTTCGCAGCGCACTGAGGCAGGATCCGGATGTCATCCTGGTGGGTGAGATGCGTGATCTCGAGACGATCCATACAGCGATCACGGCGGCCGAGACCGGACATCTTGTGCTGGGAACCCTGCACACATCCAGTGCCGTATCGACCATTGAACGGATCATCGATGTCTTTCCTTCCGTTCAGCAGGCTCAGGTAAGGGTTCAGCTCGCGTCGGTCCTTCAGGGGATCATCGCCCAGCGCCTCCTGCCGACGACGGATCGCCAGGGAAGGGTGGCTGCCATAGAAGTACTGCTCAATAATTCGGCGGTGGCGAACCTGATACGCTCCGAAAAAATCCACCAGATCCCGAGTGTCATGCAGACCTCAAGGGCGATGGGGATGGAACTCCTTCATTCCTCGGTCAAACGATATGTGGAAACGGGGCTTGTATCACGTGAAGCCGCCAAGCCTTATATGCAGGAGCCTGTCACCGTATGACGCGGTTCAAGTATGAGGGAAGGGACAGGAGCGGCCGGAAGCGGGGCGTGATTTCTGCACCTTCAAAAAAAGAAGCGATGATGAGGCTGAAGAATCAGGGAATCCGCGTCATTTCTGCAGAAGAAATACCCGAAACGCTTCTGACAAAGGAAATCACCCTCGGGAACCCTGTAAAGCTGCAGCAGATGGTCGTATTCCTGAGGCAGTTTTCCACACTGTTGAAAGCCGGGGTGACCGTCGTAGATGCCACCCGCATCCTCTCTGCCCAAACGAGCAGCAAGGCATTGTCAAAGGTACTATCCGAAGTGGAAATAGAACTGAAAGAAGGGATCCCCCTTTCCGAGGCGTTCGCCAAGCACCGGAAAATCTTCGAGTCGCTTTTCATCAATATGCTGAAAGCGGGGGAAGCGACCGGGAGCCTGGATGAAACCCTCGAGCGGCTGGGCGATCATTATGAAAAGCAGCACACGACCCGGCAGAAAGTCATTGCAGCCCTTTCCTATCCGGCGGTTGTCGGTATCATCGCCATCGGCGTTGTCATTTTCCTGCTGCTTGCAGTCGTCCCGACCTTCGTCGATATGTTTGCCGATATGGGAAGCGAGCTTCCGTTGATCACGAGGGTTGTGCTCGGCGCGAGTGCAATCGTTCAGGAATATTGGTATGGCCTTTTATTGCTTGTCATCCTTGGAGCTGCCGGCATCACGCTGATCAGGCGTAAACAGGAGACGAAGTATTACCTGGATTATTTTATCCTGAGGATCCCGGTTTTCGGAAGCCTCATACAAAAAGCGGTGCTTGCAAGGATGACCAGGACGTTCAGTTCCCTGTTCTCGAGTTCCGTGCCCATCTTGCAGTCGATGGTGATCCTTGAGCGGGTCGTAGAAAACGAAGTGATAGCACGGGTGATCAAGGAGTCAAGGGATTCTCTTGAAAGCGGTGGATCGCTTACCGAACCGATGAAAGACCACTGGGCGATCCCGCCGCTCGTTTCACATATGATTTCAATTGGTGAAGAAACAGGGTCCCTGGACGCTATGCTCTCGAAAGTCGCCGACTTCTACGAAAAGGAAGTCGAGCACACCACAGACCAGCTGAAATCACTGATTGAACCCCTGATGATCGTGGTCCTCGCGGGTCTTGTCGGGACTATTGTCACAGCTATCATGGTGCCGATGTTTGAAATGTTTAACAATGTTCAAAATTTCTAGCATTTTTGATAATATTTTACACATTCTTACTATTTTTTTGCGAAACCTGTTGTATAATGATTGTAGATTCATAAGGTACTAAAGTACTACATAAAAAACCGAAATGGGAGGAAAAAAAGATGTTGAAGAAAATCTTGAAAAATGATAAGGGTCTCACCCTTGTCGAGCTGCTTGCTGTTATTGTGATCTTGGGGATTATTGCTGCTATTGCGGTGCCGAGTATTGGGAATATAATTGAGAAGTCAAGGGCTGATGCTGTGAAGGCTGAGGGGACACAAGTTCTCAATGCTGCAAAGTTATATGTTTCTTCTGAAGGCGTTCCTGATGCTCCTTTGAATGCAGCTAAACTAAAAGACTATTTATCGGATAACGGTGGGGTTAAATGGGACACTGCTTATTCAGTATCCGTGGCTGATGCTAATACTTTTAACTTGAGTGGTAAAGCTTCTAAAGGAAAAGTGGTAATCGAATTTGAAGAGGCTACTGTAAAAGGGATCAATGCAGCAAAAAGTGAATCAGGTACAATAGATAAATAATAATGGATAAAATGTTAATTTATTTAACAATCATCACCCTCTACGCACTCCTCCTAGGCTCCTTCTACAACGTAGTTGGCCTGAGGGTGCCGCTTAAGAAATCAATCATAAAACCAAGGTCGAGCTGTCCATACTGCCGCCACCAATTGACGGCGGTTGAGCTCATACCAGTCTTTTCATATCTCATCCAAAAGGGGAAATGCCGCCGCTGCAAAGGGCGCATTTCTCCTTTATATCCATTTATGGAGGCTTTGAACGCTGGGCTTTTTGTACTAGCTTACCTGCAAATCGGCATGCAGTTGGAATTAGTGGCTGCATGGACCCTTATCTCCATGCTCATCATCATCACGGTCTCTGACCTTAAATACATGGTCATCCCGGACAAAGTCCTGTTGTTTTTCCTTCCTCTAATAATCATCGAACGGATCTTCATCCCCCTTTCACCATGGTGGGACAGTCTGGCAGGAGGGGCACTCGGTTTCGGACTGCTTCTCTTGATCGCGATCATCAGCAGGGGCGGAATGGGCGGCGGGGATATCAAGCTCTATGGCGTCATCGGTCTTGCAGTCGGAGTGAAGATCACCATTCTGTCGTTCATGATAGCCACATTCCTAGGGGCGGTCATCGGACTCACGGCCCTGGCATTCAAGCTGATTGAAAAAGGAAAGCCGATCCCTTTCGGCCCCTTCATCGCTGCGGGCACAATATTGGCTTATTTATATGGTGACGGCATCATCTCTATTTACCTGTCACTATTCTATTAACTAGTGCAAAGAAAGGATCTCATCCATGGGTTTTCTATCGTTTCTCTCAAGTTCTCAAAAAACAGCAAATATAGTATTCACCGACCATTGCATCCGATATCTCGAGTTGAAACAGACTTCCCCGCTGCTTGTGTCTTCAATGGCTGAACGCAGGCTTCCCGATGGAGTCATCAAAGGGGGGAGGATCGTCGATGAGGAAACACTCCTTTTCATTCTGGAAGAATGCATCGACGAGTGGAAAATCAAGCGGAAACCGGTCCGTTATGTGGTGCCTGATCCATTTGTCATCCTGAGAAAAGTATCGATCCCTGCAGAAATCAGGGAAGACGAAATGGAAGGGTATCTTTTCCTGGAAATAGGGTCAAGCATCCATCTTCCGTTTGAAGACCCGGTATTTGATTATTCCCTGCTGGCATCAGGTCATGAGAAACAAGAGGTTCTGCTCGTTGCATCTCAGGAAGAAATCGTCGACGGTTTTAAGCGTCTGCTTGAGGAAGTGAAGCTCAAGCCGGTTGCAGCCGATATAGCACCTCTAGCTTTGTACCGTGCCGTTCTTCATGAAAAAAAGGCATCGCCGCATGAACATACCATGCTGCTTCATATGGATGAACAGCTGCTGACGATTTCCATCTTTCATAAACATGAACCCATTTTCACCAGGCCGATCCCATTGGATGGCCCCGTGAAAGATGATGAAGTGGTGGAATCCTACCCTGTCGACTTGTTAGGAGATACCTTGAATGAAATCGAAAAAGTGATGAATTTCTACCGTTACTCTTTGAATAAAGGCGAACAATCCGTAAGTAAAACGATAGTCAGCGGCGACCATCCCCGTTTGTTCGAACTCCGGCAGCAATTGCAGGACCGGATTTCAATCCCTGTCGAATTGCTTTCCCTGAGGAATGTCACGACATTCAATGATGAAAAGATCCAGGCGGGATATGCCATCGCGTTCGGTCTTGCTTTAAAAGAGGTGCAGCTCAGTGAAACTTATTGATATCAATTTATTGCCTCAAAAGGAAAAGAAACAGAAAGCTTTTACATACAGTATCGCGGGTACTGCAGGGCTTGTCGTGCTCGTTGCATTATTTATGCTGCTGACATGGAAAAGTACACTCACTGAAACGAAAAGGACGGAAGCTGAGATCGATACAACCAAAAAGATCATCGAGGTCCAGCAGACGAAAGTCCTCGGCGCGGAATCATCGGGCAGCGTCGATCAGCTGAACAAAGCGGTACAGGAAATGCTCGACTATCCTGTGAAGACCGTACCGCTTTTGAATGAACTGATTTCACTTCTGCCTGACAGGGGATTTTTCAATGAATTTATGTACGCAGACAGAACGGTCATCAACACAATCGTACAGTTTGATTCCTCAAGGGAAGCGGCATTCTATCTTTCCCGTCTGAAGACCGTTGAATGGATCGAGGAAGCGGACATCATCGAAATCACAACGGTGGAAGCCGGAGAGTCCGAAGACGAAAAGGTCCTCCCGAGGTACCTGGCCGCATATGAGATTCATATTGACCAAGGCAAGATGGAAGCACTTCTTTCCCGAGGGGAGGAAGAAGAATGAATATGAATCTTACAAAAAAGCAGTGGTCGATTTTGATAAGTGCGGCAGTCACTGGAGTGCTCCTTCTAGCCGGAGTGAACTACTTTGTCCTGCAGCCTGCTGAGAATAGACTGCAATACAAAAAAGAAGAACTCGGTATCCAGGTGAAACTGCAGCAAGCGGTAGAGGCGAAAGTAGACAGTATAGGGAAAAACGAAACGCTGGATTCCTCCTCGCTTCAGCAGAAAATCCCAGTCGCACCATTAACGGAAGGTATCATTTTGGATTTGGAAAAAGCAGAGCTGATCTCGGGAAGCGCTATCCAGTCCATCAATTTTGAGAAAACAGATGGTGCCTTAGCACCGACAGATAGAGAAGATACGGACGCTGTCCCGGCTGCCGACAGCCAGCTTCCTTCTCTATTAAAGAGGATGCAAATGACCATGACGGTAGAATCACCGGGTTACTTCGAAATGGAAAAATTCCTTGAAGAAATCGAAAACCTCCAACGGATCGTCGAAATCAACGGACTCTACTTCGCAGGCGCGCAGGAGCTAAAAGAAAACATGGAAGGCTACAGCGAAGACATCCTCACCTTCGAACTGACAGCATCCGCCTTCTACATCCCGGAACTAGAAGACCTGAAAGAAGGGCTCCCGAAAATCCAAAGCCCTCCTCCATCTCTAAAAAAGAACCCTTTACCTCAATTCCCTGATGAAGAGGACGAGGATTAGTTTTTTAGCGGGTAAAGCTATTTGCAGATTCTAATCCGTACCAGGTTTTGATTGGAGTGGAAGGCGAAGACTCCTGCGAGAAGAGCGTGTTAGGTGAGACTTGTCCAGCAACGGGGCTTAGAGGCGCATGAGCAAAGCCCCTCCGCTTTTCTTCCCGCAGGCTTGCTGAAGAGGCTCACCAACCGCCGGCGGAAAGCGGAGTCTTCCACGGAAATCAAAAGCGGCGATGAAAATACCAATCTATTAAAAAATTTGACGAAAACCTCTTAGGGCAAGACGACAAAAGTCTTGTTCTTTTTTTTATGCGATGTGATAGCATGGAAAAAAATAGATAAGGGGAGGGTGGCGATGGTGGACAAACCTGACGGCAAGAAAAAAATCTCCATCAAAATAAATGGCGAAAAAACGGAGTATGAAGAGGACATCCGCGTCCACGATTGGAAGATCGGCAAAGCCGAAACGGCGGCAGGCGAAGAAAAACTCGAGGATACGGGCTTTGATTGGAACCTGGCGGATGAAACTCCTCAGCCGCCAAAGGAATACAAAAAGATCAATTATGTAAGCGGCAAGAAAAAGAAGAATAAGAAATCATTCAAAAATCCTTTCCATGATTCTATCAATCTGATCATGTCGATTATCGGTGCGGTGGTTGTCGGTGCCGTACTGGGATTCGGTACGTTGAAGGTCATCACGAATACTGACGGGGAAGCGGCTCCCGCTGCCACTTTGCAGGACGAAACCTCAGCAGGCATGACGGAAGGAAACGAATCGGCCGGTGCCGTTAAGCTGAAGGAACTGTCGACGGCGATCCTGCAGGGAGGGGTCTTTTCGACGAAAGAATCACTCGCTGCGATGCAGGACACCTTGACATCCAAAGGCATTTCAAGTGCGTCCGTTGAAAAAGACGGACAGTGGTTCCTTCTTCTGGGCGTTTCTGCCGATGTCGAGACGGCGAAGCTTCTCGGCGAAGACATGAAAGGAGACGGAGTAGACGTATACGCCAAGGACTTTCAGCTTGGTGCAAAGGAAATCAAGGCAAGCAATAACGAAAAAGCATTTCTGGAGAAAGCGAACGGCCTTTATGCCATCCTTGCTGAGGAAAGCAGCAACGGTGTACTGAGCGGAAAGGGAAATGAGTCGGCGGCAGGTTCCATTGAACCCGTGCTGAAAGAAATCGAAGCAATCGACGTGAAGGGGGAGCCGATTGTAAAAATGAAAGAGTCGATTGTGAATGCAGCGAAGCAGAGTATCTCACTTGAGTCTTCAGCGGATGCCGAAAAGGTCCAGGGAGACCTGCTGGGTTATCTTGAAACTTACAGTAGTTTACAATAACCTCTGTTTTACGACTATTTTCCGGGAAATAGCCACTGAGGCGACAAGCATCCCAATTGCTTGTCGCCTTCTGCTTGTTTAAGGAGGCAGAATTTGGTACTATAATTTTGTATCTCCCATTCTATACGCCGAAAGGACTGACAGGAAATGTCCAACCTCATACTTGCTTCACAATCTCCCCGCCGAAAAGATCTTCTTCAGCAGCTTCAACTTTCCTTCACCACCATAAGCAGCAACGTTGATGAAACCGTTGAACCACATTTGAAACCCCATGAAGTAGTCACGGAACTCGCACTCAGAAAGGCAAATGAAATATCAATGAAACACAGGGATTCCTATGTATTGGGATCGGACACTGTGGTTGCACTGGATGACGTCATTCTTGGCAAACCGCAAACGGACGAAGAAGCCAGAAGCATGCTTAACATGCTGTCCGGCAAAACACACTCGGTCTATACGGGTGTAGCGATTTTGAAAGGTGAAGAACAGTCTCTATTTTATGAAAAAACAGATGTTGCGTTTTGGGAGCTTACACCTGCAGAGATCGACGAATACATTGCGTCGGAAGAACCATTCGACAAAGCGGGAGCCTACGGGATCCAGGGTCTTGGGGCAAAGCTCGTCAAGGAAATAAAAGGGGACTATTATGCCGTTGTAGGCCTGCCGATTTCCAAAGTATACAGGGCTCTCCGCGAAATGGGATATCTTCAATAAGAAAGGCTCCTCTGACCGGCAAAGGAGGACCTATGGAAAAAACATTGGAAAAACCGAACAATTTGATGATCCGCGATTTCCCTCTTGATGAAAGACCGAGAGAGCGCCTTATCCAAAGCGGGGCCGCGAGCCTGTCAAATCAGGAATTGCTTGCAATCCTCCTCCGTACGGGTACGAAATCTGAATCCGTCCTGCAGCTTTCAAACAGGCTGCTGACAAGTTTCGACGGTCTGAATCTTTTAAAAGATGCGTCCCTTGAAGAAATAACCAAAACAAAAGGCATCGGGCTTGCCAAGGCTGTTCAGATCATGGCGGCAGTCGAGCTCGGCAGAAGGATCGGCAACCTTGCTTTCGATGACCGATACAGCATACGGTCCCCGGAAGATGGAGCCAATTACGTCATGAATGATATGCGTTTTTTAGCCCAGGAACACTTCGTGTGCCTTTACCTTAACACTAAAAATCAAGTTCTCCACAAACAGACAATATTCATCGGCAGCCTGAATGCTTCGATCGTCCACCCGCGGGAGGTGTTTAAGGAAGCGTTCCGCCGCTCGGCTGCGTCGATCATCTGTGTGCATAATCATCCATCAGGCGACCCCACTCCGAGCAGGGAAGATATCGAAGTGACGAAGAGATTAGTAGAATGCGGGCGAATCATCGGAATCGATATACTAGATCACCTGATCATCGGCGAGAAAAAATTTATCAGTTTAAAAGAAAAAGGGTATTTATGACACTAGGATTTTTTTAATGGTTACGATATAATTATCTTTATGATTTTTACTGACAATATGCTGATTCAAAGCGTAGCTCATTAAAAAAGAGTCGTCCCCTAAAAGGACGAGTCTTTTCGTTATGTCATGAAGTATCAACTATTGTAAAAAAATTCGGGGAATAAGAGTTTGGACAACTCTCCTTAGTTAAATAGAGACCAGTCAATTTGTATCAGAAAGGGAGATACCAGTAATGTTTGGAACGAAAGATTTAGGAATCGATTTAGGCACTGCCAATACTCTAGTGTACGTAAAAGGAAAAGGAATCGTCGTACGCGAGCCTTCCGTCGTTGCACTCCAAACGGATAATAAGCAGATCGTCGCGGTCGGAAACGACGCTAAGAATATGATCGGAAGGACACCGGGGAATGTTGTGGCGCTGCGCCCGATGAAAGACGGAGTCATTGCTGATTACGAAACAACAGCCACCATGATGAAATATTACATAAAGCAGGCGACAGCGAATAAAAGCGCTTTTTCCAGAAAGCCTTATGTAATGGTATGTGTTCCTTCAGGAATCACAAGTGTGGAAGAGCGTGCCGTCATGGATGCGACCAGACAGGCCGGTGCAAGGGATGCCTATACCATCGAAGAGCCGTTTGCTGCTGCCATCGGGGCCAATCTTCCAGTCTGGGAACCGACCGGGAGCATGGTCGTCGATATCGGGGGCGGAACAACGGAGGTGGCGATTATCTCGCTCGGCGGGATTGTGACAAGCCAGTCCATCCGTGTAGCAGGTGATGAAATGGATGACAGCATCATCAACTATATCCGTAAAACGTATAACTTGATGATCGGTGACCGCACGGCGGAAACGATCAAGATGGAAGTTGGTTCAGCCGGGGATTCCGAGGGCATTGAATCGATGGAAATCCGCGGACGCGACCTTTTGACAGGCCTCCCGAAAACGATTGAAGTGACTGCTGCTGAAATTGCCTCCGCCCTTCACGATACGGTTTATGCGATTGTCGATGCCGTCAAGTCCACCCTGGAGAAGACACCTCCTGAACTGGCTGCCGATATCATGGATCGCGGTATCGTCCTTACCGGGGGAGGGGCGCTGCTCCGCAATATGGACAAGGTGATCAGTGATGAAACAAAGATGCCCGTCCTTATCGCAGAAGAACCGCTTGACTGCGTGGCCATCGGCACCGGAAAAGCACTCGATCACATTCACTTATTCAAAAACCGCGGTAAATAATTAACTTAAATTAAGTGGGGACTGTTCCTTAAAGTACATTACCTAGTACATTAGGGCGTCCCCATCTTTTTTCGCTTCCTGAATGTCGAAATAGTAAATAATTTGGAATGATATCAATATCGGAAAGATTTTGATATAGTATTTAATAGAATTAGCTATGTTAAAGCATACAGTTTTTAACTGTATCTAGCTGTTGATTGGAGTGCAAGACGCAGACTCCTGCGGGAAAAGCGAGACAGGTGAGACCCCGCAGGAGCTTTAGCGACGAGGAGGCTCACCGGCCGCCCGCGGAAAGCGGAGTATTGCACGGAAATCAACAGCGGTTTTTAACAGGCCAAGAATGAATAAAAGGTTGAGGTGTACAGCATGCCACAATTCTTCCTGAATAAACGATTGATCATTCTGCTCGTCAGCATTATCGTTCTCGTAGCCTTGATCGGATTTTCACTGCGGGAAAGAGACAGCATCAGCTGGCCGGAGCAGTTTGTGAAAGATATGGTAGGATTCGGACAATCAATAGTTTCAAAGCCTGTTAATTTCACAGGCGACATCATTGACAACGTGAAAGATATTCAAAATACATACACGGAAAATGAAAAACTGAAATCCCGGCTTGACGAACTGGTAAAGCTAGAAACACAGGTAAGGGACCTTAAACAGGATAATGAAGAACTGAGAGATGTCCTTAAGAAAAAAGAAGACCTTCGAAGTTATGACACGATTCAGGCCACAGTCATTGCCAGGAACCCTGATCACTGGCAGGAACTGATTACGATCGACAAGGGTGAAGTCAATGGGATCAAATCCGATATGGCTGTCATTTCTTCAGCAGGCTTGATCGGGAAAGTCAAAAGCGTGAACGAATTTTCTTCGACCGTGGAGCTTATCTCCACGAACAATACGAAGAACCGCATTTCGACCGTCATTCAGGGTAAACAGGATATCAACGGCTGGATTGAAGGCTATGACAGCGATAAGAAAGAGATATTGGTCAAGAGAATCCCGAACGACCTGAAAGTGGAAAAGGGATCGAAAGTCATCACCTCGGGCCTCGGCGGAGTATTTCCAAAGGGTCTGGTTGTAGGTGAAGTAAAAGAGGTCAAGCCGGATCAATACGGCCTGACGCAGACTGCTTATGTCAAACCGGCAGCCGACTTTTATCACTTGGAACATGTGATGGTGATCGACCGCGAGATGAAGGGCGTTTCTGATTCACAGGCTGAAGAGGAAACCGGGGAGGAAGAGCAATGATCAACCGGCTCATCCTTCCTTTGGTGACCCTGCTGATTTTCTACAGTGAGAGTCTGTTTGTCCTTCTTTTTCCAAGTGCGGAATTATTCGATCAGCGTATCCTGGTCCCTCATTTCCTGATCATCTTTATTCTTTTTATATGCGGTTTCTTTCAATATAAAACGGCCCTCTTATACGGATTCATCTTTGGGTTCCTGTTCGATATCTTCTATACGGAAATCAATGGGATTTACCTGGTGTTCTTTCCGTTTGTCGTTTTCCTGACGCATGCGATGATGAAGGTGCTGCACAATAATCTATTTGTATTCGCGGTGATTGTGCTGGTAAACCTCTCTGTCCTTGAATTCCTGGTCTATCAGATCAATGTCATCATCAAGCACACGGATATGTCGCTCATTCAGTTTGCCGATTTGCGCCTGTGGCCTACATTGGCTCTGAATGCCGTCTTTTATATTATCTTTTCCTATCCATTCAAAGTGTTTATGCAGCGAAAGCAGAAGCAGCTCCTTGAAGATTGATGATGGAAATTCAATGTAAAATTTTTGCGTGAAAATCGCGAAAATTGTCCTATGAAAAAAGGAAATAAACTAGCTAATGTCGAATTCATAGACGACTGAGGTGAAAAATTGCGCCATGAAAAAGAAACCAAATGTTATGATCAAGGGTACCAAGGAAGGTCTGACCCTTCATCTCAATGATCAATGCTCGTTCGATGAACTGAAGAAAGAGTTGGACGAAAAGCTGTCGGCACACTATCGTGAAACCGAGGGAACCCCGCTTCTCACGGTGAATATCCAAACGGGGAACCGATATCTGACAGAAGATCAAGTGGAAGAGCTGAAGGAAATCGTCAGACAGAAACGCAATCTGGTAGTGAATGAAGTATGGAGTAATGTCGTCACAAAAAATGAAGCAGAAAAATTAATGAACGAACGAAACATAGAAACCATGACGGGGGTCATCCGCTCCGGGCAGGTGATCGAAACACCGGGGGACATGCTGATCGTCGGCGATGTCAACCCGGGCGGAAGGATCCTTGCAGGAGGGAATATCTACATACTGGGTGCTTTGAAAGGCATTGCCCATGCAGGCTGCAACGGGAATAAGGAAGCGGTCATCGTCGCTTCGAAAATGCTTCCTTCACAGCTGCGCATTGCTGAAAGCCTGAATCGCGCGCCTGACCGGCCGCTTGACGAAGAACAGCATGATATGGAATGTGCCTATATCGATGAGCAGGGTCAGATCATCGTCGACCGCCTGCAGGTACTGAAGCATCTCAGACCAAATATTACGAGTTTTAAAGGAGGAAGCTAATGTGGGTGAAGCCATAGTTGTTACTTCAGGTAAAGGTGGAGTGGGCAAGACCACCACTTCTGCCAATGTTGGTACAGCATTAGCTCTACAAGGCAAAAAAGTCTGCCTGATCGATACGGATATCGGTCTCAGGAACCTCGATGTTGTCATGGGACTTGAAAACCGGATCATCTACGATCTGGTCGATGTAGTGGAAGGCCGCTGCAAAATCCACCAGGCGCTTGTGAAGGATAAACGGTTCGAGGATAAACTATTCCTTCTCCCTGCCGCGCAGACAAGCGATAAATCGGCGGTGAATCCCGATCAGATGAAAAAGCTGGTGACGGATCTGAAACAGGATTATGACTATATCATCATCGACTGCCCGGCAGGGATCGAACAGGGCTACAAAAATGCGGTGGCGGGCGCAGATCGTGCCATCGTGGTCACAACCCCTGAGATTTCGGCTGTCCGTGATGCCGACCGGATCATCGGGCTGCTGGAAAAAGAGGAAATTCAACCTCCCAAATTGATCATCAACCGGATCCGCAGCCATATGATGAAAAACGGTGAGTCGCTCGACGTAGATGAAATCACCGCTCATCTGTCCATCGATCTTCTGGGGATCGTAGCGGATGACGATAATGTCATCAAATCATCCAATAAGGGTGAACCGATCGCACTTGATTCCACCAGCAAAGCGTCGATTGCCTACCGGAATATCGCAAGACGCATCCTCGGGGAATCCGTCCCTCTTCAATCGCTTGAAGACAGCAAACCGGGAATGTTCTCTAAAATCAAGAGACTATTCGGTGTAAAAGCTTAAATAGATTAATAGACTTCAAAACCCGGCAGTGTTCAAATGGACATTGCCGGGTTTTCTATTTTACTGCGGCGGGGATGCTTTGGTGCCAGGCACAAATGGACTGATTTGAGCCAGGCACAAACGCCCTGATTTGAGCCAGGCACAAACGCCCTGATTTGAGCCAGGCACAAACGCCCTGATTTGAGCCAGGCTCAATCCCCTGGTTTCGAGCCTGGCTCAAACCGCCAAATCCGAGCCAGGCACCCCGCCGATGCCACACCCGCATCACTCACGTAATATTTCACGAATATTCCCTTCGGACAAGTCATACATTGTAGCATGAGAATAGTACAGGCTCGTTTTGCGCGGGGCCGGTTAATACCTTATAAAAAGGAATGGTGTTCATGGGGAATCGAGCGGATGAAATCAGAAAGCGGATTGCGAAACGAAAGAGGACGACGAATAAAACAACGACTCAGCGCGGGTATTCAAACAGCTCTTATTTTCTGCCGAGTGATGAAGAACGATACGGGGCAGAACGGTATTCAAGCTTTGAAGGGGGGCCGCCGCCGGAAGGATTTCATCCATTATTCAAAAAAGAGACATTCTTGATGAAAATCCTCGGCGCAGGCATCATGGTTCTGCTCACGGCGATCATGTTCAAGAGCCCTTCGCCAGTTTTCGATGAAGCGAAGACAGTGGTCAATCGCACGCTGGAAACCGAGTTCCAGTTCGCAGCCATTTCCTCATGGTATGAAGAGCAGTTCGGTAAACCGCTGGCATTGCTTCCCGGAGGCACGGAGGATAAGAACGCGTCTTCTGGAGAAGTGAGCACAGAAGAGTATGCGCGTCCCGTTTCAGGGAAAGTCGTAGAGAACTTCAAGAGTAACGGCCAGGGGATCATGCTGGAAACAGAATTTGGAGAGGATGTAGCCGCTATGAAGGGGGGCTTGATCATTTTTGCCGGAAAGAAGGATGAGCTTGGCAATACCGTCGTCATCCAGCATAAAGACAAGTCCGAATCATGGTACGGCCATCTTGAATCGATCGATGTCAATCAATATGAATATGTTGATAAAGGCGCGGCAGTCGGGGAAGTCTCAACCAGCGGCGAAAGCGATGTCTCCGGGGAATTTTATTTTGCCATCAAAATGGGTGATGAATTCATCGACCCGATACAGGTGATATCATTTGACTAATTTTACTTCGGCAGTAAAAAAACTCTATATCCATCCGCTGCTCTGGCTTGTGATGGCGATCGGCATTGCGACGGCACATTTTCTTGAGCTGATCATGCTCCTTTTGATCATCACCGTCCATGAGCTGGGCCATGGGGTGACGGCCCACTATTATTCCTGGAGGGTGAAGCGGATCGCGCTCCTCCCTTTCGGCGGGGTGGCTGAGATGGATGAGCACGGCAACCGCTCCCTTCGCGAGGAGTTCTGGGTGATTGCTTCAGGTCCGCTTCAGCATGTCTGGCTTGTGGGGGCAGGGTGGTTATTGATGAAGGGGAGTTTCATCAGCGGGGACCTTTTCACGCTGTTCCTTCAATTGAATCTCATGGTCCTGCTTTTTAATTTGCTCCCCATCTGGCCGCTGGACGGCGGGAAGCTGATTTCATTATTGCTTTCCCTAAAATTCAATTACTTGAAGGCATACGAAATGACGCTGATCAGTTCTTTTTCGCTCCTGATCCTGTTTCATTTATCCATCCTGGTGATTGCGCCTCTTCATTTGAATCTGTGGATCGTGCTGTCATTCCTGTATTTTTCCCTGTGGATGGACTGGAAGCAGAGAAGGTATAACTTCATGAAGTTCCTGCTTGAACGATATTACGGGAACAGCCATCAGTTTGCTGATCTTCGCCCGCTGCCGATCGAAGGGGAAGACACTCTTTTAACGGTAGTGGAACGATTTCAGCGCGGAGTGAAGCATCCGCTTGTCGTTCTGGATAAGGGGACGGAAGTCGGAAAGCTAGATGAATATGAACTGCTTCATGCATTCTTTGCCGAAAAAATGACCCATGCCAAAACGAAGGATCTTCTCTGCCTTTATTGACGAATGCACGCAGACTGTTTAAAGTGAATAGTGGATACTACACAAAGGTTTGACGCCAAGTCAATCCTTTTCTTTTTTTAAAAGGCTGTTTTCTAAAAGATTGTTGCTTTTCGTAAATTGTCTAGTAGCCTGAATGCTTCTAGTGGACGTGCTCTTTTCGAATTCAAGTTTAAACCACAGGTAGAAGTACATCAGAAAATACCCAAGTTCCGGTATTTTCTTGTGTGTAAAGCAACAAAATATGCGAAAAGAGCTTTTTAAAATGACTTGTTTTACATAGAAAAGAGGGAGCCTCAGTTGGAAGAAATCATTGTGCATGGAAAAGGCAGGGAAAAACGCTGGGTTCTGCGTAAAGATCATAAGGTCGGCGGACTGTATACGTATCAGCCTCAGGAAGAAACGCTGGCCGGGAATATCTATTATGGAAAAGTCGTCAAGGTGCAAAAGGGACTCGGTGCTGCATTCGTGGATATAGGGCAGAATAAAAACGGATATCTCCATGAGAAGGACTTCCCGCAAAACGTTGCGGCATATAACAGCGGGACGGCGGCTGTACCGATTTCGAAATGTGTGCATGAAGGCCAGAAAATCATCGTACAGGTAACGAAGGATGCTGCCGGCACCAAAGGACCGAAACTATCCGCCGTCATCGAGCTCAAGGGGGAGCATCTAGTCTATATGCCCGAAGGCCATTATATTGCCGTTTCAAAAAAGTTGGAAGAAAAGGACAGACGGGAATTAAAAAGGATCGGAAACGAGTGGAAAAAGGAAAAAGAAGGAGTCGTATTCCGTACAAAGGCATGTGGCACGGATAGGGAAGTGCTGGTGGAAGAGCTCGATGCACTGCGCCTTCAGTTCGACGCTTTTGAGCGGTTGAGCCGGAGGGGGAAGGCCCCTTCCCTGCTTTTGAAGGAAGATGCCTTCTATAAGGATCTCTTCAACCAATTGGATAAAGGGGAAGGCGGGCACGTGTATGTGGATGATTTTGACTGCTTTGAACAGATCAGAAACTGGACGGATGTGCATTATAACGGCAAATGGTCGGTCGGATACTATCAGCAGAGGGAAAATATCTTCCAGCATTACGGTGTAGCCTCCGTCTGGAAGAACGCCCTGAAAAAAGTGGTCTGGCTGGATAACGGTGCGTTCCTGCTGATCGAATCGACCGATGCTCTAACCGTTGTCGATGTCAATTCAGGTAAATTCACAGGCAAGGACGACCTTGAACAAACCGTGTTGAAAACAAATACACTCGCTGCTGCCGAGATGGCAAAGCAGCTTGTCCTACGCAATATCAGCGGCATCATCCTGATCGATTTCATCGATATGAAAAAGAAGGGTCACCAGGAAGAAGTCATATCCTCATTCAAGGAAGCCCTTGAAGGGGATTCTCAGCGTACCACCGTATTGGGCTTCACCGAACTCGGCGTCCTGGAATTGACAAGAAAGAGGACCCGTCCGTCACTGAACGACTATTTGACGGTTCCATGTCCTGTCTGCAGCGGGACCGGCCGGATCATAAGTCCCGAAAGCAAAGCCTTTCAGCTCGAGAGGGATCTGTGGGAATATCAGGGAACGGATGCATCGGAAATTTCCGTTGAAGGGACAGAAGATGTGCTGAGTGTTTTTGCCGGAAGTGATCAGCGACATTTGAATAGGCTGGAAAAAACATTGAAGCTGAAACTCAATCTTCACACGATCACCCATTCACATCCGCATTATCATATTGCGAAGATAATATGAATTTCGGGATTTATATTGACACCCCCTGCCGAATTGTGATAGGATTCTAATGTTATTGATTGTAGCACCCGTGCTACAACCGCTCAGAACAGGTCTTAAAGTGTGGAGTGATCCAACACCTGTGATTGGCGAGTCTGAGTTTATTAAGGAGGTGCGATTATGTACGCAATTATCGAAACAGGTGGTAAGCAAATCCGTGTAGAAGCTGGTCAAGCAATCTACATCGAAAAGCTAAACGCAGGTGAAGGTGATACGGTTACATTCGACAAGGTTCTTTTCGTTGGAGGCGACGATGTGAAAGTAGGAAGTCCATTAGTGGATGGTGCTACTGTAACAGCGAAAGTTGAAAAACAAGGCCGCGCGAAAAAGCTTGTAGTATTCAAGTACAAAGCTAAGAAGAACTACCGTCGTAAGCAAGGTCACCGTCAACCTTACACAAAAGTTGTAATTGACGAAATCAACGCGTAAGGCGTGATTGAATGATTAACGTTTACGTTGAGAAGTCCGGCGGAAGGATTCGTTCTTTCTCAATGGACGGTCATGCAGATTTTGCCGAACATGGGCAGGATATCGTATGTGCCGGTGCCTCTGCTGTTTCATTCGGAAGCGTCAATGCCATTATGTCATTGACCGGAATAGAACCCGAAATCGAGCAATCTGCCGATGGGGGATATTTCAGCTGCGTCTTTCCAGACGGCTTGCCTGAAGAAACGGATACGAAGGTCCAGCTCCTGCTGAATGGTATGGTGATCAGCCTGCAGACAATTGAAAGAGACTATCGTGATTTCATTAAAATAACCTTCAAAAAGTAGGAGGTGGAACAGATGTTAAGATTAGACCTTCAGTTTTTCGCGTCTAAAAAAGGAGTAGGTTCGACTAAAAACGGACGTGACTCCATTGCTAAGCGTCTTGGCGCTAAGCGTGCAGACGGTCAAATGGTTACAGGCGGATCTATCCTTTACCGTCAACGCGGTACAAAGATCTATCCAGGATTGAACGTTGGCCGTGGTGGTGACGATACACTTTTTGCTAAAACAGACGGTGTTGTTCGTTTCGAACGCATGGGACGTGACAAGAAAAAAGTGAGCGTATACCCTGTTGCGAATGAAGCTTAATCGCATATCTTTAACGAAAACTCTAACCGACTTTCGGTTAGAGTTTTATTTTTTGATGTGGGATTTGGGATGATGTTGGGTCGGGAGCCGAGATGGGTTGGTTGGCCTGTACGGTTGGGCAGTTGGTACAACCTCCGGGTTAAACGGTCAGACCGAATCCGGCGGCCGAAAAACGGATTTGATAATATAATTGAATTTTTGATAATAAAACCTTGGTTTTTGATAATATAATCGTTTTTTTGATAATAAATGTCCCATTTTTGATAATATGTCGGTCCCAGCACTGATGATTCAGGCAAAATGGAGTTCATGGACAGCGGTTCGAGCTGTTTTTTCTAAGATGTTGTCAGTTTTACTGCTATTATCACCGGTTTTGTCTAAAATCGAACCATTTATTTTCAACTTTCATTGATTTGTTTTTAAGTCCTGGAGTTTATGTTCAACTCCAACCCGCATATTTTCAACTGCCATCCAGCTCACTTCATCGCAGCAGCCACGCATCACGCATTCTGTCATTCACCCTATCCACATGATAAGCCCGTCCTTTCGACACTTTTTTCATAAACAATATACGCACAAGGCTCATGTTTGATATACTAACTAGTAGCACTTAAAGTATAGGAGTTATTATATGAGCGAAAATTGGGGTATTCTGGACGCACTTAGACATGCTCGTCATGATTGGATGAACGATTTGCAATTGATCAAAGGCAATCTTGAATTGAACAGGATCGAGCGTGCGAAGCAAGTCATAGACACCATGGTGATTACAGCGCAGAACGAATCGAAACTATCGAATCTGAAACTTCCATTATTGGCAGAATGGATATTAACATATAACTGGTCCACACATCTGGTGAAACTGGAGTTCGAAGTGGGGACAGCCGGATATGCCGGCACGCTGGATGACCAAAAGCTCGTTCTCATTTGCAAAGAATTGATGGAACTTCTTGAATCCGGTGTGAAGCCCAGTGCTGAAAACCAGCTTTCTTTGATTATCAATCTTTCTGAGGAACATCCCCGTTTTATATTTGATTTCACAGGTATACTAGAAGAAACAGTTGTTTTGGAAGAATGGATTGAGAAATTCAAGGTAAGCGGAAAAAATATAGAAACAGAACTGCTTCAAAATGAAGCGTTTGTGATTCATTTTCCTGTTGAATAGCATGTTCATCATGATATCAGCTGAAGGATGGATAAGTTAGGAGTGAAAGTATGTTTGTCGATCAGGTCAAGATCTATACAAAAGGCGGAGACGGCGGTAACGGAATGGTTGCCTTCCGCCGCGAAAAATATGTACCGAAAGGCGGTCCTGCAGGCGGGGACGGCGGTCATGGGGCAGATGTCGTTTTTGAAGTGGACGAAGGTCTCAGAACGCTGATGGATTTCCGTTATCAGCGCCATTTCAAGGCGCCGCGCGGGGAACACGGCATGAGCAAGAATCAGCATGGAAGAAATGCCGAGGATATGGTTGTCAAGGTGCCGCCGGGTACGGTCGTAAAAGACGATGATACCGGCGAAACGATTGCTGACTTAATACAGCACGGACAGCGTGCGGTCATTACAAGAGGGGGGCGCGGAGGACGCGGCAACTCGCGTTTTGCGACTCCTGCAAACCCTGCACCTGAGCTTTCCGAAAAAGGTGAACCAGGTCAGGAACGCTATATCGTCATGGAATTGAAACTGCTTGCCGATGTCGGTCTTGTCGGTTTTCCGAGTGTCGGGAAATCCACATTGTTATCCGTGGTATCTGCAGCGAAACCGAAGATTGCTTCCTATCACTTCACGACGATCGTCCCGAACCTCGGAATGGTCGAAACGGCAGACGGAAGAAGCTTTGTCATGGCGGACCTGCCCGGGCTGATCGAAGGGGCGCATGAAGGAGTGGGGCTAGGCCACCAATTCCTCCGCCACATCGAAAGGACCCGTGTCATCGTCCATGTGATCGATATGAGCGGAATGGAGGGGCGCGACCCTTACGAAGATTATCTGACGATCAACGAAGAGTTGAAGCAGTATAATCTCCGCCTTACAGAACGCCCGCAGATCATCGTGGCGAACAAGATGGATATGCCGGAAGCGGAAGAAAACCTGAAAATCTTCAAGGAAAAACTCCAGGATGATTATCCGGTATTCCCGATTTCCGCATTTACCCAGCAAGGCTTGAAAGAGTTGTTGTTCGCGGTTGCGGATAAATTGGAGACAACAGAAGAGTTCCCGATTACAGAAGAAGTCGAGGATACGGGTATTCATCGTGTGGTATACAGACACGAAGAAGATCAGCGTGACTTTGTGATCACGCGTGATCCTGATGGTACGTTTGTTGTCAGCGGAGCGAAGATCGAACGTCTATTCAAGATGACGGACTTCACCCGCGAGGATTCTGTCAGACGTTTCGCAAGACAGCTCCGTTCTTACGGTGTGGATGATGCCCTCCGTGAACGCGGTGCCGAAAACGGCGACACGATCCGATTATTGAAATATGAATTTGAATTCGTTGATTAAGCCTGGTCATATTGGGGGAGTAATCATTGGGAAAAAAATTTCAGGACGGTAAATTTTATCTGGTCCGTGAAGATGTCCTGCCGGAAGCGATGAAAAAAACGCTTGATGCCAAAGAACTGATCGAACGAGGGAAGGCTGAATCGGTATGGGAAGCCGTCAACCGGGTCGACCTGAGCAGGAGTGCATTCTATAAATACCGAGACACCGTCTTCCCTTTCCATACGGTGGTGAAAGAGAGGATCATCACCCTCTTTTTCCATCTGGAAGACAGGTCCGGTACATTGTCGCATCTTCTCAGTGAAACGGCGAAGCACGGATGCAATATATTGACCATACACCAGACGATCCCGCTGCAGGGAAGAGCGAACGTGACGCTATCCCTGAACGTAACGGATCTTACCGTTGGGTTGGAAGAACTATTGGCAAGGTTAAGACGACTGGAATTTGTCGAAAAAGTAGAAGTGTTGGGCTCAGGGGCCTGACACTTCTTTTTTTGCGCGCGCTCTTCCTTTTTAAAAAGATGTATATACAAAACCATCTTCCGCATGTTAGAATGTTCAATAAATTTCTCGAGAGGAAGAGACCCATTGAAAATTGCTTACCTAGGACCTCAGGCTTCATTCACGGACCTGGCCGTGAGGAAGGCATTTCCTGATGAACATCAAGTACCATGTGTGACAATACCGGACTGCATCGAGGCAGTCATTGAAGATGAAGTTGATTATGCGGTGGTCCCGCTGGAGAACGCCCTGGAGGGATCTGTACATATTACGGTTGATTATTTATTCCATGAAGCGGATTTATCCATCGTCGCCGAGCTGACTTCACCGATCCAGCAGCATCTGATGGTGCACCCTGAGAACAGCGGGAATGAACCGGGAATAGACAAGATCATGTCCCATTCCCATGCACTGGCCCAATGCCATAAATTCCTGCACAAGGAGTACCGGGGAGTTCCACTAGAACAGACAACCTCTACAGCGGCAGCAGCCAAATATGTCAGTGAGCACCCGGGGGAAAAGATTGCGGCCATCGGGAATGAACTGGCCGCAAAAGAGTATGGACTTTCAATCATCCATGAGAATATCCATGACTTTGCGTATAACCACACCCGTTTCATTGTGCTGAATAAAAAAAGCCAGCCGCTTTCGATCGAGCAAAAAATATCGGAAGACAAGACGACTCTGATGGTGACCCTTCCGAAAGACCGGTCGGGGGCCCTCCATCAAGTCCTATCCACCTTTGCATGGAGACAGCTCAATTTGAGCAAGATCGAGTCGAGGCCGCTGAAAACCGGGCTTGGGGATTATTTCTTCCTCATCGACGTAGCTCATGGAATGGACGAGGTACTCCTTCCAGGTGCGATCAGCGAGATGGAGGCCCTTGGATGTGAAGTCAAGATGATTGGGACGTATTCATCTTATTTGCTGGGTGAATAACGAAAAGACAGCCCCTTTATTAGAAAAAGAGGCTGTCTTTTTTCATAAATGCCATTCATTCAAAAATTGGACTTATCGTTACCTTGGGGTACACGCGGGTATGTTGAACCAGTAAGGGTGGGCTGGATAGTTTTATATTCGATATCCTGTATTTATGCTCGAAAACTTGATTATATGCTCGAAATCGGTCCGGTTATGCTCGAAATCCCAAATATATGCTCGAATACAGACTCCTGACCATCGTGACTGCACCCCCCTGTTTACAAGTCGGTAAACTATAAAAAAGCACCCGGCCAATTTTGTCCGGGTGCTCACATCAACTATAAGATTTCATCAAAAATCCGGCTTCCTCCAGAGCATGTTCAGCTTTCTTCAATGTTTCTTCGTCATGTGCCATGAGGGTGTGCAGGTGCACGCCGTCCGTCAATTCTGAAAGGTATGCGGCTTGTGTCTCACGGATTTTCGATAAAAACTGCTCTACTTCCTTACGATTCGAAACCATGATGGAAGCTGTCAGGTCACCGTATACACCGTGTTCGATTTTAACATCCTTCACTGTCACTCCGTGGTCGACGAGCAGGAATAACTCCTCTTCGGCCCTTTCAGGGGGATGCTGACAAGCTACGATCCGCTCGATCATTGTATCGCGGCTGGAGCCCGGCATGTAGAGATAGCCTTGACTCGTTGCGATGATCGGTTCACCTTTTGCTTTAAGCAGGGTGATATCACTGACGATTACCTGCCGGCTTACATTGGCTGTTTTCGCCAGTTCACCTCCAGTGATCGGGGCCTGTTTAGTTATGAGGTGGTCGAGGATGACTTGACGTCTCTCATCTCCAAGTATCTTTTTACCTGCCACTGCTATCTCCTCCGTACTATTTTTATATAGGAAATCATATCATATCTCCTTTATGAAATGTAAGTTTCACGCCGAATCTCTGAAAGGACAGCAGCCAGTTCCTCAATATGTTCTTGAGTAGTGGCGCGGCCAAAGGAAATACGGATAAACTCTTTCCCTGCTCTTTCCCCGATCCCCATGGCGGCAAGGGTCTTGGAAATTCCCTGTTTTCCTGTCTGACAGGCGCTTCCCGTTGAAATATGGATGCCTTTTCGGTTGCACTCGAGCATGAGCCATTGTCCTTCCACTCCATTTATGCCCAATCCGATTACATGTGGGAGCTGATGGGCGGCCTGCCCGCCGTAGATGGTGTAATCCCCGTCCATCGAACTGTCCAGGCTGTTAAGAAGAGAACTCCGCAGCTCTGAATAGCGATGATACTCTTCTGGGGGAGCGGCCTTTACTGCGGCCGATACAAAGCCGGCAATGCCGGGAAGATTGACAGTGCCTCCCCTGAATCCATGTTCTTGAGTCTGGTGCGTCATATAGGGGCGGATATCACAGGCAGGATGGAAATAAACGGCCCCGGCGCCTTTTGGTCCATAGATTTTATGGGAAGATATCGTCAAGCTGTCCACGATCGAAGCGGCTTCCTTCAGGTCGAGCTTGCCGAAGGACTGCACCATATCGCTGTGGAATAAGATATCTTTGCCATTCAGCAGTTTCCTTATTTCACGGAGCGGCTGGATGGTTCCTATTTCTCCATTGACATGACAGACGGAAACGACAGTTGTTTCATCAGTGATTGCTTCCTCCAGAGCCTCGAGGTCAATAAGTCCCTCAGAGTTGAAAGGAATTTTTGTCACCTTGAATCCCTCATTTTCCAAAAAGGAAGCAGCGCTGTGGATGGACGAGTGTTCGGCCCCGCTGATGAGGATATGTTTCCCCTTTTTTTGATAACTGAAGGCGAGTGTTAGGAGGGCAAGGTGGTTTCCCTCTGTACCGCCTGATGTGAATGATATTCCTTCCGCCGGGACACCGAGAAGGTCACCCAGCCTTTCCCGGCAATTTTCCAGGAGCAGCTGGGCTTTTCCGCCGGCATCATGGAGGCTGCTTGGGTTTCCCCAATAGTCTTCGCTGACCTTTCTATATATCTGTAAACTTTCCGGGTCGACCGGAGTCGTTGAAGCATAATCGAAATATAGCATTTCTCATTCTCCTTTAATGAACCAAAGTCAGCGATCTTTTCATCATGAATAAAAAAACTCTTGTAAATAGTTTAATAATGTGTAAATATATGTGTCAAGACACCTGTAAATAAACAGGAGGATTTTCATATGCTCAAATATGATGTAATCATAGCGGGAAGCGGAATTGCGGCGCTTCAGCTTGCCCGCCGGCTTCAGGACCAGCTGAATGTGATGATTATCACAAAGAATCACGTGACGGACAGCAATTCATATCTTGCACAGGGCGGGATAGCGGCACCGGTGGGGAAAAAGGATACAGTTGATCTTCATGTAAAGGACACAATAATCGCAGGCTGCTTTCATCAGTCTCCGGAGACAGTGGAAAACGTCATTCGCGATGGGAAGAGAATAATAGAATGCTTGATTAATGAGGGCGCACCGTTCGACAGGAGGAGTGAAGGAAATCTTGCTCTCGGAATAGAAGGGGCGCACAGTCAGCCCAGGATCCTTCACAGCGGCGGCGATCAGACGGGTAAATATCTCATTGAATATTTTTTGGCCTCACTGACGGAAAAAGTCAGGCTTGTACAGGGTGAAATGGTTTACGAACTGATCAGGAATGAAAGGGGCCGCTGCTGCGGGGTGAAAACAAAGAAAGGGGATGGATCCATAGCAAGTTATGCCGCCCATCATGTCGTACTGGCCACCGGCGGAGCTGGCTCACTTTATTCGGTGAGCAGCAATGCACCTGAGGTAACGGGGGACGGAATGGCTCTGGCTTTTCTGGCCGGGGCGGAACTTACTGACATGGAATTCATTCAGTTTCATCCGACACTGCTTTCGCTTGGCGGAAAAACAGGCGGACTCATTTCAGAAGCAGTGAGGGGTGAAGGGGCCATTCTTATCAATGATGCCGGCGATCGGATCATGGAAGGTATCCACCCTCAGATGGAGCTTGCCCCCCGGCATATCGTCGCTGAAAGGATGAACAAAGAAATATTGGAAGGGAGAAAGGTGTTTCTTGATATCAATCCCGTAAAAGATTTCGAATCGAAGTTCCCTTCGATTACGAATATGTGTAAACACCATGGAATCTCCCTGACACAAGGTAAAATTCCCGTCACCCCTGGATGTCATTTTACAATGGGCGGGATTGTGACGGATGAAGATGGAAAAACAACAGTAGAAGGTCTCTATGCAATCGGAGAAGCTGCCTGCACCGGCCTGCATGGGGCAAACCGGCTGGCGTCAAATTCCCTGCTTGAAGGTCTTGTCTTTGGAGAAAGGCTGGCAAGGCATCTGACCTCTGCGGAACGAACCGAAAATTCATGGACGACGTCCTATAGAAATCCGGAACAGAGACAACATCGTCCAGAAATCACTTTTACCCGGCAGGAGCTTAAAGAGCGGATGATGAGGGATGCAGGAATCATAAGGAATCGGGTGGATCTTTCAAGTCATTTAGAATGGCTGAAGGCTCAGGCTTTCACATTTGAGGAAGAGCTCGACCACATGTACAGAGAAGAAATCCAGCTTTACCTGATGTGGGTGGTCAGCATGCTGATCACACAATCCGCCCTGTTGAGGACGGAAAGCAGGGGAGGGCATATCCGTTCTGATTATCCCATTGAAAATAATGAAGACTGGTTTAAACGGTCCCTTTTTTTACAGAATGAAAATCATCAGTTGAAGGTGGTACAGGATGAACAACATCAAATTAAAATCTATGCTTGAAGAATTTTTGAAAGAAGATCTGGGTGACGGTGACCTGTCATCCGAGAGTGTTTTTGCGGAGAGCGATCAGGGCAGTTTTTACTTATTGGTCAAAGAAGACGGTGTCTTTTGCGGCAGAGCGGTGATTGAAACGGTCTTTAGGTTATTGAATCCTGCAGCCTCTGCAGAGGTTCATGTCGAAGATGGCGATGAGGTGAAGGAAGGGCAGCTGATCGCCAAGGTAAGCGGAAGTATGAGGACGCTTCTGCAGGGAGAGCGGGTGGTGTTGAATCTTATCCAGCGAATGAGCGGTATAGCGACTTCTGTGAAAAGAGCGGTTCGGAAAGTGGAAGGAAGCGGAGTCAGGATTTGTGATACAAGGAAAACGACACCGGGACTCAGGATGCTGGAGAAGTATGCCGTCCGGGCCGGAGGGGGATTCAATCACAGGATGGGTCTGTATGATGCCGTCATGTTGAAAGATAACCACATTTCATTCGCAGGCTCGATCGCTGCCGCAGTGGAAAAAGCAAAACAGCACTGCGGTCATACAGTGAAAATTGAAGTGGAGATCGAAAGCGAAGAGGGGTTGATCGAGGCTGTCGAGAGCGGCGCTGACATCATCATGTTTGATAACTGCAGCCCGCATCAAATCAGGGAGTGGCTGCCGCGCGTGCCGGCCGGTATGATCACGGAGGCTTCAGGCGGGATCACGGAAGAAAACCTGAGCGATTATGCATCCACCGGGGTCGGATACATATCCCTCGGATATCTGACTCATTCAGTGAAATCTTTGGATATAAGCGCGAGAGTTTTAAGGCAGGAGGTTGAGTGTTGATGAGATTACTTGAAGAACTGACGGCAGAAGCAGGTACACTTCCTGAATCCATTACCACCCTTACGCAGCAGGAAATGGAAATGAGGGTGCGTGAGATCAAAAGGACGCTGGGAAAACGACTGTTCATACCCGGTCACCATTATCAGAAGGATGAAGTTATTCAATTTGCCGATGCAGTGGGGGATTCCCTGCAGCTTGCTCAAATCTCATCAGAGAACTCGGAAGCGGAATTCATCGTATTCTGCGGCGTTCATTTCATGGCGGAAACAGCCGATATTCTGACGGGGGATTATCAGCAGGTCATCCTCCCCGATATGAGGGCAGGTTGTTCAATGGCGGATATGGCCGACATCCATCAGACAGAAAGAGCCTGGGCAAATCTTCGGGATTCATTAGGGGATACGATCATCCCGCTTACTTATGTCAATTCAACCGCTGCCATCAAAAGCTTCGTCGGAATGAACGGCGGAGCCACAGTCACATCATCAAACGCGCATAAAATGGTGAAATGGGCTCTTGGCGAGAAGGAACGCATCTTGTTCCTCCCCGATCAGCACCTGGGAAGGAACACTGCGGCAGATCTCGGTGTGCAAGAAAGTGAAATGGCAATCTGGGATCCGGCACAAAACAGTCTGATCCATGAAGGTGAGACGGCCGGAATTAAAGTGATACTATGGAAGGGTCACTGCTCCGTTCATGAGAATTTCACCGAAAAAAACATTGAACAGGTGCGGAACACGCACCCGGACATGAAAATCATCGTTCATCCGGAATGCCGGCGGGAAGTAGTTGAAAAATCGGATATGAACGGAAGCACGAAGTTCATCATCGAAACGATCAAGAATGCACCGGGGGGCTCTTCCTGGGCAATCGGAACAGAAATGAACCTTGTTAAGAGGCTGATAAAACAGCATCCCGACAAGCAAATCATTTCTCTTAATCCCTATATGTGCCCCTGCCTGACGATGAACAGAATCGATTTGCCTCACTTACTCTGGTCATTGGAGAAAGTCATGGAGAAAACACCTCAAAATATAATCAAGGTAGGGAAAGATGTCTCAGACGGTGCCATACTGGCTTTAGATCGAATGCTGGCACGTGTGTAGAGGGGATCATTACACTCCTTTTTTTCTAATGTAAAAAAGCAGAGCAAAAAAATTGTTCTGCTTTTTTATATGGATTCCTTTTGATTTAAGCGTTTACGGCTGCATGCAGGTATATTTTTTTTCGCCAGTTCATATGTTTTTATGTAGATGATTAGCAATTTGCCTATCTTGTCATAGGATATATAGACTTATGCCTGAGGAGGGAAATAAGAGTGAAAATCCATATTGTACAAAAAGGGGACACTCTTTGGAAAATCGCCAAGAAGTACGGTGTGAATTTCGAAGAGTTAAAGCAGATGAATGCCCAGCTTTCGAACCCTGATATGATTATGCCGGGCATGAAAATTAAAGTTCCGGCGTCAGGCGGATCCGTGAAAAAAGAAACGCAGATAAAGTTCGGGTCCAAGGAAGCGCCAAAGAAGGAAATGCCGATGAAAGAGATGCCTAAAGCCGAGCATCCTTTTAAAGAACAGAAGCCGATCACCCAGCCAGCTGCCGAAGAGCCGAAGAAAGAAAAGCCGAAGGAGGCACAGAAGCCGTTTACGCCGAAAATGCCTAAGCCAGTTATCCCGGAAATCGATATCAATAACTATTACATGATGAATATGGCGAATATGCAGGTTCAGCAGCCTATGCAGAAGCCGATGCAAAAACCAATGCAGAAGCCGATACAGCAGGCAAAACCAAAACCACAGCCAAAAGCCCAGCCGAAAATGCCGCCTAAACCTTCCAATATTCTTCCACAAGTCAAAGATGAAAAATCTCCAAAAAAGGAAATGCCAAAGCAAAATCAGGTTAAAGGGATCCATGATGAAGAAGAAAGTCTGCAAATGCCGGCTCAACCGGCACAATCTGCACAACCACAAGGAGGGTACAATCAGCCTATGTATTTCAACCCGAGTAATTGCGTACCAGTTTCACCTGTCATGCCTGGATCCGGTTTCGGAGGTCCTCATGGAGGAATGCAGCCAGGATACGGAATGCAGCCAGGATACGGGATGCCGATGGGACCGGGTGGTCAGGTCCAAGGTGCTATGATGCCGGGAATGCAGCAAATGCCAATGGTTCAAGGGATGGGCTACGATGATGATGAATCTTCAATGATGCCTTACATGCCGCACCAAAGCCCGATGGGTCAGCCTTCGGGAGTGATGGGAGCGCAATCCCCGATGGGTCAGCCATACGGTGTGATGGGAGCGCAATCCCCGATGGGTCAGCCATACGGTGTGATGGGAGCGCAATCCCCAATGGGTCAGCCATACGGTGTGATGGGAGCACAATCCCCAATGGGTCAGCCGTCCGGTGTGATGGGAGCACAATGCCCAATGGGTCAGCCGTCCGGCGTGATGGGAGCACAATCCCCGATGGGTCAGCCGTCCGGCGTGATGGGAGCACAATCCCCAATGGGTCAGCCGTCCGGCGTGATGGGAGCACAATCCCCGATGGGTCAGCCATCCGGCGTGATGGGTGCTTCAGATGAGGGCGATGGCTATCCATCTGTTCAAATGCCTTCACAGGGGCCGTGGCAAGGGATGCCTTACGACAATTGCTACCCGGTATCTCCTGTAATGCCTGGATCAGGTTTCCCTGGAGGTATGCATGGCCAGCCGATGTGGCCGGGTCAGGTCCAGGGAGCGATGGAGGAGTCACCTTCTTCGGGACAATGGCCGATGGGTCAGCCATCCGGTGTGATGGGAGCGCAATCCCCGATGGGTCAGCCGTCCGGAGTGATGGGAGCACAATCTCCGATGGGCCCGCCATCCGGAGTCATGGGGGCGCAATCCCCAATGGGTCAACCATCCGGAGTAATGGGAGCGCAATCTCCGATGGGCCCGCCATCCGGAGTGATGGGAGCGCAATCTCCGATGGGTCAGCCATATGGAGTAATGGGAGCGCAATCTCCGATGGGCCCGCCATCCGGAGTGATGGGAGCGCAATCCCCGATGGGCCCGCCGTCCGGCGTGATGGGAGCACAATGGCCGATGGGTCAGCCGTCCGGCGTGATGGGAGCCTCAGATAAAGGTGACTGCGGATGCGGCGGGCCTAAAGGATATGGAATGCAGCCTCAAGGAATGCAGGCCCCGTACGGGTATGGTCCTGGAATGCCGGGGCAGGGTATGCCGATGGGTCAAGGGATGTTTGGGCCAAGAGCCTTCTCTATGCCAAACTTCCAAGATGATGATCTTGACAGCTGATATCCATCCGAGAGGAGACGATTATACTTATCGTCTCCTTTCTTTTTTAAGATATAAAATAAATGACAATTCCGCATCCCTGGAAAAATTAAAAGAAGGTAAGTGGGTGCTGCACGGTACCAGCGGAAAATGGTTTGTAAAAAAATACCCGAATCAAAGCAGATTCATCATGCAGGAAACACTGGTCAGAAGGCTGGCGCATCAGAATTTCCCCCATGTACTGGCTTTTCACCCCATTCACCTAAAAGAAATACTTATTTTCGAAGGTGAGCCCATCGGTTTGGCAATGTGGCTTGAAACAAGCGACGTGATCAGCTACGGAAATGCACGGGACAGGATGGACGTATTATATGTACTTAAGAAATTTCACGCTTACACTGCGAATTTGCATGGCAAGTGGCTGGAAGACCTCCCGAGGTATAAATGGTTACAAAAGTGGAAGAAGCGCCTGAATCAATTTGAACGTAATATCCCCTTCCTTCAAACCTTCATCCAGCCATATTATCTTTATACTTATCTGGACTGGGGAAGACGCGCCATCACACATATTGAAGCACTTCAAATAAAAGAGAAGCCGTCTTGCATTACACACGGAGATGTGGCACATCATAATTTTTTAAGGGGAACAGACGGAAGGATTTATATGATCGATTTTGATTTGATGGCCCTATCCACACCTTTGATGGATGATCTGCAATTTTGCAATCGGATCCTTCCCTATATCGACTGGTCTCTTAATGAAATAAAACAAATGGGCGCCTACAATCTTTATCTGGACCAACCCCTCTTTTACCTTGGATTATTATATCCGACAGACATCTTCAGGGAGTGGAATCGGTTCCTCAGGGAAGATTATGCTTATAAACAGCGGGTCTGGGATTATCTCGTCCACCTGACAATCGGGCAGTTTCCACAAAGGATGCAGTTTTCCCAAGAAGTGAATCAAGAAATCAACCGCCTTATGCACCCATAATGTAGGAGAACTCACCAACTGTTAGAAGGAATGAACAATGCCGCTCTTTCACAACCTAAAGATGAGCATGTAATATGCTCAATCAGCGGGTTGAAGGGGGAAGCACCATTGAATAAAAAATTATTCATGGTACCATTGACAGCCGTAATGACGTTGGGGCTGACAGCTTGTAATACAGGCGAAGAAGAAGCTCAGAACAAATATACGGATTCCTATGAACCACTGGGGTTCTATTCCAATGAAGGCCATGGCGGGGATGAAAAGGATGACCGGGATGGTCCTTTGACGGAAATGTATGATCATTCCGCAGTCGGCAGGGAAGGGAAAGATATTCGCCAGAAGAAACGAGAATATCTTCAAGTCAAGGATGAGAACGGAAATCCTAGGAATCCTTCCGCACCACTGGCTGATTATGATAAGAGCTTCCTTGAACAGGATGGACGCGCCAGTCACGGGGACGCGAATTATCATGGACATTTGGATGATAACACCAGGAAAGCCAACAGATCGTACTATACAGCTTATGAAGGCGACCTTGCCGAAAAAATCGGAGACGTTACCGGGAAGGTTGATAATGTAAGTGATGTGCGTGCAGTGGCATACGGTTCTGATGTGCTGATTGCTGTAGAGCTTCAAGATCACAGTAAGAAGGCAGAAGAAGCAACGAAGTCAAATATTAAAGAAGCCGTAAAGCCGTATCTTAACGGCAGATCTGTATCGGTTGTAGTGGATGAAGGGACATTCAGCCGCGTGAGGAACATCGATAATGACCTCCGTGACGGCGGACCGTTCGAAGCCATCAACCTGGATATCCACAATATGTTAAAGTCACTGAAGAACAATCAGTGAAAATAAAGGTCACTAAAAGAGCAGGTCTCTTTTGGTGATCTTTTTTGTTCGGGTGCATTGATAATAATTTATAAGAGGTTTGGATATTCTTAACAGGTTTTGGCCACACTAATCATTGAAGAAAAGACATAAAACGAGTACGAGGTGATCACGATGACGATGAAGATTCGGATCGTGTTTATGGTAATGCTTATGTTGGGTGCATTCTATTTTACTTTCTTTTATACAGAAGAAAAGCAGGCTGCCGACCGGGGAGATGTCATTGAAGACCAGGCTGATGTGGCTTCGGCTCATACGGTGACGGTGAAGCTTGAACGAGTGTACCTTGACGGGGAAATCAGTGAAGAAATCGTTCAGGAGACCATCTGGAGCATGGAAGATTTCTGGGCTGCATATGCTGACTGGCAGCTCATCGATATGACGGATGAGGAAGTCATTTTTCAAAAGCAGGTGGACGATATCTCCCCGCTGCTGAAGACGAACGGATACTTCGGAATTTCGGAGAATGGTGTGCTGTCGATCTTTAATGGTAAACCTGGCCAGGCGGAGATCATACAGTCCTTCTTTCAAATCGATGTACAAAAACTTGAAAGCAACAGTCATGAGACATTGATAAAAGGGATCCCCGTAAAGTCCAAACAGAAATTCGAAGAGGTACTCGAAAGCTTTAAACAGTATTCGGTCCCGGAATGAAACCCATTAACTTCATACGATGAATGCAGCAGTCAGAACGGTACGGGATTCTGGCTGCTTTTTATTTTTTTAAAGTTCTTTTTAAAGGACATGCTTTGTTCATTTTACCAATTGAAACTTATCTCCCCGATTTCCGTTCACAATCCATCATTTTTTGATAAAATAAGAACAGATGTTTCTTTGAGCGGCGGGATTTTACGCGCCCTTACAGGGGAGTTATGATACAATGAGTATTTAAGTATATATCCAGCTCCGGCGGCTAGCCCCTCGAGGTCATAAGCTAAATGGACCAGGAAGGCAAAGAACGCCTTCATGGCCCATTCATCTTATGCTTGTCGGGCCTGAACGAGCCGCCTCCGCTTTTAAATTATCCAGCTCCGGGGCTTAGAGGCTCGAGGTCATAAGCTAAATATGACAAAAAGGCAAAAACCGCCTTTCCGGCATATTCATCTTATGCTTGTCGCCTCTGGGCAAAGCCCCTCCGCTTTTAAATTATCCAGCTGCGGGGCTTAGAGGCACATGTCATAAGCCAAACCGTCCATTAAGGCAAAGAGCGCCTTCCAGGCCGGTTCGTCTTATGCCACACGCCTCTCTTCAAAGCCCCTCCGCTTTTAAGATAGGGAGAGAACGTAATGTATGAATATATTAAGGGGACTGTTGCACAGGTGGGTCCCGAGTATGTAGTGGTAGAGAATAACGGGATCGGTTATCAGCTGTACACCGCGAATCCGTTCGTTTATTCAAAGTATCAGAATCAGGAACTGCAGATTTTTACATATCAGCATGTGCGGGAAGATATCATCGCTCTTTATGGATTTCTCGCCTTGGAAGAAAAATTACTGTTCATGAAATTATTGAATGTTTCAGGAATCGGACCCAAAGGTGCTTTGGCCATATTGGCGTCGGGTGCACCTCAGCAGGTCATCACTGCGATCGAGGAAGAAAATGAAAGCTTCCTGACAAAGTTCCCGGGGGTGGGAAAGAAAACGGCCCGTCAGATGATCCTCGACCTGAAAGGAAAACTGCAGGATGTCGTACCTGATTACTTTCCGAATCTATTCAATGATAATAAAGGGGCAGCATCTACGTCAGCAGAGAAAGATGAAGCCTTCGAAGAGGGGCTTCTTGCCCTCAAAGCCCTCGGCTACTCTGACAGGGAGATAAAGAAAGTGACGCCTAAGTTGAAGGATCAGGGGCTGTCAGCCGATGAAATCATCCGGAAAGCCTTGCAGTTACTGCTGAAGTAATTTTTAAACGCGAAAGGAGGAAGACTCAATGGAAGAGAGAATTGTATCAGGTGAATCTGAATTGAATGAGGACTCATATGAATATTCACTTCGGCCGCAGACGATTAAACAATACATCGGCCAGGACAAAGTGAAACATAATCTGGAAGTGTTCATTGAAGCGGCAAAAATGCGTCAGGAAACATTGGATCATGTTCTTCTCTATGGGCCGCCCGGACTCGGGAAAACGACCCTCGCTGCCGTCATAGCCAACGAGATGGGCGTGAATCTCCGTACTACTTCGGGTCCGGCCATCGAAAGGCCCGGTGACCTGGCTGCAGTACTGACGGCACTTGAGCCTGGTGATGTATTGTTCATCGATGAGATCCACCGGCTTCCCCGGGCAATCGAAGAGGTATTATATCCCGCCATGGAAGATTTCTGCCTGGATATCGTCATCGGAAGCGGCCCGAGTGCCCGGTCCGTCCGCTTGGATCTTCCGCCTTTCACGCTTGTCGGAGCCACGACGAGGGCGGGGGCTCTTTCAGCACCGCTCAGGGACAGGTTTGGAGTTCTATGCCGTTTGGAATACTATAATGAAGAGCAGTTAAATGAAATTGTCCAGAGAACGGCGGCGATCCTGAATACGAAGATCGAAGCGCCAGCCTCTGAAGAACTGGCAAGACGCTCAAGGGGGACCCCGCGGATTGCGAACAGGCTGCTTCGGCGGGTAAGGGACTTTGCCCAGGTCAAAGGAAACGGTGACATAACCACGGAGCTTTCGAGGGAAGCACTTGAGCTGCTCCAAGTCGACAGACTGGGTCTTGATCATATCGATCATAAGCTTCTCCGCGGCATCATCGAACGCTTCAGGGGAGGCCCGGTCGGACTTGATACCATCGCTGCAAGCATAGGGGAAGAATCCCATACAATCGAGGATGTATATGAACCTTATCTTTTGCAGATCGGTTTCCTGCAGAGAACGCCGAGGGGAAGGATCGTAACACATCTTGTGTATGAACATTTTCAACTGGAGGTGCCGGCCAAGTGACAGGTCTTCCGAAGCTTTTGATGATCATAGGCGGGATCATCCTGATCATCGGCTTCCTGATGCAGTTTATCAAAATAGGGAAACTCCCTGGTGACATTGTGATCAAAAAAGAAAATACAACATTTTATTTTCCACTTATGACATCTATTTTGTTAAGTGTTATACTTTCTCTTGTCTTTTATATCATAGGACGATTCAAATAGACCTCATATGTGAGATTAAAAAGCTGGGTGACATAAAGTGAATGTAGAAGATTTTGATTTTCATCTGCCTGAGGAATTGATTGCTCAGACACCGCTCGAGCATCGTTCAGAAAGCAGGTTGATGGTTTTGGATAAAGAAAATGGATCGATAGACCATTATCGTTTTAAAAATATCGTCGATTTCCTTGAAGAAGGGGACTGCCTGGTCCTGAATGATACAAAAGTGCTTCCGGCACGGCTTTTCGGGCAAAAGGGAGACACCGGCGCAAATATCGAAGTTCTTCTGTTGAAACAGGAAGACGGCGATCAATGGGAAACTCTCGTTAAGCCTGCAAAGCGGGTAAGGGTGGGCACTGAAATCGTGTTCGGCGATGGAAAGCTGAAAGCGGTTTGTGTCGGTTTGAAGGACCATGGGGGAAGGATACTGGAGTTCCATTATGAAGGGATTTTCTATGAAGTCCTCGATGAGCTCGGGGAAATGCCGCTGCCGCCTTATATCCGTGAACGCCTGGATGAACAGGACCGGTATCAGACCGTGTTTGCCAGGGAACGGGGATCTGCAGCCGCACCGACTGCGGGTCTCCATTTTACAGAAGAACTCCTGGAGGAACTGAAAGCAAAAGGGATACATATTGCCTTCATCACCCTTCATGTCGGACTTGGGACATTCAGGCCCGTTTCAGTCGAGAATATTGAAGAGCATGACATGCATGCCGAGTTTTATCAGGTTTCTGAAGGCACTGCGCGCTTATTGAATGAGGTGAAAGAGCGGGGCGGAAGGATCGTCACCGTCGGAACGACGTCGACAAGGACGCTTGAAACCATTGCTTCAAAGCATGGCAGATTCGTGGAGGAAAACGGATGGACAAACATCTTCATCTACCCCGGCTACGAATTCAAGGGGATTGACGGACTTATTACGAATTTCCATCTTCCTAAATCGACACTGATCATGCTTGTAAGTGCGTTAGCCGGCAGGGAAAATGTCCTCAACGCTTATGAAACAGCGGTGAAAGAGAAGTACAGGTTCTTTAGTTTCGGCGATGCCATGTTTATTAAATAATCGCAAGCTTTACCCAATTTGGAAGGAGAATCACCACTTTGACTGCAATAAAATATGAACATATCAAAACCTGTAAACAAACCGGCGCGAGGCTCGGCCGCGTTCATACCCCGCATGGATCATTTGAAACACCAGTCTTCATGCCGGTCGGAACGCTTGCCACAGTAAAAACAATGTCTCCGGAAGATCTTAAGTCAATGGATGCAGGAATCATACTCAGCAACACGTATCATTTATGGCTGCGCCCCGGACATGAAATTATCAGGGAGGCTGGCGGCCTTCATAAATTCATGAATTGGGACAGGGCGATCCTTACCGACTCAGGGGGCTTCCAGGTATTCAGTTTGAGCAAGCTCCGTAAGATCGAGGAAGAAGGGGTCCATTTCCGTCATCATTTGAACGGGGACAAGCTATTCCTCAGTCCAGAAAAAGCGATGGAAATCCAAAACGCACTTGGTTCCGATATCATGATGGCGTTCGATGAATGTCCTCCTTATCCGGCAGAATATGAGTATATGAAGAGTTCGGTTGAAAGGACTTCAAGATGGGCAGAGCGCTGCCTGCAGGCTCATCAAAGACCTCAGGACCAGGGACTGTTCGGAATCGTTCAGGGCGGGGAGTATGAAGAGCTCCGCAAGCAGAGTGCCCGTGACCTTGTTTCTCTTGACTTCCCGGGATACGCTGTAGGCGGTCTTTCAGTCGGTGAGCCGAAAGATGTCATGAACCGCGTGCTCGAGTTCACGACTCCTCACCTGCCGGATGATAAACCGCGTTACTTAATGGGCGTAGGCTCGCCTGATTCGCTGATCGACGGTGCGATCAGGGGGATCGATATGTTTGACTGCGTGCTGCCTACCCGGATCGCCCGCAACGGAACACTAATGACAAGTGAAGGACGCCTGGTCGTCAAGAATGCCAAATACGCAAGGGATTTCAGGCCGATTGATGAAAACTGTGATTGCTATACATGCAAAAATTACAGCAGGGCTTATATCCGCCACCTCATCAAATGCGATGAAACCTTTGGGATACGCCTTACGACTTATCATAATCTTCATTTTCTGTTAAACTTAATGGAGCAGGTCAGACAAGCGATTCGTGAAGATCGACTGGGGGACTTCAGAGAAGAGTTTTTCGAGCAGTATGGCTTTAACCGCCAGGATGCGAAAAACTTCTAAGCTATATAGCATTCTCAATCTCATATTTGAAAGGAGGGGAATGGAATGGAAGGTTTAGGTACGATTTTACCGTTGATCCTGATGTTCGTGCTTTTCTACTTCTTGCTTATTCGTCCGCAGCAAAAGCGTCAAAAAGCAGTGACGAAAATGCAGAGTGAACTAGCCAAAGGTGACAGAATCGTCACGATCGGAGGTTTGCATGGAACAATCGATGCGATCGAAGAAGGCAAGGTTGTCATCCTATGCGGCGACGGCAGCAGACTTACATATGATCGCAATGCGATCAGAGAAGTGGTCAATGTATAATGGTATATGAAAAGGCAGGTCCGAATGTGTGTGCATCGGACCTGCCTTTTTTTCTCCATATTTTAAGTTTTACTTGAAGGCCCACCGCTCAGATTGACCCCGAGGATGCCGCCCATCATCGCTGTCAGGATATAGCAGCCATGATAGACCATCTGTTCCATTGAAAAAAGGCTGTCGTATCCAAGGTATTGAAACAAGAAGACGATGATCGTGTAAATCAGCCCGGTGGAGCCGCCGAGCATCCACCCTTTTATCTTTCCTTTGCCCCCGGACATGAATCCTCCGATGAATAATGCCAAAAACGACATGATCGTGACAAATAACGATATCGAACCTTCGGTAAGCTCGGTAAATCGAAGCATCAACGAAAATACTACACTTGCCACAACTGCTATTAGAAAAATGGTTAAAGTCCCGTAAAGTACGGCACCTCCGATTTTTTTCGCTTCGATGATCTTTCCTCCCCTTTCTCCTCACTTATTTAATTTTTCTACTAGTACAAGCATATTCGCAGGAAAATGAAAAAAGACTAGAAATTTTTTGAGGTCAAGCCTCATAGACTTATGAATAACTTCCACTTCGGCAGAAGGAGCTTGATTATGTCACCAACTCTCGTTCTTATCGTCTTCATACTTGTCTATTTTTTATTGATAACCGAAAAATGGAACCGGGTTCTCGCTGCGATGTCCGGCGGTGCCGTGATGCTCTTAATCGGTGCTTTCCCTATCGAAAAAGCACTCTTCACATATATAGACTGGAAAACGATCGCCCTGTTGTTTGCCATGATGATCATTGTTACGATGACAAGTAAAACAGGCTTTTTTGAGTATCTTGCGATTCGGATGGCACAGCTTGTGAACGGCAACGGACTGGCTCTGCTCGTTCTCTTCTCACTTCTTGCTGCAGCAGGTTCTGCCTTTCTGGCAAACGTGACGATTGCGATGCTGCTTGTCCCGATTTTATTCAAACTGACCAAATTACTGGATCTGCCCCCGATCCCCTACTTGATCATGACCATCCTCGCCTGCAACATAGGAGGGACGGCAACTCTTATCGGAGATCCTCCGAATATGATGATCGGCCAAGCAGTGAAGCATTTTACGTTTAATGCCTTTTTGGAAAACCTTCTGCCGGTGGTGTCGATTGTTTATGTCGTCACGTTATTGATCATGGGTACGGTTTACCGAGATGTCATCCACGTCAAGGAGGATCGAAAGCTTCTCCTGAAAGGGGTCCATGCAAAAGATTTCTTAAGGAAGAATCATGGATTGTTTCAATCGATTTCCGTTCTTCTGATGGTCCTTGCCGGTTTTTCACTGTACCCCATGTTCCATCTCGATGTGACGACGGTGGCGATTGCAGGTGCAGTGCTTTTGATGCTGCTGCTTGAAAAGATTTATCCTCCTGAAAGTATCCTGAAAGAAGTAGAGTGGGGGACGTTATTCTTTTTTATTGGCTTATTTTTACTCGTAGGAGGGATCGAAGAAGCCGGTTTCATCGATGAGGCTGCACGGGAGATCATCAGGGTGACTGACGGGGACATGCAAAAAACTTCATTTGCCATCCTGTGGGGGACCGGTATCCTTTCTGCAGTGGTCGATAATATTCCCTTTGTCGCAGCCATGATCCCGGTCATACAGGAATTCGGTGAATTCGGGATGGTGAATATGGATCCGGTCTGGTGGTCACTTGCGTTAGGAGCGTGTCTGGGCGGGAACGGAACGCTGCTTGGCTCTTCTTCAAACCTGGTCATCGCGGGACTTGCTGCAAAAGAAAGTGTACATATCAAATTTTATCAATATCTTTTGATCGGGGTGCCCATCACGTTGATATCACTCGCTGTTTCTTCCGTTTACGTTTATTTCAAATATTTGCGGCCATTCATGGGAGGATAAAAATTCCTCCTATTATTTTTTCCCATAAGCCCATACTAGTAAGTGAAATGTTTTTTGAGGGGGAAAAGTTGTGGAGGAATATGGAGTCATCATCATACGCACGCTTTTTCTTTATTTATTGATTACATTCATCTTCCGGATGATGGGGAAACGGGAAATCGGGGAATTGAGCATCCTTGACCTCGTTGTCTTTATCATGATTGCTGAGATGGCTGTCCTCGCCATTGAAGAACCCGCGGATCCAATCATCCATACCATCCTTCCCATGGGCGTGATGGTACTGGTCCAATTTATATCTGCATGGTTTTCCCTGCGCTCCAAATCATTCAGGGAAATGGTCGATGGAAAGCCGACCGTACTGATCCATAATGGGAAGATAGATGAAAAAGCCATGAAAAAACAGAGGTATAATTTTGACGACTTATTGCTCCAATTGCGGGAGAAGGATGTATTCAACCTGGCAGACGTGGAGTTTGCGGTTCTTGAACCGTCCGGCAGCCTGTCTGTATTAAAAAAAGAAAAAAAGTCCTCAGGATCATTGACACTCCCTCTTATCCTCGATGGGCAGGTACAGACGAGCCACCTGGACATGATGGGCAAAACATCATTCTGGCTGCGGAAGGAGCTCCGCGAAAGAGGATACAGGGACCTCACAAAAATATCCTTCTGCAGCTTCCATAACGGGCAGTTTTACATCGATTTGATCGATAACTGACAAATCCCCTTTCTGAACATCAGAGTCAGAATGGGGATTTGTTTGTTATACAATAAATTTGCGGATAAAAGGGACCCGTGCCAAATCTTCCTTCACTATAAGCTTCAAGGCGATGGACAATCCGGTGTAAATGACCGTTGTGGAAATGACCCCGAATAAGAGCCTCCAAATGAGACCTTCGTCCGTAAAGAGAGCCATGAATGAATAATGCCCCCAAAGTCCTGAAGCTGCCAGCACCAGGATGATCTTTGCATAGTCCCTGAGATAGATCGTCATCGGGATATATTTAAGGATCGTCATGAAATGAAGCAGGGTGACTAACATGAAACCTGTCACGATCCCAAGGGCTGCACCGTGGATGCCGAAGGCCGGCTGTGATGCAAGAATGAAAATGACCGCTGTTTTCACCACTGCACCTACGAGGCTGTTGATCATGGCAGCGCGGGCGAGATTCAAAGCCTGCAGTACAGCCTGCAGCGGACCTTGATAATAATAAAACAGGAAGAAAGGGGCCATAATCATAAGGAATGCTGCGCCGCTTTCACTGCCATACATGATCTGCATAAGTGGTTTCGCGTAAATATACAGGATGACGACTGAGATGCCTCCTGTAATGAGACAAAATCGCAAGGCCTGCTGAAGGCGGTGTTCGATCAGCGAAAAGTTCTTATTTGAATTTGCTTCGCTGATTGCAGGGACCAGTGATTGAGACAGTGACAAAGTAACGAACGACGGAAGAAACAAGAGCGGCAGGGCGTAACCGGTAAGCGAACCGTACTGTTTAGTGGCAACAGATGCGGCAACCCCTGCTATTGCAAGGCTGTGGGCGACCACGATCGGTTCGAAAAACCAGGCGATCGATCCGATCATCCGGCTTCCCGTAGCAGGCAGTGCGACACTCATCAATTCGCTGAAAGTTTGACGCCCGTCCTTGATGGATTTGAAGAAATTCTTTCTTATTTTAAATTTTTTCCTTATCTTAAAACTTGCAAACAAATAAAGAAGCGATGCCAGTTCTCCAAGTACCGAGGCTGCCATGGCTGCGGCAGCTGCATATTCTATCCCGTACGGCAGAAATGTCTTCGTCAATACGGCAATCAATGTGATTCTTACGACTTGCTCGATGACTTGTGAAATAGCGGAAGGCTTCATATTCTGCCTTCCCTGGAAATAACCCCTGATCACCGAGGAAATGGCAACGATCGGAATGATTGGCGCAATCGCGACAAGCGGATAATAAATCCGGTCATCCGTAAACAGCGTTTCGGTTAAATAAGGTGCAAGCAAAATAAGGGCAGGGGTGAAGATGACGGATAGGAGTAAAGTAGTGGTGAGGGAAACGACCAATATTCTTTTGACCTTACGGATATCCCCTTTAGCTTCTGCCTCTGCCACGTTTTTCGAAATGGCTACGGGAAGCCCGATCTGGGTCATGGTGATGACAAGGATCAGTGTAGGAAATGCCATCATGAACAGCCCCACGCCTTCTTCGCCAATGAATCTGGCGACGACGATCCGATTGACAAACCCCAATATCCTTGTAATAAAGGCGGCAGCCATCAAGATGATTGTGCCTTTAAGAAACTTTGACATAATATTCCCTGCCTTCTCAAAAATGGTATAATCGTATACAATAATGTATATGCAGACATGTGGACAAAGCATGACAAGTTGTACATAATTCTGGCTGATTGTGAACATTCAGCCCTAGGCGGTGACGAAGAATGAAGGCGAATCAGCATCCTTACGATCGTTTTTATGATTCATTGGTACCAGCACTTTCAAGTAAAGTGGAAGAATTTGAACTTTTGGGATATGGAAGGGCCGATGTTGAAAGGCTTTGGGCTTATTTGACTAAAAAGAAGTGGAAGAAACCTGAAGTGAACGTGAAAACGTACCAACTGGTCAGCGATGTCCTGACCGTCAAGCCGGGTGAATATATGAGCTTTGAAACGGTGGAGGCATACCGTTCCCCGAACTGGTTCGAGGAGGTCAACGAGGAAGAATTAAATGAACTGCTCCGTCCAGGAAGGAAAAGGTAAATTGTCTGAAATTTAATTGACACTCTAATCATTGTAATAGATAATAAGGTTGGATTTATTCAGTATTTAAGCAGAAATTATTTTGGGTGAAAAACGGCAAGGAGGATTCATACATAATGGTAAAGCGCGGCCGAATAATCGCCTTCTTTTTACTTGTATTTTTACTTGCAGGTACAATGGGGGGAACAGCAAAGAACATCCTGGACAATATTAAATTAGGGTTGGACCTTCAAGGCGGTTTTGAAGTACTTTATGAAGTCAAACCCCTGAAAGATGGACAGGAAATCACGAAAGAGACAGTATCCAATACCGCGGATGCCTTGGACAAGCGTATCAATGTCCTTGGTGTCAGTGAACCGAATATCCAGATTGAGGACGGAAACCGGATCCGTGTTCAATTAGCCGGTGTTGAGGATCAGAATCAGGCGAGGGAAATCCTTTCGACTGAGGCTAACCTTTCTTTCCGGGACGTGAATGACAAGCTTCGTCTGGATGGATCGGACCTGGTATCCGGTGCGGCTAAACAAACATTCGATGAGCAGAATAACCCGATCGTTTCATTGAAATTGAAAGATCGCGAAAAATTCTATCAATTGACGAAGGACATTTTGGCAATGGCCCCTCAAAATCAGCTGGTCATCTGGCTGGATTATGAAGAGGGAAAAGATTCATATAAAGAAGAGGCGGGGAAACAGGATCCCAAATTCCTTTCCGCCCCTGCAGTAAGCAAACCGATCAATTCTGATGAAGTCATCATCGAGGGAAGCTTCACGGTGGAAGAAGCCCAGAACCTGGCATCATTATTAAACGCAGGTGCTCTTCCGGTGAAACTAGATGAAGTGTATTCAACTTCCGTCGGTGCGCAATTCGGACAGCAGGCCCTTGATAAGACGGTCCTTGCCGGGATCGTAGGCATCGCGATCATTTTCTTATTCATGATTGCGTACTACCGCTTCCCTGGATTGATCGCAACAATCACACTGTCCGTTTATCTGTATCTTGTATTGTTGATCTTTGATCTAATGAACGGGGTATTGACGCTTCCGGGAATCGCAGCGATCATCCTGGGGGTCGGTATGGCGGTTGACGCCAACATCATCACCTACGAACGGATCAAGGAAGAAATGAGAGTCGGGAAACCGATCCGATCTGCCTTCCAGGCAGGTAACAAATCGTCATTCCTGACGATCCTGGATGCGAATGTGACGACCATTCTCGCGGCAGCTGTCCTCTTCATGTACGGTACAAGCTCCGTTAAAGGGTTCGCCACGATGCTGATCGTCAGTATCCTGACAAGCTTCATCACAGCGGTATGGGGCTCCCGCCTGCTGCTCAGCCTTTGGGTCAACAGCAGGATTTTCAATAAAAAGCCGGGCTGGTTCGGGGTCAAGCAAAGTGAAATCAAGGATCTTGCCGAAAATTATGATACGCTTGATCTGCCGACGAGATTCGATAAGTTTGATTTCGCGAAGAACCGGAAGAAATTCTTTGCTCTATCAGGTATTTTACTAACAGCCGGCATCATCGTCCTGGCTATCTTCCGCTTAAATCTGGGAATCGATTTTGAAAGTGGATCGAGGATGCAGATCCTTGCCGATAAAAGCCTGAAAACAGAAGAAGTGAAAAAAGAGCTGGAAGCAGTGGATCTCGCTTCAGATAATATCGTCATTTCCGGGGACAAACAAAATGTAGCAGTCGTCCGGTATACAGACGACTTGAAAAAAGAGCAGATTGCCAAGTTGAAAGATCATTTCAATAAACTGTACGGAGCCGAGCCAAGTATCAGCACCGTATCACCGGTTGTAGGAAAAGAGCTCGCAAAGAATGCAATGAAGGCTGTTGCGATAGCGGCAATCGGAATCATCATCTATGTCACATTCCGCTTTGAATGGAGGATGGGGCTGACATCAGTACTCGCATTGGTACACGATGCATTCTTTATTATCGCTTTCTTCAGTCTGACAAGGCTTGAAGTGGATATCACCTTCATCGCGGCAGTACTGACGATTGTCGGGTATTCCATCAATGATACAATCGTTACCTTTGACCGAATAAGGGAAAATCTTCATAAAAAGCGCCGCCTTAAGACAGTCGAGGACATTGAAGATGTTGTGAATCAGAGTCTCCGCCAAACGATGGGACGTTCTGTGAACACCGTCCTGACAGTGGTCATCGCTGTCATCGCCCTGCTGATCTTCGGAAGCGAATCGATTCTGAACTTCTCGATCGCCCTGCTCGTCGGGTTAATTGCAGGTACCTATTCTTCTGTATTCATCGCCGCTCAGCTGTGGCTGGTCTTGAAGAAAAAGGAACTGAAGAAAAAAGGCACGATCAAAACGGTGAAAGAAAAGAAAAAGTGGTCGGATGAACCGCAAGTATAATATTGACGAAAAAGATCCAGGGAGTTTCCCCGGATCTTTTTCTTTTGGGGGCTCCGGTTAACTGCCGCGTTTTTTCTTTGGTGTTGGGTTACAATAGAAACGAAAGAGGAAGGAGGAGGGAACTTCATGAATCCTGAAGATCGTTTTAAAAAGGCCGAATTCGCAGCCATGATCGGTATTGTGGGTAATATACTTCTTGCTATCATCAAATGGTGGGCGGGAGTGGCAGGCAACAGCCGGGCCCTGATTGCGGATGCCGTTCATTCTGCCTCTGATGTAGCGGGATCGCTGGCTGTTTACATCGGTCTGCGTGCAGCCAAGCAGCCGCCGGACCGGGATCACCCTTATGGTCACGGGAAAGCTGAATCGGTCGCAGCCATCATCGTCGCGGTTTTATTATTTCTGGTAGGCATCGAAATCGGAAAGTCGTCTATTGAATCTTTTTTCCACCCATTATCACCTCCAGGAATGATCGCGATTTATGCCGTCATCTTTTCCATCATTGTGAAAGAAGCAATGTTTCAATATAAATATCGATTGGGTAAAAGGTTAAAGAGTGATGCTTTAATCGTGAATGCACATGAACACCGTTCAGATGTTTTCTCATCCATTGCTGCACTTATAGGGATCGCGGCTTCCATTCTAGGAGGTAAATTCGATATTCCATGGCTTGTCTACGCAGATCCGGTTGCAGGGCTGTTTGTCGCACTCCTTGTGCTTAAAATGGCGTGGCATCTTGGAAAGGAGTCCATACATAACACACTGGATCATGTCCTTCATGAAGAAGATATTGTACCCTTTAGAAAGATTGTTGAGACCGTGCCCGAAGTGAAGGAAATAAACGAACTGCATGCAAGGGAGCACGGCCACTATGTGATCATCGATCTGAAGATCAGCGTGGAACCTTCTATGACAGTGGAAGAAGGACACCGTGTAGGAAAAGCAGTGAAGAAAAAATTGATGGAAGAGTCGAATGTAAATGACGTTTTTGTCCACATCAATCCATATAATCCTACAGAAGGGGACTCTGGGGATTCGGTAGATCTAATGTAGGGGAGGAATCAGGATGAAGTTTCAATGGACATTGCTTTTGGGAATCATTTTTGCCCTGATCGTCGCAGTATTTGCAGTCATCAATGTCGATCCGGTGACGGTCAATTATTTATTCGGCCAGGCTGAATGGCCACTTATTCTGGTCATACTGGGCTCTGTGCTGATGGGAGGAATCATCATCGGCTCAGTGGGGCTTTTCCGCTTATATGTCGTTCAGCGCAAGCTCAAAGTACTGGAAAAAGAAAATCTTCTCTTGAAGGAACAGGAAGAAAATGTATATCTGGAAAAGAAGAAAGAAACTTCTTTGAAGAAGCAGGCTCCCGATTCAATCGGGGAAACAGGGGAATGACAAAAGCCAGCGGCTGACGCCGCTGGCTTTTGTTTGCTGTTCCAAAGGATGATTGATTGAACAAACTCCTTCGTTTTTGTATAATTAGTAAGGCTGAGGAGTGAACGTATGTTAAATTCTAAAACACGCTGGATGATTGCAGAATCGGACCAGGAGAAAATAGAAGAATTTCAAAGAGAACTGAAAATACCATCGCTTGTAGCGAAATTATTATTGAACCGGGACTTGTCGACAGTAGAAGAAGCTCGGGATTTTTTATTTGAATCAGGGGATGCATTCTATGACCCGTTTTTATTTAATGACATGAACAAAACGGTCGACCGGATCCATCAGGCAGTAAGAGATGGGGAAAGGATCCTTGTATACGGTGATTATGATGCCGATGGTGTAAGCAGCACCTCTGTCATGATGACGGTCCTTCGTGACATCGGGGCTGAGGTGGAATTCTATATCCCGAACCGCTTCACCGAAGGATACGGACCGAACGAAGCTGCTTTCCGCTGGGCCGGCGATGAAGGATTTACTTTGATCATCACGGTCGATACAGGGATTTCAGCGGTCCACGAAGCGCAAATAGCAAAAGAAATCGGCATTGATCTGATCATCACCGATCATCATGAACCAGGTCCTGTCCTTCCGGATGCATATGCCATCATCCATCCCAAGATTGAAGGTACAGAATATCCTTTTCATGAACTCGCAGGAGTGGGGGTTGCCTTTAAACTGGCTCATGCACTCTATGGGGAACTGCCCCACCATCTGCTGGACCTTGCAGCGATCGGTACAATCGCTGATTTAGTACCGCTGCGGGGAGAAAACAGGATCCTTGCAAAGCGGGGGATCTCAAAACTTCGCATAACGGAACGTAAAGGGATCAAAGCCTTGTGCAAGGTCGCGAATGTGCATCAGCATGAAATGACGGAAGAATCGATCGGTTTCACGATCGCTCCCCGGATCAATGCGGTCGGCCGTCTGGGCGATGCTGACCCGGCAGTGGATCTTATGCTGACGGAAGATGGGGAAGAAGCGAAAGCACTGGCGGAAGAGATCGATGCGTTGAACAAGGAAAGACAATCCATTGTCAATACAATGACTCAGGAAGCAATCGAAATGGTTGAAAACGATTTTCCTCTCGATGACAATTCTGTACTTGTGATCGGTAAGGAAGGATGGAATTCCGGAGTAGTGGGGATCGTGGCGTCAAGATTGGTGGATAAATTCTATCGCCCTGTCATCGTATTGAGCTATGATTCAGAGAAAGGACAGGCAAAGGGATCAGCCCGGAGCATTGTCGGATTTGATTTATTTAACAGTTTATCGAAGTGCCGTGACATCCTTCCTCATTTCGGCGGACATCCGATGGCTGCAGGTATGACGCTTAAACTTGTCGATGTAAAGGAGCTTCGCAGCAGACTGAATGAAATTGCCCGAAATGAACTGACTGAAGAAGACTTCATTCCTGTCACTGTCATGGATGCTGCTGTGAAAATGGATGAAATTTCGATTGAATCGATCGAGAAGCTCGGTCTTTTGGCTCCTTTTGGGATGCAGAATCCAAAACCTAAATGGATCATCGAAAAAGTTTCAATTGAACATTATAAGAAAATCGGCTCAAATCAAAATCATCTAAAAGTATTGCTCGGAAATGATTCTGCTAAATTGGATGGTGTCGGCTTCGGGCTGGGAGAACTGGCGGATCATATCACCCCGTTTTCTGAAGCCTCCATCGTCGGCGAACTGTCCATCAACGAGTGGAATAACCGGAAAAAACCGCAAATCTTCCTGCATGACATAAAAATCGAAGAGTGGCAGCTTTTTGATGTTCGGGGGATCAGACAGGTTGAGAAATGGGAAAAACAGGTTCCGGAAGAAAATAAAAAAATATTCTGTTTCCATTCTTCCACTCTTGAAAAGCTCAATATGAAAGATCGGGAGGATGTCCTTCTGATAGAAGATGAGCAGGCACTCAAGGATGTCTCCACAAGCGGGGCTAGCATCGTGTTTCTCGATATGCCTTCATCTCAGGAATTCGTGAAGAGAATCGTCGGTAAAGGCCGGCCTCATCGAATTTATGCCCATTTCTTTCAGGATGAAGACCATTTCTTCAGTACGATGCCGACACGCGATCACTTCAAATGGTTTTATGCATTTCTATCCAAGCGCGGCTCTTTCGATCTGAAAAAACATGGAGATGATCTTGCGAAACACAAAGGATGGTCAAAAGAAACAATAGATTTCATGTCGCAGGTGTTTTTTGAATTGAAGTTTGTTACAATAGACAATGGATTTATTTCTCTTAATCCTGTAAAAACCAAGAAAGACTTATCAGAGTCCCCGGCTTATCAGAAAAAACAGCAGCAGTATGAGCTGGAAAATGAGCTGTTATATTCTTCTTACAGTGAGCTGAAGACTTGGTTTAATGAAAGGATGAAAGAGTCCGTTACAATTGAGGAGGAAGTTGAAGCATGGACTTAAAACAATATGTTACGATTGTTGAAAACTGGCCGAAAGAAGGCATCAAATTCAAAGACATCACCACCCTGATGGACAATGGTGATGCTTATAGATATGCTACAGATCAAATTGTAGAATATGCAAAAGAAAAAGAAATCGACCTGATCGTCGGACCGGAAGCAAGGGGCTTCATCATTGGCTGTCCGGTAGCTTACGCACTCGGCGTAGGTTTTGCGCCTGTGCGTAAACCAGGGAAACTGCCTCGTGAAACGATTAAAAAAGAGTACGGGTTGGAATACGGAAAAGATGCACTCACAATCCATAAAGATGCGATCAAACCAGGTCAGCGCGTTCTCATCACCGATGACCTGCTTGCAACGGGCGGCACAATCGAAGCCACCATCAAGCTTGTGGAAGAACTGGGCGGCATCGTGGCAGGCTGTGCATTCCTCATCGAACTCACATACCTGGACGGCCGTGATAAACTCGAAGGATACGAAGTCCTTACATTAATGCAATACTAATCATCTAAAAACTACCGTCACCGTCAATACTATACACATAAACGAAAAGAACTGGCATCACAATGTCAGTTCTTTTTTATATAAAAAAGTCAGTTTGAAAATATAATTGATAGTTAGTACTATTTCCACTTCAAAATAAATCAAAGTTCTTGATTCAACCATTATGGCGGGATCTTTGAAATAAACAAATTGTGTATAAATTCATTCCAGCTGTTGATTGGAGTGGAAGACGCAGACTCCTGCGGGAGAAGTGTCCAATAAGAAAAGCGGAAGGGCTTTGTTTAGAGGCTGTGGCATAAGACGAATCGGCCACGAAGGCGGTCTTTGCCTTCTTGGTCGGTTTGGCTTATGACATGTGCCTCTAAGCCCTGAAGCTAGACTGGTGAGACCCCGCAGGCGCAGCCGAGGAGGCTCACGGGTCACCCGCGGAAAGCGTAGTCTTCCACGGAAATCAAAAGCGGCATTAGAAGACCTTTATACAAATATATTGTTAATTAATATTCGACATAATCCGACAAACTTAGAGGAATTCTGAGAATTTAACCCTAAACCCTTTACAGAACCATGTTTTTTTTTGATAATAGTAACAATCATTAAAATTGAAACAGCACTGAAAATCTTTAAATACAAAGGTGATTTTGATCATGTCCAAAGATCAAGTACTAACCCCTGAACAGGTTATCGATAGAACAAAAGAATATCTGAATGATGAGCACGTGCGAATGGTAAAGAAAGCATACGAATTTGCCAAAGAAGCTCATAAGGAACAATACCGCAAATCCGGCGAACCCTATATCATCCATCCCATTCAAGTCGCAGGCATCCTTGCAGACCTTGAGATGGATCCATCGACTGTCGCAGCCGGGTTTCTTCATGATGTGGTGGAAGATACCGACATCTCCCTGGAAGAAATCGAAGAAGCATTCAATGGAGAAGTCGCCATGCTCGTGGACGGGGTTACCAAGCTGGGTAAGATCAAATACAAGTCAAAAGAAGAACAGCAGGCTGAAAATCACCGAAAAATGTTTGTGGCGATGGCCCAGGATATCCGGGTCATCCTGATCAAGCTTGCAGACCGCCTGCATAATATGAGGACACTGAAGCATCTGCCTCAGGAAAAGCAGAGAAGGATCGCAAATGAGACCCTGGAAATTTTCGCACCCCTTGCCCACCGGCTTGGGATCTCGAAAATCAAATGGGAGCTCGAGGATACGTCGCTCCGGTATCTTAACCCGCAGCAATACTACAGGATCGTCAATCTGATGAAGAAAAAGCGTGCCGAGCGCGAAGAATACTTGGATGATGTGGTTAATGAAGTCAAGGACCGCATGGGGGATGTGCAGATCGAAGCGGAAATTTCCGGACGTCCCAAGCATATATACAGCATTTACCGGAAGATGGCCCTTCAGAATAAGCAGTTCAATGAAATCTATGATCTGCTTGCCGTCAGGATCGTAGTCGACAGCATCAAGGATTGTTACGCGGTCCTCGGGATCATCCACACATGCTGGAAACCGATGCCGGGCAGGTTCAAGGATTATATCGCCATGCCGAAGCCGAATATGTATCAATCCCTTCATACGACGGTCATCGGTCCAAAGGGCGACCCGCTTGAAGTGCAGATCAGGACGCTTGAAATGCATCAGATCGCAGAATATGGGGTAGCTGCCCACTGGGCATATAAAGAAGGTAAAAATGTGGATGATAAAGTTTCCTTCGAAAAGAAACTTTCATGGTTCAGGGAAATCCTTGAATTCCAGAATGAATCAGCCAATGCCGAGGAATTCATGGAGTCTCTTAAAATCGACCTTTTTTCTGATATGGTATTTGTGTTCACCCCAAAAGGAGACGTACTTGAATTACCATCTGGATCGGTTCCGATCGATTTTTCTTACCGGATCCATTCGGAAATCGGCAACAAAACGATCGGTGCCAAGGTGAACGGGAAGATGGTGACACTCGACTATAAGCTGAAGACGGGTGACATCGTTGAAATACTTACTTCCAAACATTCCTATGGCCCGAGTCAGGACTGGCTGAAGCTGGCACAGACATCCCAGGCCAAGAATAAGATCAAACAATTCTTCAAGAAGCAGCGTAGAGAAGAAAATATTGAAAAAGGCCGGGACCTTGTAGAAAAAGAAATCAAGAATCAGGATTTTGATGTAAAAGAAATATTGACTTCTGAAAATATCAAGCGTGTTTTCGAGAAGTTTAATTTCTCAAATGAAGATGATATGTACGCAGCGGTAGGCTACAACGGCATCACTGCCGCCCAGATTGCCAATCGCCTGACAGAGAGGGACCGGAGGAAACGGGAACAGGAAGATAAGCTTGAAGAAACGATGAAGGAATTGAGCGCCCAGCCTCCTAAAAAGAAAAAGGATGCAGGGGTCCAGGTCAAAGGAATCGATAACCTGCTCATCAGATTATCCAGATGCTGCAGCCCGGTACCGGGCGATGAGATTGTCGGCTTCATTACGAAAGGCCGGGGGGTTTCGGTACACAGGGCAGATTGTACAAATGTCCAGACCGAGGAAGTAGAACAGCGCCTCATTCCGGTATCATGGGAAGGCGACGGCCAGGACCGTAAGGAGTACAATGTCGATATCGAGATTTCAGGTTATGACAGAAGGGGTCTCCTGAATGAAGTACTTCAAGTGGTCAATGAAACAAAGACGAATATCACTGCCGTCAGCGGCAGGTCTGACAGAAATAAGATGGCAACCATCAATATGTCCATTTCAATACAGAATATTTCCCATCTTCACAGGGTAGTGGAGAGGATCAAACAAATTTCAGATGTTTATGCTGTACGCAGAATCATGAACTAGGAGGTTTCGATCATGAAAGTCGTCCTGCAGAGAAGCAAAGAAGCCTCAGTGACTGTCGGGGGAAAAGTGGCCGGGCAGATCGAAAAGGGATTTGTCCTGCTGGTAGGAATCACCCACGGGGATACAGAAGAAGACGCCCGCTATGTAGCAGATAAAGTAGTCAATCTGAGGGTGTTTGAAGATGAAGCCGGAAAGATGAATCACTCCCTGCTCGATGTAAAGGGTGAGATCCTTTCCATTTCTCAATTCACTTTATATGGAGACTGCCGTAAAGGCAGAAGACCGAACTTCATGGAAGCGGCAAAACCCGCTCATGCCCGGCCTCTTTACGAATATTTCAACAAAGTGCTGAAAGAAAAGGGTGTTACGGTCGAAACCGGTGTGTTCGGTGAAATGATGGATGTAAAGCTGACGAACGACGGTCCCGTCACGCTGATCCTGGAAAGTAAATAAACGAAAAAAAGCTGCTTCCCATTATTGGGGAGGCAGCTTTTTTTGCTGTATAATCAATCAGAAAAATAGTCATTCAAGCCATGGTAGATCGCTGTCGCAGCCAGGTCCTGAAAAGATCCGGAAGTCATATTGGCTTCTTCGGCCGGGTTGCTTAGGAACCCTAACTCCAATAAAACAGCGGCCTGTTTGTTTTCGCGTATGACATGGTAATCGCCTATTCGGACGCCGCGGTCCCTGGAGGGCAGCCGGCTGGCCAGGCTTTCATGCACATCATAGGCAAGTTCTTCTTGGAAGCCCTTATTATAATAGGTCGTATGGCCGGCAATGCTGCCGTCATTGATGCTGTCAAAATGGATGGAGATGAAAGCATCCGCATCATAATAATGGGACAATGACACACGTGATGGAAGGGAAACATATTCATCGCCTTTTCTTGTGATGACGACTTCTGCACCTGCTTGTTCCAGCTTGTCCGCAAGAAGCTTGCCGGTTTTCATCGTAATCAGTTTCTCAAGTGTACCCCTGGTACCGATCGTTCCGCTGTCACGGCCGCCGTGACCCGGATCGATGACGATAAGTTTCCCGCTGATCCCTCCGCTTGGCTTTCTCGAAGGAGAGGTCTCTCCGCCGCTGCCTGTCCTCAATGAAACAATCCATCCTGCGACGTAAGCGGCACTGCCGTCTTCTAATCGGATTTCATACCAGTCACCATACTTGCCTGTTACTGCAAAGCTTTCTCCGCCGTCGGCCCGTTCTACTACCGGGGATTGAACATCGGCACTGCTCCTGATATTTGTCCCGTCATGGAGGATGGTCACTTCTTCACCGTTTCCTTGTTCCGGGGAGGCAGATTCCTTTTTCCCACTTTTCCCGGTGGTTTCTGCAAACCAGCTGGCTATCCAGCCTGAGCTGTCATCAGAGAGCCTGATCTCGAACCAATTATTTTTTTCATTCAGGATGGCATACTGCTCACCTTCATTTACCTTACCGACGATATCCCCGTTCAAGGAAGGTTCACTTCTTACATTCAGGGAATTTGCACTGATTGTTGCAAAGGAGTGTTCAGAAGACTGGGGCACGGATTCCCCCGATTCTTCAGCACCCCCTGAAAGGGTGACGAAATCCTCATGGACCCACCCCTCTGCGTTGCCGGACTGAACGGCAATCCAGCTGCCGTTTACCTGGGATACTGCTACTTTGTCCCCTTTATTCAGGACTGTGACGACAGAGTCGGACGTGCTCGGACCCTTCCGTAACCGAAGACCATCCGTATTTACGGTCCCCTGCTGCCCGGATTCATCCAATGACTCTCCCGTTTCACGGATGACAAGCCAATCTGCAACCCATCCATCCCCGCTTCCGGTGGTGATCTTGTACCAGCCGCCTTTCGTCTCGACAATGCTGAACTGTTGGTTTCTATGTACTTGAGTCAAGACAGGATAACTGAGGCCGGGACCGGTACGGACATTGAGCGTTGCAGTACCAATCGACACCGTGCCTTCATCGGCTTGGACGTCCGCCGTCGGCAGAAATGGGATGGTCAATAATAATACAAGGATGATTGCTGTGATTCTTTTAATTGCCTTCACCGCCTTCTGTTGATTTTTCCTTACTCACTTTTTATCGGAGTCTTTAAAGGAACTTTTATTGAATGAAGATAAAAATTCCCATTACCGTTTAATACGATAAAAAAATTAAAAATCCTTCCATGCGAAAGAAAATTGGGTATTTGGAAATGATAGTAGATATGAACAGGTGAAAGGATGGTCTGAATGAGGTCCAGTGATAAAAATTTTATGAGTTCAAAAGGTGAGAACCAGTTATTCGGTTTGGATTTTCATCACTTTGTAGAACGGGAGAAAGATGCTGTAAATGTTGAACTTGCATCTGAATTCGGACTTTCCCTGAGGGAAGTCAAGTTATTGAAAAAGAAAATGGAAAGGTCCTGATAAATATTTTCGGTCATTCCCTTGACATGAACTTATGCCATACGTATCATTATAGAAATAAAATAACATTTTATAAAACCGATGATCGAGAATAGTAACTGAGAGAAACACTTGGATAAGAGAGGAAATGCCGCGGCTGAAAGCATTCTGCAAAGTGACTTGGTGAATGAACACTCGGGAAGGTTTCGCTCTGAACGAATACTAGTAGGAGATGAACGTACCAGGCGTTAACTGGCTCAAGTGGAGGTCTATTCAGGCCTCAATTAGGGTGGCACCACGGGATAACAGCTCTCGTCCCTTGTTATTTATGACAAGGGACGAGGGCTTTTTTATATTTACATAATTTAGTTTGATTTAAGGAGGAATTCAACGTGTCCATTCAAATACCAAGAGGTACCCAGGATATACTGCCCGGAGATGTGGAAAAGTGGCAGTACGTAGAGGAAACGGCAAAAAAATTATGCCATGCCTATCAATATAAAGAAATTCGCACACCTATTTTCGAATCAAGCGAATTATTTACAAGGGGTGTCGGTGATACAACGGACATCGTCCAAAAGGAAATGTATATGTTTGAAGACAGGGGAGGAAGAAGCCTGGCACTCCGTCCTGAAGGAACGGCATCAGTCGTCAGGTCGTTTGTGGGCAATAAGATGTACGGGAATCCGAGTCAGCCTGTAAAACTGTACTATTCAGGCCCGATGTTCCGGTATGAGCGTCCGCAGGCAGGCCGCTACCGCCAGTTCGTGCAGTTCGGTGTCGAAGCACTCGGAAGTGAAGATCCGGCAATCGATGCGGAAGTGCTTTCGCTGGCAATAAGCATCTATAAGGAATTGGGATTGAAACAGTTGAAGCTGGTCATCAACAGTCTTGGGGATTCCGGAAGCAGAAATGCACACAGGGAAGCCCTCATCAATCACTTTAAGCCAAGGATAGATGAATTCTGCGGCGACTGTCAAAACCGTCTGGAGAAAAATCCATTGAGGATTCTGGATTGCAAAAAAGACCGCGACCATGAATTGATGGCAACGGCACCGTCCATCCTTGATTACTTGAATGATGAATCAAAGTCCTACTTTGAAAAAGTCCAGCGTTACCTTAAAGATATGGATGTAGAATTCGAAGTGGATCCAACGCTCGTAAGGGGACTCGATTACTATAATCACACAGCATTCGAAATCATGAGCAATGCGGAAGGCTTCGGCGCGATCACGACGCTTTGCGGAGGCGGACGCTATAACGGTCTTGTCGAAGAAATCGGCGGCCCTGAAACGCCTGGAATCGGTTTTGCATTCAGTATTGAAAGGCTGCTTGCTGCACTGGAGGCTGAAGGAGTCGACCTGCCGATCAATGAGGGAATCGATTTGTTCATCGTTGCGCTTGGGGAAGAAGCCAAGGATTATGCTGTAAAACTTCTTCACACTGTAAGAAAAGAAGGTATTTCTTCTGAGAAGGATTATCTTGACCGAAAGCTGAAAGCTCAGTTCAAAGCAGCAGACAGAAGCCAGGCCAAATATGTGGCAGTGATCGGCGACGATGAGCTGAAAGAAAATAAAATCAATTTAAAAGACATGACAACCGGGGACCAGGAAGAAATCGACCTTGAACAATTTGTTGAAACGGTTAAAGGAAAATTATCCTAAATATATGAAGGAATTCATCAAGGAGGAGAACAAAATGTCAAAAAGAACAGCATACTGCGGTGAAATAACAGAAGAATTCATAGGCGAAAAAGTGACAATAAAGGGATGGGTCCAGAAGAGAAGAGACCTCGGCGGATTGATTTTCATCGACCTCAGGGACAGGGAAGGAATCGTACAGGCTGTATTCAATCCGGATCATTCGGAAGAAGCTCTCAACCTTGCTGAAAAAATCCGCAACGAGTACGTACTGAGTATTACCGGTACGGTCGTTGAAAGAGCTGAAGGAACGGTCAATCCTAATTTAAAGACTGGAAAAGTAGAAATCCAGGTTGATAAAGTGGACATCATCAATGAAGCAAAGACGCCTCCATTCATGATCGACGACCAAATGGAAGTGTCCGAAGATGTCCGTCTGAAATACCGTTATATCGACCTTCGCCGTTCTGTCATGGCTGATACATTTAAAATGCGACACAATGTGACGTCTTCTTTCCGCTCATTCTTGAACGACAATGGATTCCTGGATGTCGAAACGCCGATCTTGACAAAGAGCACTCCAGAAGGGGCACGTGATTATTTGGTGCCGAGCCGCGTGCATCCCGGTGAATTCTACGCGCTGCCGCAATCCCCTCAGATTTTCAAGCAGCTGCTGATGGTTTCAGGCTTTGACCGTTATTATCAGATTGCACGCTGTTTCCGTGATGAGGATCTCCGCGCAGACCGCCAGCCGGAATTCACCCAGATCGATATGGAAATGAGCTTCATGGACAAAGAGGAAATCATGGCGCTTGTCGAAGAGATGATGAAAAAGCTCATGAATGATGCTAAGGGCTTGACGGTCGAAACACCGTTCCCGCGCATGACATACGATGATGCCATGAATCGTTATGGTTCGGATAAACCTGATACCCGCTTCGCGATGGAGCTTGTCGACGTGTCTGAAATCGTGAAGGATTCAGGATTCAAAGTCTTCTCTGGAGCAGTCGGTTCAGGCGGTCAGGTGAAACTGATTAATGTCAAAGGGGCTGCTTCAAAGTATTCCCGTAAAGATATTGACGGATTGACTGAATTCGTTGCACGTTATGGAGCGAAGGGACTTGCCTGGCTGAAAGTTGAGGAGGAAGGTTTGAAAGGGCCAATTTCAAAATTCGTTTCAGAAGAAGATGCATCCCAAATCTCTGCTGCTTCGGAGGCTGAAACGGGTGACCTGCTTCTATTCGTGGCAGATAAAAAATCTGTTGTAGCAGATGCATTGGGAGCCCTTCGCTTGAAATTAGGAAAAGAACTTGAATTGATTGATGAGAGTAAATTCAATTTCCTTTGGGTGACAGACTGGCCGCTTCTTGAATTCGATGAGGAAGAAAATCGTTACTATGCAGCGCATCACCCGTTTACGATGCCTGTGCGCGAAGACCTTGAAAAATTCGATTCAAATCCTGCCGATGTCCGTGCAGAAGCATATGACCTTGTGTTGAATGGATATGAACTCGGGGGAGGATCCCTGCGTATCTACGAACGCGACATCCAGGAGAAGATGTTCAAAGTACTTGGATTCTCAAAAGAAGAAGCCCAGGAGCAGTTCGGATTCTTGTTGGAAGCATTTGAATACGGGACGCCTCCTCACGGCGGGATCGCACTCGGCCTCGATCGTCTGGTCATGCTACTTGCAGGACGCACCAACTTGCGCGATACCATCGCCTTCCCTAAGACGGCAAGCGCAAGCTGCATGCTGACGGAAGCGCCGGGCGGAGTCAGTGAAGCTCAATTGAAGGAACTATCATTATCACTTGATTTGAAGAATGAGTAAAAGTTCCTAAGGGCCATTCATTGAAAATTCAAACTTCTTATGATATGATTTAAACAATCAAACGAGTCCTGATGTGTACGACGTTAACCCTGATAGTTTTGACCGAACAATTAAAACTTTGGGAGCTTGTCGTTTCTGTTACGCGTTCATGCCTCTTTCAGTGGACTTACAACTAACAGAGCAAAGCACCCACCTGCCGAGAGCGGGTTCAAAACGAAGGAATCGCAGCGACGGCACAATTGGGACTCGTTTACTCCAATTGAAATGAATCATATTTGATATAAAACCAGGCTGAAATATGCCTGGTTTTTTGTGTGTAAAATTGAAAGAATGGTAATTATGAGTTTACGGCGGCGAAGTAAGGATAGAAGAAAATAAACAGAAATGAATTCAACATTATAAATTGACTCCAGCGGTTGATTGGAGTGCAAGACGAAGACTCCTGCGGGAAGAGTAGCTAATGTGAGACGTGTCTAGCTGCGGGGCTTAGAGGCACATGTCATAAGTCAACTCGTCCAAGAAGGCAAAAAACGCCTTCATGGCCGATTCGCCTTATGCCACCCGCCTCTGAGCAAAGCCCCTCCGCTTTTCCCACCCGCAGGGAGGTACGACCGAGGAGGCTCACGGGCTACCCGCGGAAAGCGAAGTCTTGCACGGAAATCAAAAGCGGAAATAGAAGACAAAGCTCAGAAAAGATTTCAAGTTGATTTTCCCCCTGCTATCCTTTATTCTAATTCAGTATAAACCTAGTCGAATACTTATAATGGAGTTGATCGAATGCTACACCAGTTTTCCAGAAATGAACTAGCGATCGGAAAGGAAGGACTCGATATCCTGAGGAACAGCACGGTTGCCGTTCTCGGAATCGGAGGAGTGGGCTCTTTTGCAGCAGAAGCATTGGCTCGTTCCGGTGTCGGCCGCCTCGTGCTGGTGGATAAAGACGATGTCGATATCACAAATGTAAACCGCCAGATCCATGCGCTCCTTTCTACTGTTGGAAAGCCCAAAGCCGATCTGATGCGCGACCGCATCAAAGATATTAACCCTGAATGTGAAGTCATCTCCCTGAAGATGTTCTATACAGAAGAAACATATGAGGAGTTCTTCAGTCACGGCTTGGACTTTGTCATTGACTCTTCCGATACGATTGCCTACAAGATCCATCTCATGAAAGAATGCCTGAAAAGGGAAATACCTTTGATCTCAAGCATGGGTGCGGCAAATAAAACAGATCCGACCCGCTTCCAGATTGCGGATATCAGTAAAACGCATACGGATCCGATTGCGAAAGTCATCCGTACACGTTTGAAGAAACAAGGAATCAAAAAAGGTGTTCCTGTCGTATTTTCGGATGAAAGTCCGATTGTCATCCGTGAAGATGTACGAAAGGAAGTCGGAAAAGATGATGCCAAGATCAGGAAGGCACAGATGCCGCCGTCTTCCAATGCTTTTGTTCCATCCGTTGCAGGATTGATTCAGGCGAGTTATGCAGTGAATCAGCTGTTGAAAGATATTGAAATCAAACGAGTGAAAGATAAATAAGTGAGGAAAGGCCCGTCTTCGTGCAGACGGGCCTTTCTTTTTTAGGATCATCAATGGATGACAGGTTTGGATGAAGCCTCACCGTAATGCTCCGCTTCTTTAAGGATCGAGAGCAGATGCTGCAGCTTCTTTTGTTTTTTCAGGAGACTCTCATATCTTCCCTTCAACTTTTTCTGATCATGAAGGACCTCCTTTTTTTCTTGCTGCAGTCTTTCATTTTCCCCCGGCAGGGTATCAGGCTGCTGCATGTTTTTCAGGAAATGGATACAAGCCTGAAGAGTAAGGGGAGAACTGTCCGCTGCCATAGCGTTCTTTTTCCTGATCGCATAATAATGATGCGAACAAGTCGCCGTTGTGCGGTTCATTTTCTCCGCTGCTTCCTGAAACGCGGCTTTCTTTGTAAATCCTTTTGCTACAAAAGAATCCACTGTTTCAATTAACAGTTTTTCCTCGGAATCTGTCCAGCCTTTCCTTGAAGAATTCATGATATCCCTCCCTGCATATGCTCTTTTTTATAGCTTTACACAACCCATAAAATTAATGAACCCATTTTATGTAAAAAGGATTGACTTGTAAATGTGTCATAGTGTACTATCTAACTAGAACACTAAAACACTTTAGGGAGAGTCGGATATGAGCCCATTTAAAGGACTTCTGTGGAAGGATTTTAAAACATCAAAAATTTGGTTTTACGGCTGGATCGCCATTATCTTATTCATTTATGCATTGGGGTTGATACTCGGCAGGGTTATAGGCGAACCGACTGTTGTTGTTGTGTTTGTCATTATGCTCGGGATCTTTCATCTTGCCGTCATGCCGGTCATCTTATTCTCCATGCTCAGGGTGGAAGGAAAGACCCAGCTGTGGCTTCACAGTCCGCAAAGCGGCTTTAAATTGATCGTGCCGAAGTTGATCCTTGCTTTCATTTATTCAACCGCTTCTTTTTTACTGGTTGATATTCTGGGGGTCCTCAGCCTCGCAGGCCTGCCGGATTCAGCGAACTTCTTTTCTTATTGGCCGATTAAGGAAGGGATCCTATTCAATTTAGGAATATCAGCTGCTGCACTTAACTTTTCCATCTGGATTTTTTTCTTTTGGACATTGTACTATGCACTGGGGAAATTCCCACCCATCAAAAATATAAGATGGCTGTTCATCCTTGGATTTATTATTGTCTATCAAAGCATAACAGCGATGTTGATGAGCTTTGGCTGGGTGCAGGATCTTTTTGAAGCGTGGACGATCGACGTACCAGCAGGTTTTGCTTTTACTGTTGGCCAGAAAAATGCAGATGCAGGATTTTACAGTGAAATCATCCCGTTTCCCATCCTTCCCTTCGCTTTTGAAGGGCTTGTCATGATCTCTTTGTTCATCATTTCCTGCTGGTTATTAGACCGTAAAGTCGAGGTGTAAGGAATGACAGAAGAATATACAGCATCAAAGCCGATATACGTGCAAATAGCAGACCGCATCATCCGGGGGATCGTCAGAAAAGAATTAAATCCTGGAGATAAGCTGCCCTCCGTCAGGGAGATGGCGATTCAATCGGGAGTAAATCCGAATACCATTCAAAGAACGTACAGTGAATTAGAAAGGATGGACATTGTGGAGACAAGGAGAGGGCAGGGAACATTTGTGACTGAAAATAAGGAGATTCTGTCAGTGTTGAATGAGAAAGTCCAAAAGGAAGTGGTGGAGCAATTCATCCGCAACATGAAAGAACTCGGCCTGTCGAAACAGCAAATGATCGAAAGCCTTGAAAAGTATGGGAAGGGGGAATAGAAGTGATCCGGTTTCAAGAGGTGACAAAAAAATATGGACATGGGACGGCACTTGAAAACACCACGCTACAGTTTAAGAAAGGGAAAATTTACGGATTGCTGGGTCCTAACGGCAGCGGTAAATCAACTACCTTAAAGATGATTGCCGGTCTCGTTATTCCAAGCAGCGGGACTGTGACCGTGAACGAAGAGGCAGTTACCAGGAAAATAGCGGATAAAGTGGCTTATTTGACAGAGCTGGATATGTTCTACGAAGCTTTCTCTGTTGATGGGATGATTTCCTTCTATGCTTCGCAGTTCAAAGACTTTGACAGGAAGAAAGCATATGAGCTGTCAGAATTCATGGATTTGGACAAAAATAAAAAAATTAAACATTTATCAAAGGGAAATCGTGGAAGATTGAAACTTATCCTCACCCTGTCACGTAATACAGAGGTGCTTCTCTTGGATGAACCGTTTTCGGGACTGGATCCGATGGTCAGGGATTCGATTGTGAAGAGTCTGATTTCATATATTGACTTTGGCAATCAGACGGTCATCATCGCCACGCACGAAATTGATGAAATCGAAGCAATCCTGGATGAAGCCTATATCATCCATAATGGCAGGATCGAAGGTCATTGCGAAGTGGAGAAGCTGAGGGAAGAAGAAGGATTATCAGTGCTTCAATGGTTGAAGAAAAAGACGGCTGGAGGGAGTAGAGAAGAATGAATACGATTGTGAAGTTACAAAACGTATCAAAAGTCATTAAGGGAAAAAAGATCATAGATGACCTTTCTTTTGATGTGTATGAGGGAGAAGTATTTGGATTCCTGGGACCGAATGGAGCAGGGAAAACGACGACGATCAGAATGATTGTCGGGTTGATGAGCATATCCCAGGGGGATGTACTGATCTCGGGTAAAAGCATCAAGAAAGACTTTGAAGGGGCGATTGCATCTGTCGGAGCGATTGTCGAAAATCCGGAGCTTTATAAATTCATGTCGGGATATAAAAATCTGCAGCATTTCGCCCGGATGCAAACAGGGATAACTGATGAAAGAATCAAGGAAGTAGTCGAATTGGTCGGCTTGACTGATCGGATCCATGACAAAGTCAAGACATATTCCCTTGGAATGAGACAGCGGCTCGGCCTCGCGCAGTGCCTGCTTCACAGACCGAAAATCCTGATATTGGATGAACCGACAAATGGATTGGATCCTGCCGGTATCCGTGAAATTCGTGCCTACATACGAAAGTTGGCAGAAGAAGAAGGTATGGCTGTCATTGTATCGAGTCACCTGCTTTCCGAAATGGAAATGATGTGTGACCGCATCGGGATCATTCAAAAAGGGAAGCTTGTCGATGTTCAGACTGTACGTGATTTTGTGGACGGGAAGGAGCTCGTCTATCAATTTGAAGTGAATGATGAAGAAAAGGCGCGTGCTGTGATGAACATCTTCAATCCTTCCCTTGTATTCGAAGTGAAGAATAACAAGCTTCAAACGGGCATTACAAAAGAACAGGTTCCTCAGCTGGTTAAAGCATTCGTGGAGAACGATGTGGAAATATTCAGTGTCATGCAGGTGGCGAAGTCATTAGAGGACAGATTCCTCGAAATCACGGATGAGAAGGGAGAAGTCATGCATGCTTAATCTGATCAAGAACGAATGGATGAAAATCTTCAGGCGCGTAGGTACTTGGGTCATGCTCGGTATATTAATTTTGATAATAGGGGTAGTCGGTGCATTCACAAAATATGAAGACTCAAAAGTGAAAGAAACCGATAATTGGAAGCAGGAACTCGCCATGCAGGTCGAAGGTGAGAAAAAAGCACTTTCTGAAGGTGGTATAGATAGATACAATAAAGGATTGATGGAAGAAAGAGTAGCCATCAACGAGTACAGGATTGAAAACGATATTGCACCAAAGTCGAAAGAAACGGTATGGACCTTTGTAGAGACGAATGGCTTTGCCGTGACGCTAGTCGGCTTGTTTGCGATCATCGTGGCAGCAGGTATCGTGGCAAGTGAATTTTCATGGGGGACAATCAAGCTGTTGTTGATCCGTCCGATTTCTAGGTCGAAGATATTACTTTCAAAATATCTCACTGTGATCCTGTATGGAGTGACGATGCTTGCGATTCTTTTCGCAGTTTCCTCCCTATTGGGACTAATCCTGTTCGGAGGCGCGGGTCAATCTGTTCACCTTGCTTATATTGATGGTGAAGTGGTTGAGCAGAATATCGTTGCATACCTGATCAAAACCTATTTATTATTATCAATAGATGTGATGATGATGGCCACGATGGCTTTCATGATTTCGACGGTATTCAGAAGCTCTTCCCTTGCAATCGGACTATCCTTATTCCTGTTGTTCATGGGAGCTAATGCAACACAATTATTGGCGATGAAATTTGACTGGGCTAAATACAGTCTGTTCGCCAACACGAATCTGACTCAGTACACCGGTTTCAGTCAGCCGATGGTAAAGGGGATGACGATGGGCTTCTCGATCACCATGCTGATCATATACTTTGCCATCTTCCAGCTGCTTGCATTCTTTGTTTTTAGGAAGCGGGATGTGGCAGCCTAGTAAAGGAATTTCCGAAGTCAGCCTGGCGGGCTGACTTCTCAAAAATTTTACAGCAAAAAGACGGTCTACATGCGGACCGTCTTTTTTTATGAGTACTTATAAAGTTCAGAGAAATTCAGTCTCGTTGTCTGGTTAAGGAGATAGGCAGATTTCGTGGCGTTTATCTTTCTCAGAGTATTGAGCGCTTCAATCATCTTGTCACGTGTGACGATCCCGATTCCGTGCCCGAAATATTGATCCGGTCCCAGGTAAACGGCGTTTTCACCCATCCAGATCGGATCGCCGTAATCTGGATTATAAAAGTAATGTACATCTCCGGGTATGTTGTCGACTCCTTCGTACGTTTCCATATGCATGGCCTCATTGTAATTATGGCCCCAAATGTGCATGGGGGAATAAAGGCGGTCGAAATATTCGGTCCGTATCGTATCAAGGATGGATTTATAGTAAAGAAGCACAACGGTTGTCACACATTCGAAACTGTACAAATAAGGATTCTCGAATACATCTTTGATCGCCGCTGAAGGACGCCTGCCCGGCCGCAGGCGGTACCCGTTCATCGTTTTGATCCAGTAGTATGGATTGAAGGATGATGCCGCAAAGGCAGAAAACGTCGCAGCACTGTTGTTCAGCCATCTGCTGTTTTCAATGATTCGATCCCTCATTTTCACTTCGAAAGAGAGTTCTTTAAGGTCATTGTATTCATACCGTATTTTGCTTTTTTCTAGGGCACTCAAAATCAGTGGTGCTGAAGCAGGCAGCCCTTTTAAATTGGTTGTGGAAGAGCCGTCTTTCAGAATGATCATCGGCATGACCTCCGCGGACTTTTTATCAGTGTATGTGACAGCAGCCCGATGGTGTCAAAAGAGCCAGACCCTATAAAAGGGTCTGGCTCACATTCACTATTTCATCTGCTTATTGATTTTCTCATATACTCCTGCGATGGCCTGCTCGAATTTCCCGGTCGATTTAGGGGTGTAGTAGCGTGCATTTTTCAACCGGTCCGGCAGGTAGGTCTGCGGGACCCATCCTGAATCGTAGTCATGCGGATATTTATATTCGATTCCTCTTCCCAGTTCACTTGCCCCTTTATAGTGGGCGTCCTTCAGATGATCCGGGACTTCCCCGCTTTTCCCTTTCCGGATATCAGAAAGAGCCCCGTCGATTGCAAGAATGGCGGAATTGGATTTCGGCGACAGGCAGAGTTCGATGATGGCATTGGCCAGCGGGATCCGTGCTTCTGGAAACCCGATTTTTTCAGCCGTTTCGACAGCCGCTAGCGTCCTGGTCCCTGCTGATGGATTGGCAAGACCGATATCCTCATAGGCAATGACGAGCAGCCGGCGGGCGATGCTCGGCAGATCGCCGGCTTCAACGAGTCTTCCTAAATAATGGAGTGCGGCATTCACATCGCTTCCCCTTATCGATTTTTGAAAAGCGCTCAATACATCATAATGCGCATCACCGTCTTTGTCATGGGAAAAGCTTTTCTTCTGAAGGCACTCCTCTGCGATGCCGACGTCGATGTGAATCACACCGTCCGTGTCGGGAGAAGTGGATAAGACTGAAAGTTCCAGTGCGTTCAGCGAACTTCTTACATCTCCGTTGCTGCTGCTTGCGAAATGATGGACGGCTTCATCTGATATTTCCAGGGAGTAATCCCCAAGGCCCCGCTCCTTATCCTCAACCGCCCTGTATATGGCTGTTTTCATTTCGTCTGCCGAGAGCGGCTTCAATTCGAAAATCTGGCATCTGCTTCTGATGGCGGGGTTGATCGCGTGGTATGGATTGCTTGTTGTGGCCCCGATCAATGTAATCATCCCATTTTCCAGGTATGGAAGCAGGAAATCCTGTTTTCCTTTATCCAGACGGTGTACCTCATCAAGAAGCAAAATGACTTTCCCCGACATCTTGGCTTCTTCCGCAACGATCTGTATATCTTTTTTATTGTTAGTGACTGCGTTCAATGTTTTGAATCTATATTTGGTGCTTCCGGCAATGGCGCTTGCAATCGAAGTCTTTCCGATTCCGGGCGGTCCGTATAAAATCATGGAGGAAAGCTGCTTTGCTTTTACCATCCGGTCGATGATCTTTCCTTCTCCCACCAGGTGCTGCTGCCCGATGATCTCTTCGATTGTCCGCGGCCTCATCCTGAAGGCGAGTGGTTTAATAGCCATAACAAATCTCTCCAAACTAGTGTTCTTTTCATCACTTTATCACAGCACAACCCCATTAGGAAATGATACCGCCCGGAAGCATATATGATTGAACCTTTTCACAGCAGATAAATGTATATGCTATAATAACAAGGGTTAATACTGATGAAACTTTCAATTGCCGCTGTTGATTTCCGTGGATGACTTCGCTTTCCGCGGGTGGCCCGTGAGCCTCCTCGGCAAGCCTGCGGGGTCTCACTTGTCTAGCTTCAGGGCTTAGAGGCACATGTCATAAGCCAAACCGACCAAGAAGGCAAAGCCCGCCTTCGTGGCCGATTCGTCTTATGCCACAGCCTCTAAACAAAGCCCTTCCGCTTTTCTTATTGGACACTTCTCCCGCAGGAGTCTGCGTCTTCCACTCCAATCAACAGCTGGAAAGTATTTAAATCAATAAAAATATTGTGCAAAGCTGAAAGAAAAATTAAATCTTAATCAATAGCTTATAAAAAGTTATAGTGGTGATCTGAATGACACCAAGTGAGTGGATTGGAGCGGAATGCACTTGACTCCGACGGGATATAGAGGAAAAGTCGAGACTTGTCCAGATCCGGCGGCTAGCCCCTCGAGGTCATAAGCTAAATGGTCCAAGAAGGCAAAAAGACGCCTTCCCGGCCCATTCATCTTATGCTTGTCGGGGCTGAGCAAGCCGCCTCCGCTTTTCTGACCCACAGGCGGAACGCCGAGGAGGCTCGACTTCCTCCCCGGGGAATCTTGTGCCTGCAGCGGAAAGGAACGGTCCACATTATATACGCAATTGCAGTTACTAAATGATTTTTTAAGAGGTGCAGGAATAATGAAGATATCTACTAAGGGCCGGTATGGCTTGACGATTATGATTGAGTTGGCGAAGCGTCACGGGGAGGGGCCGACATCCCTGAAAACAATTGCCCAGCAGCATGACCTTTCGGAACATTATCTTGAGCAGCTTGTCGCTCCCCTCAGGAACAGCGGGCTGGTGAGAAGCATACGCGGCGCATACGGCGGATATGTACTCGGACATGACCCATCTGAAATCACGGCGGGGGATATTATCCGTATACTCGAAGGGCCGATCAGCCCGGTTGAAGGAATAGAAGACGAAGAGCCTGCTAAACGCGAATTATGGATTCGTATCCGTGATGCAGTGAAAGACGTATTGGATAATACGACAATTGAAGATTTAGCAAGTCATTCAGATGACGGCGAATCCGACGCATACATGTTTTATATTTAGGAGGTGCCTGAAGATGGAAATAATATACATGGATCATGCCGCTACGTCCCCGATGCATGCAGAGGTCATAGAGGAAATGACTTCTGTCATGAAAGAGACGTTCGGGAACCCTTCAAGCATTCATTCTTTTGGCCGTTCGGCCCGTCATCTTGTGGATCAGGCACGGACGAAAATCGCCAAGAGCCTGAAGGCGGATTATAATGAAATCATTTTTACAAGCGGCGGGACCGAGGCTGATAATTTAGCCATCATAGGTACGGTACATGCCAACAACTCCAGAGGGAAGCATATTATCACCACCCAAATTGAACATCATGCGGTCCTTCATACATGCAGGCATTTAGAAGAACAAGGATTCGAGGTTACGTATCTTCCGGTTGATGAATCAGGCAGGATTTCATTGGAAGATCTGGACCATGCCCTCCGGCCGGATACGATCCTGGTGACGGTCATGTATGGAAATAACGAGGTTGGGACCATTCAGCCCATCAGGGAAATCGGACAGCTCCTGAAGGATCATGATGCCTACTTCCATACCGATGCAGTGCAGGCATTCGGTTTGATGGATATCGATGTGAACGAACTTGGCGTCGATATGCTGTCTGTTTCAGGGCACAAGATCAACGGACCTAAAGGGGTCGGTTTCCTTTACTGCTGTCAAAACGTGAACCTGCAGCCCGGCACATTCGGGGGCGAGCAGGAACGTAAGAGGCGTGCAGGTACGGAAAATGTGCCGGCGATTGCCGGTCTGGGAAAAGCCGTTGAACTCGCCCAGCAGAGCTTGGACGAGAAGAGTGCTATGTATGAAGGATTCAAGGAATTGTTCCGAAAGACACTGATGGAAAAAAATGTTGAATTCGATGAGAACAGTTCTCTTGAGCATGGATTACCCCATGTGCTAAACTTAAGCTTTCCCGGAACGGATGTTGAATCGATGCTGATGAATCTGGATATGGCCGGCATTGCCGTATCGAGCGGTTCAGCGTGTACGGCAGGGTCGATTGAACCTTCCCACGTATTGGTTGCCATGTTCGGAAAAGAGTCCGGAAGAACGAGGGATTCAATCCGTTTCAGTTTTGGTCTCGGGAATACAGAAGCGCAAATCGAGCAGGCTGCAATCGAAGTTGCCAAGGTGGTTGGACGATTGGTGTCCTGATCCCCTTGAAGATATAGAAAGCAAAAGAAATAAGGAGGTGGCGTAAAATGAACAAGGACCCTAAGGATACAAGAGTGGTCGTCGGGATGTCCGGCGGTGTGGACTCTTCAGTTGCTGCTCTGCTTTTAAAAGAGCAAGGATACGAAGTCATCGGGATTTTCATGAAGAACTGGGATGACACGGATGAAAATGGAGTATGCACAGCGACCGAGGATTATAATGATGTCATTCGTGTATGCAACCAAATCGGAATCCCTTACTACGCTGTCAATTTCGAAAAACAATATTGGGATAAGGTATTCACCTATTTCCTTGATGAATACAAAGCTGGCAGGACGCCGAACCCGGATGTGATGTGCAACAAAGAAATCAAATTCAAAGCATTTCTTGAGCACGCGATGAAACTAGGTGCCGATTATCTTGCAACCGGGCACTATGCACAAGTCGAATACCGCGATGGGGAATATAAGATGCTCCGCGGAGTCGATAACAATAAAGATCAAACTTACTTCCTTAATCAACTTGGGCAGGATCAGCTTGAGAAAGTCATGTTCCCGCTTGGCGGGATCGATAAGAAAAAGGTGCGGGAAATTGCGAAAGAAGCAGGTCTTGCCACCGCTGCCAAAAAAGACAGTACGGGAATCTGCTTTATCGGTGAAAGGAATTTCAAGGAGTTCTTGAGCAATTACCTTCCTGCGCAGCCGGGGAATATGGAAACGATGGACGGCAAAGTGATGGGCAAACATGACGGATTGATGTATTATACGATCGGACAGCGTCACGGTCTTGGGATCGGCGGTGCCGGAGACCCTTGGTTTGCCATCGGAAAAGACCTGGAACGGAATGTACTGTATGTAGGACAGGGATTTGAACATCCTGCATTGTATTCCGACTCCATCCTTGCAGCGGATGTGCACTGGACGTCTGACAAAGAAAAACCGTCAGAATTCAAATGTACGGCAAAATTCCGCTACCGTCAGGCTGACAATTCTGTAACGGTGATCCCTCTCGATAATGGACAGGCTAAAGTGATCTTCGATGAACCGATCCGTGCCGTCACACCGGGGCAGGCAGTTGTATTCTACGATGGAGATGAATGTCTCGGCGGTGGAACGATTGATACAATCTATAAAGATGAAAAACAACTGACCTATGTCGGTTGATGACGCCGGCAGGGTAAGAATGATAAGGACTGTGAAGAAGGTAGTATACTATTCCTTCGTCCCAGTCCTTTCTTTACGCTCTTTTCACTTATGGAAATATGGTATACTGAGAGCAATTCGAACCTGAAAACCAACTGGTTAAAATACATAACGATATGATAGAGGTGCTGAAAATGGATAAGAACTTAAAAGGAGTCGAGTTACTGCAAGAAGGGAAACTCGAGGAAGCGGTGAAACTCTTTACTGAAGCTATCGATGAAAATCCGAAAGATCCTGTCGGATATATCAACTTCGGAAATGTCCTGTTGTCCGTCGGTGACAACGAAAAGGCAAAGTCTTTCTTCGAGAGGGCGGTTTCGGTCGACGAAGATGCAGCAGCTGCGTACTATTCACTTGGAAATCTATACTTTAATGAAGAGGATTTTGATTCCGCCAAGGGACAATTCGAGAAAGCGGTCCAGAAAGGGATGGAAAATGCGGATGTGTACTTTATGCTCGGCCTGAGCCTTGTTAATCTGGAGCAGCCTAAGTTTGCCATTCCCTATCTGCAAAGAAGTGTGGAGCTCAATGAAGAGGACATCGAAGCACGCTTCCAGCTTGGTTTATGCCTTGCGCAGGCAGAAGCGTATGAGGAGTCAATCGGTCAGCTTTCAAAGGTCATTGAAAAAGAGCCGGGCCATGCAGATGCTTATTACAATCTGGGAGTCGCCTATGCAGGCTATAAAGATGATGCTGATAAGGCATTGGAGTATTTTAATAAGGCGGTCGAGATCCAACCCGATCATATGCTTGCAGGATACGGCATCAAGATGATCGAGAAATTGAAGAATGAATAGTTAGGGGGTTTCTAAGCCTTGAGCCAGCAGGATTCAATGAAGCTGTTTGGAGATGAAGAAACGTATATCAAGGGCAGGCATCTTGTGACGATTTTTCATAATGAGGAAAATCTGTATACCGTTGTAAGGATCCGGGTGGATGAGACGAACCATTCATATGAAGAAAAAGAAGCAGTCATCACAGGCCACTTCCCGCGCATTCATGAGGAAGAGACATATGTGTTTTACGGACGCTTCCAGGAGCATCCTAAATTCGGTATGCAATTTCATGCGAATCATTTCAAAAAAGAGATCCCCCAGACAATCCAGGGTGTCGTCCATTATCTATCCAGCGATCTGTTTAAAGGCATCGGTAAAAAAACAGCGGAGAAAATTGTAGAGCATATCGGTGAAAATGCGATTTCAAAAATACTTGAAAATCCCGGGGTTCTCGATGAAGTTCCCAAGCTTCCCCCTGATAAAGCGAAAAACATTTATGACACGCTGACGGAGCATCAGGGATTGGAACGTGTGATGATCGCCTTGAATGATCTTGGATTCGGACCGCAGATTTCCATGAGGATCTATCAGGCTTACAAAGAACAGACACTGGAAATCATCCAGAAAAATCCATATAAATTGGTGGAAGACATTGAAGGGATCGGTTTCACGAGGGCTGACGAACTGGGTGCGAAAATCGGGATCACCGGAAGCCATCCTGACAGAATAAAGGCCGGCTGCCTTTATACCCTCGAACAAGTCTGTGTGAAGCAGGGCCATGTTTTCCTTGAAGCGGAAGAACTTATCGTGACGGTAAAGGAGCTGCTTGAGAAGAGTCAGCCTGAAAAAATCGAGTATAGCGAGATATCCACTCAACTCTTATCGCTCGAAGAAGAGAGCAAAGTGGCCGGTGAAGGTTCAAAGGTATATGTCCCTTCTCTGTACTTCTCCGAGAAAGGGATCGTCACGAGCATCGAGAAAATCTTATCCCAAAAGCAATATGAGGATCAATTCCCGCAATCAGAGTTCCTGCTGGCTCTGGGGGCTCTTGAGGACCGGCTTGGAGTCCAGTATGCCCCTTCTCAAAGGGAAGCGATTGAAACGGCATTGATGTCCCCGATGCTCCTCTTGACAGGGGGGCCGGGTACCGGGAAGACCACGGTCATCAATGGGATCGTGGAACTGTTTGCCGATCTTCACGGATGTTCCCTGGATCCAAAGGATTATAAAGATGAGCCTTTTCCTGTATTGTTGACGGCTCCTACCGGGAGGGCGGCCAAGCGTATGACTGAATCGACCGGTCTGCCGGCGATGACCATCCACAGACTGCTCGGCTGGAATGGGCAGGAAGGCTTTCAAAATGATGAGGAACGTGCCATAGAAGGAAAACTGCTGATTGTCGATGAAGTGTCTATGGTGGACACCTGGCTTGCCCACCAGCTGCTGAAAGCACTTCCCGATGATATACAGGTCATTTTTGTCGGTGATGAAGATCAGCTCCCTTCTGTTGGGCCCGGACAGGTCCTGAAGGATATGCTGGGATCGGGAGTGATCCCCACTGTCAGACTGACGGATATTTACCGTCAGGAGGAAGGTTCATCGATCATTGAACTTGCCCATAGTATGAAAAAAGGTCAGGTCCCTGCCGATCTGACAAAACAGCAGAAGGACCGGTCCTTCTTCCCGTGCCGGACGAATCAGATTCCCGAAGTTGTCCGGAAGGTAGTCGAAAATGCCAAGAAAAAGGGATACACGCCTAAGGATATCCAGGTACTAGCCCCCATGTACAGGGGATCTGCGGGTATTGACAGCCTGAACAAACTGCTTCAGGAAATTTTCAACCCCAATGATGGGACCCGGAAGGAAATAACCTTCGGGGATGTACACTACCGGATCGGTGATAAAGTCCTGCAGCTGGTGAATCAGCCTGAGAACAATGTGTTCAACGGGGATATCGGGGAGATCGTCTCGATTTTCTATGCAAAAGAAAACACCGAAAAACAGGACATGATCATCGTTTCCTATGAGGGGACTGAAGTCACATATACGAGGCAGGATCTGACCCAGATAACCCATGCCTACTGCTGTTCGATCCATAAATCACAGGGAAGCGAGTTCCCCATCGTCATTTTGCCGGTCGTAAAAAGTTATTTCCGCATGCTTCGCAGAAACCTTCTATACACCGCTATCACAAGGAGCAAGCAATTTTTGATCCTGTGCGGTGAACTCGATGCCTTTAAACTCGGTGTGGAGAGAGAAGACGATTTTATGCGTAAGACGACACTGACTGAAAAACTTTCCCTCATCAATGACGGAGAGGGGAAAGTTAATGAAGATAAAGAAGGTCTGTCTGCGGCACAGATCATAATGAATGAAGATCCGATGGTCGGAATGGAAGGGATCACCCCTTATGATTTCATGGAAGCCGAATAAATACTGGCTTTACAAAGGTTAACAATTGAGGATGGCGGCTATCCTTATTTGTTAACCTTTTTTTAGTTTTTAAGTAAACCTTAATTTAATTTAGGTTGACATTAACTCAGGGAGAACGATATTCTTAAATAGTAATTAACTTTTAATTTGGGGGAAGAGAGAAATGAACAGAAAACTTAGAACCATTGACTTAACATTGGCTGGTATGTTTGTGGCGCTTATGGCTGTCGGTGCCAATATCACATCCTTCGTACCATTCCTCGTCATCGGGGGAGTCCCCATCACGCTACAGACCTTCTTTGCCATCTTGGCCGGTGCCATATTAGGAAGCCGGATCGGGGCGATTTCCATGACTGTATATGCGTTGGTCGGTTTGGTGGGCGTACCGGTATTCGCGCGGTTTGGTGCAGGATTTTCCTCGATTTTCAGCCCGACATTCGGTTTTATCCTGTCTTATATCTTAACGGCCTGTATAACAGGAAAAATCATCCAAAAGCATAAAGGAATCAAGGCCTATGTGATCGCAGCACTGGCAGGAATGGTGTTTAACTATGTTGCCGGCACCAACTGGATGTATGCAGCATACAAGCTTTGGGCGCAAGCTCCAGATGGCTTGTCTTACGGACTCGTTTGGTCTTGGATGCTCGTCCCGCTTCCAAAGGATATCATTCTGGCTGTCTGTGCAGGGATCATGGCTCACCGCCTGGAAAAAACAGTGTTGTCAAAAAGTACATTCAGAAACGTGAATCGCGCAGCATAATAACATTTAGGGGGATATGTTATGGATCATTCATGGAAGGATCTTGCTCTTGAAGTACTTCAGGGAAAAGAAATCAGCGGCGAAGAAGCTTTGTCGATATTACAATGTCCGGACGGGGAGCTGCTTGAGCTCCTGAACGGTGCTTATCAAATCAGGAAGCATTATTATGGCAATAAAGTTAAATTGAATATGATCATCAACACTAAGTCCGGCCTTTGCCCGGAAAACTGCGGATACTGTTCTCAATCGATTATTTCAAAGGCACCGATTGAGAAATACGCAATGGTGGACAAGGATACCATCATAAAAGGCGCAGAGAAAGCACATAAATTAAACGTCGGGACTTACTGCATCGTGGCAAGCGGACGAGGCCCGACCAATCGTGACGTAGATAAAGTGGTTTCGGCAGTAAAAGAAATCAAAGAAAACTATGATATGAAGATATGTGCCTGCCTCGGCCTGCTAAAAGAGGAGCAGGCCGAGAGGCTGAAGGAAGCCGGAGTGGATCGATATAATCACAATATCAATACGTCCCAAAACCATCATGAACAGATCACGACCTCCCATACATATGAAGACCGTGTGAATACGGTGGAAATTGCGAAAAAGCAGGGGATTTCCCCATGCTCAGGAGTGATTGTCGGCATGAAGGAGAGTCTTCAGGATGTGGTGGATATGGCACGCAGCCTCAAAGTCCTTGATGCGGATTCGATTCCCGTCAATTTCCTGCATGCCATCGATGGGACGCCGCTTGAGGGTACGGATGAATTGGATCCAAGATATTGCTTGAAGGTGTTATGCCTGATGAGATTCATCAATCCGACAAAGGAAATCAGGATCTCCGGAGGACGTGAAGTGAATCTTCGCAGCCTTCAGCCTCTGGGATTGTATGCTGCAAATTCAATCTTCGTTGGCGACTATCTGACAACGGCCGGCCAGCAGGAAACAGCCGACCACCAAATGCTGAAAGACCTCGGCTTCGAAATTGACTACACTAATGAAATCACCGCAGAAGAACTTGTTTAGCATATATCTGAAAATTCCTGGTTCAAAACAGTACTAACTCATATAATAAAGCCCGGATTGACTTTAGAAAGGCAATCCGGGTTTTTAGTTTCAATTAGAAGTTGGCTCTTTCCAGCGGTTGATTGGAGTGGAAGACGAAGACTCATGCGGGAAGAGCAGCTTATTAGAAAAGCGGAAGGCCTTTGGTCAGAGGCGGGTGGCATATTACGGATCGTCCACGAAGGCGTTCTTTGCCTTTCTTTGTCAGTTTGGCTTATGACATGTGCCTCTAAGCCCTTAGCTGGACAGGTGAGACTTGTCCAGCTCCTGCGGCTAGAGGCTCGACGTCATGAGTCAATCAATCCAAAAAGGCAAAAAGAGCCTTTCAGGCTTGCTCGCCTTATGTTTGTCGTCTCTGGACGACCCGCCTCCACTTTTCTACCCGCAGGAACGAAGTGACGAGGAGGCACACTGGCTGCCCGCGGAAGTCTTCCGCGTAAATCAATAGCGGGTGTTTAGAGCATGACTCAAATCATCACACAATCAGAGTGAAAATTAGTTGGCTGCAATGGAAAAAGGTTGTTCTCATGAATTGGCGGAAATGCATCACAATATATAAGAACGGTGTATGAGAAGTGTGCCGTTCGGGCGCGTTTTCCCGGGAACAAGTATATCTTTGGCATATATTGGGCAGGATGGTAGGGAATAATCTCCAGTTTTGCTGGTGCAATAGAGGTGACCTTACGATGAAATGTCCAAACTGTCAGAGCAAAGATATAGGAAAGATCGGAATCAACCAATATTATTGTTGGGGATGCTTCATAGAACTTTCCTTGTCAAAAGGAGTCATCCATACTCATCAGGTGGAAGAAGATGGATCATTAAGCTCTTTAGACGACTTGTTCGATGAGGAAGACCGCCAATTAATCTAGGAAGAGGTGTCTTTCTTGAACCGTACATTCGCATCAATTGTTGGTTTTGGAGCGGGAATCGCTGCATCAATTTATTCCCAGCGATCAAATATGATGAACAGAAAGCAAGTGAAAAGGCTTCGCAAACAAATGAAGAAAATGTTTTGACCCAAATACACGTTTTCATTGACTGACTCTCCTGCATGGGAGGGTCAGTTTTTATTTTGTTGTATAAAAACCTCCCCGTGTTTCTAACAATAAGGGAAAGAAGGAGGGGTTGCAGTGGAAACAAGAACATATGCAAAGTGGCTGTACAGACTGTCCATTGCACTCGTCTGTGCCGTGTTCCTTTATATTCTTTTTTTACTGAAACCCGTGTGGCATCCGGTCCTCGAAGTAGTGATCCTATCCCTTCTTCCATTTGCGATCGGAGGCTTCATCGCCTACCTGCTTCATCCCCTTGTGGAAAAGCTGCATGAAGCGGGCATCCACCGCGGCATTGCCATCATGCTCATTTATATCTTTTTTTTCGGGGGACTTGGGTACGCCCTTTATAAAGGAACCCCCGTCATCATCCATCAATTAAAGGATCTGTCGGATAATGCCCCGATGTTTACCTCCCAATACCAGAAGTGGCTTCACTATATCCAAAGTAAAACATCGACATGGCCGGACGGCATCCAGTCTCAACTCGATGACAGGATCGAAGGTATGGAAGCGTGGCTTACCGGGCTGGTAGCCGCTGCGGTCGCGATTCTTTTGAAACTGATGAACAGTCTGCTCATCGTAGCGATCGTACCGTTTGTATCATTTTATCTCTTAAAGGATATAACAAAAGTAAAGAAATTCTTTTGGGAGCTTACGCCTGTCAGGTGGAGGGAGAGTGCCCTCAGGTTTTCAAGGGATGTTGATGAGTCATTGGGAGGCTATATACGGGGCCAGTTGCTTGTCTGTCTGGTCATCGGAGGCCTTTCAGCGGCGGTGCTTTGGTTCTTGGGCATGAAATATCCTTTGATACTGGGAGTCATCATGGGGATCACCAATGTCATCCCTTATTTCGGGCCCATCATTGGAGCAGTGCCGGCGATACTTGTGGCAAGCACGATTTCACTGAAATTGATCCTTTATGTAGTCATACTGGTACTCGTCCTGCAATTCCTTGAAGGGAATATACTGTCTCCTTTGATTGTAGGGAAAAGCCTCCATATGCATCCGCTGTTCATCATGGGTGCACTGATCATCGGCGGCGAAGTAGGAGGGATACTGGGAATGATCGTGGCCGTGCCGGTCCTTGCTGTTCTCAAGGTTGCCTTCATACATGGAAGGACACACTTCCTTCATGCAAAAAACTAGCGTGATATCATTGACAAACGGTTTCAATATTTCTATAATCCACATATACAATAAAGTTTACAAGCTGAAAATGTTGATGGATCCAGTAGGTCATAGCCCATCTGAATGCCAAGGCATATAAGAGAGGAACTTCCCCGGCTGAAAGAAGTTCCAGATGAAGGATGACCGAATGCTAATCCGGAGTGCAGGAAAAACCTGCCGTTAAACCGCGTTAAGGTGTTTGAGGGGTGAATATGGTTTTTCATGTTCACAACCAGGGTGGTACCGCGAGCCAGCTCTCGTCCCTGTTTTTGGGATGAGGGCTTTTTTGTATGCTTTTTTATCTACATACTAACTAAAGGAGGAAGAAAAATGAACAAGTTAACCGGCGCACAAATCCGCCAAATGTTTTTAGATTTCTTTAAAGAAAAAGGACATGGTGTAGAACCAAGCGCTTCTCTCGTCCCGCATGAAGATCCATCACTTCTTTGGATCAACAGCGGTGTAGCTACATTAAAGAAATACTTTGACGGGCGTGTCATTCCCCAGAATCCAAGAATCGTCAATGCACAAAAGTCCATACGCACAAATGATATTGAAAATGTCGGTAAGACGGCGCGCCACCACACATTCTTTGAAATGCTCGGCAACTTCTCGATCGGCGACTATTTCAAACTGGAATCGATCGAATGGGCATGGGAATTCCTGACGGATAAAAAATGGATCGGATTCGATCCTGAAAAATTATCGGTTACCATTCACCCTGAAGATGAAGAAGCATTTGACATTTGGAACCAGAAAGTCGGTGTCCCTGCCGAACGCATCATCCGAATCGAAGGCAACTATTGGGATATAGGAGAAGGCCCGAGTGGACCAAATACGGAAATATTCTACGACCGAGGCCCGGAATACGGAGACGACCCTAAAGATCCTGAATTATATCCAGGCGGCGAAAACGACCGTTATCTTGAAGTATGGAATCTCGTGTTCTCCCAGTTCAACCATAATCCTGACGGAACATATACACCGCTCCCTAAGAAAAACATCGATACAGGTATGGGGCTTGAACGAATGGCCTGCGTCGTCCAGGAAGTCCCTACCAATTTTGATACAGATTTATTCATGCCGATCATGAGGGCAGTCGAAAAAATTTCTGGAAACACTTACGGTCGAAAAGAAGAAATCGATATAGCTTTCAAAGTGATTGCCGATCATATCCGTACTGTTTCGTTTGCAATCGGTGACGGGGCTCTTCCTTCAAATGAAGGCCGCGGCTATGTGTTAAGACGTTTACTTCGCCGTGCCGTCCGCTTTGCAAAACAGATTGAAATCAATCGTCCGTTCATGTATGAATTGGTACCTGTCGTATCAGAAATCATGGTCGATTTCTATCCAGAGGTAAAAGAAAAAGCGGAATTCATCCAAAAAGTGGTGAAAAACGAGGAAGAACGCTTCCACGAAACATTGAATGAAGGTCTTGCGATTCTTTCTTCCATTGTGGAAAGAGAGAAGAAAGCTGGAAGCGATACGATCCCAGGGGAAGATGTATTCAGACTTTATGATACATACGGGTTCCCTGTCGAGTTAACGGAGGAATATGCTGAAGAGGAAGGACTTTCAGTCGATCATGCAGGCTTTGAGCGGGAAATGGAAGGCCAGCGTGAAAGAGCGCGGGCAGCTCGCCAGGATGTCGGGAGCATGCAGGTGCAGGGGGGCATCCTCAGTGATATCACGGCAGAAAGCAAATTTGTCGGTTATGACAGCCTGGAAGCAACTGCTGTCGTCCTTGAGGTACTGGTCGATAAAGAACGCCAGCCGAAAGTCGATAAAGGCCAGGAGTTCCAGTTCATCCTCGATCAGACTCCTTTCTACGCTGAAAGCGGCGGACAGATCGGGGATAAAGGATATCTTGAAGGCGATGGTGTGCGTGTATATGTAACCGACGTTAAGAAAGCACCAAATGGGCAAAATCTTCACTCTGCAGTCGTCGAAGAAGGAACCTTGAAAAAGGATCAAAAAGTAACAGCAAAAGTTTCACGGAATTCCAGGAAGAACGTGGAGAAGAATCATACTGCTACACATCTTCTGCACCAGGCATTGAAGGAAGTTCTTGGTGAGCACGTAAACCAGGCCGGTTCACTTGTGGAACCTGACCGCCTTCGCTTTGATTTCTCTCATTTCGGATCAGTAACTGTTGAAGAAATGGAAAAAATCGAGAGCATCGTGAATGAGCAGGTATGGAAAGCCTTGACCGTGAATACAGATCTTAAATCTCTGGCAAAGGCAAAAGAAATGGGTGCGATGGCTTTATTCGGTGAAAAATACGGTGAAGTTGTACGCGTTGTATCCATCGGGGAGTTCAGCCTTGAACTATGCGGAGGATGCCACGTTTCTAACACATCTGAAATCGGATTGTTCAAAATCGTGTCTGAAAGCGGCATTGGGGCAGGAACACGACGGATTGAAGCCGTCACGGGCGAAAATGCTTACAGGCTGTTGAACGATCAAGTAGCTCTCCTCAAAGAAGCAGCAAATAAACTGAAGGCGAACCCTAAAGATATCGTGAGCCGAGTGGACAGCATGATGGCTGAAATGAAAGATCTTCAAAGAGAAAATGAATCATTGGCTGCGAAGTTGTCTAACATAGAAGCAGGAAGTTTAACTGATAAAGTGAAAGTAATCGATGGCATCAACGTGCTTTCGGCTAAAGTCGGCGCCGCGGACAGCAATACATTGCGTACGATGATGGATGATCTCAAGCAGAAGCTTGGATCTGCTGTCATTGTCCTTGGTACTTCAGGGGATGGAAAAGTTAATGTCATTGCAGGCGTGACGAAAGATCTCGTCGACAAAGGTTACCACGCCGGCAAGCTGGTCAAAGAAGTGGCATCCCGATGCGGAGGCGGCGGAGGCGGCCGTCCTGATATGGCACAGGCCGGCGGTAAAAACCCTGAAAAACTTGAGGAAGCACTGCAATTTGCAGAAGAATGGGTGAAATCCGTTTAACTCTGCATTAAAGTGGTGTACAATGAAGGTAACGATGAACAATTCGTTTGTTTGAAAGACAAGCCTGAAGAGAGGTGCAAAGAATGAGTTCTTTTGACAAAACGATGCGATTTGATTTTTCCGACGAGCCATTTGAACATGATGTCAAGGAAGTCCTGCTTCAAGTTCATGATGCGCTTCAGGAAAAAGGGTATAACCCGATCAATCAAATTGTTGGGTACTTATTATCCGGGGATCCTGCGTATATCCCTAGACATCAAGACGCCAGAAATATCATCCGCCGCCTGGAGCGTGATGAAATCATCGAAGAATTAGTCAAATCGTATTTGAAACAGCATAAAGAGGGATAATACATGCGTGTAATGGGACTGGACGTTGGTTCGAGAACTGTCGGCGTTGCGATCAGCGACGCCCTCGGCTGGACTGCGCAGGGAATCGAAACAGTGAAAATCAACGAAGAAGAAGGCAGCTTTCGGATTGACCGGATCAAGGAATTAGCCGAAGAGTACGAAGTGAATACGATCATTGTCGGCATGCCTAAAAACATGAACAATACGATCGGACCGCGCGGCGAGGCATCTAAGGCTTACGGTGAACTTGTACAAAGCGAACTTTCCATCCCGGTTAAATACTGGGATGAACGCTTAAGTACGATGGCCGCTGAAAGAGTCCTCCTTGAAGCTGACGTCAGCAGGAAGAAGCGCAAAAAAGTAATTGATAAAATGGCTGCAGTGATGATCCTGCAAGGATATCTTGACAGTCAAAAATAATGAGGTGAATGCTCGATGGAACACGGAGAAAAACAAATTACAGTAGTGGACGAACAAGGGAACGAACAGCTTTGTGAAGTCCTATTCACATTTGAGTCAGACAAATTCAACAAGTCATATGTTCTGTATTACCCGCTTGGAGCAGACGAGAATGACGAAGAAGAAATTGAAATCCACGCTTCAGCTTTCGTTCCTGGAGACGAAGGTGAAGAAGGCGAATTGAAGCCGATTGAAACTGAAGAAGAGTGGGACATGATCGAAGAAATGCTGAATACCTTCCTGGATGAAGAAGAAGGCGAATAGCCCCTGCTTTGTTGACAGGTAATAAAGGACAGGGACCGGTAAAGGGATAATTTTTATCCTTTTTGCCGGTCCCTGTTTCACTTTGTGCAAAATATTGTATAATAGGGGAGATGATGTCGAAATCACTATGACGGATATCCCGCTTTTTTGCTCGAAAGGGGGAATGGAAAAATGAAAGATAAAAATAAAATAAAAGAAACGCTTACAAAAAAACTATTGGAAAGACAGGAAGAGGCTAAAGTCATCCGGAAAATCGTCGGACTAATCTTTATTTCGCTGATCATCATAATCGGAGGCACGGCTGTCGGCGGATACCTTTACGTGAATTCTGCCCTGAAGCCGGTTGATCCGGAGGATACAAAACCAGTGAAAGTGGAGATCCCGATTGGATCGGGAGTCACTTCGATAGGAAAGATCCTTGAAGAAAACGGCATTGTTAAGAATTCGACAGTCTTTAAATATTATGTGAAATTCAACAATGAGTCGGGTTTTCAGGCCGGTTCCTATGATTTGACGCCTTCGATGACACTTAACGAAATCGTCAACAGCTTAAAGACCGGCAAGGTCATGAGGAAAGCTGAATTTAAAATAACCATACCTGAGGGACTTCAACTGGATCAGATCGCAGAAATCATAGCAGATCATTCTCCGTATAAAAAAGAAGAAGTCGAGAAGAAATTGAATGATAAGAAATGGCTCGAGCAATTAAAAAAGGAATATCCGAACTTGATAACAGACGAAATAGATAATAAAGAGATCAAGAGGCCGCTCGAAGGATATCTTTATCCTGCTACGTATTCCTTCTATGAAAAGAAGCCTCCTCTGGAAGACATACTTAAGGAAATGCTTGATCAAACGGATGAAGTGCTGGCGCAGTATCGTGATTCAATGACTGACAAGGAATATACAGCACATCAACTGTTAACGATGGCCTCCCTGATTGAAGAAGAGGCGACCGAGAAAGCAGACAGAGGGAAAATATCAAGTGTCTTCTATAACCGAATCGAAGAAGAAATGCCGCTGCAAACCGATCCAACCGTCCTTTATGCACTTGGGGAACACAAGTCCCGGACAGTGTATAAGGATTTGAAAGTGGATTCTCCTTATAACACCTATAAAGTGAAAGGACTTCCGCCGGGGCCGATTGCGAATGCCGGTCTTTCATCGATTGAAGCTGCCCTGCAGCCTGAGGATACCAATTATTATTATTTCCTTGCATCTTCAAACGGATCTGTATACTATTCAGAAACACTTGAAGAACACAATGAAAAGAAAGCCAAATACATCACTAATAAATCCGAATGACACTCCCTGCAATGCATGGTGTGAATAAATTTCGGCTTAGGGAGAAGAGGAAAGAAACATTCGCTTTCCTCTTCTTCCTGTGTTAAAATAGTACAAGTTATTTTTCATAAAGATGCGTTATCTCCTGTGGATAATGACTGAAGTAGAAAGCTTAGTGAAGCTTTCTTCTTTTCATGTTGTGCAGGAGAGATAAAGCAGTTTAATAGGCGAGGATCGTGAAATCATATGATGGACGAAAAGGTTATTAATTATATAGAATCAATTACCCCGAAACGTTCTCCCCTCCTGGAGGAGATGGAACAATATGCTGAAGAACATCATGTACCCATCATGGAGCTCGTTGGTATTGAAGCGCTCCTTGGAATACTGGCTATTCAACAGCCGTCCCGGATCCTGGAAATCGGCACGGCCATTGGATACTCGGCTTTAAGGATGGCCGAAGCCCTTCCGGAAACGGAAATAACGACAATTGAACGGGACGAAGAAAGGTATAATACTGCGCAGGACTTCCTGGGACGTTCCGGCCATAAAGGACGCATTCACACCCTTTTGGGCGATGCTCTTGAACTGCAGGCCGAAGTAGAGAAAAACGGTCCTTTTGACGCCATTTTGATTGATGCGGCAAAAGGCCAGTATCAGAAATTCTTCGACCTTTATGCAGCGATGCTCTCAGAAAACGGGGTCGTTTATTCCGATAATGTCTTATTTAAGGGACTTGTAGCGGAAGAAGAAGTCGAACAGAAAAGAATCAGGAATATGGTGAAGAAACTTCAGAAATACAATGTATGGCTGATGAGTCACGACGAGTTTGAAACATCCATCCTGCCGGTGGGGGATGGAATTGCCATCAGTAAAAAAAGAGGTGAACGAAAGTGAAGAAGCCGGAGTTGTTGGTTACACCTACATCCCTTTCAGATATCGAACCTTTAGCTCATGCAGGGGCTGATGCATTCGTCATCGGAGAACAAAAATACGGGCTGCGCCTGGCAGGGGAATTTACACAAGAAAAAGTAAAGGCGGCCATAGATACTGCCCACGGCCTGGGCAAAAAGATATACGTCGCGATGAATGCGATTTTCCATAATGATAAGGTCGCTGACCTTGAAGAGTACATTTCATTCTTGAAGGATGCAGGGGCAGATGCAGTCCTTTTCGGAGACCCTGCCGTTTTGATGGCAGCACGAACTGCGGCACCCGATATGAAGCTTCACTGGAACACGGAAACAACAGCAACGAATTGGTATACATGCAATTACTGGGGAAGAAAAGGTGCTGCGCGTGCGGTGCTTGCCCGTGAACTCAGCATGGATTCCATTGTGGAAATCAGGGAAAACGCGGAAGTGGAGATCGAGGTTCAGGTTCATGGCATGACTTGCATGTTCCAGTCAAAACGGTCCCTCCTCGGCAACTACTTTGAATATCAAGGTAAAGTGATGGAAGTGGAAAACCGCAGGCAGCAGAAGAATATGTTCCTTCATGACCAGGAGCGTCATAATAAATATCCTATTTTCGAAGATGATAACGGCACTCACATCATGAGCCCGAATGACATGTGCATTATAGACGAACTAGGTGAGATGATTGAAGCAGGTGTCGATTCTTTCAAGATTGACGGTGTTTTGAAATCCTCTCAATATCTTGTGGAAATCACAAAACTTTACAGAAAAGCGATTGATCTGTTTGTGCAGGATGAAGACCTATACGAGGAGCAGAAGGACGGGCTGTTAGAAGAAGCAAAACGGCTTCAGCCTGAAAACCGCCCTCTGGATACAGGATTTTTCTTTAAAGAAACGGTCTATTAAACCAGATAGTTGAAAGATGGAAAGAACGGAGGAGTTGCGTTGACCATGGTTGTAAAAGAACCAATCTCTAACGTAGTTGACGGTAAACGTGTTATCGTGAAGAAACCGGAGTTATTGGCACCTGCAGGTAACCTTGAAAAATTAAAAATAGCCGTGCATTATGGTGCGGATGCAGTTTATATCGGCGGACAGGAATTCGGCCTCCGCTCGAATGCCGGCAATTTCACATTGGAAGAAATGAAAGACGGCGTGGAGTTCGCGCGGAAGTATGGTGCAAAGATTTATGTAACGACTAATATCTATGCCCATAACGAAAATATGGACGGGCTGGAAGAATACTTGATGGGCCTGCAGGAAGCCGGAGTTGCCGGAATCATCGTCGCAGACCCTCTTATCATCGAGACCTGCAGGCGTGTTGCACCGAAAGTGGAAGTCCATTTAAGTACCCAGCAAAGTTTGTCGAACTGGAAAGCAGTGCAGTTCTGGAAAGAAGAAGGACTTGACCGCGTTGTATTGGCGCGTGAAACAAGTGGTGAAGAAATCCGTGAGATGAAGGAAAAAGTGGATATCGAAATCGAGACGTTCATCCATGGAGCCATGTGCATTGCCTATTCAGGCCGCTGTACACTGAGCAATCATATGACAGCGCGCGATTCAAACAGGGGTGGATGCTGTCAATCCTGCCGGTGGGATTATGACCTCTATCAGCTTGAAGGCAGCGATGAACAGGCTTTATTCAGTGAAAACGATGCTCCTTTCGCCATGAGTCCAAAAGATTTGAAGCTCGTTGAATCGATTCCAAGAATGATCGAACTCGGAATCGACAGTCTTAAAATCGAGGGACGCATGAAATCGATACATTATGTTGCAACAGTGGTGAGCGTCTATCGCAAGGTCATCGATGAATACTGTAAAGATCCGGACAACTTCAAAATCAGGAAAGAATGGCTTCAAGAACTTGAAAAATGCGCCAACCGCGAAGCGGCTCCTGCTTTCTTCGAGGGCGTCCCGGGGTTCAAAGAGCAGATGTTCGGTGTTCATGATAAAAAGAATACAAATTTTGAATTCGTCGGGCTCGTGCTTGGTTACGATGAGGATACAGCGATCGTAACGCTGCAGCAGCGAAATCATTTTAAGACAGGACAGGAAGTGGAATTCTTCGGACCTGAAATTTCCAATTTCACTCAAGTGATCGGACAGATGTGGGATGAAAAAGGAAATGAGATGGACGTGGCACGGCACCCGCTGCAAATTGTAAAGTTCAAAGTTGATCAGAAAGTCTACCCTGACAACATGATGCGAAAGGAGAACAAGTAAACGTTATGAAGCATAAACCCGTTGTTATTGGTGTAGCAGGAGGTTCGGGATCTGGAAAGACTAGTGTGACAAAAGCCATTTATGAGCAATTCCAGGGCCACTCGATTTTAATGCTGCAGCAGGATTATTATTACAAAGATCAATCTCATCTTCCTTTTGAAGAGCGGCTGAAGACCAATTATGATCATCCGCTGGCCTTCGATAATGATCTTCTCATAGAGCATTTGAACGAACTTTTGAATCACCAGCAGGTGGAGAAGCCTGTTTATGATTATAAAATGCATACGCGTTCAGATGATACTATTTCGGTAGAACCGAAGGATGTTATTATTTTAGAGGGGATTTTAGTATTAGAAGATGAAAGATTGCGCAACTTAATGGATATCAAGCTTTATGTCGATACGGATGCCGATCTCCGCATCATCAGAAGAATGCTCCGCGACATCAAAGAAAGAGGCCGTTCCATCGATTCAGTGATCGATCAATACATCACGGTGGTGCGCCCTATGCATAACCAATTCATCGAACCGACGAAACGTTATGCAGATGTCATCATCCCTGAAGGCGGCCATAATCACGTGGCAATCGATTTAATGGTAACAAAAATTCAAACAATTCTTGAACAAAAGTCATTTTTGTAATACGATAACATAGATAAACATATATAGGTTAAATTCCCAAAATGTTAAGGTGCCGGGGAATGAAGGAGAAGAACCAGTCCCTTCATTCCCTGCCTTTACATTTTCAAGACATCATGAAGCACTACATACTAAAGCCTGGGAAGCTTTAAGACAGTTAAGGAGTGAAGAGGGTCATGAGTACAGAAAAAGTATACCCGATGACATTAGAGGGTAAAGAAAAATTAGAGAAAGAATTAGAAAATTTAAAAACGGTAAAACGCAAGGAAGTAGTGGAGCGCATCAAGATTGCCAGAAGTTTCGGGGATCTATCCGAAAACTCAGAGTACGATGCAGCGAAAGACGAGCAGGCATTCGTGGAAGGCCGTATCTCCACGCTCGAAAACATGATCAGAAACGCCAAGATCATCCAGGAAGATGACATGAATTCAGATACAGTCCAGTTGGGTAAGAAAGTCACGTTCGTGGAATTGCCTGACGGTGACGAAGAAACATACACAATCGTAGGGAGTGCGGAAGCAGATCCATTCGAAGGGAAAATCTCCAATGATTCCCCTATCGCGAAAAGCCTTCTTGGTCACAAAGTAGGAGAAAAAGTGTCCGTTCAGACTCCAGGCGGAGAAATGAGCGTCAAGATTGTAGAAGTAAGCTGATTGATTTTAATGAGGAAGAAACTCTATACAGGGTTTCTTTCTTTTTTTTGCAGAGACATCGGGAAAGTATTATTTCATGTTTGTTGTAATGAAACTTTTATTGGATGAATTTAGCTGCATCATTCAAAAAATGCTGAAATGAGAAGCGATATTAAAGGAAACCAAACAAGTTAGTGTATATTTTCATGGTTTGTAAGCGTTTCGTCGGTGATAAATTTGTTAGGAAGAGCAAATATGATCCTAATCTGGAGAATACGATCCTAATTCACGAAATACAGTCCTGAATCAAAAAATACAATCCTAAATCCGAAAATACGATCCTAAATCCGAAAATACGATCCTAAATCCTGATTTATGATCTTATAATAATGATTCTAATTTAGGTCCCCGCACCACCCCAGATCCTTCCTATCGGACTACCGGATTCTAATAGGCCGCATACTTACCCCCAACGGTTAGAACTTTAAAATCTCGTCAACAATGTAGACGAGGTGAAGACGGATGATACGAAAACGGATGAGATGGCTCAGCATCTTGCTGCTTCTGGGTATTATACTGCTGTCTGCCAGATTGATGCAGCTCCAGTTATTTCAGACAGAGTCGTTTTCCAAGCATAAAATCAATCTGATTGAAGAGAGTGTGGCCCAGCGCACACAGCAGCTCGTCATTGATGAAGGCAGGGGGCAGTTTCTTGACCGCAATGGGAAGCCGCTTACGTTTCAGGAGAAAAACGTGCTGGTCTTATTTCCTTTTCTGAAAAGAATGGATTGGCCGGTGGAGGAAGTGGCACGTATCCTCCATGTGACTCCAGATATCATTGAAACCAAGATTGAACAAGCCAAAGGACCGATTGTATTCGGTGGAAAAGAGGCGTTTCAGCTTTCTGAAGATCAGATGAATGAAATCAACGGGCTGAAGATTCAGGGTGTATTTGCCGTTACCAGGAAATTTAAAAGCGGCCATATCCCGGCATCACAGCTGATTGGCATAACGGGTGAAAACACGGAAGAATTCCATGAACGCTATCCTGATAAAGTGAAGGGTATACACCAGAAGATAGGTGTGACGGGAATGCAGGGGATCTTTGATGAATGGCTGATTTCCGAAGAACAGTCAAAGCTGATTTATCATGTTGATGCAAACGGGGGACCTTTATTCGGGGCAGATGTGAAGTATCTCGCTCCAGCCAATCCGTTTTATCCCCTCAATGTCAAAACGACCATCGACATGGACATTCAGCAGGCATTGGAAGAGGTGGCAGATCAGTACAAAATTGAAAAAGGCGGCCTGCTCCTGCTGGATATAGAGAATAGTCAGATACTTGCGGATGTTTCGCGTCCGGCAATGAAAAATAGTGACCCGTTCAGCGGGGGAGCTGACAATTACATGCTCAAAGCACTGGCGCCGGGTTCCGTTTTTAAAACCGTCGTGGCTGCGGCCGCAATGGATGAAGGGATTGTCGATGAATCCCGGATGTTCGACTGTGATAAAAATATTTACGGGGCATCTGCTGAAAAGCCGCACGGCAAGATCAATATCAAGTCGAGCATCGCGGTAAGCTGCAACAGGACATTCGCCGACCTTGCCAAAGAGCTGGTGGAAAATGACCCTTACTCCCTGGAGGAATATGCTGAAAAGCTCGGCTTATTAGGGGACATTGCATGGAAAGGGGATGTGTTCCATTATGAGGACTTTTCGCAGCTGCAAGTGAGCAAGGGCAGGGTCTTTGTCTCCGATGATGAGCGTCAAGACCTCAATTACATCGCTCAAACCGGAATCGGGCAGAGGGAAGTGAGGGTCACTCCGCTCGGACTCGCCAATATGATGGCAACGATTGCAAGGGGGGGCGAAAAATATATGGTCAGTGCAGCGACGTCCATCGACTATCAAAACGGGACAAGCATGTTTTCTTTTCCGCGGAAGAAGATGGGGGGAGAGAAGATAACTCCTTTCACTGCCATGAAGCTCCAGCAGTATTTGCGCGGAGTGGTCAACTCGCCTGAAGGCACCGCCCCTTATTTGGACACCGCCCTTTATCCGATTGCAGGTAAGACGGGAACGGCCCAGACGGGGAAAAAAAGTGAAGGCAGGGAATTGTATAATAAATGGTTTGCCGGCTATTTTCCATTTGAAAATCCCAAGTATGCGCTGGTGGCGGTCAATATGGATGTCCACATTGATGAAGGGGGCATCTACCCGATTTTCAAGGACAGTGTGGATGCTGTCCATAAACTCCGTGAATGAGTAAAACTTCCCGTCCCTGAAAGTCCATTCTCGCCGGCACTTAGAAAATGGTACTTAAAATGGTACATGTTTCGCTTTATTATTCTGACTCTATCATGTTAAAATGTTTAGGATAATAGGAGGGAATCTTATGGCGAAATATAATTCTCGGTTAGACCGACGCTCTAAAAATAAAACAAATACAGTCTTAAACATAGCGATCGCTGTTGTTGTCCTCTTGATCGTCGTGGTAGGCGCGACGATTCTGACCGGAAACGGTTCCGATAAAGATAAGGCATCAACAAGCGTTGAAAACAGTGACAAAACCACCACTGAAAACAGTGCGGATAAAGACAGCAAAACGAAAGAAAAAAAGGAAGATGACTCAGTTTCCATGAACGAGGAATCTAACGAATCAGAAGACAAAAAAGAAAAAGAGAAAGATAAAAATAAAGAAGAAGAGAAAGAAGATACTCCAGAGGAGAAGAAATCCGTTGCGCTTGACGACAGTGATGCACAGGTAGAAGAAGGCACCGAACCAAATGTGGAGAAAACGATTGTCCATCCTGATTGGCAGCCTGTCGGAACAGAGCAGTCAGGGGAGCATGTGTCTTCATATGAGACGGGCAGTGTCGATTGGCAGGAAAAAGAGAAAGCTCTATCCTATGCAACCGGCATCCCTCAGGACAACATGACGGTATGGTTCATCGAAGGTAACGGCGGACCGCAAAAATCCATCGGTACCGTGACTGAAAAAGGCGGTGCAACGGCTTATCGCGTATATCTGCAGTGGGTAGACGGACAAGGATGGCAGCCGACAAAAGTTGAAGAACTGAAAGAAAACGATAAAGATTAACTAGAAGAAAGCTCCGGGGAGTATGCCCGGAGCTTTCTTTATTGTCCAGCTGCGGCGGCTAGAGACTCGAGGTCATAAGCCAAGACCCCCGAAAAGGCAAAAGGCGCCTTTCCGGGGGTCTTGGCTTATGCTTGTCGTCTCTGAGCGAGCCGCCTCCGCTTTTCGATTGTCCAGCTGCGGCGGCTAGGAGCTCGAGGTCATAATATGAACTTACCAGAAAGGCAAAGTGCGCCTTTCCGGTAAGTTCATATTATGCTTGTCGCTCCTAATCAAGCCGCCTCTGCTTTTCTTATTTATTCACCTTGAAATGGACGGCGGCTGTGTAGTACCTTCTTCCATTTTCATCAATGGCGACTTGATGCTGCACGGAATGTACGCCGAGCATGATTGCTTTGTTGTGTTCGATTTGTTCCTCTATTTTTTTCTCAAGGATCTGTAATCGATCGGCTTCGAAAAACTCCACTTTATCTTGAATTAAATCGAATGAAATATTCATGGGGGGATTCCTCCTGTATTCCTCATTTTCAAACTGTTCCACTCCCATTTTAGAGTGCAATCGCTATTTTTACAATTTATAATTGTTGAATTTGTCATAGGTATATGATAATTTAATAACAGTTTTAGAAATAATTCATAGTATATTGATAGGAATTATAAACTTTATTTAAAACTGGGGTGCTTAGGATGGGAAGAGAGTTCTTGGATCTGTTTGGAGACTGGGCGGATTCATACGATGATGCGGTCGCAGGGAAAGATGCCGAGTACAAGGCAGTCTTTGAAAGATATGAGGAAATCCTCGTGGAAGTCGTATCTCTATCACAAGGGACTGTAGTTGAATTCGGGCCGGGTACAGGAAATTTGACAGAAAAACTGGCTGAAGCGGACTTGAACGTGATTCCGTTTGAACCTTCCCAGGAGATGAGACTGATCGGGCAGCAGAAGCTCGGGGAGAGAGTCACATTTTTAGACGGGGATTTCCTGGAATTCAAACTGGATGAAGAGGTTGACACGATTGTCAGCACATATGCTTTTCATCATTTGACCGACGAAGAAAAAGGAAAAGCCTTTAGCATTTATGGAAACTTGCTTGCACAAGGTGGTAAAATAGTATTTGCTGATACGATGTTTGAAACAAAGCAGCACTATCACGCCGCCATAGATCAAGCTTTGGATAAAGGCTTTCTGAATCTTGCAGAAGATTTGCAACGGGAATACTATACAACACTCGATGTCCTGGAAAGTTTATTGACTTCAGAGGGGTTTTCCGTTCATTTCCGGCAGATCAACAACTTTGTCTGGATCATGGAGGCGACTAAACAATAGAAAGAGGTTTTAATGTGAGAATCGCCATCATTGGAGCAATGGAAGAAGAAGTAGCTTTACTTAGAGAAAACATTACAAATCCGCAAACCGATACGATTGCCGGGTGTGAATATACAAGCGGGACGATGAAAGGGAAAGAAGTGATCCTTCTCCGTTCCGGAATCGGAAAGGTCAACGCCGCAATGTCCACGGCTGTATTGCTGCAGCACTTTAAACCGGACGCCATCATCAATACCGGGTCAGCTGGAGGATTCGATCCTTCACTGAATGTAGGTGATGTCGTCATTTCCACAGAAGTTCGCCATCACGATGTAGATGTGACTGCGTTCGGATACGAATACGGGCAGGTTCCACAGCTGCCGGCTGCATTCACTGCTGATGAAAAGCTGAAGAAAGCCGCAGTGGAAAGTGTACGTGAACTGGGTGATGCCCAGGTCGTATCGGGCTTGATCGCAACAGGTGACTCCTTCATGAATGATCCTGCACGCGTTGAAGCGATCCGTGATAAATTCACAGGCCTTCAGGCCGTTGAAATGGAAGCTGCCGCAATCGCGCAGGTAGCCCATCAATTCGAGGTCCCGTTCGTGATCATCAGGTCTTTATCCGACATCGCAGGGAAGGAATCGGACGTCTCCTTCGAGCAATACCTGGAGAAAGCAGCCCTGCACTCTGCCAAGATGGTAATGAACATAGTGGAATCCTTATAAACATAGAGAAAAAAGCTGACCCGGGCACCCACTTTCTCTTTCTTCTTCAGACAGCAGTGGAAATTCTGCTGTGGTTTATGGAAGAATTGGAAGCAGCGGCTGCACAGGTCGGCTTTTTTCATTTCGAATAAAGGGGGGTTAGGAAATGGATGTGTACAATGGTGTTCATGAGCTGATAGGGAATACCCCTATTATGGAGCTTACACATTTTTCTTTGAAGGACGGTGTCCGTCTATTTGCCAAACTGGAATTCTTCAATCCGGGCGGCAGTATCAAGGACCGGCTGGGGCTTGAATTATTAAGAGAAGCGGAGCAATCCCGGAAAATCAAGCCTGGAGGCACCTTCATTGAGCCGACAGCAGGGAATACTGGAATCGGGCTGGCGCTTGCGGCTGTGAATTCCGGATACAAAGTGGTTTTTTGCATCCCCGAAAAATTCAGTATCGAAAAGCAGGAGCTGATGAAAGCACTGGGGGCGAAAATCATCCATACACCGACTGAACTGGGGATGAAAGGTGCCATTCATAAAGCGAAGGAACTCACGAAAGAAATTGAGAACTCCTACTATCCAGGTCAATTTGAAAATGAAGCCAACCCTTCCACATATTATAAAACATTAGGCCCGGAAGTATGGAAGCAGATGCACGGCAGGATCGATCATTTTGTCGCAGGTGCCGGAACCGGCGGAACATTCATGGGTACTTCACGGTACCTGAAAGAAATGAACCCGGAAATAAGGACAATTATTGTGGAACCTGAGGGCTCTATTCTGAATGGGGGACTGTCAGGGCCGCATAAAACCGAAGGAATCGGAATGGAATTCCTTCCGGCTTATATGGATGCTTCATACTTTGACGGAATCCATACCGTCACAGATGAGGAGGCATTCAGAAGGGTGAAGGAATTGGCAGAACGGGAAGGCCTGCTGGCAGGAAGTTCATCGGGTGCAGCACTTCACGCGGCCCTGATTGAAGCAGAAAGTGCAAAGCCGGGAAGCAATATCTTAACCATCTTCCCGGACTCAAGTGAACGTTACTTAAGCAAGAAAATATATGAAGGAGGAATCTGATCATGAAAAAGAAAACACAGCTGATCCATGGAGGAGTTGGACTCGATCCGCAGACAGGGGCCGTTTCCACACCGATTTATCAAGTAAGCACCTACAAACAGGATGAAGTGGGTAAACATAAAGGCTTTGAATACTCCCGTTCCGGCAACCCGACAAGGCATGCTCTGGAAGAACTCATCAAGGATCTCGAAGGCGGGAAAAGAGGATTTGCCTTCGGCTCAGGTATGGCAGCCATAACGGCCGTGATGATGATGTTTGACAGCGGAGACCATGTCGTACTGACAGATGATGTGTACGGCGGCACCTACAGGGTCATGACGAAAGTGCTGAACCGCCTTGGCATCGAGTCAACATTCGTCGATTCAAGTGATCTCGAAAATATCGAGAAGGCAATCCAGCACAATACAAAGGCGGTTTATATTGAAACGCCGACGAACCCTCTTTTGAAAATAACCGACATTGAAGCGGCTGCCAACCTTGCGAAGGAACACAACCTATTGACGATTGTTGACAATACGTTCAGTACGCCATATTGGCAGAACCCGTTAAGCCTCGGTGCTGATATTGTACTCCACAGTGCGACCAAATACATCGGGGGTCACAGTGATGTAGTCGCAGGGCTTGTAGTCGTCAATTCTGAAGAACTCGCAGAAGATCTGTTCTTTGTCCAGAACTCCACAGGTGGCGTATTGGGGCCGCAGGACTCCTGGCTCCTGATCAGGGGGATCAAAACGCTCGGCCTCAGAATGGAGGAACATGAAGAGAATACGAAGAAAATTGTTGAGTACCTTACCGGTCATGCGAAGGTTTCAAAAGTCTATTATCCTGGTCTGGAAACCCATCCGCATCATGATATCGCGAAGAAGCAGGCTTCAGGCTTCGGCGGCATGGTATCTTTCGATGTAGGAAGTGAAGAAAATGCAGATCGTCTATTGACCAATACTAAATACTTCACCTTGGCCGAAAGCCTGGGGGCCGTGGAAAGTCTGATTTCTGTTCCCGCCAGGATGACTCATGCCTCCATCCCGAAGGAGCGCCGCAGCGAGCTGGGGATTACCGACGGGCTTGTCAGGATCTCGGTAGGCCTTGAGGATGCAGAAGACCTGATTGAAGATCTGGAAAGAGCATTATCACGCTAGATCCCCTGCTGGAAGAACTGGTATCAATTACATGGCAGTCAGCCTGCCTGCCTATGTTACCATAGAATGAGAGGTTACTAGTTCAAAAGTAGGTGATTGCGTAATGAAGCACACACTAAATAAAAAGAAGCTGCAAGATAAAATGAATGACTTCAAACGGTATGGATTCACACTGCTTGCACTGAGTGTATTCATGTATCTCGGTGTGGTGATTCCCTCAGAAACCGTGACGGAAATCAAAACGATGACCCTGATGTCAGGCACCATCGTATTACTTGGACTGTCACTCATCTTCTTTGCCAAAGCGATAAAATATAAAAAAGATCTGCAGTCTGTGGATGAATGATATAAACCCGAATTAATTTGCATGCAAGGAAGCAAATTAGTTCGGGTTTTTTTATTTAATGATCTTGATAATCCCCGGCTCTTCCAGGGGTACCAGCGGGCTTTTGCGTGGTATAAAAAATTCTCCCTTCATGATAGGATAAGCAGGTTTCCCTTACAATTCATTTTATTACAGTATGAGGAATGCCCTGTGAAGGACATGAATAATCCTATCTAAAATAAGCGGAATTTTTCCTGTTAAGCTGTGGAATAGAATTCGATTTAGGATAAATAAGCGGAATTTTTCTGCTTAAGCACAGCAAATGACCCTTTTCCGTATTTTTTTAAGAGAATAAGGGAAATTTCTCCGCTTATTTTAGCAGTTTTTCGTGCTTTTTCTTAAATGAGGGGAATTTCTCCCCTTATCTCTCCAAATTTTCAAAGGGAATAAATTGCTAGAGTAAATCATTCAGTGGGCCTTTTAGGCTGAGCCCGCCAAGAGAGGCTTCCTGCCGCAGAGCAAACCCCCGGTTCACACTGGTGGTTTTGTTTTTTGAGGCTCACGGGCTGCCCGCGGAAAGCGAAGTCTTGCACGGAAATCAATAGCGGTGATCATGTCCCACGAACCCATTCTTCACAAAAACAGAACATTAGCCGCCTCGCATACATAGAGAGGGAATACTATGATAGAGCATGCTGCATAAATCGAAATTTGTTGAAAAGAAAATGTTTACAATTCATGGATAATTGGATATACTAACCAATGTAAGAAAAAAATCACACTAAAGGAGGTCGAAGAAAATGATCATTGCTGCAAAGAAATCTAACACAACAGAATATCGTTTTAACCATTCGACCGCTTGTGGGATGAATTTCATTTGATTCCGATTATAATTTAAATGAAGCCGCGGGGAGAATGTACTTTCCTGCGGCTTTTTTGTGCCGTGCGGGGAAGGGAACTCTGTGCGGTTTTTTACTGCCTGTAAAAGGCTTTGAAAGGGGTGATAAGTATGACACTGAATCTTTTATTCATGACGGTTACGTTTAAAAAGAAACAAGAATCGTTCGAGGAAGCAGAACATAACTGCAATGTGATGAAGCATTATGAACAAACGAAAACTAAGCAGCAGTTCACAACACACATCTATTAATGTCTGGGATTAAATGCAAATAAGGAGAGGAGAATGAAACAATGATGAACATACAGGAGAAGAAAAGAAATGCGTTATGGGTAGAGAAGGATTCTGCCTAGATATACGAAAGAGGGTGGAAGAATTGTTTCTGAATATTTTAGTCTGGACAGCTGTCTTTCATAAGAAAAAGAAAAGAAACGACAGATGATCATAAGGGGTGCCGCTTGCCAGCGGGCATCCCTTTTTGCATGGCAGCGCCGATCGTTCACAGCGGCTGTGGCCGGACACAATTCTGTCATGCATTAGTTAAAAGTTGTTCACGTTTGACCGGGGAATCGGCTGTTAAAAGTGATACATTAATAGTAAGAAGGAACGTTGATTCCTGACTCAAAAAAGGAGTGATTGTGATGTTTTCCATGATAATGGGTCTTGTCTTGACGTCTGTGATCGGGATGATCATTGCTGCTGAGGTAAGCGTGGATTAGGTGACAGCATTGAATAGATAGTTAAAAAAGCGATCCTTACACGGATCGCTTTTTTAACTCATAGCTAACTGACACCTACCGCTTTGCTTCTCCTTTCTAACAAAAGAGTATCCCGCCAAATACCGTCCATCTTACCAATTTTTTCACGACGTCCCACAACGCGGAATCCATGCTTTTCATGCAATCTGATACTTGAAACATTTTCAGGGAATATTCCCGCTTGCAGGGTCCAATACCCATGAGATTCACTGACTTCTATCAGAGCATCAAGTAGGAGGCTGCCCGTTCCCTTACCCTGATATTGAGTCGAAACATAGACACTTACCTCAGCTACCCCGGCATAAACACATCTGCCGGAAACCGGGCTCAATGCAGCCCATCCCTGTAAACAATCGGCTGTACGTGCTACAATCCTGCCCTCCTTAGCATGCCCCTTGTCCCATTGTTCCCAGGAGGGGGCTTCTTTTTGAAATGTTGCATTCCCGGTAGCTATCCCTTCTAAATATATCTCCTTTACCGCTTCCCAGTCTTCAGCTTTCATTTCCTCAATGAATAATCTTTTCATAAGATATCCACACTCTCTATTAGAATTATTCATAAATTTTACTAATATTTAGAATAAAAATTCAACTAAAAAATACTTGTTATCCATATATAAGTGAAATATTATATAAGCATAGAATAATATACTGATACTTAAGGAAGTCTGGAGGTGAGCTGATGAAAGAATCCTCTGTTGAAATCGATAAAACCGCAGGAGTACTAAAATTATTAGGAGATAAAACCCGTTTGACGATGGTGAAGATACTCGATACCAATGACTGCTGCGTATGTGAATTCGTGGAGATATTTAAGGCCAGTCAACCTGCCATCAGTCAGCACGTACGGAAACTAAAGGACGTGGGGATTGTAAAAGAAAAACGCAGGGGTCAGTGGATTATCTATTCCCTGAACCGGGACAGCGAATTTTCCCCTATGATCCAAAGCCTTCTCGATCACCTTCCAAATCAGGACTTCAAATTGAAGGAATTGGAAGAGCAGGGCTTGCGCATTTCTTGTGAATAATAGGAGGTAAGGAGCATTTATGATCATTTTAGCATCAGTGATTTTTGTCATCACCCTCGTCCTCGTCATCTGGCAGCCAAAAGGGCTTTCCATCGGCTGGTCCGCTTGCGGCGGAGCCGTATTGGCGCTGATTGCAGGGGTCGTCGATTTCAATGATGTGGTGGATGTCACATCCATCGTATGGAATGCAACGCTGGCATTCATTGCCATCATTATCATTTCACTCATACTCGATGAAATTGGATTTTTTGAATGGGCTGCCTTACATATGGCAAAGGCAGCAAAAGGGAACGGCGTGCGGATGTTCGTCTACGTTTCATTGTTGGGAGCGGTTGTGGCAGCTCTTTTTGCAAACGATGGAGCAGCGCTGATTTTAACACCCATCGTGTTAGCGATGGTACGTAACTTGAACTTCAGTGAGAAACTTGTATTTCCGTTTATCATTGCCAGCGGCTTCATCGCTGACACTACATCCCTTCCGCTAGTCGTCAGTAACCTCGTGAACATCGTGTCTGCTGACTTTTTCGGCATCGGGTTTGTAGAGTTTGCTTCCCGGATGATTGTTCCGAATTTCTTCTCATTAGGGGCAAGCATTTTGGTTCTGTATCTTTTCTTCCGTAAAAGCATTCCGAAGAATTACGATGTTTCTCAACTGAAAAAACCGGTTGAAGCGATCCGAGACCAGAAAATGTTTCGCCTTTCATGGCTGGTACTTTCCATCTTGTTGATCGGCTACTTTGCAAGTGAATTCATCGGTCTTCCTGTTTCCATCATTGCAGGGATTGTCGCTATCTTCTTTTTATCTATGGCGAGAAGGAGTGCAGCTGTCAATACGAAGACCGTAATCAAAGGCGCTCCGTGGGCAATCGTTTTTTTCTCGATTGGAATGTACGTCGTTGTGTATGGTCTTCGTAATGTAGGGCTTACCAATGTGCTGGCAGATGTCATCCAGATGACTGCTGACCAAGGTTTATTTGCAGCTACCATCGGAATGGGATTCATCGCGGCGATTCTTTCGTCCATTATGAACAATATGCCGACCGTTATGATTGATGCCCTTGCGATTGCGGATACTGATACTACCGGGGTGGTCCGCGAAGCTCTCATCTATGCGAATGTCATCGGATCTGATCTCGGACCGAAGATTACACCAATCGGGTCACTTGCGACACTATTGTGGCTCCATGTCCTATCGTTAAAAGGAGTGAAGATCTCCTGGGGGACATATTTCAAGACAGGTATCATCCTGACCATCCCAACTCTGTTCATTACATTGGTCGGGCTTTATATATGGTTATTAATTATCTAATAAACTAATAAATATCGAAGGAGAGATTCAACATGTCAAAGAAAACCATCTACTTCCTATGCACAGGCAATTCATGCAGAAGCCAAATGGCTGAAGGCTGGGCAAAAAAGCACTTAGGTGACGAGTGGAACGTATACAGTGCCGGCATCGAGGCGCACGGCTTGAATCCGAACGCCGTGAAGGCAATGAAAGAGGCGGATATCGATATCACGGATCAAACATCCGATATCATCGACCCTGAAATTTTGAATAATGCAGACTTAGTTGTTACACTTTGCGGAGATGCAGCTGACAAATGCCCTATGACGCCGCCGCATGTTAAAAGGGAACACTGGGGATTTGATGACCCTGCAAAAGCAGAAGGAACCGAAGAAGAGAAATGGGCATTCTTCCAGCGAGTACGCGACGAAATCGGTGAAAGAATCAGCCGTTTTGCTGAAACGGGCGAATAAAAAAACATAACCAAGAGATTTTTCTCTTGGTTTCTTTATTACTTAAATATAAGTAATTGCTTATAAATAATAGAGGAGTGATACGATGAAAAAAGTTGAAATCTTTGATCCGGCCATGTGTTGTTCGACGGGTGTATGCGGACCAAGTGTCGACCCCGAGCTTACCCGGATTGCATCAGCCGTTTATTCGCTTGAGCAAAAAGGATTGGACATCTTACGTTATCAGCTGACAAATGAACCTGAAAAATTCGCAGGGAATCCGGTCGTGAGCAAAATCCTACAAGAAAAGGGACCGGACTCATTGCCTTTAGTGTTGAAAGACGGTGAAGTTGTCAATATAGGAACGTACCCTGCCAATGAGGAACTGGCAGAATGGTTCAACCTTACCCCGGAAGAGTTAACTAAGAAACCTAAAGTCCGATTATCCCTGGATATAAAATCAAGGAAGTAAGAAAGGAAGGAAACTATGTTTCAACCTTATTTACCTCAACATGCTGTTAAGACTCCATTCCTTTTCATAACAGGTAAAGGAGGTGTAGGCAAGACATCGACGGCAAGTGCCACTGCACTCGATCTTGCCGATCACGGGAAGAAGGTTCTCCTCATTAGTACCGACCCTGCGTCAAACCTGCAGGACGTGTTCCAAATGGAATGTTCGAACACGCCCAAACGCGTTCCCGGTGTGGACAATCTTTTTATTAGCAACATCGACCCTGAAGAATCTGCCAGGGCGTATCGGGAAAAAGTGGTCGGTCCATACAAGGGGGTCCTCCCTGAGACTGTGGTTGCGACCATGGAAGAACAATTATCCGGCGCATGCACAGTGGAGATCGCCGCGTTCGATGAGTTTTCAGGCCTCCTATCCAATGAAGAGGTGATAGAAAATTATGATCACATCATATTCGATACAGCTCCCACTGGACATACGCTTCGTTTATTGCAGCTTCCTGCAGCATGGAATGGGTTTCTTGAAGAAAGTACCCACGGAGCGTCTTGTTTGGGTCCGCTGGCAGGCCTGTCAGAAAAAAAAGCCCTGTATGCTAAAACGGTAGAGGTCTTATCAGACAAGAAACAAACGACGTTATTGCTTGTTACAAGAGCGGACGGTCCCTCCCTTGCAGAAGCCAATAGAGCCTCCCAAGAATTAAGAGAGATCGGGCTGGTTAATCAGAACCTGCTTGTAAACGGCCTTTTAAAGGAAAGAATAAGTGACGATGCGATTTCAATTGCCTTCTATGATAAGCAGCAACAAGCTCTGTCAGCAATGCCTGAGAACCTGAAACGATTGGTCACTTATTCCCTCCCGTTTGTTTCATATTCACTGACAGGTGTAGGGAATCTGCGCCATATGTTCAAACAGGACACATTGCCGGAAAGTGAAATTCCAGATGAGGTCGATCCTTCAATAGAAACAGGAAAGTTAAAAGATCTTATTGAGGACTTAATGCGGAACGAAACTTCCCTGGTCTTCACCATGGGAAAAGGAGGGGTCGGCAAAACAACCGTTGCGTCGGCGATTGCTGTAGGGCTGGTTGAAAAGGGAGAGAAGGTCCATTTAACAACGACCGATCCGGCTGCACATATCAATTATCAATTTCATCAGGATCATTTGAATGAACGGTTGACGATCAGCAGCATTAACCCAAAAATAGAAGTTGAAAAATATAAAAATGAGGTTTTAAGTAACGCAAAAGATAATCTTGATGAAGATGGTCTGGCTTATTTAGAGGAAGATTTAAACTCTCCCTGCACAGAAGAGATTGCTTTATTTCGTGCATTCAGTGAAGTGGTTTCCCGTTCAGAGAATGAAATTGTTGTCATTGATACAGCTCCGACCGGTCATACACTCTTACTATTGGATGCAGCTGAGTCATTCAGTAAGGAAATTGAAAAGTCGACAGGGGATATACCGTCCAATGTAAAAGATCTTTTGCCAAAATTACGAAACAAACAAGAAACAGCCATCGTCATTGTCACCCTGGCCGAAGCAACTCCTGTAATGGAAGCTTCCCGTCTGCAAGAGGACCTTAAGCGCGCATCAATTTATCCTGAATGGTGGGTCATCAATCAAAATCTGTTTCAAACGAAGACAAGTGATCCGGTGTTAAAGGGAAAAGCCTTCGCTGAAAAAGAGTGGATTCTGAGAGTGCAGGAACAGTTCGCAGAAAAAACAGCGGCGATTCCCTGGATGGAAGAAGAAAAGATTGGCTATAACAAGCTGATGGATTATATGAAGTATTAATGGAGGGTACAACATGAATAATAACTATCATGAATTAATAAAGGGTCGTATTTATATCGGCGGGGCGGACGACGCAGAAGAAGCAGCGCAGAATGAACAGATCGATTTTGTTTTGGATTTACGTGCTGAGTCACCAAATAGTGATGCAGAGTATACTCGTATCCACAGCCCCATCGTGGATGATGCGGGTGACCAGGATGATTCCATTAAAGAATCAATCCACAGGGTTGTATCTGCCTACAACGATGGCAAAAATGTATATTTTCACTGCCAGGGCGGCAGCAACCGAACAGGTACAGTGGCGGTAGGAACACTGCTTGAACTTGGAAAAGCGAAAACATTGGATGAGGCTGTAGCCATGGCTAAACAATCACGGCCAAAGATCAATGTAAAACCTGAAATGATGGACTCTTTACGTAAACTCTATCCACAAGCTTAACAGGAGGGAATTGTATATGCAGATTACTGATCAAGCAAAACAAACATTATTGGATATTCTAAAAGAGCAAGGAGCAGAAGGCATCCGTTTATCTTCTATTGCAGGGTGCTGCGGACCTCAAATTGCAGTGTCGATGGACGAGCCGGAACCGTCCGATAATATCCAAACCGTCAACGGTATACGAGTTGCCATCGATTCAGACATGACGGCAACCCAACAACTTACGATTGACTTAGAAAAGACACCTGAGGGAGAGGGACTAGTCCTCATCGGAGCGGGTAACTGTTGTTAAATAGAACAAAAGGCAGCTGCATCTTACGCAGCTGCCTTTACTGTTCATTAGACTAAATAAAAGATGAATCCGGAAACGGTAGACATCGAGATAACCGATAGTACAAAGATGAAGACCAGCTCTTTTTTAAAGATGGATTTGAGCAGGACCACTTCAGGAAGGCTTGCTCCCGCTGAACTGATCATCATCGCCATAACCGGCCCGAGAGCCATTCCTTTCATGATCAAAATCTGTGATATGGGAATCATGCTGGATAGCCGTATATACAATGGAACTCCGATAATGGCTGCAATCGGAATCAACCACCAATGATCTCTTCCAAAGAAGCCAGATATCCATTCAGTAGGGACCAGGTCATGGATGACTGCACCAATTGCTGCCCCGATGATAAGATATGGAAATACACTTCTCATTAATTGAAGGGTTTCTTTCATTGCTCCCTTCAAGGAAAATTTCTTTTCTTCTTCACTGTAGCCGGACATCATGACATTTTTGACGTATTTCTCAAATCCTAATGCTTCTAAAATAAATCCAATAGCGATAGAGAAGAAGGTAGTGACCAGTGTGTAAATTAGTGTCACTTTCCAGCCGAGAACCACTCCCATGATGGTGAGGATGGTTGGATCCAAAACGGGTGAAGCGAATAAAAAGATCATGACAATCCCGAAAGGCATTTTCTTTTTCAGCATGTTCACAACCACAGGAATGGTGGAACAGGAGCAAAATGGAGTAATGAAAGCAAAGACGATTGCAGCAGCAGCACCCCAAGCTTTATTCCTGCCCGATATCAGCTTCTCGATTCTTTCATAAGGGATGAATCCTTGTAATGCACTGATGGCAAATGAAATGATCACAAACAAAACAGTTAATTCTAGCGCAATCTCAAAAAAGCTTCTTAGTGTTTCTCCCCACATCTTCATAATCCCCTTCCTAAATTAATTAATCAAAATAAGTTGATATATAAATCAAAAAAAATTGATGTAAATCCAAAAAATTAGCATGTTGGCCTGAACAGACAACATAGCTCAGCAGATAGAAGATGATTAATCTCGCTTTGGTTCAAGGAGTAATAACTCCATGTCCCCCTGGTTTCTTTGGTGATAATATTTGCATCGAGAAGAATTTTTAGATGATAGGAAAGTTTCGACTGGGCCATCTCCATAAGCGGAGCCAGGTCACAAACACACATTTCTCCTTTTTCGGTCAAGATATTCATTATCTGAAGTCTCTTTTGGTCTGCGATTGCTTTAAATTTTGCTTCATACGTTTCAAACATCTTTTGTTTGGAAATGTCTTGTAATGGTATTTCCTTCTTCATTGCTGGTACCTCATTTCTATTCAATTCGTCTTGATATCCTCATCTTATATCCAATATTTTCATGTGTCAAGGAATTAATCAATATTTTTTGATGTATTTATTTTACTGTATGCAGGATAGATTACAAAAGTGATAAAACAATTTTTTTTGATATAATGGTTGCATTTAGAAAAAATTGCTAATATACTATTGATATAAATCAAATAAATTTGATGTAAATTATAAATCAAAAATATTTGATTTAAATTGAATATAGGGGTGATTTTAAATGAATTTTGTGAAAATCTTTTTAGGGCAAAAAGGGAATGAGTCAAAGAACTGCTGCAGCATAGAAATCAAGGAAGTGGAAACTGACCGAAAAGAAGAAAATTGCTGTCACATAGAAAATAATTCATGCTGCTAGTGAAGATTAAGCGATAAACAAAATTAAATGGATTTTCCGTCTGGTCCATAAGTAGATCAGTCGGAAAATCTGAATAGAAAAAAGCGCACGAAACCCCGTGCACCTTTGGTTATTTTCCCCTTTTTTCTTTCTCTTCCCTGTAAAATTCGTGAAACATCTTCATTAATGCACGCTTTTCAATCCGTGAAACATAGCTCCTTGAAATGCCCAATTCCTTTGCGATCTCCCTTTGGGTCTTTTCTTCTTTCAAATCCAAACCGAAGCGGCCGACGATGACTTCCTTTTCCCGTTCATCCAGCACACAAATATATTTACGGACTTTCTCAAGTTCCATACTTAACTGGATTGTATCTATCACGTCATCTGTTTCCGATTTCAAAATATCGATCAGGCTGATTTCATTTCCTTCTTTATCCTGCCCGATCGGATCATGCAAGGAAACGTCTTTTTTTGTTTTCTTAAGCGCACGAAGATGCATGAGGATCTCATTTTCGATGCATCTTGCCGCATAAGTGGCTAGCTTTGTACCTTTCCCTTCCGAATAACTCTCGATTGCCTTTATCAAACCTATGGTCCCGATGGAAATTAAATCTTCTGGGTCTTCGCCTGTATTTTCGAATTTTTTCACGATATGTGCGACCAGACGCAAATTATGTTCGATCAGCAGATTTCGTGCGTGGTCATCTCCTTCAGCCATCTTGCGCAAATACTTTTTTTCATCCGCTGAAGATAAGGGCTGAGGAAATGCATTGTTTTTTACATAAGAAACGAGAAATATCAGTTCCTTGAAAAAATACCCAAGTGCTGTTAGAACGCCAGACATATTTACACCTCCATGAAGGACTTATATAGAAGCATATGAAACAGAATGCGCCACCTTGCACGTCCATATAAAGTATACAGGCTGTCGGCTAAATAAGGAGGGTGTTTGCCCATACCGGAGTGATCCGGGACTCATATAATAATCATAGTAAGTATGTAAGGAGGTAATCTCATGCCATATGGTTATCCAGGTTATCCTTATTATTGCCCTCCGTATTACGGCGGTGGAGGGTTCTTCCTGGCACTCGCAGTCATCCTGCTCGTCCTGCTCTTCCTCTTTGGCGGCTGGTGGTACTACACACAATGTTAGAAAAGCGGAGGCGGCTTGATCAGGCCCGACAAGCATAAGTTGAATGGGCCGGGAAGGCGCTTTTTGCCTTCTTGGCCCATTTAGCTTATTTACCTCGAGGGGATAGCCGCCGCAGTTGGACCCCGTACAAGAAAAGTGGCTGGTACAAATGCATTCTAAACTAAGTAAAACCCAAACTAATTTGCCTTCAAAGAAGCAAATTAGTTTGGGTTTTATAAATTTTTGTACACGAGTTGTTCAGTTTAAGTATGTTCCAGCTCTTGCACGGAAATCAATAGCGTGATAAGAGCTTAAACTTTTTTAAGCGTAAACGAACTGATCATCAGCAAAGATAGAATAACCGTTATGAATAAGACCAATACATCCGGTATTACTGGTATGGCTAAATAACTGATTGTTAACAGGCAGCCTGCAGCAGTGATGGGCAGTCCGGTGAAAAATCCGGTATTTTCAGTGATATTGAAACGGGCAAGCCGGAAAGCGCCGCATCCGATATAGAAAATCGTGAAAAACATGCCTGGAAACGAAAACTCATTCAATACAGCGGTATAGATCAGCAATGCAGGTGCAACACCAAAGGAAATGATATCACTCATCGAGTCAAGCTGCTTCCCAAGCTCGGATTCGATATTCAATCTTCTTGCGGCCATCCCGTCAAGACGGTCGGTTAACGCAGCGATGAAAATGAGAAGCAGACTTAAATTCAGCTGGTGGTGAAAAGTCGCGATGATACTGAATCCTCCGAGGGACAGGTTGGTTAATGTTAATAGATTGGCGGTTTGGGATTTCAGTTTTCTTACGGTCTGGTCAACGACTTCGGAGAGCAGCAACAGGCAGTCACCCCTTTTTATTATGTTATTAAAAATCCATATGCATCTACATGCAAGAAAATGATATCCACTAAAGAAAATCCCTCACCATATAGTATATAATGATGATTTATTATATACTTAGTAAATTGCTGTTTGTATCTTTTTGTGAACAGAAAGGAGCCAACGTGAAACAATCAATCTATCGATTATGTATTGAATTGACTAATAAGAAATGGTCGTCATATATATTGAGAAAGTTCGTGCAGTCCCGTCTGAGCAAGCCTTTCATTCCCGGGTTCATCAGCACATACAAAATCAATGTTGACGAACTCCAGGGGGAAATCGGGGAGTATCCAACACTTCATGATTTCTTTATCCGAAAGCTTAAAGGGGATGCAAGGAGCATCCAATATGGAAATGATGAGGCTGTAAGCCCGGTTGACGGACTCTTGGCAGAAACCGGGCCGATATCTGATAAGCTTGAGATCATGGTAAAGGGCAAGCCCTATTCTGTTCTTGAGATGTTAGGTGCGGACGATAAAGCTTCATCATATATAGGGGGCAGGTTCGGCGTCTTTTATCTAAGCCCCGCGAATTATCACCGCATTCACAGTCCGGTTGACGGAACTGTGCTGAATAGATGGTCACTCGGGAGACATTCCTACCCGGTCAATGATTCGGGACTTTTATACGGAAAAGCCGTTCTCGCAAAAAATTACCGTGAAGTGACCGAATTGCAGCACAGGCAGGGCAAAGTAGCCGTCGTCAAGGTAGGGGCTATGTTTGTAAACAGCATTCAGTATGTGAACGAAAGTGACAAGTGGAGACAGGGGGAAGAGGTTGCTTATTTCAGCTTCGGATCCACAGTTATTCTATTATTTGAAAAAGACAAGTTTCAATTTTTAAGCGGCAAATCCGTCCCGCGTGAAGTGAAGATGGGGGAAACGATTGGGAAATTCAACGAGTAAGAAAAAGGACGGATATGATAATCCGTCCCGTTTTTCTTGTCGCGGCTCAGTAAAGCCGTTTATTATGAAGTTGCTTTTATGCGATGTGATAATGATCGACGGTGAATTTCCATTTCGATGAGGCGGATAAATTCAGAGCTCAGTTTTAATTGGCGTGCTTTGTAATAAGAGTCCAGCAGTAGTTCGTCCGATAATTTCCTCATTAATTTCACCTCCGGGAGTGTCATATATTTTAAATCGGTTTCATATTTTTGTATGTTTTAAAGTAGTAATTAAACTTTACCAAATAACTTTTTTAAGAACAAGCGTTCCGTTATCCACAGTTTTCAGTGGATAAGTTGTGGTTAAACTGTATACAACTGGAAACTGCGCCTGCCTGGATTGAAAGAATAATGTGAATAAGGTTATCCACAGCATCGAGGTGCCTTGAAATTTGTCGAAAAATATTTATGAATAGTTGTAATATTCATTGACCAAGCCCATATAATATGGTTTATTTTGAATCTGCAAGTAAAATTGGTTATCATTAATTTAATTAAGGATAAAGTACGTACTAAATGATATAGAAATATGAGGTGTATAGACGGTGTTAAAGCATTTTCTACCTGATGAACAGGTTCAGGACATATTCAGTATACGTCCCGGCTATTTAAAGGAAAAAGGTATTAAAGCCATTATTACGGATTTGGATAATACCCTTGTGGAATGGGACAGGCCAAATGCAACGCCAAAGTTAATTCAATGGTTTAAAGAAATGCAGGAAAATGGAATTCTTGTGACGATCGTTTCGAATAATAATGAAAAACGCGTTGGCGCATTTTCAGACCCCCTTGGGGTGCCTTTTATATTCCAGGCAAGAAAACCGATGGGACGTGCTTTCAGACGTGCCATTAAGGAAATGGGAGTAAAAAAGGAAGAAACGGTTGTAATCGGTGACCAGCTATTGACTGACGTGCTTGGCGGGAACAGGAACGGATTCCATACCATTCTTGTTGTACCAGTGGCACAGTCTGACGGTTTCTTTACGAAATTCAACAGAAGAGTCGAAAGAAGGATCATGAAGTTTTTCAAGCGGAAAGGATTGCTTGAGTGGGAGGAAAAGAAGTGAGCGAAGTAGTTTGTGTAGGTTGTGGAGTGGCGATTCAGACAGAAGATAAAGAAGGCATCGGGTACGCCCCCCCTTCCGCGTTACAGAAAGAAGAAATCATCTGCCAGAGATGTTTCAGGTTGAAGCACTATAATGAAGTACAGGACGTGCCTTTGACCGATGACGACTTCTTAAAGATTCTGAATGAAATTGGCAATTCAGAAGGACTTATCGTTAAAATAGTCGACATTTTCGACTTTAATGGAAGCTGGCTTCCTGGTCTTCACCGCTTTGTAGGCTCAAATCCGATACTGCTGATTGGTAATAAAGTAGATTTACTGCCTAAATCAGTGAAGCCTTCCAAGATGATTCACTGGATGAAGCATGAAGCGAGCCAACTGGGTTTGAAACCGGTCGATGTTCAATTGGTGAGTGCGGCCAAAGGAATCGGTGTCGAAGAAGCGATCCGGTCAATCGAAAAGTACCGGGACGGGAAAGATGTGTATGTAGTAGGCTGTACGAATGTAGGGAAGTCTACATTCATCAATCGGATCATCAAGCATGTTTCTGGTGAACAGGATGTCATCACCACTTCCCATTTCCCGGGAACTACATTGGACATGATCCAGATCCCCCTTGATGAAGGTGAATCCCTCATCGACACACCGGGGATCATCAATCACCATCAAATGGCCCACTACGTGGATAAACAGGATCTTAAGATCATCACCCCTAAAAAAGAGATCAAGCCGAGGACGTTCCAGCTGAACCCTGAGCAGACCTTATTCTTTGGGGGATTGTCCCGGTTTGACTTCTTGAGGGGGGAACGTCAGCCGTTCACTGCTTATTTCTCAAATGAGTTGACGATCCACCGGACGAAATTGGAGAAAGCCGACGATTTGTATAAGAATCATGCCGGGGAACTGCTCCAGCCGCCTCGTAAAGATGACATGGATACATTCCCTGAGCTCGTAAAGCATGAATTCAAAGTAAAAGAAGCGAAGACGGATATCGTTTTCTCAGGATTGGGATGGATCACGGTCAATGAGCCGGGAGCCTCGATCGCTGCCCATGTACCCAAGGGTGTCAGTGTATTCCTGAGAAAATCTTTGATTTAGGAGTGGTAAAGTGTGTGAACTATACGGTGTGATTGGAGATCCGATTGTCCACTCCATGTCCCCTGTCATGCATAATGCAGCGTTCAAGAAGGCTGTAATAAATGCCTCATACGGCAAATTTCATGTGACACCAGATGCATTGCCTCAAGCCATTAATGGAATCCGGGCTCTTGGATTGCGCGGGATCAATGTAACGGTTCCCCATAAGACAGCCGTCATACCATTATTGGATGAGGTGGATCCCCTGGCACAATCCATCGGGGCTGTCAATACAATCGTGAACCGTGAAGGGAAGCTGATCGGCTTCAATACCGATGGTTTGGGGTTTGTGGAAGGTCTGAAGAAGGAAATCAGCGGCAGTATATCAAATAAGTCAGTATTGATCATCGGAGCCGGCGGCGCTGCAAAAGCGATCTATCATACCCTGGCTGCTTTGGGGGTAAAGAAGGTTGATCTGGCCAACCGCTCGGAAGAAAAAGCCGCTGCCATGATCGGCACCTGCCCGGCGGGGGTGGAATCACATTACCACAGGCTGGATGAAGCCGGATCGGTATTGCATCTCTATGATATCGTCATTCAGACGACTTCAATCGGGATGTATCCCCGAGTCGGTGAATCACCCGTCAGGATTGAGAGGGTCAAGCCCGGAGCGGTGTTCAGCGATATCATTTATAATCCCCTGAAGACAACTTTTTTGAAGCAGGCAGAAGAAAAAGGAGCCATCATACAAAATGGCATCGATATGTTTGTCCATCAGGGGGCGCTTGCATTCAATAAATGGACGGGGGTCACCCCGGATACGGAACTTTTGAAAAAAGTAGTGTTAAAACAACTGGGAGGTACACAATGTTAAAAGGGAAACAAAAGAGATATCTACGTTCGGAAGCACATCATTTATCGCCGATTTTCCAAGTGGGAAAAGGCGGCGTCAATGAGAATATGACCAAACAGATTGAAGAAGCACTGGAAAAACGGGAGTTGATGAAAATCAGCATTCTCCAAAACTGTGATTGGGATAAAACTGAAGTGGCCGATGCGCTAGTCGAAGGCACAGGTGCGGAACTTGTCCAGGTCATCGGGAACACTATCGTTCTTTACAAAGAATCGAAGGAAAATAAGCAAATCACTCTTCCAAGATAAAGGTGGAAGGACTATGAAGAAAAAAATAGGACTCCTGGGAGGTACATTCAATCCTCCCCATATTGGCCATCTTATCATTGCCGAGCAGGTCCTTGAAAAAGCCGGGCTGGATGAAATCCGTTTCCTGCCAAACCGTGTCCCTCCGCATAAAGAGAAGGATGAAACGGTATCGGTTGATCAGCGGCTGCGGATGCTCGAGGTTGCGATTAAAGGAAACCCGAAGTTCGGGGTGGAACAAATCGAACTTGAGAGGGAAGGCACATCCTACACATATGATACAATCAAAGCTCTGACCGAGAGAGATCCCGAAATCGATTATTCTTTCATCATCGGCGGGGATATGATTGAATATCTCCCTAAGTGGCACAAGGTGGAAGAACTGATTAAGATGGTGGAATTCATCGGCGTAAACAGACCTTCTTATCGTCATGATACATCATATAAACTGCAATATGTGGAAGTGCCGGACATGGCCGTTTCTTCTTCCTTCATCCGGGATTCCGTAAGAAAAAAACAATCGATCCGGTATCTTGTGACCGATGATGTGTATCGAATCATAGAGGAGGAGAACCTGTATGGATAGACAGAAAGGGCTGGATATAGTGAAGCGGCAATTGACAGACCACCGCTTTATCCATACGTGCGGTGTCATGGAAACGGCGATCACACTTGCGCGTCAGTACGGGGCTGATGTAAAAAAAGCTGAAACGGCCGCCATCTTTCATGATTATGCAAAATTCCGTGATAAAAAGGAAATGAGGCAGCTGATTGAGTCGGAAGGGCTGCCTGCCGATCTATTGGATTATAACAGCGAACTTTGGCATGCCCCTGCAGGCGCCATACTCGTAAAGAGAGAGGCTGGCATTACAGATGAAGAAGTGTTGAATGCGATACGCTGGCACACTTCAGGATGTGATCATATGTCATCACTGGATAAAGTGATCTATTTAGCGGACTATATAGAACCCGGCCGCCAATTCCCAGGAGTGGAGGAAGTCAGGGATTTGGCCGGGGAATCCCTGGATAAAGCATTGATCAAAGCCTTGCAGAATACAATCATGTTTTTGATGAAGAAAAACCAGGCGGTATATCCCGATACATTCCGTTTTTATAATAAACTGGTAATTGAACAGAGGAGATGAAATGATGGAACAACCTTTAGTGGAATTAGCATATAAAGCAGCGGATGACAAGCGTGCAGAGGATATCGTCGTCCTCGATATGAAAGGCATTTCTATGATTGCGGATTACTTCCTGATCTGCCACGGAAACTCAGATAAGCAGGTTCAGGCAATCGCCCGTGAATTGAAGGACAAGGCCGAAGAAAACGGGTATTCCGTGAAACGCCTTGAAGGTTTCGACCAGGCAAGATGGATCCTGGTGGACCTGGGGGATATCGTGGCACATGTGTTCCATAGAGATGAGAGAGGGTATTACAACCTGGAACGTCTATGGGGAGATGCCTCGCATGTTGAGGTCAGCGAAAGTCTTTAATGAGTTACGAACGATTTGCCTATATCTATGATCATCTCATGCAGGATGTGGATTATGACGGATGGCTTGATTTTGTAAACCGGCAGTCGGAAACATATGCTGCAGAAGGGAAAGACATCTTGGATATTGCCTGCGGCACGGGGGAATTATCCCTGCGCCTTGCAGGGAACGGTTATTCTGTCACCGGCATCGACTTGTCTGAAGATATGCTGGTCATGGCTCAGCGGAAGGCTCAGGAAAGGAATATCATGCTTTCTCTTTTCCAACAGGATATGTCACATTTGGAACTGCAGCGGGAGTATGGGCTGATTACGATATTTTGCGATTCACTCAACTACCTTGAAAAAGAGGAAGATGTGATCCATACATTCAGAGGCGTTAATAACCATTTAAAGCAGGACGGACTTTTTATGTTTGATGTCCATTCCCTTTATAAAATGTCGCAAATCTTCATGAATCAGACATTCACCCATACAGATGATGCTGTATCCTATATATGGGATTGTTTCCCGGGAGAAGTCCCGAACAGTGTGGAACATGAACTTACTTTCTTTGTTATCGACGAAGAGACCGGGCTGTATGAAAGGGTGGAGGAACTTCACAAACAAAGGACATATCCTGTTTTGCAGCTTACGGAATGGCTCGTGCAAGAGGGATTTGAGGTCCTTGATATCTCTGCGGACTTCACGGAACAGCCGCCTGCGGGCGACAGCGAGCGGATATTCTTCACATGCAGGAAAAAATAAAAACCGGGAGAGCAGAACGGATGCTCCCCGGTTTTTTGAAATTGAAGCAGGAATTCGACGATTTGCGTCGAAATAAAAATAAGGAGTCCATTCAGACTCCGAATTGAGATTGTGTCTCCGTGATATCATCTGCAAATTTCTCCTGAGTCGCTTGAAATAACTTCTCGAACACCTCTCCCAGTTCTCTTTCCATTACATCGATGCCCTTGCCTGTCACGCCGCCTTTCACACAGACTTTCTCCTGCAGGGCCGGTAATGAGTAGATTTCTTTCTTCAACAGATCCCCCAGGCCGACAAGCATCTCAGAAGCCAGTATCGTAGCCGTTTCAGGATCGATTTCAGTGACCTCGACAGCCGCGTTGATAAACCGCTGTGTCAGATAACTGAAGAAAGCCGGCCCGCAGCTGACAATGTCCGACGCAACCCTTGTGACCTCTTCCCTTATCAATACCGGAGTCGATATATGTTCAGCGAGTGTTGTCAGTCTCCCCTTCCAATGTTCAGTACAATCACTTCCGAATGTCAGCAGGGAAACCCCGCTGAGCGCCCTGTTCGTGATACTCGGTATGAAACGTGCGCAGGAACAGGGGAGGATCGATTGCAGCTGGTCTAAACTGACGGGACTGGTAATGGACACTGCACATTTATCCTCGGTGAAGCAGTTTTTATTTTCCTCTATCACACGATAAACATCATGAGGTTTAACACAAATGAACACTATATCAGAAGATTTGATGACTTCTTCACTGGAATTCAAAACATGGCCGCCGGTTGTTTCTTGAATGAGCTTCGCTTTCTTCAATGTCCTGTTGGTCATGTAAAGTCTGGAAGGGGAAATTGCCTTCGACTCGATAAAAGCTTCAATAATCACTTTCCCCATGTTCCCCGTTCCGATAATGCCTACTTTCATGTGCAGCCCTCCTTCTTCCGCATTTTTTCTCTCAGATGCTTTTTCCTGTAGCCCTACACAATCTAATATAGGATTCGGTTCTCCTACAACTTATGAATTGCCCCAAGCGAATATTCCAAACGAGGTGATTTAGAGCCATGCATCCCCTAATTGAAAAACACAAGGGAATTTTAATGATAGCCGCACTGGGTACGGCGATAGTAATGTTTTATTTTCTTAATTCTTCTGACGGCCAGCCCGAAGGAAATGGACTTAATTCCATGACTATAGAGGCAAAGGATCTTGAAGTTGAGGGTGGGGAAGCACCCTCTGATAAAGCTTCAGAACCAGTAGATGAAAGTGTATATGTTGATGTGAAGGGCGAGGTGAAAAAACCCGGGCTGTACGAAGTCAAAAAGGGGGAACGGTTGAAATCCGTCATCGACAGGGCCGGTGGATTCACCGCGAAGGCAGACAGCAAGCTCATCAATCTTGCCATCAAGGTCACGGATGAAATGCTGATCTATGTGCCGGGGGAAGGGGAGGCTGCCGCTCAAGTTCCGTTCATTCAAGAGAATGCGGCTTCACCAGGGGAAGATGGCAAAATCAATTTGAATGAAGCTTCTCAAGAAGATTTCGAGACATTGCCGGGAATCGGTCCGGCAAAAGCTGCCGCTTTCGTACAGTACCGGGATGAAAATGGACCTTTCACCAGAATCGAAGACATCAAAGACATTTCGGGGATTGGGGATAAAACCTTTGAAAAATTAAAAGAATTAATTTTTGTACAATGAATTGACGAATCATCCAGACAATCTATACACTAGTAGAAAGATTCAAACTTCAAGAAGGGAGAAAGAGAATGAAAAGAATTGCCTGGCATCAATATTTCATGGCGCAAAGCCATCTTCTTGCCCTTAGAAGCACCTGCACCCGTCTGACTGTCGGGGCGACCATTGTACGTGATAAACGGATCATTGCCGGCGGATATAACGGTTCGATCGCCGGCGGTGATCACTGTATCGATGAAGGCTGCTATGTTATTGATAATCATTGTGTAAGGACCATCCACGCGGAAATGAATGCACTTCTTCAGTGTGCGAAATTCGGAGTAGGGACAGACGGATCGGAAATTTATGTGACCCATTTTCCATGTCTGCAATGCTGTAAAGCTATCGTTCAGGCAGGAATCAAAACAGTCTACTATGCAGAGGATTATAAAAATCATCCATATGCTGCCGAGTTATTTCAGCAGGCAGAGGTGCGGGTGGAAAAAGTACCTTTTCACGAAAAAAGCCTTGATCCAAAAAATAAAGAAAAGTCCGGCTTTGTATTGCAGCTTATCGAAGAACTTCGTGATAAGGGCGGAGATCCTGAAGCCATCGCGAATTATGAAAAGCGGTACATAGAGCTTTTTAATGAATAAATCCCTGCCTCCCTACCTGTTGCTTTTTATGGCAGCAGGGACATTAACCGGCACCCTCCTGGCACTTCAATCTTATTATTGGGGTGCCTTCTTTTCCTTCTTCCTTCTTTCCATGCTTTTTCTCCGGAAATCTTCTCTTTATGTCTGGCTTGCCAGCTTCTTCGTCTTCCTTTCTGCACTATTGATATCTGACTTCCATGAAAGTACCCGGCATTCCATTTTATCATCAAAAAAGTCCATTCCGATGCTTACCATCGACTCCATCCCCGAGATAGATGGCAGCTCCCTGCGCGGTTTTGGCAAGCTTGATGGTGAGCGGATCGTATTCAGGTACCGGATTCCTTCCGTGGATGAGCTTGAGCCGGCAAAAGCCCTCATACCGGGACATATATGCCGTGTTAAAGGTGAACTGACTGAACCCTTTCGAAACTCTAACCCAAATATGTTCAATTACAAAAGATACTTGTATGAGCGTGACATTCACTGGATCTTAAAGGTGGATGCTTTTGAAGGATGCAGGGAATCCAGGGATGAATGGAAATATACACTGATTCGTTGGAGATCAGCCGGGTTAAACTATATTGAAACAGAGTTTCCTCCTGAGACCGTCGGAATGACTCAGGCACTTGTTTTTGGGGAGACGGGCAGGATATCGGAAGAAATGATGAATGCCTACCGTTCTCTGGGCATCGTCCATTTATTGGCCATTTCAGGTTTGCACGTCGGACTGATATCCGGTATGGTTTACGTCATCCTTTTAAGGACAGGAGTCACGCGGGAAACATCCTTGTGGATATTGATCATGTTTTTGATTTTTTATATGGTGATTACAGGCGGTGCTCCTCCGGTGGTGCGGGCATCTGCCATGCTGATCATACTGATTATCTTCAGGAAATTGCCTTTTACTATCGGTACATTGGACAGCCTGTCGATCGTTTTCATTAGCCTTCTCTTTTGGAACCCCTATTCAATATTTGATATTGGATTTCAGCTCTCGTTCACTGTCAGCTATTGCCTTGTACTGTCTTCTTCCGCCATTTTATCAGATGCTTCCTCTTATTTGACTCAATTATTCAAAGTCACTGCTGTGGCACAATTATCCTCGCTGCCCATCATGATCATACACTTTTATGAGTTTTCCATCATTGGATTCTTAACCAACTTATTATTTGTCCCTGTTTTTTCTCTGATTGTTCTCCCGATGGCATTGATCACTTTTCTTAAGGAGCTTATTGTACCCGCAGGCATGGAATGGATGAATGGGGTCTATAGCCTGATAGTCAGTGGGATCGAGGCACTTACCTCACTATTCGCAGCATTTCCCCTTACTACATTGGTTCTTGGGAAACCTCATTATTCCATTGTTATTTGCTACATTTTTTTGGTGCTGGCTGTTTTTAAAGGGATGGAAAAGGGAGCATGGAGGCTTCGGTCATTTATTTTGTGCTCCTTCGTTCTGCTGCATGCTGTCTGGGTTCAATTCAATCCCTTTGGCGAAGTGACTTTCATTGACGTAGGACAGGGCGATTCGACTCTGATCGATCTGCCTTATAATCTGGGGACGTATTTAATCGATACCGGGGGCATGGTTGAGTTTCCAATGGAAGACTGGGAAAGAAAAGCAAAACCATTTTCCATTGATGAAGATGTAATCCTTCCGTTCCTGAAAAGTAAAGGGATCACAACGATTGATAAACTGCTCCTTACGCATGGTGATTTGGATCATGTCGGGGGAGCGGCAGGCCTTGTGGATAAAATGAAAATAAAGGAGATTTTCATCACCCCCGGGAGCGGTGACAAAAAAGAGATGAAGGAAATCATCGCCCTTGCAGAAAAAAAGGAAGTTTCGGTCAAACAAGTCCACGCTCCGTACGCCTGGAAAGTAAAGGATGTCATATTCCATATTCTCATGCCGCTTGATAAAGAATATGAGGGGAATAATGACTCGCTCGTTGTATATTCTGAAATGGGAGGCATGAAATGGCTGTTCACCGGGGACTTGGAAGAGGAGGGAGAAAAAGAGTTTGCTGCAACATACGAGCTCCGGGCAGATGTGTTGAAAGTAGGTCATCATGGAAGCGCCACATCGACGAGCGGGATCTTTCTAGAAGAGGTGAAGCCAAGCTTAGGAGTGATTTCTGCAGGCAGGGATAATCGATTCGGCCATCCTCATCCGGAAGTGGTCAAACGGCTGAAGGAAAAGGGGATCATGATACACACAACAGCAGATCATGGGGCATTGACTTATCGTTTTTTGGGAAAACGAGGAACATTTTCTGCCCAGCACCCATAGTATGTAGTACCAACACACATTAAGCGCTAAAGAAAAAGGGGCAGACCTCAGAAAGTGTCGGGCCTTCAACCCAATTTATGATACTAATGTTCAGTACCATATATGGAAATTGAAGAAACCGGTTCTTTTTGGGTCTTCCCCTTATCTTCTTTCTTTTCATTAAGATCCAATCAGCTGAATGACAGTCCCAATAATGAACATTGTTGCAAAGAATCCAAAAGAAACAATAAAGCCGACGCCTGAATCTACAGCATCATTTCTCTTTGATTGAACATTTTTTTCGAATTGGTTCACAACTACCCCTCCTATTTCTATTCTAGTATAGAACATCGATATTAAAAAATCTATACTTCACTGTACATTTTCCTTTACTGACAAGAGTTGTCACCTATAAGTTGCCCTACCCGGGGTGACACTAATCAATACAAGGGAATACCGTCGGCATGAGAGTGTCCTAGGTCTTTCATGCATGACGTTAATATAGATATAGGGGGTGTCCCTCTCAGCCTGGGCGTCCCCTTACCACTTGTCAAATCCCCAAAGCTTTTTTAACATAGAGTAGATAAAAGAGATATTGGAGAGTGCTGACTTGGTTATAGATACTTGGAAGAAAATTGAGAGGTCTCAGTTTGCTGCGATATATTTAGTATATGGAAATGAATCCTTTTTAATCAATGAGACAAAGCAGCGAATCATTTCTGCTACTTTGACGGAAGAAGAAATGGATTTTAATTTTTCACGATATGATTTGGAAGAGACGCCTGTAGAAGTAGCCATAGAGGATGCGGAAACATTTCCGTTCATGGGTGAAAGACGGGTCGTCATCCTGGACAACCCTGTTTTTCTGACGGCCGAGAAGACCAAGGAGAAGGTAGAGCATAATATCAAAAGGCTTGAACAATACATACAATCCCCTGCTCCTTACACAATCCTTGTACTGACGGCGCGCTATGAAAAATTGGATGAAAGGAAAAAAATCACGAAAGCCCTCAAGAAAGAAGCTGAAGTGGTCGAGGCAAAGAAACTCAACGAACAAGAGTTGAAGGTCTGGGTTAGGGAAAGGGCAGCTGCCAATGCGGTGCAAATCGATGAAGATGCAATCGAGCTGCTTTTGACATTGGCGGGTACGAACCTGATGATGCTCACCCAGGAGCTGGACAAGCTTGCGCTTTACGCAGGTGACACCAATCACATCGATTCAGCGGCGGTGGAAAAATTGACCGCCCGTTCACTGGAACAGAATATTTTTGCGCTTGTAGATAAAGTGGTGCAGCGGAGGATCGATGAAGCGCTGCGCATATATTATGACCTTCTCAAGCAGAATGAGGAGCCGTTGAAAATACTCTCCATACTGGCCGGACAATTCAGGCTGATCTACGGGGCTAAAGAGTTATCTAGAAAAGGATACGGACAGCAAAAGATTGCTTCTTATCTGAAAGTGCATCCTTTCAGGGTGAAGCTTGCAGCAGGCCAGGCAAAGCATTTCAACGACAGTCAATTGGCTGCAATCATTGAAATGCTCTCGGAAGGGGATTACGAAATCAAAACCGGTAGAATCAAAAAAGAACTCATGATAGAGATGTTCTTATTGAAATTGAATGATTTATAAGGGATTTACAGGATAAACGTGGTTTTTTCGGGTCATTTTTAGGAGCCGGGAACCTATTTAGAAGTGGAATATAAGGATTGTGCCTTTATTCGAACGAATTGTACCTTTAGTTAAATGAAATCCTCCTTTCATTTACATAATTGCGCCTTTGTTTGGAATAATTGGACCCTTCAAAACAATAATTGCACCCTTGATGTCGAAAGTTCTTCAGGGAAGCTAACAAACAAAAAAACCACTGGATTAGACTCCAGTGGTTTTTTTTGTTTGTCTAGCTCCAGTGCCTAGCCCCTCGAGACGTTTCAGCCCGACGAATGAAGTCAAAGAGCGACTTCACCCGTCGGGCCTCCAACGCTTTTCAGGGCTGAACAAGGCGCCCTGAGCTTTTCGAATTAGTTTGCTTTTTTCATTAGACGTGATTTTTGACGACTTGCAACGTTTTTGTGGATAAGACCTTTTTGAGCTGCTTTGTCTAATTGACGAATAGCGTCGTTTGTTAATTCTTTAACGTTTTCAGCACCGTTCGCAGCTGCAGCTTCTGCTTTCTTCACAGCAGTACGCATAGAAGATTTTACAGTAGCATTTTGAGCGTTGCGTTGGTCGTTCGTTTTAACACGCTTGATAGCAGATTTAATGTTTGGCATTCCTGTCACCTCCTAAAAAAGGATCGAGATTCTATGTGACTCGATTTTAATTCCTAATCTATTAGAACAAATGATATTTTATCAAACGAATGGCGAGAATGCAATACTAAGGAGTGAAAATAAACAAGTGAATGAAGCCGCGGTCAAAAGGTAAACATAAAAAATAATCAAGAGATTCTTTTGTTTGGAGGGTGACGGAAAAATGAGTGAAAAAAAGAAAGTGAAAGAAGAAATAGATTTGAGTGTTTATTCAGTACGTACAGATCTTGCCGTAGAAGCAAGAGAGATGGTGATATCTGAAAAAGATCAGAAAGATTCCGTTGATAAAACAGATGTTACTTCTGAAATTAAAGGAGTGGTAATAAAAGAAAGAGAGGAAGATGGGGTGAAGATTTCCCTCGTTTCCATTACTCCTGAGGGTGAAGAAAACATAGGGAAAAAAGCGGGAAACTATCTGACGATCGAAGCCCACGGGATAAGGGAGCAAAATACTGAACTGCAACAGCGGGTAGAGTCGGTGTTTGCCCGGGAATTCAGCCAGTTCCTTGAGAACAACAAGATTGGGAAAAATGCAAGCTGTTTAATCGTAGGTCTTGGAAACTGGAATGTAACCCCCGATGCACTTGGTCCCCAGGTTTGTGAAAATGTTCTTGTGACAAGGCATCTGTTCGAACTTCAGCCGGAATCGGTAGAGGAAGGGTACCGTCCGGTCAGTGCCCTTGTACCTGGTGTAATGGGGCTGACCGGCATTGAAACCAGTGACATCATATTCGGAGTGGTTGAAAAGTCAAAACCTGATTTCATCATCGCCATCGATGCTCTTGCTTCCCGCTCCATTGAACGCGTCAATTCTACTATCCAGATATCTGATACGGGGATTCATCCCGGATCAGGGGTCGGGAACAAGAGGAAAGGACTCGACCAGGAGACACTTGGTGTGCCGGTCATTGCCATCGGAGTGCCTACTGTACTTGACGCAGTAACGATCGTCAGTGATACTGTCGATTTTCTATTGAAGCATTTCGGGAAAGAAATCAAAGAGGGGGGCAGGCCATCACGCTCGCTTGCCCCTGCCGGCCTGACTTTCGGAGAGAAGAAGAAGCTCACCGAGGAGGATATGCCCGGAGAAAAACACCGGCAGACCTTCATGGGGATTGTCGGCACGCTTGAGGACCAGGAAAAGAGAAAGCTTATACACGAGGTGCTGGCACCGATCGGGCACAATCTCATGGTTACCCCTAAAGAGGTGGATGTCTTTATTGAAGATATGGCAAATTTAGTGGCGAATGGCTTGAATGCAGCATTGCATGATGCAGTGGATCAGGAAAATACCGGGTTTAAGACAAGATAAGGAAGTATCTATGAAAGCTGCGGAGAAGTGGATTCCGCAGCTTTTTTCTTTCTTGAAGTAAATAGAATAGAAATCGAATCGTCCTTAATCTAAAGGAAACTTTCCGATCCGCAGTTTAACCCTCGGGAAAAATCCTCATAATGACTAGTAAAAGCAGTTCTAGTATATCTATCAAATGCATAGCTTGTACTAGAATAGATTCTTTCAGGAAGGGTGAGTTTATGAAATCATACAGAGCCACTCCTTTTGCAGCAGCTGTCAATATGAAGGATATCTTCAAGGGGATGATCCTGCTGTTCATCGTGCTGCTTTCAATCTTTTCCTTGACCGGCATTCTGACTTCAATGAAACCGGGGGCAAGGATCACATCAGATTCGATCAGTGAAGCTGCTTCCGCTTTGAATGGTGAAGTACTCTATAAATTGCTTGCATTGGAGAACAGGTCATTTAACTCGATTTTGGACAGAGAGGAAGAAGGTCTTCCAAATCTATCATCTCTACTATTCAAGGCAGCGACCAATATCCGCTTCAACGATCCGCGGAGTCTGCTGGGACGGGGACTTCCGGGCTTTTCAATCTTTGATGGGAACATTCTGGTGGCCGGGGAAGGTACTGATTTTACGAATATGCCCATTGAATCAGTCCCGCCCCAGGATGCACTTGATCTTGAAAAAGAAGCAGAACTGAAAAATATCGATGATATCCAAAAAGACGACCGGGATTCCGGAACATCGGCAGTGACTGCAGAGGATAAGAAAACAGTACTGCTTTACTTTACCCATACACGTGAATCGTACCTGCCATATCTGGACGGAGTAGCGGATCCCGATTCTGCGATGCATTCGAAGATCAATGTGACAAAAGTCGGCGAAATGCTGAAGGCGGAGCTTGAACAAACGGGTATCGGGACCAGTATAGATAAGACGGATGTCATCCAAAAGCTGAATGACAAAGACCTTGCCTACTATAATGCCTACCAGGAATCGCGGCCGTTGGTGGAGACGGCGATGGCGAATAATAAAGATTTATTATACTTGATTGATATCCACAGGGATTCTCAAAGAAAAAAAGTGACCACTGCCGAGATAGACGGGGAAAAATTCGCAAAACTAGCTTTTGTGGTCGGTGAAGAGCATCCGAATTACGAGCAGAACCTGAAAGTGGCAAAGGAGCTGCACGAACTCCTTGATTCGAAATTCAAGGGTCTTTCAAGGGGAGTCATCGCAAAAAAGGGAAGCGGTACGAACGGGAAATTCAATCAGGACCTTTCCGGAAATGCACTGCTCCTCGAATTTGGCGGTGTCGATAATACATTCGAAGAGCTGCAGCGGACAGCCGGAGCATTTGCTGAAATATTCTCTGACTATTATTGGCAGGCTGAAAAGGTGGATCACCATCTTTCCCCTGAACCGGTAAAGCAGTAAATAAAGGGTGAAACTGAAATGAGTAAATTTATCATGAAGTGCATCGTTCTGATATGTTGTTTGTTTGTAGGGGTACTGATCGGCATGCAGCATGCCAACAAAGGGATTATCGAAATGAAGGGCCATGAAAAAGAATCCTTCTCTTCCCCTGTAGGGATGACCCAGGATCAAGAAGGCAACGTAGAAGCGACGTTTCTTGGTAAAGAGGTCGAAAGCCAGACCCTGACCGAGAAAAAAGAGAAGCTGGAAGAAATGAAAGCCTTTAACGCCTTTTCATCAATAGGAAAAGCCCTCGCCGGATTCATAGAAGGCATAACCACAAAAATAGTAGAATTCATTGCCTCTTTGATATGAGATGAAGAGTTGAAAAATGTATAGATATAGTTGATTTTTGGCTCATTTCCGCCAGTCAGAAAAGAAACCAGGGGAAAATATATTTTCCCCTGGTTTCTTTTCTGACTGGCGACCTTTCAGCATAGCTGAAAGGCGGGTGAAACGAACGTTTCACCCGAATGAGTCAAAAATCGTTTAATTTACGAGCCCTGGCCTTCCGGTTTAGATTGAATAATATATACCGTACTGCTATAATTCAACATAGTGTACATGTGTGGATATTACAGGAGTTGAACGAATAATGAACCGTGAAGAAAAACTGAAAAGACAATCGAGAATTAGAAACTTCTCTATCATTGCCCATATAGATCATGGTAAATCAACGCTTGCCGACCGTATTTTGGAGAAAACAAAAGCGTTGACGGCGCGTGAGATGAAAGAGCAATTACTGGATTCAATGGATTTGGAAAGAGAGCGCGGAATCACCATCAAATTGAATTCCGTACAATTGAAATATCAAGCAAAAGATGGCGAAGAATATATCTTCCATCTGATTGACACACCGGGGCATGTCGATTTTACATACGAAGTATCCCGGAGCCTTGCCGCTTGTGAAGGTGCGGTGCTCGTAGTGGATGCTGCCCAGGGCATAGAAGCCCAGACGCTTGCCAACGTATACCTGGCCCTGGATAATGATCTGGAAATACTGCCGGTCATCAATAAGATCGACCTTCCTGCAGCAGACCCTGAGCGGGTGCGCCAGGAAGTGGAGGACGTAATCGGACTGGATGCGTCTGAAGCAGTTCTTGCTTCAGCCAAGGCAGGGATTGGGATCGAAGAAATTCTTGAACAGATCGTTGAAAAGGTGCCTGCGCCACAGGGAGATCCCGATGCCCCGTTAAAAGCATTGATCTTTGATTCCCTATATGATGCATATAGAGGGGTTGTTGCATATATCCGTGTGATGGAAGGAAGCGTCAAAGTCGGAGACAAGGTGCGTATGATGGCGACAGGGAAAGAGTTTGAAGTAACGGAAGTGGGTGTGTTTACACCAAAAGCCACAGGACTTCAAGAACTGACTGTCGGTGACGTAGGGTACTTGACTGCAGCAATCAAGAATGTCGGCGATACGCGGGTGGGGGATACTATCACCCTTGCTAAAAACCCTGCACAAGAAGCGCTGCCCGGATACCGCCGCTTAAACCCAATGGTATATTGCGGTCTGTATCCAATCGACTCAAACCGTTACAACGATCTTAGAGAAGCACTGGAAAAACTTGAATTGAACGACTCTGCTCTTCAATATGAGCCGGAAACTTCCCAGGCACTTGGGTTTGGATTCCGCTGCGGATTCCTGGGGCTTCTTCATATGGAAATCATCCAGGAGCGTATTGAACGGGAATTCAAAATCGATCTGATCACGACTGCACCGAGCGTAATCTATCATGTTCAGCTTACAGACGGGGAAGAAGTGAAGGTTGACAATCCATCTATGATGCCTGATCCGCAAAAAGTGGATTTTGTAGAAGAACCTTACGTAAAAGCGACGGTGATGGTCCCGAACGACTATGTAGGAGCCGTAATGGAGCTTTGCCAGGGCAAGCGGGGCAATTTCATTGACATGCAATACATGGATGATACCCGTGTCAATATTGTGTATGAACTTCCGCTCGCGGAGATCGTGTACGATTTCTTCGATCAACTGAAGTCAAGCACAAAAGGGTACGCCTCTTTTGATTATGAATTGATCGGCTATAAGGAATCGAAACTTGTGAAGATGGACATATTGCTGAACTCTGAAAACGTAGATGCGTTGAGCTTTATTGTACACAGGGATTTTGCCTATGAACGCGGGAAACTTATAGTTGAAAAACTGAAGGATCTCATTCCGAGACAACACTTTGAGGTACCTATCCAAGCAGCAATAGGCCAAAAGATTGTAGCGAGATCTACAATTAAAGCAATGCGTAAAAATGTACTCGCTAAGTGTTACGGCGGTGACATTTCACGAAAACGTAAACTTCTTGAAAAACAAAAAGAAGGTAAAAAGCGGATGAAATCAGTCGGTTCCGTTGAAGTTCCGCAGGAAGCATTCATGGCCGTCTTAAAGATGGACGATTCTGAAAAGAAATAGATTTTTTATGGATAAAGGGGGGAAGAGGCTTGTTTCACAAGTTCTGCTTACCCCCTTTTCTCTATGAGTGTAGGAAAAGGAGGGATTGAAGTTGGCGAAATCAGCTTACATCCATATACCGTTCTGCGAACATATTTGCCATTATTGTGATTTCAATAAAGTATTCATGCAGGGACAGCCGGTGGATGAATATCTTGAAATGCTGGGACGGGAAATGAGGCAGCGGGTAAATAAAAATAATGAATTGGACACGATTTTCGTTGGCGGCGGTACCCCTACTGCCCTGAGTGCCAAACAATTGGATAAGTTGTGCAGGGAAATCAACAATAATCTGCCGTTTTCAAAAGGGGAGTTCACATTTGAGGCGAACCCGGGAGATCTAACGGAAGACAAACTCAGGGTTTTGAAAGAACATGGCGTTAATCGATTAAGCTTCGGCGTCCAGTCTTTCAATGATGAACTGCTGAAGGGAATCGGCAGAAGCCACAAGAGTAAGGACGTGTATTCCTCAGTGGAATCGGCCCAGAAAGTCGGTTTTACAAACATCAGCATTGATTTGATCTACAGCCTTCCGAAGCAGACGGAAGAAGATTTCAGGGACACACTTATTAAGGCTCTTGAACTTGAGCTTCCTCACTATTCGGCATACTCGCTGATCGTAGAGCCAAAGACCGTCTTTTATAATCTGATGCGCAAGGGCAAATTATCGCTTCCGTCACAGGAACAGGAAGCGGCTATGTATGAAGTGTTGATTGAAACGATGGAGAAATACGGGATCAATCAATATGAAATCAGCAACTTCGCTAAAGAAGGCTATGAAAGCAAACACAATCTGGTTTATTGGGACAACAATGAATATTATGGTTTAGGCGCGGGTGCACACGGATATATAAACGGAGTACGATATTCAAACTTCGGACCGCTGAAAAAATATATGGAACCCATAGCAGCCGGGAATGTACCGACAATTCAGGAACACAACGTAACCAGGGGAGAAATGATGGAAGAGGAAATGTTCCTCGGCCTCCGAAAAACAGAAGGCGTAAGCAAATCCGTTTTCTCCAAAAAATTCGGCTGCCCAATCGAATCAGTTTTCCAATCATCACTAGAAGAAATGCAGAACCGCAAACTCCTGCTGGTCGACGATGAACATGTCGCCTTGACAAAACAGGGACGATTCTTGGGCAACGAAGTCTTTCAAGCTTTTCTTGGCGTAATTTAATTGATGCAACTATAAAAAAAGTTGATTGTAAAAGGCCTTAACAACTCTTCCTGTTAACGCTATTTGCGTTTTTTAACCGGCCACAGCAGTTGATTGGAGTGGAAGACGAAGACTCCTGCGGGAAAAGCGTGTTAGGTGAGACTTGTCCAGCTCCAGGGCTTAGAGGCACATGTCATAAGTCAACTCGCCCAAGAAGGCAAAGAACGCCTTCGTGGACGATTCGCCTTATGCCACCCGCCTCTGACCAAAGCCCTTCCGCTTTTCTAACCCGCAGGAGCGAAGCGACGAGGAGGCTCACCAACCGCCAGCGGAAAGCGAAGTCTTCCACGGAAATCAACAGCGGTGTTCAGTGGCGGTAAAAGTGAGAGATGTACTGGTATAAAGAAGGATGACAAGTTTAAGAAAAACACCAAATCTAATATATTGACATCCACAATCTGATTTGATAATTTATTAATTAGATTTAGCACTCATCACAACAGAGTGCTAACAGAGGTGATGAATGTTGTTAACAGATCGACAACTTCTAATTCTTCAAGTTATCATTGACGATTTTATCCTTTCGGCCCAGCCGGTCGGCTCACGGAGTTTATCCAAAAAGGATGAGATTTCATTCAGCTCTGCCACCATCCGCAATGAGATGGCTGATCTTGAGGATCTGGGCTTCATTGAAAAGACCCATACCTCTTCAGGCAGGGTTCCGTCTGAAAAAGGATACCGCTATTACGTGGATCACCTGCTAGCTCCGCAGAAACTGCAGAAGCAGGATGTACATGCGCTGCGCTCGATTTTTTCAGAAAGGATATATGAACTCGAGAAAGTCGTGCAAAAGTCGGCAAAGATCCTTTCCGAGCTGACGAATTATACGACAATCGTATTGGGACCTGAGTTAAAGGAAAACAAGTTGAAGAAAATCCAGCTCGTTCCGCTCAACCAGGATACCGCGATTGCCATCATCGTGACGGATAACGGACATGTGGAAAATAAATTGTTCCATATCCCGCCGGCAATGGATGCAGCGGAGCTTGAAAAATTGGTCCATATCCTGAATGACCGTTTGACAGGGGTGCCATTGAACGAATTGAACGATAAAATCTTGAAAGAGGTGGCGATTCTATTAAAAGAACACATCCAGAACTATGATTTTATCCTGCATTCGATTACGGACTCCATTAACTCTACGGTTACCGACAAGTTGTTCTTTGGGGGCAAGACAAACATTCTCAATCAACCTGAGTTCAATGATATACAGAAAGTCCGGATGCTGCTTGAGATGATTGAGCAGGAAGAGAGTGTCTATAATCTCATCCGTCCGTCTGCTACCGGATTGAATATTAAAATCGGGAAAGAGAATGATCATCTTGCCATGGAGAATTGCAGTCTTATAACGGCAACGTATTCAATAGGCAAAGAGCAATTAGGTTCCATTGCAATCATCGGACCGACACGAATGGAATATTCGAGGGTTGTAAGCTTACTTAATTTCTTTTCGAACGATATGTCGCAGGTCTTGACGAAACTGTATCAAAGCAAGGATTAGTGGACATATTGTATAAAGGATTATCATGCCCGGAATCGCTTGATTCCGCGGCTTTATTACGGGAAAACGCCGAACATTTTTGTAAGGAGGTGAACGTGATGTCTGAAGAAACAAAGAATCAGCAGGAAGAACAAGATCAAGCGAAGGCTGACAACGAAGAGGTTGTCGAAGAAGTATTCGCCGAAGAGCCTCAGGAGTCTGGGGAACAGGAATCAGATGAGCTTTCTCAACTGCAGGAAAAGCTTGATGAATCTGAAAATCGTTATCTTCGATTAAGAGCAGACTTTGATAATTTCCGCCGCCGCATAAATGCAGAAAATGAAGCGAAGGAAAAATATCGTGCTCAATCTCTTATCTCTGAACTTTTACCGGCACTGGATAATTTTGAACGTGCCTTGAATATAGAAGTTGATAATGATCAAACGAAAACACTCCTTCAAGGGATGGAAATGGTTCACCGCAGCCTGATTGAAGCCTTGAAGAAGGAAGGTGTGGAACCGATCGAGGCGGTCGGCCAGGAATTTGATCCTCATCTTCACCAAGCTGTCATGCAGACAGAAGATGAAAATTACGGCAGCAATATCGTCGTAGAAGAGTTCCAAAAAGGTTACAAGCTTAAGGACAGGGTAATCCGTCCATCAATGGTTAAAGTAAATCAATAATAGACATTACATATCATACAGGGAGGTAAAATGACGATGAGTAAAATTATCGGTATTGACTTAGGTACAACAAACTCTTGTGTATCCGTGCTTGAAGGCGGAGAACCAAAAGTAATTGCAAACGCGGAAGGCAACCGCACCACACCTTCAGTCGTTGCATTTAAAAATGGTGAAAAACAAGTAGGGGAAGTTGCAAAACGTCAAGCAATTACGAACCCGAACACGATCATATCAGTGAAGCGCCATATGGGAACTGATCACAAAGTAGAGGCGGAAGGCAAAGAATATACTCCTCAGGAAATATCTGCCATGATCCTTCAGCATTTGAAATCATATGCAGAAGACTATCTTGGTGAAAAAGTTGAAAAAGCGGTCATTACAGTACCTGCTTATTTCAATGACGCGGAACGCCAGGCAACAAAAGATGCTGGTAAAATCGCAGGTCTTGAAGTTGAACGTATCATCAACGAACCGACTGCCGCTGCACTTGCATACGGTTTGGATAAAATGGACGAAGATCAGACGATCCTTGTATACGACCTTGGCGGCGGTACATTCGACGTATCCATCCTTGAACTTGGCGACGGTGTATTCGAAGTGCGCTCAACAGCCGGTGACAACCGTTTAGGCGGAGATGACTTCGACCAAGTGATCATCGATTACTTAGTAGCAGAATTCAAGAAAGAAAACGGAATCGATCTTTCTAAAGATAAAATGGCCCTGCAGCGCCTTAAAGATGCAGCCGAGAAAGCGAAGAAAGACCTTTCAGGTGTTACATCAACACAAATCTCTCTTCCTTTCATCACAGCAGGTGAAGCAGGTCCCCTGCACTTGGAAGTAAACCTGACAAGAGCGAAATTCGAAGAACTTTCTTCTGATCTTGTAGAACGCACAATGGGACCAACTCGCCAGGCGATGAAAGATGCAGGTCTTTCTGCAAGCGAAATCGATAAAATCATCCTTGTTGGTGGTTCAACTCGTATCCCTGCAGTTCAGGAAGCAATCAGAAAAGAAACTGGCAAAGAGCCTTCTAAAGGTGTTAACCCTGATGAAGTAGTAGCAATGGGTGCAGCGATCCAAGGTGGAGTCCTTACAGGAGACGTTAAAGATGTAGTACTTCTTGACGTGACACCACTTTCTCTTGGTATTGAAACAATGGGAGGAGTATCTACGAAGCTGATCGAGCGCAATACGACGATCCCGACTTCCAAATCCCAAGTATTCTCAACTGCAGCTGACAACCAGACCGCTGTTGATATCCATGTACTTCAAGGTGAGCGTCCGATGGCAGCAGACAACAAAACGCTTGGCCGTTTCCAATTGTCTGATATCCCGCCGGCACCGCGCGGAGTACCGCAAATCGAAGTTAAATTCGATATTGATAAAAACGGTATCGTGAATGTCAGCGCCAAAGACCTTGGAACAGGCAAAGAGCAAAACATCACGATCAAATCTTCTACAGGTCTTTCTGAAGATGAAGTAGAACGCATGGTAAAAGAAGCGGAAGAAAACGCCGAAGCGGATAAAAAGCGCAAGGAAGAAGTTGAACTTCGCAATGAAGCAGATCAATTAGTATTCCAAACGGAAAAAACGCTTAAAGATCTTGAAGGCAAAGTGGACGAAGCAGAAGTGAAAAAAGCGGAAGATGCGAAAGCTGAACTGAAAGAAGCGATCGAAAAAGACGATCTTGATCTTATCCGTGAAAAGAAAGATGCACTACAGGAAATCGTTCAGGCATTGACTATGAAGCTGTATGAGCAAGCCCAGGCGGATGCGCAGGCAGCTCAAGGAGAAGAAGGTCAAGCCAAGCAGGACGATGATGTCGTAGATGCTGAGTATGAAGAAGTAAACGACGATAAGAAATAAGAGCAATGAATGAAAAAGTCAAAGTCAGGACGGTTCTTGGCTTTGGCTTTTTCTATGAGTATGTATATTTCTTAACGTTTCTATTGTTTTTATTGATAATCATTGGAGCTCAATGTTAAAATAACCTTTATGCAAACGATTCGGGAGTGGTGTTTTTATGAGTAAACGGGACTATTATGAAGTTCTGGGTGTCGGAAAAGGCGCCTCTAAAGATGAAATAAAAAAAGCATACCGCAAACTCTCCAAAAAATATCATCCTGATATTAATAAAGAGGCGGATGCAGACCAAAAGTTCAAAGAAATATCAGAAGCCTATGAAGTGTTGAGCGATGATCAAAAACGTGCTCAATATGACCGTTTCGGCCACACTGATCCAAACCAGGGATTCGGCGGAGGAGCCGACTTTGGAGGCGGCGGTTTCGGCGGCTTTGAAGATATCTTCAATACCTTCTTCGGCGGGGGCGGAGGACGCAGGAGAGATCCCAACGCACCGAGACAGGGTGCAGATCTCCAATATACGATGTCCCTGAAATTTGAAGAAGCCGTGTTCGGAAAAGAAACAGAAATTGAAATACCAAAAGAAGAAGAATGTGATACATGCCACGGCACAGGAGCGAAACCCGGCACGAAAGTCCATACATGCTCACATTGTAATGGATCCGGGCAATTGAATGTTGAACAGAACACTCCGTTCGGACGCATTGTAAACAGACGTGTATGCCATTACTGTAACGGTACAGGAAAAGAGATCAAAGAAAAATGTTCTACATGCGGCGGAGCAGGAAAAGTTCAAAAACGCCGAAAAATCAATGTGAAGATCCCTGCAGGCATCGACGATGGACAACAGCTTCGTGTTACCGGGCAAGGTGAGCCGGGCGTCAACGGAGGTCCTCCTGGAGATCTTTATGTCGTTTTCCATGTGCGTTCGCACGACTTCTTTGAGCGTAACGGCGACGACATCTACTGTGAAATGCCTGTCACTTTCGCACAAGCGGCGCTGGGGGATGAGATTGAAGTCCCTACATTGCACGGCAAGGTCAAATTGAAGGTGCCTGCCGGAACACAGACAGGAACCAGGTTCAGACTGAAAGGCAAAGGGGTTCCTAATGTCCGTGGTTATGGCACTGGAGATCAGAATGTCCAAGTGAAGGTCGTCACACCTACTAAATTGACTGAAAAACAAAAACAGCTTTTAAGAGAATTTGCTGATATCAGCGGCCAGGTGCCGGACGAACAGCACGAAAGCTTTTTTGACAAAGTAAAAAAAGCCTTTAAAGGCGAATAACTCAGAACGGAGTTGGTAGATCAATGAAATGGTCAGAAATTAGCATCCTTACAACAAACGAAGCAATTGAACCGGTCTCACATATCCTGCATGAATCAGGGGCAAGCGGAGTCGTCATCGAAGACCCGTTTGACTTGATAAAAGAAAGAGAGGACATGTTCGGGGAGATCTACCAACTCAATCCTGATGATTATCCAAGTGAAGGCGTTTTGGTAAAGGCCTATTTACCCGTCAATAGTTTCCTGGGGGAAACGGTGGAAGAAATCAAGCAGGGAATCACGAATCTCGTGACTTATGATATCGACATTGGTGAAAACAAAGTCGAGATATCGGAAGTGAATGAAGAGGAGTGGGCCACGGCATGGAAGAAATATTACCACCCTGTGAAAATTTCAGATAAATTCACGATTGTGCCTACCTGGGAGGACTATACACCGGTGCACAGTGATGAACTGATTATCGAACTCGATCCGGGGATGGCATTTGGAACAGGTACACATCCGACCACTGTCATGTGCATCCAGGCACTTGAACGCATCGTGAAGCCGCAGGACTCGGTGATTGATGTAGGAACGGGGTCAGGTGTCCTGTCCATCGCTGCTGCGATGCTGGCTGCTTCCGAAGTGAAAGCCTATGACCTTGACGAGGTAGCCGTGAAATCAGCGCGATTAAATGTTAAGCTGAATAAAGTACAGGACAGGGTAACGGTTGATCAAAATAATCTTTTGAACGGTATTGCGGCTGAGGCAGATGTCATCGTAGCCAATATTTTGGCGGAAATCATCCTGCGCTTTACAGAAGATGCATTTCAGCTTGTGAAGCCGGGCGGATATTTCATCACATCAGGAATCATCCAGCCCAAGAAACAAGAGGTAAAGGAAGCCCTTGAACATGCAGGGTTCCTGATTGAAGAAGTAATGGTGATGGAAGACTGGGTAGCCATCATTGCTCAAAAACCTATGGTGGAGTGAGGCAGCATGCAGCGATATTTCATTCATAAACGATACAGTGAATCTTCTCCGGTCATCATTACCGGGGAAGATTATCATCATATTGTACGTGTCATGCGGATGAAAGAAGATGACCATATCTTTGTGGTGTTCCCCGATCAATCCTCTGCTGTTGCCCGAATTGAAACGATTTCCAGTGACTCGGTGGAAGCCGTGGTAGTAGAATGGGAAACAGATTCGAAAGAGCTTCCAGTCAAGGTTGCTATTGCGAGCGGGCTGCCGAAAGGGGATAAATTGGAACTAATCTTCCAAAAGGGAACGGAGCTTGGGGCAGATCAATTTATCCCTTTTACCGCGGATCGCTCCATCGTGAAATGGGATGAAAAAAAGGCGAAGAAAAAACTCGACCGCTGGGAAAAGATCGTGAAGGAAGCGGCAGAGCAGTCTCACAGGAATGTCGTGCCTTCCGTTTCTTCCCCCGTTTCATTTAAAGAATTATTGACTCTGAGTAAGCAATTTGACTATACACTTGTGGCTTACGAAGAAGAGGCACGGTCCGGGGAGAAAAGCAATCTTTCTAAGACCCTGGGTACTGTCAATGAAGGAGAGAGCATCCTTGTTGTGTTCGGTCCGGAGGGCGGTTTGACTGAAGATGAGGTCGGACGCTGCAGGCAGGAAGGCTTTTTAATATGCGGTCTTGGTCCGAGGATCTTACGGACAGAGACGGCTCCTTTGTATGTTCTTTCCGCCATGAGCTATCAATTAGAATTAATGAGGTGATTGTAATGCCATCAGTAGCGTTTCACACATTAGGCTGTAAAGTGAACCACTATGAGACGGAAGCCATTTGGCAATTATTCAAAGAAGAAGGATATGAACGTGTCGACTATGATTCAATAGCCGATGTTTATGTCATTAATACATGTACTGTAACGAATACCGGCGACAAGAAAAGCAGACAGGTCATCCGCCGTGCGATCAGAAAGAATCCTGACGGCGTCATCTGTGTCACAGGATGCTATGCCCAGACATCACCAGGCGAAATCATGGCCATCCCGGGAGTAGATGTTGTCGTCGGGACCCAGGACCGCCGCAAGATGCTGGAGTATATCGATGAATACAAACAGGAACGTCAGCCGATCAATGGCGTAACCAATATCATGAAGAACCGTGTGTATGAAGAACTTGATGTACCTGCGTTCACGGACCGTACACGCGCTTCCCTGAAGATTCAGGAAGGCTGCAATAACTTCTGTACATTCTGCATCATTCCATGGGCACGCGGTTTGATGAGATCCCGTGACCCTGAAGAAGTGGTGAAACAGGCTCAGCAGCTTGTCGATGCAGGCTACAAGGAAATCGTATTGACCGGCATCCACACAGGCGGGTATGGAGAGGACATGAAAGACTATAATCTTGCCATGCTTCTTCGCGATCTTGAGCAAAATGTAAAAGGCTTGAAGCGGATCCGTATTTCCTCCATTGAAGCCAGTCAGCTGACGGATGAAGTCATCGAAGTGATCGATCAATCGAATATCGTAGTCCGTCATCTGCACGTTCCCCTTCAATCGGGATCCAATACGGTCCTCAAGAGAATGCGCAGAAAGTACACAATGGAATTCTTTGCAGAAAGACTTGAAAAGCTTAAAAAAGCACTTCCTGGTCTGGCTGTAACATCTGATGTCATCGTCGGATTCCCCGGTGAGACAGAAGAAGAATTCATGGAAACTTACAATTTCATTAAAGAACATAAATTTTCAGAGCTTCATGTATTCCCATATTCCAAGCGTACCGGCACACCGGCCGCGCGTATGGATGACCAGATTGATGAAGAAGTGAAAAATGAGCGCGTTCACCGCCTGATTGAACTATCGAATCAACTGGCAAAAGAATATGCGTCAAACTTTGAGGATGAAGTGCTTGAAGCCATCCCTGAAGAAGTATATGATGACGGCCGCTATGTAGGTTATACAGACAATTACCTGAAAGTCGTCTTCCCTGCCACGGAAGAAATGATCGGTCAGCTTGTTAAAGTGAAGATCACCAAAGCAGGTTATCCGCTTAATGAAGGTCAGTTTGTGCGGGTGCTCGAAGATCATAATGAAAACAGCAGTAAAAAAGCTGCGATTTAAATAATTTTTATGCAGAATTCCTACGGAAGTGTGAGCTTTCGAAGGAATTCTGTATTTTTTAAGGTACAGGCATATTTTGCCGGGGACATATAGGGGAGCTGGTTATATATGCTTGAATCTGGAGCTTTATGCTCCAAATCGAAAATATATGCTCCAAATCAAAGTTTTATGCTCTAATTCACGAAAATATCCTCTAATATAATAATTCTAATTTAGTGAAACCATATCCCCCTGCTTCCAGCTTCCATCAACCACTTTCTAAAAATTATCTATTGCTAAGAAAGGATTTAGGTTGTAAACTAGTAATGTTCATATCAAAGAGGTATTTTATTTTTTTTAGCTATTTCGTGCAAACGATTGCGCATTGGTTACGCTTGTTGTAACCACGACTGTTGAGGCGCAGCAAGCCAAGTGCACCAGTAAGAAGTTCCACTGAAGAGATATTTGGCAAAAACAAAATGTAAGCGTTTGTACTTATAATAATTTGATGAGGTGTTACGATGGAAAAGGCATGGCGAAGAGAAGCTGTCGGCTATCAGATTTATCCAAGGAGTTTTCAGGATTCAAATGGGGACGGGATTGGAGATCTGCAGGGAGTCATTCAGCGGCTTGATTATATTAAAGACCTGGGTATAGATGTCATTTGGATCTGTCCGATGTATAAGTCACCTAATGATGACAACGGATATGATATTTCCGATTATCAAGATATAATGGAAGATTTTGGAACGATGGAAGATTTTGATCAACTGCTGGAAGAAGTACACAGCCGTGATATGAAACTGATCATCGATCTTGTACTCAATCATACTAGTGATGAGCATCCATGGTTCATTGAATCAGCAAGCTCAAAGGATAATCCGAAGCGCGACTGGTATATTTGGCGGGACGCCAAAGGAGGCAGGGAACCGAATAACTGGGAAAGTATTTTCGGAGGTTCTGCCTGGAAGTATGATGATAAGACCGATCAGTACTTCCTTCACGTATTTTCAACCAAACAGCCTGATCTGAACTGGGAAAATGAAGAAGTCCGCGATGCTTTGTACGACACAGTAAACTGGTGGCTTGACAAAGGGATCGACGGATTCCGCATCGATGCAATCAGCCATATTAAAAAGCGACCGGGTCTCCCTGATATGCCCAACCCTAAAAAGAAAAAGTATGTGTCTTCATTTGATATGCATATGAATCAAAAAGGTATTCACACTTTTCTTCAAGAATTCAAAGACCGTACGTATTCGAACTATGATGTCATGACGGTCGGCGAAGCAAACGGAGTAAAGGCTGATGAGGCGGAGCTGTGGGTCGGAAAAGAAAACGGGAAAATGGATATGATATTCCAGTTTGAGCATTTGGGATTATGGGATGCCGAAACAAACCCGGATCTGGATATCGTGGAACTGAAGAAAGTCCTGACCCGCTGGCAAAAGGGTCTTGAAGGTAATGGCTGGAATGCCCTTTTCATTGAGAATCATGATAAGGCCCGTGTCGTTTCGACATGGGGGAACGATCAGGAATACTGGAAAGAGAGCGCCACGGCAATGGCAGCGATGTACTTCCTGATGCAGGGGACCCCGTTCATCTATCAGGGTCAGGAAATCGGAATGACCAATGTCCACTTCCCTTCCATCGAAGACTACGATGATGTTGCCGTGAAGAATCTGTACAGGTTAAAACGCGAAGAAGGCGTGAAGCATGAGGATATCATGGAAATCATATGGGCTTCATCCAGGGACAACAGCCGCACACCGATGCAATGGTCAGGTGAAGAAAACAGCGGTTTTACAACCGGTACACCATGGATGAAGGTGAATCCGAATTATAAAACAATCAATGTAAAAGCTCAGGAGAAGGATGAGCACTCGATCCTTTCTTTCTATAAGAAAATGATTTCACTCAAGAAAGAAGAAGATGTCTTCACATATGGGATTTATGACCTGCTTCTCCCTGAAGACGAACAGATTTACGCATACACACGCACCGGTGAAAAGGACAAAATGCTTGTGGTGACAAACCTTTCAACTGCAGATGCCGTTTGTGAACTTGATTTCAAGGTATCATCCGAAAACCTGCTGCTGGCAAATCACGCAGTCGAAGCACATACTTCTGCAAGCGAATTGAACTTAAAGCCATACGAAGCGAGAGTCTATCGGGTAAAATGATAATGTAGAGAAGCTGCCGGGGATGACGACCGGCAGCTTTTTTTGAAAGAACATACCACTTAATGTAACCACTTACAAAAAAGATACATTCCCAGCAAAAAAACGGGATATCCTAAAATAAAAACTCGTTTTTTATTGTCTGTTTTGGTATCATATTAGAGGTACGGACAACTGTTAAAGGAGAGATATGACTATGAATATTGCAAGTATGATCGATCATACTTTACTTAAACCAGAATCAACGAAAGATCAAGTTGAAGTTCTTTGCCAGGAAGCGAAAGAATTCAAGTTTGCATCTGTATGCGTGAATCCGACTTGGGTGAACTATTCAAGCGAACTTTTAAAAGGTACAGAAGTTAAGGTCTGCACTGTAATCGGCTTCCCACTAGGAGCTTCCACTCCTGAAACAAAAGCATTTGAAACAAAGGATGCCATTGAAAAAGGTGCAACTGAAGTGGACATGGTCATCAATATCGGTGCTTTGAAGAGCGGCGACTTCGACCTGGTGAAGCGTGACATTGAAGCTGTTGTTGCAGCTTCAAAAGGAAAAGCATTATCAAAAGTCATCATTGAAACTTGCCTGTTGACTGATGAAGAAAAAGTTAAAGCTTGTGAATTATCAGTTGAAGCAGGTGCGGATTATGTGAAAACTTCTACTGGATTCTCGACAGGCGGGGCTACTGTTGAAGATATCGCTCTGATGAGAAAGACAGTAGGACCTGATATCGGCGTCAAGGCTTCAGGCGGAGTTCGTTCTGCCGAAGATGCACAGGCGATGATCGATGCGGGGGCGACCCGTCTTGGAGCAAGCTCAGGTGTGAAAATTGTACAAGGATTGACAAGTGATTCTGATTATTAATCAGTGAAAGTAAAAGCCGGATGAATCCAAATCATCCGGCTTTTTCATATTTATCAGCAGGCATCGGGGGAAAGTGTATGCCTGTTATCTCCGCAGGTGCACTCTCTCAATAAACCCGGCAAATTTATAGGCGAATGGGAGGACCAGCAGGGAACAGATCAGATTGAAAATTACACTTGCATGTGCAAGCTGAAGGTCAGGTGAACTGGCAAGCCCTTGGACGATGGTTCCCAGCAGCGGGATAAGAGGAATGAATACCAGTACACCGATTACATTGAGCCAGATATGGGCAAAAGCCGTCAGCCTTGCCTGCACCCCGCCCCCTATGCTTGCGATGAATGCAGTGATGCATGTACCGATATTAGCGCCAAGCATGATGGCGATGCCGGCATGGAGGTCGATTGACTGTGCAGCAAGGAATCCCATCGTGACCCCGGTGACAACGGTGCTCGATTGGATGATGGCTGTCAGGATGCACCCTATGAGGAGTGCGGTCAGCAGATGATCGTTCATTTTCTCAATGTATGCATGGAGAAGGGGGTGGGTCGTAAGGGGTGCTGCAACCCATTGAATTCCCTGAATGGATGCAAAGATCATACCGAAACCCGTGAAGATGAACCCGATACTCCTTAAAGTGTCTTTTTTGAATGCGATCAGAATACACCCGATAATGATCGAAGGTACGATGAGATAATTCATATTCAAAGTGAACATTTCAAGAGTAAAGGTCGTTCCGATATTTGAACCGAGCATGATCCCGATAGTCTGTCTGAATGGAATGATTCCTGAAGAGGCAAGGCCGACGGTGAGGACCATCACTGCCGAGCTGCTGTGAATGAATGCGGTCACAACGGTGCCGGTGGCTGCCCCTTTGACAGGGTTGTCAGTGAGAAAATGAAGCCATTTCTTCACTTTCATGCTTGCGATATTAAATAATCCAGACCGAAGCCAGAGCATACCCAACAAGAAACATAATATAAGCAAGATGAATAAAATAAGGTTCAACATGATACTGCTCCCTCCACTCCGGTACATGCTTACCACTAATGTATGGGAGCAAGGTGGGAGACATGCCTAATAATACAAGCAATTACGCAGAAATTGTTGACCTGCACGCAGACATATATTATAATGGCAAAGTACATGGATTTCTTTATATTTCAAGAAATTCATCTAAGAAAGACATACACTTTCTGTCCCCTTGTGACAAAGAAACAAGGGCTAAGCCAAACCTATTGGTAAAGTAAAAGGACGATTATTGTCCTTGGAAAAATGGTGCTATCCATTTTCTGACTTGAACATGTAAGTGTAGTGTGTTCGGAGGGAGGGAAAGAGAGATGTCAAAAACAGTTGTTCGTAAAAACGAATCGCTTGAAGATGCTCTTCGTCGCTTCAAACGCTCAGTTTCTAAAACAGGAACTTTACAAGAGTTTAGAAAGCGCGAATTTTATGAAAAGCCAAGCGTAAAACGCAAAAAGAAATCAGAAGCTGCAAGAAAGCGTAAGTTCTAAGAGAGGGTGTAACCATGAGTCTTCTCAATCGTTTAAATGATGATATGAAACAAGCGATGAAAAATAAAGAAAAAGAGAAACTTTCCGTGATCCGCATGCTTAAGGCTGCACTTCAAAATGAAGCCATTAAGTTTGGAAAACAGGAGCTCTCTGAAGACGAAGAGTTGACTGTCCTTTCTCGAGAAGTCAAGCAACGGAAAGACTCCCTCCATGAATTTACGAAAGCCGGTCGTGACGATCTGGCAGAGAAAATTCAAACAGAACTGACTTACGTCGAAATATATATGCCTAAACAGCTTTCTGAAGAAGAGATTTCAGCCATTGTTCAGGAAACGATGGTTGAGGTTGGTGCTTCTTCAAAGGCTGACATGGGTAAAGTGATGGGGGCTATCATGCCTAAAGTTAAAGGGAAAGCTGATGGAGCTCTCGTCAACAAACTTGTTCTTCAACATCTATCATAACAACCAAAACCGAGAAGCCGTGCGTTTCTCGGTTTTTTTTGATTCTCATGTAAGACCTTTCATTCATCATTCTCACCCTTAAAATTTTATTTTATAAAAAATGAAACTTTTTAAATGGTTCATTCGTACATAAACTAGCAAGGAATATGATTGAAACGAGGGGGTTAAGGTGAGAAGGAGTATACTGATCTTTTATATGATAATCCTTGGGTTCAGTTTTTTGCTTCCCCTGTCCGGTTTTGCCGAAGGGGATAAAAGTGTCTATGTGATACCCATTCAAAAAGAAGTCGAAAAAGGCCTTCATGCATTTCTTCAACGCGCACTGGAGGATGCTGAGGAAAATGGGGCTGAAACGATCATTTTTGATATCGATACACCTGGAGGTCTGGTCGATGCGGCCGGGGATATCGGTCAGCTGCTAGATGGTGTGGAAGCCGATACGGTTGCCTTCGTCAATAACAATGCATTATCGGCAGGGGCATTCATCGCTCTGCACGCGGATAAAATCTATATGGTTCCGAATGGACATATCGGTTCCGCGGCAGTCATCGACCAAGCAGGGAACGCAGCCGATAAAAAAGCCCAAAGCTATTGGCTGTCGGCTATGAAGAGTGCAGCTGAATCAAGTGGCAGAGATCCGCTTTATGCGCTTGCCATGGCAGACGAAAATGTCGAAATCCCTGAACTTGGAGTTAAAAAAGGTGAGCTTTTGACTCTTGGCTCGAAGGAAGCCAAAAAAATCGGCTATTCAGAAGGTACGGTCAAAAACCTTGATGAGCTGTATGGGGAGCTTGGGATTGATAAGGCTTCGGTCCAGGTTGTGGAGGAATCGTTTGCTGAGAAGCTGGCACGCTTCATCACGAATCCAATCGTAGTGCCCATTCTGTTGTCATTGGCGAGTTTAGGGCTTGTGGTCGAGTTATATTCACCCGGCTTCGGTGTGGCCGGCTCCATCGGTCTGGTATCGCTGCTATTATTCTTCTACGGCCATCTGGTCGCGGGTCTTGCCGGTTATGAAACGATCATTCTTTTTGTAATCGGGATCATACTGATCATCGCAGAATTCTTCCTTCCCGGCGGAATAGCGGGAGGCCTCGGGGCCGCTGCGGTAATCGGCAGTATCATGCTTGCGGGAGGGAACATCATGCAAATGGGAATTTCCATTCTGATTGCGTTATTGATTGCTGTGATTGCCATGATTATATTTGTAAAGGTGTTTGGTAAGAAGATGAAACTATTCAATAAGATTATTTTGAAAGACTCAACCAATACCGAAAGCGGTTATGTCTCGAATACGAACAGATTGGAACTCATCGGAAAGACGGGCGTGACCAAAACTCCGCTGCGGCCGTCGGGGACCATCATCATAGAAGATGAAAGAATCGATGCTGTTACCGAGGGCGGTTATATCGCCGTTAATCAACAAGTGAAAGTCGTGAAAGTCGAAGGTTCCCGGATCGTGGTGAGGGACATTTCATAAAGGCTTTTGCCCAAAGGTCATGAAAAAGTGGATCCAGATTTAAACCCTTTAGTTCTATAACGATGAACTGAAGAGGAAATCATAATAATTTTTCAGGAGGATGATTACATGGTAATCGGACCAAGTACCATTTTATTGATTGTGGCCATTGTAGTAGGGTTTATTCTACTGGCTGTATTATTTACATTTGTACCTGTCATGCTGTGGATTTCAGCTATTGCGGCAGGCGTGAGAATCAGCATCTTCACCTTGATCGGGATGAGGCTCCGCCGGGTTATCCCGAGCAGGGTCATCAATCCGCTCATCAAAGCTCACAAAGCCGGGATCAATGTCACCATCAATCAGCTTGAAAGTCATTATCTTGCAGGTGGTAACGTCGATCGCGTCGTGAATGCTTTGATTGCCGCACACCGTGCAAATATTGAATTGACCTTTGAACGCTGTGCAGCGATCGACCTCGCTGGACGCGACGTCCTTGAAGCCGTTCAAATGAGTGTTAATCCGAAAGTGATCGAAACACCATTCATCGCCGGTGTGGCGATGGACGGGATTGAAGTGAAAGCAAAGGCACGTATCACTGTCCGCGCTAACATTGACCGTCTTGTCGGGGGAGCCGGCGAAGAAACAATCGTTGCCCGTGTAGGTGAAGGTATCGTTTCTACGATTGGTTCATCCGATAATCATAAAAAGGTTCTGGAAAACCCGGATATGATTTCTCAGACCGTCCTCTCCAAAGGTCTTGATGCCGGTACTGCATTTGAAATCCTTTCGATCGATATCGCGGATGTCGATATCGGCAAGAATATCGGTGCCGAACTTCAGACAGAACAGGCAGAAGCGGATAAGAACATTGCGCAGGCCAAAGCAGAAGAAAGAAGAGCGATGGCCGTAGCGAACGAACAGGAAATGAAAGCCAGAGTAGAAGAAATGAGAGCCAAGGTAGTGGAAGCGGAAGCAGAAGTTCCACTTGCTATGGCTGAAGCACTCCGTTCGGGCAATATCGGTGTGATGGATTACATGAATATCAAGAACATCGATGCCGACACGGATATGAGGGACTCCATTGGAAAACTAACGGGTGATAAAAAGGATGGAAAAAATCCGAAAGGTGAATAATATCCCCGGGTGAGAAAGGAGACTTCTCCATGGAAGGACTAATCATCGCCATCATCATCGGGCTAGTGACGACAATTTTCAATCGGGTGAAAGAATCGACTTCTGAGGAAAACAGACCAAAGCCAAAGCCGATATCAGCAGGAAATCCTGCACCGACGTACAGGGAGGAGCCCCGTACAAAACGGAAGCCCTTGCGTGAAAAGCCTGTTTATACTCTTCAGCCACAGTTCGAAGAGAAAAAGAAAGATATCGAGAGTAAGTACGCTCAGTTGAAGAAGCAGGAAAGCGACTATAAGGAACAGAGTAAGATGCAGCGCAGCAAGGTGAATTCCATCAAAGATAGGAAGAATTCACAATACTCCATTGACTTCGGGAACCAGGATGACATCGTAAAAGGGTTCATCTTCTCTGAAGTCTTCGGCCCGCCGCGTGCAAAAAAACCGCAACATCGAAAATAACAGTGATGAATCCCCTTTTCATTTCATAAATATGAGATGAAAGGGGGTTCTTTTTTTATGGCGAAAAATTGGGTGCAGCAAATGCGAAAATGGATGACGCAGACCATGGACCTGCCTGAAGATGTCATGATGGACCTTCCGCGCGTCACAATGATTGGACAAATCCATATCTATATAGAAAACCACCGGGGACTGCTGACGTTCACCGATCGTGAAGTGAGGCTTCTGCTTAAGCAGGGACAATTATTGATCAGAGGAGAACAATTTGTTATTAAGATGATCCTGCCGGAAGAAATACTGCTCCAGGGAAAAATCGTCGAAGTCACTTATTTGGATAACTAGGAGGGACGAATTTGAAGAACCATTGGATTACCTCATTAAAGGGGAATGTATTCGTGAAAATGGAGGGCAGGCTGATCGAGAGTGTGATCAACCAGCTGCTGCGTTCGGATATATCCATCTGGAATGTGAAGAGGGCAGGAACGGACACCGTTACGTTTTATCTATCCTTAGAGGATGTACATAACTTCAGGAGAGCGGTAAGGTCATCAGGATGCAAAGTGACATTCCTCAGGGGGCAGGGAGGGCCGTTCCTCCTGAAACGGGCGTTCAAAAATTCAGGTTTTATCCTTGGCGGCTTATCATTCCTCGTCATTGTCATGCTGTTGTCAAACATGGTTTGGGGTATCCAGATCAAGGGGGCTGCGCCAGAAACCGAGCATAATATCCGAAAAGAACTGACAGCGATGGGAGTCAAGACCGGGAAACTGCAATTCTCAATCCCGGATGTTGAGAATATACAGCGGGAACTGTCATCAAGGATGGATAATATAACCTGGGTCGGTGTCGAATTAAGGGGGACAACCTTTCACTTCCAGGTCGTTGAAAAGAATGCCCCGGAACAGTTGGAATCCACCGGACTTCAGCATATAGTCTCAAAGAAGAAAGCGATTATCGTCGATATGTTCGTGGAAGAAGGGGACCCTCAGGTCAAAGTGAATGATTATGTTCAAAAGGGACAACTCCTCGTTTCAGGGGTGATCGGGAATGAAAAAAAACCTAAGGGAGTCCCTGCAAAAGCGAAGATAATGGGGGAAACCTGGTATAAAACGTCGGTAGAGCTTCCCATGAAAACAGATTTCGTTGTGTTCAGCGGGAATGAGAAAAGAAAGCATTATATCGAAATCGGTTCATTAAGAATCCCGATATGGGGTTTTGGGAACCCTGAGTTTAAAGAGTCAGTGACTGAAGAGATGGAAAAGCCGGTTAAATTCCTGAAATGGGAGATGCCGATTTCCTACATCGATCAGAGTATGAAAGAAAAGGAACAAGTCGAAAGATCCTATACAAAGGAACAGGCCGTCCAGGAAGCGAAAGAGCTTGCCAGAAACAACCTGGAATCGAACTTGCCTGATGAAGCAGAAATAATCGGTGAAAAAATTTTGCAAGAAAAGGTGGAGAATGGTAAAGTTAAGGTAAATCTTCACTTTAAAGTAGTAGAAAATATTGCTGAAGGACAACCAATTATCCAAGGAGACTAATGAATGTCAGATGATATCTTAATGAAATTACAGCTGGAAAATCCAAACGAAGCAGTCGCTTTATTTGGGGTTTCAGATTCTCACCTTAAAATAATCGAACAAGAGTTAGGCGTTTCAATTGTAACAAGAGGCGAAGAGTTGCTAGTTTCAGGGAAAGAAGATCAAGCAGGGCTGGCCCTTGAGATTTGTGACGTTTTAGTGAGTGTCATCAAGAAAGGCATCAATATCAGCCAGAGGGATGTACTCCATGCCGTACAAATGGGCAAGAACGGCACATTGGAATATTTCATTGACTTGTATAATGAAGAAATAACGAAGAATGCCAAAGGGAAATCGATCCGAGTGAAAACCCTTGGCCAAAGACAATATATACATGCCATCCGGAAACATGATATGGTCTTCGGCATCGGACCGGCGGGTACCGGGAAAACGTATCTGGCCGTCGTGATGGCTGTCCATGCACTGAAAACCGGACAGGTAAAGAAAATAATCCTCACAAGGCCCGCAGTTGAAGCAGGTGAAAGCCTGGGCTTCCTTCCCGGGGACTTGAAGGAAAAGGTAGACCCGTATCTGCGGCCGCTTTATGATGCCTTGAATGACGTATTGGGTGCAGAGCATACCGCACGACTCATCGAAAGAGGGACGATTGAAATCGCTCCGCTTGCGTATATGAGGGGACGGACCCTTGACGATGCATTTGTCATCCTGGATGAAGCCCAGAACACGACTCAGGCACAAATGAAGATGTTCTTGACCAGGCTTGGATTCGATTCGAAAATGATCATCACCGGAGACCGCTCACAGGTGGATCTGCCGAGGGGCGTCCAATCCGGTCTTGTGTCTTCTGAAAGAATCTTAAAAGATGTAAAAGGTGTCTCCTTCATCTACCTCGAACAGGCAGACGTTGTGAGGCATCCACTGGTCGCCAAAATCATCGACGCCTTCGAAAAAAATGAATAAGAGTTACCCTGAAGATTGGCCGCACCCGGATAAAGGGCGGTCAATTTTTTTTATCACCCGCAGCAAGCTTTTCCGTGATTAGAATAGATAAATAAGTTAAAAACTGTTATGATTTTACATATTGGAAGAATGCTTTACATCGTACGATCAAACCTGATCCGTTAGATTACAGGGGGTACATTATGCAGACGCACCCATTATTACATAAAATAAGAAAGTTTCTGAGTTACCGCTTATTCACTAATTTAATGTTCATTCTGCTCGGTTTCATCGTTTTTGGCATCCTATACGGCAACGTAAAGCCCAAGCCGCTCGATATCAGTCTGTACGAGGAAGCTCCGTCCACCATCAGGGCGCCTAAGACACTTGAAGATAAAGAAGCCACAGAAAAGAAAAAAGAGGACGCTGCTGCACAGATCGAAAAAGTATACAGCTCGAAAGAGGGTGCCGTGGATAATGCAGTCACGCTTGTCAGTTCATTGATCGACAGTGTGCTTGATGTAAAAGGAGAGTTCAAAGAAATCTCCCCGGAGGAAGAAGCGGCCAACCCGAAAAACTCCCAAATCGACAAACAGATTGAAGAGCTGAAGAAACGTCTGCCGGACCGCAATGATAATCTTGTGACAAAATCATTGACCGATGAGTTATTGGAGGCTCTGTTGTCTGCGTCTGAAACAGAGTTGGAAAGAGTGGAATCCATCGTTACGACACAGCTGCAGGTCATCATGCAGGATAAAGTGAAGGAAGAAGAATTGAAAGAGGCAAGAGTCAATTTAGAACAGCGGATAAAGAATTTCACGTTTTCCGGCAAATTATCCGATGCCGCTGTTGCTCTCGGGAATGTTGCAATCGAACCGACCGAATATTACGATGAGGAAAAAACAGAGCAGCTGAAAAAACAGGCGGTAAAAGAAGTCCAGCCAGTGAAAGTCATCGATGGTGAAGTCATCGTGGAAGAGGGTGTCCTGGTCACCCCGGCCATCTATGATACATTGAATGATTTTGGCATGGTGGAAGAGGATTACTCTTTGAAGCCGATCATCGGTCTCATTCTATTTATTGTCGTGATCATCAGTTCATTATATTATTTCTTTTACACACTCGAAGTAAAGGAAGAGCAGAAACAGAACTACTTAATATTAACAAGTATCGTGTTTGTCATATCCCTGCTCACCATGAAGATTACCGGATTGTTGAAGCAGCTTGAAATTAATGATATTGCATTCTTGTTCCCGGCTGCGTTCACGGGTATGATTCTCCGCATCCTTCTCAATGAGCGGATTGCCATGATGATGGTATTTATCATTGCTGCATGTGCAAGTATTGTTTTCAATGAGGAATTCTCAGGATCCATTGATATCCAGGTGGCGATTTATACGCTGTTCAGCGGTGTTGCAGGAATCATGACCCTCATCAGCCGCAATCAGCGCACCAATGTCCTGCGCGCAGGTATTTATGTTGCGTTTGTGAATATGTTGATCATTGCATTCCTGGTCCTTTTGAGCGATGTGTCTTATACAAGTACGGAATACGTTTATTATCTTGTATTTGCATTGGTATCCGGGATCGGTTCCTCTATCCTGACCATTGGATTTCTTCCGTTTTTTGAAACAGGATTCGGGATTCTGTCTTCCATGCGGCTGGTGGAGCTTTCAAGTCCGAACCAGCCTTTATTAAAGAAGCTGTTGACAGAAGCACCGGGTACCTATCATCATAGTGTAATGGTTGCCAATCTGGCTGAATCAGCCTGTGAAGCCATTGGAGCAAATGGACTTCTCGCAAGGGTCGGCTGTTATTATCATGACGTTGGAAAATCCAAGCGTCCTCATTTTTTTATAGAAAATCAGATGAATATAGAGAACCCTCATGATCGGTTGACTCCCGAAACAAGCAGGACAATAATCATCGATCATGCCACAGACGGTGCGGAGATGCTGCGGAAATACAAGCTTCCGAAAGAAATCATCGATATAGCAGAACAGCATCACGGAACCACCCTTCTGAAATATTTTTATTATAAGGCGAAAGAACAGGGGAAAGATGTAAGTGAAGAAGAATACAGATACCCTGGTCCGAAGCCTCAGACAAAAGAGACTGCAATCATCAATATTGCCGACAGTGTGGAGGCCGCAGTCCGTTCAAAGACATCCCCGACCCAGGAAGAAATCAGGAACCTTGTGGCAGCGATTGTAAAAGACCGCTTGAATGACGGCCAATTCAATGAATGTGATATTTCGTTAAAAGAGCTTGAAAAAGTAAAGAAATCTCTTTGCGAGACGTTGAATGGCATTTACCATCCGAGGATTGAATACCCTGAACTTAAAGAAAAAGGAGAAGAATAAGAATGACATTATCCATCGACTTTGTAGATGAGACCGGACAATTATCCGATAAAGAGAACGAAATGATTAAAGGCATACTGGATTTTGCAGCCGGCGAAGAGGAAGTGGAGGAAGGCAGTGAGGTTTCTGTTACCTTCGTATCGAATGAACGAATCCGCGAGATCAATCGCGAATACCGTGATAAAGATCAGCCCACCGATGTCATTTCATTTGCCCTTGAAGAAATGGGTGAAGATGAAATTGAAATAGTCGGAGCGGATATGCCGAGGGTCCTTGGTGATATCATTATATCTGTAGAACGTGCCAAAGAGCAGGCGGAAGAATACAATCATTCCTTTTCCCGTGAACTGGGGTTTTTGGCCCTGCATGGTTTCCTGCATTTATTGGGTTATGATCATATGGAAGAGCGGGATGAAAAAGTAATGTTCCAAAGACAAAAGGACATCCTCGATGACTACGGTCTCAAAAGGGAGTAAATCCGGGCTTAAACGTCTCCGGAAATCATTTGCTCATGCCTGGCAGGGAATCAGATTTGTATGGTCATCAGAACAGAACTTCAGAATTCATACGGGAGCCGCAGCCGCTGTTATTGCCCTTGGGGTGATGCTATCCATCTCACTATTCGAGTGGATCATCGTTATTTTACTCATTTCCGGAATGATGGCCCTTGAAACGATGAACACCGCGATTGAAAAAGCGGTCGATCTCGTCACACCCGAGTACCATCCGCTTGCCAAAATTTCCAAAGACGCAGCAGCTGGCGCTGTCCTCGTGTACGCAATCGGCGCCTTCATCATCGGATGCCTCATTTTCATACCGAAAATTTTATAAAAATCATGTTTATCGAAAGAAAAGAGGCTGCACGGAGAAGATTTCTTCCTGCAGGCCTCTTTTTAATTTGAAAACGCTCTTATTGTTGTATAGAATAAATTAAGCGCGCATAAACAGAATGCCCTTAAATAGTTTGAATTATCTAACTATTTTATTACAAAATGATAACAGCCCATTTTCTTTTATGAAAAATATAGTAAAATGAATATGTAAGGGTCAAAAGGAGAGTTAATCGAATGAATAAAGAGCAATTAATCAAAGAAGCAAAAGCCGCACGTGAAAAAGCATATGTACCTTATAGCAAATTCCAGGTCGGTGCAGCTCTTCTTACGAAAGATGGAAAAGTATACCACGGCTGCAATATTGAAAATGCAGCGTACAGTATGTGTAATTGTGCAGAAAGAACAGCACTCTTCAAAGCTTACTCAGAAGGCGACAAGGAATTTTCGATGATTGCTGTGGTCGCGGATACGGCAAGGCCGGTACCGCCGTGCGGAGCATGCCGCCAAGTGATTTCCGAGCTTTGTTCGAAGGATATGACAGTTGTATTGACGAATCTAAAGGGCGATGTTGAAGAATTATCCGTTGCAGAACTGTTGCCGGGAGCGTTTTCGCCGGAGGATTTACATGAATAATAAAGAAAATAACGCAGCATATAAATCAGGATTCATTTCGATCATAGGACGCCCCAATGTAGGTAAATCCACGTTTTTGAATCGGGTTATCGGTCAGAAGATCGCCATCATGAGTGACAAACCGCAGACTACACGGAATAAGGTCCAAGGTGTACTGACTACTGAACAATCACAAATGATATTCATCGATACACCGGGTATTCACAAGCCCAAACATAAGCTTGGTGATTTTATGATGAAAATCGCCCAGAACACCCTGAAAGAAGTAGATATCATACTATTTATGGTGAATGTAGAAGAAGGGCTGGGTAAAGGAGATCAATTCATTATCGAGAAGCTGAAAGGGGTCAAGACCCCGGTATTCCTGATTCTCAATAAAATCGATCAGATCCATCCGGATGACCTGCTGCCCATCATAAAGAGGTACAATGAGCTGTATCCTTTTGCAGCGACTGTCCCGATTTCGGCACTTGAAGGCAATAATGTGGAGCATCTCCTTGAATTAATTCAGGAGAATCTTCCCGAAGGTCCACAATTTTACCCGGCAGACCAAATTACCGATCACCCTGAACGCTTTATCGTATCAGAACTGATCCGGGAGAAAGTCCTTCATTTAACGAGGGAAGAAATCCCGCACAGTATAGCGGTGGTCATCGATAAGATGGAAAGACAAGATGACAAGAATCTCATTGATGTTCTCGCTACGATCATAGTGGAAAGAGATTCACAGAAAGGGATCATCATTGGAAAGCAGGGATCCATGCTGAAGGAAGTAGGGAAGCGTGCCCGCATGGATATCGAAAATCTGCTTGGTTCCAAAGTGTATCTGGAATTATGGGTGAAAGTCCAGAAAGATTGGAGAAACCGGGCGTCTAATCTTCGCGACTATGGTTTCAATGATGATGAATATTAATTAATCTAAAAATGTCAAGCGAACAGAATTAACAATATTTAGTTCACATGCTTTGCTAAAAAGATGCTAAATCTAATCACAAGAAAGCTTTGAAGTCTTGCTAGTTTAAATCCAGAAAGGTGGGTTTTTGATGTTAGACTTAACTTGGAAAGTGTTTTCGCAAACAGGCAATATCGACACATATTTACTTTTTAAGGAGCTTGAAAAAGAAAGAGTGGACCAACCATATCAGCTGGAAGAAGAGGTATCGGAGGTCGACTTTCCCCTGACGTAATAGGCCGCTGTCACCCGAGGAATTAAGGGAGGTGGCCAACATTCTGCAGAAGTGTGAAGGAATTGTAATCAGAACGAACCATTATGGTGAGTCTAACAAGATCGTTACCATATACACCAGGGAATTCGGGAAAATCGGATTGATGGCACGCGGGGCAAAAAAGTCCAACAGCCGTCTTTCCGCAGTTTCCCAATTGTTTACATATGGATATTTTTTATTCATTAAAGGCAGTGGTTTAGGGACTCTTCAACAGGGTGAAATTGCGGAATCACTGAGGCATGTGAGAGAGGATTTATTCAAGACCGCATATGCCGCTTATATCGTGGACCTCCTCGATAAAAGTACAGAAGACAGAAAGCCCAACCCATTTCTGTTTGAATTGTTATATAAGGTGCTTCAGTACCTGAACGAAGATTACGACCCGGAAATATTGATGTATATTTTTGAAATGAAGATGCTCCCTGTTCTTGGATTGCATCCTCACTTGGACGGTTGTTCAGTCTGCGGGGAGACCGAGGGTACATTCGGTTTCTCATTCAAGGAAAACGGATTTATCTGCCATCGATGCAGCGAGAAGGATCCATACCATCTGCCATTATCGCAGAGTACCGTAAAATTACTGAGGCTGTTTTATTATTTCGATATAACCCGGCTGGGGAATATCTCCGTTAAAGATGAAACAAAAGCTCAGCTCAAGCGGGTTATCAGGACTTATTACGATGAGAATTCAGGGCTGACATTGAAATCCAGGAGATTCCTTGATCAAATGGATAACCTTAAGGACTTATTCTAGTTTTTAAAGCATATTGTGATTTTTTCCGGCTCTCTTATGAGGGCCGGTTTTTTTATTATTGGAGAACTTTATTTTTGCGAGAGGTCTTTTTATGGGGAGGGGGTATTGGGGGGAGGAGTTTGTCGAAAAATCGGTAGTTCGCTCATAAATTCTGGATTTCGCCCATAAAATGAAGATATCGCTCATATATCTGGAATTTCGCTCATAAAAACATTATTTCGCTCATAAATCACCGCTAATACCCAGAGCAGTATTGTTGATGCCTTTACATTTTTACGTCCATTTCTGTCAAAAGTATATATAACAAACAAAAAAGCGCCCAAAAGGATACCCTTTTGGACGCTTCACACCAAATCAGAACTGGATTTTCTCCATCAGGAAGGATTTCACTTCACTGATCGGCATTCTTACCTGATCCATCGTGTCACGGTCACGCACTGTGACCTGACCGTCTTCCACAGAGTCAAAATCGAATGTGATGCAGAATGGTGTACCGATTTCATCCTGGCGGCGGTAGCGTTTACCGATGGATGCCGTTTCATCGAAATCGATCATCAGGTCTTTTGACAACTCTTCATACACTTTGAATGCTTCGTCGGAAAGCTTCTTCGATAAAGGCAGTACCGCCGCTTTGAACGGGGCGAGCGCCGGGTGGAATCGAAGGACTGTTCTTGAATCGTTTTCTAATTCCTCTTCTTCATATGCATCACATAGGAACGCAAGTGTCACACGGTCAGCACCAAGGGATGGTTCGATGCAGTATGGAACATATTTTTCGTTCGTCTGTGGATCCATATAATGAAAATCTTCATTGGAATGTTCCATATGACGTTTAAGGTCGAAGTCCGTTCTGTCGGCAACTCCCCAAAGTTCTCCCCATCCGAATGGGAATTTGTATTCGATATCCGTCGTCGCATTACTGTAGTGGGAAAGCTCTTCTTTATCATGATCGCGCAGGCGCATGTTCTCTTCATTCATTCCCAGGTTGAGAAGCCAGTTTTTACAGAATTCACGCCAGTAAGAGAACCATTCCAAGTCTTCGCCAGGCTTGCAGAAGAATTCAAGTTCCATTTGTTCGAATTCACGTGTTCTGAAAGTGAAGTTACCTGGAGTGATTTCATTCCTGAAGCTTTTCCCTACTTGCGCAATACCGAATGGCATCTTTTTACGCATTGAGCGCTGGACATTTTTGAAGTTTACAAAGATACCCTGAGCTGTTTCCGGGCGCAGGTAAATTTCATTTGTAGACGACTCTGTTACACCCTGGTGTGTCTTGAACATTAAATCGAATTGACGGATTTCCGTGAAATTGTCACTTCCGCAATCAGGACACTTAATATCATGTTCTTTGATGATCTCTTCCATTTTATCGAATGGAAGGCCGTCGACGATCATTTCGATGCCTTTCTCTTCAAGCGCATTTTCAATGATTTTATCTGCGCGGTGACGTGTCTTGCATTCTTTACAGTCGATCATCGGGTCATTGAAGTTTCCAACGTGTCCGGAAGCGACCCATGTTTGCGGGTTCATCAGGATGCTGGCGTCAAGTCCTACATTGTAAGGGGATTCCTGGACGAATTTCTTCCACCATGCTTTTTTGATGTTGTTTTTAAGTTCCACGCCTAGTGGACCGTAATCCCAAGTGTTTGCGAGGCCGCCGTAGATCTCGGAGCCCGGGAATACAAATCCGCGGTGTTTTGCTAAATTTACTACTTGTTCCATTGACATATAAGTCACTCCTTTTTGTCATTCGTGAAAAAAATTATTGAGCCAAATAAAAAAAGCTCGTCGCTAGGCTAAGCCTAGGGACGAGCTTGTAACTCGCGGTTCCACCCTAGTTGATATACGGTGTTTCCGTATATCCACTTTAGATTAAATCAGCTCAGGACTGCCGTTTCCCTGCTTTCCGGGCTTTCACCATCCCCGGTCGCTATAGTCTGCAAGTACTTATGTATCCGTCTCAGCTTCTATATGGTTGTAAGATGAAGATATTTTATCATGATGGCGCTGAAATAACAACTCCGACCGCTGCAAAGATAAAACATTTGATGTTTTTATTAAAAAAAGATACTCTTTGATAATATGCATAGTGTTGTCACCAAGAGAAGACAATATACTCTTTTCATTTTCCGTAAATAGTATATAATATTTATTATAAAGTATGACATTAATCGTTTGTTCGTTAGGTGGTGAGTAACAATCGAACTAAATAAAAGGCAAGAACAAATTTTGCAGATCGTTAAAGACAATGGACCGATCACCGGTGAACAGATCGCCGACCAGTTAAACCTTACAAGGGCAACGCTCAGACCCGACCTCGCCATTCTGACAATGGCGGGTTATTTGGATGCCCGGCCGCGTGTCGGTTATTTTTACACGGGTAAAACGGGTACTCAGCTCTTGACAGAAAACCTGAATAAAATTTATGTTAAAGACTATCAATCCATTCCCGTTGTTGTGAATGAGAATGTATCAGTATATGATGCCATTGTTACAATGTTCCTGGAGGACGTAGGTACTTTATTTGTGGTGGATGCCAATACATACCTTGTTGGTGTTTTATCCAGGAAGGATCTCCTGCGTGCAAGTATCGGGAAGCAAGAACTCAGCACGCTGCCGGTGAATATCATAATGACGAGGATGCCCAATATCACGACTTGTGAAAAAGACGATTTGTTGATTACTGTGGCAAAGGATCTCATCCATAAACAGATTGATTCCGTACCGGTAGTGAAGAAAACTGAAAACGGGGACATGGAAGTCACCGGAAGGGTCACGAAGACCAACATTACAAAAGCATTTGTTGCACTTGCAGAAGAAGAGTAGAAGGTGGTGAACGATCGTGAAAGAACCGATTATTTATGTTGTTTCCGACTCGGTGGGAGAGACTGCTGAATTAGTAACTAAAGCGGCCATTAGTCAATTTAATGGTTCCAATACGGTCATCAAACGCTTTCCGTATATTGAGGACTTTGAAAATATCGATGAAGTCATATCCCTGGCGAAACTGAATCAGGGGCTGATTGTCTACACGCTTGTAAAGCCTGACATGAGGGCCTATATAAAAGAGCAGGCAGAAAAAGAAGAGCTTTACGCTTTTGATATCATCGGTCCCTTGATGGATACGTACCAGACGATTTATGAAAAAGAACCCTTATTCGAACCTGGTACAGTAAGAAAGCTTGATGATGATTATTTCAAAAAAGTGGAAGCGATCGAATTTGCTGTGAAATATGATGATGGCAGGGATCCAAGAGGCATCCTTAAAGCGGATATTGTCCTTGTCGGGGTATCCAGAACAAGCAAGACACCCCTTTCACAGTATCTTGCGCATAAGCGGTTCAAGGTGGCGAACGTCCCGCTGGTCCCCGAAGTGGATCCGCCTGAAGAACTCTTTAAGGTTTCACCTAAGAAGTGTTTTGGATTGAAGATCTCTCCTCAGAAGCTGAATACGATCAGGAGGGAACGGCTTAAATCACTGGGTCTTAATGATGAGGCGAGTTATGCCAATATCAGGCGCATAGAAGAAGAGCTGACTTACTTCGAAAAGATTTCCGAGCGAATGGGATGTCACGTGATTGATGTGACCAACAAAGCTGTGGAAGAAACAGCGAATATCATCACGAATATTTATCAGCGTACAAATAACTCATAATCAAGAACGATCCTGTCCCATTTACGGCGAGGATCGTTCTTTACTTTTGTTTAAAACATCCAAAAAATTCTTTGGGGTAAATTAGTGGTCAAACTTGTCCGATTGTACTATAATAAAAAATTGTGATAAAAATATTTAAAATAGGTTTAGACTAAAGTCTTAAGGAATAAACTAATTATTGTGATATGTCAAGCCTCGTCTCAAATTTTTTTCGATATTCTACCTGAATTCCCGGGAAAAGTTCCTGAGGAGAGAAGGATAATGCGGAGTGATGTAGAATAGTTAGTAATAGCAAATTAAAATCTACAGTATTTGTAGATGCCGATGCTTGCCCGGTCAAACAGGAAATCATCCGGATTTCCGGGGATTTTGGTTTTGAAGTGGTTTTTGTTGCTTCCCATGCCCATAGGAAGAATAGCCCTGATGAAGGAAGATGGGTTTATGTGGACAGCGAGAAAGAAGCAGCAGATCTTTATATCATGAACCATGTCCGGACAAACGATATTCTGGTGACACAGGATATTGGACTCGCAAGCTTGGTGCTGCCGAAAAAAGTTTATGTCCTATCCCCCAGGGGAAAGGTTTACAGAGAAGAGAGCATCGTGACAGCGCTCGATTATCGTTATGTGGCAGCGAAGGAAAGACGGAAAGGGAATTATGGTAAAGGGCCAAAGCCTTTTACGGATGATGACCGGAAAGAATTTTCAGCGCAGTTCGAGAAAATCTTGTCGAAGATTGCAGGAGAATGATCATCCATATCGAATGCATTAAGAGGGAAAAGAGAACCAGGTGATATACAGTGTCTGATAGAATCCCTGAAGAAACAATAAATAAAATCCTATCCTCTACGGATATCGTAGATGTTGTCAGTGATTATGTACAGCTTAAGAAGCAGGGCCGTAATTATTTCGGCCTGTGTCCTTTTCACGGGGAAAACACACCATCCTTCTCTGTATCGCCGGACAAACAAATATTTCATTGTTTTGGCTGCGGAGCGGGAGGAAATGCCTTTACATTCCTGATGGACGTAGACGGCCTGTCATTCGTTGAAGCGGCACGTAAGCTCGGAAGTAAGATCGGGGAAGAAATTTCTGTCCCCTCGGCTTCTGGTGAACAGGAAGCGCCGCCGCGGGAAGACGAAAAGCAAATGCTTCAGGCTCATGAGCTGTTAAGTAAATTTTACCATCATCTCCTCTTAAATACAAAGGAGGGTCAGGAAGCTCTTGAATATTTACTTTCAAGGGGCTTCACGACAGAGAGTATCAGCAAGTTCCAGATTGGCTGGTCCTTGCCGAGCTGGGATTTCACAGTCAAGTTCCTGCAAAAGAGAGGGTACTCGCTCGATTTGATGGAAGCAGCCGGATTATTGGTCAGAAGGGAAAAAGACCAATCATTCCTCGACCGCTTCAGGGGAAGGATTATGTTCCCCATTACCAACCCTAAAGGAAAAGTAGTGGGGTTTTCCGGCAGAAGCCTTCATTCTGATGATGAGCCTAAATACCTGAATAGCCCTGAAACAAAGATTTTTAACAAAAGCCGTATTCTTTATAATTTTCATGAGTCAAGGACGATTATTAGAAGAAAGCAGCAAATCATCCTTTTCGAAGGATTTGCAGACGTGATATCGGCCAGTGGTGCTTCTGTTGAAAATGGTGTAGCCACAATGGGGACATCATTGACAGAAGGACAGATTGGATTGATCAAGCGGCTGACCGACTCCGTTGTCATATGCTACGATGGTGATTTCGCCGGTGTGGAAGCTGCGTTCAGGGCGGGTAATCTGCTCCTCAACCACCAGTTATCCATACGGGTGGCGATGATACCTGAACGTCTGGACCCTGATGACTACATTTCAAAATATGGCAAAGAGAAGTTTCAACAGGATGTAATAGGGGCCAGTTTGACGTTTATGGCATTTAAGCTCAGGTATTATAAGCTGAATAAAAATTTGAATGATGAAGGAGACCGCCTTCAGTATATAGAAGACATACTTAAGGAAATCATCCACCTTACGAACGCAGTCGAAAAGGACTATTACCTTAGATATCTGGCAGAAGAATTCGATGTTTCTTTAGAAGCCCTCCAGCAGCAGCTTGCTGAGATAGGCGGCGCCCTGAAGGGGAATTCAAAGCCTGCCAAGAAGGCTCCGGCACCAAAGCCGTATCGTCCCAACGTGCAGACAAAACTCCTGCCTGCATATCAGACTGCGGAAAGGCGTCTCATTGCCTATATGCTTAAAGATCCCAATATAGCCTTTAAGGTTCAGGACTGGCTTGACGGCACCCACCTTAATATTGATGAGCATCAAGCCATTATTACTTATTTATTCGGTTATTATGAGGAAGGGATGCCTCCGGGGACCAGTTCTTTCATAGGGTTCCTGCCTGATGAACGTCTGCGGAGGATTGTCACAGAAATTGAAATGATGTCCATCAGCGATGAATGTACGGATCAAGAGCTGCTGGATTATGTGCAGTCCGTCTTAAAACATCAAAAGATGTTGAGGATAAAAGAAAAGGAATCCGAAAGAAAAGAAGCACAGAGGCAAAATGATTACCGTAAAGAAGCACAAATAGCAATGGAAATCTTACAGCTGCGTAAGTCTTTATAAAGTTGTTCAAGGAAGTTGGAAGGAGGGGAACAAATGGCTGAAAAGTCCGCGCGTTCCAAACAAATAGCGTCTGAATTATCTGTTGATCAGGTGAAAGAATTTTTAGTGAATCAAGGAAAGAAAAGAGGCGTCCTTACTTACGAGGATATCGCTGATAAGCTGTCCGGTTTTGAATTGGACTCAGATCAAATGGATGAGTTCTACGACCACTTAGGTGAACAGGGTGTAGAAATCATTAATGAAAATGAAGAAGATGACGATCCGGGTGCCAATGAACTGGAGAAAGAAGAAGAGGAAGAATTCAACTTAAATGATTTAAGTGTCCCTCCGGGAGTTAAGATAAATGACCCCGTCAGAATGTACCTGAAGGAAATCGGAAGAGTCGATCTCCTGTCCGCGGAAGAAGAAATCAATCTTGCGAAAAGAATCGAAGATGGAGATGAAGAAGCCAAGCGCCGTCTGGCAGAAGCTAACCTGCGTCTTGTAGTCAGCATCGCCAAGAGATATGTAGGCCGCGGAATGCTTTTCCTTGATCTGATTCAAGAAGGGAATATGGGTCTGATCAAAGCCGTGGAAAAATTTGATTACCGTAAGGGGTATAAATTCAGTACCTATGCCACATGGTGGATCCGCCAGGCGATCACGCGCGCCATTGCAGACCAGGCAAGAACAATCCGTATTCCGGTTCATATGGTTGAAACAATCAATAAATTGATCCGTGTCCAAAGACAATTGCTTCAGGACCTCGGACGTGAGCCGGCACCGGAGGAAATTGCTGAGGAAATGGATCTGACTCCTGAAAAAGTCAGGGAAATCTTAAAGATTGCCCAGGAGCCTGTGTCCCTTGAAACCCCGATCGGTGAAGAAGATGACTCTCATCTCGGAGATTTCATTGAGGATGCAGAAGCTCAGTCTCCTTCTGAGCATGCAGCTTATGAATTGCTGAAAGAACAATTGGAAGATGTCCTTGATACCCTTACCGACCGTGAGGAAAACGTCCTTCGTTTACGCTTCGGGCTGGATGATGGAAGAACCCGTACTCTCGAGGAAGTTGGAAAAGTGTTTGGAGTAACACGGGAACGTATTCGTCAGATAGAAGCGAAAGCACTTCGTAAATTGCGCCACCCGAGCCGCAGTAAACGACTGAAGGATTTCCTGGAATAGAATCTCCAACCTCTGCCATGCAAATGGCAGAGGTTTTTTTGATGGATTTTAAAGGAGTTATCCTGACATTTGACGAATAGAACATAAAGGTCAATTCTCAGAAAGTGAGTTCACTATGTCTAAATCTAAACAGGGAAGAGAAGCTGTGATAGTCAATGAGATCAAGTTTTGGAAGCAGAATAATATGCTTCCTGATCAATATTGCGACTATTTGCTGGCGCTGTATACAAATGGCAATGACCCTATTCAGGATACAACTGCTGATAAAAGAAACAGTAATCACAGCATCACGGCCATTCTGCTTTCAGCTTTCATCATTTCATTTTCATTATTTGTCATTTATTTTACTGAATTGTCAGTCGTTTTGCAAACAGCGATTTTGACAGGTTTTGTCGTATCATTATTTGGAATGCGAATTTATTATACTAAGAAAAAAATCTCGACTCCATTTATTCATATTGCTGCAGCTTTTCTCATCCTGATCCTTTCCTTGAATATCTCGGAATCTTTGTTTGACGGTTCCCGGTCCGTAACCTATGCTGTATTGATTTTAAACTGTATTTTGTGGATGATATTGGGATGGAAGCGAAAGCTCCTTTATTTCACATTATCCGGAGCATTGGGTATTCTTATCATCCTGTTTTCTATATTACGATAACTTCTGAATTTTAAAAAGTTTTTTAAAGTTGAGAAAATTCACCATTCCCTCTTATAATAGTAATGAGAGCGCATTCATAGATATGTTGACAGGCTTGCGCGATTAACAGTCTGAGTCGAATCAGGCTTTCATTCATCAAGTTAATACAAGGGGGATAAGGATGAATTTTGACTTAACGCAAGAACAGGCAATGATCAAAAAAACAATCCGTGAATTTGCTGAGGAGGAAGTCGCTCCCGGCGCATTGGACAGGGACCGCACCAAGGAATTTCCGAAAGAAATCTTTAAAAAACTCGCTGATTTGGGGATGATGGGCCTTCCATTTCCGGAAGAATACGGAGGTGCAGGGGCGGATACGGTCAGCTTTGCGATTGTGACGGAAGAGTTGAGCAGGGCATGTGCTTCTACCGGGATCACATATTCTGCACATATTTCATTAGGAGGCGCTCCAATCAATTTGTTCGGTACTCATGAACAAAAGGAAAAGTATCTTACTCCGATTTGTACAGGGGAATCCTTCGGAGCCTTCGGGTTGACGGAACCCAATGCAGGATCTGATGCAGGAGGGACACAAACCACTGCGGAGGATAAAGGGGATAAATGGGTCATCAACGGCAACAAATGTTATATTACCAATGCAAGCTATGCTGACCACCTGGCGCTGACTGCAATAACAGGCAGAGAAAACGGCAGGAAAGAGATAAGTGCGATCATAGCGCCTACCAAGGCAAAGGGATTCACTGTGATTGACAACTACGAAAAAATGGGGCTGCATTCTTCCAATACGACTGAATTGGTCCTTGAAGATGTAGAAGTTCCAAAAGAGAACCTCCTTGGTAAACGCGGGGAAGGATTTAAACAATTCCTCGTCACACTTGACGGCGGCCGCATCGGTATCGGTGCAATGGCTGTAGGCGTGGCCCAGGCCGCGTTCGATAAAGCATTGCAATATTCCAAGGAAAGGAAACAGTTTGGCAAGACGCTTTCCGAGTTCCAGGTCACCCAGTTTAAACTGGCTGATATGGCAATGAAAATCGAACTTGCCCGCAATATGGTCCACAAAGCTGCATGGCTTAAGGATCAAGGAAGACCATTCTCTAAAGAAGCGTCCATGTGCAAACTGTATGCCTCCGAAATCAGCATGGAAGTAGCTGATGAAGCAATCCAGATCCACGGGGGCTACGGCTACATGAAAGAATATCACGTCGAAAGATACATGCGTGATGCCAAGCTGCTCGAAATCGGAGAAGGAACATCCGAAGTCCAGCGTATGGTCATCTCCCGCCTGATCGGCGTAAATAACTAACCCCCACAAAAGAGCTGCAGGCTGGCTAACCGCACCTGCAGCTCTTTGTAGTTGTTAATAAAGAGCAATGTTTTATTATATTTTCAAGAAGAGTGTTTGTCGGTAAGATGAATGACACAGATTTGTTATTCATTGCTTCCAGCTGGAGAGAGAGAGTTAGCCGGCTTTTTTGAGCCTTTATGCAGGAAGTTGAAAGTCCTCCCAATGTTTAATGATCTATGTTTTTTGGTGAATATCAGAGTGCTAACCGCAGTAGAGATTTTTGCCTTCGTGCCGTGATCTAACAATGTGTAGACTCAGCCATATTCATAAACGGTTCCAGCGATTGATTGGAGTGCAAAACGTAGACTCCTGCGGGAAAAGCGTGTTAGGTGAGACTTGTCCAGCTCCGGCGGCTAGAGGCTCGAGGTCATAAGACAATCAATCCAGAAAGGCAAAAAGCGCCTTTCCGGCTTGCTCGCCTTATGCTTGTCGCCTCTGGGCGAGCCGCCTGCGCTTTTCTGTTTGTCCAGCTCCAGGGCTTAGAGGCACATGTCATAAGTCAACTCGCCCAAGAAGGCAAAGAACGCCTTCGTGGGCGATTCGCCTTATGCCACCCGCCTCTGACCAAAGCCCTTCCACTTTTCTAACCCGCAGGCGAAGCCGAGGAGGCTCACCAACCGCCTGCGGAAAGCGAAGTTTTGCGCGGAAATCAATAGCGGTGATGAATGGAATCAAATAAGTTGAGAAGTCAAAATTTCTTCTCTAATTAATGGTGCCTAACAATACAACCAAAACCTGTGGGTGACAATAATTTGACGGTTTCGATTTTATCAGGAAGCCCCCGAGTCACCCGCGGAAAGCGAAGTCCTGCATTGAAACCAAAAGCGGATATTAAAAGTACAATCTAAGATAGTAAGAACAAGAAAAGCAAACAAATGTGTCTAATTTGTGAGAAAGATGGAAAAGTTAATCTATAGGACTTTTCCTTTGTCCCTTTTTAAAGTAAAATATAAGGTGTTTACTAGCACTATTTTGGATGTTGTACATAAAGGAGGTTAAATCATGAATCGTAATCCAATCATTCCATTCATTCTGATCATGGCTATGGGGATCGGCCTTGTATTCTTCATGTCTCTTGAAGGCCTGAACAATGCTGATGAAAAAGCGAAAGAAGCGGAACACGGGGAAAAAGGCGGTAAGGAAGAACAGGCTTCAAGCGGCGAGTTTGATCCTGAGCAAACTTACAAAGACAACTGTCTGTCTTGTCACGGTGGGAACTATGAAGGCGGAATGGGTCCGGCTCTGAAAGGCACAGACAAATCTGTTGATGAGATTAAAGAGACCATTAAAAATGGTAAAGGCGCAATGCCTGCCGGCCTAGTTGCTGACGAAAATCTCGATGCAATGGCAGAATGGGTCAAATCACTTAAATAATGTATACGCTTAAAAAGGTTCTTTGTCTAATAGGGCAAAGGACTTTTTTTATGGAAGAAAGTCAGATAGAATGTAAAACGTACATACTAAGTATTAAATCAAAATAAAAAGGTGAAGTCATGAATATAGAACAATTATCCAAACGTTTAGAAACGGTCGTTTCATATATACCCGCAGGTTCAAGGATTGCTGATATCGGATCAGATCACGCATATCTTCCCTGTTATGCATTAAGAAAAGGAATAGCCGAAACGGCCATAGCAGGCGAAGTCGTGAAAGGCCCTTATCTTTCAGCAGAGAAGCAGGTGAAAGATGCCTGCCTCCAGGATAAAATCGAGGTCAGGCTCGGCAATGGGCTCGAGGTCGTTGCACCGGGAGAAGTGGACTGCATAACGATAGCAGGGATGGGCGGAGCTCTTATCGCTACTATATTGGAAGAGGGAAAGGATAAGCTTGCGTCTGTGAAAAGGTTGATCCTTCAGCCGAATGTCAGTGCCAAATCGATTCGGGTATGGCTTCTCCAAAACGGCTGGGAGCTGACAGCCGAAGAAATTATCGAAGAAGACGGCAAAGTGTATGAAATACTGACTGCCGACAGGGGAGAATCCGACCGACCATACTCAGAGGACGAACGCCAAAAAGAACTCCTGCTCGGGCCTTTCTTAATGCAGGAACGAAATGAGGCGTTCAGAAAGAAATGGACACAGGAGAGTGCCCAGTGGAAAAATATAATGTCCAACATGGAAAAAGCAGAGCAAACAGATGCGCTGAATGAACGAAAAGCTGAATTAATGGATAAAATCCAAATGGTTGAGGAGGTTCTTTCCAAATGAAAACGGTAAACGGACACGAAATCATTCAACTCTTTGAAGAGTTTTCTCCGAAACATCTGGCAGAAGAGGGTGACCCGATCGGTCTGCAGATAGGGAAACTGAATGAGAAAGTGGAAAATGTCATGATTACATTGGATGTACTTGAGAACGTCGTGGATGAAGCTATCAAAAACAATGTGAAGCTCATCATAGCCCATCACCCGCCATTGTTCAGGCCGCTTAGGTCGATCCATACAGACACCTATCAAGGGAGAATGATCGAGAAGCTGATCAAACATGACATTGCTGTTTATGCTGCCCATACAAATCTGGATGTGGCTGCAGGAGGGGTTAACGATCTTCTTGCAGATGCCCTGAACCTCCAAGAAACGTCTGTATTGCTTCCAACGCATTCTGAACAACTAAGAAAGCTCGTCGTATATGTTCCGAAGGAGAACAGTGAAGAGCTGAGGAATGCATTGGGCAAAGCGGGTGCCGGTCACATCGGGAATTACTCCCACTGCAGCTTTTCGACAGAAGGAACGGGCAGGTTTTTGCCAGGTGAAGGAACAGATCCCCATATCGGTCAGAAGGGGAAACTTGAAGAGGTCAGTGAAGAAAAGATAGAAACGATCTACCCCCGCTCACTTGAAAAAAAGGTACTGAAAGCGATGTTCACCCACCATCCGTACGAAGAAGTGGCCTATGATATTTATTCCCTTGAAAATAAAGGAGAAGCCCTCGGGCTTGGAAGAGTAGGGAAACTCCAGGAGGAAGTACCGCTGAAACAATTTGCCGCGATCGTCAAGGAAACCTTTGGTATGGACGGAATCAGGGTCATCGGGGATATGGAAGCCAAAGTAAAGAAGATCGCCGTTCTCGGCGGAGATGGGAATAAATTTATTTCTGCAGCCAAACGGCAGGGAGCAGATGCATTTGTATCCGGTGATATTTACTTTCACACTGCCCATGATGCCATGATGATGGGGCTGAATGTCGTGGATGCCGGCCATCACATTGAGAAGGTCATGAAGGATGGGGTTGCAGAGTATTTGGCGAAAAAATGTGCAGAAAAGGGATACATCGTAAATATATTTGCCTCAAAGGCTAATACGAATCCATTTACCTTTATGTAAGCCTAATAGAAATCCCCCCGGCAATTCGCCGGGGGGATTTCTGATATTTTAGCTTAGCTTTGATTTCTTTACCTTTGGAAGGATTTTATTCAACGGGACACTATTTTCCCTTGTCCAGGTCGTTTCATCTTCCGGGTCGAACGCCTTGAGGAAATTGATGACTTCTTTTACGATTGGCGTAGGTGTCGAAGCCCCGGCTGTGACCGCTGCGACTTTTGCCTGCTTGATCCATTCGATATCAAGTTCGCTGATATCTGAGATCCTGTAGGCGGGAGTTCCGGCAATTTCTTTGGATACCTGAGCGAGACGGTTTGAGTTATTGCTCTTGGGATCGCCGACGACGATCAGCACATCTGCATCGCCTGCCTGTTCCGCTACCGCTTCCTGACGCACCTGGGTAGCGAGGCAGATTTCCTTATGCAGTTCAACATGCGGGAACATCTCTTTCACTTTATCCATTGTGTCAAGGACATCCCACTGGCTCATGGTCGTCTGATTGGTCACGATGATTTTGTCATTATCAATGGTTAATTTTTCTACATCTTCAGCCGTTTCGACTAAATGGACGATATCGGGAGCAACACCCACTGCGCCTTCCGGTTCCGGATGCCCCTTCTTGCCGATATAAATGACATCGTATCCTTCAGCTTGTTTGGCACGGATAAGATCATGTGTCTTCGTGACATCGGGACAGGTGGCATCAAGGGTGACAAGTCCTTTTTTCCTTGCAATTTCCTTCACTTCGGGCGAGACGCCGTGAGCAGTGAAAATGACGGTCCCTTCATTCACCTGTTCGATGATTTCTTTTCGGTTTTTTCCGTCCAGCGTTATGATGCCTTCTTCTTCAAATGCATCGGTGACGTGCTTGTTGTGAACGATCATTCCCAGTATATAAATAGGACGAGGAAGCGATTTATCGAGCGCGGCATTTCTTGCAATGACCATTGCATCCACCACACCGTAGCAGTAGCCCCTCGGAGTTATCTTAATAATATCCATCTATGAAAATCCTCCTACTTGAGAAAAGGTTGTGATTCTATTATATAGGAGAATGGGTTATCTGACAAAGAGAAGGGGCATACAGTTTCATATGTCAAAAGAAAAATCCCTCCAAACAGGCGTGCCTGAGGGATTGGGTCTTATATATATAATTTGGGCTTTGAGCTTCCTTGTGAATGTTTTTTCTTTGGAAGATGATCAGCCGATCCTTCTGTTGATTCCGTTTTTTTCTCCGCTTTTTTCTTTTTCTTCCTTAACGGTTTTTCAACTGCTGCCTCCAAACCATCTTTCTCATCAGCTTCTTCTTTAGTGCTGTCTCCTGAGGAAGCGTCGTCTGCCGAAAAGTCCTTGATTCCCCTGTAAAGCTTCCACAGTGCAGGTATATTCTTCACCATGGGGCCGTACTGTGAAATCATCGGGCCGAATTGCTGGGCTGCATTCAGGACCTGCTGAGTATTTGAGAGAAATGATGTGATATTTCCGGGATTAAGCAGGCTGCCGATTGTCGAAGCTCCTGCTGCCCCTGCAGCCGGTCCGCGTTCGAATCCCGAAGCTGCCCCTGCCGAATCTCCCCTGCTGAACTGCTGAAGGATGCTTCCTTGTCCCTGGCCATTGTTACGATCACCTTTTTTTAGTATTTTCGCCAGGAGTCCGCCTCCCCGTCCTTTTCTCGGTCCACCCCCCATACCTTGCATATTCATGGGCGGCCGTCCCTGCTGGCCCATGAATCCATTCATAGGCGGTCCCATCTGAAAGGGAGATGGCTGGGTGTTCCCCATTCCGAAAGGATTTTGATTTCTCATCTCATGCTGCTGGCCGAACGGTCTTCTTCCCGCGCCCCGGGGCATCATTCCGAAAGGGCTGCCATGCTGTTGGTTCTGCATTCTCATTCGTAATCTAGGCGGCATTCTGCCTGCCTCCTTTCGCTGAAAATATCTGTTGTCATTATAGAGTATGCAAGTTGCGTGAAAAGGGGATTGAGTCAAATTGGGCGAATCTCTGAAAGTGTAACTAGATGTTTTGGGAAAAGTTTATTATAATGATTAGATGTTCTTTAAAATATAACGCCGACTACTTACGTTTAAATAAAAGAATATTATCAATAAGGAGATGAAACAGATGAAAAAGAACTTATTTCTGGAATATGATTTTCAACCCTTTATTATCGGGGCGATAGAAGAACTGGGTTTCTATGAACCGACTGAGATCCAGAAGAAAATGATTCCCTTGATCCTGAAGGGGCAGAGTGCGATCGGACAGTCACAGACAGGAACAGGAAAGACACACTCCTATCTTCTGCCTATCATTGAAAAGGCAGACGCATCAGTCGAACAGGTACAAGCTGTCATCACGGCACCGACAAGGGAGCTTGCTCAGCAGATTTATACAGAAGTCCTGAAACTCACGAAAAACAGCGAGATCACTTCCCGCTGCTTTATCGGCGGGACGGATAAACAAAGGACAATTGAAAAGCTGAAGACCCAGCCGCACATCGTGGTCGGTACTCCCGGCCGCATCAATGACCTTGTGAAGGCGCAGGCGCTGTTTGTGCATACTGCCTCCATGCTCGTGATTGATGAAGCAGACCTTATGCTTGATATGGGCTTTATCGAAGATGTCGATCAGATTGCCGCAAAAATGCCTGAAAAGCTGCAAATGCTGGTTTTCTCTGCAACCATTCCTGAAAAACTGAAGCCTTTTTTGAAAAAGTACATGGAAAATCCACAGTATGCCCATGTGGAGCCTGAACGGATTTCAGCAAAGAACATCGAGCACATCATCATTCCGAAGAAAAGCCGTGATAAAGTCAATGTCCTTTACGATCTTTTAGTGGAAATCAACCCATATTTAGGGATCGTTTTCACTAATACAAAGTCGAATGCGGATGAAGTAGCAAATGCCTTGATCACAAAAGGACTGAAAGTCGGCAGGATACATGGCGACCTTTCCCCCCGCGAGCGCAAAAAAATGATGAAGCAGGTGCGCAACCTTGATTACCAATATATCGTTGCGACAGACCTTGCTGCCAGAGGGATCGATATTGAAGGTGTAAGCCATATCATTAATTTTGAACTTCCTCAGGATCTGGATTTTTATGTGCATAGATCTGGCCGTACAGCAAGAGCGGGTAATTCAGGAATCGCATACACGATTTATGAGCCGTCTGATGAAGATGCATTGAACCGTCTCGAAAAAATGGGGATCTCTTTCAAAAACATGGAACTGAAGAAGGGTGAATGGATAGAGCTCCCGGCATTGAATAAGAGAAAAAGCCGCCAGAAGACAGGGGCGGATGAAATTGATGTAAAAGCAAAATCCCTTGTGCGAAAACCAAAGAATGTAAAGCCTGGTTACAAAAAGAAAATGAAATACAAGATGGAACAAATCAAAAAGAAAGAAAGAAGAAAGAAAAATAGAAGCAAATAAGTCATATGACGTGATTCATTTTCACACATTCGATAAAATGTACGAAGAGATTTTCTTAGGAGTTGAGGAGAATGGTTAAGATTGGATCGCACGTTTCAATGAGCGGCAAGAAGATGCTGCTGGCCTCCAGTGAGGAAGCTGTATCCTATGGTGCCAATACGTTTATGATTTATACCGGCGCACCTCAGAATACAAGAAGGAAAAAAATCGAGGATTTGAATATTGAAGCAGGCCTGCAGCACATGAAGGAAAACAATATTCAAGATATTGTTGTACATGCCCCTTATATAATCAATATCGGGAATACAACCAATCCGGCGACGTATGAATTGGGCGTTAATTTTCTAAGGTCTGAAATTGACCGTACCGAAGCGCTCGGTGCTGGTCAAATCGTTCTTCATCCGGGTGCCCATGTTGGTGCCGGAGCAGATAAAGGGATCGCCAAAATCATTGAAGGGCTGAATGAAGTATTGACGAAAGATCATACTGTTCAAATTGCACTTGAAACAATGGCTGGCAAAGGATCTGAATGCGGAAGGTCCTTCGAAGAACTTGCTCAGATCATTGATGGAGTGGAATTGAATGACAGGCTGTCAATCTGTTTCGATACATGCCACACCCATGATGCAGGGTATAACATAGTGGAAGATTTTGATGGTGTACTGGAAGAATTCGATAAGATCATCGGTATCGACAGACTGAAGGTACTTCATATCAACGATAGTAAGAATCCGACAGGTGCACGTAAAGACCGCCATGAAAATATCGGTTTCGGCCATATCGGCTTCAAGGCGTTGAACTATATCGTCCATCATCCGCAGCTGTCAGAGGTGCCGAAGATTCTCGAGACGCCTTATGTAGGGGAAGATAAGAAAAACAAGAAGGCCCCATACAAATTTGAGATTGATATGCTCCGCAATCAGCAATTTGATGAAGACGTATTGACTAAAATCGAAAATCAATAAATTTAAGGAGGCTCTTCACTTATTGAAGCAGCCTCCTTTTTAAGTATTTATCTGATCAGCTGCATGAAAAGCTGATTGATTTCTCTTGCTTTGGAAGGACCGATCACTTTAGCGAGTTCCTTCACCAGTTTGCTCCTGCCGGCGTCATCAAATATATTGATGTTTTTCCCTTTGACTTTGTCAACAATCGCATCGGCCTGCTTAGTGGTCAAAGAAATGTTGTATTGATTGGCATACTTCAGCAATTCTGCACGGTTGATCGTATTGATCTTATGATTGATCACATTTTGTAATAGTTTCATCCATATCACTCCTCAAAAAATACATATGTGACTTCGGTGAAGAAAGTGACATTTTTTTATCGGAGAAAAAGAGGAAACGGGAAACAGTACAGTTTACAATCATTTTCCCGTGTTGTATACTTTCCTAAGTGCTTTAAATCGTAATGATTCTTAAAAAGAGAGTTGAATACAATGGAACATAATCAGACTCCTATTATAAAAATTGAAAATTTGAGCTATAGATACGATCGTGAACGGGTGCTGGAAGACATTAATCTTTGTATCCCGCAGGGTGCATTCCTCGGCATCGTCGGTCCGAATGGTTCCGGTAAATCGACCTTATTGAAGCTCATGCTCGGTTTACTGAAAGTGAAGCAGGGGGATATCGAATTGTTCGGGACCCCGCAGCAGAAATTCAGGCAGTGGGACCGCATCGGATTTGTCTCTCAAAAAGCAAACAGTTTCAATACCGGCTTTCCTGCGACGGTACAGGAAGTCGTGGCCAGCGGCTTATCAAAAAAAGCCGGATTGTTCAGAAGGGTGTCTTCGAACTATCGGAAAGATATCGCGGAAGCAATCGAATCAGTAGGCATGACTCCTTTTACAAAGAGGAACATCGGGGAACTATCCGGCGGCCAGCAGCAGAGGGTATTCATTGCGCGGGCTCTTGTCAGCAAGCCGGATGTATTGATCCTGGATGAGCCCACAGTCGGAGTGGACAGCAAAAATGTCCAGCATTTTTATGATATGCTCGACCATTTGAATAAAGATCTGGGTATTACATTGTTATTGGTGACACATGATATCGGCTCCATCTCGAATAAAGTGACCCATGTCGCATGCTTGAATAAACATCTTCATTTTCACGGGCCGACGGAAGAATTTGAACAGCTTAGAGAAGGTGAGATGTCTTCGTTTTATGGGCACGATGTCCACTTTCTGCAGCACGAACACCATTGATAGGAGGAAAAGCGGGTGCTTCAGGCAATCTTTCAGTATGAATTTTTACAAAATGCTTTTTTTACAGGGATCTTGATCGGAATCATCGCTCCGCTGTTAGGGGCGTTCATTGTGGTGAGGAGACTTTCACTGATAGCGGATGCTCTCAGTCACGTAACGTTATCCGGCATTGCTGCAAGTCTTTACTTCAGCAAGACGGTTCCATCCATGCAGGGACTCAACCCTCTATATTTCGGAATGATCTTTTCCGTTACGGGTTCACTCTTCATCGAGCGTCTGAGGACTTTGTATAAACATTATCAGGAACTCGCCATCCCGATCATCCTTTCCGGAGGGATCGGGATCGGGGTCATTTTCATTTCACTCGCTGACGGGTTTACGACTGATTTATTCAGTTACTTATTCGGCAGTGTCAGTGCCGTGAGCAGGGGGGATCTTTATCTGATTGCAGTGATCAGCATTGTGGTCATCCTGGTGATTTTCCTGCTCTATAAAGAACTATTCCTGCTCTCTTTCGATGAAGATCATGCAAAGGCATCCGGGATACCGGCAAAAGCGATCCACTTCATTTTCATGGTGATGGTGGCATTGGTGATAGCAGCATCCATGAGGATTGTCGGAATCCTGCTTGTGTCATCTCTTATGACCCTTCCGGTAGCGGCCAGCATCCGAATCGCGAGGGGCTTCAAGCAAACAATCGGCTTTTCTGTCTTATTCGGGGAAATATCAGTAGTCGTTGGATTGATCAGTGCATTTTATTTAGACCTTGCCCCTGGCGGAACGATTGTCGTAACGGCGATTTTCATTTTATTGATTACGATTGCCGCAAAGAAAGTCTTATCATCCAGGCATTCTGAAAAAGCAGAGGTGTAAAGAATGAATGTAACTCAAGCAATGGAGCTTTTAAAGTCTGAAGGATACAAACATACGGGCAAAAGACAGGAGCTGCTTCAACTTTTTTCTGACTCCAATAAATATCTGACGGCGAAGGATGTTCTTGAACACATGAAAAGTGACTATCCATCCTTAAGTTTTGACACGATCTATAGAAATTTAAGCTTATTTGTCGAGCTCGGGATTTTTGAAGAAACAGAACTTTCAGGGGAGAGGCATTTCCGGTTCACCTGTGAAAGCAGCCATCACCACCATCATTTCATCTGCATGGACTGCGGCAAAACAAAGGAAATTCACACATGCCCGATGGATGCTCTGAAAGATAGCATCGAAAAGACGGGTTATGATATTTCGGGCCATAAATTTGAAATTTATGGAAAATGCCCTCAGTGCCAGTGAATTATATACGTAAAAAAGCCTTGGACTTCAGGAAAGTCCAAGGCTTTTTCTTTATTTACGCAGCCAATTTTGAACCCATTGATTGGCTTCCTGCCAGTCATTCACTCGGATGATCCCTTCAGGAATCGGTTTTTGATTGTAAGGGGTATTGAAAAGGATGACGGGGATGTTCAACTCCTCATTGATCATGACTGCATTGTCATGCTTATCTTCAAAAAAGATGTCGACGCCGTGTTTCTGTGCAGTCGCAATTTTATTATGAGATCCGATCAATTCAATATGATGATACATCAAGTCCTTTGCATCAAACCATTCTTTTGTCAATTGAAGAAGCTCCGATGGACGGGCGCTTATGAAGAACAGTTCATGGTGTTCCTTCCAGTCATCAAGGATTCTTTTCGCTCCTGAAGCGAGCGGTGACTGCCTGTAAATAAGCGGTTCAGCTTTTTTGAACCAGGTTACGAAGACCTCCGGGGCAACATCGAGTACTTCTGTCAGTTCATATTGTGTTATATCATTCAGTGTCAGATTCAAATTGAAGTGATCATTTATATGCGGCAGTAAAGACTCCGGGGACGTCACTGTCCCGTCTATATCAATTCCAAACCGTTTCATGCGTTATCATGCTCCTCTTATCCAAACTTACTCAAGTGTACCACATTACAGCTTATCCCTTAAGGCAAAGTTTTTATCAATGCAGATACAGTACATCATTACATAAATGACAAACATTAGCATAGTAAAATACAGCCCGTGACAAACAATAAGAATGCTCCCAAATATCGAAAGTGAGGGATTGCTGTATGGCTGATGAACGACTTCGTGATCGTGATGAGATCGACCTGTATTACGACAATCCGGATATTGTGGAAAAAGACGATGATTTCAATGAAGAAACAGCTGCAGAAATCGCTGCTCCGGTAAACGTAAGCCGCGATTTTGAGGAAGACGCAGCAGAGGAAAGCACGACGTCAGGACGGGTGCTCGGTTACTCGGCACTTGCACTATCGATTCTTTCCCTTTTCATTCTTCCAGTCATCATGGGGGCGGCCGGGATCGTCCTCGGATTCGTTGCCAGAAGACGCGGAGCAGAAACGCTTGGGGCATGGGCAATAGGGATCGGAGCAGTATCCATTATCGTTGGATTATTTGTACTGCCCTTCTTTTAACCAATAAATCACTTTTTTAAAATGGGGAGCGTTTTAAAAAAGTAAAAAGAGGACTGAGCGATCAGTCCTCTTTTCTTTATTATGGCTAGCTCAAGCGCCTGGCACTTCGTGACATTCCGGTACCGCCAGTCAAACAGCGACTTCACCGGTTGTGCCTCCAATGCTTACCGTGGCTGATCAAGTCGCCTGCGCATTTATTTATAATTGCTTTTCTTTTTCTTTCTTTTTAGCTTCCTGCTTATCATAGTATTCCTGAGCGATCTTGTCGATTTCCTTTTTCAATTCCTCGACCATCGTTTCCTCGGGAACTTTACGAACGGTTTTCCCTTTGCGGAACAAGAGTCCTTCGCCCCGTGCACCTGCAATGCCGATATCCGCTTCGCGGGCTTCACCCGGTCCGTTGACCGCGCAGCCAAGCACTGCTACTTTGATCGGCGCTTTTATGGTCTGGATATATTCTTCCACTTCATTTGCGATGGAAATCAAGTCGATTTCGATCCTGCCGCATGTAGGGCATGAAATCAATGTCGCTGCATTTGATGCAAGACCGAAAGATTTCAATAACTCACGTGCGACCTTAACTTCTTCCACAGGGTCGGCACTCAGGGAAATCCTCAAAGTGTTTCCGATTCCAAGGCTGAGAATGGCTCCGAGTCCTGCCGCACTTTTAACGGTTCCGGCAAATAATGTTCCGGACTCCGTAATCCCAAGGTGAAGGGGGTAATCAAATGCCTGCGCAGCTTTTGTATATGCTTCGATGGCTAAGTTGACATCGGATGCCTTCATCGAAACGATGATGTCGTGAAAATCAAGGTCCTCCAGGATCTTGATATGATGAAGGGCACTTTCTACCATGCCGTCGGCTGTTGGATAACCATACTTCTCAAGGATTTTTCTTTCCAGGCTTCCGGCATTGACACCGATCCGGATCGGTATGCCTTTTTCCTTCGCAGCCTTTACCACTGCTTCCACTTTTTCGCGGCGTCCGATATTCCCCGGGTTGATCCGGATCTTATCCGCTCCGCCTTCGATTGCTTTCAGGGCAAGCTTATAATCAAAGTGGATATCCACGACTAACGGGATATTGATCTGTTTCTTGATGTCAGCGATCGCATTTGCAGCACGCTCATCCGGACAGGCAACCCGGACAACCTGGCAGCCGGCTTTCTCAAGACGATGGATCTCCTTGACTGTCGCTTCTACGTCATGAGTCTTGGTGGTCGTCATACTTTGTATAACTAATTCATTGTTTCCGCCGATTGTTAAGTCCCCGACTTTTACTGGACGTGTTTTTGAACGATGTATAATTTCACTCAAGTGTAATTCGCTCCTTTAGAAAGGTTCTTCAACTATACATTATAAATAATACGAAGCTATTGTAACAGTGTTTTGCATCAATTGACAAGAATTAGGTGTACTGCATTGAAGTTGTCAGTCGGCATATAGAGGTATTTTATACGTCCTGCCTATCTGAATCTTGCCTGCTGTCGTGTTATTCAGTTCTTCAAAGTCTGAGACGACCTCTTCAATGGAGACAGGCAGCCTGCCCTGCAGTGACTCTTCCACCAGGCTCAATACCGTGTCGCCGGGTTTAATTTCCTTTTCGATATAAGCTTGGGAAACGTCAGGTTCTGCAGTCAGTGAAGCCGATTCCACATTTTCTTTCTTCATTTCCTGGGGACGGGAGGTTGCCACTGTGGATTGTTTTTCAGTTAATAAATTTAAAGTGCCCTTATTTAAATCATAATAGACGCTGTAAAGAAGAATGATAATACCGAAGAATATAAACATCCGCTTCATAATGAACCTCCTGTAAATTAAGTTGGGGATAAAGGAGATAAAGGCAATGACGAACAAAAAACTGGTGACCGTGATCGGCTTGCTCCCGGTTCTCATGGTACTCGGCAACTCCATGCTGATACCCATTCTGCCGAGCATTGAGAAGGGGCTTCACATCGATGAAAGGTGGTCGGGCTGGATATTAAGTTCATTTACAATTCCAGCAGCAGTCTGTATCCCATTCATAGGTTTCTTATCTGACCGGCTCGGCCGTGATCGCCTGATCAAATATTCTTTATGGATCATCCTGGCTGGGAGCAGTTTATGTGCAGTAAGTGTCTTGCTGAAGAACCCGGCTTTTTTATTCATGGGTGGAAGGGGGCTGCAGGGTGTGGGGGCTGCCGGGACTGCGCCGCTTGCCATCGCGTTGGCCGGTGACCTGTTCAACGGAGACGAGCGCTCGGAAGTATTGGGGACACTGGAAGTATTTAACGGCATGGGTAAGGTGTTTGCCCCGATCATAGGTGCGGGCCTGACAATATTCCTCAGCTGGAATAACGCCTTTTGGATTTTTCCCCTGCTCTGCCTTGTGATTCTCTTAGGTCTGAAAAAGACTTTGAAGCCTGCTGATGAAGAGAAAAACTCACAGGGGGTAAGGGAGTATGCCAGGGATCTTGCTTCTGTTATGAAGTCCAAATGGCTGTTGCTTCTTCCCTTATATACGATTGGCGGAATAGGCTTATTCCTATTATTCGGCATCCTGTTCTTCCTTTCCTACCATATTGAAAATACTTTTCACATCGATGGCTTTTTTAAAGGGTTTTCGTTTATGTTCCCGCTGGGGGCGATGACGATTTCTTCCATCTGGAGCGGAAAAAGGATTAAGACAGATGAAGAACGGGGATGGTACTACATAAAATGGGGACTGGGGATGATGACGGTCCCTTTGGGGATATTGATTATCTTTCACTCATTGAGCTCCCTGCTCTTCTGCATTACGGTATGCTTCGGGGGGCTTGGCTTTATCCTTCCTGTACTAAATACATTCATTACAGGAAGTGTGAATGAAGGAGAGAGGGGGTTTGTTGTCAGTATGTACGGAACGGCGAGGTTTCTGGGTGTTGCGCTCGGACCGATTGCCTTCTCTTCTTGGATGGAAAATGAAATGGGAATGTACATCGTCACCTTTCTGTTCTCTGTCGTAAATATTCTTTTGTACATGCTGACTGCTCATCGGGGAAAAGTAAGTATACAAAAACTCAGCAGGGGCTGAAGGAAAAAGATTGAATCAGTCAGTTAATTATAATTAATATTAAATGTAACATTTATGTAATAATAGGGCCCTTTTATTAACCTATTGTAAATTTGCGGGGAAATCTATTTACGGATACTCTAAAATATATTAAAAATGGTATGGGGTTTTTGTTAGTTAATGTCGAAAATTTAAGTAGGGGTTGAAAAAATGGAATTAAATTGGCAAGAGATGCTGTTTCAGTTCTTTGGTGGACTGGGGATCTTCCTCTTTGGAATCAAATACATGGGGGACGGACTGCAGAAGTCTGCAGGTGAACGCCTGAAGGACATTCTAGATAAGTTCACGACCAACCCGTTCATGGGTGTGCTTGCAGGTGTTTTTGTAACTGTCCTGATTCAATCAAGCAGTGGTACCACGGTTATCGTGGTCGGACTCGTCAGTGCAGGCTTCATGACGCTTAGACAGGCAATCGGGGTCATCATGGGTGCGAACATCGGTACAACCGTCACTGCGTTCATCATCGGCTTCGATATTGGTGCGTACGCGCTGCCGATCATAGCAGTCGGAACCATCTTATTGTTCTTCTTTAAAAATAAAAAACTTCAGAACTTCGGTCAGCTGATTTTCGGTTTCGGGGCGCTCTTCTATGGTCTCGAATTGATGGGTGACGGCATGAAGCCGCTCCGTTCATTGGAATCATTCCATGATCTGACGGTAAGCATGAGTTCCAGTCCTATCCTTGGAGTGGTCATCGGAACATTGTTTACAGTGATCGTACAGAGTTCTTCAGCAACAATCGGTATCTTACAGGAATTGTACAGTTCGGATCTGATTGATATTCAAGCGGCTCTTCCTGTATTATTCGGAGATAATATCGGTACTACGATCACTGCCGTACTTGCTGCGCTTGGTGCTTCTGTTGCAGCCAGAAGAGCGGCAGCTGTCCATGTCCTGTTTAACTTGATTGGTACGACGATATTCCTTATAATCTTACCGTTGTTCCAAAAACTCATTTTGTTCTTACAGGCAGAACTAAATCTGAACGAACCAATGACAATCGCATTTGCTCACGGGACTTTCAATGTCACCAATACCATAATTCAGTTCCCGTTCATTGCTTTACTCGCAGTGATCGTGACGAAACTGATCCCTGGTCAGGACACGTTCGTCGACTCAAACTCAAAACATTTGGATCCGGTGTTCATTGAGCAGTCTCCATCAATCGCATTGGGTCAAGCGAAGGAAGAAGTCCTGCGAATGGGTCAATTTGCAGTGAAGGGCCTTGAGGAAACAAATGAATTCTTGAAGACGAAAAGCTCGAAAAATTCTGAGGCTGCCTATCAAATTGAAGGGGCCATTAACAATCTGGATAAGAAAATCACCAATTATCTGGTTGACCTTTCATCCTCTTCACTATCGGAGGGTGAATCAGAGCGCCACTCCATCCTCATGGACACCGTCCGTGACATCGAACGGATCGGTGATCATTTTGAAAACATAGTTGAACTGATCGAATATCAGCAGTCCAACAAAGTGAAAATCACGGATGATGCGATGCAGGATCTTGAAACAATGTTCAGTTTGACAATCGATACTGTTGAAAGATCGCTTACATCACTTGACCTGAATGACACAAACATTGCACGTGAAGTGGCAGAAAAAGAAGATCAAATCGATAAAATGGAAAGAAAGCTCCGCAAGCAGCACATCCTTCGCCTGAATGAAGGGAAGTGCTCAGGACAGGCTGGAATCGTATTTGTCGACATCATCTCTAACCTGGAACGTATAGGTGACCACGCCGTAAATATTGCAGAAGCAGTACTTGGTGTAGAATAATAGAAGATAGCAGAGTAAAGACTGACTCAAGCTTGAGTCAGTCTTTTTTTTGAAGGGAGGCAGTAATGTTGGATGTGGTATATTGGACGATCATCATCGTTCTCATGGTTTTAGCGTTCGTCGGACTTGTTTATCCGATCATACCGAGTGTTTTATTTCTGTTGGCAAGCTTTTTGCTCTATGGTGTCTTCTTTGACTTCTCACCATTCAACTGGCTGTTCTGGACTGTCCAGGTCCTATTTGTACTGTTATTATTCGGTGCAGACTACTTAGCGAAATTATTCGGTGTCAAACGTTTTGGAGGGACAAAAGCGGGGATATGGGGAAGTACAATCGGGCTCCTGATCGGCCCATTCGTCATTCCCGTCTTCGGTATCATCTTAGGGCCATTTCTCGGGGCCATAATCGGGGAATGGATCGTACACCGATCCTCATTCAAAAAAACCCTCAAAGTCGGAATCGGCTCAGTAGTAGGATTCATCTCTAGTGTGTTCACAAAAGGATTGATTCAGATTGTTATGGTGATTTACTTTTTTATAGTAATTTAATCTCTTGTTTTTGATTAGTGGCTGTTATTGATTCTAGTTCATTCCAGCTGTTGATTGGAGTGCAAGACGAAGACTCCCGAAAAGCGGAAGGGCTTTGTACAGAGGAGTGTGGCATAAGACGAATCGGCCACGAAGGCGCACTTTGCCTCCTTGGTCGGTCAGGCTTATGACATGTTCCTCTAAGCCCTGCAGCTAGACATATAACCGATTCAATGAGGGCGGGCTACCCGCGGAAAGCGAAGTCTTGCACGGAAATCAACAGCGGCAATAAAACCCGGATTTTAAATTGGTTAAATTCCAAATGAAAAGGGCATTTTATCTTTGTAAGAATAACCAATCAAAATATTTGAACACATATAGGAGATTTGGTAATCTTATACTGAAACGACCTGAATAAATCTTCAGGAAACTTACATAGGGAGGAATTTTATTATGGCTTACAAATTACCTGAACTTCCTTACGCTTATGACGCTCTTGAGCCTCATATCGACAAGGAAACAATGAACATCCACCACACAAAACACCATAACGCTTATGTAACAAAAGTAAATGATGCCCTTCAAGGACATGACGATCTTCTAAGCAAATCAATCGAAGATCTTGTATCAAACCTGGATGCTGTTCCAGAAGGAGCACGTACGGCAGTCCGCAACAATGGCGGTGGACACGCTAACCATTCACTATTCTGGACGATCCTTTCTCCAAACGGCGGAGGAGCTCCAAGCGGTGAACTGGCTGACGCTATCTCTTCAAAATTCGGAAGCTTTGACAAATTCAAAGAAGAATTTGCAAATGCTGCTGCAACACGCTTCGGTTCAGGCTGGGCTTGGCTCGTAGTGAACAACGGTGAGTTGGAAGTAACAAGCACCCTGAACCAGGACAGCCCGTTGATGGAAGGCAAGACACCTGTCCTTGGACTTGACGTCTGGGAGCACGCTTACTACCTGAATTATCAAAACCGCCGTCCTGACTACATCAGTGCATTCTGGAATGTAGTTAACTGGGATGAAGTGGCTAAGCGTTATTCAGCTGCAAAATAATTCTTATCTAACTGTGCAGAGAGGTTCTTTTTAGAACCTCTCTTTTTTCTGCATAACTTCCCGCCCTTTTTCAAAAGATAGGGGTACGCAAAAGGGGAGTTTTAATGATGAGCAGCTTTAAAAAGATCTTAGGCGACATTGATTTAACAAGAGACCTTACGTTGTTATTGCTTATTGGAGGTTTATATTCACTTAGTATCGCGTTATCGAATACGTTCGTAAATATCTATTTATGGAAACAGTCCGGTGAGTTTATCGATCTCGGCATTTACAACTTGACCGTCGTGATTTTTCAACCGTTGACATTCATTCTGGCTGGAAGACTGGCAAAGAAAGTGGACCGGGTGATCGTCTTGAGGTTCGGTGTTATCTTTTTGGCTGTTTTTTACATATCCGTATTGTCATTCGGGGAATCGGCCGAGGACTTCCTGATTGTCCTGGGCGCCCTTTTGGGGATAGGGTATGGTTTTTACTGGCTGGCATTCAACGTGCTGACATTCGAAATAACCGAACCGGAGACAAGGGATTTCTTTAATGGATTCCTGGGGACCCTGACATCTGCAGGGGGAATGCTGGGCCCTATTCTTGCCGGGTATATCATTTCAAGATTCGCTTCATTCAAAGGATACACAATCGTGTTTGGCATCTCACTTGCACTATTCACCGTTGCTGTTCTGTTAAGCTTTTTCTTGAAGAGACGTCCTGCTTCGGGGCGCTATCTGTTTGTAAGGATATTCGAGGAAAGAAAACACAACAATAACTGGAGGCTGATCACCAATGCCCATTTTTTTCAGGGGCTGCGGGAAGGAACTTTTGTATTCATCATTTCCGTCTTTGTGTTCATCAGCACCGGAAGTGAGTTCGCCATCGGTACTTTCGGTCTGATCAATTCAGGAATTGCCTTTGTCGGCTATTATGTCGCCTCCAGGGTCATTAAGAAACAGTTCCGGAAACGCGCCATCCTTCTTGGCGGAATGCTTCTCTATCTGGCCATATTCCTGATCGTGTTTGATGTAACCTACACAAAACTGCTCATTTATGCAGCTGTGATTGCCATTGCTTATCCCATCCTGCTGGTACCTTATATTTCCATGACCTATGATGTGATCGGTACTGGCTGGCAGGCTGCGGAAATGAGGATTGAATATATTGTCGTGAGGGAATTGTTCCTGAATCTCGGGAGGATCGTATCGGTTGCAGCATTCATTATTGCTGTGACTTACTTTAATCAGGATCAGAGCATACCGATTCTGCTTTTAATATTGGGAGCCGGACACACACTGATTTACTTCTTTGTAAGGAAAGTGGAGTTCCCTGTATCCTGAATATGTAAATACGTACAAAGAGAGGGAATTATTTCCTCTCTTTGTTGTGTGATTTCCTCTTCATGATAGTAGAAAAACTGGTTTATTTTCTATAAAATAAGGGATGGACAGAAAGATGTGCACTACTTTTACATAGAGGAAGGACTGGAACGATTGAAAAAAAGTAAGAGAAAGAAAAAGACACATGTCCCCGTAAGAATGAATTTGCTGTTTTTTGCGGTGTTCTTGTTGTTTTCTCTTTTGGTTCTGAGACTTGGTCTCGTTCAAATTGTGAATGGGGAAAGCTACAAAAAAGAAGTTGAACGAACAGAAGATGTAGTGGTGAAAACAAGTGTGCCCCGAGGTAAAATCTTTGACCGCTACGGGAATGTGATCGTCGATAACATTCCTTTGAATGCGATTACCTATACACGTACGAATAACACTTCAACCGAAGAAATGCTTGATGTAGCATCGAAGCTTTCGGATTTTATCGAGAAAGATCCTAAAGAAGTGACCGAGCGGGATAAAAAAGATTACTGGATCATTAAAAACAAGGAAGAAGCCGAGGAGAAGGTATCTGAAGAGGAAATTAAAAAACTTCAGAATAATGAAGACTTATCAGAAGAAGAAGTGAACGCAAAAGTCTATAAAATGAGGCTTGACCGGATCACCGAGAAGGAGCTCTCATCACTGACTGATAAAGATCTGGAAGTGATTGCGATCTATCGCGAGTTTACAACCGGCTATGCACTTAATCCTCAAATCGTTAAAAATGAAGGGGTGACACCCGAGGAATTTGCAGTCGTCAGTGAACACCTGAGTGAACTTCCGGGGGTCAATACAACAACTGACTGGAAACGGTCTTATATGTTCGATGATACACTCCGGACCATCCTTGGAAATGTTTCATCCGCACGTGAAGGTCTTCCAAAGGATCTCGTAGATTCCTATTTAGCTAGAGACTATAACCGCAATGACCGGGTTGGAAAAAGCTATGTTGAATTGGAATATGAAGAAGTCCTGCAGGGTCAGAAAGAACAGATTAAAAACGTCACAAAAGGCGGAAGTGTACTCGAATCTCTTCTGATCCAGGAAGGACAACGCGGAAAAGACGCCGTTCTGACAATCGATATGGAATTGCAGCGCGAAGTCGAAAAGATCATCGAAGAAGAATTGATGAAGCAAGTGGTCAACCGCAGTGAATCGCCGGATCTTGACCGTGCCTATGTAGTCATGATGGATCCGAATACAGGTGAAATCCTCGCTATGGCAGGAAAGCAATATGTCAAGGACCCGGAAACCGGGAAATATGAAATGCGCGATGCAGCGCTCGGTACCTTCACAACCACTTATGAAGTTGGATCGGTCGTAAAAGGTGCAACCGTATTGACAGGTTATATGACTGGGAATTTGACTCCGGGGCAAGTCCTCGTAGATGAACCGATCATCATCGGTAAGCAGGGTACCCCTAAGACATCATGGTTCAATAGATATGGAAGTATACCGATGTCGGATCTTTACGCACTTGAAAAGTCTTCAAACTCGTATATGTTCAAAATCGCCATGAAAATAAATGGACGGGAATACGTTCCCCGTGCAAACATGCCGGTCAACCCACAGGCAATCAAGACGTTCCGCAACCATTTCTCCCAATTTGGGCTGGGTGTATCAACGGGAATTGATCTGCCGGGTGAAGCGAGCGGTATCGAAGGAAATCTTACAAATCCCGGATTGCTCCTGGATTTCGCAATTGGACAATTTGACACGTATTCTACGATGCAGCTCGCACAATATGTTTCAACGATCGCGAATGACGGATACCGGGTGCAGCCGCATATCATGAAAGAAATCAGGGAACCGACAGACGAGAAAGACAGGCTGGGTCCGATCCTTTATGAAAAAGAAACTAATGTATTGAATCGCATAGAAGCGACTCAGTCACAGATTGAACATGTTCAAAAAGGATTTTACCGGGTGTATCACAGCCCTGAAGGGACGGCTTATGCACAATTCAAGGATGCCCCTTATAACGCTGCAGGTAAATCTGGTACCGCCGAGACATATATTGACGGGAAGCTGAGCTATAACACGACCTTGATCGGCTATGCTCCATTCGATCAGCCCGAAGTGGCATACGCCACATTGGTACCTGCATCCCATGTGCAGGCAAGCGGAGTCGCTGACCCTTATGTGAATAAGTATATTTCACAGCGTGTGATGGACAAGTATTTCGAATTGAAAAAAGAAAGAGCAGAAGAAATGGGAGACCCGACTTCTGTCAACAAAAAGATTGAAAATGCCGATGAGGCGGAAAAAAGACAGGAAGAAGACAGACAAGAAAATAACTGATGAACTACAAAAAGCAGTTCCCGAGTGGGAGCTGCTTTTTTTGCAGGAAAAAAGTAACGGATCCCGCTGAATATAAATCGAAGGATAATCAGCATAATACAGGTTGCAAAGTTACCATAAATCGTCAAAACACCCGCGCAGATAAAGAACTTTGTCGAATTTACAAAACCTTTACAAACCGTCAATACACAATTAACACTCGTCTATTAATCTAGTACTCGTAGGACAAAACAACCAATATTCTTAGGGGGAATTACGTAATGAAGAACTTAAAGAAATACGGACTGCTTTTGATCGTAGGAATGCTTGTTGCTTTCGCGGCTGCCTGCGGAAATGGAAATGCAGGTAACGAAGAAGGCGGAGGCGAAGGTGCCTCAGGTTCAATCGTAGTTTCAGGTTCTTCTGCGATGCAGCCATTGGTTGCAGCGGCAGCTGAAGAATTCATGGCAGAAAATCCAGAAGCAGATATCCAGGTAAATGCTGGCGGTTCTGGTACAGGATTATCCCAGGTTTCTGAGGGGTCAGTTCAAATCGGTAATTCTGACGTGTTTGCTGAAGAAAAGGAAGGAATTCCGGCGGACGAGCTGGTTGACCATAAAGTGGCGGTCGTTGGTATGACAGCTGCAGTGAATCCGAATGTTGGTGTAAAAGACATTTCAAAAGAAGACCTTAAAAAGGTATTTACAGGTGAAATCAAGAACTGGAAAGAGCTTGGCGGTAAAGATCAAAAAATCACGCTTGTAAACCGTCCGGATTCATCTGGTACACGTGCAACTTTCGTGAAATACGGTCTTGATGGTGAAACTCCAGCTGAAGGAATCACAGAAGACTCATCAAACACTGTGAAGAAAATCATCATTGAAACGGATGGGGCAGTCGGTTATCTTGCTTTCTCTTACTTCACAGATGACAGTGTGATTCCACTATCAGTAGATGGTGTTAAAGCGACAGATGAAAATGTACAAAAAGGTGAATTCCCGATCTGGGCTTATCAGCACTCTTATACAAAGGGTGAACCAGAAGGACTTGCAAAAGAATTCCTTGATTACATGATGAGTGAGGAAGTTCAAACTGGACTATTAAAAGACCAAGGTTACATCGCTTCTACAAAAATGGAAGTGGAACGCGACGCAGAAGGTAATCAAACAAAGAAGTAGTATTCAGTATTCCAATAAATCAATAGGGTAAATGCGGGTACGCATTTGCCCTATTATATCGTATTAGGGGTGTTTGACGAGTATGGAAAAAAATATGCCTGCCTCAAAGAGGCTAGTGAAGAATAATAGAGCTTGGATGAACGGGGAATTTAAAGGGAAGTTCTTAGTGACGTTATCTGCAATCATTATGATTGCAGCGACCATTTCAATAACGATTTTCCTTAGCACGAAAGGATTGCAATCATTCATAAAAAATGGTGTAAGCCTCATTGAGTTCTTAACCAGCCCGGATTGGAGCCCTACAGGAGAAAACCCTGTGTATGGAGCACTGCCGTTCATCTTCGGATCCTTTGCTGTTACGATTCTTTCTGCATTGATTGCCGCCCCTCTTGGTATCGGCGGAGCAATCTTCATGACTGAAATCGCACCTTCATGGGGAAGGAAAATCATGCAGCCGATCGTCGAGCTGCTTGTAGGGATTCCGTCAGTTGTTTATGGATTTATAGGGCTTACAGTATTAGTACCGTTTATTCGTGAGAATTTCTCTGGTATGGGATTCTCACTGCTGGCAGGGACGATTGTGCTTTCAGTCATGATCCTGCCGACTGTCACAACAATTGCAACGGACGCAATGAGTTCATTGCCTAAGAGCTTAAGGGACGGTTCCTATGCATTAGGGGCGACACGCTGGCAGACGATTCGAAAAGTATTGATCCCGGCGGCACTCCCTACTTTGCTGACAGCGGTAGTGCTTGGTATGGCAAGGGCTTTTGGTGAAGCACTTGCAGTCCAGATGGTCATCGGTAATACAAGAGATCTGCCTGGAAGTATATTGGATGCTTCTGCAACATTGACAACGATCATCACGCTGAATATGGGACATACAACATATGGAAGTGTTGAAAATAATACACTATGGTCAATGGGCCTAATCCTATTGGTTATGTCATTCATATTTATCCTGATTATCCGTTATCTCTCTGCTAGGAGGAAAATCTAATGAACAGTAAAAGAGCCGATAAGCTTGCGACCGGTATATTTATCGGGATCGCGGCCATCATCATTTCAATATTGATAGCATTATTTTCATATATCTTAGTCAAAGGTGTTCCTTATATTACTTGGGATTTCCTTACATCCCCTTCAAGCGCAGTACGCGCGGGCGGCGGAATCAGAGATCAGCTTTTCAATTCTTTCTACATCCTGGTGATCACAATGATTATCACTGTCCCTCTTGGAGTCGGCGGCGGTATATATATGTCTGAGTACGCAAAGCCTGGTAAAGTGACGGATTCCATCCGTTCGTGTATTGAAGTACTTGCATCCCTTCCTTCGATTGTTATCGGGATGTTCGGCTTATTAGTATTTGTTAACATCACTGGCTGGGGCTACACAATCATCGGCGGTGCACTTGCTTTGACAGTGTTCAATCTGCCTGTCATGGTACGTGTCAGCGAAGACGCGATCAGAAGTGTACCGAGGGAGCTGAAAGAAGCAAGTCTCGCACTAGGTATTACCAATTGGCATACGGTTAAAACCGTCTTGATCCCGGGCGCATTCCCATCCATTCTGACGGGGGCAATCCTGGCATCGGGAAGGGTTTTTGGAGAAGCGGCTGCATTATTATTCACAGCCGGTCTATCTACACCAAGACTGAATTATATGGATTGGAATCCATTTTCACCGACGTCCCCGCTCAATCTTTTCAGACCTGCTGAAACGTTAGCGGTACACATTTGGTCAGTAAACACACAAGGGTTGATCCCGGATGTAGATGAAAAAGCTGCAGGCGCATCTGCGGTTCTTATCATCTCTGTCCTGATCTTTAATCTTGGTGCCAGATTCCTTGGAAGCTATATACACAAGAAAATCACAGCAACAAAATAATAGAAGGTGTGATAAATGATGTCTGTACAATTAACAGAAAAACCAATTAGATCGGACTATAAGAAATCATCCAGAGAAATCATCTTGGATGTGCAGGACCTCAACTTTTATTACGGCGATAATCATGCAGTGAAGAATATCAATATGAAAATAGAGAAGAACGCGGTTACGGCATTAATCGGTCCATCAGGATGCGGGAAATCCACATTCCTTCGGACAATCAACCGAATGAACGACCTCGTGCCGATTGCGCGTGCTGAAGGGAAAATCATGTACGAGGATGTCAACCTCCTTGCGAAGAACATTGACGTCGTGGCACTGAGAAAAGAAATCGGAATGGTCTTCCAGAAACCGAACCCATTCAATAAATCAATCTATGAGAACATCACACATGCCCTTAAGTTTTCCGGTATCAAAAAGAAGAGTACTCTTATGGACATTGTAGAAGAAAGTTTAAGGAAGGCTGCCTTGTGGGATGAAGTAAAGGACCGCCTGCACACATCAGCCCTTTCTCTTTCAGGCGGTCAGCAGCAGCGTCTCTGTATTGCGAGGACGATTGCGATGAAACCAACCGTCATGCTGCTTGATGAGCCGGCATCTGCACTAGATCCAATTTCCAACGCGAAAATAGAGGAATTGATCACTGAATTGAAAAAAGACTATACAATCGTCATTGTTACACATAATATGGGGCAGGCTTCGCGGGTTTCCGACAAAACGGCTTTCTTTTATAACGGAGATCTGGTGGAGTTTGACGAGACAGAGAAGATATTCACAAACCCATCAGAGAAACGTACGGAAGACTATATCTCAGGGCGTTTCAGTTGATTTAAGAGGATGGAGGGGTTTTTAATATGAGAACAGCTGTAGAAAAGAACACGATATTCAATGTAGATGACCTGAATTTATGGTATGGGAATAACTATGCGCTAAAAAATATTACATTTCCGATCCTGGAGAAGGAAGTGACCGCAATCATCGGTCCTTCTGGCTGCGGGAAATCAACGTTTGTCAAAACGTTGAATCTGATGAATCGTTCCGTACCCGGAATCAAAATGTCAGGTGAGATCAACTATAAAGGCAAAAACATTCTCTCAGACCGCATCGACCTGGTTGAGCTGAGGAAAAACGTCGGAATGGTTTTCCAGAAGGGTAATCCCTTCCCGCAGAGCATTTATGACAATGTCACTTTCGGCCCTAAGATCCATGGTACCAAAAAGAAGGCAGAACTGGATGAAATCGTAGAAACCAGCTTAAAAAATGTTGCGCTGTGGGATGAAGTAAAGGACCGTTTGGATGCTCCAGCGCTCGGACTTTCCGGTGGCCAGCAGCAGCGTCTGTGCATTGCCCGCGCACTTGCCACAAAGCCGGACGTCCTTTTGATGGATGAACCAACGTCCGCGCTTGACCCGATTTCTACGGTGAAAATCGAAGAGTTGATCGCAGAGCTGAAGAAACAGTATACAATCGTCATCGTCACCCATAATATGCAGCAGGCTGCAAGGGTGTCTGATAAAACGGCATTTTTCCTTCTTGGGGACTTAATTGAATTGGACGAAACAGATAAAATCTTCTCAAATCCAGCTGACAAACGGACAGAAGACTACATCAGCGGCAGATTTGGCTGATTTAAGTTCATAAAAGACGATAAAGGGGAATGAATTCATGGTGAACAGAACGCATTTTGATAACAAATTGAAAGAACTGAAAGAAAAATTATTCGACATGGCTGATTTGGCAAAAGTATCTCTTAGGGATTCGATTGAGACACTTAAAAATCAAGACATAGAAAAAGCCAGGGAAATCATTAGCAATGACCGTTTAATTAACAAATTTGATAACGAAATCAACAATATGGCAATCGTACTGATTGCGAAGGAGTCACCAGTAGCAACTGATTTGCGCAAAATCATCTCCGCTTTAAGAATTTGTTCCGAGATTGAACGGATCGGCGATATGGCCACCAATATCAGTAAAGCCACTCTGCACATAGGCGATCAAAAACTGATCAAACCGATTGAAGAAATCCCAAGGATGCTGTCGATTGCAGAAGAAATGCTTGAAGACGCCCTGAAAGCATTTTACGAAGAAGATGCTGCAGCTGCAAGAAAGATAGCCGACCGTGATGATGAAGTCGATGAGTTGTACGGAAAGCTCGTTCAGGAACTGATGGCATACATCCCTCAATATCCGGACGAGATCAGCCAGATCACTCAGCTTGCGTTTACTTGCAGATATATTGAACGGGTTGCCGACCATGTGACGAACATCTGTGAGAATGTCATTTATCTGGTAACCGGAGAGCGCTTCGATTTGAACGATTGATAAAGCTCAATACCTTCCATGGAGTTAACAAAGAAAGCTGGCTGACAAAATTCTTGTCAGCCAGCTTTTGTTATAATCCTGATTAAACTATACAGGTTGCCCTTTTATTTAATGATTGTGTTTGCAATTTCTTCCACTGACATCTCCGAGTTAACAAGAAACTCACCGATCTGTATTTTATCAGCATACCCATTATCAACTACAAACTGGACGAAATCCTCATCCTCACTGATGATGTTCACATCTTTCAATTTCTCTTCAATATCCTGGGGTGGCGTCCCGGCTTTTATAGAGAGTGTCAATTGATATTTGTCTGTCTGGGTGGGAGCATTCTCTTTTTCTGTTCCAGTCTTATATCGATCAAGCTGTTTCTTTAAGTCGGAGATTTCGTTCTCTTTTGCCTTGATTTCTGACTCTTTTATAATGATAATGCCAGAGGGGAGAGCGTCTTCATTCTGCGAAGGCGCTTCATTAAAGTAAAGACCGTAGATGAATATGATTGCGGCGGTGAACATGATGCCCGCTGAAAAGGCTCTGGTTGTCTGCTTGTTCATGTGGGCTCCTTTCTAAAGCTTGGAAATAATGTGTGCGACTTCCGATTTTGTAAGGGCTGATTGTTTTGCGATTTGTTCGAGCGGTGTCCCCTGCTGATGGAGCGCGATGACCTGATTCTTTACCACTTCATGAATCGGTTTCTTAGGGGAGGGATTGCGTCCCTGAAATACTTCCCCGTCCATCATCAGTTCTTCCTCCAATACTTTCACCCGTTTCTTCATTTGATAATTTTCCTGCAGTACGGTCATTGATAACTCTTCCACTTCTTTCTCGATGACAGCATATCTGTCTTTCTGAAAGAAAGATAGAAAGAATAATAGAATTGAAAACCCCAATAATCCAATAAGTATTGCTTCCAAAGATATCACCTCTTGCCAGTTTATTCTTACTTATTTATAGCATAGTGGCAGAGCGTTCTCTAGAGAAGGAAAGAATAATTTGTAAAAAATCTAATTTATTTGTCAAAAGGTTTCCGGTTTATACAGTGAAAAATATGTCGTAACATAAATGAAACCGTTTTAAATTTGCAGTTTAGGAAAATTCGAGAATTTATTTTAAAGTTTTTCTTTATACAGGCGTTGTTTTCTTCTCCTTTAGCAAGATACGACAAAATGCGTTTATTGTAGGTTTTTGAATACGGTGTTACGATTGACTTAATGATAATTGTCATAATATTTAGATGAATTCATATACTATTTGTTTAATGCTGGGAGGGTCTTTTAGTGCTGGATGAAATCATAATAATGAGAGAAAAGGGCATCTCGTTCAGGAAAATTGCCAAAGAGCTGGGTACGACCGTAGGAAAGGTTCAATATCAATGGGTAAAATACCAAAGGGTGCTCGAATCGGGGAGCGTTGAGATCGCGGCGGCGGAAACCATAACAGAGAAAAAAAACACTGATGTCCGAGTGGGGAGAGTAAAGAAAAAAGCTGCATTAACATCGGGAAAACAAAGCCGCAGACCAATCGTTGAGGACCTCACGATTACATACTCAACGGGATCCAGGATTTACTGCTATTGGACGGTTTCCAGAGAATGGGTGAATCATTTGAAAGACCGTTTCAATATGGACGTTGAATCACCTTTCGTTCTCAGGCTGTATGATATCACTTCGATCATATTTAATGGCCATAATCATCACTCGTATTCCGATTCATTCGTTCCTTCATCAGAATGTGATTGGTTTATAAATGGCCTTAAGGAAAACCGGAGTTATTGCATGGATTTAGGTATGCGGGCCCCTTCAGGGGAATTCATCGCAATAAAGCGGTCCAATGTCATTCATACACCCCGGACTGCGCTTGATACGGAATATCATAGTTTAAAAGAATTAAAAGAATTTGAGCAAGGCAGAATGAAAGAACCGAAATGGGTGGAGCATGTAAGCACCTACTCTTATTATGTGATGGAGCAGGAGGATAAAGCATGAGCAATTGGCAGAACGTGATGATTATACCCCGATTCAATGAACCTGCTATGGAAATGGAAGATAATAAAGAGTTTTTAGAAAGATGTTCAGCCCTGTTCAAGGAACAGTTAAATCTGATCCAAATGCTTAATAGAAATGATGGATGCCCTATACCGGTGATCTTGAATCCATTGGCGCTGTGCATCTTTTCTACAGAGGAATTCATTGCGGCAGCCGATGAATTTCTTCAGGGGATGCTGATGGGAGAGAAGGATGAAAAGGAGAAGTGGGTCAGGATCTATTCACAGTGGCTGAATTGGGACAAGAACTTGTCAGAAGCCTATAAAAATCTTATTGATGAAGGAAAGACGATGGTCATCCCGACTGCCATGAACTCCGTCCCGTTGACACATTACCGGACCACAACCGGCATAGAGGCACAGGTTAAGGTAAGCATCGGGATTTACAAGAAACACCTTGGACGCGATCCGGAATTCTTCTGGCTTCCTCAAGCAGCCTATCTGCCGGGAATCGATCTTTATCTTCTCAGGGAAGGGATTAAAGCCTCTTTCATTTCCTCCTTTTCTTACAAGTTCAGCGAGAAAGAGAATGAAGAGGCTGATTTCCTTCACAGCCCAAGAGGGTTGAAATTGATTCCGGTATCTGCGGAAAATCTTCAAAATGAAAATTTGAGAGAAGGGTACGGACAGAAACTCCCGGTCCATTCAGATCTGCCTTTAAATGACTGGCTCAATGCACCGTCAACACTTGCAAGAATCGGTTTCGGCTATATAGGGATGGAAGAACAATCGCCGATCATGAACGATGCAGAGATGAGGAATTTGCGGAAAATTCATTGGATGGAAGAAAAAATGGAGAGATTGAGGGCCGATAAGAAAACAAGTGTTTCCGGCTTCAAACAATTAATGAGAGAATTCATCTCAGCAATTCAAGGAATGTCTGAGACCGGCATTGACGATTCAGCCTTTAACAGGACGGCCGCTATGATGATGGGCGGGAATACGGACGATCACTTTTTTTATCACCGCAAGAAAGTGAATCCTTATCCGTCAGATGAATTATTAGATCTTTCCCAGAATTCTAAGACAACTGCTCCGAATGAGGATAAACAGGATGCCGTCCTGATATTGAGCTGGGAATATCCCCCGAATATTATAGGCGGGCTTTCGCGTCATGTTTATGATTTAGCGAATAATCTGGTCAAGAAAGGGAAGCAGGTACACGTCCTCACTGCAAGGGCCAAGGACACTCTTCCTTACGAAACTGTGGAAGGTGTGACTATTCACCGTGTGCATCCGCTGCATCCCTATGAAGAAAATTTCTTTAAATGGGTGTTTGATCTGAACCAATCCTTTGTTCAATATGCACATGAACTGATCTCACAGGAGAAAATCACACATATTCACGCCCATGACTGGATCGTATCAACGTCTGCCATCAAGCTGAAGGAATTTTACTCTCTTCCATTGATTACGACCATCCATGCAACCGAACACGGCAGAAATCAGGGGATCTATACAGAACTTCAGGAGAAGATACACCGTGAAGAACAATTGCTGGCTGCGGCGTCCGACCATTTGATCGTGTGCAGTGAGCATATGAAGGAAGAAGTCCGATCATTATTTACTTTTGAAGCACCTATTGAAGTGATACCCAACGGAGTTGAATTGGAAAGACTCGGTCAAATGACCTTTGATCAATCAGTTGATGAGAGCAGGCCGTATTTCTTTTCCATTGGAAGGATGGTGCATGAGAAAGGCTTTGAAACGCTTATCAGGGCCGCTGCTCTGTTAAAACGGGACGGTCACATGGTTTCATTCATCATCGCCGGAAAAGGACCGATGCTCGAGCATTACCGCCAGCTTGTTAAAAATGAAAATCTGGATGATATGGTGTTCTTCCCCGGGTTCATTTCCGATGAAAAGAGAAATGGTTATTTGAAAAACTGTCTGGCAGTCATCTTTCCGAGTCTTTACGAGCCGTTCGGCATTGTTGCGCTTGAGGCAATGGCTTTCAGGAAAGCAGTGGTTGCATCTGAGACGGGTGGGCTGAAAAGCATTGTAAAGCATGAGAAGACCGGCTTATTATTCCAGCCTGACAATGACTCGGATTTATTTGAAATTCTTCTTTCATTGCTCCATGAGCCATCTAAATCGGAACGGTTGGGAGAAATTGGGCTGAAATTGGCACAATCCATGTTCAGCTGGGATCGGATCGCAGATCAGACCATGAATGTGTATGATGATGTACTCCTCCATACAAAAGTAGAAGGACTCCGATGATGAAAGCGGTCATCTTAGCAGGAGGAGAAGGGAAGCGGCTGAGACCTTATACGATTTCAGTCGCCAAGCCAATGGTGCCGATCCTTAATAAGCCAATACTCGAGTACAGCATCAACCTGCTTCGATCCTACGGGATCAGGGATATCCTCATTACGACATGTTACAAAAGCAATACCATTAAAGAATACTTCGGGAACGGAAGCCGGTTCAATGTGAATATCACGTACTTGGAAGAAAGGAAACCGTTAGGGACCGCAGGTGGGGTCTTTTTGGCGAAGCACCTTTTGGAGGAACCTTTTCTCGTATTGAGCGGGGATGCTTTCACCAATATCCCGATCGATCAGGTAATCCATTTCCACCAAAGCAAAAAGGCTGCCATGACGCTGGTGTCCAAAGAAGTGCCGGACCCAAGGGAATATGGTATCTGCTATACCAATCAAAGCAGGAAGCTTACCGGTTTTACTGAAAAGCCTTCTTCTTGGAAGGGGAATGAGGTTAACACAGGAGTATATGTCATCGAGCCCTTCCTTCTGCAGAAGTATTTCCGGAAAGGTGCACTGGATTTCAGTCATGATCTTATTCCGTCACTACTCCATAACAATGAAGAGGTGTATGTCTTCAAAACGAACGCCTATTGGAGGGATATTGGAAACCCGGAGGAATACAAGAGAGCACGTGAGGATTTAATGAGAGGGCAGTTCGCACCTGAAACCGCACCTGCCGCCGGAAAGACAGAGACGGCCGTCCTTGATCCATTCATTACCAGGGTCCAGGTAGCCTGTCCAAAAGTGAAAAAGCCATTCGTAGTTGCTAAATTACTGGAAACTGAATCAGTTCCATTTAAGGATGAACAAGAATTCAAAATTGAACACCGTGATGGCGGCTGGACCAGAATAGTAAGTGATCCTGACAGGGGTTTTGTCATTTATTCAAAGGCGGATCGAAGAAATCTGGCGAGGGAACTTGCCAGATACTATGGGAAAAAAATAAAAACTTGGCAAAAGGTGTAGAGGCTGATGAACAATAAACCGAATAAAAAATTTCATATTCAAGGGATTGCCTGGAAGAAAGCCGGTTCATATATACCTCTCGAGAAAATGACGGATGGATTCGACGGTATTACAGTCAATCTGTCAGAAGGAAATGAGAAATGGGGGGAATCGTTATCGTTCGAATTGGAAAACGTCACCAAGGAAACCAAGAAGCTGAAAATATTCTTCCTGGTGGAATGGCTTTCCTGTTGTGAAGAAACAATAGGCGTCCTTTCCCTCTCAAAAAATGCATTCTACAATTACAGTAAAAGAGATATGGCGATGTCTAACGTTGTATCAAGTGCAGACAGTATAAAAAAGTCCGTGTATCCCTTAAATCTCAAAGGGTTGCAAATGTGGAAAAAATCGTTGAAATCCGGAAGCCTGCATTACTATCCCATCACCAATGGCCTTCATATGATGGCCTATATGCTGGAATATACGTTCAAGCCTTTTGAAGTTAAACAAGGTAAGCTGTTTGCCGTCGAAGGTGCTGTAGAAGGCAATGGATTAATTTTAAATGATAGAATGAAAAACGGACTAGCATTTCAGCAGGAAAAGTGATATTATAGAAAAGTCGTATGAATAGATGAAGATAGTGAAGTTTGGAGGGAAATAATAATGCGTGTAAACATTACTTTAGCTTGCACAGAAACTGGTGAGCGTAACTATATTACAACAAAAAACAAGCGTAATAACCCAGATCGTCTTGAGCTAAAAAAATATTGCCCGAAATTAAAGCGTGTGACTCTTCACCGCGAAACGAAATAAGCAGCCGGATTTTATCCGCTGCTTTTTTTTATACTTCTTTTTAGCATTCGGCTGAAGTGCTGATATAATAATCAATGAAAAGGAGGGATGATATGGACAAAAAAGAATTGAGAAGAAGTCAGCTGGATCTGTTAAAAGCGATTTCTCCATTGGAATATGAACAAAAATGTTTTGAAATTGAACAACGCTTCTTTCGGTCTGATTTCTGGAAGAACAGTGAAGTGGTAGCAGTCACTGTTTCAAAGCCCCCTGAAGTAAATACATGGAACATCATCAAAAGGGGATGGGAGGAAGGTAAGACCATCTGTGTACCGAAATGCATGCCTAAAACGAAGGAACTGATTTTTCATGAACTCAATTCGTTTCAAGAGCTTGAGACAGTATTTTACGGACTATTTGAACCCACTCCTTCCATTACCAAACGAGTACATAGAGACAGCATTCAGTCAGTGATCGTACCGGGCCTTGCCTATACCGAAAAAGGATACCGGCTCGGATTCGGCGGGGGATATTACGACCGCTTCCTTTCAGGGTTCAATGGGCATACCTTATCTTTAGCATTCAGTGAACAGCTTGTAGAGAACCTTCCACTTGAATCTTTCGATATTCCGGTAGCTGAAATCATAACTGAAAATGGACGAATCCATTGTGAATGAGAACATCATCGTCTATCTGATCATCCTGCTTGTTTCAAGCGGGGGATGGAAAACAAAAAATCTCAGCCCTTCAGGGGCCGTATCCGCTTTTTTAATGGGCTTGATCATCACCCATTTCTATCATTGGAGAGGCCTGTTGTTGATCGGGGCATTTTTCCTGAGTTCCAGCATATGGTCAAAGCTGTTTTCCTCTTCAAAAAAAGAAATAGAAGGGCGGCTCGCTAAGACTGCCGTTCGTGACTGGCAGCAAGTTGCTGCGAATGGGGGGCCCTCGGTTCTCTTCATCCTATTATTCCATTTTACCGGCAATGACTGGTGGCTCTACTCCTTTGCAGCTGCTGTCGCTGCAGCAAACTCTGACACTTGGGCTTCTGAAATCGGTCCTTTGAGCAAAAAATCACCGCTTTCAATACGTTCTTTCAGGAGAGTGGAAAAAGGGACTTCCGGGGCCGTATCCCTCATCGGCACAATTGCTTCAATAGCGGGGGCTCTCTTTATATCTCTGTTGTTCTTCTTTTTCATGGGTTCATTTAACTGGCCGATGTTCATCATGATCACAGCTGCAGGATTTATTGGGAATGTGTTTGATACCGTGGCAGGTGCATTTTGGCAGGCTGAATTCTCATGTGTGGTGTGTAATTCCACCACTGAATCTGCCGTTCATTGCGGCACTGCGACCGTCCAAAGCAAAGGGTACGCTTGGCTGAACAATGAAGCTGTCAATTTTTTGTCCAGTCTTTTTGCTGGAGGGTTCCTTTTTTGTGTGCTTGTGATAATAAATGGATAATCTGCCGGGGTATGATCCAAACTATTCCCAGGAGGGATCAAGATGAACGGATGGATCAAATGGCTCGTAATCGGCAGCTTCATTCTGTTTTTGCTGCCTAACCGCTATCGGATACTCAACCTGCTCCTCGGGAATTTTCTTATCCGCCGCTTTGCTGTTCAAGGAGCAATGAGCATACCAGCAATTCGCTCGAAATTCATTCAAAGTACATTCAGGTAGAAAAAACCGCTCGAAAAGGACTTTCCTTCTCGAGCGGTTTTTATGCGATAACTAGACTTTGACCTTTATAACTTTACATTCTAAAAAAGGTAAGGTTATAGTAGCAGTAAATCAAGGAAACCTCCGGGGTTCCTGTAAAAAACAGAAAGTAGTGGATGTAGTGAATTTACGATATCATTACCTGTTTTGGAAGATGGCGCTTTACTTGATCGAACAAAAGCACTACCGTATCCTGAATCTGTCACAGGAGCAGGATGAAATTTGGTTCGAATCCACAGTCTTAAAAGAGCCTGATGTGATAAGGCTTCGCCTGAAAGACCTCGACTGGGGAGCCTGGCTGGAACGGGATATTGATCAGACGATCAGGAATGCAGAAATGATACGAAGAAAGCGGCATAAACGAACTTTGAAGATGAAGAATCTATACATAACCACATACCCGCCTGTTGACGGGGGAGTAGGGACTTTCACTCAAAATGGAGGAAATGAGCACGCTGTCGTTGAATCCATTCTCATTGATGAGGCAGCCGGAAAAGAAACGCTGAACGAGGAGCCGATTTTCACGGATGGCGACTGGGAGCTTCCTCCCGATGTGCTTGAAGCCAACGTAGAATGGATGAGAAGCAGGGCTGTCAGCGCGTCGACAAAGCAGGTTAAAAAGGAAAGGGAGTTATTCGATAGGGGAAAACCTTTCTTCACGTATCTGTTTATCACAGTGCAGCTCATCATGTTTGCCGTACTCGAGATGAATGGGGGAAGCCAGGATCCTCAAGCTCTGATCGAATATGGGGCAAAATATAATCCATTGATCATCGAGGGGGAATGGTGGAGACTCATCACGCCGATTTTCTTGCATATCGGGCTTCTGCATCTTCTCATGAATACCCTGGCGCTCTACTATCTGGGCAGTGCTGTAGAAAGAATATATGGACGATTCCGCTTTGTGTTCATCTATATGCTGTCGGGAATCGCAGGCTCTTTTGCAAGCTACCTATTCACCTCTAACCTTTCTGCGGGAGCGAGCGGGGCAATCTTCGGATGTTTCGGTGCACTGCTCTATTTCGGGGTTCTGTATCCGAAAATTTTCTTCCGAACAATGGGCTTCAATATCATTGCGGTCATTCTTTTGAATCTCGCCTTCGGTTTCACGATCCCCGGCATAGACAACGCCGGTCATCTTGGCGGTCTTTCAGGAGGTTTCCTTGCTGCCGGAATTGTCAGTGTCCCCGGCAAACACCGGATTTTCAGACAGTTACTCATCCTGGCGGCAACCGTGGTACTCATCGGTGTGTTTTATGCAGGCGACCGGCAGTCAAACCCTTCTGACTGGGACATCAATACAGTGAACGGCGTGGCCCAGGAGAAAATTGCAGACGAAGAATGGATGGAAGCTGAAGAATTGCTGAATGAAGTGATTGAAACAGGCACGCCGAATGCAGAGACATATTTTTATCTTTCCTATGCTGAAATAAAGCTTGGTAAAACCGAAGCTGCCAAAGAGAATTTGATGAGATCCATTGAAAAAAGGGATGATTTCCATGAAGCCCATTATAATCTGGCACTGATCCTGATTGACAGCGGTGATCGTGAAGAGGCACTTACACATGCTGAAAAGGCGTACAGCCTGAATAAAAAAGACGATAAATATAAAAGATTGGTCGATGAATTAGAGGGAGGTTCCTAAGAAGGAGTCACCCTCTGCCTCAATAATGAAGGATTTCCGTCTTTATCTACCAGAAGAACAAGAACTTCTTTTTTATCTTTCTTGATCAGAATAAGGGGGATGGTACTGTCGAATGAATCGACGATTGTACCGTCTTCCTTTTTTATTCCTAAGTAATAGTTTTTATACAGTCCTTCCCAAAGGTTTCCAATGAGCCTTTGCCACTCTCGATTTTCAAACCCTCCCGGGGGTTCTTGCTCAAGCCGGGTTAATTCTGTAAGTGGTACAGCAGTATATTCGTCAATGGGAATGCCGAGTGTTTGGATTGCTTTTTCCCATGTATAATCCAGCTGCTGAGATGTCACCCTGTCGAGGATCATCTTCCATTCTTTTTCTGCGTCGGTTCCAGGCTGTCTGAAAGAATTGAGCGGACTGAAATTAGAATCGATGACGTAGAGCCGATCCTCTGTCATCTTTTGTGCACTTGTATAGGCCGTGTCATCATTTTCATGAATCTCAGAATAATGGAAAGATACCGCCTCCAACAGGCTGCTTTCTTTCCATTCTATTGTTTTTTCTTGAACCATCCCATCGGTATCCTGCTCCCACTCATTCTGCTTTCCCTTCAGTCTCCCATTGATAAATAGAAAACCAACATCCTGGCGCAGGTAAGCAGGTGTATCCAGCTTCGAGGAGATCTTCCATTTCACTTCATATACATTATCTTTTTTTTCAGGAACGAGAGTGAGAAGTGTCGAAGCCGATTCATATGCAACATTTTCATTGATAGGGAAAAAAATGATGCTCTCCTCTGTCCTCGGCTGATAAATGAACTCAATGCCGACTGCAAGAATGACCATAAGGATCAAAAAAGGGAAGGCAAGAAGCAACTTTTGTTTCATATCGTTCACCTCAATGGTTTGTCCGGTTGTTAATTACTATGTAATGAGGTGTTTTAATATGTGTCAAGGTATGATTTAGGTGCAGGTTGTCTAGTATGGTAAATATGGTAAAACATGTTAACTAATGAGGGGTGAAGGCTGGAATGTCGATGGAGAAAAAGCCTGTCTCTGCAGAAATAGAGGAAAATACGAGCTTTCTAAAAGAAGTGCTGGCTGTTGATAAGAGTTTTGATGTCATACAGCTTGACTTGGAATATGCAGAACGCAAAATGGCGATGTTCATGGTTGATGGATTCGTAAAAGATGATATCATGCATTACTTAATGAAGCTGCTTTCAGGTTTGGATCCAAAGCAGCTTGAAGAAAATGCCTTGGAAAAATTATTGAAAACCTATATACCGTATATCGAGATTGAACAGGTGGACGACCTGAATAAAGTCGTGGATCTGGTGCTGGCAGGACCTACGGCGCTCGTTGTGGACCGTATCGATAAAGTCATCATCATCGATGCCAGGACCTATCCGGTCAGGGGTCCGCAGGAACCCGATATCGAAAGAGTTGTGCGGGGCTCAAGGGACGGATATGTTGAGACGATCGTGTTTAATACCGCCCTTACAAGAAGGAGGGTTCGGGATCCATCCCTCCGCATGGAATATATGCAGGTCGGGAGAAGATCGAAAACGGACATTGTCGTGTCATACCTCGAGGATATCGCCGATCCCGATTTGGTGAAAAAAATCAAGGATTCCATTTCGAAAATTGACACCGATGGGCTGCCTATGGGTGAAAAAACGCTGGAAGAGTATATATCCGGCAGACACTGGAACCCGTATCCGATGGTAAGGTATACGGAGAGGCCGGATACCGCCGCTGCTCATCTTTATGAGGGGCATGTCATCATCATGGTGGACGGGTCTCCAAGTGTGCTGATCACCCCTACTACATTTTGGCATCATTTGCAGCATGCAGAAGAATACCGTAACAAGCCTTCGGTTGGGGCTTATCTGCGTTTTGTAAGATTTATAGCAGTGTGGAGTTCCATCTTTCTGCTTCCTCTCTACTATTTATTTGCCGTACAGCCCGATCTGCTGCCGGCACAATTCAGCTATGTCGGACCGAATGAAACCGGAGAGGTCCCCTTATTCCTTCAGTTCCTGCTGATCGAGATAGGGATCGATATTTTGAGGATGGCCGCAATCCATACACCATCGTCGCTCGCCACTGCCCTCGGTCTTGTGGCTGCGCTGATGATCGGCCAGGTTGCAGTAGAAGTCGGGCTATTTGTGAACGAAGTGATCCTGTACCTTGCAATCGCTGCAATCGGGACATTTTCCACACCGAGTTATGAACTCAGCCTGGCAAACCGGCTCGTGCGGATCTTTCTGCTCGCAGCCACTGCATTATTCGGCGTTTACGGCTTCGTAATAGGTGTCATGGCCTGGATCATAGCACTATCAAGAATGAAATCATTCGACATTCCTTATATGTGGCCGTTCATCCCATTCAACTTCCGGGCATTCAGAGACGTATTCCTGCGCTCGCCGATGCCCCTCAAAAACAGAAGGCCGCGCTTCCTGCATCCAAAAGACCCGGACCGCTAGGGATATATAGTTAAGACTACCTTTGGTGTTAAACCTTGCAGGTAGTCTTTTTTTGAACTTTGATAAAGATTAAAGGGTTGTTCCAGAGGGCTTCAGCAGTTGATCGGAGTGCAAGACGAAGACGCCTGCGGGAAGAGTAGGTGATAAGAAAAGCGGAAGGGCTTTGTTCAGAAGCGAAGCGACGAGGAGCATTCCTGTTATAAAGTAAATTGCGTTTATATCGAAGTTTTTGCGATGTGCATAAAAAAAGCCCCCTTGGTACGATAGAGAGTGTCATGCATGACCTCGAATTAAGTACCGAAGGGAGACTTCAATTATGGATTTTACACAAAATAAACGACTTAA
>NZ_MINN01000095.1 GCF_001877785.1 Rossellomorea aquimaris | reverse complement strand
AACTGCTGATTTGGATCTATCTATATGTTTGATTGTTTGTCTGTGTCACTGTAGTCGGTATCATCTCTGATTCTGTATTGTTATTTTAATTTTTAGTTGTTTTTTTTTTTTTGCGGAACGCTTCGTACGCGGACAAGATGCGTGCGTTGCGCTTTCTGACGAGCGGGTCGTTCTTCGCTTCATCAAAACGGCGATTTTGTTCATCGAGCGGCACGAGCGAGCTGAGAACGTAGGAATACGACTCGGTATGGACCGCTTCCTGCTGGGCGATGACCGCAAAAATCGACTTGAAGCTGGAATCGCTGACGTAATCCATGACTTGAGTCATCGTCGGCGTCTGCAGGCTGTCGAGAGACGCCAGCTGCGTGTTAATGCGCAAAAAGACGTCTTTCTCAGTATCTGTTAGCGAGTCCCAGTTTTTGATGTCATCCTGCATATTGATTTCCTGCGCTTTCCAGAAGTTCGCGAGTAGCGCTTGGTACAAGTCATACATATGCGGATGGGCAATATCATTCCAATTGAGCAAACCGGAGCTCGCCCCGCCAACAATGGCGGTTGAACGATTCGGTGCCTCTGGGTCCATCAATGGCTGTTTCGTTAAAGTTTCCATACTTCTCATCCTTTCCGTAGCTTTCACATGCCTCGCATGCTTCGATTTCTTCTTGCGACGTGCTGCGCACATAATAGCTCGTCTTCAAGCCACACTTCCAGGCCTCAAGATGCAATTCCAGCAATTCCTTGGCGCGGATCGTGTGCGG
>NZ_MINN01000094.1 GCF_001877785.1 Rossellomorea aquimaris | reverse complement strand
TTTTTCTTTTGGTCTTCTGTCTTGATAGTTGTGTTCGTTCTTTATATGTATCTAGCGTAGTGCTTGTTTGTATTACATGGTCTATTATGTGTGTTCAGTGGTCTTGTGATGTGAACGTATTACTTATTGATTTGAAGTGTGATTGTGTTTTGGGCGAGATGACGGCACACGAGATTGATGTCGGGTTACTGGAGTCGGAGATGGATTTTTGTTTTTTTTTTTCATGGGACCGTATATTCTCGGCTTTATCATTCCCTTTACCGGCTACAGTGCGCTTTACGGCTTACTAGGCATTGCTGTATTTGCGTTGATTGTGCCATATTATTTCCTCCACGGAAAAAAAGAGCGCCAGTCCGCTTCAGTGCATTAAATTGATACACGATAAAAAAACGTAAAAGAACGGCCGACAAATCATGTCGGCCGTTCTTTATGTTCGCTTATTCTTCCTCTTCTGCTGCGTCCGCTTCCGCTTTTGTTTCATGCACGGTGCTGTGCGGATGTTCTGGCGGCGCGTAGATGGAATAGATCTTTAACGGCTTATCGCCTGTGTTGGTGACATTATGCCATTTGCCTGCGGGGATGAGGATGGCGTAATCGTCTTCTGCTTTTTCTTCAAAACTTAGATTGTCTTCGCTATCGCCCATCTGCACGAGTCCTTGCCCTTCTTCGATGCGAAGGAATTGGTCGCCGTGTTCATGGACTTCCAGTCCGATGTCATCGCCTGCTGCGATGCTCATCAACGTAACCTGCAAGTTTTTACCGGTCCAAAGCGCGGTCCGGAACGTCTCGTTTTGTTTCGTTGCCTCTTCAATAT
>NZ_MINN01000093.1 GCF_001877785.1 Rossellomorea aquimaris | reverse complement strand
ATGAGTGAATGAGACGTGTTGTTGCGAGCCTTCACACAACCGAACTGATGGTGTCGCGTTAAACTGCAATATTGAGCCCCGTTAAGCGCTGTTTCGTGATGGGTCGTGAGGTGGTTTATGAGCTACTTAAGGCGTTATGTGGGGAAAAATCAGGATGGAATATGAGGTTGTAGTGGTGATAGTGGGATAGGATATGACGAAAAGACTCAGCATCTTAAGTGACATTATTTTTTTTTTCAAGGAAGTGGCAAGGCAATTGGCCATGGACGGGGCCAATTTGGTCCTGGCAGCACGCAGCACCGGCTTGATCGAAGCGCTTGCTTGTGAACTCGGGCCAAATGCCATTGCCGTAACGATGGATGTCAGTCGTGAAGCGGATGTCGCTTGGTTGTTTGAGGAAGCCTTAACCAGTTTTGAGAAAATCGATGTATGGATTAACAACGCAGGTGTGGGAGTGATTGGCCCGTTCACATCTATTCCGCTTGAAGATCTCACGCGCATGGTGGAAGTGAACGTCAAAGGAACAGTAAACGGCAGTCATTTTGCGCTTCGCCATTTTAAAGAAATCGGCAGCGGCACCTTGATCAATATTGGCTCGGTAGCGAGTGATGTCTCTTTTCCCTATTTTACCGGCTACAGCGCCAGCAAGCATGCCGTTCTCGGTTTCAGTTCAGCGCTCAATGAAGAAATGAAACTCGAAGGCTACCATGATATCCATGTTTGTTCGGTGCTCCCATGGGCAACAGATACGCCGTGGTTCGAATATGCGGGGAATTATTCCGGGAAAGTCGTCGATATGAAGTCGATGAACGATCCCCGGCAAGCAGCCAAAGTGATCC
>NZ_MINN01000092.1 GCF_001877785.1 Rossellomorea aquimaris | reverse complement strand
TGTGTTGGCGTTGTGTTTGATATGTGGATGATGAAATCTCAGTTCGTTTTGATGACATTGTGTGCTATGTCTGGTTTAATGGTGAAAGTTACTATAAGTGGTCTACTTGGGTGGGTGAATGTAGAGGAGGGAGGAGGAGTGAGGTGTTGTGTAGGAGGATAGGAGACGGGGAGAAGATAGGGGTTCGGAATTTGGGCTCGAAGGTGTGTATAGTGTTTTTTTTTTTTTTTACCACTATGCTGCCGGTGAATTGCTGATGGAACAATTGTTGGATGATATGGGCGACTCAGGAGAAATCGTCCTGCTGGGTGATGGCAATCTCGAATATAGTGAGCGCCTCCGCTTGAACGGAATGGAGGAAAGTCTCAAACAATATCCTGAGATCCGGTCCATTTATATAGAAAGTGGATCATCTGACGAGGAAGCAGCAGCTGCTGCGCAAAGCGCACTGAACCAGCATCCGAATGTCGATGCATTCATCTTGCTCGATATCCGTCAAGCCCGTGTAGTCATGCAGGAAATCAGCAGCCGCACCGAACTCGAACCATTTTTTCTGTATTCGTTCGATGACGGTTCGGATGCTTCTGAGCTGCTAACAGAGGGGAAGCTGGATGCGATCATCGAACAATCGCCGAAAGAGATGGGGGCGAAAAGCGTCGAGATGATGATGAAGTGGCTTCGCAATGAAGTTGTCCCTCTCGATTCTGCAGGATATGTGACCGATATCCGCATAGTGGAAGGAAAGGATGAATTGCCGTGAACACGATCCAAAAAAAGATTTGGATGCTCGCGGGAATCGTCATTGTCATGATGTTCGCGATTTGGCTAGCATTGACGTTTTATAACCAGAAAATGCAGGATCAATACAATGATATTTTGGAGCGCTATCTGCAGATGAATGAAGTAACTGCTTCGAGCCAGCAGACCGTGACCAATTTGAACG
>NZ_MINN01000091.1 GCF_001877785.1 Rossellomorea aquimaris | reverse complement strand
TTGTGCTCGGTTTTGAAGATGAATTGATTTTGACGGTCTTGCCGAAATCATTGACCACGCCGGTCTCGATGCAAATTGCCTCAACAATTGGCTGTATTCCATCGCTTGCTTCCGTGTTTGTCATGGTTGCTGGTTTCACGGGCATCCTGCTCGGCCCGTATATGTTGCATGCCCTGCATATCGACTCCCCAATCGGGCGCGGCATCGGACTCGGCGCATCAGCCCATGGCCTGGGCACAGCCAAAGCATTCGAATATGGCCCGGAAGATGCCTCGATGAGTTCTGTCGCGATGACTTTGGCCGCTGTTCTTGGCGCATTGCTCAGCCCGCTTGCTGCTTGGCTGCTTTTATGAACATAAAAATCCCCGCGCGTTAAAGCGCCGGGGATTTTTTAGTTTCTCCTTCTATATATGCCGCTAGTTAGCTGGCTGTCAATTTTTCAAATCGCGCCGGCGAAATCCGTAGGTACCTGCTAGCGCCAGGGCTGCAGCGATTGCGACCATTAACGCGAACACGCCATAATTGACTTCGTCCAACGGGATCGCTGGAATGTAGCCGTACGGTGTCAACTTTTCCACCCAATCTGGTAACTGCAGCAATTCGCCCAGATAGACGACGAAAAATGATACGCCCAAGTAGAGCCAGAGGAAACTCGCAAAATTAGGCCAGAAGCCGACAAATGCCAGGGCCAGCCCGATCATGACCAACACCGCAGGCAAATACGCTAGCGGCGCACCGAGATAGGTGTTAAACGACAAACTGTCTTCTAACACGCTATTGCCCGCGATGAAAAAAAAAAAAAAATCTCCTACCTACCACACCTAACAAAACAAAAAAGAAGGACAAACACCACTAGGCAGAGCGGGAGATGGCAGACGAAGAACGCTGATAGCAATAATGAGACAGGGTAACTACAGCCAAGTACAGACAAGATAGAGAATTCGTACATACTAAGTACTTGTAACTAATAAA
>NZ_MINN01000090.1 GCF_001877785.1 Rossellomorea aquimaris | reverse complement strand
TTAGAAACAATCAATCTAAAACCAAGATTGATTGCCTCTAACGCCTAAGATGAATTTATGAGATTGAGTCCAGGTTTGAACGCTGATAATTTCTCTCAAAATTGTTTGGGGAAAGATACCCCAGCTTTGAATGTTTTCTTCTCTCGTTGTACCGGTTTGAAATATAGTGGTTAATGACTTTTGTCGCTTCATCCCTTGTTTTAAATCTAGAACGATAGATAAGTTCTTTTTTGATTGTCGCATGAAATGATTCAATACACGCGTTGTCGTAGGGATCTCCTTTTTTACTCATGCTGATTTGAACATTTGCTTCATTTAGTTCGTCAATGTAATCCTTTGAACAATATTGAGCACCACGATCTGAATGATGAATAAGACCATCACCCGGCTGCCTTAAAGTCATAGCCCTTTTCAGTGCTTCCATAATAAGTTCTTTTCTCATTGTGGAACCCAGGTTCCACCCCACAATTTTTCTTGAAAATAGGTCCATGATAGAGGCGAGATACAACCATCCTTCTATCGTCCAAATGTACGTAATATCAGCCACCCACACAGTGTTGGGAGTTTCAACATTAAACTGTCTATTTACCAAGTTAGGATAGATTGTCATATCATGATCTGAATCGGTTGTCACCACGTATTTCTCTTCTGGGATGGCTTTAAGACCCATCTCTTTCATATAACGGCCTACTGTTTTCTGAGATACATGATACCCCCACTCAATAAGATCATCATGGATCCTCGGGCTCCCATACGTACCGTAGTTTTCGTGATATGATTTACAAATCATTTGCTTGATTTCAGCCTTTTTCTTCTCCCTTTCGGTCTCACCTTGGAGATGCTTTCCTTTCCACTTATAAAATCCACTTTTAGATACTCCAAGGACTTTGCACATCTTCACAACAGAATGTTCGTCTGTGTGAGCTTCAATGAACTCATACTTCACTCTGGCTTTTGCGTAAAGATGTGCATCGCTTTTTTTAGGATTTCGTTTTCCTCTTTCAGGGCCCTGAGTTCCTTGTCGTGTGCTTTTTTCAACTTTTCCAATTCGGAAGGAGTGATGTGCTCACCGGATTGTTCAGCAGCCTTTTTCTCATTGTAAAGTTTGACCCAGCGCATCATGGTAGCATAAGGAATCTCTAACTCATAAGCCACTTCAGTCCCTTTTCTACCTTCTTCAGCAACCATTTTAGCTACGTATTCTTTATATTCGTTTGTATAGTACTTTCCCATGGATACACGTCCTTATTAATAATAGTTATAGTTATGCCCTATTATCATCTTTGTGTGTCCACTTTTTAGACTAACTTTA
>NZ_MINN01000089.1 GCF_001877785.1 Rossellomorea aquimaris | reverse complement strand
GGGGACGGTTCGAGACCGATGAAAAAGTCTGATTTTTAACTGTCATGTGAATTATTTTTAAGAACCTTCGGTTTTTCAAAATCAAAAAGCCCCCTAATGGTATAATTAGTGCGACCAAACACAAACCATACTAGGGGGCTTTTCTATGCTTCGACCTGAGCCAAAACAATATAGCTTTCATTCTGAATTATACAATAAAATCCCTGAAAAACATATACTTAGAAAAGTTTTGAAAGCGGTAGATTTCAGTTTTATTAATAGTCTACTAGAGAGCTCTTATTGTAAAAACTTTGGCAGACCAGCAAAAGAGCCGGAAATGATGTGTAAAATCCTGTTCTTACAGTATATCTATAATTTATCTGATGACATCATCATGGGAGAGGCCAGTCTGAATCTTGCTTATTTATATTTCCTAGGTCTCAATCCTGAGGATCAGCTCCCTGAAAAGAGTCTTCTTTCAAAGTTCAGAACGCAGCGGTTAGGAGAGTCTACTCTTGACGAAATCATCATAGAAATCGTCCGGCAGTGTGTAGATAAAGGGATTATTAAAGGCAATAGTGTAAGCATAGATGCCACGCATATTGAGGCAAATACCATAAAGAAGACACCCGAACGGATTATGAAACACTTGGGTAAAGCCATTGTCCATACATATGAACAAGAATCTGGAACAGACCTAGAAGGTCTGCCGGAAGCACCAGATTACAAAGAAATCTCTGATCACAAAGAAGCGAAAGCCGTGATGAAAGGTTACTTAGAGACGGTGTTGGACAAGGTGGAACCTAAAGTATCTACGAAGGAAGTTCACACTGCGGCTATTATTCAAAATGCCAGAAATATTCTAGCAGATCCAAAGTTCATGAATCAAAAGGGCGTTCGCTCTTTGGTTGATGGGGAAGCCCGAGTCGGGCGTAAAAGTAAAACTCAAGATTTCTACGGGTATAAAACAGAGTTTGTCATGACGACCGATGAACGGATTATAACTTCTGTGCGGACTGGTGACGGTGCTTATATTGATGGAAGTTATGCCAAGGATTTATTTGAAGAGACAAAGAAAAGTGGAGTAAAACTCCAAGAGGTTTATGGAGATAAGGCTTACTTTCGTAAATCCATATTAGATCAAATCGAGGAAGTAAAAGCGAAGGCGTACATCCCGGTAAGTGCCACCGTGTATCGATTGGACGAAAGTGAGTATTCATATAACAAGGACTCAGATGAATGGCAGTGCAGCCAAGGGAATACAACCGTGGAGAAGAAATATTATAAATCCAACCGTAAGGATGGAATCAGGGAAGGATATAAATATTACTTTGAGTTAAAACAGTGCAAGGCCTGTCCGTTACACGACTCCTGTACACAAAATCGTGCTCGGAGAATTCTTACAGTCGGGATGAACACGGCTCAATTTTATGAACTCTCCCAACAGCAAAAGACAGAAG
>NZ_MINN01000088.1 GCF_001877785.1 Rossellomorea aquimaris | reverse complement strand
AGTCAAGTCCGTATTATTGTGTAAAATTCCTTACAGCTGTTTTCAACTATTTTGGATTATCAGTACTAGCCCCCACATTTTTTTGTCGAAACTTCCATGAGGTTCTGATCCCATAGCCGGTTGGGTCTGTCAAAGGCTTTTCACTTTGACAGACCCAACCGGCTATGGAAAAATTCATGATGGAAGTTTCTCAAAAACGTTATTTGATACTGAACTTTCTTTTGGAATAAATCGTTTGTTGATAGTGAAGTAACACTGCTCCCACCAAGCGAAAAGCAGACTGAGTATTTGGGAAAATCCGAATTACCCTTTCTCTTCTGCGTACTTCTTGGTTCAAACGTTCCAAACTATTCGTACTTCTAATGTGAGGACGAATTGATTCAGGGTGTTCCATATATTGAATGGTATCTTCGAACCCTTCATCTAGTACCTTTAAAGCTTTTTCAAATCTAGGTTGATCACTAAATTTGTCCATTAATTCTTCCTTGAAGTTTCTCATGTCTTCTATAGTGACTGCCTCAAATATTCGTTTAATCATCGTCCTTATTTCAACTGAATCTTTTTTGGGGAGCTTGTCATATACATTTCGCTTAAAATGAACATTACACCTTTGCCAACTAGTCCCGATAAATTCCCTCATAATGGCTTTTTGAAGCCCCTGATGGGCATCTGAAATGACGAGCTTAGGTGATTGAAGTCCCCTCGATTTGAGTTGTTGGAAGAACCGACACCAGCTATCGTAGTTTTCTACATGATCCACCATCAAACCCAGGATCTCCCGTCTATTGTCTTCGGTTAGTGCTGTAGCGATATAAACTGCTTTAGAGACAACCTTATTGTGCTCCCGCACTTTTATATACATAGCGTCTACAAACACAAAAGGAAAATAAGTCCCATTCAAGGGCCTCCTGGCCCAATCATTGACGATAGGATCTAACTTTTGAGTCAGAGAAGATACAAAAGACTTAGAGACATTTTCTCCGCAAAGTTGTTCAACGATGTGCGTTACCTTACGAGTAGACACTCCATTAATCACCATTTCTATCATCGATAGAACAAAGGCTTGGTCACACCTTGAGTATTTTTCAAAAACAGACGGAGAAAATTCTCCATTTCGGGTTCGTGGGACCTTTAAGGTTAACTTACCAATACTCATGGTGAAATCTCGTTCATAATAGCCGTTTCGATAATCTACTCGCTCCGAAGAGCGCTCATAAGCCGTCGTATGCAGGAAATCATCTCTTTCTTTTTCCATGTAGTCATTTAACACAAGTACGATGGCCGACTTAACTACGGTCTCCAAATTAGAAGTGATCACTGTTTCTTTTAAATAGTCAAAATTTAGGTTAAACTGTAAGTGAGTCATCTTTATTCCCTCTCTTCATTGTTTATCGTCGTTGAAAACAGTGTTGCCAAGAAGGAATAAAATGACTCTTTTTCTTTTTACACAATTATATGGACTTAATCAAT
>NZ_MINN01000086.1 GCF_001877785.1 Rossellomorea aquimaris | reverse complement strand
AAACCAGCTAATAGTTTGTCAACATTTTTCAATAAAAACTTAAAATAACTCATGTTATACTGAAAATATGCATGCCAAATAACCTTCCACTTACCCTTGTTTGGAAGGTTTTGTCTTATTTAGCTGGAAATCTTAATTAGGCTATATCTTGGAAAGTGGTTCTGTTTTTTAATATGGCATAGATCCAATGTAAGAGCTTATTTACACAAGCAATGACGGCGACTTTATAAAGTTTTCCTTCCTCACGCTTCTTATCATAAAAAGCTCTCAATCTCTTGTTTCTAGGGATGATTTCATCTGTTGTTTTTTTCTTGCGACAGTCACGAATACCAGAGCGAACAGCCATATATAAGGCGTGCCTTAATCTGCTTGAACCACGTTTTGTAATTCGAACGAGAGTAGCTTTAAACTTACCTGATTCAAACACTTCAGGATCAACCCCAGCGAACGCTACAAGCTTTTTAGGGTGATTAAACCGGTCTATCTCACCAATTTCAGAAATGATCGTTGCCGCGATTTTTTCTCCGATACCAGGGATAGATTGGATAATCTTATATTCTTCAACTTCTTTTGCGAGAGCGTCTATCTCTGACTCCATCTTGGATAGATGCTCTTTGTATTGAAGAAGCATATCAATATACATACTTAGACTCAGTAAATGACTCTGATAAAGCGTCTTTTTAAATGGATTCCGCGCTGCAGCTTGCTTAAGATCTCGAGCTTTTTCTTCTGCCCATCTCTTAGAGCGACTCTTACAGAATTCCTTGATTTTATCGGCCAACATATCTTCACCAACAGCCAGAATATCTTCTGATGCGGGAAATTCCTTTAAAACAAGCAAAGACACAACGGAATGTAAATCACCAAAAACCCCTTTATACTCAGGAAAGATTTGATCCAGCACTGCTTGGAATTGAAGCTTAGTTTGAACATATATCCCAGTAATATTTTCATGCTGTCGTGTGAGATTACGCAGGTTCAAGAGCTGAATGCCGCGTCTTTCATAGGGTTCTAAATCCTCTTTGTAGTAAAGCTCACAGAGACGATAGGCATCGATGGCATCCGTTTTAACTTTTCGTAAACTAGAGCTTTTAGCTCTGTGAGAAATCAACGGATTTACGATGATTAATAAATAGTTATGCTGCTCCAGATACTGAACCACTGGTGCGTGATAATGTCCTGTAGATTCTAAAATAACCGAAGGTTGGATACCGGTTTTGTCTTTGACACCTTCCAAAAACTCAAGTAACTTTCCTAGACCATTAAGATCATGCTTAATACTAAAACTTTTACCGTAAGGTTTGCCCTTATCTAAAAAGGCCTGAACCTCACTTTCTCCTTTTGAAACATCCAGACCTATGACTGGATTCATTCTCAATCTCCTCCTCAAATTCAACTTGCCAGTAGCCCCTATTTCCTCCTAGTAGTATCATAGCTTCGCTTGTTATACGAGATCTTTGTCCCAACCAGCCTCAAACATGTTTCTACGAGTAGGGGGTGAACGGTTTAACTGACGGGATCTAAGTCCCATGGGCAGGGACGTTCTACCCTGGCTACTGTTATAATAAGACCATATAAAAAAAGGTCAACCAGAAATATCTAGAATTCTGGTCAACCTTATAATACGA